>NZ_JASORQ010000009.1:0-58401 GCF_030222355.1 Clostridium sp. UMB9555A | reverse complement strand
AATCTATACTCATATTACTTATAAAAGAATTGCTGGTTTATGTTAATATCTTCTGTTTAATTTTCAAAGACCATTTCTTCGTCGCCTTCAAGCGACTTCTTTATTTTATCATCACCCTCGAACTTTGTCAACACTTTTTTTAAAAAACTTTTTAAGTTGTTTTCTTTCAACTTATTGTCTTTTTTTGTTGCCCGTCCTTAGTGACAGGTATTATCTTAACATCATTTCTTTAATTTAATTTAAATTTTGCTTTAGTTTTTGAAAAACATCCAAACTAATCTTTTAAATTCTTTTATTTTCTCTGTATATCATATATTGACACACTAGGAAAAGTTTATAGATATTATATTCAATTACTATTCATTTATGGATAGTTTTGTATGTTTAACCCTTGTAAAAACCTAAATTAATAATAAATCATTTATCATAATTCCTTTTTTTCTTTAAAATATTCATATAATTACTCAACTTAAATAAAAAATACTTTAATAATATAAAAAAGAAGAGAATAACTAAATATCCTCTTCTTTTAAATAAACTTATTTATTATTTTCTAATTCGCTTAATTTCTCATCTATAAGATTTAAAACATATTCTCTATCTTCTGGTACATTTTCAAAATCTAACTCATCAACATTTATTCTTAATATAGGAGAGACGTTATAGTTTTCAAAATACTCTCTATACTCATTATTAAGCTTTTCCCAATATTCTCTTTCAACTACTTGCTCGTAATCTCTACCTCTTTTTTGAATTCTTTTCATAGCTTCATCTACTGATATTTCTAGGTATACCATTAATTTTGGTGCTTTAACATGCTCTAGCATATTTTCTAAAAGCTCTTTATATAATTCAAACTCCTCAACTGTCATTTCGCCCTTTTCACATAACATCTTAGCAAATATAACATCTCCATATATACTTCTATCCATAACTGAATTTTCTACAAGTCCAGCTTCTTTTATATGCTTGAATCTTTTATTTAAAAAGAATACTTGAAGTGGAAAAGAATATCTATTCCTATCATAATAGAATTTTTCTAATATAGGATTGTCCACCACAGGTTCCTCATAAGCTATTAATCCTCTCTCTGCTAAGATGTTCATTAAAGTACTTTTACCTACTCCAACAACTCCATCTACAACTATCATTTCCCAATTTCCTCCTCTATCTATCCTATCTAGTATCTCTCTGTAAAGATTATTTTTCGTATTTAGAGACAACATTGTTCCTCCTTAAGCCTTATAAGTCATCGTTCACCTTATAAAATATTTTATGATCTCTCCATTCACCATTAATGTATAAGTATTTTTCACTAATACCTAATTCATTAAATCCACAAGCTTTTAATACTCCTTGAGATCTAGAATTATCCATTAAGGTTGAAGCCTCTAGTCTATGTAAACCCATTTCTTCAAAAGCGTAACTACATACAGTATTAAGTGCTTCTTTCATATAGCCTTTTCCTTGATGCTCCTTATCTATGGAGTATCCAACAAAGGCATTTCTTAATATTCCATAGACTATATTGGATAATTTTATTTTTCCTATTAGTTTTTCATCTTTAAATATACCTAAATCAATTGAAGTCCCATCTATAAACTGTCTAAAACTTTCTGTTAAAATTTCCTTTTGTCCTTCATAAGTATAAAAACCGCTATCTCTAGTAGGTTCATACTGTCTTAAATGCTCTTCATTTCTTATATAATAATCAAGCATTTCTTCTGTATTCTCTGGAGTTAAATTTCTAAGGGCTAATCTTTCAGTATTTAATTGAAACTGAACTAATTTAACCTTATCATTAAAGTCATTTATATTTATCCCCATAATATATTCATCTTTCTGAATACCATTGTTACATACATTATCTGATAATATACCCTCAAGCATAAAACCTAAATCTAAATAAGCATTAAAGTTTTTTATATCTGAAACAAAAAGATTAATTTTATATATGTCTTTTTCAGCAAATAAAACCTTTAAAATCTTTCTTAAAGTCTCTTTCATAAGTTTATAGTTATCTTCTTTGTAAAATTTAAATTTAACATCAACTTTCTTATTTTTACTATCTAAATCCTTCAAGAAAAATCTACCTAGTATTATGCCAACTTTATCTTTTACAACGTATTCCCTATCATTTCCTCTTATTGCTTCTATAAATACATTTTTATCAAAAGACATACTCTACTCTCCAATTTATATTTTTTACTTTACTAGCCTCTTCTTAGTATTTAAGTATAAGTAGAACATTAAAATGGCAGATAAAATTGCACTTGCAGGTATAATATAAAATGCCTTATCTGGTCCAACACTTTCATTTAACAATCCAATAGCCTTGTTAAGAATCATACCAACTAAACTAGCTGATGTTATTACAATACCTGTAATATATGCAACATTCTTATCAAAAACCTTACTAATAGTTAAAACTGTAGTTGGGAATGTTATTGAGAAGAATAATCCTGATACAGATATTATCACCATACCGTTTCTACCTAAAAGTAAACCTAAGATACAAAGTGCAGCTCCTATTATTAATGTTTTATATAATATATTGAAATATCCTCTTTTTTCTACTACAAATCCACCAAATAGTCTTCCTATGGTGAATATAGCAAAAAATAGTGATAAATACATTCCTGCCTTTTGCTCATTTATATTATAACCGTACTTCATGTAATTTACGAACCAATTTGATATACCTTGCTCTGTAAATACATATAATCCTAAGGCAAGCATATAGGCAACTATTACCTTATTTGATAAAGCTTCTATTATAGTCATCTTATCTTTTTCTTTAACTATTTCTGTTCTAGGTATTTTAACGAATATAAAGCATATGAATACTGCTAAGTAAACTAAACCTACAAAGAAATACATAGTTCTCCAGTTAACTCCTCTTGCAGTTAATGAACCAAATAATCCTTGGCCAACTGAAGAGCCTAACCCGTAGCAAGCATGCATAACATTCATTATTACGTTTTGTGCCGTTAATGCTAATATAGGAAGAACTGTGTTACATGATATTGCAACCATAGCTATACCAGCACTACTTATTACCATTCCTGTATATAACATTAAATAGTTTTTTGTAAAAGATAAAAATATAAGTGATAAAAATATCACCATCAATCCAGCTAAAAATACCTTTTTCTGTCCAAACTTTTCGCAAAGCATTCCACCTATAAATGTTAATACCATATAAGCAGCTGAAGTAGAAATAAGTAAGTTACTTATAGTATTATCGTTAACTCCAAATTCCTGTTTAAATACTGGTATGAATATACCTTTAGTATTTTCAACTATAGCTGCTAAAATCATCATTATAAATAGAAAAGCTAATGCAACATAATTTTGCTTTTTACTGTTCATTATTACTTCTCCTTATTATTTAAAATAAATAAAACTTTATTAGATCTATATTATTAAAATATACTACTTTAAACCATAAAAAATATATAATCTATAGTAGTTATTTATAAAAAACAAAAACATAAAAATTATACCATAAAAACATTGAATAGTGCTTAATTATGTATACTTACTCTACATAATTAAAAACTTCTTTATATTTTAAAATTAAAACCTTTATAAATAGAAAATGGGCCCATACCAAAATAAGTTTTATTATATTTTGATAAAGCCCAAAATTCTCTATATTAAATATATTCTTTTATTAAATCTTTAACCACTTCTGATGCTATTATCATACCAGCTACTGGAGGCACGAAAGATACACTTCCTGGTATTTGTCTTTTAGCTGAACATTTTTTAGTTCCACCAGTACAAACACATCCTGTTTTACAAGTAACTACATCTTCAACCTTTGGTTTTCTAGGCATTTCTTCTGAATAAACAACCTTTAATTTCTTAACCCCTCTTTTTCTTAGTTCATATCTCATAACCTTAGCTAGTGGACATACCTTTGTATTATATATATCAGCTACTTTAAACTCTGCTGGATTTAATTTGTTTCCAGTTCCCATTGAACTCATAAGTTTTATTCCTTTTTGTTCACAATAAACAGCAAGAGCTATCTTAGCTGAAACAGTATCAATAGCATCTACCACATAGTCTACATCATCTGGTATTATTTCTTCTAAATTATCTGGAGTAACAAAAACTTGTATAGTTTCCACATTACAATTTCTATTTACTGAAAGAACTCTTTCCTTCATAACCTCTACTTTGTTTTTACTTATAGTTTTATATGTAGCATGTATTTGTCTGTTTAAATTTGTTAAACAAACAGTATCATCATCAACTAAAATTAAGTTTCCTACTCCTGCTCTAGCTAAAGCTTCTACAGTAAAGCTTCCTACTCCACCAACTCCAAATACCATAACTTTGCTCTTTGCTAATTTATCTAAAGCATCTTTACCTATTAGTAATTCTGTTCTTGACAATGAATGTTGTAACATAAACTTTCTCTCCTTCTTAAGTTAATAAAATTTCCCCTATGTTAATCCTCTATAATATGTTCTAAAATAAATATCTCAAACTTATAATGTTTATTCTTATACTTAATAAACACACAAATTCATTAATATTATATACATTCTACTTAATATAAATAAAGTTTTTCATTTATATTAACATATAATTCTTTTAAAAACTTACTTCTCTCTAGAAAATTTATATAAAATTTCTTAGATTAAACTCTAATTTAAGTAAATTCTAATTAATAATAAAATTATAAAGTTTGTTTTTAAATTGATTTACTTTCTAAATTTCTATGATATGATCTTTTTTTAATATATAATAACTTTATGAATTTAATTTGAGGAGGAATTTAAAATGACTTTAGGAATAATCGCCGCTATGAGCGAAGAATTAGAAATTCTTTTAAAAGACATGGAAGTAAAATCTAAAGAAACTAAGGCTAATATGACTTTCCACCAAGGTACTCTTTGGGGTCAAGAGGTTGTAGCCGTTGTATGTGGTATAGGTAAGGTTAATGCTGCAGTTTGTACTCAAATATTAATAAGTGAATACAAAGTTAATAAGGTTATAAACGTTGGTGTTGCTGGTGGTATAGGCATGGAAATATATCCTGGAGATGTTGTTATAGCTAACTCATTAGTTCAATATGATATGGACACATCTGCCTTTGGAGATCCTATAGGACAAATACCAAGATTAGATACATTTGATTTTAAATGTTCACAAGAATTAGTTAACCTTTGCGAAGAAGCTTGTAAAGAAAATGAAGAAATAAAGAGCTTCACTGGAAGAATAGTTACTGGTGACCAATTTGTTGCTAGTGTAGAAAAGGTTAAATGGTTAGGAGAAGAATTTGGAGCTTCTGCTTGTGAAATGGAAGGTGGAAGTATAGCTCACGTTTGTTACTTAAACAATATTCCATTTGTTGTTATAAGATCAATATCTGATAATGCCAATAATGGAGCACATATGGACTTCGCTGAGTTTACAGCTATAGGAGTTAAAAACTCTACTTCAATATTAAAATCAATGATTTTAAAAATGGCTTAATATAAAATAAGATTTATTATTTTTAAAAACAAAAACCTTAATCAAAATATTGATTAAGGTTTTTAATATAAATTAAATCATATCCTGTAAAATGTTGAATTTATTCTCCATTTCCTTTTCACAAGTTCCACTATGAAACTCATTGCAATTTAAACAGCTTTTACAAGAATTCATTGAAGATACTGCCTCTCTATGCCTAGCTGAATAATCAACACAATTTTCTGCTATATCTATAAATTCTTCACTAATAGCCATACAAATTCTCCTTTCTCAGAACAATACTATATGCTTAGTATTTTCTAAGAAAGTTTTTTTATACTAATTTATTCCTCTTCATCATTCCAAAATAAAACTGACTCTGTTTCTCTACAGTATTTTACACATATACATTGTCCTAAATTTCTAGGGCAAAGTCTACAAAGACAATTTTTTTCTGTTCCATCACATCTATCATTCTTAAAATCTATACAATACTTACAATTTATACTTGTTCCAACAGCCATAACAAACCTCCTGTTTCTCTCTTACATACAGTTAAAAGTATATCACTTTTAATCTTTTCTTTAAAACAAAAAGATTCTTATAAATATTATATTTATTTAAATTGTAAGTTTAAGAGGAAGACTACTCTATTTGCTTAATTCTCATTTATCTTATAAACTATCATTAAAATTTTCTTCCTTATCAATTGTCTTATTATCTAAAAACCCTGTAGTTTCATCAAATTCAATAAAATCACCTATATAAGGTTGAATCTCATTGCATACTTCAATATTATCTTCTACTAAATCCTTATTTAATATCTTTCTTCTATATAAAATCTCTAAAAAAACAAATAATAAAACCATAGAAATTAAAGATGCTATGTTAACAATAAAAGTTCCCTTAACATAACTTACACTTGGAATAAACATTATAATTAAATATCCTATGGCATTTACAAATACAAATCCAATTAATATACTCATAGAAATATAAATAAAATATCTAGGTATTTCAAAGAAATATGGTCTATCTAAATATTTAAAATTTATTATTTTTAAAATTAATCTTGAAAGATAAATAAGTAATACTGAAATTAACACTAAGATTATTATAAATATAAACTGTCTCCATAAAGAAAAGGAATTTTTATCAAAATCTAAATTTAATAAATTAAAAATTAATAAGACTTTCTCACCAATAAAACCTAAAGAATTTCTTACCCAAATAAGTTTATCACTAATTAAAAGCTCACTTACTGAAAAGATTAAAATTAAACCCTCCATAAAGAATATTGGAAAGATTCCTGCAAACATTCTATCCTTAACAATTAAATTCATAGTAAAAATTATGGAAGTAAATAATAATCCTAATGCTATGAAATAAAGAAAACTTATAATAAGCTTATCTAAACTAAAAGAATTTCTATATGGTATATAAAAAATTAATTTTATAAATATGTTAATTAGTATAGATATTAGGGAAACTCCATAAATTAAAATAACTTTAGAAAAGAAATATTTCTTTGTATTCTCCTCTCCCACAGCTAAATTTTCCTTTAGCTCCTTTTCCTTATCCTGAAATAAAAATCCAACACTCCAAACTAAAAATAAAAATAATAAAAATTTATCTACACTCCCCATTGAAAAACATTTATTTATTATGGAAATATCTAAATTCCCTTGCCCTGCCTGAAAAAAGTATCTTATCATACTGTAATTTCCCATTAAAAAGAAATAAGCTATTCCTAAAACTATTAATCCTCTAATCCCTCTAGACTTGTATTTATCTAGAATTAAGTTATTACTCTTCATAAAATTCTCCATTCACTAAAGTATAAATTCTCTATAAATATACTTTTATAAATATATTTTTATGATTTTTATTTCTTTAAGTAGCAAATTTTATTTAAAAACATATATTAATATAAAGAGTGATTAATTGCTTCTTCATTTTTTGACTACTCCTCTCCTTAGAAAAGGAAGAAGTGCTTAATACATTCCTTGCTTACTTTGCAAGTTTCCTCCCATCTAAAAATAAAAAAACAGGTGATTTCACCTGTTTTTTTATTTATATAAATTCTTATATTTATCTAACAAAAACTTGGAATAATATCATTAAAACTACTCCAGGTATTCCTAAAATACCTGCTATTAAAGCAGTTAATAAGTTTATTCCTATAGTTATGCCAAAATAAGCTCCAAAGTAATTAACAATCATAAGTAGTATAGCCCCAAAGACACTATTAATAACTAAGCCTATTATTTTCCCTATTGATCCAAATATTAATCTTAAAATTAATATTGCAACAAGCACTCCTACAATTAGAAGAATTATATCATCTAAGGATAACGCTCCTATATCCATAAATCTACCACCTTTTTAAATTATACTTATCCTAGCATTCTTAAATATATGTTCCATACTAACTTTTATACCTCTTTTTTTAGCTTCTCTTATTAGGTATTCATATCTAGCGTTAATATCTTGCTCTTTATATATTAAAGATTCTATAAGTTTATCATCACAAGCATTTTGAAAAGCTGATCTTGCAACCTCCATTTCTAGTATGGTTTGCTCAATAGCTTTTAATATTTCCTCATCTTGATTTGAATAATCTATCTTTTTTATTAAGTAATCAGAAATTTTCTTTTTATCCATAACTAACACCTCCAACTTATTCTTTTGGAATTATTACCAAAATGTCCAAGTTATATTCAGGTGTTATAAAGATTTAACTTTGTATTTTAACTTTTTTAACTAGTTAATTTCCTTTGTGTTTATATTATTTAATTACCGATATAAAGATTTAATACTATATTTTAATCTCAATTTGTATTATAAAATAATTTAGCTCTTATTTAGAATCACAATCTCTAAATAATCTTTATATAACAGTTCTACCTTCTAAGGCTTTAGATAAAGTTACTTCATCTGCATACTCTAAATCTCCCCCAACTGGGATTCCTGCTGCAATTCTAGTAACCTTAATATCTAACGGCTTTAATATCTTTGAAATATACATAGCTGTAGCTTCCCCTTCAATAGTAGGGTTTGTAGCTACAATAACCTCTTTTACATCTCCGCTCATTCTTGCTACTAATTCTCTTATTCTTATATCCTGTGGTCCTCTTCCTTGCATTGGAGAAATAGTTCCATGTAAAACATGATATAAACCATTAAATTCTTTAACTTTTTCCATTGTCATAATATCCTTAGGTTGTTCAACCACACATATTATATCTTTTTCTCTATTAGGATTTGAACATATTGCACATGGATCTGTATCTGTAAAGTTACCACATACAGAACAATATTTAATAGTTCCTCTTGCTTTTACTAAGGCATTTGCAAATTCCTCTACCTCATCCTTTGGCAAATTTAAAATATGTAAAGTTAATCTTTGAGCTGATTTTTTTCCTATACTAGGAAGCTTTGCAAACTCTTCAATTAACTTTTCTATAGCTACTGGATAAAATTCCATCCTTTTTCCTCCTATTATTTAAACTAAATTCTCTCTATTTATAAAAAACTCCGCTGAGAAGTTTCAGCAGAGTTTTCAAATTTAATAAGTATTTCTATTAGAATAATCCTGGCATTCCCATTCCACCAGTTAATTTACCCATCTTTTCTGAAGTTTCTTCAGAAGCTTTTTCTAAAGCTTGCTTAACAGCTGAGAAAACTAGATCTTCTAACATTTCAACATCATCTGGATCTACAACTTCTGGCTTTATATTAAGTGCGATTAATTCTTTCTTTCCGTTAACTTTTGCAACAACTGCACCGCCGCCAGCTGAGCCTTCGAATTCTGATGCTTCGATTTCCTCTTGCATTGATTGCATTTGTTTTTGAAGCATTTGTGCTTGCTTCATTAAATTATTCATGTTTCCCATTCCGCCTGGAAATCCACCTCTTGCCATACTTACATCCTCCTTAAAAATTAACTCCTTAATATTATATAGTATTTTTGAAAAATTTACTATAATATTAGATTATATGCTTAACCATTATTATTTGGTTACAATTTTATTCTATTCTTCAACTATTTCTAGACCATCACCCATAATACCTGAAAGTCTAGCTTCTAAATCAGCTTCCTCAGCTTTTTCCTCTTCTGTTCCTTGTTCTACACTATATACAACTCTTACAGGTTCCTTTAAAACTTCTGAAAATATATCATTTACTATTTTAGAGAAATCATGTTTTTCAAGTCTTTCTTTATTATGTCTATATTCATAAGTATATCTAAATTCAACAACACCTTTGTTACAAGAAACTTTGCTTATACCCTTTGCTAAGGCTATATAAACCATATACTTTCCTCTACTCTTAAAGGTTTCAAGTATATCTTTCCAAACCTTTCTTAAATACTCTGGTGTTAGGGTTGAATTTTCATTTACTACCTCATAATTATTTGAACTTTTTGTAGCATTCTGTTGTTTATTATTTAAAGTTTTATTATTTGAAGTCTCATTTGAAACTTGTGATTTAACCTCTTCTAAATTAGTATTAACCTGTATATTTCCACTTCTTATTGCTTGTTCTAACTTATTTATTCTTGCTAGCATAACTTCCTTAGATGTATCATACTCTATTTTGCACATTTTTATTACTGCAAGCTCTAAATAAACTCTGGCCTGTTTACTAAGTTTAGCCTCTTCATCACATTCTTGCACAATTCTTATGCATCTCATGATTTCTTCAACCTTTAACTTAGCACCTTGCACTTTAAGTTTTTCTATATTTTCCTCAGCAGTATCTAAAACTTCCTCTGGATTTGAAGTTACCTTTATCATAAGCAAGTTTCTATAATGAACTATTAAGTCCTTTATAAAAAGAGTCATATCCTTTCCTGTAAGAACTAATTCTTCTATTATTTCCATAGCACTTTCTATATCTCTTTTTATTATAGAATCCACTATTTTAAATAAATTATCATTAGTTACAAGACCTAACATAGAAACTAACTCATCATAATCTACCTTACCATCCCCTATAGAAATAGCTTGATCTAATATACTTAAAGAGTCTCTCATAGCTCCATCAGATACTCTTGCAACAAGGTCTAAGCTCTTATCATCACAGAATATACCTTGCTCAGTAACTATTTTTCTTAATCTTCCTGTTATATCTTTTCTACTAATCCTTTTGAAGTCAAATCTTTGACACCTTGATAATATAGTTATAGGTAATTTTTGAGGATCTGTTGTAGCCAAAATAAATACCACATTCTTTGGTGGCTCTTCTAAAGTCTTTAAAAAAGCATTAACTGCCCCAATAGAAAGCATGTGAACCTCATCCATTATGTAAACTTTAAATCTAGCTTCTTGAGGTGGGTATTGAACATCATCAATTATATCCCTTATGTTATCTACCCCATTGTTTGAAGCTGCATCAAGTTCAGTTACATCTATTGCTAATCCTTCATTTATTTTTTTACACATCTCACACTGATTACAAGGCTCTCCGTCTTTTAAATCTAGACAGTTTAAAGCCTTAGCCATTACCTTAGCTGTAGAGGTTTTACCAGTTCCTCTAGTACCACAAAATAAATATGCATGAGCTGTTCTTTCATTTATTATCTGATTTTTTAATGTAGTGGTTATATGCTCTTGACCTACAACATCGTTAAAAGTTTGTGGTCTCCACTCTCTATACAAAGCTTTATATGCCAAATTATTCACCTCTCTAAGCCTGTATTAACATATAATTATTATACATCAAAACAAGCCATAATACCTATCACACTTATTTTATATTTTTCTTAGTTAAACCATTATATCATGATTAATATTTTCTTTTTTAAAAATAAATATATAATTATCTTAATAATATTTTTATGTTAACCTTGAAAGGATTTTTTATATGTTTTCTATAATTGTTGCCAAAAGTATTAATAATATCATTGGAGTTAACAACAAAATGCCTTGGAATATTCCATCTGATCTAAAAAGATTTAAAGAACTTACTATGGGGAAAAAAATATTAATGGGAAGAAAAACCTTTGAATCTCTTCCTTTTGTTTTACCTGGAAGAACTCATTTAGTTTTAACTACAAAAAAAGATTTTTCTTATAATCATAAGGACGTAATTATTTATAATGATTTAAATAAGCTTATTTCTGAGTATAAAGATAGCAATGAAGAAATATTTATAATAGGTGGTGGAAAAATATATTCTGAGCTTTTAAAATATACCTCCAAATTATATATAACTGAAGTTTTAAGGGAATATAAAGGAGATACCTATTTTCCTAAAGTAGATTATTCTAAATGGATAAAAACTTACAAAAGTTCTATTTATGAAGAGAATGATACTAAATTTAAATATGTAATATATGAAATTTTATAATATATAATAAAACCGAATATATTTTAATTGAAAAATATCAATAAAATATATTCGGTAAATAATATTAAAAGCAAATTATATTCTTTCGCTCAAAACTCCATTTTCCATAGTGTATACACAATCACATATTTCATCTATATCGTCACTGTTATGACTTGCTAATAAAATTGTAACAGAGTTAGACTTTAGCTTTAATAAAATTTCTCTAATTTGTTTTACACCTTCTGAATCAAGACCGTTCATAGGTTCATCAAGTATCAATAGTTTAGGATTCTCCATAAGAGCTTGGGCAATACCTAATCTTTGCTTCATACCTAAAGAAAATTTCTTTACTGTTTTTTTATCTTCAGGATCTAGCCCTACTAAAGCGATTGTTTCTTTTATTCTTTCATCACTTATTTTATTGTTTATACTAGCTAATATTTTTAAATTTTTAAAAGCAGAATATTGAAGTAAAAATCCCGGATTTTCAATAATCATTCCTACATCATCTGGAAAACTTCCATTCTTTATAACCTTATCAAATACAGTTATACTACCTTCTGTTGTATTAATTAAACCGCAAATAGCTTTAAATAACATACTTTTTCCTGATCCATTCCTACCAACTATTCCATATGCTTTCCCACTCTCAAGTTGTAAATTAACTTTATTAAGTACTTTTGTACCTTTTATATCTTTTGTTAAGTTAGAAATTTCTACAACATTTCTATTTCCCATGTATTTTTTCCTCCTACCCCTATATGTTTAATACGTAATATCTAATAAATCTCTCTTTACTATTAATCTATTAATAATAACTAAATTAATAAATATAAGTATTCCTAAAAATATAAATGACCAATTATAACTAAAATTATAAATTATATGTTTTGATAATATCCCTTGATTTAATGGAATAAACTTATCTATATTAAAAATATTTCCTATGGAAATTGATACATAAAATTCTACTATTAAAATTAAAAATGATTTAATGTGACTTTTAATAACCATTATATTAAAAATATACACAGTTATAGCGTAGTAACTGGATAATGATAATAATACAACAATTTGTAAAGTATCAATTATATTGCTAAAATTAAAACCTTTATTTAATATAGCTGTAAATATAAATTCAATAAAAGTTCCTAAAGCAAAATATATAATACAAGCTAAAAAGCACGTAATTTGTAAACAGATATTCCAATACTGTTTATTTCCTAATCGTGGTATAACATAGATACTTCTTGTACTAAGTTCATTAAATATATAATTTCCAATAATATATATTAAAAAAGCTTGATAAAATGTCCATGTAAATATTTCAGATATATTATCTAAATTAATTGGTCCAGCAAATATAACTTCAAGAATTTCATTAAAACTAAAATTGGAATCATAATTATTAATTTTTACTGAAAAAACATAAATAAAAATAACAATTATAAAAATTAAATTTTTAATGGAAAATATTGATCTTAAATTATTACTTATAATATTCAAATATTTTTTCATATCTAATCACCAAAATTACAATCTTTCTTCTTAGTCAATACAAAACCTATAAAAGAAACTAATAGTATTAAAATTATCCAATAACATAATCTTGATATTATATAAGTGCCATTAGTTATTTCAATTGCTTTAGAATTTAATATGTAAATATTATTAGTGAATAATAATTTACTATTATCAATAGCCATATTAATACCATTTAATATAATTATTAAAATAAAAGAAAGAGCTCTTTTTTTAAAAATTAAATTAAATACAATAAATAAAATAGAAATAAAAACTAAGTATAACATAACAAAGATATTAGTAATAAATACATATGATATAGGAGTTAAACTGTCAGTAACAAGTTTCACAGTATCCTCATTTAAAGCTAGGTTTACATTATTTAAATTTGCTGCAAAAAAGTATTCACTCCATGAATTATCAAAACTCATAAAACTTCCCATTAGTATAGATATAATATTTATAGCTATAATGAACATTATAGAAAAAATTAAAGCTGTAAGTATATTTGCTATATACATTTCCTGCCTTGAAGCAAATTTAATACTTAAATAATTATAAAAATTCTTTTTCTCAAAAATATTGTAAATCATAATTAAAAAAATTAAACTTGTGAAATAAAATAATGCTAAATATGAAAAGTTAGACCAAATAAAATCATAAACATTATAACTTCTACCATCAAAAATTAATGATAATAATAATGAAAACTGATAAATTACTAATATAGTAAAAAATATTAATAAATTTGTAGAATGAATTTTAAATGATATATAATTATAAATCCTTCTCATTTTTAATAACCACTCCCATATAAAATAAAGCTACTCCTACAATAAATATTAATAATGGATAAACAATTACATTTGTTAGCTTTGTCATAGAACGGCTCAAAGAAATAACTCTAGCTAAGTGAAAATCAAAAATCCTATTAATTCCCAACCTTTCTACTATAGTTCCACAAAGAATGTAATAAAAGAATGGTGCAATTAAAACTAAATATCTATTTTTAACCCAAGCTGATATACCTAAAGATAATGTTGCTGTAACCATATACGCTATACTAAATAATAAAATAATTATTAAAGCATATATTAATCTTGTACCTCTTGAATCAAGTAAATAACTTAATGGTCCATTTATATTATTCGTATAAGAAGCGATCTGAGGATTTCTAATACCAACTGCAACTACTAAAAAAATAAGCATAAAAAGACTTGATGCCCCTGCAACTAATGCACTAGAAATACTGTTTACTATAACTTTAATAGAAACATATTTTTTTAATGGCATCCTTGTATAAATAAACTTTGTGAATCCACTTTCTTTTTCTTGTAAGTATGAATCTGAAAATATAATAGTTGCTAATAGTGGAAATACTATAACTATAGTACTTGACATTACGATTAGAAAAGCATCTATTGCATCAAAAGTTGGATATTGAGAAATATACCTTATTGATTCAAATCCAAACTCCTTCATAAATGCTGCAATGAAAATCCCTAGTGTAATTGAAAAAGATATAATAGCATTTTTTCCAAACAAAGCTCTTTTCAATTCGTTTTTAAAATAATATTTCAAATTTAAAACACATCCTTTCATCTAAAAATTTAATCCTGTTTTTAATGATTTTTTCATGTTTATTCCCCTTATAAATCATTTTTATAATAAAAATTTTATACCTTTACACCTTTTTTTGTAAATTAATTAATTTTAAACCATATTTTTCACTTAATTTATTTTATTTTTATTTTTTTAATTTTTATTTTTTAATCAATATATTACTATTTAACTAATTATATGTTAAATACATTTATACTAATTTAACAATTTTCTTCTAAAGATACAACTTCTCTTTTTCTAAATATTAACCCTGCTATTAAGCCTCCAACTATAGCTGGAACAACCCAGTTAAATCCTAGGTTTGCAAGAGGTAACTTATGAACAAATTCAATTTTTATTCCTAAGCTATCAATTACAGTAAGTAAACTTATTAAAAGAGTTGCATAAGTAGCTCCCTTTACCACTACATCATTTGGAATGAATTTTTCAAATATATTCATTACTACTAATAATATAGAAATTGGATAAATTAAACTTAGTACAGGTACTGCAATTTCTATTATTTTGTCTACTCCTAAATTAGAAGCTAATGCACTAAATACACATATTGCTATTACTATATATTTGTATTTTAATTTTTTGTTAGATACATCTTCAAAATATTTAGCCGTAACAGAAGTTAATCCTACAGCCGTTGTAAGACAAGCAAGTCCTATTACTATTGCTAACATAATAGTACCTGTTGAACCTAAAATTGCATTAGTTATATTCATAAGTAATGTTGTTTGTGAAATACTGCTATCATATAAAGTTGAAGAGGTAGCCCCTAAGAATGTTAATCCTCCATAAACAATAGCTAGTCCAATACATGCAATTAAGGCAGATTTTATTGTAAGCATTCTATTTTCGTTTTTATCCTTATAGCCTTTACTTGCAAATGAAGCCATAACAAGTGCTACAATCCCTCCAGTTCCTAAAGCATCCATTGTTTGATATCCTTGAGTAATTCCAGTCATAAATAACTTACCTGAATTAACTTTTTCTAAATCTCCAATAGGATTTATAATACCCTTTATTATTAATACTGCTAATGATATAAGTAATAATGGTGTTAGGACCTTTCCAATTATATCCATGACCTTATTAGGCTTTATTGTAAGCACAAAAACTATTAAAAAGAATATTACTGAAAATACATATGGATTTATATTTCCTAAAAGTGGAGAAATACTCATTTCAAATGTTGTTGCTGCAGTCCTTGGCACTACTAATATAGGACCTAAGCATAGCATCATTAAAATTTCTAAGATAATACCAAACTTTTTACCTGCCTTTCCTACAACGCCTTGGAAAGACCCTGTTTTAGAAACCGCAACTATGGATAAAAATATTATTCCTACATCTGATATTATGAATCCTAAAAAACTAATTAACCATTGATTTCCTGATGTTAATCCTATATATGGAGGAAATATTAGGTTTCCAGCCCCAAAGAATATAGAGAATAAAGCGAATCCTATTACTAGTATATCTTTCTTTTTGTTCATTTTTTACAACCCCAATCTAATTAATTTATATTTTTCATATAAAAAAGCCACATAGTGTAAAACTATGTGGCCTTAGTGCCTTAAATAAAAAGCCACATAGTGTTTATCTATGTGGCTCTACATGCATTTTAAACTTAGCCATCATAGATACAAAACCTAGTTTGCATCTATGAATCTTATATATATCATAAACGCAAACTTAACTATAATAGCTAAAGTAAAAGGTATTTAATTTTGAAGCTCTAGTTAAGTTTAAATTTTTCATACTCAATACTCTCCAAATTTCAATTTATTATCTTAATAGAATTTTAATTGTTAAACCATAAAAAGTCAATAGAAATTAATGATATAATATTAAAAAAACTTTGAAAAATCTATAAATAACATAAAATAGCTTTAAAAGATTAATCTATTTATTTTTTAACCACTATTATTTAATTTATAATATGTTATTAATTTAGCATCCAGCATAATAAACTAATACTTTATCTACTAAGTTAGATACTTCCCTATTGCTTTCTATAAAAATCTTTGCATTACTTTTTATAATTTCTTCATCATGAGAATTTTTCATAGCCTCTAAAGAAGTTTTAGCCTTATTTAAATAATTTATTATATCATCATTATATGAAGCAAACGCTTCAGGAACACTTACCCCTTTTAAGTCTTCTATTAAACATTTAAAAAAATTATTTGATATTTCTAACTGCTTAATCATAGTATCATTTAATTTACCAGTTTCAGATATTTTTCTCATATTTTTTATAGATCCATCTACACTCATATTAACAATAGTAGATGAAATTTTTTCTATATACTCTTCTTCGTCTTTATGTTTCTCTTCTTCCATACTCTTTTCTCTAGGAATATTGGTTATATTTTTTTCACTGCTTGTATTACATCCAAGAAAGAAAAGCGATAAAGTTACCCATAGTATTCCTACCAAAAGTTTTCTTCCCATAGCTTCCTCCGTAAAATTACATTTTTGTCATAAGCATACGTACATAATTATAACAACAAGTCTAAAACTTTTTATTAATGTTTCGTAAACATATAGAAAACATAATTTTACAAAACAAAAAAACTTTTAACATAATCAGTTAAAAGTTTAAATACATAATAAAACCGTGCACCTCACTTCGACAATAACTTATGAACGTTACCTATGCAGTTAGCTCAAGCCAGACGTATCCACGGCACATGAAAATGACTGCTTATCGCTGCTTCCTTCCGGACCTGACGAGGTTCACAGGTTTCCATTGCGTGGGGCCCAACTCTCAACACCACTTACATAGGGCAGACTCCACAAGTTAGAGCCTCTATGAGGACTTCGATCCTGCTGTAGCGGATTGCAGGTTACAGGGCACCGCTAACTCCCCATCTAGCACGGCATGGCGGAGAGAGAGGGATTTGAACCCTCGGTAGAGTTTCCCCTACACACGCGTTCCAGGCGTGCTCCTTCGACCACTCGGACATCTCTCCATAATAAATATTAATTTGTAATACTTTTTCATTCTAACATATAAGTCTAACCAATTCAATACTGAAAATTTAATTATAATTATTATACTTGCATGAATAAAATTGGTATAAATTAGAAATTTTAATTTAAATAATACTTTTACCTTATATTTATTATAATATAATTACTTAAAAATTAGCTGTATCAAAGCTTAAAAAGAAAATTAAAAATAATATCTTCTAAATAAAATTGATACAGCCCCCTATAAATCTAATTCATAAATATACCTTTTCTCTTTTTCTTTCCTCTTGAAACAATAATTATTATTGCCATAATTCCAATAATAATTCCTAGTAAGCTAACTAATTGAGCAACTCTAATATTCATAAAATATAAACTATCTGTTCTTAGCCCTTCAATAAAGAATCTTCCTAGAGAATATAAAGATATATAAGTAGAAATAACTACTCCCTTATATCTATCTGTAATATTATATAAAATTATCATCAATAAAATGGCCACAAATATATCCCATATACTTTCATATAAGAATGTAGGGTGATAATATGCTCCATTTATGTACATACCCCTTTGAATAAACTCAGGAAATTTACTAATAAACTCACTAGTTACTTGTCCACCATGTGCCTCTTGGTTAAAGAAATTTCCCCATCTACCTATTCCTTGGGCTAATATAAAAGCTGGAGCAACAATATCTGCATAGGCTAAAAAATCTACTTTTTTAACCTTACAATAAATAAATGTAGTTAAGAAAGCTCCTATTATTCCTCCATGAATTGCTAAGCCACCTTGTCTTATGTTTATCATATCCCAAAAGCTATGATAATTTTCAAGCTCAAAAAGCACGTAATATGCTCTAGCCCCTATAATAGCAAAAGGAAAGCACCATAAAAATAAATCTAAGATAACATCAAAGTTTAAATTCTTTTTCTTTGCGTTAATACTTACTAAGGTCATTGCAATTAAAATTCCTAATGCTATGATTATGCCATACCATCTTACTTCAAAACTACCAATTGAAAATGCTACTGGATTCATCTAACCTCTCCCATTCCTTTTAATTTTTTATAATAATACTACAGTAAGATTGTTAAGTAAATATGTATCATTCTCATTTAAATAAAAATATTATAAAAAAACTTAATAATAAAATCTGTAATATAACAGTCTTATTATTAAGCTTCTATAAACTTCTATCTTATCTATTTAGTTTTATATTTAGAATCATGTTTTAAGCTAGTATTAATTTTTATTGATATATTCATACATAAGATAATTTATTAAAAAGTCTCTTTAATTTTTTATTGATTAAATCTACTGTAATGTATCTGTGTAAAATACATTTATAAATGGAATTTCAATTTCTTCTCCTACACTATTTTTAATCTTTTTAGATTCAACTAATCCCTTAACTTTTATTTCACTTCCATTTTTTAAATCTGGCAAATCGCCCTTGCATAGTACTCCTAAGTACACTGAATCAGCTATGCAGCAAGTCATATCTATTTGAGTAATTGCAAATTCTTCTTTTTCATATAATTCACTAACATATAAAAGCCCTTCTATAGAAATTTCTTTTCCTACAAAATCTTCTAGATGAAGTATTAATTCTTCTAAGGAACTATGAAAATTTTTCTCTGTAAATACTAACGCTTCATTACTATTTAATTTTTCATTAGAGTGCAGGTGATTATGTTCACTCTCTTTATGTCTATCATGATATAACTTAACCCCTTTTAAGTTTAAGGAGACCTGATTAATATTTAATCCATTAGCTATATTTAAAATAAATAAAGCAAAAATAAAAATTAAATATCCACCCTTAAAACTCCTTCTAGTTGATGTTTTAAAAATATTGAAAAATTGTATAACTAAAATCAAAAATAATAATATTATGGCCAAAATTACATATGCCTTCATATCTCTTGATATAATCAAAAAAATCTTTTCACTCATAAACATTTTTACTATTAAATATTCAAAACAAAATAATATAAGAAACCATATGAATTCACTAAAATTAAATTTTCTCATAAAGTTTCCTCCTTAAAATATCAAAGCTGAAGCTATGAAGCAAAGTGAAAAGACTACAAATAAAAGTTTAACTACAAAGGATTTTTTAAATATAGAAAATAACATTATTGTATTTTTTAAATCTATCATGGGACCTATAATCAAAAATCCAGTTATTGATCCTAAAGAAAATCTATTCATAAATGTACTAGCAACAAAGGCATCTGCCTCTGAACACAAGGAAATTAAGAATGAAAAAGCCATAAGGATTATTATTGATAAAACTGCACTATTTTCAAAATAAAAAATAATATCCCTTGGTACAAAGGTTTGAAATATGGCTGCTAAAGTTGCTCCAACTATAAAATATTTCCCTATTTCATAAAACTCTAGGGATGTATGCTTTAAAAGTCTTATAAGTTTACTAGAATTATCATCTATTTCTGAACATCCACAAAGACATTTTCCTTGTAATTCTCCCTCACCATTATCTATGAAAATATTATTTTCTCCACTTAAACAAAGCATAAGTAGCCCAGCTATGACAGCTATTGAAAAGCCTACGCCCACTCTCACCAATACTACCTTTATGTTTCCATCAAAGGCATAATATGTTGATAATATAACTAGTGGATTAACTATAGGAGCAGATAACATGTAAGTTATAGCCACATTTAAAGGTACCTTTTTATTTAATAATCCCTTTGTTATAGGCACTGTGGCACATTCACAAACAGGTAAAAAAACTCCTATTATCCCAGCTTGAATTGATCCTAATAATTTATTTTTAGATATGATTTTATTAAAAATATTATTTGAAATATAAACTTGCATAAAGGAAGCTAGCACTGCCCCTATAAGTATAAAAGGCAGTGCTTCTATTACTATACTAGAAAAGACTATAGAAAATTTATTTAAAAGCTCCATGTTTATCCCATCATCCTGTTTATAAGTCTT
This sequence comes from Clostridium sp. UMB9555A, assembly GCF_030222355.1. NCBI lineage: Bacteria > Bacillati > Bacillota > Clostridia > Eubacteriales > Clostridiaceae > Clostridium > Clostridium sp. UMB9555A. The sequence goes on along the minus strand of NZ_JASORQ010000009.1, from coordinate 37,506 downwards.
TCTTTATTAAAGTTCATATTAGTTTCTTCCTTACCTATGCAATTAACTATATGGGCATTATGATTAAATCTTTCTATCATATCTTTATATTCTTTTAAAGCATTTTCACTTATTTCATTACATTTATTTAAGACAATAAGATTGCTTAGTGATATGTTCGGTATTATCATTGAAGGTATATTCTTTAAAAACATATTAAAAGTTGTCATATCAATTAAATTAACTATAATCCCAATCTTTAAATATTCCTTAAGCTTACTATTTGTAACTTTATCTATAAACTTTTTAGTTTCACTAACCCCATTACACTCAATAAAAACTCTCTTAGGTGCATAAAACTTTATGCTTCTTATTAAATCCTCTTCCTTTAATTCATCCATGCTATAAAACTTTTTTACATTAATATTTTTCCTACAATTTATTAATTCTTCCTGTCCACGCTCACATTGTATTACTAAAACCTCCTCCTTAGAAAAATCATCTAAAATGTGATTTATGAAGGATGTTTTTCCTGATGATAAAAAACCTGTTATTAAATCAACTGAACATTTTTTCACATAACCCTCTCCCTTATTTTTAAGAAAATAATTTATCTATGCTATCTTTATTTAAATTTCTTCCTATAACACAAACTCTGCCTGTATAATCACTTTTATAATTAACAATAGAAATATCATTTGGTACAAAATCAAATTTAAACCACTTATTATCTTTAGATTTTATTATCCCCTTTGCCCTTAAAACCTCACCATGCTTGTTGTTTTGAAATTCATTTAAAATTTTTACTAACTCAGAATATTCAAAGGTTTTTGGTGTCTCCACTCCCCAATTTTCAAAAAACTCAGGTGCAGAAACTCTTCTTAAACCTATTCTTTTAGGCTTTTTATTTATATTCTCTATTAAATTTTCAACTTTTTTCTCTGAAACTTGAATTATTCTTTCTGGGCTTAACTTACTTAACTCAGTGGTTATAATGTTAGCCTTATTGTTTATTGTTTTTATTTCATTACAAACATGAGTAATTTCCTTATCAGAAAGTTTTTCTACCCTAGTTAATATTATTGTGTTTGCATTTACTAATTGACTTCTATAAAAATCTCCAAAGTTTTTCATATACATATGAACATTTTGAGCATCAACCATGGTTATTTTCATATTTATTCTTAAGCCCTCTATATGAGCTTCTTTTATAGATTCAAGAACTTGAGAAAAATTAGCTACTCCTGAAGGTTCAATTATGATTCTATCTGGTCTGTAATTTGATATTATGTCTAAAATATTTTGTTTAAAGTCTCCCTTTATGGTGCAACATATACACCCAGAATTAATTTCTTTTACTTCAATTCTTCTATCTTTAAGTAAATCTCCATCAATTCCAACTTCTCCATATTCATTTTCCACAATAGCTACCTTTTCATCCTTTACTAAGGTATCTAAAAGCTTTTTTATTAAAGTAGTTTTGCCAGCTCCTAGGAATCCTGAAATTATATCTACTTTCATTTAATCCTCCTAATATAGAAACCATATTCTTATTGATTATATTCTTAAAACAAAAGGATTATTACTTAAAGTAATAATCCCTAAATCACTAAAAATAAGTAAAATAAAAGCTTAAGAAAGACTTTATCTTTCCTAAGCTTTTATTTTGTAAATACCACCAAAACCAATAATTATTTTTTTACTTTTATTATTTTATATTATAAGTTGAATTTCCTGAAATCCACTCATTTATATCTTTGTCTACTACAACTTTTCCATTTGCTATTACCTTTATGTTTTCTGGCTTATAAGCATCTGAGAATGCTGTATATTTTCTTTTTCTAATCCACATATTTTGTATATCATCAATTTTTAGATTTTCATCTTTTAATTTGAAAGTATAAGTATCTTTACTTCCAGTCATAAAATCATTTCCTGGGTTGTCCATTTCCCATTCTTGAGTTTTTCCATCCTTTGTTTTGATTCCAAAATACATGTAGTCATCTGTTCCAGCATCTTTTTCACCACTAGTTGATATGTAAGCTACTAGTTCTTTTACATTCTTTCCAACTGATGGATCATTACCCTCTGATACATCGTGTAAGAATCTATAAATATATCCTGCTGTTCCTTTTTGAGAGTTAGCTAGAGTTACCTTTGCTGCATAGTCCCAATCATCCCAACTATGACTCATGCTAGCATGACTATAGTATATTGATTTTCCTGTTTTAGCAAAACCTCTTGCATATTCTTTTGACCATGCATTAAAATCCTTGTTTTTTAAGATATCAGCATAAAAATCCTCTTTAGTTTTGCAACCTACTGTGTTTATTTTATACTGTTCTTTTCTTTCCTCTGCAAAAGTCTCAAACTTAACATGTCCTGCGCTATCAACAGCAGTAACATTAGCAGGATGATATGGAGTATCTATATCTCCAAAATAGTGCATAGCCTCTCCAAGATAGAATGTAGCTTGCTTATAGTTTCCTCTTTGCCATTCATATCTAGCTAATGCTGAAAATTTTCTTATTTGTGATTCCCCTGTGTCAGGTATAGAATAAGCTAAATACCAACTATTATCCTTTGAGAAATTATTATCTGTATCAGGATCCCAGAAATGATCTTGATATAGATCATAGGCATTCTTATCATAATCTGGATAAGTAGAACCTAATTGAAGTTCATGCATGTTCTCTTTTAAAATCTCTAAGTTTTTTCTTACACTTTCTGGTTCATTTTTGGACAGATCATTTTCTAAGATTGAAACCCCTTGAGTTACAATCATAGCATGAGTTCCTGTTCCATCAATCTTTCCATCCCAAGCGTAGACTTTAGTTGATGCCCCAGCCCATAGGCTAGTTGCTAGCGCGGCACAAATAAGCACCTTACAAATCTTTCTTTTCATTTTTATATCCCCCGTTAATTTTTTTCAAGTATTAATCTCCCCTTTTTTGATAACGATTAACACTTGCACTGAAATTATACCATATAATTACCATAAGCTCACTAAATTTTTGAATATTTTTTAAAATATTTTTGAATACAATTCAAATTTAAATTAAACATATCTAACTTCCCCCCCTATAAATTGTTAAACTTATTTTTAATATGAAAATTTACAATTATTAGTGCTATAATAATTTAAATATTGTTTTTTAATTTAATAAGAATTTTTACACATAATATAAGGGATGGAATAAAATTTGAAATAAATTATAAGGCAAAGGATTTTAATATGGATAATAAAAATTTTCAATCAAAAACAGGTTTTAACTTAGAAAACACTTATTTAACTCTTCCAAATATATTCTTTAGTGAACAAAATCCCAAGGGTTCAAAAAATCCTAAACTTATTAAGTTTAATACTTCTCTTGCTGAAGAACTTGGACTTAATGAAGAAGTTTTAAACAGCGATTTTGGACTTAATATATTTGCAGGAAATGAAACATTCCCAGGAATTGTACCAATTGCACAGGCTTATGCTGGTCACCAATTTGGTCATTTTACAATGCTAGGAGATGGTAGAGCCCTCTTATTAGGAGAACATGTAACTAAAGATGGTAAAAGATATGATGTTCAATTAAAAGGGTCTGGTAGAACAATATATTCAAGAGGTGGAGATGGAAAGGCTGCACTTGCACCTATGCTTAGAGAATATATAATAAGTGAAGGTATGCATGGTCTTGGAATTCCTACAACTAGAAGCCTTGCGGTAGTAAGTACTGGTGAGGAAGTTTTAAGAGAAAGATTTGAACAAGGTTCTATATTAACAAGAATAGCTTCTAGTCACATTAGAGTTGGAACTTTTGCTTATGCGGCTCAATGGGGAACTTTAGAGGATCTTAAAAGCCTTGCTGACTATACTATTGAAAGACACTTTCCTAATATAGCTAAGAGTGAAAATAAATATATTTTATTTCTTGAAGAGGTAATAAATCGTCAAGCTGAACTTATAGTTAAGTGGCAAAGTGTTGGATTCATTCATGGGGTTATGAACACTGATAATATGGTAATCTCAGGAGAAACTATAGATTATGGACCATGTGCATTTATGGATACTTATGATACAAACACAGTATTTAGTTCTATTGATTATGCTGGTAGATATGCCTATGGAAATCAACCTAATATGGCCTTATGGAACTTAGCTAGATTCTCAGAAGCACTACTTCCTCTTCTAAACCCTAACCTAGATGAGGCTGTTAATATTGCTAAAAAGTCCATATCAAACTTTTCTAAACTCTATAAAAAATATTGGTTCAATAAAATGAGAGCTAAACTTGGTCTTTTCACAGAAAAAGAAAATGATGAATTGCTAATTGAAGGGCTTTTAAGCACAATGCAAAAATATGAAGCAGATTTTACTAATACCTTTGTATCTTTAACTCTTAATAAATTTGAAGATGAAAAAGTATTTAGTAGTGATGAATTCAAAACTTGGTATGCTCTTTGGCAAAATAGATTAAAAGAAGAAAATAGACCACAGGAAGAAGTAAGGAATTTAATGATGAATAATAATCCTTATATAATTCCTAGAAATCACTTAGTTGAAGAAGCTCTTAAAAATGCTGAAAAAGGTGATTTTACTTTTATGGATAATCTATTAGAAGCATTAAAAAACCCATATAGTTATTCTAAAGATTTAGAAAAGTACACTAAGTTACCTGAGAAAAGTGACACTCCTTATGTAACATATTGTGGAACTTAAAATTTAATTATATAAATTAATAGAATATAAATTAATGGGATATAAAAAGCTTTTTTATAAGCTTTTTATATCCCAATTTTTATATCTAAATCTCTATATAATTTTCCTAACTTAAAATATATTCATTACCTCTATGTCTTTATTTCCTGCCCCTTCCATCATCTCATTGTACATTCCAAGAATTTCTTCTCCATAGGTAGGACTTGGTGCCCAATTTTTGCTTAAATCAATTACTGAATTAGCTTTCCCAAATATTGAAGCAAAGTGTCTAGGGTCCTTTGTTTCAGCCTTTGGATATCCTTCTGCCCCTGCATATAAGGCTAAATGATCCAAATGAGCCTTTACTCCCTCATTCCAACTTTTAAATTTCATATGAGCTTTAGGGTCTTTATCGCTCCCACCCTTATTTGTTTTTAACCCACACGGATTATGATATGAAGCATCTAATACTCCTCCAAAATTACCGTAGGCAGTTTCCTTAGCTGCTTGTACATACGCTAAAGCTGGATTAACATCCCCATGTTCATCTGAATATTCCCAATATAAATCAGCAAGCTCAACAAATTCCTTAGTGGCTCCTTTTCCTTGTGCCCATTTCTTAGCATCATCTACTGTTATAAAAACATCTGAAACTATTGGTATATCCTCTTCTGTTTCTATTTCTATTTTTACGCTCTGCGCCTCTGTTACATGAACCACATCTATGTTTATTATTGTTAACATTACTAATATTGCTACTATTAAAGTTTCTATGTTAAATTGGTCTTCCTTCACAATAGGATCCTCCTAATACTATTGCATAATATTCTCTATAAATAATATGCTATCCTATTCTTATTTATGTAAAAAAAGTGAACCCAAAACTTGAGCTCACTAAAAATCATTACTCTTTATTAATAACTTCCCAAAAGATTAAAATTAAAGTTCCTACAAAATAGCATATAATATCTTTTACATCAAAAGATGTACCTATGAGAATTGTAAAAAATCTACTATTTTGAAGATGTAATAACTCAACTATTCTAAAGTACTGTAAAATCTCAACTAAAACACCAAATAAAAAAATATATATAGGCAAATTTTTTATTTTTCTTCCAATTATTCCTCTTATAAATGTGTATATAACTATTACAACTAAAACATCACCTATATAAGGTCTAATAAAATTATCATGTACAAATAGTGCAATAAAAACCTCAATAATTAATAAGATTAAAAAGGCAACTAAATATCTTTTATTTATTTTCATAAAAACACTTCTTTCAAACTAATTTCTTTAAATAAAAATATCATAAATTTTTATTAATTATAGCACATAAAGAAAAATCAGTAAGTAAAGCTTTACCTACTGATTAAAAATATTATGAAACCTTTAGTGATCTTATTTTACATTCTTTTTGTAAGTAGTTATCTTTTATATAGTTGAAAACTTCTTTATAGTCCTCTTCACCATATTTTTTAACTAACATAACATTTAAACTTGTACCAAACCATACTCTACAGAAAGAAGGATCTATCATTAATTTTGCCCCTTCTTTACCATTTATTCTTACATTTTCATCTCCTAATAATGTATTAAAGTGATTTATAAGCCCCATCATTATTCTGTCACCCATTTTAGGATCTTCATCAGCTATTGTAACGAAGTAATATGACCAAGCATATAAAAGATTTTCTTCTATAGCTATTCCTGCCACTTTTTCTCCTATAGTTTCATTAAAACATCTATGCATATAGTAAGATAATTTCTTTATGTTTTCTTCAAATTTCTTTTCATAGAAATTCATTTCATATCCTACCATCATATCTAATTTGCTCATAATGCACCCCCACCAATATTTGTATTCTCAGTATAACATAAAAAGGGTAAGTAAATCATTACTTACCCTCGTCTATCTTTGAAAAATTTTGTTAATATTTTACTACATTTTTCATCATTCTCCCAAACTACTTCAAGAAAATAATTTAGATTATGATTTTGAAGAATATTAACTACAGAACCAGCTGCTCCTGTTGTATCATCAAAGGTACCAATATAAATTTTTGAAAGTCTACTTTGAAGAATAGCTCCAGCACACATAGGACAAGGCTCTAAAGTAACATACATCTCGCAACCATGAAGTCTCCAATTATTTAGTTTATTACAGGCTTCTCTTATGGCAAGAATTTCTGCATGGGCTGTTGGATCTTTTAAGGTCTCCTTTAAATTATGAGCCCTTGCAATGATTTCTCCATCCTTTACTATTACAGCCCCTACAGGAACTTCTCCCTTTTCTCTTGCTTTTTCTGCCTCTTCCAAAGCTAAACTAAGCACCCTTAACTCTCCTCTTTTTCTCGTTTATATGTGTAAACTCTAACCTTTTTTACCCTATTTCTATCTAATTCTTCAACAATAACTCTAAAGTCATTAGTTTTAATTTCCTCGCCAACCTTAGGCATTCTTCCTAAATAACCTATTACATATCCTCCAATAGAATCAAATTCCTCAGATTCTATTTCAAATCCTATCATATCACTTAAGTCAGAAAGTCTTGTGCTACCATCTACTACGAACTCATTTTCTTTGATAACTTCTATATCTTTATCTCTCTCATCGTATTCATCTTCAATATCTCCTACGATTTCTTCTATTAAGTCCTCAATAGTAACAATACCAACTGTTCCGCCATATTCATCTAGTACTACTGCTATGTGATTTCTAGTTGTTTTCATCTCTGCAAATAGTTCTGTTATCTTTTTAAATTCAAAGGTTCTAAAAGGTTCTCTCATGTATTCTGTTACATTGAAATTTTCCTCATCACTATCTAAAAGAATTAAATCTTTAACATTTAAAATACCAACAATATCATCTATTGATTCATTATAAACTGGTATTCTTGAAAATTGTTGTTCTTTTATTACTTTTAATACTTCTTCGTAGGTAGCTGTAACATTCACTGCAATGACATTTACCCTTTGAACCATTATATCTTTTACTTGAAGATCTCCAAATTCAAAAACATTGAATATCATTTCTTTTTCTTCAACTTCAAGAACTCCCTCTTCTTCACTTACATCAACCATTGTTTTTAATTCTTCCTCTGTTATAAATGGCTCACTTTTATTTAAATCTCCACCTAATAATTTTACTATTAGGGATGATACTGAAGAAAATAACCAAACAAGAGGTTTGAAAACTGTAACCACTATATTTATTATAGGAGCTACGGCTAAAGAAACCTTCTCTGCATTTTGCTTAGCTAAGGATTTAGGTGTTATTTCTCCAAAGATTAATACTAATATTGTCATAACCCCAGTAGCTAAAGCAACTCCACCATCACCAAATATTCTAAAAGCAAGTGTTGATGCTAATGATGATGCACCTATATTAACTATATTATTTCCTATTAAGATTCCACCTAATAATTTATTAGGGTCTTCTAATAATTTTTCTAATAACTTAGCTCCTTTTACTCCCTCATCAACCATATGCCTTACTCTTATTCTGCTTAAAGCCATTAAAGCTGTTTCTGAGGCTGAAAAAAATCCTGATAAAATTATCAAGATAATAAGAAGCACAATTTGAAACGTATATGGGTCCAAATAAACCCCTCCTATTATTCTATATATTTTTCTTCTTTTTTTATTTTCCTATATAATTATTATATTATACAAAAATTTCATATTAAATAATAATATTTAAAAAACTCCATATAAATATGGAGTTTTTCCTTCACAGTTAAAACCATGGTATCCCCAGTAGGAATCGAACCTACATTTATCCCTTAGGAGGGGATTGTTCTATCCATTGAACTATGGAGACTTATTTGAATTTTATAATAATTTTAACTCTTTAACTAATATATGTCAACAAAGCTTATTTTATAACTATCCCCTCTAAGATGTTAATTGTAATCTCATCTATAACTTTATTAACATTAAACTCTTTATCTCTACTTAATTCATATAGGGATGTTGATATAAGACTTCCAAATAAACTGTGAGCTAATAAAGAAATATCACACTCTCTTATTTGTTTTTTGGAAATAGCTTCTTTTAGTATTCTCTCTATTCCTTCAATATACTCAGTTATTTTATTTCTTAGTTCATCCTGCCTAGTTTCTTTTCCCCAAAGCTGACTCATTACCATTTTAAAAAATGCTCTATTTTCATATAATAATTCAAATTGCATTTTAAAAAGTTTTTTTAATTTTTCTATAGGCTCATCTTCTAAATTTTCTATATCAGTTAATTTTTCATGCCAAATTTCTAAGCCTTTACTAATTACAAAATTAAAAATTTCCTCTTTACTTTTAAAATTATAATAAAGTGTTCCCTTAGCAACATTAGCTTTAGATGCAATTTCATCTACAGTTGATCCATTATAACCTGAAGTAGCAAAAACGTTTATAGCTGCTTCAAAAATAGCTTTCTTAGTTCTATTCATACTACCAACTCCAACACTTATTCTTAAAACAATTTAATCATATACCACTTATTTTATTTAATCAATAATATAAATTTGTAATTTCTTGTTTACAAGTTGAATTTATATATATAATAATATAATATATGTATTTAACATAATTTTTAAAGGGAGATTATAATTTATGATAAAAATTTATAACAGGAAAACAAAAGCTTATGATGTTGAGCAAGTAGCTGGTCTTAAATATATAAATTGGTCTTATGCATCTCCTATAGGAAAAAGCTTCTTAGAATTATTTATTAAAAAGAAGATGTTCTCAAAACTTTACGGAAATTTTTGTGACTCTCCTTTAAGTAAGAAAAAAATTAAAGCCTTTATTGATGAGTTTAATATTGATATGTCTCTTTGCAATAAAAATATAGATGAATTTGAAAACTTTAATGATTTCTTTGCAAGGACCTTAACTCCTGAAGCTAGACCTATTGATTATAGTGAGAATATTTTAATTTCTCCTGGAGATGGCAGATTATCTGCATTTGAAAATATAGATCTTAATAAAGTTGTTCAGATAAAAGGATATACATATTCTTTAAAAGAATTAATAGATGATCCTAAAGTAGCTGAAGAATTTGAAGGTGGAACTTGTCTTATACTAAGATTATGCCCAACTGACTATCATAGATTTCACTTCGTAGATAGTGGAACTTGTAGTGAAAGCAAGAAAATTTCAGGTTTTTATTATTCAGTTAATCCTATAGCTCTTAATAATGTATCTGAACTTTTCTGTAAGAACAAAAGAGAATGGTCTATTTTTAACTCTGATAATTTTGGTGAAATTCTTCATGTAGAAGTTGGTGCTACTTGTGTTGGTACAATACTTCAAACATATTCTCCTGAAAAAAGAGTAAAAAAAGGAGAGGAAAAAGGATACTTTAAGTTTGGTGGTTCAACTACTATCTTATTCTTTAAAAAAGATACTATAAAAATAGATAGTGATATAGTTGAACAAACTAAATTAGGTTTTGAAACTAAAGTTAATATGGGTGAAACTATTGGTCATAAATAGTTAAAAAGGAGCTTAATTATTTTAATAATTAAGCTCCTTTTTTATAAAATAAGATTATAGGAGAATTTAAATTTATTTTCTCCCTATTTTCTTTATTTATCCCAAATAAAAATTTTATTTTATTATTTTTTCTAATTCTTCTTTAAATGCTTTTTTATTGCCATCAAAAACAACTAAGTTTATTCCCATCTCTTTAGCTCTTTTTGAAATAGATGATTTAATTGGAGGGTGTGTTGCTACTAATATTTTTATTACATTTTCTCCTCCTAATTGCTCAGAATAAACATTTAATTCATTTAAGGCAACTTCATCATATTTTTTTGAATCTTTACAAGAAACACAAATAAGTACTGAATCCTTTATGGCAACAACATCTAACTCATTTTTAACTCTAGATTCTTTATCATTCCAAAGAAATAATAAACCACTTTTTATATCATCAATGCTTTTTATTTCCTCAATAATATTTTTTGTTAAAACTTCAAGCCATGTTCCACTTTTAAAAATAAATCCTTTTATAAATTCATTTTGAAATGTTACCTTTAAACATTGCTCTAATTCTTTTACTTTTATTTGGCCATTTTTCTCTAAAAAGTTAAGTATTTTATCAAGAAGCATAACTTCTTCTCTGCTCAATAATTCCTTATCTATTTTTATAATTCTAGGATTTGATTCATCATGGATAAAAACAGAATTATCACTTAATCTTATTTTATACTTTTTCCAAAGATCTAAATTACTAGCTATATAGTTAGTCATAGTCTCTATAATATTTATCTCTGAAATTTCTGTTGAATCCACAACAATAGAAGCCCCTATACTGTCTATGATGTCTTCTACATCCAAATCTACGAAATTACACTTTTCACATTGTACACTTTCTAAATTTAACTTTAAAAGTTCTTCTTTAGGTATATCAAGAAAGAATCCATCTATATTATGTTTTAAAGCTAGGGTATACATTATTAAAATATCTTTTTTATCCCCTTGATTTAAACATATAGCTGTATTTTTACTTTTCATTCTCTTTATAATTTCTTCTATGGATGAAATAATATCCTTTCCTAACTTTTCATCACTAAAATTGCAATTAGGAAATTTATTTAAATAAAACTGTCTCAATGAATTTAAAACCTTTAATTCTTCATCCTTTTTATATAAATAAATTATCTCTTTAGGCTTTAACTTTTCAGCTAATAAAATACTTGATTCATTATGTTCATCTAAAATCGTAATTATAAAATCATAATTCATATTCTCACCTTTAGCATATTATTTTATCTTATTTATAAGATAATCGGACTAAAATTCTTGATGAATTAAGCTCATTTTATAATTATTTTCACCTAAGTAAATTTTTTTATTCTAACTTAAATACACTATTATACCTAATTAAACTCTTCAACAATTTCTACAACTTCTATCCTGCCATCTATAATTGTTTCTATTAATTCATTTTCACAAAAATCATTATTCCAATAATTTTTAGCAAATTCAAATTGTTTCTTTATTGAGACTGTCTCAGTTTTTATATTGTATGAATTGCCATCAAAGGAATTGCCTATTGACTTTAATTTTACTATTTGAAATGTAGGTCTACCAAAATAAATAAAACTTTTTGCCCATTTCTTAGCATCCTCTAAATTCCTTGATACATATAAACAGGCCATCCTTGAAGGAGCATTAATATTTTCTCTTCTTCTCTCAATTTCTAATATCAACTCTCTATATCCTTTTGTTGACCACTCTAAGTAATTACTTAAGATCTCCGTATCCTCTTTATTTAAATTAAGTTTTCCACCCTTAATATTTTCTCTTACTATTTCAAGTGATGTCTTTCCATTTGAATTTCTAAAATCAAAATTTAAACTTCTCTCATATACTCCATTATGATTATCCTCGTCAAAAATTATAACTTGTCCTAATTTCATAGGTTTTTCTGTAACAACATGATAAAAATATTGTTCCTCTTTTTTCATAACTCTCTCCTTTTGTATATTTTAATTTTTATATTTAACTTTATAAGTTATATACTTTTCAAAATATATCTTTTCTCTCTACCCTAGTTAAAATCTATAATTTATTATAAACCTATTATATTCTCTATTTAAAAAATTGCATAAAAATAAGGGTTACAAAAACTTGTAACCCTTGAAATTGGTGCGGCGAAGAGGATTCGAACCCCCGACCAATCGGTTCGTAGCCGACTACTCTATCCAGCTGAGCTACCACCGCATATTAACAGACTTATAATATCATATATTCATTAATAAATCAAGATATTCCATATTATTCCCAAAGCTTAAATTATTATTAAATATTTTATTTATGGGCAATTCTTATGTTATACGCCCTAGATATTTTTTACATTAAATATTATACTTATTTAGAATAACTCTATTAAGAAAAGGAGGAAGATTTATTTTGAAAAAATTTGTTATATTTACTGATTCGGCAGCTGATCTGCCAAAAAGCATGGTAAAAGATTTAGATATTAATTATTTAGGACTTATATGTAATATTAATAATACAGAATATATTGATAATATTGATAGCGAATTAACTCCAAAAGCTTTCTATAATAAATTAAGAGAAGGTATCATGCCATCAACAAGCCAAATAAACTCATTTAGATTTGTTGAAGCCTTTGAAGAATATGTTAAACAAGGGATCTCTATTTTATACTTAGCATTTTCATCAGCCTTAAGTGGAACATATAATAGTTCACTTATTGCTAGAGAGGAATTATTAGAAAAATATCCTGATGCTGATATAAAGATAATAGATACTAGAGCTGCCTGCTTAGGCCAAGGATTACTAGTTTACTATGCTGCTCAAATGAAAAAGGATGGAAAGTCTATAGATGAAATTTACTCTTGGGTAGAGGAAAACAAAAATAATTTATGTCATTACTTTACTGTAGATAGCTTAGATCATTTAAAAAGAGGTGGAAGAATTTCATCTACAGCAGCAGCTATTGGTAGCTTGTTAAGTATAAAGCCAATGCTATATGTAAATGATGCAGGGGAACTTCATAACTTTGCTAAGGCTAAAGGAAGAAAAAAATCTTTAAAAATGTTATTCCAAGAGCTTGAAAAGCGTATTGTAAACCCTGATGAGCAAACAATTTTTATTGCTCATAGTGATTGTGTTGAAGATGCAGAGACTTTAGCAGAAATGATTAGAGAAAAATATCCTGTAAAAGACATACTTATAGATTATATAGGAATAGTTATAGGTTCTCACACAGGTATAGGAACATTAGCTGTCTTCTTTTTAGGAGATACAAAAGAACCTTAATAAATTAAGTTTATTATAAATTATTAAAATAAATAAAAAATTAAAACCTATAAATATATTTTGATTAATTATCTAAATATATTTATAGGTTTATTTTATTTAATCTTATTTTTCAGCATAAATTTTTATTATGTTTAGTATTACTTCAACAGCTTTTTCCATTGAATTTATTGATATATATTCATATCTTCCATGGAAGTTTTCTCCGCCAGTAAATAAATTTGGTGTTGGTAGTCCCATAAATGATAATCTTGCCCCATCAGTACCTCCTCTTATAGGATTTTTGATTGGCTCAATTCCACATTGTTTCATTGCTTTTTCAGCAGTTTCTACAATATGCATTCTAGGTTCTATCATTTCCTTCATGTTCATGTATTGGTCTTTTAAAGTTACTGTAACAGTACCTTCTCCATACTTTTTATTTAACTCTTTAGCTATTTCATTAAATCTTTCTTTTCTATTTTTAAAGCCTTCTTTATCAAAATCTCTTATTATAAATGATAATGAAGTTTTTTCTACTTCACCTTGTATATCTAATAAAAATGAGAAACCTTCATATCCTTCTGTTTTTTCTGGAACTTCATCTAAAGGAAGCATAGAAACAAATTCATGAGCAACTAAAATAGAGTTAATCATTTTTCCTTTAGCACTTCCTGGGTGAACATTTTTACCTATTATTTCAACCTTAGCACTTGCAGCATTAAAGTTTTCATATTCTAATTCACCTATTCTTCCACCATCTAATGTATAAGCAAAATCTGCTCCAAAGCCTTCAACATCAAAGTGATCTGCTCCCTCTCCGATTTCTTCATCTGGAGTAAATCCTATTTTAATATCACCATGTTTTATTTCTGGATGATTTATTAAGTATTCAATAGCTGTTACTATTTCTGCTATCCCTGCCTTATCATCAGCGCCTAAAAGAGTAGTTCCATCAGTAGTTATTAAAGTTTGACCTTTATACATTGGAAGTTCTGGTGAAAAACTTGGTGATAATGTATATCCATTTCCAAGTTCAATATCTTTACCATCATAATTTTCAACAATTTTAGGATTAACATTTTTTCCACTCATATCTGGTGCAGTATCCATATGTGAAATAAATCCTATTTTCGGAATATCCTTATTACAATTGCTCTTTAAGCAAGCATATACATATCCTTCTTCACTTATTCTTACTTCATCTACTCCGATTTCCTTTAGTTCTTCTGCAAGGATTTTTCCTAGTTCTAATTGACCCTTTGTACTAGGAGTAACCCTTGTTGTCTCATCTGATTTAGTATCTACTTTTACATATTCTAAAAACCTTTCATGAACTTTCTTCATGCTCAACACCACCTTACATAAAAATTGTTAATATTTTGTTAAAACCATTACTTTATACTAATATTATGACTGTTTCACAAAAAAAATACAATAGTTGTCATTTATTAATGAGTAAAAATGCCCTATAATGATTAATGTTGGTATTATTGTCCATAATTAAAGTAAATTACTAAATTTAAATAGAGGTAAAAAATGAAAAACAAAAAACTTTTAATTTCAATTTCTTCAACAATATTAATATTATTAATTATAATTGTTGCATACTTTATATTGTCATTCTCAAACAACTTAAACAAATTTAAAGAGGATTTAGCATTAAATAATTATGAAGCTGCCTCCAATTGTTTTAATAATGGGACAAAGAATATTATATTAAGAAAAACTTTTCTTAAATCATCAGATAATGTAATCATAGAAAAATTATCAGAAATAGAAAATGATTATTATTCTGGAGATATATCTGAAGAAGAAACTGTAGAAGATTTAAATGGACTATTATCCTTAAATACGTCTAATGAGGAAATCTTAAATTTTAAAAATACACTTCCTCTAATAAAAGATTCAAAGGACTCATTTGATATTGGAATTTCTAAGCTAGATGAAGAAAATTATTTAGAAGCTTTAAACTACTTTAAAAGTGTACATAATCTTTCAGATTGTAAAGCTCAAGCACTAGAATATGAAGAAACTTGCTTAGATAAAATAAGAGAACCTATTTTAAAAACTGTAGATGAATATATATCTAATGAAAAATATTCAAAAGGAATAGAATATTTAGATTCTCAAATAAACTCTCTACCTGATGATCCAAAATTACAGGAAAAAAGAGATGAATTAGAAAATCTTAGATTGGAGCATCTTGAAGATTATAGCCAAAAGAATATAGATAAAGCTACAGCTAGAACTGCTCCAGTTATGGAATATTATAAAAAATTAAATGAAGATACAATAAACCAATTTGATATAACTAGTAACACTAATTATTTGGTTTTTGTAAATATAGCTGAACAAAAAACTTATGTATATGAAGGCTCAAAAAATGATTGGACTTTAGCTAAGACATTTACATGTTCAACTGGTATTGAAGGAAAAGAAACTCCTGTAGGAGTATTTACTGTGCAAAATAGAGCTCCTTGGTTTTTCTCACCTAAATACGGACAAGGTGGAAAATACTATGTTCAATTTATGGGTAACTATTTATTTCATTCAATCCCATTTGATTCTGACAAAACTACAATATCTGACCCAACCTTAGGGGTACCAGCCTCCCATGGATGTATAAGATTAGCAGTTGAAGATTCTAAATGGCTATATGATAATGTACAAAATGGTTCAAAAATAATAATTTACTAAAATAAAAAACAGCTCATTCCGAGCTGTTTTTTTAATTATTTTTTTCATACATTCCGTGATTATATATTCTTCTACTATCTAAAGACCAAATTCTTTCTGAGAATTCATTTTCCTTAGTTTCCTTAATTGCCTTTTTCATATCGTACATTCTAGCATCCATTACATCTAAATAATGTAACATCTCAGCTTCTGGTATAAGAGGCTTAACAGGACTTCCGTATTCAGGCTCATAGTGATGTGATAAGACCATATGTTGAAGTAACATTATAATCTTACTATCTGCATTAACTTCTTTTCCTATTACCTCAATTTCCTTTATTCCTTGAGTAATATGTCCAAGTAAAGTTCCCTCTAAAGTATATTCATCTACTATGCCCATTTCATTAGAAGACATCTCTTTGATTTTAGCCATATCATGAAGTATTACCCCTGCATAAACTAAATCTCTGTTTAAGAAATTATATATTCCACAAATATTTTCAGCTAATTTTAACATAGTTGTTATGTGATATAAAAGTCCACCCTTTATAGAATGATGATTTGACTTTGCTGCTGGATAGTACATAAGTTTATCCTTATTAATCTCTAAAACTCTATTTAGAATGTTCTTTATATCTATATCATTCATATTATGAACAGTATCTTTTATAGTATTAAACATTTCATCGCTAGTATATGGCGCACTCTGAACAAAATCATCTAAGTTTATATTATCTTCTTCAGTAACCTTGCTAGCATGTTCCACTTTTAACTGTAAAGTTCCCTGCCAACTATTAACTGTACCTCTAATCTTAAATACTGTATTGCTTTTTAATTCTTCATGCTCAGGTTTAATCTCCCATACTTTACCTAATATATCACCAGTTTTATCACTTAAAACTAAATCTAAATATTTTTTCCCACCAGAATTAGTAGTTTTTAAAGTAACTGATTTTAAAAGAAAAAAACCTTCGACTCTTTCTCCTTTAACGAACTCACCTATTTTTTTTACCGGTATTTCCATAAGTCTATCCTTTCTTTCCATTTTAATCTCTATTTTAATTATTGCATATTATTATTTTTTGTAAACAAATAAGTACTCTATTTATAGCTAAAATTTATATTAATTGATAAAATAACTACTAGGAGGTGACTTGTTAATGAAATTACCTAACAATGTCCAATATATCTTAGAGAAATTTAACTCTAATGGTTTTGAAGCCTTTATAGTTGGTGGTTGTGTAAGAGATTCTTTATTAAATAAAAAACCTCAAGATTATGATATTACAACCAATGCATTCCCTGAAAAAATAGAAGAGCTTTTTGATAAAACTATTCCTACTGGTATTAAACATGGAACAGTAACAGTTTTAATCGATAAAAATCCTTATGAAGTAACTACTTATAGGGTAGATGGGGAATATTTAAATAATAGAAAACCTAAAGACGTAAAGTTCGTTTCTAATATAGAAGAAGATTTATCAAGAAGAGATTTTACTATAAATGCAATGGCATATAGCCCATATTTAGGATTTAAAGATTGTTTTAATGGAAAAGAGGATCTAAAAAACAAATTAATAAGATGCGTTGGAGATCCTGATAAACGCTTCTCTGAAGACGCCTTAAGAATGCTTAGAGCAATTAGATTTAGCTGTCAATTAAACTTTAAAATTGAAAAATTAACTGCTGAATCTATAAGAAAGAATTTTAAATTAATAAAGAATATAAGCATGGAAAGAATTCAAAGTGAATTTACTAAAATCATTTTAAGCAATGATCCTGATAAAGGTCTTATGCTTCTTAGAAAGCTTGGATTTTCTGACTTTTTAATCGAGGAATTTAAGAGTTTAAAACTAATAAATTGCTATGATGTATATGATGATATTCATGATACTTATGGATTAATAAATTCACTTCCTAAAAAGCTTCATGTGAGATTAGCAGGATTATTTTATAAGGTTTTTAATTCTGAAAATGCAGTTGAGAAGTGCAGAACTATATTAAAGAAACTTAAATATGATAATAATACAATCAATGATACTTGCAACTTAGTAGAAAATATAAATAATATTTCATGTAATATGACAAGAAAAAAACTAAAACTACTTATAAATTCAGTTGGAACTGAAAATATCTTTGATTTATTAGATTTACAAAAATCATATTTATCTTATATGGATGAATATGATACTGAGTGTATAGATATATTAAAAAACAGAGTTTCTGATATATTAGCTTCAAAGGAACCCCTATTTATTAAGGACTTAGCCATAACAGGAAATGACTTAATTACTGAACTTAATTTTAAACCTGGAAAAAATATAGGTGTTATATTAAATTTTCTTCTTGAAAATGTAATGCAAACACCAGAGTTAAACAATAAAGAAGACTTACTAAACCTTAGTAAGCAATTTTATTCATATAATTAAACTTAGCACTCTAAAACTTTGAAAACAGGTGCTTTAACTTTAAGTCGCCTGACACCATAAGCAAGTTTAATCCTAAACATAGAAAATATTAAGTATTTGTATTGAAATAACTTTTTATAATATAAAACTTACAAACATAATGAAGAGAATATCTAGATAAGCTTTAGACTTTAAATTATTACAGAGAAGATATTACGTTAAAAAGCTGAGACTGTTAATTTCTTAGGAATACAATCTCACAAAGTTCGATTGCATAAGTTCAAGAATCCAAATTGAAAATTTGGACTTTCACTTAAGTTTCGAAGCTTTAGTAATATCTTCGTAGTAATAATTATAAATTCTTAGCGCAATCTAGTAATTCTCGGAATATGTTTGTAAGTTTTATTATATTTTTAATTCTTTTTCAAGATAGAAGGAATACAGATAAGCTTCCTTAACTTCTTCTCCTAAAATTTTATTCAATGTGTCTTTATATAAGTTAATCTGAATTTTATATTTATTTATGAAGTTTTCTTCATCTCCCTCTTTAACATAATCAGTTTTATAATCTAAAAGAACATATCCATCTTCTTCCTCAAAGAAGGCATCTATAATACCCTGTAATCTTACTTTTTCCTCTCCATAGATTTTAGGATCAAGATTTTTTTCTATAATACTACTTGGAATCTCAGTTATAAATGGTAGTTCTCTATATACCTTTTTGCCAGATTTATATGAACTTAACATTCTCTTACCTAAATCACTTTTAAAGAATTTTTGTATTTTAAATACATTTACCACTTTTCCTTCTTCTTCTGTTAAAAGCTCTTTTTTAACCATTTTAAGAACTTCTTCTCTTATTTCATCTATATAAGTTACCTTATCTAAATCAATATGTTGCATTACAAAGTGAGTTATAGTCCCCTTCTTAGCTGCTGAGAATTCCTCCTGTCTTTCCTCCATAAATCTTGGTTTTCTTTTTATTTTTTCTTTTTTATTTTCTTCATTACTTTCATTATCAATAATATTATAACTTTCTTGCATAAACTCTTCTTCTTGATGAGCTCTCTTTAATTCAGTTACAGAAATATTTGAAGGAGTATTACAAGACTCTATATATTTATATTTAAAGCCTAGTCTATTTCTTATTTCTATAACTTCTTTTATATCTTTTTTAGATTCAATCCAATTATTACTTTCAAAAATATCAATATTATTTTTTTCTTTTTTATTGTTATTTGTTTCTAAAAGCTCACTTCTATCCCAGCTTTTAAAACTCCAATTAGATTTATCATCTAAATTTAAAGTTATATCTCCATTACCAATATTTCTTATGGCATCTCCATCCTTGTGCTTTGTTAAAGCCATTCCAATCCAATCTAAATAACTCTTTCCCTTTAAAACATTTCCAGGATTTATTCTATTATCCTCTGAAGAAGCTGAAGCTTTGCACCAATTTTCACAAGACTTTTCTAAATCTGATACAGCACCAGTTATAATTAATTTTTCCTTAGCTCTTGTAAAGGCAACATAAAGTATTCTCATTTCCTCTGATAAAACTTCTAATTCACATTTTTTCTTTATAGCATGCTTTTGTAGAGTATCATACTTTATTCTCTTCTTAACATCTATACAATTTGTTCCTA
The DNA here is from genome assembly GCF_030222355.1 of Clostridium sp. UMB9555A. Classification (NCBI taxonomy): domain Bacteria; kingdom Bacillati; phylum Bacillota; class Clostridia; order Eubacteriales; family Clostridiaceae; genus Clostridium; species Clostridium sp. UMB9555A. The sequence goes on along the minus strand of NZ_JASORQ010000009.1, from coordinate 17,333 downwards.
TACCTAAGGTTTCATGAAGAAGTATATCTTCTCTTAAGTCCATCTTGTTAAATTGCTTTCCTGTTCCACCTAATATAACAACTGGGAACTCTAGCCCCTTACTCTTGTGAATACTCATTATCCTTACAACATTCTCATTTTCTCCAAGAATCTTTGCACTTCCCATATCTCCAGAAGACTTTTTAAGCTTATTTATGAAGTTTATAAAATTAAATAATCCCTTAAAACTAGTTGATTCATATTGCTTTGCTCTTTGGAATAGTATTCTTAAATTTGCCTGACGCTGAACTCCATTTGGCATTGTCCCAACATATCCATAGTATGATGTATCAGAATATAAGAACCAAATAAATTCGTCTATTGGCATATAGGCAGCCTTTTCTCTCCACTTATTTAAATAATCTAAGAAGTACTTACACTTTCCTTTTAAATCTTTAGATATACTTTCATCATAAGTTCCATCTACAACTTCCTTTATTATTTCAAAGAAGTATTTATCTCTATTTAATAATCTTAAATCTGCAAATTCTTCAGATGTAAATGAAAATATTGGTGAACGTAAGGCAGATAATATATAAATATCTTGCATTGGATTATCTATTATGTGTAATAAGGCTAATATAGTTCTGATTTCAATAGTTTGAAAATATCCTGTTCCTGTGTCAGCATAAACAGGTATTCCATAAGTCCCTAGCTCATCAACAAAGGTTTCTGCCCAGTTCTTAGTTGCTCTAAGTAATATAACAATATCCTTGTATTTAATCTTTCTATATTTTCCTAAATCCTTATCAAAAACCATATAGTGACTTCCATCTTCAGGATTCATTAGCTCATTAATCTTTTTGCCAATTATTCTAGCTTCTAACTGTATGCTATCTAAATCTTCTTCCTCTTCTCCTAGTTCATCATCACTATAATCCTTATTGCCTGCTTTATTTAATATGTTTAGCTCTATATCACCAGCAACTTTTAAATTCTCTATTTCATCTATATATTCTTTCTCTACATTTTCTTCATTTAATTCACCATAGGAAGCCCCTAGGTTTAAAGCCTCTTTTTCATCATATTCAAGCTCTCCTACAGTATTGCTCATTAAAGTTTTAAAGATATAGTTTACTCCATTTATGATTTCTTCTCTACTTCTAAAGTTTTTATAAAGCATTATTTTTCTATTAGAATCTTCAAACTCTCTATAATTAATATATTTCTCTAAGAAAAGTTCTGGATTTGCCTGTCTAAACTTATATATACTTTGTTTAACATCTCCAACCATAAATACATTATGATTTTCTACATCTCTTCTTGATACCATCCCTACAATAGTTTCTTGAATTGTATTACTATCTTGATATTCATCAACTAAAACTTCTTCAAATCTATCCTTAAATTCTAAGGCAACCTGTGAAGGTTTTATATTTCCCTCTTCATCTTTATCTATTAATATTTCTAAGCAAAGATGCTCTAAGTCATTAAAATCCAAAATATCCTTTTCTCTTTTTTTATCTCTATACCTATTAGAAAATTCAATTACTAAACCACTTAAACATTTCATTAAAGGATACATCTTTTTCATTCCTAAAACAGCTTCTTCTAAAGAAGTTTCAAAAACATTATCCCTTAAATTCTCTATTATTTTTTTACTTTCATCTCTAAGACTTTTTGTTTTTTCTAAGGCTTTTTCATCATCGACACTAGCTTTTCTAACTGATTTTAGTCTTCCAAAACTTGCTCCCATAAGCTTATTATAAAACTTTACTATTCCTTCACTTAAAGCAATTCTAAGCTCTTCAACCTGAATTATTTCAGGATATATATTTACTAAATAAGGCTCAAGTCCTCCCCCCATTTCAGCTATATCCCTTGCTTGAGTAAGCATTGAATAAGCATTATTTAAATCTAAAATTATACTTTCCTTTAAGACCTCTATCCACTTCTTACCTTTAAGTTCCTCTATAGAATTTATGTTAAATTCCTCTACCTTATTCTTTAACCAAGCCTCTGGCCAAGGACCACTCATTATAAAATTATAGAATTTTAATATTATGCTATTTAAATTATCATCACTTTTACTTCCACCATAGGCCTCAACTAAATCTTTAAAGCATTCATCATCATTAGCATACATATCTTCAAAAAGATCTGCTAAAATATCTTGCTTTATAAGCTCACATTCTGTTTGATCTCCTATTCTAAAACCAGGGTCTAAGTCTATTAAGTGGAAATTATTTTTTATAACTTCTAAACAAAAGGAATGCATAGTTGTTATACTAGCTCTATTTAAAAGAGCTAATTGTCTTTGAAGCACTTCGGAACTAGGATCTTTCTCCAAAGCTTTAGAAATTGCATCACCTATTCTCTCTCTCATTTCAGAGGCAGCAGCATTAGTAAATGTAACAACTAGTAACTTATCTATATCAACAGGATTTTCACCCTCTGTTATCATTTTTATAATTCTTTCAACTAATACAGCAGTTTTTCCTGATCCAGCCGCAGCCGCTACTAAAAGATTGCATTTTCTAGTATTTATAGCTAATTCTTGTTCTTCGGTCCATTTAGTCCCCATTTACTTCACCACCTACTTTTTCATTTATACTCTTCCATATGTCTTCTTCTTTTTTCTTAGGAATAACTTTGTATCTATTGTCCTCTAAACTAGAATCAAACTGGCATATATGTGAGTAATTACAATAATCACATACTATATTTTTATTTTCTTTACATGGTTCTATATCAATTTTACCTTCTATCATGTTTTGGCATATCTCAACCATTTTTTCATTTACATACTTTCTTAATAATTCAAACTGCTCCATAGTTATTAAAGCTTTATTTTTCCCTAAATCCCCTGCCTTTTTCATATTTGCAGGTATTATAAGAGAGTGTGTTCCAGGTTCTAAAGTATTATCCATTGCCTTAACAACTTTTACGTCGTCTAGTAAAAGCCCTTCTAATTTTAATTCTTTTAAAACCTCACTTTTTATTTCTTCTTCTGTTAAATCTCCCTTAGACTTTAATATAGGGTCATCTATTCTAAAATAAAGTATTGCACCTGGCATAGCTTGATTTTCAACTATATTTTCTGAATTATTTATAAGGGCATCTAAATAAACTAAAAGTTGCATTTGAAGTCCATTATAAAATTTATTTAAATCAAACTTTTTAGAACCAGTTTTGTAATCTATAATTCTTAAATAAGTTTCACCATCTAAATTTAATTTATCAACTCTATCTATTCTTCCATTTAAATAAAAACTTTCTCCTGAAGGAAGATCTAGTTTTATTGAGTTCACATCTTTAGAAAATCCAAAGGCCAATTCATTTTTATAAATTTCAAAGTCACTTCTCTTCATCTGTTCACTAATTACCATAACTGATTTTGTAAGAATTCTCTTAAATCTATCTGTGAAATAAGAATATCTCTTTGAACTATTTAATATAGATGACTTATTGTTTTTAACTTGATTATCAACTAAAGCATTTATTATGTTTCTGCAATTCTCCTTACTTAAATCACTCCATTTTAAATCTTTTTCTTTAATTTCATTGGTAAACTCATCTAATATTTCATGCATAAAACTACCTAAATCAGGTGCTGTAAACTCATATATTTTTCTGTCTTTAGCCTTTAATCCATATTGTATATAGTAAGCAAATGGACACTGAGCATATCTCTCTAATCTTGAAACGCTTAGTGAAATTTTATTTTTATTATCTTCATAAAGCTTTTTAGCCTTTTCCTTTGAAATATTATTTTCTAAATTAGTGTATTCAAGTCCTTTCTTTACATACTCTATTCTTTCTTTCCATTTAGGTTCTCTTAAATACCAATGGTAAACATATTTCCAATAGTCCTCTATTTCAGCACCATCATAATTTTTTCTAATTGCTATCATAAGCTCATTTAAAGTAGGAAGCTTAGCAGAAATCTTATCATACTTATCATTTACTAACTTAAATCCTTCACTTTCTTCCTTTACATTTGGAAGTATCTTTTTAAGTCTATGAACTATAATAGAAGGTCTTTGTGATTTACCCTCAAAATCTGCTAAAGGATAAGTAACAACCAAGTATTCCTCTGCTATAGTAAATGCTGTATAAACTAAAAACTGTTCCTCAAAGATTTTTGTTCTAGTATCTGAAGCTAGTGAAATTCCTTTTTCAAGTAAAATTTCTCTATCATTATCTGATAATATTCCTTCTTCTTTGCTAGCTGAAGGGAGTACCCCATCATTTACTCCTATAATGTATAAAGCCTTTGTTCCTCTACTTTTTATTCTTGTGATATCTCCTATGTTCACTTGATCTAAGGCTACAGGAATTAACCCCATTTCATATTGAGATAATCCAATATTTAATACCTTCATAAATTCATTTAAATCCATAACTTCATTTCCTAGAACATCAACTGCCTGCTCTAAAACATCTATGAAAATATCTCTTACCTCAGAATACTCCTTTGCCTCAATAGCCATATCATTTTCCTTGAAATACTCAACATATTTATCTAGGGTATCCATAATATCTAATTTAGAATCTAAAAATTCATATAAAATTGTTGCAAATTCCTTTAAGGTTTTCTTTCCTTTACACTGTTTATTAAGGTCATCTAAAGGAGTTACTATAGTCTCTCTAATATCATTTAATCTTTCTAATCTTTGCTTATTTTCCTCTGATATATCTTCTTCTTTTAAAATGCTAGAACTATAATTAACCCATTCTTCCATCCACTTTTTGCCCTTTATTCCATAGGCCAATACATAGTTTTCTAGTTCATCAATAAGCTCTGCCCCTTCAATCCCTCTAAACTCTTTAATAAGACCAGTTTTAAGATATTTAAACATGCTTTCATAAGTCCAATTTTTACTTATTATATCTACTGCTGAGTTTATAAAAACAATAAGTGGATTACTAGCTATATCTATCTTTTTATCTATATAATAAGGAATCTCATACTCTGCAAAAATCGCTGATACAACCTTCTCATAATTATCTACATCTCTGCATATTACTGAAATATCCTTAAATCTGTATTGCTTCTCTCTAACAAGTCTTAATATATCCTTAGCTACAAATTCTATTTCATCATAATTATTATTTGCTCTATAAAGTCTTAAACTATTATTTTTTCCTCTATACTGTTTAAAAGGATATGCATAGAGTTGCCTTTCTATATGTGCTAATTCCTTATTTTCTTTGAATCTATAGGGAATATCTTCATTTAAATTAATATATCCATTAAAAGCAATTCCTTCTTCTTGTATTAAATTCATTAATCTTTTTTCTGTATTTTTTGTAGCAACAAAAAGATCACTTTCCCCTTTAGGTGAATTTACCTCATCTATGGATAAAGTTATGTTAACGCTTTTAGCTCTTTTTAATAACTTTCCTATAACACTTAACTGATTAGGAGTAAAGGAACTAAACTCATCTATCCAAATTTCAGCTCCATCATATAAAGAACATCCATCTAATTTTTCATTTAATAGTAAAAGTTGATCCTCTTCATCAACATATCCCTCATGAAGTCTTGAGTTAAATTCATTAAAAACATCCTTTAATTCTTCCATCTTCATTTTTAGATTTTCATCTTCTATTTCATTAATAGTTAAATCCAAAACTTCATTATTAACATTATACTTTTTAAACTCAGTTATTGTTTTTGATGCTATGTCTATAAAGCCCTTTTGTCTAGAAGCATTTTTAAACACAGTCATATTATCCCCTAAATCTTCTAAGACCTTAAAAATAAGCATGCTTTTACCAGCATCCCCCATAATAGTTCTAGTTGCTCCTCCACACTCATTAAAAACATTGTGAGCAAGTCTTTTAAAACTAAGAACCTCAGCATTTAAAACATACCTTTCTCCTATAGCACTTAACACTTTATTCTCAGTCTGAAAAGTAAATTGTTCTGGAACAATTAAAATTAATTTATTGTTAGGTGAATTATTTATTTTCTTTTTTATTTGATTTATACAAAAAGTACTTTTACCAGTACCTGCTCTTCCATATATAATTTTTAAGCCCATATTTACACCTCGAAATTTATTTATATATTTCCAAATTATTACCTCTTATAATAACATTTTATACTTAATTATGCCTTTTAAATAGCAATATGACAAAAAAAATATATAAGGTATTTTATTATAGAAATAGATTACAATACATTATATAATAATGGTGAAATCATAAATAATCCTAAAGATGATTATTAACCAATAAGGGGTGTTTTAAATGAAAATAGGTGATACTTTCAAAAAATTTATGGATACTACAGCTGAAATTGAAACTAAGCTTGGTAACCCAATGGCATGTTTCCTTGAAGAGCAAGAAAGAGAAGAAAAAGAAAAAAAAGAACACCATAAAGAAGTAAAAGATAATGGAAAGAATGATAATTAAAATATAATTTATTAACATAAAAATTGAAATTATCAACAGAAAATATAAAACTCTAATGTTTTTTGTGTATAACATTAGAGTTTTTTCTTTAATAATTTTCTATTCTAATAGGCCCACCTATAATATCTCTTCCAACAAAAAGTGATCCTTTTTCATCGGCTTTTATTGTCCACTTTATAAGTGAAATCTCTCCACGCTCAATTTCTATAGCTGTAATAGTTCTAGGTAATACACAGCACCCTATGTTAAAGTATGTTGATTCCTTCCTACTCTTAGGAAATAGCGTTTTATGAGTATGTCCTAAAATAACTCTAGTTTTATTTTCCTCTGCCCACTTACTTATTTTCTCATCAAATAAATTTCTTTTATTATTACTCTTTGCAGGACTTGTAGGATCTTTAAACCCCATAAAAGCTTCTAAAATAGCCCAAACATATCTCACTAAAAATTTTGATAAAAATGCTAATTCATTATTTAAAAAGTCTATTTGATGACCATGAATTACAAAAAAATCTTTTTTACTTTCTTCATGTACTAATACTAAAGATTCATATATCTTTAAAGTACTATAAAAATCTGAAGCAGAGTGATTAAACCTATTTCTTCTCTTGTTTTTTCTTAAAAATTTTATTTTACTCTTATCCTTATCATGATTTCCATATATCATATAAAGTCTATTTTTTTCTTTAAACTCTTCTAATACTTCATAGATTTCATAATTCATATCATATATCTCTTGTATATCTTTAAACTTCCATAATTCATCACCATCTCCAACTTCTATATAAGTAAATTTATTTTTATAATAATACCTTATAGCTGACAGATAAATGTTGATATTAGGGGCTAAACTATCTTTATATGTGCCATCTCCCCTATGACAATCACTAAAAAAGACTATTTTAGAATTACTATTAAAAATAATTTCTTTAGAATTATTTTTAATATCATTTAGTTTTTCAACTTTCATTCATAACTCCATAAAATACTGCTTCATATATATTTATATTTTTCTTACATTGATATATTCTCTATGCTAACTAGTTTAAAGTTAATTAAAAATAAATATAACTTAATTACTTCTTCTTAAGAATAATATTATATTAAATTAGTCAAATCTTATAAAAACTATTCTTATTAATTACTTATAATAACTCAATTACAAATTTATGGTATAATATCTTTAATTTAAGAAGGGGGAAAATTTTTATGGATATATTTTTTTATTTTATATTTTTTACTTTTATTCTTTATATATTACTTAAGGGATTTTTTAAAAAGGTTTTTAAAGAAGCTTTTATTGAACTTTTAAATAAAGATAATGAAAAACTTAAACTATTTATTAAGGAATGTCTTAGGGAACATGACTTCTCTAAAAGAAATAAAAATTAAGCAAATAAAAAAGCATCTAGTAAAACTAGATGCTTTTGGCGGAGAATCCGGGATTTGAACCCGGGCGCCGGTTGCCCGACCTACTCCCTTAGCAGGGGAGCCTCTTCAGCCACTTGAGTAATTCTCCACTTGTGGCGGAGAGAATGGGATTCGAACCCATGGTACGCTCACACGCACGCCGGTTTTCAAGACCGGTGCCTTAAACCAACTCGACCATCTCTCCACGTTTGACACATTTATTATTATATCATTTTCATTTTATATGTCAACTACTTTTTTATAAAAAAAGATACTATTTTTTATTCCATTATAGTATCTTTTTTCTTAATAATTATTTTAATGGTATCTTCATAAATAATACCCAAGTAAATACTGTTAAAAGAAATCCTATTATATTTAATATTAATGGTAATTTACCTTCATTGTGCTTTTTAAAAGCTATGTAACCAGCAATAATACCAGGAATTGAAAAAGGTAATCCTACAATGAAAAAGTATAGTGCTGCAAAAATACTACTCCATCCTAAATATAAAGATAGTGTGTATGCTGTTGATCTTTTTGGTTTTTTAGCTCTAACTGGCCCTGATGATCCTTTCAAAATATCTCCTCCCAATAAAATTCATATAATTAAATTATACATTTTTAACTACAAACAAGATTATATTATCTATAAATTTTATATTAACAATTTTTGTATTTAATAAATTATAAAAATATTTTGCTTGAACATGTTTTTTAAGACTTATTAATTACATAAAGAAGTTTATCTAAAATACTTTATAAAGTAAATGCCTCTTCAAATTATTTTTTAATTTTACATTAAACATAAATAAAAGCACCTAGTAAAACTAGATGCTTTGGCGGAGAATCCGGGATTTGAACCCGGGCGCCGGTTGCCCGACCTACTCCCTTAGCAGGGGAGCCTCTTCAGCCACTTGAGTAATTCTCCATAATATCCCATTTTTATTTTTTATAAAAAAAATGGCGGAGAGAATGGGATTCGAACCCATGGTACGCTCACACGCACGCCGGTTTTCAAGACCGGTGCCTTAAACCAACTCGACCATCTCTCCGCGGTACGATAATTATTATATCAACGGTTTAAATTTATGTCAATACTTTTTTATAAAAAAATAAAAGATACTATATTTAATTTAAATACAGTATCTTTTATCTAAAATTTAAAACTTATACAAAAATAAGTTTATTATCTATCCTTACAGCAATATTTACAACCACATCCAGGTCTTCCTGGCTTTTCTGGTCTTTCTGGTCTTTCAGGTTTTTCAGGTCTTTCTGGTCTTTCATTATTTTTGCACTTTTTATAGCATTCAACTGTAGCAAATAAATGTTTGAAAGCTTCAAAAACTGTCTTATCTAATTCTTCATCTAGTTCCATTGCTTCACATAATAAAGATTTTTGTTTTTTTCTTAAACATTCTAATCTTTCTTCTAATTCATCAATTTCTCTTTGAATATATTTTACACCTTCAAGTTTTTCTTCAACTGCTTCATTAAGTTCAGCAGATTCTCTAGTTAACTCTTCAGCTATTTTCTCTAACTTTCTACATTTATTGCAGTTATTGCAGTTATCCTCATATTTATCCCAGTTACATTCACAATTACATTTATGGTTATATTTACAGTTATCCATAATAATTACACCTCACTTTTATTTCACCTAATTTATACTATGTTAATGATTTATTTTTTGACACAAAAAATAAAAAAAAACGGTATTAAAAATACCGTTTTTTTATTTCTAACCAAAATTTTAATATATAAATATAAAATTAATTAAATATTTCTCCTAAAAGAAATTATATTATTTTAATAAATCACATCTCATATATTCTTTTAAAGCTTCTGGTATAACTACTGATCCATCTTCTTGTTGATAGTTTTCTAATATAGCAGCTACAGTTCTTCCAATAGCAACCCCTGATCCATTTAATGTATGAACAAATTGTGGTTTTTCCTTTGGAGAATTTTTATATTTAATGTTAGCTCTTCTAGCTTGGAAATCTTCAAAGTTTGAACAACTTGAAATTTCAACATATCTATTGTAGCTTGGCATCCAAACTTCTATATCATATTTTAATGCAGCAGTGAATCCTAAATCACCTTTACATATTCTAACTATTCTATATGGTAATTCTAAACCTTGTAATACAGATTCAGCATCTTGAACTAATTTATCTAATTCTTCATAGCTTTGCTCAGGTTTACAGAACTTAACTAACTCAACTTTATTAAATTGGTGTTGTCTTATAAGACCTCTTGTATCTCTTCCTGCTGAACCAGCTTCTGCTCTAAAACAAGCACTATACGCAGCATGTTTTATTGGAAGTTTATCTCCCTCTAAAGTTTCATTTCTGTACATATTAGTTACAGGAACCTCAGCTGTTGGTATTAAGAAATATCCATTGTTTTCTACTTTGAAAGCATCTTCTTCAAATTTTGGAAGTTGACCAGTACCAGTCATACTATCTCTATTTACCATATATGGTGGTAATACTTCAGTGTATCCATTTTCAAATGTGTGTTTATCTAAGAAGTAGTTGATTATAGATCTTTCTAATCTAGCACCCATTCCTTTGTAAACTGTAAATCTTGATCCAGCAACCTTTCCACCTCTTTCGAAGTCTAAAAGATCTAAATCTGTTCCTAAATCCCAGTGTGCTTTTGGTTCAAAGTTGAATTTAGTAGGCTCTCCCCATCTTTTTATTTCAACATTGTCCTCATCAGTTTCCCCTTCTGGAACAGCTGGGTTTGGTATATTAGGAATTCTTAGCATGATGTAGTTAATTTTATCGTTTAACTCAGCAACTTTAGCATCATCAGCCTTTATTTTATCTCCTATTTCTCTCATTTCAGCCATTACTTCTGTAACGTCTTCTCCAGCTTTTTTTCTCTTTGGAATTTCAGCTGATACTTCGTTTCTTTGTTTTTTTAAAGCCTCAACATCAACTAAAATTTTTCTTCTTTCTTCATCTAAAGCTATAACTTCGTCTATAACATTTACATCAAAGTCTTCTCCTCTATTAGATAAAGCTTTTTTCACTTCTTCAGTATTACTTCTTAACTTTTTTAAATCTAACATTGCCATTCTCCTTTCAAGAACCTTATTTATATTTAAAATTTTATTAACTAAAAAAATATATAAAAAAGGAGCCTCCATTCCCTATAAAAAGGGACGAAAAGACTCCGCGTTGCCACCCTAATTGATAAAATCAAAAAAGATTTTATCCTCTTAAAAACTTTAACGGTTAATTCCGTACTGCTCATCACAGTCCCTCACAGGTGGATTCATGAAAATATTGTACTAGTTCACACCAAAACCACTAGCTCTCTGAAAGCAATATATAACATTACTAGCCTGATCAACGGTTTATTATTAATTTAAACATAATATATAAAAAATATACTTTAATATTTGCTTTTTGTCAATTCTTAACTATCTTTTGGTAGATTTTTTGTGCATATAATGTCTACGCCAGTATTCATTATATTTTTACATACCACATTTCCACTTCTAGTTGGCACTCCAACATATAATCTACTTAAAACATTTGAAAAATCAATCCACTTAGATATCTCAACTGGTTTATTACTTTTTACAGGAACTACATTATATTTTTTAGATCCTCTAACTCTTACCACACTAGTAAATATATCTTTATGCATTAAACCACCCCTTTAGACTCTATCAAATTCCTTAATTCTAGATGCTAAAACTTTAGAATTCTTTGAATCCTCAACTATTTCTGTTGGCTTTTTTTCAAGCTCTCTTGCTAATATATTTATTATTTTGCTTATACAGTAAGCTCCATGACAAGTTCCAAAGGTAGCACCTGTTCTTCTTTTTACACCCTCAACAGTTCTTGCCCCTAGTGGACGTCTTATGCAGTCTACAATTTCCCCTTCGCTAATACCATTACAAAGGCATACTATCTTTCCATATCTCTTATCTAAAGATATAAGTTCATTTCTCTCCTCATCAGATAATTCTCTAAAACGATAGAATTCCCTTCTTTTATCTACAAAGTTTTTATTTAAACTGCAATTTAATTTATCTATTATCTCATCACATATTATCTTAGATACAGCTGGTGCTATAGTAACCTCACCATAGTGATTACCCATAACCTTTATATATCCCTTATTTTTTCTACTATCATCTATAATCAGTCTATCCTGATTGTGATTATCATAGAAAATATCCTTAACATGTTTTCTACTAATGCTATTTATCATCTCTTTAGCTATTTTTAATGACTTCATAAATCCTAATGAATTATTGGAGTTTATGCCTATTAAAGTATCTCCATTAACAGTATTCTTTTGGATTATAAACTCCTCTTCATTTTTTAATTTAACAACTATATTTGATGTTTTCTCTTTTATTTCATCATTTAATAATAGATAATATGTTTTTAAAGCATTTTTTTGTTCGTAATCTTTATCTTGATCTATAGTATAATGTTCACCTGGAGTTGTATTTATAACAAATCTACAAGTAAATTTATTCTTATTCGTAGTTACTTTAAAGCCTTTAGCTATGCTTTGAATATCTAAAACTATTTCCTCTAATCTAAAGCTTACTCCATTATCATAAGCTATTTCAGCAAATCCTATAGCTAAATCATATGGACTTGTAACAGCTATATTTTCTGAATACATAGCTTTCTTTATTTCACCTTTATAATTAGGTTCTATTTCTCTTGCTCTTTTTTCATCAATTAAATAAATATTATTTATTCCTCTTGATTTAGCTCTCTTATAGTTCTCTTCAATTATTCTAACTGTTTCATCATTATCAGCTATAGTTAAATGTCCTACCCTCTTAAATGGAACATTTAATTTTTTAGTTATTTCAGGTAACATCATGTTTCCCATATTCTCTAAGTAACTCATTAAATTGTCCTTGCATTCAGAACCGTCATATACAATTGCTGTATTAACAAAGGAAACATCATCTGCAATATCAAAATCCTTCTCTATAAGAGCTATATTTAAGTTATACTTTGATAACTCATACGCAACAGAGCATCCTATGATTCCTCCACCTAATATCAACACATCATAATCCATATGTTTCACCCCTAGCTCTTAGATATATTCCACTAAAAATTATATCATAAAATATATATACTATTGTAATCATTCCTAAAATTATAGCAATATAAAAAAAGAGTATTCAAGTAAATTTCTATAAAATCTTAATAAATTAAAATTAAAAAAATCTACTTAAAATACTCAAATTTATTTTATATAAATTACAATATAAAATTTTTAACTAGTCCTTAGTTATTTTTTAAGAACTAATAATTAATTTATTCTTGTGACATTTTGTTTAAAACATCTCCTAATTTATTTATAAACTCTCCATAAGTTGCCCAGTCACCATTTTTTTGAGCTTCTATAGCTTTATTAAATAAATCAGCAGCTTCCTTTACTCCACTCTTATCTGAAGTTGTTTCAGTCTTTGGAGTTTCATCCTTATTTGAGTTTTTATTCTCTTCAGATGAATTATAATTAAATAGCTTTAAAAGTGCCTTTTCTATATTTTCTTCTATAACTATTTTATCTCCATTAGAAAGAATTACTCTCTTCATTTCAGGCATACTATTTTCTGAATTTGCCTTTAAATAAATTGTATTTAAATATAGTAATGAATCTTCTATAGGAACAATAATTATATCACCATATATAACCTCTGATCCTTTTCCAGCCCAAAGACTTATTTCCTTAGAAATGTTAGGATCCTGTTGTATTCTATTCTTAAATAAAATTGGACTATATATGGTTCTTTGGGGAGGGAATTTATACATAACTAGTTCTCCATAGTTATCTCCATCCATTCTAGCTCCTAAAAGTGCTACCATACTTTGTTTGCCTCTCATATTAAAATAATCTAAAAGCATCATTTCAACATTTTCTTCATCAGGTAATTTCGTCATAAGATAAAGGCCTTCATTTTCAGCTTCATTATTTTTATTTTCTTTTGCCTTATTAAGAATAGATTCTTCCTTACCTTCATCTCCTTGACTTAGGTTCTCTCCTCCATGCTTAACAACCTCTAGTGATCTATCCCATAAATCTTCCTCAGTAAATAGTTTAATAGGATCATCTACATGATATTTTGTTAATACCTTACTTTGTAATTCAAATAAGTCTTGAGGATATCTAAAATGTTCCTTTAAATCCTCTGGCATTTCTGATAAAGGCTTAAATAAACCTTTATATATTTTTAAATAACAATTAATTATAGGGTCATTCTCATCTGTTACATAAAAATCTACATTTCCATTAAAAGCATCAACCACAACCTTAACTGAATTCCTTATATAGTTTACTCCTTCATGAGGCTCTGAAAATGGGTACTTATCTGTTGATGTATATGCATCCATCATCCAAACCAATCTTCCATCATGGACAACTATATATGGATCACTATCATAAGTTAAAAATGGGGCTATTTCTTGAACTCTCTTAACTATATTACGATTAAGAATTATTCTACTTTCTGAAGTTATGGAACTAGACATTAATATTTTAGGATTTCTTTCATAAATACTAAATAACACTCTATTAAAAGGTGTCATCTTTAATCCACCAGTTCCATTATAATTAAATGTATTTTCAGTATCTCCTGTTGGATAGTCAAACTCTCCCCCTTCAGTATTTACAATAACATAATCATTATCACTTTCTCCAAAATAAATTCTTGGATTTTCAAGATTAATATCTGTTGTATTTACTGTTGGTATATCTTTCATAACAAAATCAGGTTGTCCAAATTCTGTTACGCTATTAACCCTACTCATAGCTAAGCCATACCCATGGGTATATCTAAGATGCTTATTTTGCCATGTAGTCATAGAATCTCTGTTTATTTCTCTTGGAGATACAAATACTTGCGTATATTTACCATTTATATTATATCTATCTGTGTCTGCATCATTAAATTCATAATAATTTTTTATAAGTTGAACTTGCTGATAAAAACTTAATAAAGGTCCTGTTGAATTAACCTTTAGGTTTTCAATGATGTCTTTATTATCTTCTAATTTTTCACTAGTTATATTTTCATTTGGTTCCATTTCTTTAACTTCAATCTCATCAATATTAAAAGCCCTTTTAGTAGCATCAATACTATATGAAATATAAGGTTTTTCAAGTTCCATTTCATTTGGTTTAACTACAAACTGTTGAGTAAAAATGGCTACTACAGGCTCTAAAACAATAAGTACAGCAATTGATGCAATTGATATTATAATAGGTCTAAATTTAAGCTTTAAAATTGAAATAAAAACTACTATTGAAGATATTATACAAGCTACAGCTATAACCTTATAAAATATCATTGTTATTTTAACATCTGTATAACCAGCTCCATAGGATACTCCTCTAGTACTATAAACTAAATTATATGACTTTAATAAATAGCTACATCCTATAAGCAGTGATAATACTGAAGCCAAAACTGCTAGTTGTTTTCCTGCAAACTTTCTTATTCCATAAGTTTTGCTATTTATATTTATAACGTTATCCTTGTTTTGATAAATTTTATCTTTAAATCCTAAAGCTAAATATATAATAACTGTTATAAGAACTAAAATAATTATTAGGGAAATAGCTGTACTAAAAAGAGACTGTACTAAAGGTAATTTAAAAACATAAAAAGATATATCCTTATTAAAAATAGGATCTACTTCTCCAAAAGGAACTGCATTAGTAAATTGAAGAATTTTATACCACTGAGTTGTGGCAGTAGCTCCAGCTCCTAATATTGATATTACTAAATTTGATAATAAAAAGTACTTCTTAACTGACTTAAACTTAGTATCACCTACCAAGCTTCTAATACTTTTTCTCAAAGTAAATAAATATATAGCTATTACACAAAAATATAATATAAATATAGGTACAAATAATTTACATATAGCTATAAGCTTAGTAAAAAATACATTTAAATATCCTACTTCCTTAAACCATTGAACATTAATAATAAAATTAGTTGAAACGAAAAAAACTACAACTAGAAGTAAGATACTAATAAGAACTGTATTAAGTATCTTATTTTTCAAAACTTCCCCTCCTTAAATTTTGACATTTCATATATATAAAATAAAACTTCACTAAAACTAAAATTCATATAAGTTTATATAAAATCTTCTTTAGATTATATCTTATTTTCTAGACATAAAATTTATATGAAGTATTATCCTTATAATTAAAGTTAAAGTAAATTATTTAACTCCACAGAATATAAATTGAAATTATTTCAACATAATTTATACTGAATATTAGCTTTAATAAAATTTATTTAAAAACTATGCACCTATTATTAAAATTAATTCATATCATCAGCTTCTTTTAATATAGATAACAATATGTTTTCACTAGATTTAATAGAGTGATGTCCTCTAATTGCTTCTACAAAAGCCTTATCATAATCATCTTCCCTTAGATAATCAAATGCCTTATCACCATGATTATAATAAATATATACTGATTTTATATTTTGAAATTTACTTATTCTATTTTTAGATATTTTCTTGCCTAAAACTAAAAATGACTTTGTCATTATATTTAAAGGATAATATAATTTTCCTATGTCATGTAATAATCCTAGCTTAGAAATTTTTCTTAATTCACTCTCTGAATTTATTCCTTTACTCTTAGCTAAATTAACACAATCCTTAGAAACCTTTATGGAATGTAGCTGTTCTCCTTTTTTTAATCTCTTAAATAAATTAAACTCATAATCATTTAAGATGGAGCTTACATAACTATAATCTAACTCTTTAAAATTTGCAGAAATAGCCCATAAAAATTGTTTTATTCTATATGACATCTTTAGGTATTCACCTTCTATTCTCATTAAAGATATTAATACTGTAAATTATACCATATAAAGATAATTATTATATATTATCTTTCCGTTAAAATATTTATCCACTAAATACTCCCTATATGTAGATAACTTATTTGTTTTCTGTGGATAACTTGTTATTCTTTTTAAAATTTTGTGGAAAACTTTTAAGATTAGTTAAATCAATAGATTTGTTTTAGATTTGAATATATTTAAGAAAAATAAAAAAACTCTAAACAAATGTTTAGAGTTTTTGGTGGAGGTAAGGAGATTCGAACTCCTGACCCCCTGCGTGCAAGGCAGGTGCTCTCCCAACTGAGCTATACCCCCAAAAATGGTGGACCTTCAGGGACTCGAACCCCGGACCTACCGGTTATGAGCCGGTTGCTCTAACCAACTGAGCTAAAGATCCATATTACCTGGCAACCACCTACTCTCCCACACAGTCTCCCGTGCAGTACCATCGGCCTCAATAGGCTTAACCTTCGTGTTCGGAATGGAAAACGGGTGTTACCCTAAAGAGCATCATCACCAGATGACATGTATATGTTATCAAATCTCTAATAATTTGTCAACATATTTTTGAAAGTTTTTGTTCTTTCAAAATTGCACATATTTAATTTACTATATTTGGTCAAGCCCTCGATCTATTAGTATC
>NZ_JASORQ010000008.1:0-63752 GCF_030222355.1 Clostridium sp. UMB9555A | reverse complement strand
TAGCTCAATGGTGGAGCACTCGGCTGTTAACCGATAGGTTGGAGGTTCGAGTCCTCTCCGAGGAGCCATTTTTTTTGCAAAAATTTAATTTAAAATAGATTATTTAAGTTATGAATTAATAGTTATATTAATTTATAGCTTTTTTTGTATTTAAAGAAAATTTTATTTAATTTAGTATTTTTAGTGTAAGCTATTTGTAATTAAAGAAAGTGTGATATTGTATATAATTAAGAAAGGATAAAATAATATCTTTTTTTATTAACAAAAAACTTTAGTTGTATTGGTATAATTAAAAAGGAACAACGCAATATTATTACATATTTAATGTAATTAAAAAATTTAATATATTTAAATTTAAAAAGTATATATAAGGAGTTGAAGAATAGAGATGAAGATTTTATTAGTAGAAGATGAAGAAAGTATAAGAGGCTTTTTAAGAATAAATTTTCAAAGAGAAAACTTTCAAGTTATAGAATGTGAAAGTGGAGAGGAAGGAGTAAGAAAGGCTTTAATAGAAAAGCCAGATATAGCAATACTTGATGTTATGTTACCTGGTATGAATGGATTTGAAGTATGTCAGAAGTTAAGAGAAAGCTTTCCTAGAATGGGAATAATAATGTTAACTGCTAAAGGTGAAGATATGGATAAAATCATGGGGCTTCAGTTTGGAGCAGATGATTATGTTTTAAAACCATTTAATCCACTAGAGATAACTTTAAGAGTAAAAGCATTAATAAGAAGGTTAGAAGGAATAAATGAAGAAAATAATAGTGATTGTATAGAAGTAGATAATTTTAAATTAGATTTATATTCTCAAAGTTTATATAAAGAAAATGTAGAAATCGATGTAACACCTAAAGAATTTTTATTAATGAAAATATTCATGCAAAACCCAGGAAAGGCCTTTACTAGAGATGAATTATTGAATTTAGTATGGGGGATAGACTTTTTTGGAGATCCAAAGATAGTTGATGTTAATATAAGAAGATTAAGATCAAAGATAGAGGATAATTCTTCAAAGCCTAAATACATAGAAACTGTATGGGGAACAGGATATAGGTGGAAGAGATAAATCTGTTTTTATAAAAAATCCTAAAGCAGTATGATTAGAATAGGATTTAGTGGAAAGGATAAATCTATATATTAAGGTATTCATAGTAATTTTATAAGGAAATACAAAGTATAGAATGAGTAGTTATAAGCTTATATTTTAAGTTTTTTTAGTATATATAGGTGAAAGATAGGAGCATATTTTATGAAGAGTATAAAGACTAGGCTAATGAAAAACTTTTTAGTTCTTTTATTATCAACTATTATCATAGTTTCAGCCATGTTTTTGATTTTTATTTCTAGATATTATTATCAAAATACAGAGGAAATATTATTAAGTCAAATTAATATATCTGTAGATTTTTATAAAAGATATTTATCAAATGTTAGTCTAGAAGAAAATGTTTATGAAGATGTAGATATATTTTGGAAGCAAACAGATGCTCAAGTTCAAATTTATAACTTAAAAGGGCAGTTAATAATGGATTCTATAGGTTTAGAGCCTAAAGAGTATAATACTCCTGTAGATGTAAAAAGAGCATTAGAAGGAGATACGGCAAAGTGGGTTGGAACGGTGCCTGATTATACTGGTAAAGTAATGGCCATTTCAGCACCACTTAGAAATTCTTCAAATGAAATTGTAGGAGTTATTAGATATATAAGTTCACTTAGAAATGTGGATAATTTTATATTAAATTTCTTTTTAGTATTTTTAGTAATAGGATTAACAGTTTTAGCTATTGGTATAATCTTAAGTTACTTCTTAGCTAATAGTATAGTAAATCCAATTACAGAATTAATAAAAGTTTCTGAACAAATGGCTAAGGGAAATTTAAAAGTAAGAAATAAGATTGTTACTAATGATGAAATTGAAAAGTTAGCTGATAGTCTTAATATAATGGCAGAGGAAATTGAAAATAGGGAAATATTAAAAAATGAATTTATTTCTTCAGTTTCTCATGAACTTAGAACACCATTAACATCAATAAAAGGTTGGGCAATAACTTTAAATAATGATTTTACAGATAGAGAAACCTTAAAGATGGGATTTGACATAATTGAAAAAGAAGCTGATAGATTAAGTAATATGGTAGAGGAACTATTAGACTTTTCAAAGTTTGTTAGCGGAAAAATAAAATTGAAATATGAAGAAATAAACTTAAAAGAATTTATAGAGTACTTAAGGTTATATATGAATCCTAGGGCAGAAAGAGAACATAAAGAACTTATACTAAAAGGGATTACAGAGGACTTTATAATTGTAGGAGATAAGGACCGATTAAAGCAAGTATTTATAAATATAATAGATAATGCTTTTAAATTCACTCATGAAAATGAAAAGATAACAATAGAGTTTGTATATGCAGATGAAGGAATATATATAAATATAATTGATACTGGATGCGGAATAAGTAAAGAAGAGTTGCCAAGAGTAAAAGAGAAATTTTACAAGGGTAAAAATTCAAAGTCGCAAAATGGAATAGGATTATCAATATGTGATGAAATTATAGCTTTACATGAAGGGACTTTGGAAATTTATAGTGAATTAGGTAAGGGAACGAAAGTGGTTATATATTTACCTAAGAAATTAATCAGGAGTGTTGAGGATGATTTAAATTAATCAAAAGAGGTGTTTTATGAAGAAAATTTTTTTAGTCTTCTTTACTATTATTAGCTTTTTTATGATGGGATGTTCTCAAAAAGAATCTTTTGATATATCTAAAATAACTCCACCAGAGTCAGATAATATAAAGATATTAGGGGAATGGGAAGTAGTAAGTAAGTTACATGATAGTGATGAAAATAATTCAGGTAGCGTAAGTGGTGCTTTTCACTTAGAGAAAGATGATATTGTTAATATAAGTAAGGATGGCGTAGTTGCAAATGGCATTAGCATAGTTAATCCGAAGTTTAAGTTAAAGAGAATGGAGAGAGAGGTATTCTTTAGAGAAATAGATAACATATCAATAAAAAATGAAATAAAGGATGCAATAAAAAGTGAATATATAGATGTAAATTCTATATATGATAGTAACAAGACATATTTAAGTATTATTTCAATTAATGATGACGAGGCATATTTATTATTAACTGATAATCTTATTAAGCTAAAGAAAGTTTCTAATGTTGTC
Organism: Clostridium sp. UMB9555A; assembly: GCF_030222355.1. Taxonomy (NCBI): domain Bacteria; kingdom Bacillati; phylum Bacillota; class Clostridia; order Eubacteriales; family Clostridiaceae; genus Clostridium; species Clostridium sp. UMB9555A. The sequence goes on along the minus strand of NZ_JASORQ010000008.1, from coordinate 60,570 downwards.
ACAAAAGAAGAGATTAGTGAATCAGAGAAATCAGATAGTGCTAATAAAACTAAAAGAGAAAACACTATAAGTCCAGAGTATTATCAAAAGGATGTAGGAATTTTACTTGGACTTAAGGAACCTGCACATATAGAAGATGATGATTTTGAGGAAGCTTCTTATAAAACTTTATGGATTTCTGTAATTAACAATGAATTACAGCCAATAATGGTTTTAGATAATTCTCTTTTATTACCAAGAATAAATGGATTCTCCAATATAAGTTTAAGTTCAACTTTAGATAATGGTAAATTTGAAAATAAACTTAAGGTTACAAGCAAAAAGAAAGATCCTAACGATAAGACTGAAATAAAGGGAGAGAAAAATACAGAAGGAATATACGAGGAAATAACCTTTGTAGGAAATGACTATATAGGATTAGAATCTTATTCTGGAAATGATGATTTTAGAGGTACTTTTAATGAGTATAGTATAATCCCTATTAATACTATGGATACCCATAAGAGTATGGATATAGTGAATTTATTTGGAAAAGAACAAGAGGAGAATTATAATAAAAGCGAAAAGAATGCTATTCAAAAGTATAATATTGATGGAAGAGAGTATTATTCTAAAAATAAATACTCTAATATAACCCTTCAAAGAAAAAATGGTAATTGGCATTTAGAAGGAGTGTTGAATGAAAAGAATTCAATGGATTATCCTAAAACTTTTGATATAAATATAAATCCAGTTCCTATATTAGTTAATTATGATACTTTAGCAGTTCCATGGAGTCAGGTTTTATCTCTTGGAAGGGATGTTAGAGATGTTGTTACAGCACCAAATGGGAAAATAGCCATAACATTAGCTAAAGATAAGTTATCAATATATAAAGTTATTGATGGCAGAATTGGTGAAAGATTAGGTGAAATAAATATAAATAACGATGAAAAGATTGTAATGGCTGAATGGGCTGTAGGAGATTATGTAAAGTATTGGGATGAGACTGTTGAAAATGTATATGGAGCTAAGAAAATAAGTGAATAGAATATAATAATTTATTATTAAAGTATAAATATGGGACAGTAGATAGTTTGGTGTAAAAAACAAAACTATCTACTGTTTTTTTAGTTTTAGGTCTCTAAAAAATAAAAAGGAGCTGATGTAAAATCAGCTCTCTTTTTTTTAATTATTTTTAGAATTATCATTAGGTATTTTATCTTTAAAATAATCTGCTCTAATCATTTTATCAGATAAATCTAATACGTTTCCTACTATTTCTTTTTCTTTATCTGTAAGCTCACCTTTAATTGTTTTATCAGTTAAAACAGCATAAGATCTCTTAGTATTTAATAGATTTCTACCTAAAGCTGTATTTTGATATACATTATTATCTACACCTAATAGATATAAAAGAGTTGGCATTATATCTATTTGACCACCGTAAACATCGTCTTTTACAGGTGTTTTAATGCTTGGGTTGTAAATAATTAATGGAACTGTATGGTTTCCATTGTCTAACCACCAAGATTCAGGATTAGATAATGATTCTATCTTACTGTTATAGTATTTATGAGGACCAGTGTGGTCACCTTCTATTGCAATAACAGTATTATCTAAAAGGCCATCCTTTTTCAATGATTCTATGAACATTCCTATTTTAGCATCTGTATAGTGAACACTTTGGAAATATCCTCCTAAAACATTGTCATCAAGTTCAGGGCTAAGTTTTAATTCACGGTATTCCTTTGGTAAATCAAATGGTCCGTGGCTTGTTAAAGTAACTGTAAATGCATAGAATGGTTGTTTTAATTCTTTAATCATTGGTTCAATTTGTCTAAAGTAGCTTCCGTCACTTAATCCAAGACCTATATTTTCATCACGATCAAATGAATAGTAATCTACAAACTTATCAAAACCTATACCATTTAAACCTTGAGCATAGTTCCAGAAAGAACCTTTATCTGAATGGATAGCAATAGTGCTATAGCCATCTTTTTCTAAGATATTAGGTAATGAGTTATAAGTTGTAGCTGGATTTCTAAAGAAAGTGCTTCCTTGTCTTAATGGTAACATAGAAGTATTAACCATTAAGTCAGAATCAGAGCTTGTACCTTCGTTAACTTGTTCAAATATATTAGGTAAGTAAATTGAATTATTTAATAACTTATTTATGTTTGGAGTTATTTCTTGTCCATCTACTTTTTTATTTATAACAAAGTCTTCAAGGGACTCAACTTGTATTACTATTAAGTTCTTTCCTTTAAACATTCCCTTAAATTCATTATCAGGAAGATTCTCATTTTTGAAATCATAATATTCTTTTATTTTTGCTTCATCATCAGCTGTCATTTTATAAGGTTTAGAATTCTTATAAACATTATATATATCAAAAATATGATAACCAATTGGTGAGAAGTATTCTACTGTGTTAGTTGGATCATAGTTACTAAATAAGTATGAATTTTTAACATTTTCTCTTTTTAATACATTAACGTTAAAAGGAACATAGCCTATATAACAAATTGATACAAGTAAAACAATTAAAGTACCTTTCCAATTAGACTTACAGTTTTTAAAGCTTTTTCTGAAAATTATAAAAGCTATTATTAAAATAATAAAGTCTACGAAGAATAGTAAGTCATATGGACTAGCCATTGAAAAAATACTATCTCCAAGATTATCTAAGTTAGCAGTTTGTTTTAATAGCATTACTGATGGAACTGTTTGGAATCCTCTAAAATACCAAATATCCATTACTGTAATTAAGGTTATAAATAAATCTACAATTATTAATGAGAAAAATTTACCTTTGTTTTTAAATAAAAAACATATACTTACAAATATTGCTGCAAATGCTATGTAATAATTAATAAAATAAGAAGCTTGTCTATATCCTAAACCAAAATTAAGTGTGTAAAGGTTTTGGTTTAAAGAGAAACCTAAAAAAAGTGCTCCTTTTAAAACTATAGCTATAAGAGTAAATATGTAAAAACCTAGTCTTATTAAAGCATTTTTATTAAGAGACTCCTTAAATTTAGAAAGCCTGTTATTTAATTTAACTTTTTCTTGCATTGAAACACCCCTTCTTTTATTATTCAAAGCTGTTAATATTATATCATAAAACAATATGTTCATAGTATGAAGGAATTATTACAAAAAAGTTTAAAAAGAACTTTTTTAGAATAACTTTGATTTTCTCAATTTACAAAAATGTGATATCTTTATAATATAGATTATTTTAAGAGGTGAGGTCATGAAAAAAATAGATTGTTTAGGTATGGCTTGTCCAATGCCAGTTATAAATACAAAAAAATATTTTGATTCAATAGAAGAAGGGGTTGCAGAAGTATTAGTTGATAATGAAGTAGCAAAAAATAATATCTGTAAGTATGCAGACGGATGTGGATATAATTTTGATGCTTCAGAAAAAGAGGGAAATTATATAATTAAAATAGAAAAAAATGGTGAGAATAAAATAGAAAAGAATGAAGATGACTTTGTAATAGTAGTAGGTACTGATAAATTAGGTCAAGGTAATGATGATTTAGGTACTATACTTATGAAAGGATACCTATATACCTTATCAGAAAGTGATATTATACCTAAGGAACTTATATTCTTAAATGGTGGAGTTAAGCTTACTGTTAAAGGATCAGAAGTTTTAGAATCATTACAAAACTTAGAAAAGCGTGGAGTTAAGATACTAAGTTGTGGAACATGCTTAGATTTTTATGGAATAAAGGATGATTTAGCTATAGGAGAAATAAGCAATATGTACACTATAGTTGAATCTATGAATACTTCTAATAAGGTAATAAAGTTATAATACTTTTGAGAGGAGAAAATATTTTTAGAGTATGGAGAATATTTTATGTGAGTATGATGTTGTAGTTGTTGGTGGCGGAATAAGTGGAATGGCAGCAGCTATAAGATCAAAAGAAAATGGCATAGGAAAAGTTCTGCTTCTTGAAAGAGAAGATGTTCTAGGTGGAGTTTTAAACCACTGCATACATTGTGGCTTTGGAAAAGAAATTTTAGGAGAAGCTGTTACTGGAAGTGAATTTGTTGAGTACCTAGTTGATAAAGTTCATAATCTAGGCATAGATGTTAAATTAAATACTACTGTATTAGAAATAACTAAAGATAAAGAAATAAGTTATGTTAATCCAGATGAAGGTATGAAAAAGATGAAAACTAGAGCAATAGTTCTAGCTACTGGAAGTAGAGAAAAGTTTAAGGGAAATGTAAGTGTCCCTTTAAATAAATTTACAGGTATATATACTTCAGGAACTGCTCATAGATTTATAAATCTTTATGGTTATCTTCCAGGAAAAAAGATAGTCATAATAGGTTCACATGATAGTGATATGATTGTTGCTAGAAGACTTATTATAGAGGGAGCTAAAGTAGAAGCCATAATTGAAAGTAAGGACTATTTAAATTCTTCTCAATATATTGTGGAAAATATAATTGAGGCCTTTGATATTCCTGTTAAACTTGGATATACAGTAAACGAAGTTTTAGGTACTGAAAGAGTAGAGGGAGTAATGATAAGTAAAGGTGGAGAAGAGGAAAGTTTTATAAAATGTGATTCACTTTTAATATCAGTTCCATGGATACCAGAAAGTGCTTTAGGGAAAAAGATGGGATTAAGAATATCTAATAGTAGCGAAACCATTTTAGTAAATGAAAACTTTGAAACATCAGAAAGTGGAATATTTGCTTGTGGAAATGTTCTGCATGCCTATGAACTATCTGATCTAGCAACAAAAGAAGGATTTAAAGTTGGAGATGCCATTAAAGAGTATCTTGAAAATTAATTTTTAATAAGACTAAAATTCAGATTAATATTTAAGTTAATTTTGAATTTTAGTCTTATTTTATGCTTTAAAGAAGGTTATGATTAAAAAGAAATATTTGTTTTAGTGAAATTTTCAAAATTTCAAAGGTATAGAATTATAAATAATTTTTTAAACTCGTTTTTACTAAATTAGATACTAATATATTTCCTTTTATGCTTAAGTGCAATCCATCAGTATAATTTAAAGAATCAAAAGGAAGATTAGAGTTTAAATCTATAAATAACAAATTGTTTTTTTCACAGAATAAATCTAATTCTCTAGTATAATTCTCTAGCTTAGAATTACATTTTTCATAATCAATAGAAGAATCCCACCTTTTAATAGCTAAGTCATTGTATATTTTGGGAGGTGATAAAATTATTGGTTTTATGTTAAGTGAATTACAATCATCAGTCATTAACCTTATGTTATCAATAATTGAATGGATTGACTTATTCATTAAAATATCATTTGAACCACACATAATTAAACAAATATTAGAATCACTTGATTTTAATATTTCATATATTCTAGATAAAATACCAGTTGAAGTGTCACCATTAACCCCTTTGTTTATGAATTTGTTTTTTTCATCATTTAAAAGAGAAACCCAAGAATTTTCTTGTCCTACACCATAGCCAAAGGTAAGGGAGTCTCCTATACAAATTATATTCATATAATCACCTACATTCTTAGTAAACATTTTTTGCAAATAATAGTTGTCCCTTTATTAGCTGTAACAAAATCATTTCCAAAAATAGCCTTATTACAAATAGCACATACCTTATTTGAAGTTTCTTTATTTATGGAAGAACCTTTTTCTTCTTTATTAGTATTAGTAGTTTTTCGTTTTTTATTAGGTGGTGGTGAATAAAGAAGTTTTTCAACTGTTTCTTTACGTTTATTTATTTCATAATTAAAACTATAAGAACTTTCACCAAAAAGCTCTAATTCAAATCTAGGATTTTCTTTATCATAAAATTCTTCTGTTATTATTCTTCTTATTTGCATATCATTTATTATTAATCCACTCTTTTCAATTCCATCGAAGATACTTTTTGTTATGTTACCTGTATCTGGATGTCTCTTAGAACTTTTATAATAAACTTTCAATACTGCTATTAAAGATTCTTCTAAAATAACATTAGGATTTTGAATTCTTGCTTCGTAAGCAATTTGCTCTTCATACAATGCATATCTATCATGATATTTTCCAGAATTGGATGGTAAAATTGCTCTACCTTGTGAATTTGATAGCTTAAAATTTGATTTAGTAATAGGTGAGCCTTTTACTATAACTTTTGCGTATGAATTCATAGTAAACCTCCAATCATATGATATAATAATATAGATTATATCATAATGTAACATTATGTATTTACATTTCTTGAAAGTATTTAACAGATAAAGTATAATACTCTATGTTTACATGAAAAATTAAAATTAAGAGGGATAAAAATGGATAAAAAAATTATATTAGCAATAGAAAGTAGTTGTGATGAAACGGCAGCGGCTGTAGTAGTCAATGGTAGAGAAGTTTTATCAAATATAATATCTTCTCAGATAGATATACATACAAAATTCGGTGGAGTAGTCCCAGAGGTTGCATCAAGAAAGCACATAGAAGCTATAAATGCAGTAGTAGAGGAAGCCTTAGAAGTTGCAGGAGTAACATTTGATGACATAGATGCAATAGCTGTTACATATGGTCCAGGTTTAGTTGGAGCGCTTTTAGTAGGACTTCAATATGCTAAAGGATTAGCATATTCTTTAGATAAACCATTAATAGGAGTTAACCATATAGAAGGGCATATAAGTGCTAACTTTATAGATCATAAAGACTTAGAGCCACCTTTTGTTTGTTTAGTTGTATCAGGAGGACATACTTTTGTAGTCCACGTTGAAGACTATGGAAAATTTGAAATAATAGGTGAAACAAGAGATGATGCAGCTGGAGAAGCTTTCGATAAGGTAGCAAGAGCCGTAGGATTAGGATATCCAGGAGGACCTAAAATAGATAAATTAGCTAAGGAAGGAAATAGTGATGCTATAAAATTCCCAAAAGCTAATTTCCATGATGATACCTTAGATTTTTCATTTAGTGGAGTTAAATCAGCTGTATTAAATTATTTAAATAAGATGGAAATGAAAAATGAAGAAATAAATAAAGCTGATGTTGTAGCTAGTTTCCAAAAGGCCGTAGTTGAAGTATTAACTGATAATGCAATAAAAACTTGTAAGATGAGAAAGGCAGATAAAATAGCCATTGCAGGTGGAGTTGCTTCTAATAGTGCTTTAAGAGAAAATCTTCTTAGAGAAGGAGAAAAGAGAGGAATAAAGGTTTTATTCCCATCACCAATACTTTGTACAGATAATGCTGCCATGATAGGAAGTGCTGCATATTTTGAATTATTAAAGGGAAATGTATCTGAAATGAGTCTTAACGCAAAACCTAATTTAAGATTAGGAGAAAGATAGGGGCTGAATTATCAATGAGGTTTATTCCGTACTCAAATGGATTTCATAAAATGAACAAGAATATAAAAATAAAGCCTATAAACGTAATTAGGAATATTTTTATATTTATATTAGCTCTAGTATTTATAGGTTTTGCTTATCAAATGATATTAAACAAAATAGATAGTAAAAAAATAGAACCAGATACTAAGTATGTAAGAATTGATAGTAAGAAAAATTATTACAATTTCCAAGGAGAAAGTAAACCAACTATAATCATGAGTTCTGATATAGGTCTAGGACTAAGTGAATGGAGTAAGGTTCAAGAGCTTATAGAAAAAGAATATGGTTATAGAACATTTTCTTATGATAGACCAGGCTATGGTTTTTCAGAATCAGTAAAGGATGATGGTATTAAAGAACAAGCTCAACATCTTAGAATGATTCTTAAAAAATCAGGAATTGGTGGACCATACATACTTGTTGGAGAAGGATATGGTGGATTAGTAATGTGTAACTTTGCTGAACTTTATCCTGACTTAGTCCAAGGAGTTATTCTTGTAGATCCAATAAGTGAAGAAGCTTTAAGTAAAAATAAAGATTATATGGAACAGTATTCAAGTCAAAAAATCAGTAGATTTATACAAAAGTATGGTTCATATTTTGGGTTAACATCAATAATGAATAAATTTGGTATGTTAAAAAATCCAAATGGTTTAGAGGAAAATTTAAGTAATGAAAATCTTAAGGTATATAATATTTTAAGAACAAAAAGTGATTATAATAGTGGATACTATAGTGAGCTTACAAATATTTTAGAGCAAAGTAGTAATTCACAAAAATCTGGTCTATTAAATGGTAAACCTTTGAGCATAATAGTTAATGATAATGCTTTTACTAAGGAGCAAGAGAGTTTAAAGAAACTCACTTTAGACAACAAAGTTCAAATAATAAATGCTAAGAATAAGACAGATGTTATACCTTTAGAGGAGCCAGAATTATTTTTAGATAGTATAAGATTTATTCAAGATAATAGTTTGGAAGAGCAGAATTAGCCTAAGAATATAGACATATCCTATGACATAGAAATGACATAAACATGACATATAAATGACACAAAAAATGGTTATTATAAACATGTGGAAAACAAATGTTTAGGAGGGTATGAATAATGAGTGATTTCAATAAAAAAGATGAAAACTTAAATGACTACTTTGGTTTTGATGATAAAGAAAATAAAACTTTAGATTCAGATAAGGACATAGAAGATAAAGAAAATATAGAGTCAAATAATGATACGAAGCAAACTAACATAGATGAAACTCAGCAATTAAATATAGATAATAAAATTAATTCAAAAGATGAAGTTAAAAGAGAGGAAGATAAAAACTCCTCTGATATAAAAGCAAAAAGCTCAAAAGAATCTAATGATAATAGTAAAAACAAAAAAGTAAAGAAAAAGAGTGGATTTAAAAGAGGAATAGCCTTAGTAGCAGGCGCTGTTATAGTAGCTATGCTTGGAGGTGTTATAGGAGCTGGAGGAGTTTATTATGCCTTCAAAAATAGCATACCAGTAAGTAAATTAGAGAATAATAGTAATACTTCAGCTAATCCACCAGAATTTAAAGGGGAAGATGGAGCATTAACTGTTCCACAAGTAGTTGAAAAAGTTACACCTGCCGTTGTAGGAGTATCTACAAAGAGCTTAGTAAGAGATCAATTCTTTAATGTAAAAGAACAAGAAGGATTAGGATCTGGATTTATAATAAATGAAGAAGGATACGTAGTTACAAACTACCATGTTATAAATGGAGCTCAAGAAGTTAAAGTAATATTCTCTGATGGAAAAGAAGTAAATGCTAAGGTTGTAAATTACGATGCAGAAAGAGATATTGCAGTAATAAAAATAACAGACGATGTTAAAATGCCTGGAATAGCACAATTAGGAGATTCATCTACAGTTAAAGCTGGTGAAGAAGTAATTGCTATAGGAAATCCTCTAGGAAAAGAATTTAGTTCAACAGTAACTAAGGGTATAGTAAGTTCACCAAATAGAAAGATGAAGACTGAAAACGGAAATGTATTAGATTATATACAAACAGATGCAGCTATTAACCCTGGTAACAGTGGTGGTCCATTAATAAACTCTAAAGGAGAAGTTATAGGAATAAATACCGCTAAAAAAGTTGGTGAAGATATTGAAGGTATAGGATTTGCAATTCCTATAAATGAAGTTAAAACAAGATTAGGTTCATTATCAAAACCAATATTAAAACTTGGTATTACAGCTAGAACTGTTACTCCAGAATTAGCAAAAGAAAATAAGCTAGAAGAAGGAGTTTATGTTGTAGGAGTACAAGAATTTAGTCCAGCAGAAAAAGCAGGATTAAAAATAGGGGATTTAATAATTGAATTTGGCGGAAAAAGAGTAAAAACTTTAGAAGAATTAAATCAAGCTAAAAGTCAATATAATGACGGAGATTCAGTACCAGTTGAAGTAATTAGAGATGGTAAGAAAGTCAACTTAAATTTAACATTAGTTGCTAATTAGTTTAATAAAGGATGTATATCAAATAAATTTTATTACCTTGATATATGTCCTTTTTTATTTTAAACAAAAAAAATGTAAAATTTTAGATAAAAATGAAATATATCCAATAAAATTGATTGTTAATTATTATATTTGACTATAGAATAGTAGTAATAGTCATTTTAAATTAAATATATATTTTATCTAAAATAAAAAAATATATGGTGTAAGCAAAGAAAGGTATTAATTTAGGGGGATTATATATGAAAAAAGTAGTATTATTATGTACACTAGGAATGTCTACATCTTTATTAGTTTCTAAAATGAGAAAAGCTGCAAATGAATTAGGGATTGATTGTTCTATAGTTGCAATAGGAGAATATGAGCTTAAAAAATATGAAAAAGAGGCAGATATAATAATGTTAGGACCTCAAGTAAGGTATTTATTTAATAGTTTAAGAAAAAAAGTAGATAGTAATATACCAATAACTCTTATAAATAGTGCAGATTATGGAACGATGAATGGTAATAAGATTTTAAATCAAGCCTTAGCACTAATGGATAATAAGGAATTATCCACAAATAATTTGTAAGAAATTTTAATAGGGGATCGTATAAGAAGTCTTTTTAAAAAGGGCCTTATACGATTCTTATTTATATATTTAATAAATTGAAAATTTAAATATATATATATTGAATTGAATAAGTTAGTCAAATATACTAAAAAAATAGTGAGGTTTTAAGGAGGAGAGTATTTGGAGAAATTAGTGCTTGGTATAATAGGTATTTTCTTTGTAATTAGTGGATTTGATTACATAAATAATAATAAATTGGGGCTGGGAGATAAATTTAAAGATGGAATGATATCTATGGGATCAATAGCTATATCCATGGTAGGGATATATTCTCTTTCGCCTTTAATAGGAGAAGGCATAGGATTCTTATTAACTCCAATAAGCAATTTTATAGGAATTGATTCATCCATATTTCCATCAATGTTTTTAGCTGTAGATATGGGAGCTTTAGGAATTGCAGAAAGTTTATCATCAAATATTCACATGTATTGGATTTCTGGGGTAATAATAGCTTCGACTTTAGGGGCTACCATAAGCTTTTCTATTCCATTAGCTTTAGGAATTATAGAGGAGAAGTATCTTGAAGACCTAACAACAGGTTTATTATATGGAATAATGACTTTACCTATAGCGCCAATAGTTGCAGGCTTATTTTTAGGAGTTGATATTAAATTATTACTATTTAATATTTTTCCATTAATAATATTTGCTATATTATTAGCAGTTTTTATGAATAGGTTTAAAGATACGACAGTGAAATTCTTTATTAAATTAGGTAAGCTTATACAGCTTGTTAGTATATTAGGGCTTTTAGTTTTAGGATTTTTATCTATTTTAGGAATAAAGCCTATAGGAAGTATTTTACCTATAGATGAGGCTTTAAGTGTGGTTGGTAAAATAGCTATATTCTTAGGAGGAGCATATCCTTTAATTAATTTTATAACAGAAAAATTTTCAAAAGTCTTAAGTAAAATAGGAGAAAAGATAAATATAGATGAGTTTTCTATTGCGGCTTTTTTAGGAACTCTTGCTTCAAATATAATATTATTTCAAAGTTTTAATAAGATGAGTTCTAAGGGAAGAATAGCCTTAACTGCCTTTAGTGTAAGTGGAGCCTTTGTAATTGGAGGACAGCTAGGTTTTGTATCTCTTAAGACACCTGAGATTATAAATATTTATATAGCATCAAAATTAATAGCTGGTATAACTGCCATGGTTGTAGCTTTAATAGTACATAGAAAGACAGAAGAAAACTTAAATGATGAAAGTCAAAGTGAAGAAAATATTCCAGTTTTAGAATCTTAATTTTTTAAGGATAAAGTCCTATAGTTTTTTTAAAATAAACATTTAATTAGAACATAGCTTTTTATTTAAAGGAAATATTAATTTTAATAAAAAGCTATGTTTTAATAATTTATATAAATTTTTGTTTAATTTGCTATTTTAAAAGAATTATCAAGTAATTTAAAATTATTTTTTAGTCCCTTTGATATGAAGATTTCTTTAGATTTAGTTACAAAAATACCTTCTATTTCAGGAAGTGATTCAATTAGCTCTAAGCCATCTGAAAGGCCCATACCAAAGGTTGAGGTTGAAAGGGCATCACCATCTATAGATTTTGAAGAAACTATGGTTACAGAAGCTAAATTATTATCATAGGGATATCCAGTTTTAGGATTTAAAATGTGATGATATTTAGTATTATTAATTTCTAAATAACGTTCATAGATCCCAGAGGTAACTACTGATTTATTACATATACTTAAAGTTCCTAGGGGAGCACCTCTGTTTTCAAAAGGATTTTGTATTCCTATTGTCCAATTTTCATTTTTGTTTTTCTTACCTAGGGCAAAAATATTGCCACCTAAGTCAATAATAGCCTTAGATATACCTTCATTTATTAATATATCTGAAATAAGATCTGCTATATATCCCTTAGCTATAGCACCTAAGTCTAAAACCATATTTTCTTCTTTTAAAAATACAGTGGTATTTTCCTTATCTAAAATAATATTTTCATAATTTATTAATCTTATAGTATCTAGTATTTCATTATCATCAGGAACTCTTGCATCTTCACTTCCTATTCCCCATAGCTTAACTAAAGGCCCAATAGTTATATCAAAGTTTCCTTTAGAAGCTTTAGAGTATTCTAGTGATTTTTCTATTATGTCAAAGGTAGTTTTGGTAACCTTTACTGGTTCTATACCAGACTTTTCATTTATTTTATTAATTTCAGAGTTTTGTATATTTAAACTTAACAATGATTCAATTTCACTTATTTTATTAAATGCCTTATCTATAATTCTTTGATCAAATTTATCGTATAAAGTTATATTTACTATTGTCCCCATAAAAAAACTAGATTTGCTTATAGGTTCTTTTTTTATGGAGCATCCATTTAAAGTGAAAGTTAAAATCATACATAGAAAAATACAAATATGTCTTAAGTTCTCCATTTTACCCTCCTAGAAATAAGATAATATGTTTTACCTAGTCTACTAAAGTTGCTTCAGTTTTTCCCTCTTCAGCATTCTTTAATACTTTCTCAGCTAATTTTTTGAATTGATTAGAAGAACTTGTTGCTCCTGTAATAACATCTATGTCAGAAGATTGTTTTTCTATTAAGGATTTTTCAAGTTGAGGTTCATATTCAGCAGGTCCAATTCCTGAAACTCCTATCATTTTTTCATTATAATCTTTATCTTCACGTTTCATAGCATTAGTTTCACCATTAAATTCATTATATTTTGCTTCAGTTATTTTACCCTCTGAAACTTTTATGCTTAGTTTAGCTTTATAACCATGATCATCGGCCTTAGCAGTTTCTACAGTATAGTCCCCATCTTTTAATTTAGAGTTGTTTGAAGCTCCACAAGCAATAAAGTTAGAAGCTACTAAAGTAGATAATATAAGAGCAAAAAATTTCTTTTTCATAAATTCCTCCTAAATAATTTTGTTACTATAAATATACTTTTTAATATTAAAAAAATTCCTTAAAGAGTAATAAAACAAATAATTTTAACTTTAAAATCATATATACATAACAAGGAACTGTTAATATGGGAGAGTTTATTATGAAAAAGTGGGATTTGATTATAATTATAGTTTTAATAATTCTATCTTTAATGCCTATTAGACTTCTTATTTCAAATAATAATAGTGGAGATTTAAAAAGAGTAATTATAAGTGTTAATGGAGAAGAATATGAAAGTTTAGAGATTAAGGAAAATCTTAATAAGATTATTAAAATTGAAGAGGGATTAGGGGTTAATGAGATTTGTATAAATAAAGGGCAGGTATATATGAATCATTCAAATTGTACAGATAAAGTATGTATGAAACAAGGAAAGATAAGTAAGATAGGAGAAAGTATAGTATGTCTACCTAATAGGGTTTTTATTGAAATTAAAGGTGATGAAGAAGGAGAGTGCATATTATCTTACTAAGAAATTAAGTTTAAATCAAAAAGCTTAGGATTTAAATTTTATAATACTATAGAATTTTAGTAACAAAATTTAGATTATTTAGTATTTAATAAAATAGAATTCTAATAAGGTGCAACAGATAAGATGGCTAAGACAATGAGGTGTTCAATAAAATAAAATTCTAATTGGAGTATTAATAATTAAAAAGGGGAGTTATATATCATGAAGACTAAAAAGTTAATTTATATAGGGGTATTAGTTGCACAAGCTTTAGTTTTATATATTTTTGAAAGTATGATACCTATGCCTTTTATTACTCCAGGAGCAAAGTTAGGATTAGCTAATTTAATAGTGGTTATAGGAATATATACCTTAGACAATTATAAAGAATGCCTATGGTTAATATTTTTGAAATTAATTTTATCAACCCTTATTATGGGCTCAGTTTCTACATTTATTTTTGGATTAGGAGGAACGATTTTAAGTTTCTTAGGAATGATTTTAACTAAGAATATATTAAAAGAAAAGGTATCGGCTATTGGAGTTAGTACTGTTGGGGGAGTATTTCATAATTTAGGACAATTAATTGTTACAGCTATTGTAATTAAAAATATAGGCATACTAAGTTATCTTCCTTTTCTATCTATAGCAGGTATAGGAACTGGCATTTTTATTGGAATAACAGCTAACTACCTATTAAAGCATATGAAAGCTTTAAATAACTTAGATTATCATAGAAACATGGCAAATTAAATTGCTTTTAGGAAAAATTATAAAGTTATCAATTAAAATATCTTTATGAAAATAAAAACTTATAAATAATATTAAGAGAATATTTAAATGAATTTTAGACATTAATCTAGTTTATAAAATAATTGTTCTTTAAATTAAACTTTAGACTTTCATTTAAAATTCATTAATTCTCATAATATATTTATAAGTTTTATTTATTAACTGTAATTTTTAAAAAAATAAATTTTTATGCTTTTATTAATGAGTTTTTAGAGATTTCTATTACCTTCTTATATACCTCTAAGGTTTTCTTTGCTGTTTTTTCCCAAGTAAATTCTTTGCTTCTTTCAAAACATATATCTTCTAAATTATTTCTAAGTTTTGAATCATTTAATAGATTTTCTAGTTTTGAAGATAATTCCTTAGGGTTATTTGGATCAACTAAGCTTTCTTTAAAGGGAACAACTTCAGGAATAGAAGTTATATTTGAGGTTAAAACGGCAGTCTTACAACTCATAGCTTCTAAAGGAGGTAAACCAAAACCTTCATATAAAGAAGGATAAACAAAGAGGGTAGTTGCGTTATACAAGGTTGGTAAATATTCATCCTCTATAAATCCAGTGAAAATAACCTTATCTTTTATAGGTAAACTTTCAGTATATGTCTTTAATTTTAATCCCTCGTCTCTTAATCCACCTACAATTAAAAGTTTATAATTTTCATCAATATTTTTATGAATATTGTTAAAGGCATCAACTAGTCCTCTAACATTTTTTCTTAAGCTAAAGCCCCCTATATACATAATAAATGGTCCATTAAAATTAAATCTTTTATTAACATCAAATAGGCATTTTTCTTTATCTAAAGGTTTATAATTTTCATTAGCTGCCAGTGGAGTTACAAAAATATTTTCAGCAGGAAAGTGTGGGAAAAATCTTAGAATATCACTTTTAGAGTATTCTGATACAGTGATTATTCCTGTTGAATTATCAATTATTTCAGGCATACTTTGAAGAAATTTTTTTAAGTAACCTTTACCAACAGTTTCAGGTAAAATGTAAGGAATTAAGTCATGAATAGTAACTAATTTTGCAAAGTTTCCTTCAGAGGAAAGTCCAAGTCCATTTTGAGGAAGGTGAAGCAAATCTATATTTTCTTTTATTCCATAGGATGGTATATAGTAATCTTCAAAAAAACGTTGATGTTTTCTAGAAGACATTATTATTTTAGTATTTTCACTTTCAAACTCAGGTATTTTTTCTCCAGAGCATAATAAATCATAAGATGAATCCTTATCTAATTTTAATATGTTTGTTAATAGGTTATATGTGTATGTTCCTATACCTGTCCCTCTATACCAAGTTGCACCTCTTGCATCTATTAAGTTATACATTAAGATTCCACTCCTTAGAAAAATAATCATTATAATTAATAATATTAATAAATAATATAAAATGTGCATGTAACAAGAAGAATTTAAGGAACATATACTAATTAAAAAGTGACAGTAGGAGTAAGTTTATGGAACATGATTATATAAAGGATAAAATCTTACTTAACTATGGTATAGAAAGCAAAGAAGTAATAAAAGTGAAAAACACATATAAAGTTATAACCAGTGATGAGGAGTATTGTTTGAAGGTAATAAAGTATCAATATCCTCATTTTTATTTTATAGTTTCTGCTCAAAAGCATCTTATGAAAAATGGTTTTAATTCAATTCCTAAAATATTAGATACTGTTTGCGGAAAAGATTATGTAAGGCTAGATGATAAATTAGCTTATTTAACTCCTTGGGTAAAATGTAGAGAATGTGATTATAAAAATAAGTTGGATTTAAGCTTAGCAGCGAAAAAGCTTAGTGAACTACATAATAGTAGTGAAGGGTTTGTTATAAATAGAGATCTTAAGCCTAGAATAGCATGGGGTAAGTGGTATAAGATCTTTGAAACAAGGGGAGAAGAAATTCTTGATTTTAAAAAAAGAATATATCAGAAAGCATATATGTCAGAATTTGATAAGTTATATCTTTCTATTATGGATGAGGAGTTAAAAAGAGTTGAAAGAACACTTTCTCATATAAAAACTAGTGGATATTTTGACTATATGAAAAAGGAAGTTAAAAAATTAGGCTTTTGTCATCATGACTATGCAAATCATAATGTGCTTTTATTAGAAAATAATGAAATAAATATAATAGACTTTGATTACTGTATTTTAGATTCTCACTTACATGATTTAAGTAGCCTATGCATTAGAACAATGAAAGAGGGGAGATGGGACTTAAATTTATTTAAATATATAATAGAGAGTTATTCAAAGAATAAAGAAGTAAGGAATGAAGAGTTTCCTATTATGGCTTCTTTTATTGAATTTCCTCAAGCTTATTGGCAATTAGGACTTCAATATTATTGGGAACAACAGCCTTGGGAAGAAGAACATTTTTTAAGGAAACTAGGTAAATACGAAAAAGATAGAGAGTTTAGACAGAACTTTGTTGATGAATTAAGCAATTTTACTTTGAGGTGATTTAAATTTGAGTGAAAAATTAGAATTGTTTTTAAGAGAAAATAATATAGAGGTATTACCTAGAAAAGAAATAGAAAGAGAAAAAAGAGAATTAAGATTTTATGATCCATTAGAATATTTAAATACACTAAGTGAGATTCACAAGGAATTTTTTAAAGAGGAAAATAGGATAAGATTTAAATTTAGAAATGAAGTGTGGAAACAGGTTCAAATTTTTAAACTTTGGAGTAGAAGAGTAGAGAGAATAGAAGACAGTAATAAATTGATTAATAAGGTCTTAGATGCCTCAAAAAAAAGCTTAGAATGTATTTATAATATTAATTATAAAGAGCTTATAAGAAGAGCTATGGAAAGGGAAGAAGTATGTATTGGTAGGATATATTATGAAGTTAAGAATGGAGACAAAAGGATTTTTATAAAAAATACAGAGGATATAAAATTTAATATGGTGGAAGAGGATTATTATAACTATTTAAAAAAGATAAGAGGAAACTATAAGGATGAATTAAAGGATTTACTTCTTGAAGTAGTAGAGAAAGAAAACTTAGATTTTAAAAGTTATGTTTATATAAACTCATTGATTCAGTATCCATATAATTCAATGAGGTATTTGCAAAATAATTATATAAAGGATTTAAAGATTAAAAGTAATGAATTAGAAGAATTATTAGTTAAAGATTATCTTATATAGTAGGGGGAGAGGTTTATGAATAAGATTAGATATAAAGATGAGAAATATTTATGTAGATATGATTTAGATATTAAATTATTTGAAGCTTTAGGACTAGATATATTTGATTTAAGACCAAATAGAAATGTATTTTTATTAGATACAAAACAAGGTAAGAAGATTTTAAAGATGATAAATTATGATGATGACAGATTAAACTTTATAATCCATTCAACAGAGTACTTAAGGGAAAGATATGATGGTATATTAAAAATAAATAAGCTTACAAATGGAGAGTGGAGATTCAAATGGAAGGGAAATGATTATATATTATTAGACTACTTTGAAGGAACTGAATTTAATATAGCTAATCCAATCGAATTAGAAATAATAACAGAGGCAGTAGCTAAACTTCATAATGCAGGAAGAGGAATTCAAGAGGCTACTTCAAAGGAAATGAATGAAAAAAATAGTGAGCTTTTTAAGTTAAAAGATTATTTTATAAATAGCAAAAAAGATTTAGAAAAACTAAAGGAATTAGTGGGGAAATATAAGTATAAAAATGAATTTGATGAAATTTTTATAAAAGAAGTAGATTATCATTTAAGTGATGTAAAGAAGTGTATAGATTTATTAGAAAAGAGTAAATATGATGACTTATGTAGAGATAAAGAAAAAATAACTTTATGCCATAATGATCTTGCATATCATAATATATTATTTAATCAAAATAATGTAAGCTTTATAGACTTTGATTATTGCAATATAAATTTAAGGGTTATAGACTTATGTAATTTTATAATTAAGAGTATAAAAAGATTTGGATTTAGTTTAGAAATGTATGATTCAATTATAGAAAAGTATGATAATTTAAACAACTTATCAAAGGAAGAAAAAGAGTTAATGTATATATATTTAAGATTCCCTCATGATTTTTATACTGTTTCAATGCAATATTATCATAAATTAAAGGATTGGAAATATGAGTCATTCTTAAATAAATTAGAAAGAAAATTAGAGTATACAAAGGAAAAGGAAATTTTATTAAATCATATAAATAAATAATAAAACTAAGAAAAAGGTACTGTATAAAATAACTAATAAAACTTATAAATTGATTCTTAGAAGTAAGAAATTCTATTAAGTCTATAAGTTTTATGTTTAAATTTTTATACAGTACCTTTTCATTTTAAAATAATAAATTTTTTATAAGACATATTAAAACTAAATTTTAGAGAGTATATTTTTAAGTTTGTGAAGAAATATGTTTGTAGACCTCAAGTGTATTATAAGCAGTTTTTTTCCAATTAAATTTACTTGAATGACTTAGACCTTTATAAATCATAAGGGAATAAAATTTATGGTTATTTAATAAAGTAAGTATATTTTCCTTTATTTCATCAACATCATAAGGATCAACTAAAAGAGCAGCATCTTGGCATACCTCAGGCATTGAGGTTAAATTAGATGCTATTACAGGGGTTCCACAGGCCATGCATTCTATAGGAGGTAATCCAAAGCCTTCATAAAAAGAAGGATAAACTAATGCTTTACTGGCACTATAGAATATAGGCATATCTTCTATAGGAATAAATCCAGTAAAAATAACAGATGAAGATAAATTTAACTCATCTACTTTTTTTCTGTAAATTTCATATGAAGGTCCCTTAGTTCCTATAATGACAAGCTTTAAATCTCTTTTATAAGAATTTTTTACTAGGTTAAAGGCTTCAATAAGTCCTAAAATATTTTTTCTAGGACTAAAACCACCTACATATAATAAAAAATCCCTATCTATACCATAGTGTTTTTTTAGATATTGAGATGAGTGGAATTTATTTAATGGGGTATATATTTCTTCAGCAGCCAAATGAGTAACAAATATTTTTTCCTTTGGGTAGGAAAAAGTTTTACTTATATCTTCTTTAGAAAAGTTAGAAACTGTAATAATTCCATCTGTGTTATCTAAAATATTTTGTATATTTTCATTAAAAATTTTTAAAAAGGTTTCACTAACTGTATCAGGCATTTTCATAGGGATAATATCATGTAGGGTAATTACGGTCTTTATATCATTAGGTTTTGAAAAGCCTATACCATTTTGAGGAATATGATATACATCACCTATAATATTTTCTTTAGGATTTTTTGTATTTATAAATTCCCAAAAGTTTTTCTTATCATTTGTACTTGAGGATAAATAATTAAAGTTATTCTTTTTAGGTAATTTTAGAGAGGATGCTTCTGGAGTAAGTATGTTATATTCATTTAAAAAATCTATCTGGTGTAGATTATTTATTATTTGATAAGTGTAGTTACCAATTCCAGTACCACGGTATAAGGTAGCTGCCCTTCCATCAATACATATTTTCATAGCATATGTCCTTTCAGTATAAATATATATTATTATATTTATATATGGAATAAAATGTTAATAAAACAAGAGGTTGTTACATATAAATATGGTAGGGGGTGAATAGATATGATGAGAGAGTTTGAAATAGAAAGACAATTTGATATTAAAATAGAAAAATTAAAACCTAATAAGGGTGTATATTATTTAAAGAGTAATAAGGGTGACAGGTGTTTAAAAAGGATAAACTATGGAACTCAAAAACTTCTTTTCGTTTATGGAGCAAAGGAGCATTTAGCTAAAAATGGATTTGAACATATAGATAGATATTTCTTAAATATTGAGGGTGAACCGTATGCTCTAGTAAATGAGGATTTATATACTCTTTCAAATTGGATAAAGGGAAGAGAGTGTGATTTCACTAACATAGAAGAGGTTAAATTAGCTGCTAAAAAGTTAGCTGAATTACATGAAGCCAGCAAGGGATATGATCCACCAGAAAACTCAAAATTAAAAAGTGACTTAGGAAGATGGCCATATCTTATGGAGAAGAGAGGCAAAGCCTTAGAAAAAATGAGAGGAATGGCTAGAAAGAAAAATTTAAAAAAAGATTTTGACATTATTTATATAAAAAATGTTGATTTTTATAAGGAGTTAGCAATAAGAGCCACAAAAATATTAAATAATTCAAAGTATTTAAGTTTATGTGAGGAAGCAGAGGCTGAGAAAGTATTTTGTCATCATGATTATACTTATCACAATATAATAATTGGAGATGATAATGAAGTATATATAATAGACTTTGATTATTGTAAAAGAGAAATAAGAACATATGACATAGCTAACTTCATGAAGAAGGTTTTAAAAAGAGTTGACTGGAATATTGAATATGCAGAGGCCATAATAGATTCTTATAATACAGTAAGTCCATTAAGAGAAGAAGAATATGAGGTATTATATGCATACTTGTTATTCCCTCAAAGATATTGGAGACTTGCAAATAGATACTATTACAATGAAGTTATGTGGGGACAAAATATCTTTATAAATAAAATAAACAACATAATTAATGAGAAAGAAAGTTATATGAAATTTATTGAAGAATTTAAAAGTAAATATAACCAAGTTGGATAATTATATTTTAGGTGCCTACTAATTAGGCACCATTTTTTATTTTGCTTTATAGTTAATTTTAATATTAATTTTATTAAATTTTTAATAGATATTTTTTAATTTAAATAAAAAAACAATAAATTACATGAGGAGATGGCTTCATCACACTTACAAATAAATCTTCATATTATGATAATAGGACTATATAAGTTAGGAGAAGGTATATGAAAGTTGGAGATTTAGTAGTAAGAAAATCATATAGTAAGGATATAACTTTTAAAATTATAGATATTAAAGAGAATGGGGAGGGAATAACTTATATTTTAAAGGGACTTCATATAAGGATAATAGCTGACTCTAAGGGAGAGGATTTAGAAAAAGTTGAGGATGACTTTGCTGGAGATAAAGATAAATCCTTTGATTCTAAAATGAATGATATTATTAAAAAAGTAATTTTAAGTAGAGAACAGAAAAATAATCAATTAATGACAAGAGGAAGTGAAGAGGATAATTTAAAAAGGACAGAAAAAGAAAAAGGGTTGGTATTTGGAAGACCTGGGAGAATACTTCATATAGATGGAGATCCATCATATATGGAAACCTGCTTAAAGGCGTACAAGCAATTAAACTTAAATGCTGTAGGAATAGCAGTATCTGAAAGAGAACAACCTTTAAAAATTTTATCTTTAGTTAAGGAATATAATCCAGATATAGTTGTATTAACTGGCCATGATGGGGTTCTTAAAGATTCAAAGGGAATGCTTGATTTAAATAATTATAGAAACTCAAAGTATTTTATTGAATCTGTAAAAATTTTAAGAAATTATAATTCAAGTTATGATGAGCTTGTTATTTTTGCTGGGGCTTGCCAATCTTGTTATGAAAGTATTTTAGAAGCAGGTGCTAATTTTGCAAGTTCACCTAATAGAGTACTTATACATTGTTTAGATCCAGTTTTAGTATGTGAAAGAGTTGCATATACAAGAATAGATGAGATTGTTTCAATAAAAGATGTTATAGAAAACACAATAACTGGAATAAAGGGAGTTGGTGGATTACAAACTAGAGGAAAATATAGGGAAGGTTATCCAAAATCCCTATATTTAAATTAATAGAATAAAATAAGACATTTAAGTTAATAATATAATTGGATGTTTTAGTTTAAATATAGTATATTTTTGTTGACAAGACATGGACTTATATAGTAAAATTATTTATTTATTGAAAAAACATCCCCTTTAGTGTATAATGTATAATAGAAAGAGGGTGTTAAAATGAGTACCAGACTTACATTGAATTCCATCAGAAAAAGCATAGAAGATCACGTAGGTGAGAAAGTTAAGCTAAGAGCTAATGGTGGAAGAAAAAAGATTTTGGAAAATGAAGGAATACTAGAAAGTGTTCACCCAAGTATTTTTGTAGTTAGATTACAAAAAGACACCCAAAGGAAAGTGACATACAGTTATTCAGATGTACTTACAAAAACGGTTCAACTAGATTTTGTTGGTTAAATAAAAAAGTTAGCTAATTAAATTAGCTAACTTTTTTGTTTTATTTATTTAACAAAAAAAAGAAAGATGGTGGGTTTCCATCTTTCAACTATGGTATAAAAGGGTATTGAGAATTTATGAGAGGTTATATGGTCAATAACCATCTTTATAATACGACATATTTTTTAGTATGTCAACACTTTAAATAAAAAAATGTCGAAAAAAGATAAAAAATTTTTAATTTTACTTTAAAAAGTTATGTAAACGTTTATAAAATATGGGTTTCAATAAAAAAATAAATAAAGTATCAATAAGAAGAATTATCATAAATTAATTATCATACATATATATTATAGTATTAGATTATTTAGGAGGGATACATTTGGTTAATTTAGATATTATTAAAGAAAGTCTTGGGTTTGAGAAGGTCTTAAGTGAAAACTCTTTAGATATACCTTTTAGAGAAGAATACTTAATACCAGATACTCAACCGGATGTTCATGATGTACTTTCAGTTGATACTAAAGTATATGTGCTTAACAGAGAAGTTCAAAGTGATAGAGTATTATTAGAATATGAAGTTGAGTGTAATATTATGTACTTAGCTAGGGAAGAAGAAGGTTTAGGGATAAATAGCGTTATTTATAAAGAAAAAAATTCTAGCTTTATTGATATAGCTGGGGCTGAACATAGTATGATGTGTGATATGGAATGTGATTTAGAACATATCGATGCGAACATAATCAATGAAAGAAAGATAAGAGTAGAAGGAAAACTAAGAACCAAGTATAGGGTTTATAAAGAAGAAAAAATAGATGTTGTTAAAGAATTAGATGGTTTAGGAGATTTACAAATAAAGAGAAAACCAGAGAGTATAGAGAAGAATATTACAAATATGGTTTGTTCAATGAGTGGACAATTACCTATAAACGTAGGTATGGATAAACCTCAAATAGGAAAAATAATAAAATGTGGATATATGCTTCATAGACAAGAGATAAAATTAGGAGAAGATAAAGTACAAGCATCTTGCTTGGCTAAAATTAATGTTCTTTATAGAGCTTATGATTCTAGAGAGGTTGTAGCTTTAGAAGAGGATTTATATTTATCTAATGATGAAGAGGTTGTAGGTGTAAATTCAGATATGAATTGTAATGGATACTTCGAAATCAAAGGTCATGATGTGAAGATTTCTCAAAATGATTTAGGAGAAAGTAGAATAATAGATATTAATTTATCTGTTGATGCAAATGTTGCAATATCAAAATTAGAATTTGCAGAAACAGTTGAAGATTTATATTCACCAACGCAAAATGTAATGCCTTTAAAGGAAGTTTGCAAGATTAATATGGCTGTTAGTGAAAATTCAAATGAATCAGTAATAAAAGGAAATATAGACTTAGGGAAAAATGGATTAGATGCCACTCAAACCGTTGATTGCAAAGGTAAAATAGTAGATATGGAAAGCTATTTTATGGATCAAAAGGTTGTTATAAAAGGTAATTTATCTGTTGAATCAATATACAAGACAACTGATGAGGAAAAGGGACTTAATAAAGTAAGTGGAGAAATTCCTTTTGAAGTTGCTTTAGATATGCCAAATTCTCAGTCTGGTATGACTTTTGATACTAAGGCTAATTTAGAAGATTTACAATGTAGTATAGAAGGAAATAGCTTAGCAGTTAAAGCAGTAGTATATTTTTATGCTAAATGTTCAGATGTTTTTGATAAAGAATATGTTAAAGATATTGAACAAAATGATGACACTGTTGAAAAGAAAGCATCCATTACTATATACACAATTCAAAAAGGTGATACTTTGTGGAATTTAGCAAAAAAATACAAGACAACAATAGATACTTTAGTTAAATTAAATGATATAGAAGATCCAGATTCTATATATGCTGGCGATAAAATTATGATTCCAGGAAGAGCAGTTTTATAAAAAAAAGAGTTTTACGATATTATGTCGTAAAACTCTTTTTTATGAATAAATATAAATTTTATGGCAAAAATAAGAAATGCATGATTTGAGGTGAATAATTTGAAAAGTAGTAGTAAAAAAAATTTAATAATAATAGGTGGAGCAGAAGATAAAAAAGGGGAAAAGATTATATTAAATTTTGTAGCAGATAAATTTAAAGAATCTGAAGGAATTATGTTGATTGCAACCATAGCTACAGAATCACCTAATATAGTCATAGAACAGTATAAAAATATATTTTCAAGTATGGGAATAAGAGAAATCAAAGAGCTTCGTGTCATAGAAAGAGAAGAAGCTTTTGATGAAAATAATATTTCTTTAGTAAATGAGGCTTCAGTAATATTTTTTACTGGAGGAGATCAGCTTAGAATAACTAGTTTAATTGGGGGAACTCCTCTTTATGATACATTACAAAAAAGAAGTAATGAGGGATGTTACTTTGTAGGAACATCAGCAGGGGCTTCTGTTATGAGTGATGTTATGATAGTTGGTGGAGAAGAAGAGGAGTCACCTAAAAAGAGTACACTAAATATGTCTGCAGGATTAGGTTTAATTAAAAATACTCTTATAGATCAACACTTTGCTCAAAGAGGAAGGATAGGTAGATTATTATCAGGAGTGTGCCAAAATCCTGAAGTTTTAGGAATTGGTATAGATGAAGATACTGCTATAGTAATTAATGATGATGAATTAACTGTAATTGGTAGTGGAGCAGTTTATTTTGTAGATGGAAGAAATATTGAATATACAAATGTATCTGAGAAAAGACAAGATGAGGTATTTAGTATATTTAATATAAAGTTACATGTATTAACAGCAGGCAAAAAAATGAATTTATCAACTAGGGTGCCTTTTGAGGAGGAAAGAAATAAAAATGAAGATAAATAATCAACGTATCTTTGAGGGAAGAAACATATATTCACATAGAAAATGTATTAGATTAGATGTTGATTTAGAGGGATATTGTGAAACTCCTACTAAAGATATTGATGGATTCAATGAAAGGTTATTAAGTTATGTTCCAGAGTTATATACTCATAGATGTGGAATAGACATAGAAGGTGGATTTGTTCAACGCTTAAAAGAGGGAACATACTTAGCTCATGTTTGTGAACATACAATTATAGGAATACATAATAAACTAGGTATAGATATAAAATATGGAAAAGCAAGAGAAATAAAGGATGATTTTTATTACATAATATTTGAATATAAATTAAAAAGAACAGCAATATTAATAGCTGAATTAGCCATAGATCTCATAAATTCAATAATAAAGAAAAAAGATATTAACTTTGATGAAAGAATAGAAATAATAAAGAGAGTTATTATGGAAGAGAGCATAGGGCCATCAACAAAGGCTATATGTGATGCGGCTAAAGAAGTTGGTCTTCCTATAATTACAGTAGGAAACGAAAATTTATACCAAATAGGTTATGGAAAAGCAGGAAAGAAGTTTAGTGCCACTATTGGCAATAATACAAAGGGAATTGCTATAGATATAGCCTGTGATAAAATGCTTACAAAAGAACTTTTAGATATACAGAACTTGCCTGTTGCCAGAGGAGAAAAGGTATTTAACACAATACATCTTCTTGAAGTGGTTAATAGAATTGGGTATCCTGTAGTATTAAAACCACAATGGGGAAGCAAGGGTAATGGAGTTTTTGTAAATATAAATAGTGAAAAAGAACTTTTAAGAGCCTATGCTGAAATCACAAAAGAATGTAAAGAAATAATGATAGAAGAATATAAGGTTGGAAATGACTACAGAGTAATGTTAGTGGATTATAAGGTAGTAGCAGTTTCTTTAAGAAAACCACCATATATAACAGGTGATGGAGTAAGAACTATTAGAGATTTAATAGAAGCTATGAATGCTAATCCGCTAAGAGGAGAAGGGCATGAAAAACCTTTAACAAAGGTTAAAATAGATGAAGAATTAATAAATAGATTAAGCAAGCTAGGATATTCCTTAGATTCAGTTTTAGAGTATGGAGAAAAAGTTACCTTAAGAGGAAATGCAAATCTTTCTACAGGTGGAAGTGCTGAGGACTATACTGACTTAATATGTAAAGAAAATATTGAAATTTGTGAAAGAGCAGCTAAAACTATTGGTTTAGATATATGTGGTATAGATATTTGTGCAAAATCGATAGCAGAACCTCTATATGAAAATGATGGAATAATCTTAGAAGTTAATGCTGCACCAGGAATAAGAATGCATCATTTTCCTACTATAGGCAAAGAAAGAAATGTAGGAAGAAAAATTTTAGATAATATGTTTAAAGAGAATTATTCTAATATTCCTATTATTTCAGTTACAGGAACCAATGGGAAAACTACTACAGTAAGATTAATATCTTATATTTTAAATTTAATTGGGTTTAATGTAGGATGTACAACAACTTCTGGAGTTAAAATAGGTAACAAATATATACATAAAGGTGATGATACAGGATATGATAGTGCAAGGTCTGTATTATTAAATCCAGAGGTTGATGTAGCTGTTTTAGAAAGTGCAAGAGGTGGCTTAGTAAGAAGAGGATTAGCTTATGATTTAGCAGATGTAGGAGTAATAACTAACATAAGAGAGGATCATTTAGGAATAGATGGAATAAATGATATGGAAGATTTGTCTTTTGTAAAATCCTTAGTTGGTGAAGCTGTAAAAGATAATGGATATTCAGTTATAAATGCTGATGATGAATGGAGCTTAAAAGTTTTAGATAGGATTAAAAAGCCTAAAATATTATTTTCAATGAATGAAAATAATAAATACCTACAGGAAAATTTAAAACAGGGAAATCCTATTGTATTTTATAGGGATGAAACTATATATGTAAAAAATAGAGGTAAAGAATATAAAATAGCTTCCGCAGAGGAAATGAAGTTTACTATGAATGGTAAACTAAAGCATAATATAGAAAATGCTATGGCAGCTTGTGCAGCCTTAGTTGGAATAGAAGTTGATTATTGCATCATATCTAAAGGTCTAAAACAGTTTAAATCTTGTGAAGAAGACAACAGAGGAAGGTTTAATATGTTTGACGTTAATGGTGTAAATGTAATATTAGATTATGGTCATAATATTGATGGATACAAGGTGGTTATAGACTCTCTTAAAAATCTTGGTTTAAAAAATATAACTGGAATAATAGGGGTTCCTGGAGATAGAGATTTAAATACTATGAAAGAAGTTGGTAGAATAAGTGGAGACTTTTTTGATTCCATAGTAATAAAAGAGGATAAAGACTTAAGAGGAAAAGATAAAGGTGAGGTTGCTAGTATAATAAACGAAGGTGTATTATCATCAAATAGAAAAGATTTAAATGTAAAAATCATATTGTCAGAGGAAGAAGCACTTAGAGAAACTTTAAAGTTAGCTAAAAAAGGTGAAACTATTATAATGTTTTTTGAAGATTACGAATCTCTATATGATATAATAAATGAATTTAAAAATAAGGGCACAAAAGATTTAAAAAGTGCTAGCATATAGTAAAAATAATTTAAAAGAGAAATCTTCTAGTAGGTAATTTAGAAGATTTCTCTTTATTTTAATTAACTCTTTATGTTTTTAGAAGAAAATAATATAATTATATTTAGCTTTAATTAATGTAAGAAGGGTGATTATATGAAAATGAAGGCTTATGCAAAAATAAATATAGCCTTAGATGCTATTGGAAAAAGAGAAGATAACTATCATTTATTAAGAATGATAATGCAAACAGTAGATTTGTATGACGTTATAGATATAGAGAAAAGTAATGATAGTAATATAAGCATTTCTTGTAATAAGCATTATGTCCCTACAGATGAAAGAAACTTAGCATACAAAGCGGCAGTGTTATTTAGAGATGAATTTAATATAAAAGATGGTGTAAAAATTAATATTAAGAAGAATATACCTGTAGCTGCAGGTATGGCTGGTGGAAGTACTAATGCGGCGGCAGTTTTAGTTATAATGAATAAGCTTTTTAATGTAAATGCTAGTTTAGAAGTGTTAAAAGAAATAGGACTAAAAATAGGAGCAGATGTTCCATATTGTATTGAAGGTGGAACTGCTTTATGTGAAGGAATTGGAGAGATTATAACACCTTTAAAACCTTTTGAAAATAAAATATTAGTTGTATTAAAACCTAATTTTGGGGTATCTACTAAAGAAGTTTATACAAATTTAGATATAAATAAGATAAGAAAACATGTTAATATAGAAGGCTTAATTCAAGCTATGGAAAATGATGATTTAGATTATGTATCAAAAAATATGAAAAATGTTTTAGAAAATGTAACTCTAAAGAAGCATACTATATTAAAAAATATAAAAGAAGACATGAGAAAAAGTGGAGCATTAGGTGCAATGATGAGTGGAAGTGGACCTACTGTATTTGCTTTTTTTGATGATATGCTAACAGCTCAGAGAGCTTTTGAATTTTTAAAAGGAAAATATAAATATTCAGATGTATATATAACAAGAACTATAAATAGCAATAATTTATAAAAAAATATTTTTTTATTGTATATAAAAAATACTCCTTGGTAATAATCAAGGTATCAGGGGGTGTTTGTTATGAAAAAAATATTATCAGTTTTATTTTTAGGAGTTATATGTTTATTTATAGTAGGAAGTTCTTTAAATACTAGACAAGCTTTAGGTGTTACAGAGGAAAATATTGTTGAAGATATAAGTGAAAAGTTAATAAGATTTCATGTTTTAGCCAATAGTGATAGTGATATAGATCAAGACTTAAAACTTAGAGTTAAAGATGAGGTATTAAAATATATTTCACCTATATTAAATGAATCACAAAGTTTAGAGGAGTCTAGAGAAATATTAAAAAGAGAAGATAAAAACATTATAAAAATAGCTGAAGATTATATTAAATCACAGGGATTTGATTATACTGTTGAAACAACATTAACAAGAGAAAATTTTCCTGTTAAAGAATATGGCAATATAGTTTTACCACAAGGAGAATATGAGGCTTATAGAATACTAATTGGCGAAGGAAAAGGTCAAAATTGGTGGTGTGTTATGTTTCCGCCTTTATGCTTCATAGATGTTACTAAGGGACAAGTTGCCTATGATGAAACAGAGAAAAAGATGAAGGATGTATTATCAGAAGAAGAATTTAAGAGTGTTAATAAAAAGGAAAATAACGTAAATTTTGAATTTAAGGTAATTGATTTATTTAAATAAAAGAATTAACATATGATAATAAAGTGATTTTTAGGAGGAAAAAATATGACTAGAGCATTAGCCATGGTTTCAGGTGGATTAGATAGTATATTAGCTGCAAAGTTAATAAAGGATCAAGGAATAGAGGTAATAGGAATCTGTTTTAAATCTTATTTCTTTAATGAAGAGAATGCAAAGAGAATGTGTAAACAAATAGATATGCCTTTAGAGGTAGTAGATTTTTCAGAAGAACATTTTGAAATGGTTAAGGACCCTAAACATGGTAGGGGAAAAAATATGAACCCATGTATAGATTGTCATGCAATGATGATGAGATATTCAGGAGAATTATTAAAAAAGTTTGACGCTGACTTTATAATAACTGGTGAAGTTTTAAACCAAAGACCAATGTCTCAAAATAGACAAGCATTAAATACTGTTAAAAAAGAATCAGGATTTAGTGAAAAAATCTTAAGACCATTATGTGCTTTAAACTTAGAGCCTACAGAGATGGAGTTAAATGGCTTAGTAGATAGAGAAAAATTATTAAAAATATCAGGTAGAAGTAGAAAGGCTCAAATGGAGCTTGCTGAAAAGTGGAATATAGTTGATTATCCATCACCAGCAGGGGGATGTAAATTAACAGAGCCTGGATATGCAATAAGATTAAGTGATTTACTTGATAATCAAGAAACAGTAGCTAAGGATGAAATTGAAGTTCTTAAGTATGGTAGACATATGAGAATATCACCAAAAAATAAAGTTATAGTAGCTAGAAATGGTGAAGAGTGGAAAGAAATAGTTAAGTTTAAAAGAGAAGATGATATTTTAGTAACATCTAAAAATTCTACTGGGGCTCCTGTTATATTAAGAGGAGAATTTAATAAAGAAGATTTAGAAACTGCTGCTAGAATATGCGGAAGATATTGCAAAGAAAAAGATAGCGATGCTGTTGAAATAAATTATGAGAAAAATGGAGAGATTAATACAATAACAATAACTCCATTTAAAGATGAAGAACTTAAAAAATATATGATAAATCAATAATTGATTTAGAAAGGATATTATTATGAGTAAAAAAGCTATAATATCAATATGTAGCACTCAAGATATTGGAGAAAAAGAAAAAATAGAAGTTGTAACTGTTGGAGAATTTTCTATTAATGGAGATGAATTTATAGCTACTTATGATGAAACTGAAATATCAGGAATGGAAGGAACAAAAACAACTCTAAAAATAAAAGGTGATAAAGTTGTATTACATAGAGAAGGAACAACTAGTACAAAGATGGAATTCCAAAAAGATAATACACAAGTAGCTCTTTATAATACTCCTTATGGAATGTTAGAGCTTAAGACATCAACAAAAGAGTTAGATTTAGATGTTAATGAAAAGGGAGGAAACATCTCTATAAAATATCATCTAATAGCTGGTGGACAAGAACCTATAAAAACAAATCTTGATATGAAAATAAAAGTAGAAGATTAATCTTTAAATAAAAAATAAGGCTATACCAAAAGGTGTAGCCTTATTTTTATAAGTTATTTATTTTTAAAATAAAAAAAGTTGAAAGATTTCAACTTATAAATTCAAATATTAATAATTAATTTTATTAAATGTGAGTAAAATATAAATAGTAAACGTTCTATAAATAAAAAATTAAAAAAACACAAAAAAAGTACTAGACTTCTACATTAACTTTTGATAGAATATCTACTATGTTATTAAAACAAGCAATAAAAAACCCATTCTAAATGAGGTAATTATCATTATAAATGAAATAAAGAACGATGTCAAGCATAAATTTATATTAGGAGGAAAAGATATGAGCAAAAATACTAAGTACGTATTTGTAACAGGTGGAGTTGTTTCTTCATTAGGAAAAGGAATAACAGCTGCTTCATTAGGAAGATTATTAAAAAATAGAGGATTAAGTGTAAGTATTCAAAAGTTTGATCCATACCTAAACATTGACCCAGGTACAATGAGCCCATACCAACATGGAGAAGTTTTCGTAACTGATGATGGTGCTGAAACAGACTTAGACTTAGGTCACTATGAAAGATTCATAGATGAAAACTTAACTCAAAACTCAAATGTTACTTCAGGTAGAGTTTACTGGTCAGTAATATCAAAAGAGAGAAAAGGTGAATACTTAGGAGGTACTGTACAAGTTATACCTCACATAACTAATGCTATAAAAGATAGAGTACATAGAGTAGGAAAAGAAAGAGATGTAGATGTAGTAATCACTGAGATCGGTGGAACAATAGGTGATATCGAATCATTACCTTTCTTAGAAGCTATAAGACAAATCAAATATGATGTAGGTAAAGAAAATGTTTGTTTCATACATGTTACATTAGTACCTTACTTAGGAAAAGCTGGTGAGTTAAAAACAAAACCAACTCAACACTCAGTTAAAGAGTTAAGAAGTATAGGAATTCAACCAGACATAATAGTTTGTAGATCAGAAAAAGAATTATCAGAAGATATCAAAAAGAAAATCGGATTATTCTGTAATATAGATGCAAGCGAAGTTATTCAAAACTTAGATGCAGAGCATTTATACGCTGTTCCTCTAATGTTACACAAAGAAGGATTAGATAGATTAGTTTGTGAAAAATTAGGTCTTGGATGCAGAGACATAGATAATGCTGAATGGATAGACATGGTTCATAGAATAACTCACTTAACTCATACAACTAAGATTGCTTTAGTTGGTAAATATGTTGAGTTACATGATGCATACATATCAGTAGTTGAAGCTTTAAATCATGGTGGATTAAGCAATGACACTAATGTTGAAATAGAGTGGATAAATGCTGAGGATGTAACTAAAGAAAATGTTGATGAATTATTAAGTGGAGTAGATGGAGTTCTAGTTCCAGGTGGATTCGGAGACAGAGGAGTAGAAGGAAAAATCGAAGCTATAAGATGGGCTAGAGAAAACAAGAAACCATTCTTAGGAATATGCTTAGGAATGCAATGTGCTGTTATAGAATACGCTAGAAACGTATTAGGATTAGAAGGAGCTCATTCATCAGAGTTAAATCCAGAAACTCCATTCCCAGTAATCGACTTAATGCCTGAGCAAAAAGATGTTGAGGATTTAGGTGGAACAATGAGATTAGGATTATATCCATGTAAATTAGAAGACAATACATTCTGTAAGGATGTTTATGCTTCAGATTTAATCTACGAAAGACATAGACATAGATATGAGTTCAACAATGAATACAGAACTCAATTAATAGAAAGCGGATTAACTATAGCTGGTACTTCACCAGATGGAAGATTAGTTGAGTGTGTAGAAGTTAAGGATCATCCTTGGTTCGTAGCAGTTCAATATCATCCAGAGTTAAAATCAAGACCAAACAGACCTCACCCATTATTCGTAGGATTTGTTGGTGCTGCATTAAACAATAAATAATTTTAGAAATATTAAGGATATCTAACTTAAATGTTAGGTGTCCTTTTTTATTTAATAATATTAGAAATAAAATCTTATAAAAATATACTATATATAGATTAGATTTTATGTGATATGATAATAATATAAATATTTAACATAAGAAATTTATACATTTTTAAATAGGATATTCGAAAGTTTCTATATATAAAAGTCTTAAGGCAATCTAAAACAACTTTTCTTTACCTTATTCCACTAATTAAAAAAGCAGGAGGTGCTTAAATTGAATATAGAACAATATGAAAATATGACTTTAGTTCAGCTAAAAGAGCAGGCTAAAGAATTAGGAATAAAAAATATAAGTAAAAAGAAAAAAAGTGAATTAATTGAGGAATTAAAAGCTGAATTTAATAAACAAAATAGCAACACTAAAGTAATACATAAAGACGGTGTTATTTTAAGAGAAAAAATATCTCAAAAAGAGCAAAGTGGAAATAAAGAAAGTTTTTCTGGTGAAAGAGTAGTTAGAAATAGCAATAATTATAATAACAATAATAGTAATTATAATAATTCAAATGATGAAGGAAAAAAAGAGCAATTAAAGGATATGATAAGTTCATCAGACTCTGCTAAGGGAATACTTGAAATACTAGATAATAATAATTTTGGTTTTTTAAGATGTAGAAATTATTTAACAAGTGAAGATGATATATATGTTTCTCCATCACAAATAAGAAGATTTGGATTAAGAACTGGAGATGAAGTTCAAGGTAAAGTTAGAATACCAAAGGATGGAGAAAAGTTTAAAGCTTTACTTTATGTAGAGAGAGTAAATGGTGAAAGTCCTGAAAAAGCAGTTGGAAGAAAGAAATTTGAAGAGTTAACACCAATATATCCAAAAGAGAGATTAAGACTTGAGACTGAAAATGGAAGAGATTTAAGTTCAAGACTTATGGATATAATTTGTCCAATAGGTAAGGGACAAAGGGGTATGATAGTTGCACCACCTAAGGCTGGAAAAACAACTCTTTTAAAAAGAATAGCTCAAAACATATCAAAGAATAATCCAGAAGTTAAACTTATAGTGCTTTTAATAGATGAAAGACCAGAAGAAGTAACGGATATGAAGAGAAGTATAGATGGAGAAGTAATCTATTCAACTTTTGATGAAGAACCACAAAACCATGCTAAAGTTTCAAGTATAGTATTAGAAAGAGCTAAAAGAATGGTTGAACAAGGAAGAGATGTAGTTATCTTAATGGATTCTTTAACAAGATTATCAAGAGCCTATAACTTAACAGTTACTCCATCTGGAAGAACTTTATCAGGGGGACTAGATCCAGGGGCACTTATAATGCCTAAGAAATTCTTTGGAGCAGCTAGAAATTTAGAAGAGGGCGGAAGTTTAACAATTTTAGCAACTTCTTTAGTTGATACAGGAAGTAGAATGGATGATATGATTTTTGAAGAGTTTAAGGGTACTGGAAATATGGAGGTACACTTAGATAGAAAGCTTCAAGAGAGAAGAATATTCCCAGCTATAGATATTTATAAATCTGGTACTAGAAAAGAAGATTTATTATTTAATGAAGAAGAAAGAGAAGCTTCATATAAAATAAGAAGAGTATTACAAAAGGAAAATAATATAGAGGATGTAGCTGAAAAGCTTATAAATTTATTATCAAAAACAAAAAATAATAAAGAGTTTTTACAAGTTGTTTTAAAAAGCAATTTAGAAAATTAAATAAGTTTTTAAAACAAAAGAAGATATTAAAGTATATAAACTTTAATATCTTCTTTTATTATAAGAATCATTTAGCATCTTAGTGCAAAGTTTAATTGTCCCTTCTGGAGAATAAGAACTTAACACATCTAAAATACTTTTTCTCATATTAATTAATTTATTATTATCTTTATTTAAATCATTAATTACCTTATTTAATTCTTCCAAGTGGTTGATAGTAATTGCACAATTACTTTTAGATAAAAATTCTCTATTTTCACTTTCTTGACCTGGAATTATAAATGGAATTATCATTGGTAAATGACTTAAAAGTGATTCTGTAGTAGTTAGTCCACCAGGTTTTGTAATAATTAAATCCGAACTTTTCATTATCTTAGGTATTTCAGTTGTGTATCCTAAAATGTTTAAATTTTTATTCCCCTCTATATGTCTATATTCTTTACATAATTCTTTCTTTAACTCAGCATTGTTTCCACAAACAATAGTTAAATTTAAAGGGTTCTCATTTTTAATTAGGGTTTTTAATACTTTAGATATGTTATCTAACCCCATACCGCCTCCCATTAAAAGAATATTTAATGGTGATTGGATAATATTTTCTACATAGTTATGGTAATCTTCTTTATAAAAATCTTGCTTTACAGGTATACCAAAAGGAGATATTCTTTCTTTAGGTATTCCCTTTGAGGCTAGATTTTCTTTTGTAAAATCACAAGCAACTATGTAATGATCAATTATTTTAGAAACATAAGTATAATGACATTTAAAATCAGTAACAACAGAAATAACTGGTACTTTTATAATTTGTCTTTTCTTTAAATAAGAAAGAATACTTACTGCTAAAGGATGGGTTGTAATTATTAAATCTGGATTAAAACTATGAATAAATTTAGCTAATTTATTTGCAACTGGCAAAAATAAAAAACTAACTAAATTATTTATAAATTTTATATTACTAATTTTGTAAAGTAGACCATAAAGAGTTCCTAGGGAACTTGCACATAAATCGTATCCATTTACTATTGATCTATCAAAGAAACGGTTCTCCTTAAGAAAATCGTGTACAAGAATTTCTGTATCATCATTCTTTATAAGTTCCATTAAAGAGTTAGCTGCTTGATTATGACCATAACCAGTAGATGTACTTAAAATAAGAACTTTTTTCATCATATCCACTCACTTTTACTAAAAATCTATTTGCAAAAACAAACTTTATTTGAAAAATATGCCTTATAAACAAAAATGGGAAAGATTTGAGTCTTTCCCATAAAGAAATTATTTATTAAGATTAAATCTCTTGTTGAATTTATCAACTCTTCCGCCAACATCAACGATTTTTTGTTTTCCTGTGAAGAATGGGTGGCACTTAGAGCATATTTCAACTTTAAGTTCTGGTTTAACTGAACCAGTTGTGAAAGTGTTTCCACATGCACACTTAACCACTGTATCGTGATGGTATTCTGGATGTATGCCTTGTCTCATGTAATTCACCTCTTTCAAAAATAAAAAAATGTTGCTAAACAACTATTAACAAGTATATCATGGGGATATTTAATCGTCAATAGTTTAAAAGCTTTCTTATTTAAGTTATAATCATATTTAGAATATTATAAAAGGATAAGGAGTTTAAAGTTAAAATGAGCAAATTATATTTTAGATACGGAGCTATGAATTCAGGTAAATCTACACACCTTATGCAAGTAGCACATAACTATGAGGAAAGAGGTATGGAAGTTATCATAATTAAACCATCTACTGATAAAAAAGGTGGAGATAAGGTTGTTTCAAGACTAGGCGTTGAGAGAGTTGTAGATATTTTAATAGATAATGATGAGAATATTATAGAAACAATTGAAGATAGACTTGAAAAAGGAAGAAAAATAGATTGTATAATAGTTGATGAAGTTCAATTTTTAAAAGCTCATCACATAGATGAATTATTTGAAATTGCAGTTGGTAAGGGAATACCAGTAATTTGTTACGGATTAAGAACAGACTTCCAAATGAATGGGTTTGAAGGAAGTGAAAGACTTTTATTATTAGCACATAGTATAGAAGAAATGAAAACTATATGTAGATGTGGAAGAAAAGCTATATTAAATGGAAGAATGATAAATGGAAAGTTCACATTTGAAGGAGAACAAGTGGCTATAGATTTAGTTGACAATGTAGAATATCAATCACTATGTGGACAATGTTATTTTAATTATAAATATGGTAAGGATTCTGATAAGTAGTTAATGAAAGGATAGGGTTCAAATTATGAGAAAATGCCAAGTAGGCGGTCAAGCAGTATTAGAAGGCGTTATGATGAGGGGATCAAAAGGAACAGCTACAGCAGTTAGAACTCCAGAGGGAGATATAGAGGTTTCTTTTGAAAAGACTATACCATATACAAAGAAAAATAAAATTTTAGGGCTACCTTTTATAAGAGGATTTGTAACTCTTATAGAGTCTTTAATTGTAGGATTAAAATCATTAAATTATTCAGCAAGTTTTTTTGATGATACAGAACCATCTAAATTTGAAGATTGGTTAAATAATAAATTTGGTGAAAAAGCTAATAATGTAATAATGACACTTACAATTATGCTTTCCTTTGTATTTGCCATAATTTTATTTGTAGCAATACCAACTGGAATTACTTTTTTACTTAAAAAACTTAATCTGCCAGATTGGAGTTTAAGTGCTATTGAAGGAGTCATAAGTATTGGTATGCTTTTAGGATACATGTATTTAATGGGAAAAGTAGATGATATAGAAAGAGTATTTCAATATCATGGAGCAGAACATAAGACTATATTCTGTTATGAGAATGAAGATGAACTTACAGTTGAAAATGTAAGAAAATATCCTAGATTTCATCCTAGATGTGGAACAAACTTTCTGTTTTTAGTTGCTATTGTAAGTATATTTATATTTTCCTTTACTAAATGGGATTCAGTTGCTCAGAGAACGGCTATAAGAGTGGCAATGTTACCAGTAATATCAGGAATAACTTATGAACTTATAAGATGGCTTGGCAAATCTCAAGGAAATTTTGCAAAGATAATAGCAGCGCCAGGATTACAATTGCAAAAATTGACTACAAGGGAGC
The DNA here is from genome assembly GCF_030222355.1 of Clostridium sp. UMB9555A. Classification (NCBI taxonomy): domain Bacteria; kingdom Bacillati; phylum Bacillota; class Clostridia; order Eubacteriales; family Clostridiaceae; genus Clostridium; species Clostridium sp. UMB9555A. The sequence goes on along the minus strand of NZ_JASORQ010000008.1, from coordinate 22,450 downwards.
CTGATGATTCACAAATTGAAGTAGCGATAGCTTCTTTAAGGAGGGCTGAAGGATTGAAAGAACCAAATAAAAAAGTTGGAGAATTATTAAATTTAGGAAATGAAATTTTAAAAGAAGTGGGTATAGATACATATATATTAGATACTCAATTATTATTAGGAAAAGTTTTAGAAAAAGATAAAATATGGCTTATAACAAATAAAAGTGAAGAAGTTAAAAAGTCAGATGAAATACATTTCTTAAATTTATTAGAAAAAAGAAAATTAAAAATGCCTATGCAATATATTTTAGGAACTTGTGAATTCATGGGATTAGATTTTTATGTAGAAGAAGGAGTTTTAATTCCAAGAGGAGATACTGAAATAATTGTAGAGGAAGTATTAAACAATATAGATGAAGATGCAGAAATTAATGTATGTGATTTATGTTGTGGAAGTGGAGCTATAGGCTTATCTTTAGCTAATTATAGAAAAAATATTGTTGTAGATTTAGTAGATATAGATGATATACCAGAAAAAGTTACAAGAAAAAATATAAGAGAATTAGAATTATCAAAAAGATGTGGCTTTATTAAGAGTGATCTTTTAAGTGAAGTCATTAAAAAAGGAAATAAGTATGATATTCTAGTTTCTAATCCACCATATATAAGAACGGAAGTCATAAATACTTTAATGGAAGATGTTAAGGATTATGAGCCGCATTTAGCTTTAGATGGGGGAGAAGATGGTTTAATATTCTATAGAAGAATTATTAATGAATCTTTAGAAGTATTAAAAGAAAATGGTATATTAGCTTTTGAAATAGGACATGATCAAGGTGAGGATGTTAAAAATCTTATGATTGAAAAAGGATACTACGATGTTAAGGTCATAAAAGATTTAGCTGGTTTAGATAGATGTGTTATAGGAAGAGTAAGCCTTGAAAGATAGCATAGTAGTGTGCTATAATTGTAAAATATGAAAATCTGTATACGGAGTGATAATAGATGATACTTGATAGATTAAATTTTATTGAAAATAAATATGATGAACTTTCAGTTAAGATTAGTGATCCTTCAATAATGGCTAACCAAAAAGAGTGGAGAAAGCTTTGTAAGGAACACGCTGACTTAGAAGTTATAGTTAATAAGTACAAAGAGTACAAAGAAGCGACAGAAGAATTAGAAGCTAACAAAGAGATGCTTTCAGAAGAAAGTGATCAAGAAATGAGAGAAATGATAAACTCTGAAATCAAGGACTTAACAGAAAGAAAAAAAGAATTAGAGGACGAAATACAAATTCTTTTACTACCAAAAGATCCTAATGATGATAAAAACGTATTTGTTGAAATCAGAGGTGGTGCTGGTGGAGATGAAGCAGCACTATTTGCAGCTAATCTTTTCAGAATGTACACTAAATACGCTGAAAAGAATAGATGGAAAGTTGAACTTATGAGTGCAAATGAAACTGATATTGGAGGTTTCAAAGAGGTTGTATTCATGATAAAAGGAGCAGGTGCTTATTCAAAACTTAAATATGAGAGTGGAGCACACAGAGTTCAAAGGGTTCCTGATACAGAAAGTTCAGGAAGAATACATACTTCAACTGCTACAGTAGCTGTTTTACCAGAAGTTGATGATGTAGAAATCGAAATAAACGATAAAGATATTAAAATAGACGTATTTAGAGCATCAGGTAATGGTGGTCAGTGCGTTAACACAACTGATTCAGCTGTAAGAATAACTCACTTACCTTCAGGATTAGTTGTTTCATGTCAGGATGAAAAATCACAGCTTAAAAATAAAGAAAAAGCTATGAAAGTATTAAGAGCAAGATTATTCGAGCAAGCTGAAGCTGAAAGATTAGCTGGTATTGCTGAAGATAGAAAGAGTCAGGTTGGTACTGGAGATAGAAGTGAAAGAATAAGAACTTACAACTATCCACAAGGAAGAGTAACTGATCACAGAATAAACATGACTTTATACAAATTAGATAGTTTCTTAGAAGGTGACATAGACGAAATATTAAATGCTCTAATTACTGAAGATCAAGCTCAAAAGATGAAAGCAATGGGTAATACTGAATTTTAATATACAAAGCCTTACATGAATAATGTAAGGCTTTAAAAATACATAGTTTTAAAATGGTAATTAAAGAGGAATATAATTATGGATATAGATAAAGCTATAAAAAAACAAAAAAAATCATATAAAAGATTCATGTTTGTTATGGTAATACTTCTAATATTATTACCTCTTTTGGTTTGTTTTTTTGAAGTTTATAAGGATTTTCTTATAGTATATTTGATCTTTTTAGAAATTTTTATAGTTATTGTTATGATTAAAAATTTTAATAATATAAGATTAGAATATACTTGTGAAAATGGAATTCTAAGAATAAAACCTAATGTGTTATCTAAATATAAGTATATATACTGCGATAGAGTAGGTTTAGTTCATACAGAAAATGAACTTGAAGATATGAAAATTATAATTGTCTTTACTAACAAAGGAAGAAAAGGTAAATTTGGAAAGCAAGTAGGAGAGTACTTTTGTAAAGTTCATCCTGGACTAAGCAAGGATTATAATAAGATGATTAAATTAAACAAGGAAACACAATGGTATTATATAATAATAAAAAGAGGGGCTTTAAAGAAATTTAAACTTTTAGATGACATTTATAAAAATTGTGTTACAGCAACTTATACAAATGATAGTATTGAAAATATAAAGATCGCAAGAGGTCAGAAGAATTTATAAAAGATGAAGGTGATATTGTTTTATGAAAACAAAAGTACAATTCATAAAAGATATAGATAAAGATATAAAATATTTAGAGGAAGCCGCTGAAATAATAAAAAATGGTGGTATTGGGGCATTTCCTACTGAAACAGTTTATGGATTAGGCGCAAATGCTTTAGATGGAGAAGCTGTTAAAAAGATTTTTGTGGCAAAGGGAAGACCGCAGGATAATCCTTTAATAATACATATAGCTGATAAAAAAGATATAGATAAATATGTTGCTGAAATACCTAAATATGCACAGGAGTTAATGGATAAATTTTGGCCAGGTCCTTTAACAATAATATTAAAGAAAAAAGATATAGTTTCAGATGTTACATCAGCAGGTTTAGATACAGTTGGAGTTAGAATGCCAAATGATGAAATAGCCTTAAAGCTAATAGAACTATCAGGAGTTCCAATAGCGGCACCATCAGCTAATATATCAGGAAGACCAAGTCCTACAGATATAGAAAGATGTGAGGAAGATTTAAATGGAAGAGTTGATTTTATAATAGGAGCTAAAAAAAGTGAAATAGGAGTAGAATCAACTATAGTAGATGCAACTGGTGAACATTTATGCGTTTTAAGACCTGGAGGCATAACTTTAGAGATGTTAAAGGACATAGATGAAGGAGTATATATAGATAAAGCTATATTAACTACTTTAGATAAAGATACAAAACCTAAGGCACCTGGAATGAAGTATAAACATTATGCACCAAAGGCAAAAGTTAGAATGGTTCAAGGTCCAATAAATAAAATGGTTGAAAAAATTAAAGAAATAGTGCATAATTACATAGATGAAGATTTAAAGGTCGGAATTATGGCAACTGATGAAACAATTTCTATGTACAATGAAGGAATAGTAAAATCATTAGGAACTAGAGAAGACTTAACTTCTGTAACAAAAAATTTATTTGAAATGCTTAGAGCTTTTGATGACTTAGGGGTAGATGTTATAATAACTGAGGCCTTTGAGGAAAAAGATTTAGGCGTAGCCATAATGAATAGATTAAAAAAATCCTGTGGATTTGACATAACAATAGTTTAAGAATATATATGGAAGGAGCTAGATAAAAATGAAACTTTTGAGAAAAAGGAACTGTTTTGAATTTATATTTTTTAAAAATTCTATATTTGTTTTTTTTGAAAGTTTAATATCTTTATTTAGTGTTCTTCCAGTTAATAAAAAAAAGTGCTTTTTTATTTGACTTACTATTTAATTTTTTAAATTAAGTAGTGTTATTAGTCATTGAAAAAGCACTTTTTTTAAAATAATATATTAAAACAAACAGGTATAATGGAGGTTAATGAAATGAAAATAGCAATTGGTTGCGATCATGGTGGATTTAATTTAAAAAACACAGTGATAAAACATTTAGAAGAAAAAGGTATTGAGGTAAAAGATTTTGGTACATACAGCACAGATTCTTGTGATTACCCTGATATATCTATACAGGTTGCAGAAGCTGTAGCTAAAAAAGAATTTGAATATGGTATATTAATCTGCGGAACTGGTATAGGAATATCTATAGCAGCAAATAAAGTGCCAGGAATAAGAGCAGCATTATGTTCTGATACATTTAGTGCTCATGCAACAAGACAACATAACAATGCAAATATTCTAGCTATGGGTGAGAGAGTTGTAGGACCAGGATTAGCTTTAGATATAGTTGATACTTTCTTAAATTCAGAATTTGAAGGTGGAAGACACCAAAATAGAATAGATAAAATAACATCTATTGAAGAAAAGTATTTAAAATAATTTGATAAAAATATTTTTATATAAATTTTAGGAGGAAGATACAATGAGTAAAGTAACAGAAATAACACATCCACTTATATTACATAAGTTAGCGTTTATAAGAGATAAAAATACAGGGTCTAAGGATTTTAGAGAACTAGTAAGTGAAGTTTCTATGCTTATGGCTTATGAGGTAACAAGAAATCTTCCTATGGAAGAAATAGAAATAGAAACTCCAGTTTGCAAAACTAAATGTAAAGTTTTATCTGGTAAAAAAGTTGCTATAGTTCCAATATTAAGAGCAGGATTAGGTATGGTAGATGGTATGCTACAACTTATCCCAGCAGCAAAAGTAGGTCATATAGGATTATACAGAGATGAAGAAACTCTTCAACCTGTAGAATATTTCTGTAAGTTACCACAAGACATAGCTGAAAGAGATGTAATAGTTGTTGATCCAATGTTAGCTACAGGTGGTTCAGCTGCAGATGCTATAACTCTTTTAAAGAAAAGAGGAGCTAAGCAAATAAGACTTATGTGTTTAATTTCTTCACCAGAAGGAATAGAGTTTGTACAAAAGGCTCATCCAGATGTTGATATATATGTGGCATGTATTGATGAGAAATTAAACGATCATGGATACATCGTTCCTGGATTAGGTGATGCAGGAGATAGACTATTTGGAACAAAATAGTTATAATTTAAATAGCTACTTAATTTTAAGTAGCTATTAATTATTTTTGGAGGTAAATGATTCATGGAAAAGATAAAAGTTTTAACTATCTTTGGAACAAGACCGGAAGCTATAAAAATGGCTCCATTAGTAAAAGAATTAGAAAAAAGACCAGAAATAGAATCAAAGGTTTGTGTAACTGCTCAACATAGAGAAATGTTAGATCAAGTTTTAGAACTATTTGATATAAAGCCTGACTTTGATCTAGACATAATGAAAAATCGTCAAACTCTTACTGGAATAACAAATAGAGTTTTAGAAGGATTAGAAAAAGTATTTACAGAAGAAAAACCAGATATGATACTTGTACATGGTGATACTACAACAACTTTTGCTGGAGGATTAGCAGCATTCTATCAACAAATAAGAGTAGGTCATGTTGAGGCAGGACTTAGAACTTTCGATAAATATTTTCCATTCCCAGAGGAGATGAATAGAAAGTTAACAGGTGCTTTAGCTGATTTACACTTTGCTCCAACTAAAGGATCAAAAGCTAACCTTTTAAGAGAAGGAATAAATGAAAATGACATAAAAATTACAGGTAACACTGTAATCGATGCTATGGAACATACTGTAGAAGATAACTATGTTTTTGAAAATGATGAATTAAATAAAATAGATTTTGAAAACAAAAAAGTTATCATGATAACTGCTCATAGAAGAGAAAACTGGGGAGAAGGTATAGAAAATATCTGTACAGCTTTAAATAAAATAGTTGAAGATAATAAAGATGTTGAATTAGTTTACCTTGTTCACTTAAATCCAGTTGTAAAAGATGTTGTTTATAAAAATCTTGATGGTAAAGAAAGAGTACATCTTTTACCACCACTTGATACAAAAGAAACTCATAACTTAATGAATAAATGCTTTATGGTTATGACTGATTCAGGTGGATTACAAGAGGAAGCTCCTCACTTAGGAAAACCAGTATTAGTTTTAAGAGATGTTACAGAAAGACCAGAAGCTGTTCAATCAGGAACAGTTAAATTAGTTGGTACTGATGTTGAAAAAATATTAGAAGAAGCTAATTCACTTATAAATGATGAAAAAGCTTATGCCAAAATGAGTAAAGCTATAAATCCATATGGAGATGGTAAAGCTTCTGAAAGAATAGTAAAAGCTATTTTAAATTACTTTGGAAAAGATAATGAAGAAGTAGAAGAATTTATAAGTAAATAAGACTTTGTTAAAAAGTTTAATAAATATAATTTGAATAAATGGTATAAATAGACAGATATTTAGAATAATATAGAAATTTTAATAAAAGACTTCTATAATAAAGCTAAATTATCTGTCTTTTTTTTCGAAAAGAGAAAAAATAATAAAAAAGATTGTTTAAAATTTAACAAAAAATATTGAAAGCTAGTAAATTTATGGTTATAATTAAATTAGTTAGAAAAAATATAGATTTTTGATAAATTTTTACCTAAATGGGAGGTTTTTGATATGAGAGAGGTAGTTATTGCAAGTGCAGTAAGAACAGCATTAGGTTCATTTGGTGGTTCATTAAAGGATGTTCCTGCTGTAGATTTAGGAGCTTTAGTTATTAAAGAAGCTTTAAATAAAGCTGGTGTAAAACCAGAATGTGTTGATGAAGTTTTAATGGGAAATGTAATTCAAGCTGGATTAGGACAAAACCCTGCAAGACAAGCAGCTGTAAAAGCTGGTTTACCAGTTGAAATTCCTTCAATGACAATAAATAAAGTTTGTGGTTCAGGTTTAAGATGTGTAGCTTTAGCAGCTCAAATGATAAAAGCAGGAGATGCTGACGTAATAGTAGCTGGTGGTATGGAAAACATGTCACAAGGACCATATGTTTTAAGAACTGCAAGATTTGGTCAAAGAATGGGCGATGGAAAAATGGTCGATGCTATGGTCAATGATGCTTTAACAGATGCATTTAATGGATACCACATGGGTATAACTGCTGAAAATATAGCAGAACAATGGGGATTAACTAGAGAAATGCAAGATGAATTTGCTGCAAATTCTCAAATGAAAGCAGAAGCAGCTATAAAAGCTGGAAAATTCAAAGATGAAATAGTTCCAGTAGTAATTCCACAAAGAAAAGGTGATCCAATAGTATTTGATACTGATGAATTCCCTAGATTTGGAACAACTGCTGAAAAATTAGCTAAGTTAAGACCAGCATTCAAAAAAGATGGTACAGTTACAGCCGGTAATGCATCAGGTATAAATGATGGTGCTGCTGCATTAGTTGTTATGAGTGCTGAAAAAGCAAAAGAATTAGGAGTAACTCCAATCTGTAAAATAGTTTCTTATGGTTCAAAAGGATTAGATCCTTCAATTATGGGTTATGGACCATTCTATGCTACTAAAAAAGCTTTAGAAGGAACTGGATTAACAGTTGCAGATTTTGACTTAATAGAAGCAAATGAAGCTTTTGCAGCTCAAAGTTTAGCAGTTGCTAAAGATTTAGAGTTTGATATGAGTAAAGTTAACGTAAATGGTGGAGCTATAGCTTTAGGACATCCAGTAGGAGCTTCAGGGGCTAGAATATTAGTTACATTACTTCACGAAATGATGAAAAGGGATGCTAAGAGAGGTTTAGCAACACTTTGTATAGGTGGAGGAATGGGAACTGCTTTAATAGTAGAAAGATAATAAGTTTACCATTATTATAATATATATTTTAAAGATACTATCCTATCTTGGGATAGTATCTTTTTTTGTGAAAAATTATTTGAAAATTCATATTTAAGTTTAAAAATATATTTAAAAAAATGCACTAATTTGAGAATAAAAATTCATATTAGAAAACAGATAATTTATTTAATTTTATATAAAAAACATGAATAATAGTAAGAAGAATAGAAAAAAATAGGATTAAAGTAAAGAAAAATATTTAAAATATTAGATTTTGAAAAAAAAAAATAAAAAAATGTGAATAAATATTAAAAAGGTTATTCAAAACCTTTTAAGTTGTATGTTTTATTCTTAATAGTGGTTTAAAATTTTTTTGATAAAAAACCCTATAAAATATACAATTTTATAACAAAAACTTTTAAAAAAGGATTTCAAAATCGAAAATAGTAATCGAAATTTAATTTAAGTTCTTATATAGTAATTTAAAAATTCAGAAAAATGAAATGATAAATTCAAAAACATTCATAAATAATTTATAAAAGAGTAAATGAGAGTTTTTAAGAGTAAAAATGAAGGAAATAGTTAAAATCACTTTAAAATATCAGAATATTAATAAATTCAACCAAAATTTAAATTTTATTAATATTAAATTCGGGAATATAATTAGTAAAGTAACATTGCGGAACTATGGAGGTTATATGTGAACGCTAAAATTAAAAGTTTAGTTTTTTCAGTTATGAAGACTAATATTTTATTAACAATAATAGCAACCCTATTAATTAGTTTATTTAATTTTAGATTTGGGGTGGCTTTTTTAGTTGGAAGTGTAATTGCAACAATTAATTTTACAGCAAATGCAATTGTAATTAATAAAGTCATAAGTAATAGAAGAGGCGCTTTAAAGATACAATTAAGTTTTGTATTAAGAATGCTTTTGATTCTTTTATTTACACTAATCTTTATGAAAGATGTTAAGGAATTAGCATTTTACTTAATAGGATTCATTTTACACCAGATATCAATATTTATTTATACTAAAAAAAATAAGGCCTTATAAAAAACAATAAATAAATATTTATATACATATATAAATTAATACTAAGATAGAAAGGGAGTGATTCCGTGGATATCTTTGCACCATTGTTTACAGTTAAGATTGGTAGTTTGACAATAAGCAGTACAATTATTTTTCAATGGGCAGCAATGCTTCTTATAATAGTTTTTGCTTTATTATCAACTAGAAATCTTAAAAATAAACCAGGTAAGTTACAAGTTGTTTTAGAATCAATCTATCAAACAGTTTATAACTTAGTAAAGAGCAACATGGGGGAAAGTTATATTGGTTTTGTGCCTTATATAGGAACTTTAGCAATATTCCTACTTGTATTAAACTTTTATGGGTTAATAGGGCTTGCACCTCCTACTCAAGATTTAAGTGTTGCAGTGGCATTAGCAATTACTTCCTTTGTTGTTGTTCATGTTAATGCTATACGTAGATGTCATATTGGAGGATATATCAAAGGATATTTTAAGCCTTATCCACTAATGTTACCTTTAAACTTAATGGAGAGAATTATTTTCCCAGTATCTCTTGCACTACGTTTATTCGGTAATATGCTAGCAGCTACCTTATTAATAGACTTAATGTATTCAGGTTTAGGACACATAAGTTGGTTTGCTCAATTAGGTATGCCAATACTAGCACATGGTTTCTTCGATGTATTTGATGGAACAATACAAATGATAGTATTTACTATGTTAACTATGGTAAATATTAAAATTATAGCAGATCACTAAGAAAAGTTAATTAAACAAATCAAAGTAACTTTATTTGATTTGAAAAAGGAGGAATTTTTAATGGATATGAAGTTATTAGCAGCAGGTATCGCTGTATTAGCAGGTATAGGAGCAGGAATAGGTATAGGTATTGCAACTGCAGGAGCATTAGAGGCAACTGCAAGACAACCAGAAGCATCAGATAAGATTCAAAGTTTATTCATCATGGGAGCTGGTCTTTCAGAAGCAACAGCTATCTATGGATTAGTTGTTTCAATAATCTTATTATTCGTTGCTTAATATCAAATTACGTACTTTTTATTAAGAACTTGTAGTAATTAATAAATAAACATAATAGAGTTAATATAATTGACTCCGAAGGGAGGCTGTGATTGATATATGGAAATAGATTTTATGAGAATATTAGCTACAATCATTAACTTTATAATATTAATTCTTATACTAAAACATTTTTTCTGGGACAAAATCAAAAGAGCCATCGATGCAAGACAAGAGGCTATAGATGAAACTATCTTAAAGGCCGATGAAGATGCAGAAAAAGCAAGAAGATTAAGATTAGATAATGAAAGAATTCTTAAATCTGCTAAAGAAGAAGGCAGAAAGCTTAGAGAAGAACAGAAAAAAGAAGCTGATAGAATTTATAAAGAAATAGTTGATGATGCTCATAGAGAAGCTGAGGCTATAATAAATAGAGCTAATATTGAAATTCAAAGAGAAGAAGAAAAAGTAAAATACGAGTTAAAGCAACAAGTAGTTGATATTTCTGTAATGCTTTCAGAGAAAGCACTTGGAGAATCTATTGATGAATCTAAACATAGAGAATTAATAAATGATTTTATTGAAAAGGTAGGTATCTAATTATGTATGAATATTTAGATCGTAGATATGCCTTAGCTCTATATGAAGTTGCAGAAGAAAAGCATAAAGTTGAAGAATACTTAAATGATTTAAGAGAAATCTGTGATATCATTTATGGAAATAATGAACTTTATGAAATAATAAAACATCCTCAAATTAGTACTGTAAGAAAGAAAAGAACTTTCAGAAACATATTTGAAGGAAAAATAGATGATGAGTTACTTTCATTCTTAATGGTTCTTATAGAAAAAGATAGAATACTTTATCTAAGAGAAAAATTAAAAGAAATGGAAAAAATTCATCTAGAAAGAAACAATACTTTACTTGCAGAAGTAAAAAGTGTTGTTCCACTAACAGAAGATGAAGTTACAAGACTTGTAGGAAAGTTAGAAAATAAATACTCAAAGAAAATTTTATTAAAGCAAGAAATAGATAAAAGTATCATTGGAGGACTTTTTGTCAGAGTTGGCGATGATGTTATAGATGGTACTGTTAAATCTAGACTTGACGATATGAAACAGATAATGCTTAAGAGAGAATAGAGGTGAGTCTATGCATATTAAACCAGAAGAAATAACTTCTATAATCAAGAATGAAATAAAAAACTATGAAAAAGAGTTAGAAACTGTTGATTCTGGTACTATCATACAGATAGGTGACGGAGTTGCCAGAGTTTACGGGTTAGAAGAGTGTATGGAAGGTGAACTTCTTGAATTCCCTAATCAAGTTTTCGGTATGGCTCTTAACTTAGAGCAGGATAACGTTGGTTGCGTTCTTTTAGGATCTGAAGAAGGTATAAAAGAAGGAGACATCGTTAAAAGAACTGGAAAAATAGTTGAAGTACCAGTAGGAGAGGACTTAATAGGTAGAGTTGTTAATTCATTAGGTCAACCTATAGACGGAAAAGGTCCTATTAAAAATGATGGATACAGAGCTATAGAAGTACCAGCACCAGGTATCTTAGAAAGAAGTTCTGTTAATGAGCCTCTACAAACAGGTATCAAAGCAATCGACTCAATGATACCAATAGGTAGAGGACAAAGGGAGTTAATTATAGGAGATAGACAAACAGGTAAAACTGCTATAGCTATAGATACTATAATTAACCAAAAAGGTAAAGATGTTATATGTATATATGTTGCTATTGGACAAAAACAATCAACAGTAGCTAACATAGTTAACACTTTAACTGAAGAAGGAGCTATGGACTATTCAATAGTTGTAACTGCATCAGCATCAGAATCAGCTCCATTACAATACATTGCACCATATTCAGGATGTACAATGGGTGAATACTTCATGAATAAAGGTAAGCATGTATTAATAATATATGATGACTTAAGTAAGCACGCAGTTGCTTATAGAACAATGTCACTATTAATTAGAAGACCACCAGGAAGAGAAGCTTACCCAGGGGATGTATTCTACATCCATTCAAGATTACTTGAAAGAGCTGCTAAGTTATCAAAAGAAAATGGTGGAGGCTCATTAACAGCACTTCCAATAATAGAAACATTAGCAGGAGACGTAACAGCATATATTCCAACTAACGTTATATCAATAACAGATGGACAGATATTCTTAGAAACTGAGTTATTCAACGCAGGACAAAGACCAGCTGTTAACCCTGGTATATCAGTTTCAAGGGTTGGAGGTAACGCTCAAATAAAAGCAATGAAACAAGTTTCTGGTACATTAAGACTAGAACTTGCTCAATATAGAGAGTTAGCATCATTTGCTCAATTTGGTTCAGACCTTGATAAAGATACTCAAGCAAGACTTGAAAAAGGTAAGAGACTTATCGAGATCTTAAAACAAGATCAATATAAGCCAATGGCAGTTGAAAAACAAATTATGATAATATACGCTGCAGTTAACAATTTCTTACTAGATATCAAAGTTTCAGATATTAAGAGATTTGAAAAAGAATTCTTAGAATATATGGACACTCATCATAGAGAAATTGGTAAAGCTATATTAGATAAGAAAGTTTTAGACGATGAATTAAAATCTGCTTTAGAAAGTGCTATAGTAGAATTTAAAAAAATATTCTTAATGTAAAATAAGAGCATAGCTTTTTAATTAAAGCTATGCCCACATTTTTAAGAATGGAGGTGGAGCTTAAATGGCAGGTGCAGGACTTTTAGAAATTAAAAGAAGAATAAAAAGTATCAAAAACACAAGAAAAATAACAAAAGCTATGGGACTTGTTGCCACTTCTAAGTTAAGAAAAGCTAGACAAAAACTAACTGAAAACAATCAATATTTTAGTAGTCTAGATGAAATTGCTAGAGAATTAATCGGATCATTAAATAGCAATAATAATCCTTTACTTAAACCCAATGATAATCCTAAAAAGTTAATAATATTATTAGCATCAGATTCAGGATTATGTGGTGGATTTAATGGTAATACTGCGGCTTTTGTAAGAGATAACTATGAAAATAATCTTGAAAACATAGAAGCAGTAGTAGTAGGAAAAAAAGGTATCCATTATGTTAAGAAAAACAAGATTTCTACTTTAGCAGAATATGTTGATTTAGGAGATACACCAAACGTTGGTGATGCATCAACTATAGTGAATAAAGCTGTTAAAGAATTTACTGATGGAAATTTTGGAGAAGTAAGTTTAGTTTATACTAAATTCTTTTCACCTGTTAAGCAAGAGGTTGTTGAAGAAAAATTATTACCACTAGACTTAACTGGAGAAAAAGGTAAAGTTTCTTTCTTAATTGAACCTGATGAGGATGAAATAATAGATTCATTAGTTTCATCATACTTAAAAGGTAAATTCATGAATGCTATGTTTAATTCAAAAGCTAGTGAACAAAGTGCTAGAATGCAGGCAATGGACGGAGCAACTAAAAATGCCGATGATTTATTAAACTCATTAGATGCTAAGTACAATAGAATAAGACAAAGTATCATAACACAAGAGATATCAGAAATCGTTGGTGGAGCAGAAGCACAAAAATAAGGAGGTACTCAAAATGTCTAATAATATAGGTAAAGTAGTTCAGGTTATTGGACCAGTTGTAGATATAAAATTTGCAAATGATGAACTTCCTAATATATTTAATGCAATACACATAAAAATGGACGATGGAAAAATTTTAGTTTGTGAGGTAGAGCAACACGTAGGAGACGATATAGTTAGAACTATAGCTATGGAAGCTACTGAAGGACTAAGAAGAGGTGTAGAAGCTGTTGATACAGGAGCACCTATATCAGTACCAGTTGGTGAATGCGTATTAGGAAGAATATTTAACGTATTAGGTAAACCACTAGATAGTGGAGCTGAAGTTAATAATGAAGAAAAATATCCAATTCATAGACCAGCTCCATCATTTGAAGAGCAATCAGTTGTTCCTCAAATGTTTGAGACAGGAATAAAGGTTATCGACCTTTTAGCACCTTACCAAAGAGGGGGAAAAATCGGTCTATTTGGAGGTGCAGGTGTTGGTAAAACAGTTCTTATACAAGAGCTTATAAACAACATAGCTAAAGAGCACGGTGGACTTTCTGTATTTACAGGAGTTGGAGAAAGATCAAGAGAAGGTAATGACCTTTACTATGAAATGATGGAATCAGGAGTTATAAAAAATACAGCATTAGTATTTGGACAAATGAACGAACCACCTGGAGCAAGAATGAGAGTTGCTTTAACAGGACTTACTATGGCTGAGTACTTCAGAGACCAAGGTCAAGACGTGTTATTATTCATAGATAACATATTCAGATTCTCACAAGCTGGATCAGAGGTTTCAGCTTTATTAGGAAGAATACCATCAGCTGTTGGTTACCAACCAACTCTTGCTACAGAGATGGGAGCTCTTCAAGAGAGAATCACATCAACTACTCATGGATCAATTACATCAGTTCAAGCGGTATACGTACCAGCCGATGACTTAACTGACCCAGCTCCAGCTACAACATTCAACCACCTTGATGCTAAAACAGTTTTATCAAGAAGTATAGCTGAAATAGGTATTTACCCAGCTGTTGATCCTCTAGATTCTTCATCAAGAATATTAGACCCAAGAGTTGTTGGAGAAGAACACTATGAAGTTGCTTCAAAAGTTAAGCATATATTAGAAAGATATAAAGAACTTCAAGATATCATCGCTATCCTTGGTGTTGATGAGCTTGCAGATGAAGATAAATTAATAGTTGCTAGAGCAAGAAGAATACAAAAATTCTTATCACAACCATTCACAGTAGCAGAGCAATTTACTGGAATGCAAGGTAGATATGTTCCAATAAAAGAAACTATAAGAGGTTTCAAAGAAATATTAGAAGGTAAACATGACAATGTTCCTGAATCAGCTTTCTTATTTGCTGGAACAATAGAAGAAGTACTAGAAAAAGCTAGAGCAATGGCCCAATAAAAGGGGTGAATAAAAATGAATAAATTTAAGTTAATTGTTACAACACCAGAAAGAGTTCTTATTTCAGGTGAAGTTTCAAGAGTCTTATGTAAAAATGCTGTTGGTGAGTTTGAAATATTAGCTGGTCACCAACCTTATTTAACAGCAACTGTTCCTACTGTTACAAGAATAGATGATGAGAATGGTGAAAGTAAATACTTATTTACTTCAACAGGATTAATGAAGGTTCAAAATAATGAAGTTACTTTTTGTGTAAATTCAGCAGAATGGCCTGAAGAAATAGATCAAGCAAGAGCTATGAATGCTAAGCAAAGAGCAGAGGAAAGATTAAAAAATAAGACTGATGAACTAGATGAAAAGAGAGCTAAGTTAGCCTTAGCAAGAGCTATGTCTAGATTAAAGTTAAAAGAAATGTAATTTATATAAAGCATACAGGAAACTGTATGCTTTTTTTGTTAGGATTATTCTTCTTAATAAATATTTTTATGTAATTAATAGAACTTTTTTAGATTATTATAATATATTGATAATATGCAAGGAAAATTTTGTATAAAAATACTACTCTTGACAATAATTAAATTAGAAGGGTGGTATATTAATGAATAATAATATTTTTGTAGTAGCATTATTTTGTTTCTCGCTTATTTTTAGTCCAAGCACTAACAACTTAGATAACAAAGTTTATTCTAAGGTTGAAGAGGAAATTGGTAATATAGAAGAGTATGGTATGAAAATAGAATATATTACAGATGAAAATATAAAAAATCAGTTTGAAAATATTAATGGTTATATTAAAATTGAAGATTTTACTAGTATAGTAGAAAAAGAAAATGAGATATATTTAAATATTTCAAAAGAACAATTTGACTTGGATATTAGTCTAATAGAAGAAAATTCAAAACTCAGAGTTCAAGTAGTAATTGTTTCTAAAAATAGAATTGATTTTAATAATATTAAGGAATATTTTCAATTTATTCATAATAAAAACATGAAAAATATAAAATATTATACTTATATAAAAGGGAATATTAGAGAGAATAATAATATAGATGAAATTGAAGAAAAACTTATAAAATCAATTGGTAAGAGTAAGGTAAAGGAAACCAAAAGAATAAATTTAGAGAAAGGAACTACAGGAATAATTAATCTTAAGAGTGATTACCAGTTTAATTACTCCATTATGACATATGAGGAAGATAGGAAGTTGATTTTAGGAACTCCTATCATATTTACAACATATTAAAACAATTTTAATGGAGGATAATATGGATAAAATAGTAGTACAAGGTGGAAAGAAATTAAAAGGAGAAGTAAATATAAATACGGCTAAGAACTCAGTTTTACCAATAATCGCAGGAAGTATATTAGCTACTGATGGTGTACTAATAAATGAATTACCTATGTTACAAGATGTTTTTACAATTTGTAATGTTATGGAACAATTGGGATATAATTTGAAAATAGATAAGAAAGAAAATAAATTAATTGTACCACCACTAAATAAAGATCCTTTAATTCCAAGTGAGGATTTGGTTAAAAAAATGAGAGCTTCATTTTTAATAATGGGGCCAATGATAGCTAAATATGGTGAGTTTAAGTTAGCTAGACCAGGTGGATGTAATATAGGTTCTAGACCAATAGAATTACACCTGAAAGGTCTTAGAGCATTAGGAGCTGAAGATAGCAATTGTGGTAATGGATTTGTATGTATAAAAGCAAAAAAATTAGTTGGGAGTAAAATATATTTAGACTTTCCATCAGTTGGAGCAACAGAGAATATAATGATGGCAGCAACTATGGCTAAAGGAACTACGGTAATTGAAAATGCCGCTCAAGAGCCAGAAATAACTGATTTAATTAATTTTTTGAATTCTATGGGAGCTAAAATTTATATTGAAAAACCAGGTAAAATAATAATAGAAGGTGTGGATTCATTAACTTCAACTGAGTACACTCCTATATATGATAGAATAGAAGCTGGAACATTTATGGTTGCAGCGGCAATAACAGGATCAAAAATAAAAATAAATGGAGTAAATAAAGACCATTGTTCAGCTATAATATCTAAGTTAAAAGAAGCTGGAACAGAGTTTTTTGATGTTCATAATGAGGAAAGCAGTATAATAGTAAAAGGAAATGAAGAAATAAAACCAATTAATATAAAAACAATGCCTTATCCAGGATATCCTACTGATATGCAATCACAAATGATGAGTTTATTGAGCATAGCAAAAGGAAGTAGTATTATAACTGAAAGTGTTTTTGAGAATAGATTTATGAATGTAGATGAATTAAGACGTATGGGTGCAAATATACAAGTAGAAGGAAGATCTGCTTTAATTGAAGGGGTAAATAACCTTAATGGATGTGAAGTTAAGGCAACTGACTTAAGGGCAGGAGCTGCTTTGATTTTATCTGGACTTGTAGCAAAGGGAGAGACAATAGTTACTGATATATACCATATAGATAGAGGTTATGTTGAAATAGAAAATAAGTTCAGAGCCTTAGGTGCTGACATAAGTAGAATATAAGTCAACAGCATTGCTGTTGACTTTTTTGCTTTAAATAATTTTATTATAAGTTCGAGTTTTAGAAAACTTAGCATATACATAAACTGTATTAATAAGTTTTAGGAGGATTTATGATAAATAGAAAGATTTTAGAATCAGCAATTTTTATTGTAACAATTATAGTGAGTATAGTTTTTATACCAATACTTTTTGGTTTTTTATCTAGTTCAAGTATGGCTGAAAGTAATAATAAAGTAGAGAAAGTTAAAAATAAAAAGTTAGTTGATGTAGTTAATTTAAAGGAAGTTGAAGTTTACATATCTAAAGAAAATAAAGTAGAAAAAGTACCATTAGAGGAATATGTCTTATCTGTAGTTTCAAGTGAAATGCCAGCTACTTTTCATGAAGAGGCATTAAAAGCTCAGTCTATTTTAGCAAGGACATTTGTTATAAATAAATTAATTACTGGATGTAACAATATAAAGGAAGGAAATATATGTGATACTACTCACTGTCAAGCATACTTAAATATCAATGAAAGGAAAAAAGCTTGGGGTAAAGAGGGAGATGAATATTTAAAAAAATTAAAAAAAGTTGTTAAAGAAACAGAAGGCAAGGTTCTAGCTTATAATGACCAGTTAGTAAAATATCCTCAATACTTTTCTACAAGTTCAGGAAATACAGAGGATGCTGTTGCTGTATTTTCAGAAGATGTTCCTTACTTAAAGTCAGTTGAAAGTCCAGGGGAAGAAATATCACCTAAATATGAGAGTGAAATCAGTATTTCTATAAGTGATTTTAAGAGTAAAATTAAAAAATATATTCCTAATAGTGATTTAGGAAATAATATAAATGAGGAAGTTAAAATATTAAGTAGGAACACAGGGGGAACTGTAGATGACATAAAAATAGGAGATGCTACAATTAAGGGAAAGGAATTTAGAAAAATATTTGGATTAAATTCTGCTAATTTTACATTAGAAGTTTTAGAGGATAAAATAAACATAAAATGTTTAGGGTATGGACATGGTGTTGGCATGAGTCAATGGGGAGCTAATGTAATGGCGAAGGAAGGCAGTAAATATGATGAAATATTAGAGCATTATTTTAAAGGAAGTAAAATTGAAGAAAGTAATGAAGTTTTAATAGGTTAATAGCTTAATAGAAGAACAAGCAAATAAGTTTTGCTTGTTCTTTTTTTATAAAAAAGATTTATATACGTGTATTAATTTAGGATAAATGGACAGAATTAGAAACGGAGGTGTTGAAAATGAATAAAAAAGACCAATTTAAGAGATTTATTAAAAAGGATGGATTTTATGTAGTTTTATTTGTTTGCCTATGTTTAGTAGCAACAGTTGGAGTAGTGGTAGCAAATAAAAGTGCAAATAACACAGTAGAAGAAAATATAGCAGAAAACACTATAGAAAATACAGAGGATAATAGTACTACAACTGGTAATACTTTTGACGATGCTGAACTAGTTGAAGGAAAAACAGATGTAGCAAATGATTCGGAAAAAACTGCATCTAATGAAGCTAATATTGAAGAAGTAAAACCGGAAGCAAATAATGATGATAAGTCAGTTGCAACTTCAAGCCAAAGTCAAAGTTTTACATCACCAATTAAGGGTGGAGTTATAACAAGATTATATAACTTAGAACCTAGATTAAATGAATCAGGTCAAAGTGCATCTGTTTATAAAGGAATAGATATAGAAGCTACTGAGGGAACTGAAGTTTTAGCAATTGGTGATGGTAAAGTTGTAGAGGCTGGAAAAGGGAACTCAAAAGAAGGGTGCTTTGTTAAAATAGAGCATCAAAATGGTATTGTTGGTTTTTATGGAAACTTAGATCCAGAGATTAAAGTTAAAGAAGGGGATAATGTTAAAAAAGGAGATTCTATAGGTAAGATTGGAAAAACTATTCAAAGTAGTCCAAGTGATAGAGTTTCTGAAAATTATTTAATGTTCCATATGGAAAATTCTAAGGAGCCAGTAGATCCACAAAAATACTTAAAAGATATTCCTGTAAAAGAATAATTTAATACATAATCAGCTGCTTATATAAAAAGCAGCTGATTAAAAATTTAAGAATATTTTTAAGGAGGTAAGGTTCTTGAAAGATTATATTGAGGAGAGAGTTTTAGAAGTGGCTCAGTACATTATTTATTCAAGGGCTACTATAAGAAAAACAGCTAAAGTTTTTGGTGTGAGTAAAAGTACTATACATAAAGATATGACTGAAAGATTGCCTAAGATAAATCCAGATATAGCTGAAGAAGCAAAAAGTATATTAGATTTAAATAAAGCTGAAAGACATATAAGAGGTGGAAAGGCAACTAAGTTAAAATATAAAGTTGTTGAATGATGAAATTATTCCTTATATAATAAAAGTTAGTATTTATGTATATTTTTATAGAAAATAATAATTATTATTATATATTAGGGAGTTGTAAATATGTGGTTTTGGAGAAAAGGTACAGACATGGGTATAGACCTTGGAACAGCAACAGTTCTTGTCTATATGAAAGATAAAGGTATAGTCTTAAAAGAGCCATCAGTGGTAGCTATAGACAAAAATAAGAACAAAGTTCTAGCAGTAGGAGAAGCTGCAAGACAGATGATAGGAAGAACACCAGGAAATATAGTAGCATTAAGACCTATGAGAAATGGTGTTATATCAGATTACGAGATGACAGAAGCTATGTTAAAGTATTTTATCAAGAAGGGTGTTGGAAATAGAAGAATATCAGCACCTAAAGTAATGATATGTATACCTTGTCAAGCAACTGAAATTGAGAAAAGAGCAGTTATAGATGCTGCGAAGAATTCAGGAGCTAAAAACGTATATCTTATAGAAGAACCATTAGCAGCTGCAATAGGGGCAGGATTAGATATATCAAAGGCTAGTGGACATATGGTTGTAGATATAGGTGGAGGAACTGCAGATATAGCTATAATATCCTTAGGTGGAATTGTTATAAGAGAATCTGTAAAAGTAGCTGGAGACAGATTTGATGAAGCTATAATTAAATTTGTTAGAAGTAAATATAAACTTATGATTGGTGAGAGAACAGCAGAGGAATTAAAAATAAACGTTGCCACAGCTGTTGAAGGCAATAGAAAAGAGAGTATGGAAGTAAAAGGAAGAAATCTAGTTACAGGTTTACCAGGAATAATAACAGTTGATAGTGAAGAACTTAGAATAGCCTTAAAAGATGAGGTTAGCATAATTGGAGAAGCTGTTCATTCTGTTCTTGAAAAAACACCACCTGAATTAGCAGCGGATATAATAGAAGAAGGAATTCTTATGACTGGTGGAGGCGCCTTATTAAATGGTTTAGATAAGTTTATTGAACAAAGGACAGGAGTTAAGGTTAGAGTTGCTGATGATGCTGTAAAATGCGTAGCTGAAGGAACAGGTAAAGTACTAAAAACATTTGAGAAATTAAATTTAGATATAGATGATTTAGAAGTGAAATTAATTGATGAGTAAAATTAACTATATATCTCTTAATGTTAAGAGATATATAGTTAATTTTTTTTATTTTTCAAATAATAGGCGTGAATTAAAGAATCTACAATAACTTTAGACATATCTAATATAAAGCTTAATCTAATAGGTCTACTTGTAAATAGATCTATATTTTCGGAAGAATCAACTATAGCTATTATAGACATATCTCCAACACTCCTTAAGGATTTACCAACGCCTTTCCCAGGGTGAATAGGCTCGTTTCTAGCATGAATTTCACCAATAGATTTAGAATCTCCTAGGCAAGCATCTATGGCTAGTATTTTATAGCCAGGATAAGTTTTTAATATTTCGGTTATCTTTTTGTCAAGATTAAGAGCGTGGATAGGAGAATCAAGTGTACCAAACACTTTTAAAGGAAAGAATTTTTCTTTTAGTAGGGTACCAACTAATGGACCTAAGCAATCACCTATACATTTATCGGTTCCTATACATACTATAATGGTTTTTTCATCTATATGATTTTTTAAAAAATTTGAAATTTCGTAATATGCCAGATAATTTTCGTAGTAAGTTTTTATTTTATTCAAGGCTTCACCCCCTCATTAATTATATGAAGGAAGCATTAGAAATATTAAATTGAAGTATAAAAAAGATTTTAGGTGGTAATTATTAAAATGGAGGTGAATATGCTTATGAATAAAGGGTTTTTAAGTTTTTTAGTACTATTTTTTACTACATTAATAATGGGAGCAATGATGTATTTTGTTAACTTAAATTATGAAGAAGTTAAATTTCAAGCAGAGAGTGTAAAAAATCAAAGGAATGAAATTTTAAATATTAATGAAGAGGAAAATAAGAAAAAGACTATAGAAAATAATAAAGAAGAGTTAAAAGAAGATACAGAGAAAGAAAATATAAGTGAGAATAACAATAATCAAAGTAATGATTTAGATGAATCTCAATTAAAAGAAGAAAAAGAAATAGAAGGTAAGTTTAAAGAAAATGCTACAAATATCAAAAAAAATGAAAAGTATAAAGAAAAGGTAGCTGTGGGGAAATCATCAAAAGAAAGCAAAGAAGTATTTAAAGTAGATAAATATTCAATTCCTAAGAAGATAAATAAAGCAGATAAGTTTAAATTAATGGCTATTGCTAAAAATTTATCCTTAACTGATTATGGAGTTTTATTAGAACATATTAAGAGAAATGATGAGTTAGATGCTGCTATTGATATATTTAAAATACTTAAGGATAAATTAGAAGAGAAAGAATATAAAGAAATGAAAAATATATTAAGTCCATACATAAATATTGAGTTAATTGAAGAGAAAATATAAATGAAAAAAGAAGTAAAATAAAGAAATTGTGAGAAATTTTAAAATAGATTAACATAATGTTTGAAAATAGCCTGAAATTGAGTTTGAAATAAAAAGCATAACAATATATACTAAGTCTTGTCGATTGGCGATAAGCCAAAGCGACAGAGGAAAATAAAAAAATGTGCTGGTGTGGCTCAATTGGCAGAGCAGCTGACTTGTAATCAGCAGGTTATCGGTTCAAGTCCGATCATCAG
>NZ_JASORQ010000007.1:0-74044 GCF_030222355.1 Clostridium sp. UMB9555A | reverse complement strand
AGTCGGTAGAGCAGAGGACTGAAAATCCTCGTGTCGCTGGTTCGATTCCTGCTCGAGCCACCAAAAGCTTAGTGAATAATTCACTAAGCTTTTTTTATGCAATTAAATGGTAATTTGAAGTTATACTTATTAATACTATAATTAAGGTTATAATTAAAATTAATTTTTAATATGAAAAAGTAAAAGGAATATTTATAAAATTTATTTAAATAAATTTTATAAATATTCCTTTTTAAATTTTAAATCCACAATAAGTAGTTTCTTAGTTCCTAAAAACAAAAGGGGAAGTTATTAAGGATATATTATTGGGGAAGTATCATTAATTATTTTAAAACTAAGAATTGCTCTACTTATTAATCGTGGATATTTTAATTATGGACAAATGTCAGATTAATATACATAAATTGTAAAAATAATTGAGAATAAATAAATATTTAAATTAATATGATTTAATAAGCTAATTAATATTTGGAATTAATATTATGTTTTAATAAATAAGAGCGTTTTAATATAGATCTTTAAATAATTAGTTTAGTGAGGTGTGTGAATGAAGGATATTGTTATAATTGGAACTGAAAACATAGGAAAAGAGGTAGTTAAAATAATAGAGGCTATAAATTCAAAAAGAAATACTTGGAATGTACTAGGATTTATAAGTTTTAAAAAAGATGAAGAAGGAAGTAATGTTGAGGGATACAATGTTCTTGGATCTATAGATTCAATGTTTAATTATTTTGAAGGTAGAAAAAAAGATAAGTTTTATTTTTTTAAGAAATTAGAAAGTCAAAATGAATTATTTACAATTATAGCAATAGACAACTGTAAATTAAAAAAAGAAATAGAAATTAAGTTAAAAAATAAAATAAAATTTGCTACTATTATTCATCCAGATGTTAGTTTTTTTAATAAACAAGAAGTTGGAGAGGGAACTGTAATATATCCAGGATTAATTGGTGTAGGGAGATTTAAGTTAGGTAAACATGTTATTTTAAAACAAAAATGTTCTTTAGGAAACAATATTGAGATAGGAGATTATTCTTTTGTATCTTTTAATAGTAATATTGATAGTAATGTAAAGATTAAAGAGGAATCTTATATTGAAGCTAACACTACAATACTAGCAAATAATAATATAGATAAAAATACTTATATAAAAGAAGGTACAATATTATATTAAAATTATAATTATATTTTAGATATAGTATTTTGTTTTAGATATAAATTAGGAGGTTCATATTAAATATAGTGTGAATCTTCTTTTATTTTTATATAATATAGATAATTATTAATATACTATATATTTAAATAGAGGTTTTTCTTTGAATTAATAAAAATGTAGAAAGAATAGAAATTATTATAAATAATATTATTAATTTTATAACTTAAAATTGTATTTTGTGATATATATTTTTTATTTTAGAATAATAATAAAGGTATTAGTCTTATAACATGAAAGACGATTTAAAATCTAAATCCTATGATAAGATAATAAGATTTGTAGTGGTATAATATTTCTAATCCAACTAAATATTCTAATGATTTTTATGGGATAGTAGCATTATTAGTGTTATAACACAATTTCAAGCAAAAAAATATCTATACCTTTGGTATAAGATAATAACATTATTATTGTTATAACAATAGATGTTTAATAAACTGGAATTACATATTAAAATAGGATAATAATATTATTAGTGTTAAAACCTTTTATGCTAATATGTATATATTTTAATAGTATAGCAAAAGTTATGTTATATTATTATGATAATTATTATTATTTTTAGAATTATTATTTTAAGTAATATACTATTTGAGAGATAGATTTATAAGAGGAACTTTTTTTGAAAAATAGGATTATAAAAGTGATTATTCTAGCAATGGATTTATAATCTGTTAAATTATTAGAAATATTTTTGATAAAATCTATTATATTAATTAAATGTTAATTATGTTCATAAAATATTCAAAAAATATGTTGACATAAAATAAGTAGAGAGTTATTATATAATTACAGACACCCAGTGGGGGTTGTATGTGAAATGTATAGGGAGCGATGAACATGAATGCAGAGAAAAAGAAAGCATTACAGTGCTTGAAGACAGCAAAAGGGCAAATTGAAGGAATAATCAGAATGATTGAAGATGAGAGATATTGCATAGATATTTCAAATCAAGTAATGGCTTCCCAAGCATTATTAAAGAAAGCTAATAAATTGATATTGCAACAACATATGCATAATTGTGTTAAGATTGCTTTCGAAAATAATGAATCTAAAGATGAAAAAATTGAAGAGATATTAAGTGTACTAAATAAGCTAATAGATAAATAAATATTATAATTTTCTAATGATGTATTTAGTTTTATTATAATATAAAGTTCTTTAAATCTGTTGTTTCTAGAGGTTCAATTTATTTTACTTGAATAGCTAAAAGCAAATTTAGGATGCTCTATATTAATAAATTATTCTAATGATTTACTTAACTTTATTAAGGTAAAATTATTTAGATCTGTTGTTTTGGGAGATTCAAATTTTTTTGTTTGAGTAGCTTAAAGCGAATTTAGAATAATTAGTTTAATATTTTTAGTTTATTTTAAATAAAAATATTATTAATCTAATGATGTGAGTTATTTTATAAATAATATAAAGTTATTTGGATCTATTGTTTTGAAGGGTTTAAAGAAATTTGTTTCTTTAAGCAATTCAAAGTGATTTTAGGTTAATAAGAGATAAATTTTTATATATTAATCATTTACTATATAAGTAATTTTATAGACAATATAAAATTACTTATAGCTGATGTTTAGAATTTTAGAATTATTTAATAAATTTAAGGTGATTTTAGAATAATGTATGCTTTTATCATAAAAAATCGACATTCTAATGATGTTTATAGCTTTATATATAGTATAAAGTTATTTAGATCTGTTGTTTTTTAGGGTTCAAAAGCTAATTTTGAGCAATTTAAAGCGAATTTAGAATTAATGAAATTTTAGATATTTTAATTTTTATTAACTTTTGATTTAAAATTAATAAAAACTAAAGGGTAGAAATTATAGAATGATTGATATAATAGTAATTAATTTTACATACTATTCTGTAGCTATTAAAAATCTGTTTAGAAAATAGAATTCAATTTCTAATGTTCATTATGCTAAAGGGAAATTAAAATTAATCTACCATAAGAATAATATAACTTTAGAATAAATATTATATGGTTAGAAGAATTAGATTATTATATAAAAATAATAATAAAGAATAAATATTAAAGTAGAAACGATATAGGTTTGGCCATTAAAAAATTTTTTTATTTGGTAAATATCCAAATAGTTTAATTTTTAATGGTAATCTTGTAGAATATACTTTAAGTTCTGAATTTGATTTGCATAAGTTTTTCTTTGAGTATATTAATAATAAAGTTAATAAATTAGAATTTAAGCTTGATAAATTAGGACATAGACTTAAAGAATATATATTTGACTTATAATAGAGAAAATAGAAAGTGCATCCTGTGCAGCAACCATTGAGAATATATTAAATAAAATGGATGGTGTAGAGAATGTAAGTTTATATTTTTTAAAAGGTTACATTCAACTATGATTCTAATAGGGTTGAAATAAGAGAGAGTAGAGAAGTTTAATAAGTTAGAATATAAGATTATAAGTCAAAGAATAAATTTTAAGAAGTTATATCAAAGAGGTATGTTTGATATAACTTCTTTTTTTATTTGATATGTAAAATATTTACAATTAAATCCAAAATGAAAGAAAATGAGATTTAATTTTATCTAATTTGAATAAATGGGCTAAAATACGATTTTATTTTTTTTAAGAAAACATATATACTAATTATATGGTAAATATTTACATAAAGAAGTCGAAAATATAAATAATATATAGGTGAAGAAATAGTAAAGTATAACTAATAATTAAAATTAGAAGCTTTATATTCATTAAGTAAGATTCATATGTAGAGTTGGTTTTTATAGAATGAGAGCTAAAATATTCATTAAGTATGATTAGTATGAATATAGTTGCAAATAATAAAATAGAAATAATATTTTTATATAGAATATGTCAGTTTTTATAAGATTATAGTTTTTATTAATTAAGTTTAAAATATGCATAATATGAGGAATATGTTAAGTTGTTATTAAAAGTAGGGTAACTATTCTTAAAATTTAGGGGGATTTAAAATGGAGAATTTATTAAAGGATTATTCCAATGAAGAGGTTTTAAAAGCACTTAAGATAGTAACTGAGTTGAAATTAGAAAGAGAACAAGGTGACTTGCCTGAATTTATTAGGGGAAGGGTTTCAGAGGTTTCTGAAGAGGATTTTGACTTAATACAAGCATACAATTATTATATGAGAGAGTTGAGAAGGGGATCAGTTCTTTTAAGTGAAGAAGAGACAGAGAAATGCGGATTTAGTAGTAGGTTAGCTATAGATGTTGAGTTAAAGGATTTAATAATTTTTTTAAATACTCAGCCGAATATAAAAACTTTATATTCTTGTTCCGGACATCAATTTGTAAGGGGACAAATAACATTTAAAGGGCTTTTAAAATTTCCCCAAGTAGATGATTTTAAAATTGAATATGCAGATGAAAGAGATGAGACCAAAGTAAGTTTTGATATACCAGAAAGAAGTTATGATTATTTAAATAAGCTAAGAAAGTTATACAATTATTTTTATTTAATCAATTATAATAATTTAAAAACATTAACTAGGGATGAGGTTAGTGCAATTAAGATAAAAGAGAATTGTACTGCATAAAAAAAGCTGTATCAATTGATACAGCTTTTTTATTTAATAAGTTTATAATTAATAAATTATTTGATAAAAGTTATGTTGATAAATATCTTTTAATTAACTTCATAAATATCAGAAAGCTCTAATTCTATATTTTTATCATCTGTTATATAATCAACTAAATTATTGCTCTCTTCTGTATAATTTAATTTTACATTTGGTAGCCATACTATAAATTCTGAACCTTTTATTCCATCACTTATAAGTTCAATTTTACCATCATGTAACTCTGCAATAGACTTTACAATACTAAGGCCTATTCCACTACCTTCATTTCTTCTTTTTAAGGATTTATCAGCTTGAACAAATCTATCAAAAATTGATGCTTGCATTTCTTTAGGTATACCAATTCCATTATCTTTTATGCTTATTTTAACCCAATCATTTGAAATATTTAAATCTACAAATATTTCACCATCATTTGGTGTGAATTTTATTGCGTTTGAAAGTAGATTAAGAATCAATCTTTCAATTTTTACAGGATCACATTTTATTATGTTTTCTTCAACATTAGTATCAAAGATTATATTAATATTCTTATTCTCAGAATGAGGAATAACTAAAGATACTATATTTTCTACAAGAAAGACTATATCTCTATTAGTAAAATCAGCTTTTAGAAATCCAACTTCAATTTTACTAACATCAATAAGATTATTTATAAGTCTAAGCATTCTATAACAATTTATCTTAAGCCCTTGTTTATATTTATCATAGAAATTAGTAAAGTCTTTAGGATCATTTTTATGTTTAGAATTTAATAACTGTATTGTAGAGTATATAATATTAAGTGGTGTTCTAAGCTCATGTGATATATTGGCGAAAAATTCATTTCGTACTTGTTCATAAGCCTTAGCTTCTTTAAACTTTATAGCTAAGTTTTCAAGTCGCTTTTTAGAGGTTAAGTTTTTCGCAACTATAACTTTTCCATAAGGAATCTCATTATTATCATTTAAAGTTCTAATTATAGATTCTACATATACAAAGGAATGTTTACCAACAAGTTTACATTTAATACTATCTTCTTCATCTTCTAGTTTTAATTGATTTAATATTTCATCATTTTTACCTAAAAGATTTATTATAGGCATTCCTAAAACTTCGTTGTATGTATAATTTAATGTTTTTAATACAGAATCATTAACATATGTAATTAAACCATTATTATCGACGCTTATTATTAAATCTTGTATATTATTATTTATACAGCTTAATAATTGTTCATTTCTTTTAATATTTTTTGTTAGTGTATATTCTTCAGTTATATCTTTTAAATTCATAGCAAAATAATTTTTATTTTCAACATTTAATATCTGAATGTAGGCATTTACTATTTTGCCATTTCTTAAAATAAGCTTACCTTCCCAGTGGCCCTTATCAAAAAGTGCTTTGGTAGCATTTTTTTCAGAGTCATCTATAAAAATAGAATCTACAAATAATTTTTCTACCTCTTTAAGTTGATCTTTTAATTTAGTTGATTTGCAGTAGCGTTCTCTTATTGTTTTGTTTGTATATATAACCTTCTTTTTATTATCATATAAAATTATAGAACTACTAGTATTAAATTCAACTAAATGATAAAAAACTTGAAGTTCATTTTGTAATAAAGAGCTTCGTTTATTTTTAGTTGTAATTTCATTAAAAACTCCACTTATAGCTAATAAAAATGATAGTATGGTAAGCAGAAGAACGACATTATTTGTTTTTAAAAGTATTAGATTTGGAAGAAGTACTTCACAAATCCAATATAAACCTCTAAGGGCTATTAGAAGAATACTAGCAATTATAAATGAATATATTAACTCACAATCATCTAAAGATTTCTTTGATAAGAATATGCAAGCGATTATATATAGGATAATAATTATAGTCATTAAAGTAGCATAAAAATAAATATCTTTAGCAAATAAGTTGTTAGAAAAAATTCTATAGTTAATCATAGGTGTTATAACTGAAAATAAAAAAACTACTATTGATGTAATTATTTTATGTTTAGTAATAAGAGGGGATATTCCTTTCTTATTAAAGGCAACATAAAAAAGCAAAATTATCCTAAATATTGCGTGAATAAAAATAAATTTATCAAATATTATTAGGTTATGTCCTTTAGTAATTAAAAGTTCTACAGATAAATTCATATATATTAAAGAGATTATAAAGAAATCATCTTTTTGGGTGCTTGAATAGTATATTAATGAACTTATGTATGCCATTGTTCCTAATATTAATGATAAACTTAATGAGAAACTTGGCATAGAATTACCAGGAATAAACTCTATATTTTTTCTAATAAGTACTTTATAGGATAAATCTATTAGCAATATAAAGAATATAGAGAAAACTATAAAAATTGATAGTTTTATTATCCTTTGAGTTTCTAATTTATTTTTATCATCATTAAAAATATGAAAAAATATTTGGTTATCCATGTTTTAAATCTCCTTAATATAAGAGTTGTTAAAATTATATTTTATAGCATATATTAGATTTTAACACAGATATATGCATATATTCACAAAAAAGTTAAAAATATAATACTAAAAATAGAATATAATTAAAAATAGTGTAATATTAGGTTATTTTTAATTATAAACTTTATATATTTAATTATAAATTCATATTGAGTTTAAATCATATTTAAAATATAAAAGTATTATATTAGATATGGTAAAAGATTAAGATATTATTTTAAAATTATAATTTTTTAAGATATCTTCATATTTATATAAATTATGGGAAATATAAATATAGGGTAATAGCTAAATTATATTAATTATTAAATTAGGAGAAATAATATGAATACTGTTTTAAAACAAAAGAAAAGATTAGATTATTTAGATATTGCAAAAGGACTTCTTATAATAAGTGTTGTATTATGTCATTCGCCTTTTGAAAATGCTTATTATCTTTATTGGTTTCATATGCCAGCCTTTTTTATAATAAGTGGTATGTTATATAAAAGAGGAATGAACATAAAAGAACAAGCAATAAAGTTTTTTATTCCTTATGCTATATTTTCATTGATAGATATTAGTTTTAATTATATTATGTATTATCATGGAAATTTTTCTTTAAGTGATTTAATACATGAAATTATTAAATATGCATATGGTGGAAAGGCAACATGGGGAGTATTTTGGTTTATACCTGTAATGTTTGTTACAAAGGTAGTATTTGATCAATTAAATAAGAGATTAACACCTAAGAAGTTAGCTTTTATGTGTATATTAAGTTATATATTAGCTCATATATATTCTATGAGTTTTATACCATCAAGTGTAACTGAGATAACTGAAAATCAATTTGTATTCTGGAATTTAGATACTGTTTTAATAACATTGCCATACTATGCATTAGGATACTACATAACTAAGTTAAATATACAAGAGGCATTTAAAAAAATTTCTACATTAATTTTATCAAGTATAGGGGTAGTAGCCATGTTTATACTAAATAGTAGTATTGGAATATATTATTACTTAAATATAAAATACTCTTACTATAAGGATCCTATTTTTGATATATTAATGCCAGTTACCATAACAATCTTTATACTTTCTTTAAGCTATCAGATTAGTAAGTTTAAGTATAAGAAATTATTTACTATAATTGGAGCTAATTCTCTTGTAATAATGTATTTACATAAACAAGTTGCAACTTTATTTATGGATGTATTTAATTTTGGATATATAATGTTCACTATAATTGGAGTGTGCTTGCCGCTCCTTATGATGGTATTAATAAATAAAAGTATTGTTAGTAAATTTTTATTTAATGGAGATCTTACTTTCTATAGAAAGATTAAAGATATTAAGGATATAGAACCAAAGGACATAATTATAGAAAATAAATAATTATTAAGGCTTAGAAAAGTTTTTCTAAGCCTTTTTTGTAATATTTAATCTTAAGGAATAATATAATCTTACAATAAGAAGTATATAATGGAGGTTATATATGTTAAGGAGAGAAAAAGCGTGTATTAAGGAGTTTTATTTAAATAATAGAAGAGGGCTAGTAGATATTAATGGGTGTGTATATTTAGATGGTAGGTATGCAGGGATTTTAAAATCAAGTGGAGTTATATATATAGAAGGAAGAAGGGGAGTTATAAAGAAGAATGGAGATATTTATTTAGAAGGTATATTAATTGGAACTTTAAATAATTATAGTATTGTATATTAATATTTTAAAAGTTATGGGATATGTAATTATTTCATAACTTTTTTATATTTTAAATGTTTTAACCTAAAAATTAAAGGTATATAATATAATAAGGTATTCACAAAATATTTATAAAATAAGTGTGAATGGAGGTGTTACCATGGCAACGGAAAGAAAGAACTTTAATAATTATAAGGAAGTATCTCTATTAATAATGTTAATTCCAATGTTATTTATTTTAATAGATACCTTAGGTAGAATGAATTCTAAAATAAATAATAAAAATTTATTTGAAATTATATTTAATGAGATATTTTTATATAGAGAAGTTATAGTTAAATTTATAATGGCCATAGTTGTTATATTTGTTATATCAAAAATAAAAATTATAAAAGAGAAATTTATACTTGGTGACTTTAAAATAATAATAGGGTACACCACACTAGGAATAATAAGTTATAAATTTTTTGGAAGTGCATATGGACTTTCTAAATCATTAGATGTATATGTTATGTGCATAATATCTATGATTTTTATATTGTCAGGAATAAGAGAGATCATGTCATCTATAGATAACATACATATTAATATTGAGGAGAAAAGTAACTTTGAAAGGTTAGTATATACAAGGGTTAAGTATTTAGGAATAATATATTTTATAATATTTGCAATATTAATAGCTATAGAAAATTTAAATAGTATAATGTCTAGTGATTTTATAGTAAGTTTAATTAGTAATTATAATCAGCATTATAATAATATGGCTAGAGTGATTTCAGTATTAGGAGTGGTTTTAATAGTAGCTCTAATACTTATAATTAAAAAATCATTTTCTAACTTAAATTTATGTTATGAAGAATATATTTACATAATAAAACATAAAACTGTTACTGAAGAGATTAAAAAAGATATAGACTTTGTTAATCTTAAAGTTGAGGCCAATAAAAAATACATTAATAATAAGTTTAAAAAGCTTGAAGATAAAAAAGCTCAAGTATTATTAAGAGGTATTTTTGATTTATTTAAAGATAACAAGCATTAAACAGTATATATGCTTAGAGGGGAAAGTATGGAGAGTAAAAAAAGTACAAATTTTGATTTTATATTAAAAACAAGTATTGAAAGCTATTATGATTTATTGAAAAATGCTGAAAAGGCATGGGAAACCCATGCAGCTTTAACATATATCGCTTTAAGAATGGTTGTAGAAGACTTATTAATTAAGCTTGAAGAAAAATATGAAATAAATAGGGATAAAGAATCTAATTTTAAGAATACCTTAAATAATTTAAAAGCATATGTTCCAAGTTGGATAATTGAGTATGGTGAATATATAAGAATTAAAGGTGAGAAAAGTGCTAATAAAGAAATAGATAGTAATTTAGAAGAAAATAGTACATTATTAGCACTAAAGAAAGTACATGAAATTTTAATATGGTACTTAAAAAATGTAACTAAAGAGATGAGCTTAGAGGCAGATTATAGCTTTATTACTCCAGAAAGCATAAAAGAGAGTGAATGCGATTTAGCAATAGATAAAAAGGTTCTTGAGAATAAAGAAAAATTTATTATAAGTCTAGAAAAACAAATAAAAACTAATAGGGATGATGAAAAAAAGCAAGAAGAGCTTGAGGAACTTTTAAGGAATGTTAAGGAAGAAAAGAGAGAGCTTACAGAAAAACTAGAGAAGAAAGAAATAGAGCTTCAGGAAGTTTTAAATAGTTTTAAAGAACTTCAAGTTAAACTTACTACTTATATAGAGAAGGATCAGTCTTCTGAAGAAAATAATAAATATCCAGACTTTTATAAGGGGTTTTTATCCTTACAGGGATATGAACTTAGGGTTGTCTATGCCTTTTTGAAGAGTTTAAGTTTAGGAAGTATTTTCTTAAATAAATCTAAAAGTATATTTTTAAAATCTCAAAGAAAAGAATTTTTAAAGTTTATTGAAAAAGAGGTAGAGGAATTAAAAAAATATTCTGACGGGATTTTAAAATTAAAGTTATATTATATTTTATTAAAGCTTACTAATACGCCAGTAGCCTCAGTTGCAGATAAGGAAACCTTTGATAAATCTTTAGATAGTATAGTTGAGAAGGCTTACTTTATAATTGAAAGCCGTAATGGATTTAATGGGAAGGTAGATAAATTAGAGGCTATAATAAATTATTACTTAATAGTAATAATGAATAGTTTGTCAGCTGAAATAAATCATGAAGAGGATAATAAAGACAAGATTTCTGATATAGTTTATGAAGTTTTAAGAACAATACCTTTAGATGAGAGAAAAATCATATTAAACAAGATGAATTTTACGGATATATCTGAGGGGGCAATTAAGGAAAATATAAGATTAAATCAAGTGGAATTTTTAAAAGCTGCCTTAGACTGTGGAATAAGTGAGAGCTCTGAATTTGTTATAAGATCAGTTTTTTCAATTTATGTAGCCTTTCAAAAAGATTTTGATTTTTATGAATTTAGAACTAGACATGATATGTTAAGAGCTTATATAGGTCCTTTATTATTAGTAATTCTTTTAAAGGAGTTTAAAATTTCAAGAGAGAATTTAGTGCCTATTTTTGTAATGGAAATAAGCATATCAAATAAAATATTAAGAAAAGAAAGAAGAGAAAAAATATATTATAATCAGTTAGTTCAAGCTTGGTTAGAAGAAAAAGAGAAATATGATAAAATACTTTCAGAAAAAAATAATTTAGAAAAAAATCTTAAGGAAGTGCAAGAAGCAAGGGAGTTATTATTAACAAATGAGAGAAAATTCGTAGCTGAAAAAGATAATACTGAAAATGCTATAAAATCTCAATGGGATATGTTTAAAGAAAAGGCTCTTCAATCTGAAGAAATTAAATCCTTCAATTCTTATGAAGAGTATATAAGGGCTGTTAATCAAAAAAATCTCATAGAAGTATCAGAAGAGCATAGTCTTAAGGATAGAGGTATTATTAAAAACTTCTTCTCATTAGATACATGGAAGTACAAACTAAATAAATTAGAAATAAGTAAGAATATAAAAGTTTTAGAAGAAAAGCTTATTGAAGAAGCAAAGGAATCTGGAGTTTTTGAAAATGAGCTTTTAACCATAAGAGAATTAGAAAAAATATTAGCAGATAAAGAGAGTGGCTTAGAAGATATAAGAGTTGATTTAAAAGAAAATTCAGTTGAAAATGAAAAGTTAAACAGATTAATAAGTAACAGCAATAAACTTATGGAAAAGTTTAAAGAAGATAACTTTGATTTTGCTAAATAAAAAAGCTGGTATTTTTATACCAGCTTTAAATTTATAAATTATGCTAACTTCTACATACTATATTATTATTTGGACAAATAAATTTTGTTACAATTCTCATAAAGGTGAAAAAGAACAATTTTTGAAAGTTCTTAGTTTAATTAGCATTATCTATAAATTTTACTTAATTATAACACAAATTTAGTTATATAAATATAACTTTTTTTCTAATATAATAAATTTTGTAGAGATATATAACAAATAGATAATTAGAGATAGTATGAAAAAAATCTTAAGTATTAAATAAGTTTTTCAATAATTTTATTTAATTTTGAAAAGTATTATTGTATTAGTTTTTATATATAATTTGTTGTAATAAACTGAACTATTGAAAGTGAACAATTAGGATATTATAATAAAATTTTAAGGTTTAAAGAGAATTAGGGGTTAAGAAGTAATATAAAATATAGAAAGATACAAAGTAGATAAGTGAGGGATAAAGATGAAAAGATTCCTAGCTGTAGGAATAATAGGCGTTTTAGTTGCTGGAATATCAGTGGTTGGAATAGAGGAATTTAAGCATAAGAGAGTTAAGGGGTTAGAAGCTAAGGTGTTTCAGGCAAAAACTTATATTAATCATGGAGATTTAGTAAATGCAGAGATTATGCTTAACATAATAAAAGAAGAAAACCTAGATTTAAAAGATAAAAATGTTCAAGAAGATATATTAGAAATAGAAAATAGCATAGATTCAAATAATGATAGCTTTAGGGATAAGCCAATAAAGAATTTAGAGGATTTGAGTGTAGATCAAAAGAAAGTAGAGCTTCTAAATCTTTATTTAGAAAATAATGAATTTTCACCAGATGTTCGTAGTATTGAGTCAGCAGGTAAGGAATACTATATTCAGTTTAGAAAATCTAAAAATCTTCCTTTAGATAAAAATAAGGATTTTAGCAATAAAAAAGGATATATTTTAAAACCTATAAGAACTTCAAAAAGATTTTTTGAAGATACTTGCTTAATATTTGATGTTGAAAAACCATATTATATAAATAAAAATATATATTATAAATTTGTTGAAATGCCTGTAAGTAGTTATTTCGGTGAAGATGAGAAAGAGATATGGTACTTTGCTGATTTAAATTTTAATATAATTAGCAAAGAAAATTTAGAGTTTTATATGAATAATAAAGATGTTTTAGATAGCAATAATAATACTTTAAACAATTATAATTTAACTAATTATATAAAAGATGAATACTTATATTAAAAATATCTAAAATAATTTTTGTCAATATTTTGAAAAGTGATATTGACAAAACAACTTGAAAACGTTATTATAGAATTAAGATAATTATTTAAGATTTAGTGTGGTAGGATTGATAAAAGCCTAAATTAAATGTTCTTATTTGTTCATTTAATTTAGGCTTTTTATTCTTTTATTATATTTTATTTAGTTAAGTTTACATCCATTTGAGGATATGGAATAGTTATGTTTTCCTGATCAAATCTTAATTTAACTTCTTCTAATAAGCTAAAATGAACCTTCCAATAATCTTCTTGTTTAGTCCAAACTCTAACAGTAAAATCTATAGAGCTTGCAGCATGTTGGCTTATACCTACAAATGCTTCAGGCGTTTTTAAAATTAATTCATTTTTATTTATAATATCCCAAAGAACATTTTTAACTTTGATTATGTCATCATCATACCCAACGCTAAATACTAAATCAACTCTTCTAGTATCCTTTGATGAATAGTTTATAAGACTTCCATTAGCTAGTGTACCATTTGGAATAAGTATTTCCTTGTTATCTGGCGTTACTAGATGAGTATAGAACACAGTTATTCTTTCAACAGTTCCAGAATATCCTGAGGCTTCTATAAAATCATTAACTCTAAAAGGTCTTAATAAAAGAATTATTACTCCACCAGCAAAATTAGATAGACTTCCTTGTAAGGCAAGTCCAACTGCTAAACCTGCTGAAGCTATAAGAGCTGCTAGTCCAGCTATATCAAATCCAACATAACTCATTAGTGTTATAACTAGAAGAACTTTTAGAGATACCTCTGAAAAAGCTTCTGCAAATGATGTTAATGTAGGATCTACATTTCTATTTTTCATTATATTAGCTAAAATCCTAATTACTTTATTGATAATTTTCCATCCAATATAAAGTAGAATTAAACCAATTACTAATTTAAAGCCATTAGTTGTAATCCAAGATAAAAGCTTCTCGTACATCTTACTAAGATCAAACTTCATTGATAAACCTCCTATAAATTATTACTTATTACTAAAGCAAAATATATTATAAATTTTCTTTTGACAAATATCAACTAAAAAGAAGGTATGCCCATAGATAATAAGGTATGCTTTAGTAACATATACTATGCTAAAAATTAAATTTCTTTAGTAAATAGATTAACTATTAAAAATATAAATAAATCATGTTTATAAATTTTAAAATTAGGGAAGTATATAAGGTGAAAAGACCTTATAAAAACCATAGTTTATGGGCAGAACTATGGGGTGGCATTACTAGGGAAAGAGCTATGGAGTATCCATAGCTCTAATTTTATATAATGTTTATATTAAAAGAAATATGAAATTAAATGATAAAGTTATATAAAAAAGGGCTTATACCAAAGTAACTTAGTAACAAAACTTCTAAAAGGTATCTTAAGAAATTATGAGATTCAAGCTATTCTATAGATTATATAACATTGGGAGTAAGCACTATAGATTTTTAATTTAATAATTCTTAAGATATCTATAAGTTTTATATTTAAGTTTTTGATATAATCCCTTTTTCTAATATATTTTTAGGAGTATAAATTATCTATTAAATCTTATAAAGTCTAATTCATTTGAAATTGCTATGTTATAAACATAAGAATTAGCAACTTCATTTATGAATCTTTCTTTCATTTCTTCATTCAATTCAATATTGTTAAGTTTATTATGATAGTTCATAACAAAACCTTTCATTTCAGGTCCATCACTTAAAGTATCATATTTATAGTAATTTAATCCTTCTTCATCTATTTTATATAAATCTTTTACCATACCATAGATTGTTCTTCCACCAAATAAATCTGCAAGATATCTAGTATAAGCATGTGCTACTAAAAGTTCAGGAGCAGTTTCTCCTATTTCATTTATTCTAGCAACGTAAGCTCTTGTAGAAGCTAATGGTTTAATTGTATTTAAATTTTCTCCTAATAAGAATTTTAAATCTTTAAGTATAGCTTCAGCACGATAAATTTCAGGAAGTACAAAGTCTTTAACTACTTTGTTGTCTTTGCATTTTTCTAAGTTAACTTCTATTGCGTTATAAACTTCGTAAAGATTATAAAGATATTCAGCGTAGCTTTCAGTAGAAGCTTTTCCTTCTAATAATCTTTTTAAGAATCCTGTTTTTTCAGCTACAGCATGTAAATCGTTACTATTGTTTTTTATATCCATCATAAATGAGTTCATTAAAATCACCTCGTAAATCTATTCAAAATTTTAATATGTTAAAGTTTTAAAAATCTCTCTCATGAATTTAATATACTACTTAAAAATATCATCATCAAATAGGATATTTTACGAATTAGGTTCATAAAATAATTATTTTTATACAATTTGATAATAAAATATATATTTTTTTAAAAGTTAAGCTAATAATTATTTGAGAATAATTATTATTAATAAAAATGCTAGAATTTTATAAAAAATATAAATTTAAAATAGCAATTTATGCTATAAAATATTTATCAAAATCTTATTAAATATAAATGAGGTTTAGTATAATGTTTATAAGGATTAAATTAGAAATAATATTATGTAAATAAGAAAGTTTTTATTAGGGATAAGTATTGATTTTTAGCTAGTAATTAAGTGAAAACTAAAATTATAATTAATTTTAATAGATATGTAAGAAAAGAAGATAGTATAAGTAGACAATATAGAATTAGGTGTGTTTTATTAAAAGATAAATTTTAGCTATAAGTATAGCAGAAGATTTAATATATAGTTATAAAAAACATGGCCTAAATAAAAAAGGTGTTAGGAGAGATGTGGAATGAGGATACTTCACACTGCTGATTGGCATTTAGGAAAAAACTTAGAAGGATTAAGTCGTATGGATGAGCAAGAACGATTTTTAGAGGATTTTGTTCACATAGTAAAAGATAATAATATAGATTTAGTTATTATAGCAGGGGATGTGTATGATTCTAGTAATCCTCCAGCTAGGGCAGAAAAAATGTTTTATGATACCTTAAAAAAGATATCAGCTAATGGGGAGAGGATGACTTTAGTTATTTCAGGAAACCATGATAATCCAGAAAGATTAGTGGCTGCAGGTCCCTTAGCAAGAGAACATGGCATAGTAATGGTTGGAACTCCTAAGAGTATAGTTGAAGTAGGGGAATATGGAAGAAATAAAGTTTTAAATTCAGGAGAAGGATTTATTGAATTAGATATAAATGGAGAAAAGTCTGTAATATTAACTGTTCCATATCCAAGTGAAAAGAGATTAAATGAAGTTTTATATGGTGCAATGGATGAAACTTGTGAGAGAATAAAAAGTTATAGTGATAGAATAAAGCTTTTATTTGATTCCCTTAAGGGAAATTTTAAAGAGGATACAATTAATTTAGTGGTATCTCATCTTTTTGCAATGGGAGCAGAAAATACTGGTTCAGAGAGAAATATAGAGCTTGGAGGAAGTTTTATTGTTGATAAGGAATGTTTCCCAGAAGAAGCTCAATATATTGCTTTAGGACATATACATAAGCCTATGATTCTACCAGGAACTAATAAAAAAATAAGATATGCAGGTTCACCACTTCAATACAATAAAAAAGAAATAAGCTTTGAAAAAAAGTGTTTTATTGTAGATGTTAAAGCAAATGAGGAGGCAAATATAGATGAAATAAAATTTGATGTGTACAAGCCTATAGAAGTTTGGAAGTGTGATAGCATAGATGAAGCTATTTATAAATGTGAAGAGAATAAAGATAGAGAATGTTGGGTTTATTTAGAGATAAAAACAGATAGATATATAAGAGAAGATGAAATAAAGTCTATGAAGAAGCTTAAAGGGGATATTATTGAAATTATTCCTAAGATAACACTAGATGAAGATGAGAATGATGAAAGAAGTTTTTCAGAAAAATCCTTTCAGGAATTATTCACTGACTTTTATGAAAAGGAAAGAGGGGTTAAGCCAGAGGAAGATTTATTAGAGCTTTTACTTAATATAGTTAAAGAGGAAGGGGATGAAGAAAATGAAACCAATTAGGCTAGAGGTTAAGGGATTAAATAGTTTTATAGATAAGCAAGTTGTTGAATTTGATAAGTTAACAGAGAGAGGGCTTTTTGGTATTTTTGGACCTACTGGAAGTGGAAAATCTACAATTCTAGATGGAATAACCCTTGCTTTATATGGTGATATTGCAAGAAAAAGCTCAAACTATATAAATACTAACTGTGATGGTGTTTATGTAAGTTATGAATTTCAAATAACAGGTAATGAAGTAAAAAGGTATAGAGTTGATAGGGAATTTAAAAGAGATAATAAAAGTGGTGGAATAAGAAATAAAAGTTCAAAGATAATTGATATAACAGGCGGAGTTGAAAATGTACTAGAGGAAAAGGCAAAGGCTGTAACTTCAAAGTGTGAGGAAATTATAGGGCTAAAATTAGATGATTTTATGAGGACTGTTGTTCTGCCACAAGGGAAATTTAGTGAGTTTCTTAAGCTAGAAGGAAAAGAGAGAAGAAATATGCTTGAGAGATTATTTAATCTTAGAAAATATGGTGATGATCTTTCTAGTAAGCTTAGTTTTGAAATAAGAAAAGAAAAAGATAAGATGAATGTCTTAGAAGGACAATTAAAGGGATATGAAGGAGTTAGCGAAGAAGCTTTAAAAGCAAAGGAAGAAGAAATTAAGGAAATCAACTTAAGTATTAAAAGTAAAGAAGAGTTATTAAAGAAGATAAAAAAAGAATTTGAGGAAGCGGAAAAAGTTTGGAATATTCAAAAAGAACTTTATGATAAAAGAATTGAAGAAGAGAGTTTAGTAAGTAGAAGTGAGGAAATAAAATCTTTTAAAGAAAGGGTTGAAATTTCAAATAAGGCGGATAAGTTAATAGTATTTATAAATAATCTTGAAGAGATTTTAAAGGAAATAAATAAAGAGGATTTAAAATTTAAGGAGTTAAATAAGAAATTAGAAGAACTTATAAAATTAAGAGAAGAAAATAAGTTAAAGTTTGAAGAGGTTGTTAAAAAGAAGGAAGAAAAATTACCTGACTTAAGATTAAAGAAGGAAAAGTTATTAGAAAGCCAAAAGGAAAGAGAGATACTTTTTCAAATAAAGGCTGATGGGGTTAAATTAAAGGAAGCTTGTAAGAAGATTTTTGAGGATAGAAGTAAATGTGATACTAAATTAAATTCTATAGAAGAAAATGAAAAGAGATTAAATGAAGAATTAAAAGAGAAGGAAGAGAGAAAAGAAGAGCTTTTTGTCCATGAAGAATTTAAAAATAAGATTAATAGTGGATTATTTATTTTAAATTCTTATGAAGGCTTAGATAAACAATTTAATGAGATAAAGAGTGAAGAAATTGAATTAAAGAAATCTATAAAAAGTCTTAAAGAGGATAAAGAAAAGTCGGAGAATGATTTAAAAGTAAAGGTAGAAAGCTTAGGTAAGACAAGGGACAAACTGGAAAATCTTTTAAAGGAAACACCAGGGGATAGTAATTCTATTTTAGAAAAACAAATAAAACTTGGAGAGTATAGAGAGAAGCTTAATAAATATAAAGAGATAAAAAATTCTTTAGAAGAATCCTTAAAGACTAAAAATAACTTTGAAGAAAAACTTAAAACTTTTGAAAATCAAAAATTATTATTAGAAAAAGAGATAAGAGAGCTTAAGGATTATATAAATAAGGTTAAGGTTGAAGAACTAGCTCATAAACTTAGGGAGAATTTAGTAGATGGGGAATGCTGCCCAGTTTGTGGATCAACTCACCATGAACTTAATAAGGTTGAGAAAATTAATTTAGAGGAATCAAATGAAAAAACAACTTTATTAGAAAGTAAGGAAGAAAAATTAAAAGAGCTTATTTTAGAGTTCTCAAAAATAGAAGCTACTTTAGAATATGAAAATAAGAAAATTGAGGAATTAAATATTTCCATAGAAGAAGTAGGAGAAGTTAATGAGGAAAGATTAAAATTCTTAGAAGAAGAGTTTAATACCTTAAAAGATAAAATAGAGGAGTTTAATCTTAAAAAAGAAAATCTAGAAAAAGATTTAGAAAAATTAAAGGAAGAAAAGAATAATTTAGAAAATATCTTCAATAAGGCTGAGATTATTTTATGTGAAAAAATAGTTAGAGAAAAAGAAATAGCTTCAAAGGTAAAGGAATTAGATAAGGAGTTAAAATTAAAAAATTCTGAGCTTAATTCCATAAAGAATGAACTAAAGATTGAGGATATTAAGTTAGAAAATGAGTTGATATTAAAAAAAGAGAAAGAAAAAAATCTATTAGAGAAAGAGATTAGAATCTTAAGAACTCAGTTAGAAGAATCAAATAAGATAAAGGATGAATTAAGAGAAAAAAGAGATGAATTAAAGGAGAATTACTTAAGTCAAAAATCCTTATTAGATGGTAAAGTAGAAGTTTATAGAGAAAAGGAAAGAATGATTAAAGGTGCTTTAAAGGGCTTAATTGATGAAGCTTTACCTATTGAAAAAATAGATATAAAAGGCTTATTAGAAGATTTACAATTAGAGATTGATTATATAGAAAATGCTTATTTAAATTTAAGTGAGGAAAAAGAAAAACTAGAAAAAGCCTTTAATAATATGAATCAAGAGATGGCTGTTACTAAGGAAGGAGTTAATTCATTAAATCTTAGAAAAGAAAATGAGGAGAAAAAAGTAAACTTAGCTTTAGAGGAAGAAGGATTTAAGACAATATTAGAGGTTAAAGAGGGTATTTTATCTAAGGATGAAAAGGAAAAATTAAAAACATTAATTGAAGAATACCATAATAACTTTATTAAGGTTAGGGCAAATATAGAATTATTAATTAAAAAGTTAAATGGAAAGAGTTTAACAGAAGAAGAATGGACAAGGGTTCTTCAGGAGAAAAATAATACTGAAAAAGAATTAAAAGAAGTTGAAGAAATAAAAATTAGACTTGTTACTGAAAGTGAGTCTATAAAGAAAAAACTTGAAGAACAAAGGGATATACTTCATATTAAAGCTAAACAAGAACATAAGCTTGCTCTTTTAAGTGATTTAGAAAAATTGTTTAAAGGAAAGAAGTTTGTAGAATTTATTGCAGCAAATCAATTAAAATATATATCCATAGAAGCCTCTAAAAAGCTTAAGGATATAACAAATGGAGTTTATGGATTAGAGGTTGATGAAAATGGTAAGTTTATAATAAGAGATTATAAAAATGGTGGTGCAGAGAGAGATGCCTCAACTCTTTCAGGGGGAGAAACCTTCCTAGCTTCCTTAGCCTTAGCATTATCACTTTCATCACAAATTCAGTTAAAAGGAACAGCACCTTTAGAATTATTCTTCTTAGATGAGGGCTTTGGAACTTTAGATGATAATCTTTTAGATGTGGTCATGAGTTCCTTAGAAAGACTTCATCATGAAAGGTTATCTGTAGGTATAATAAGTCACGTTGAGTCTATAAAAAACAGAGTGCCAGTTAAGCTTATATTAACACCGGCAGAGGCAGGCATAGGTGGAAGCAAGGTTAAAATAGAAAGAAGTTAAATTAAAATCAAAAGAGCTTAATAAATAAGCTCTTTTGATCATTTTAATATTTAAAAATATTTTAAATTTAGTTAAAGAGATTTATATATTTATTACTAGTTTTAGCTAATAGGTCTTCAAAAT
Organism: Clostridium sp. UMB9555A; assembly: GCF_030222355.1. Classification (NCBI taxonomy): domain Bacteria; kingdom Bacillati; phylum Bacillota; class Clostridia; order Eubacteriales; family Clostridiaceae; genus Clostridium; species Clostridium sp. UMB9555A. Next base: position 52,904 of record NZ_JASORQ010000007.1, on the reverse strand, counting down.
AAATCTTGTAAAATTATTGATGTGGTTATTAATGGGGTAATTATATAAAAGTGGAAATTATTTTTCTTATGAATAAAGTAATTGTGAAGTAATTAGTTACATAAAATTCCTAATTTGGAGTTATTATATTATTTTGTTTGAAATAAAATGATTTTGAGAAAATGTTTACAAATTTTTTTTATATTTAAGGTTGAAATATATTAAATTAGAATATAAAATTTATCTTAAGATTGGCGTGGGTTAAAGGTTTAAATCAATTTAACTGAGATTAGGAGAGAGATAAAAATGAAAATACTTATAATTAATTGTGGAAGTTCATCATTAAAATATAAATTAATTGATATGGCTAATGAAAAGGATATCATAGAGGGGATAGTTGAGAGAATAGGACTTGACCAATCTAGATTAGTTCAAAAAAATGAATTGAGAGAAAAATATATAGTAGAAAAAGAAATAAAAGATCATAAAGAGGCTATAGATATAGTTCTAAACACTTTAGTAGATTCAAAGGTTGGAGTTATTAAGTCTATTGATGAAATATCAGCAGTAGGTCATAGAGTAGTTCATGGAGGAGAAAGATATTCTTCTTCAATAATCATAAATGAAGAAGTTATAAAATACTTAGAAGAGTGTAGTAAATTAGCACCACTTCATAATCCAGCAAATATAATTGGAATAAGAGCATGTCAAAGTCTTATGCCAAATAAAGAAATGGTAGCTGTATTTGATACAGCTTTTCATGGAACATTGCCAGAAAAGGCATATATATATGCAATAGATTATGCATTATATAAAGATCATAAAATTAGAAAATATGGATTCCATGGAACTTCACATAAATATGTATCTCATAAGGTTGCAGAAACTATGGGAAAAGATATAAAAGATTTAAAAATAATTACATGCCACTTAGGAAATGGTGCAAGTATATCAGCAATAAAAGGTGGAGAGTGTATAGATACAACTATGGGATTCACTCCACTTGCTGGAATTCCAATGGGAACTAGATCAGGTAATATAGACCCATCAATAATTCCTTTTTTAGTTGAGGAATGTGGATATACTATAGAAGAGGTTTCTGAATCATTAAATAAAAAATCAGGAGTTTTAGGAATATCAGGAGTTAGTTCAGATTTTAGAGATATAGAAGATGCCGCTTCAAATGGGGACAAGCGTGCACAATTAGCATTAGACATATTCCACTATAGAATAAGAGCTGAAATAGGTTCATTTATAGTAAATATGGGTGGTGTAGATGTAATAGTATTTACTGCTGGTGTAGGTGAAAATTCACCTGAAACTAGAGAAGAATGTTTAAAAGATCTAGAATTCTTAGGATTAACTTTAGATAAAGAAAAAAATAAAGTTAGAGGAAAACTTGCAGAAATATCACAAGCTGATTCAAAAATTAAAGCATATGTTGTTCCAACAAATGAGGAATTAATGATAGCTAAGGAAACTGTAGAATTAATAGGTAAATAATTTATAGTAAATAGTTTTATAAAAAGGTTTGTAAACTTTAAAGAGTTTACAAACCTTTTTTATAGTTATCCTCTCTGTATTTCAAGGGAGTTAGACCAGTAAATTTTTTAAATACTGTGCAGTAGTAACTTTGATTACTAAATCCAACCTTATGTGCAATATCCAAAAGTGAGAGGTCAAGATCCTTAAGCAACTCCTTACTCTTTTCGATCCTGTAATTATTTAAAAAGTTTATAAATGTTTGGCCAGTTTCGTTTTTAAATAGATTACAGAAGTAGGACTTATTTATTTTAAATTCTGTGCAAAGAGAGTCTATAGTAATTTCTTTTGAGTAATTTTTTTCTATAAAATCTATAGCTCTTCCCACATAAGGAGAATATGAAATTGAAAAATTATCTTTAAGTTTTTCATCTAAGATTATTTTCAATAGAGAATTATAATACTTAAGACAACTTTTAGTCTTTAAAGGTATTTTATAAAGTTCTAAATCATCATTAGAATTTTTTAAATCCTCCTTTAAATATAAGGGACCTATTATGAAAATTAAGTCTTTATCAATTGATTTATAATTAAACAATGAATAAAAAGATATATTATTTTCAAAGGTAATTATTAGTGAGTCATTATGATCATGTTTTAAATATGAGCGTTCAAATTTGCTATTTAAGTTCAAGTCATTAAATATATAATCATAAAAAGAAGAGTAACCCACCTCAGAAAGAATATTCATATTATTATCTACAGCTCTTATTGGAATTTCACAGCAGTTATAAAAATCTATAAGAACTGATTTTAAAAAAATCACACAAAATCCTCCTTTTTAAACTTAATATATTAAAAAAAATCTTAATATAGAGAAAAACAATTATAAAAATCTATGATAATATAAGTATGTTAACATTATTGATAATCATTTTCAATGGGAAAAGAAAGTCAAAAGGGGGATTAACTTTGGGAAGAAAGAAAATTAATAAAATTTTAGGTTATGCACTTGTAACATCTATGTTAGTTGGAGTAGGAGCGGATACTGTATATGCAGCCACTAACGTAAATAGTGGAACTGCAATTGTGCGTTCAGAAGGACTTAGAGATGGAATATATGAAGCTAATAATGTAACTTCATATGTTGAAGAAGGAAATTCTACAGGAGAAAATATGGCAAGAAATGCTGTAGGAGAAAAAACAAAGTTTAGGATTGAAGATGGCAAAACATTAATGACGGTTTACTTTAATAGTAGTTTATATGGATTTATGAATAATATTGAGGTTAGCACTGGAGGAGAAGCTTTAAAGATAGAAGAAAATAAAGATGATAAATCAATAACATTTGAAGTACCATCACCTGATACAAAGGTAAAAATAGGATTATTCATAACAATGATGGGAAGAAAGGTTGAGCTTTTCTTAGTTAATGATATGAATACTGTTAATTTATTAGATGAAGCACCTACTATAAATAATGCTAAGGATATTAGTGTTACTCAAGGAGATGCTATTGATTTATTATCTGGAGTTATTGGAACTGATAAGGAAGATTCTAATTTAAAAGTTGAGATAAGTGGAGATACATCATTTATAAAAGATGGGAAGGCAGAGATTCCTGGAGTATATCCAATAACTTATAAAGTTACAGATTCATCAGGGCAATTTGATGAAAAAACAGTAAATGTTACAGTAAATAAAAAAACAACTTTAAGGGATGGAAGTTATACCCTTAAGAATACAGTTCAATATGTTGGACAAGGAAACATGGAAACAGGAAATTCCATGGCTAGAAAAGTGTTATCAGATGATTCAAGAATTGATATATCAAATGGAAAAAATACAGTTACATTAACTTTTAATAGTGAATTATATGCTTTCTTAAAGAATTTCAATGTAACAGTTGATGGAGAAAAAGTGGAAGCAGAAGTAAATAAAGATAATAGAACTATAAAGTTTAATATACCTGATTTAAATTCAGATATTGTTGTATCTACACTAGTTAGTATGATGGGGAAAGAAGTTAGTTTTAAAACTACTTTAAATTATGATACAGCTAAGAAATTAGAAGATAATTTAGAAGAAAATAATAAGCCTGGTAATGAAGATAATGAGAATATTCCAGGTGAAAATGAGAATAGTGGAAATCAAGATAATTCAGGAAATAATGGAAGTGCAAATGAAGATAAAGAAAATGAAAGTGAAGGAAGTTCAGGAGAAATAGTAGATGCAAATCAATTAAATAATGGTATCTATAACATAAAAAATGATGTTTCATACATTGGTGATGGAAATCAAGATGTGGGAAATGATATGGCAAGAAAAGCTCTATCTAAGAATAGTAAATTAGAGGTAAAAGATGATAAAAAGATTCTTACACTAAAGTTTAATGAAGAGCAGTTCTCATTCTTTAAGGATTTTAGAATAACTGTAAATGGTAAAGATGCTTTAGCAACGCCAAATGAAGCTGATAGAACAATATCTTTTGAGATACCAAGTCTTGATGCTAACATAGTTGTTACAGCCTTTGTAAGTGTAATGGGTAGAGATGTAAGCTTTAAAACAATACTTAATAAGGGAACTTTAGAATTAGTCAGTGGAGAGGACAAACCTGCCATAGAAGAAGAGAATAAATCAGAAGAAAGTAACGGCACAAGCTCTTCTAATAATGGAAGCTCAGCTAATGAAGAAAATAGTACAGTTACAGAAAATAAAGTTACTAAGGGAAAACTTTACACAATAGAAAACAAAGTTGTTCATAAAAGTCAGACTGGTGTTGATATGGCAAGAAAATATTTAAACAAAATATCTGACTTAGAAGAAATTGATGGAAAAACTTATTTAACATTAACATTTACTGGTCAAGAGTTTATGAAAGACCACAAGATAACTGTAAATGGTAAAGATGCTAACTATAAAGTTGTATCTAAGAATGGTGATTCAATTAAATTAAGATTTGAAATTCCTAATTTAGATGCAGATATTAAAGTAAGTTTATATGTAATACCAATGGGAAGAAATGTTGAGTTTAATGTGGAACTTTTAAAAGATACTAAAAAGTTTGTAAAAGACTTTACTGTATCAAGCTTGCCACAGACTGGTTCACCAATAGGAGGAAACTCAGTTGCATTATTAGGAATGGCAATGATGGGAACTTCTATGTTTATTAGAAAAAGAGAAGAGTAAAAGTATTTTAGTTTGAGAGGATTTCCTCTCAAACTATTTTAAACAAATGGAGGGAAATTAGATGAGACTTTTAAAACCTGTTTTATTAGTTATGTTGACACTTTTTATTTCTTTAACAGGAGTTTTTGGAAGTATTGATGTACTAGCAAATGAAACCTTAGAAAATGGAATATATGATGTTAAAAATGATGTTTATCATGATTCAGATATAGGGATGTCAATGGCTAGAAGCTATTTAAACGACACTATGCAGCTTAAAATTTTAGGGGATGAAACAGAATATACTATAGGTTTTTCAGGAACAGAATATATGGAAAATTTCAGAATCTTAGTAGATGGTAATGAGGGAAATGCTGAGGTTGTTGAGGAAGATAAAGAGAATGGAACTATAAAACTAAAAGTTAAGGTTCCTAATAAGGATTCAGAGCTAGAAGCAAAAATATATGTAGGACCTATGGAAAGAGATGTTCAATTTAAGGTTATTCCAAAGTTTGATACTTTAACTCTTGTTGAGAAGTTAGAAGTACCTAAAGTGGAAAATAAGGATAGTAGAGGTGAAAATCTTTCTGATGAAACTGGAAAAAGTGAAGATGCTATAAGTGAAGCAACAGGTTTAGCAAATAATAAGAATATGTTCATTTATATTGGTGGCGGAATTATAATAGTTGCTTTAATAACTGGTTTAGTAATAGCTAAAAGGAAGAAGTAATATGAGAAATAAACTATCTAAAGGATTATTTATTTTAGGTTTAGTTATAGTTTCTACAGTTCTTATAGGAAAACTTTATAGAAGTAACATTGAGAAAAAAACTTTAGAAGAGTTTAAGGAAAAGTTTAATTATTCAGAAGAAGAGAAGAAGAAGACTTTAGAAGAAATAAAAAATGGAGATGGAATAGCTTTAATAGATATAGAAAAAATAGGTGTACATACAGTTATTGCTGAGGGTAGTACCTTAGATGTGTTAGAAAATAACATTGGCCACTTTGAAAATACTGCTATGCCAGGCGAAAATGGAAATTTTAGTATTGCAGGACATAGAAATACTATAAATAATGAGGTCTTTAGAAATATAGACAAGCTTCAAGTAGGAGATGAAATAAAAATTACAACTTTAACTGACATATTTCAGTATGAAATTAATGAGATTTTTGTCACCTCACCTAGTGATACTGATGTTTTGAATCAAAATTTAGATGAGAAAACAATGACCATAGTTACATGTACAAATAGAGGAAAAGACAGATACATAGTTAAAGCAAAATTAATAGGTTAGTGGAGGGAAAATAGTGTTTTTAAAAAAGGGTATAGCTTTAAGTTTAATATGCCTTTTAGGCTTTGGAGTTATGGGATGTTCAAATAGCTCTGGAGAATCAAAGGAAAGTTTAAAAAAAGAAAATGGAGAAGAGATTGTTGTGGCAACCTCTGTTGCTGTAACAGAAATATTAGATGAATTAGGAGTAAAGATAAGCGGAGTTCCAACTAGTTCTTATGATTTGCCTGAAAGTACTAAAGATGCGGTTAAGGTTGGTAATCCCATGAATCCAGATTTAGAAATAATAAAATCTTTAAATCCAGATGTTGTAGTATCTGTAGATACTTTAGGAGAAGATTATAAAAAACTATTTACTGATAACAATATACCTAGTGAATTTATAGATTTAACTACATTAGAAGGATTAAAAACAAGTATATCAACTTTAGGTGAAAGATTTAATAAGAAAGAAAAAGCAAATGAAATATTAAATGAGCTTAAAGTTAAGGAAGATGAGTTTGTAAACTTATCTAAAGAAGAAAAAAAGGATGTTTTATTAGTATTTGCAGCACCAGGAAGCATGATGATTGCTACGCCTTCATCTTACATAGGAAATTTAGTTGATAAGGTCGGAGCAAATAACATAGTTAAAGATGATAAAAAGCCATTTGTTTCATATAGCAATGAAGAAATAGTAAAGCTAAATCCAGATATGGTATTAGTTATGACTCATGGAATGCCTGAACAAGCTAAAAAAATGGCTGAAGAAAAATTTGCTTCAGATCCAGCGTGGAGCAGAATTGAAGCTGTTAAAGAAGGAAAGGTCTATTACTTAGAAAATGGATACTTTGGTATGAGTGCAAACCTAAAAGTAACAGAATCTTTAGATAAGTTAGGTGAAATAATATATGGTGAAAAATAATAAGTTAAAAAGCTTATATATAGGTTTATCAATATTAATAGTTTTAATTTTAATGATAATTTCTTTAAAGCTAGGAAGTATTGATATAAGTTTTGGTGAACTAATAAAAGGTCTTTTAAGTGGAAGTAATGAAGGAAATATAGGAATAATAAAAGATTTAAGAATGCCGAGAGTTATTATAGCTGCTTTAGTTGGAGGAAATCTTGCCTTGGCAGGGGTATTACTTCAGGCAGTAATAAGAAATCCCTTGGCTGATCCTCAAGTAACAGGAATATCTTCTGGAGCATGCTTAGTATCATTAATATTCATAATATTTATGCCAGCTTCAGGATCAATAAGACCAATAGTAGGTTTCTTTGGAGGGCTTGTTTCTTGTATAGTTGTGTATTTAATGGCTTATAAAAAAGAGTTAGATACTATGAGAATTGTCCTTGCAGGGGCTGCTATAAATGCTCTTTTAGGAGGGCTATCACAAATATTAACTATAGGTAGTGGCGTAGGTGCAGGAAATATACAATCTTGGATAAGTGGAAGCTTAGCTGCCACTTCATGGGATGAAGTTAAAATTTTATTTTTATATTCAATAATAGGAATGGGTTTTGCATTAATTTTAGCTAAATCATGTAATGTTATAGTTTTAGGAAATAAAAATGCAAAAAGTTTAGGTTTTAATTCAGATTTACAAATGATTCTCATAACAGTGGTAGCTGTATTTTTAGGGAGTGTATCAACGGCTATTGTAGGTATTATTTCCTTTGTTGGATTAGTTGTACCACATATTTGTAGAATATTAATTGGCTCTGATCATAGATATTTGATTCCTTTTTCAATATTTGTTGGAGGAGCATTAGTCTTACTTGCAGATACAATAGGAAGAATGCTAGTAAAGCCATATGAAATACCAGCAGGAATAATTATGGCAGTTATTGGAGCACCGTTCTTCTTATATCTACTAAGAAGGAGTGATATGTAGATGATTAGAGGGGAAAAATTATCATTCAATTACAAGGGAGAAAAAAATATCATTAATGATTTAAATATAGATATAAAAGAGGGAGAGATAACAACTATTATTGGCCCTAATGGAAGTGGAAAATCAACTTTGCTAAGTCTATTATGTGCTTTAAATAAAAGTAAAACTGGACATGTTTATTTGGGGGATATAAACATGAACAATCTTAAATATAAGGATATAGCAAAGATTTTAGCAACTGTTCATCAACAAAATAGTGTGCCAAAGGATATAAAGGTTGAAGAACTTGTTGCTTATGGTAGATATCCTCACAAAGGATATTTTAAAAGCAATAACAAGGAGGATAAAAACATAATTAAATGGGCTTTAGAATGTACAGGACTTGATGATTTAAAGCATAAGGGAGTTATGAATTTATCAGGTGGAGAAAGACAAAGAGCTTTTATATCAATGGCTTTAGCTCAAAAGCCTAAAATTTTATTTTTAGATGAGCCAACAACTTATTTAGATATTTTTCATCAAATAGAAATATTAGAGATTGTAAAAAAGTTAAATAAGGATAATGGGATAACTGTTGTTATGGTTTTACATGATATAAATCAAGCAATTAAATATAGTCATAATATTGTTGTCATGAAAGATGGAAAGATTGTAAAAGAGGGAAAATCAGAGAATGTAATAGATGAAAATTTATTAAAGGAAGTTTATAAGGTTAATGGTGTTATTAACAAATGTAATGAAACTGGAGAGATTTATTTTATGCCAAAAACTATTTGTTAAATGAATTTTATAAACTTCAGAAAGATGGTGTAGAAATTATGATGATAGACAAGAGGCTTTTAAACTTGTGTAAGGAATCTAAGAAATACATAGGTTTAACTGTTTTAATGAATTGGATTTCTGTAATTTGTAATCTGATGACAATAATAGTTATTGGGTTTAGCATTCAGGAACTTTTTAGTTTAGGGAATATTGAAAACTTAAATAAAAAAATATTAATTTTAGCTGCTCTTTTAGGGATAAGATTTTGTGTGAATTTATTAAGTGGACACTTCTCATATAAATCTTCAGAGATGGTTAAGATTACTCTTAGAGATAAGATATATGAGAAGCTTTTAAAACTTGGAATGAGATATGATAAGGTAGATTCTACATCTTCAATTGTTCAAATGGCAGTTGAAGGGGTAGAGGCTTTAGAGGTTTATTTTAGTAAGTATTTACCTCAGTTAATATATTCTATTTTAGCTCCTTTAACTTTATTTTGTGCTTTAGCATTTATTTCATTTAAAGCAGCTTTAGTATTTATACTTTGTCTGCCTTTAATACCAATATCAATAATATTAATAATGAAAATAGCAAAGAAGATATTAAAGGAATATTGGGGACAGTATTCAGATTTAGGAAACACATTCTTAGAAAACCTTCAAGGGCTTACAACATTAAAGGTTTTTGATGTGGATAATGAAAGACATGAACTTATGAATGAAGAGGCTGAAAGCTTTAGAAAGATAACTATGAAAGTTTTAAGTATGCAATTAAACTCAATAAATGTTATGGATTTAATTGCTTTTGGAGGAGCTGCCCTTGGAAGTATAGTGGCTTTATTACAATTTAGAGCTGGAACAGTAAGTCTTGGAGGAATGATAGTAATTTTATTAATATCAGCAGAATTTTTCATACCTCTTAGATTATTAGGATCATATTTCCACATTGCTATGAATGGAATAGCTGCTGCAGATAGAATTTTTAAGGTTTTAGAAGCTGATGAAAGCAAGGTTTCTTCAGATAATAATCTTAATGAAATATCAAATATCTCTCTTTGTAATGTAAGTTTCTCTTATGATGGAAAAAGAGAAGTTTTAAAGGATATATCTTTATCAATAAATAAAGGAGAATATGTAGCGATAGTTGGTGAAAGTGGAAGTGGAAAAAGTACTATAGCTTCATTGATTTTAAATAACTATAAGGCTTCAAAAGGAAAGATAACTTTAAATGGAGCTGATATAAATAATATTGATTTTTCAAAGCTTTATAATAGGGTATCCATAATATCAACTAACAGTTATATATTTAATGGAACAGTTAGGGATAACTTATTAATAGCTAAGAAGGATGCAACTTTAGAAGAGATAAATTATGCCTTAAAAAAGGCTAACCTTTTAGATTTTGTGAATTCTAAAAAGGAAAAATTAGATTTAGAAGTTGGTGAAGGTGGATCAAAGCTTTCAGGAGGACAAAAGCAAAGACTTGCTTTAGCTAGAACTATATTAGCAAATAGAGAAGTAATAATCTTTGATGAAGCAACTTCAAATATTGATGTTGAAAGTGAAAATATGATTTGGAAATCTATAAATGAAATATCAAAAGAGAAAACAGTAATAGTTATTTCTCATAGACTTGCTAATGTTAAAAATGCAGATAGAATTTATATGCTAGATAAAGGAGTTCTAGTTGAAGAGGGAAGTCATAAAGATCTTATGAAAAGAAAGAACAAATATTATGGCATGGTAAATTATCAAAATGAATTAGAAATAGGAGGTGTTATATAAATGAGAAAATCAGGTTTTTCAATAATGAAAAGGCTTATAGTTGAGCTTAAGCCTCTTGCCCCTGTAATGTTTATAACAGTATTTATGGGAGTTTTAGGATTTTTAGCAGCTATAGGAATAACTGTATTTGGAAGTGTAGCAATATCAAGTTTAATAGATAGTACTATAAGTTTTTCATTTAAAACAGCTCTTATTTTAATGATAGTACTTGGAATATTAAGAGGACCTTTAAGATATGGAGAACAATTAAGTGGACACTATATAGCTTTTAAAATATTAGTTATATTAAGAGACAAAGTGTTTTCAGCTCTTAGAAAACTTGCGCCAGCTAAATTAGAAGGAATGGAAAAGGGAAATTTAATTTCTATGATAACTTCTGATATTGAGCTTTTAGAAGTTTTTTATGCTCATACTATAGCACCAATAAGTATAGCAATTATAACTAACACCATAATGGGATTAATACTTTTAAGTATAAATGTAAAAGTAGGTATAGTTGGAATAATTGGTTATATACTAATAGGTTTTGGGGTTCCTTATATTAGTAGTAGCTTTGGAAAAGAAGCTGGTGTTCAATATAGAGAAGCCTTCGGAAAAACAAACTCTTATATTTTAGATTCTCTTAGAGGAATTAAAGAGGTTTTAATTTTCAACAATGGTAATGAAAGAAGAGGGAATATAAAAAAATTCTCTGAAGAATTAAATGAGAAGCAAAAGGTTATAAAAAAACATGAGGGAATAATAAGAGCCTTTAGTGATTTAATCATAATGTTAACAATACTTATAGCTTTATATGTTGCTTATTTAGAGGTTTTAAAAGGAACTATGACAATAGGAGAGTTAATAATTGTGGTTACTTTAATAGCATCTTCCTTTGGACCTGTTGTAGCCTTAAGTAATCTATCTAACAATCTTCTTTTAACTTTTGCTTCAGCTCAAAGAATTTTTAATATATTAGATGAAAAGCCATCTGTAGAAGAAGTTTTAGGAGAAGGAATGAAAGTTGGAAACAACATAGAGTATAAGGATGTTTCTTTTGCATATAAGGGAAAAGAAAATGTATTAAAAGATGTAAACATAGATATAAAATTAGGTGACAAGATTGCTGTAATTGGAGAAAGTGGAACTGGAAAGAGTACTTTTGTAAAATTACTTATGAGATTCTGGGATGTTACAAAGGGTGAAATTAGCCTAGGAAATAAGAATGTAAAAGAGATTCAGACAAAAGAGTTAAGAAAGAAAATGGCCTTAATGGGACAAGAAACAAGTCTATTTAATATGAGTATTGAAGACAATATCAAAATAGGAAAGCTAGATGCAACTTTAGATGAAGTAAAAGAAGCTGCAAAGAAAGCTGGAATACATGAGTTTATTATGGGTTTAGAGGATGGATATAAAACAAAAGTAGGAGAATTAGGAGGAAACTTATCTTCAGGAGAAAAACAAAGAATTGGACTAGCTAGAGTATTCCTAAGAGAAAGTGAAATAGTAATTTTAGATGAACCTACAAGTAACTTAGATACTTTAAATGAAGGAATAATCTTAAAGTCTATAAGAACATATTTAAAAGATAAAACACTTATACTTATAACTCATAGAAAGTCTACAACTAGGGTATGTGAAAAGGTATTTAGAATTAATAAGGGAAATTTAATTCAATGTGAAGAGGTGAAACATGAGCTTGCTTAAGATATTTTATGTTATTTTAGGTTTTATTTCCTTAGGATTAGGGTTAATAGGAATAATCTTACCTATATTACCTACTACACCATTTTTATTATTAACAGCATTCTGTTTTGTTAAAGGATCAGACAAGTTTGATAAGTGGTTTAAAGGGACAAAGATATATAAAAATCATTTAGAAAGCTTTGAAAAAAATAGGTCTATGACTTTAAAAACTAAATTAACTATACTACTTACAGCTGATATTATGTTATTATTTCCACTTATATTATCAAAGAGTATTCATCTAAAAATATTTATAGTAATATTAATGATGTTTAAATTCTATTATTTTATCTTTAGAATTAAAACCGTAAAAGTAGGTGAGGTTGTTGAACAGAATAGATAAAGAAAAAGAGATAATAACATTAATGATAAAGCTTTATTGTAAGAAGAAACATGGAGGTTCAAATGGGGAACTTTGTAATGAGTGTAGGGAGTTAGAAGAGTATGCTCATAAGAGATTAACTTATTGTAAGTTTGGAAATGAAAAAAGTTCTTGTAAAAAGTGCCCTATTCATTGTTATAAAAAGGATATGAAAGAAAAAGTTAAAGAGGTAATGAAGTTTTCAGGACCTAGAATACTTATATATAATCCAAAGGAATATATAAGACATATATTTAAATAGTTTTGCAAAAAGGGATGTATCTAAATAGAGAAAATATTTCTTGTTTGGATGCATCTTTTTATTTATATATTGAAGAGTTATGTGGTAAGCTAAAAATATATTTTTAACTTAAGGAGATTTTTAGAATGGGTAATATAGATAAAGATAGAATTGTATGTAGATGTAAAAAGGTATCAGAAGGAACAATAATAGAAGCAATAAAAAATGGAGCAGATACTTATGAAAAAGTAAAAAAAGAGACAGGTGCCAATACTTATGGGTGTTTTGCTTGTAGATTAGAAATAAAAAAATTATTAGAGGAAAATAAATAGGATAAAATTAAAGGGTTGTATCAAAACTTAAAATAAAATTTATAAATATATTGTTTATATGTTTTATTTTAAGTTTTGATATAATCTTTTTTTATTTAAGAAAGTAATTATTATAAGATGAGTATATTTTATTTGGTAGAAATTTTAATAGGAAGATATTAATTTAAAGGTGGGCTTTGTTTAAAAGGAGCCTAAAAATAATAAATAAATATGTAAAAATAGACAATCTACATTTTAGAATGAAAAAGTTATAATATATTTAAATTGGTATAAATGAAGAGAAAAATTGGGGGGAGATTAAATATGAAGCCAAATATTGTTTTAATCATGGTTGACCAGATGAGAGGAGATTGTCTAGGGGTTAATGGAAATGAATTTATAGAAACTCCTAACTTAGATATGATGGCCACTGAAGGATATAATTTTGAAAATGCTTATACAGCAGTTCCAAGTTGCATTGCATCTAGGGCAGCTATTTTAACAGGTATGAGCCAAAAATCTCATGGAAGAGTTGGATATGAAGATGGAGTTTCATGGAATTATGAAAATACCATAGCTTCAGAATTTTCAAAAGCTGGTTATCATACTCAATGTATTGGGAAAATGCATGTTTATCCAGAGAGAAATCTTTGTGGATTTCATAATATTATGTTACATGATGGGTATTTACACTTTGCCAGAAATAAGGAAGGAAAAGCGTCTACTCAAATTGAACAATGTGATGATTATTTAAAGTGGTTTAGAGAAAAGAAAGGGCATAATGTTGATTTAATAGATATAGGGCTTGATTGTAATTCATGGGTATCTAGACCTTGGGGATATGAGGAAAACTTACATCCTACTAATTGGGTGGTTAATGAATCAATAGATTTCTTAAGAAGAAGAGATCCAAGTAAGCCATTCTTTTTAAATATGTCCTTTGTTAGACCACATTCCCCTTTAGATCCACCAAAGTTTTATTTTGATATGTATAAGGATGAGGATTTACCAGAACCTTTAATGGGAGATTGGGCTAATAAAGAGGATGAAGAAAATAGAGGGAAAGATATAAATTGTGTAAAAGGAATAATTAATAAGAAGGCATTAAAAAGAGCTAAAGCTGCTTATTATGGGGCAATAACTCATATTGATCATCAAATAGGAAGATTTTTAATAGCCTTATCTGAGTATAGGGAGTTAAATAATACAATATTCTTATTTGTTTCTGATCATGGAGATATGATGGGAGATCATAATTGGTTTAGAAAGGGAATTCCTTATGAAGGAAGTGCAAGAGTTCCATTTTTTATTTATGACCCAGGAAACTTATTAAAAGGGAAAAAAGGAAAAGTATTCGATGAAGTTTTAGAGTTAAGAGATATTATGCCAACTTTATTAGACTTTGCTAACATTTCTATACCAGATTCAGTAGAAGGCTTAAGCCTTAAGGATTTAATAGAGGAAATAAATTCTACTTGGAGAGATTATATTCATGGAGAGCATTCCTTTGGAGAGGATTCTAACCACTACATTGTAACAAAGAGAGATAAGTTTTTGTGGTTTTCTCAAAGAGGGGAAGAACAATATTTTGATTTAGAGAAGGATCCAAAAGAGCTTACTAATCTTATAGATTCAGAAGAGTATAAGGAGAGAATAGATTACTTAAGAAAAATATTAATTAAAGAGCTTGAAGGAAGAGAAGAAGGATATACTGATGGAAATAAACTTTTAAAAGGACATCCAGTAAGCACTTTAAAGCATATAAGATAATAAAATTTATATGTTTTTAGATAAAATCAGTGATTCTCTAAAAATATTTATAAGTTTTAATTTCTATAATAAAAAAGGAAACTAGAAAGGGGGAGCCTCCTAGTTTCCTTTATCTGATTTATATATGTATATATTTAGTTATATTGTGATTAAAATATTAAGCTATCTTATCTTCAACTTGTGGATTTTTCTTTATCTTTAAAGTTAAAGCTAAAAGAAGTAATGCAATGAATGCACCTATTATGATAAATATGAATGCACCGTTCCATCCAAAGCTATCAGCTATCATACCTAAAACGAAGTCAGCCATGAATTCACCAAGAAGGTATCCGCAAAGTCCTGAGAAACCTGTAGCAGAACCAACAGCAAAGTTAGGTACAACGTCTATTAAGTTCATTCCTATTAATAATTGAGGTCCGTATATGAAGCATCCTATAAATGCAACAGAAATCATTGTTACTAATGTACTGCTTGTTTGCCAGTAAGCTACTGTGGCAAAGATAACACCGATCATACATAAGATACTAAGTGGAGCACGCTTTCCTTTGAATACAACGTCTGAAAGCCATCCAAGTAATATTGATGCTGGTATTGCAGCATATTCAAATAAGAACATTGCCCAGTTTGCATTAGCAGCAGAGAATCCTTTTGATTCTTTTAAGTATATAGGAATCCAGTTAACAACACCTTGTCTTATTAAATAAACAAAGATATTAGCTAGTGCTAAGTACCAAACATATTTATTTTTAAGAACATATTTAACCATTATTTCTTTTGAAGATAAAGTTGTTGGATTAACCTCAGCCTTAACTTCAGGATAATCATTTCTATATTCTTCAACTGGAGGTAATCCAACAGATGCTGGAGTATCAGCTCCAATTACATAACAGAATAAAGCTACTATTGTACATATTATTGCTGGTACAAAGAATATTGATTGGAAATGATTTTGTCCGAATACTAATAAACATAAAGTTGCTATAGGGGCGATTAAACCTCCACCTATATTATGAGAAGTATTCCATATTCCCATTTTAAGTCCTCTTTCTTTTTGAGAGAACCATTTACCTAATACTATTGAACATGGTGGAGCTCCCATACCTTGGAAGAATCCGTTAAATACCATAAGTATTAAGAATATTGGAACTGTACGAGCAAATCCCATTAGAACACTTAATACTGATGATGCAATAAGTCCAAAACATATAAATTTCTTTACATTTGATTTGTCTGATAAATTTCCTAAAATGAACTTACTTAAACCGTAAGATACAGCAAGTCCCATACTTATAAGTCCGATTTGTGTTTTTGAAAATCCATAGTTATCAATTAAATATGGTGATGCTACAGCAAAGTTTTTTCTAACTAAGTAGTAACCTGTATATCCAATAAATATCATAAGGAACATACGAATACGATATGCTTTGTATGCTGATGATACCTTATCTTTTGGAAGTCTAGGTATTGCTGGAGCTGGGCTAAAAAATCCAAACATTCTATAATCCTCCTAGTTATATGTGTTATACGTGTTAATGTTTTCAAAAAACAGTTTACTTATTAATAATAAAATAAGAATTAAACAACAAAATCTCTTAAATGTTTCATAAATGTAACATTTAAGAGATTTTAATTAATTTTAATACTATGATGTTTATTAAATAAATTTCACTTACATATAAGTTATTATTATTTAAATTACTCTTTATTTTTATAGAGTATTTGCATTATTTTTTCCCTATCTTCAGCAGCGAGATAGAAATTATATTTATCATATATTTTAAATTGATTTGTATCAAAGTTCTTAGTAGAAATAGCCTTAGAGAACTTTGATAAGTTACTTGAAGTTTCCTTTGATAATACAAAGTCTATAAAGCTTTTAGCTATTTTTTCATGTTTAGAATTTTTGATTAAAGCTATAGAGTCTACATTCCAACCAGCATTTTCAGGGACTATGCTAATTATATTGTCTGAAGATCTATTAGCTATTAATTGGTCACTTAGAAAGTTAACCGTTATAAGATATTCACCAGAGGCAACCCTTTGAATTGAGTTAAATCCACTTATGGTTGAAGAGGATACATTGTCATTAAGCTTAGCTATAAATGTTTCAAATTTTTCTTTCCCTAACTCTTGGTAAAGTGATGCCATTAAGGTATATCCTGTACCAGAGGTTTGAGGATTAGGGAGTATTATTTTATCTTTAAATTCTGGATTTAATAAGTCCTCAATTTTCTTAGGGTAGGGAACAGAATCTCCAAAATGTGTTTGCCATAGAGATTTGTTTATTCCTATTGATAGTGGAGTTATTTGAAAACCAGTCCAATATCCTCTTAAATCCTTGTATTTTGCAGGAATATTATTAGCCCAGGGAGAGTTATATTCTTCTAAGGCATCATACTTTTTTAAAATTTCATATCCATCACAGCTTCCCCCAATAAAAATATCTCCTTGAGGATTATCCCTGGTGTCTAATATTCTTTGAACAGCTTCTTCCGTTGGAAGCTTTATATATTCATAAGTACAATCATATTCATTTTTAAATTTTTCAAGAAGATATTTTCCCTCTTCTTCTCTAAGAGAGCCATAAACAACTATATGGTTCATGTTAGATGTACTCAAAGCCTTTTCTTTTTTTATAATATGTAATTTGGCTATTAATAGTAGAATTATAATAGTTAATATTATGGTGATTTTTTTATTTAAAAATTTCTTCATTTAAATTCCCCTTTAAATAAATATTTTTACCATTTTCATCACCTAGATATTGTATGATCACGTAGTCCTTATAAACATCTATATAAAAAGTATTATTGGAGATATCTCCTTCTTTAGCATATCTATATAAAGTTAAATGATGTTTAGGTATTTCACTTAAATCAGTTTTTAAAAAATCCTTATTATCATTCATAAGTCTTAAGGACTTAAAGTCCTCTAATAAAAGAGATTTAGAATCCTTTGATAGATTTTTCATAGTTCCATCCTTTTTATAGGTTATTAGATTATCAGGACTTGATAATATGGATTCAAGGTTGTTAACAGTATAAAATGCATCCTTTAGATTATTTCTAAGCATATTTATTAAGGAGGAGTTATTAGAATAACTTTCACCGTCTAATTTTAATATGTTTGATATTTCAAAGGGAGTTTTATCTCCATTTAAATAATAAATTTCACCAGATATAAATAAGGTGTTCTCTAAGGGTAAAGCATTTTCTTTAGTTGAGTTAGTAAGGCATATTTTATTAAAATATTGAAGCAATTCATTAAGTTCAGATTTATTTGATATTACTGTAGTTCCTAAATAAGGATTTGAAAGTATTATTTTATCAGGTATTTTAATATTTAAATCTCCCTTATTCTCTTGTGAACTTTTAACAATTGTTAATGAGTCATATATATTACTAGAATAATAGATATAGGTAGCAAGTATTATTACTATGAAAAATAAGTAAATAGCAAGTGTATTTTTAAAATTTTTACTCATTAAAATCCTCCTCCTTAATCTCATTATTTTTACCAATAGAGAAGGAGAGTGTAACCTTGGTACCAACATCTAATTCGCTTTCTATGTTGAAACCATAGTTTTGACTTTGCATTATATCTTTACATATTTTTATTCCAAGTCCATTTCCTTTAGGATTAACATACTCATCTTTAATTATAAAACCTGTACCATCATCTTCTATAATAACCTCCATTTTATTTGGAGATCTCTTTGTTGATATATTAAGGGTTTCACAACCACTGTATTTTATAGCGTTATCTATTATATTTATGAAGACTTGTTTTGTTTTATCGTGGTCTCCATATATGAAAAAGGATTCATAATTTCTATAAACCTTAATATCATAATTATCCAGTTTTATTTTTAATATTTTTAGACAATCATCTATTAAGGATTTAACATCTATGTAGGTGTATTCAATTTCAAAGGTATTCTTGTTACTTTTAGCTAAAAGAAGTATTTCTTCTACTAAATTTAAAAGTCTTTTTCCTTCTTTTTCTATAAGGGCTGAACTTTGAACTATTTTTTCTTTATCATTTAACTTAGGAATTATTTCAGAGAAGCCAATTATGGCAGTGAGCGGAGTTTTGAACTCATGGGATACATTATCAAAAAATTTTTTTTGGTGAAGCTTAGCTGACTTTATTTCATTTATATATTTATCAAGGTTTTCACTCATTATGTTAAAAGTATTTGCTAAGTCTTCAACCTCATCTCCACTTGTTATATGTAGCTTTTCTTTAAATTTTCCTTCAGAAATATTTTTAGATTTTTGCTTTAAAATCATTAAAGGACTAACTAGTTCTTTAGCAAAAGTATTTATTAAAAAGATGGCAATTACTATGGCTATTAAACCACTTATAATAAATATGGTTAAAGTATTTCTTAAAATTTCATAGGCTTCTGTATTCATTAATATTAGTCTAATTGCACCATATTCCTTACCTTTATAAAATATTGGGCTAGAAAGGAAGAGAGTAGGTATGTTATCTATTTTTTCTACTATGTAAGCAGTCTGCCCATCTAAGGCTTTATTTATATCTGAACCAAATAATGAGATTTCATCTGAGGAAGAATCATATATTATTTGGGCTGAATTACTAATTATTTGTATTCTCACATTATATTTTTCACTAAGTGTCGAAGCTATAAATGGAGCATTATCTCTAATAATATCTTCTTTATCTCCAGAATCATTTGATGAAAGTAGATTAAGTATATATGATTCTGTTGTTCTACTTTTATCAAGTAAATATTCAATAGAGTTATTTATTAAATTTTTACTTAAAGCGTTATAAGTTATTATGAAAATAAAAATTATTATGGGAGCTAATATTAATAAATTAGTTAAAATAATTTTTTGTTTTAAGTTTAAATTTGTTTGCTTTTTATTATTTTTCATCTAGTTTATAACCAGCCTTATATAAGGTTTTTATGTAATTTTGACAGGGACCTAATTTTTTTCTAAGTCTTTGAATTAGAATATCTACAGCCCTAGTTGTTCCTTCAAAATCATATCCCCAAACTTTATTTAGGAGTTCTTCTCTTGAAAAAACTTTATTTTTATTTTGGCAAAGACACCTTAGTACTTCAAATTCTTTAAAGGTTAAGTTTATATATTCAGATTTAACAAGAGCCTTTCTTTCATCTAAGAGTAATGTTAAATCTCCAACAGTTAAATCCTTTACTTTTTTCTTTGAATCACTTGAAATATGTTTACCAACTATATTTATTCTTAAAATTAGTTCGGTGCTATTAAATGGTTTTGTTATATAATCATCAGCACCTAATTGTAACCCTAAAAGCTTATCATTTATATCACTTTTTGCAGTTAGCATTATTATAGGTATATCATCAATATTTTTTATTTTAGGGATTAAATTAAATCCACTTATATCAGGTAACATAGCATCTAAAATTATTATATCTGGCTTTTCTTTTATTACTAATTCTAATGCATCTAAAGCATTCTCAGCCGTTATAGGAATATGACCTTCTATTTCTAAGTTCATTTTTATGAGTTGTAAAATACTTACTTCATCATCTACAACTAAAATTTTCATAACTGTTTATTCCCCCTTTATTAGAATTTAGCAGCAATTTTAATTTTAGCATAAAAGGTTACTTATTAATTGTACTATATTAATTTTATTGTTAAAGAGTAAATTTCATATTTTTGATTATTAGAATAAGTAAAGTAAAATTTGTCCTATTAATAATATAAATAATTTAGGGAGTATTAATACTTATATAAAATCAATGTATTAAAGAATTTAATTATAAATAGGATTGAAAAAGTTACAAAATAAAACTATAATGTAAATTAATGTATATTTTAAGTGGGAGGATTTGTAATGCTATCTTATGAGTTTTTATTTGATTTAGCACTTATTCTTATTAGTACTAAACTATTTGGATTAATAACTAAAAAAGTTAGGATGCCACAGGTTGTTGGGGCTTTGGTAGCTGGGGTTATTTTGGGACCTGCTGTTTTAAATGTTTTATCTGAGACAGAATTTATTCAAAAGCTTGCAGAATTAGGTGTTATAGTACTTATGTTTACAGCTGGCTTAGAAACTGATATTAATCAATTAAAGAAAACTGGTAAAGCATCATTTATAATAGCTGTACTTGGAGTAATAATTCCTCTTGCAGGAGGATTTTTTATTGCAAGTATATTTAATAAGGGAAATGATGTTAATACAATATTGCAAAATGTATTTATAGGAATTATATTAACAGCCACTTCAGTTAGTATTACTGTAGAAACTTTAAAGGAAATGGGAAAATTAAACACAAGGGCAGGAAATGCAATACTAGGAGCTGCTATTATTGATGATATTTTAGGAATAATAGCCTTAACCATAACAACTAGTTTAGCAGATCCATCAATTAATGTAATAATAGTTTTAGCTAAAATAGTTATGTTCTTTATTTTTGCTGGATTTTCAGGATATCTATTCCACTGGGCATTTATAAAATTAGATGAAAGATATCAGAGAGATTTAAGAAGATTTGTAATTTTAGCTTTTGTATTTTGTTTATTATTATCTTTTTGTGCTGAGGAATTCTTTGGGGTTGCAGATATAACAGGAGCTTTTATAGCAGGTTTAGTAATATCTGATTCAAATAGAAGTAAATATTTAAACTCAAGATTTGAAACCTTGTCATATATGTTATTATCTCCTATATTTTTTGCTAGTATAGGTATAAAGGTTCAATTAACAGCTATGACAAAAACTATTTTCATATTTGCAATATTATTACTTATAGTAGCTATATTAAGCAAGGTTTTAGGATGTGCCTTAGGAGCTAAACTGTGTAAGTATAGTAATAGAGAAGCTATTCAAATAGGAACAGGAATGATATCAAGGGGTGAGGTGGCACTTATAGTTGCAAATAAAGGAATTGCAATGGGACTTATGCTACCAGAATTTTTAGCTCCTGTAGTAATAGTGGTCGTGGTTACAACTATAGTAACCCCTATTTTATTGAAAGTTGTCTTTAATAATAAATCTAAAAGTGTAGATTTAAATGTAAAGGTAAATGTGTAGAACTTAAAAATAATTAAGAAAGCTTATTTATTATTAAATTATTTTTAAAGGTATGGATTGAAAATATAAAAAAAGTAAGATTTTTAATGATTAAAATAGAGAGATTAACAACTGGTGATTATAATCATTTTAAAGAATTTTTCTTAGTATTATTATAATTAATAAATAATTATATAAATACTAAGGCTTGAGTGTAGAGAAAGTCTACATTGAAACTATAGTATTTGTATTTATCTTAGGAGGTAATACAAATGAGTAAAGAAATAATAGATATTGAAGTAGAAGAATTTATACCATTTAATGATGCAGCAGATATGAAAGAGTTTAGAAAATTTCTTAAACAATATGGAATAGAAGATGCCTTAGAGGACACTACATTAGATTACACTAAAAAGAAATTAGAGATGTTACTTGCTTTAGCTGAAGATGGTGAGGATGAAGAGTTAGCAGAACATAAAAATATATTAAAAAAATTATTAAATAACTTAAAAGGTGAAAAAGTTAAAAGAGAAGCTATGAAAGCTTTATATGAAGTTTATAGAGAATATGAAGATTTAACTGGTAAGGAATGTGAAGATTTAATTGATTCTAAAGAGTTAGATAAAAAAATAAAGGAGGCTTTAAAAGAGTATAAGAAATATGAGCACTTTAAAACTCATGAAGAACAAATAGCTGAAAAATGGATAAGAGAATTAAAGAAAGAGGCTATAGAATATAAAAAACAATACAAGGAATTAAAAAAAGATATTAGAAGAGATTTAAAAAGATTAGAAAAATAAAATATATTTAGGTTTAAGATAAAAGCTATATCAAAACTTTATTTTAATAATTTGTTTTGATATAGCTTTTTTTAACATATATTATAATAAAAATAAAAAAGGTTCTGTTTTACAGAACCTTTTGTGGTTGCGGGAGCAGGACTTGAACCTACGACCTTCGGGTTATGAGCCCGACGAGCTACCAGCTGCTCCATCCCGCGTCATTAAATTGTATCTACTACTCTTTAACTATACGTTAATATATAATTAAAGTCAAGGAAATTAAATATTTATTATATTTAAATTGTTATAAGTACTTAGAACTTTCTCTTTTGTGATATATAATAAATATAGGGACGTATATTAGTTTTAATTTTTTATTCAGGAGGAGAAATGTTTACCAAAGGTTTTGACGAGGCATATAATAGGGCTTTAGAACTTCAGAAATTATTTTATGGTGAAAAAGAAAAATATAATGAAGAGTTAAAGAATGAAAATAGGGACATAAAGCATTTAGTTAACAAAATAAACGAAGAAAAAATATATATATTAGAAACACTAGTACCTAAATATGCTAAGAATATGAGTATTTTAGAAAGACAAAGTATAAAAGCTACTTTAGGAGAAGAAGTCAGTAGTGAATATATAATAAATGATTATAATATACGACCTATTAAAGAACTGCTACTGATAGATTATGATGAAAAGTCTATTATAAAAAATATAAAGAATCCTTTTATTAAGGTCTTTAAGATAAACAAAATAAATAAAAATTTAGATGAAGAAACTATGGAAATACAATCTGCAAGAGATGAAATGAAAAAGATATCACAATGTGCGCAGGATGATAAGCTTAAATTAATAAGAATTTATAAATTAATATGTTCTGCAACTAATTTAGGGGAAGCAATAGAGGAACGGTTTAGAGATTTCATACCTATGATACAAAGCAGCAGGCTAATATATGGGGATTGCAATATAGAGAAGCGTAGCTATAGAATAGGAAACGTTATGAAATGCTATGATGGAATAATGCAGTTTTTAGTAAAGATATGTGAAACTAAATATAGAAGTGCAGAGGGAAAGCGAGTTAAGTACATAAAAGATTCTTTAATTGATGAGCATTTAGAAGAATTAGATTTATGGAAACAGAGCTTTAATGAAATATAAATTTATTTAATTTCTAAAGTTAAGACAAGAGAAATAGGCATATTTTTATGATTTATTATGGTGTTACAGCCAGTTTATTCAATAAAATGATAAAAATTTTTAAAGAATAGAGAAAAATATGTAGATTTTATTGAATTTTTAACCAGAATATGATACTGTCTACATATAGTAAATACTTATAGCGTGTTAGTATTTATTTTGGATTTGGTTGGAGAATAATTTCTTCAGCCTTTATTCTTTATATAGATAGTTTATAGTTTAAGAAATATTTAAAATTAAGTCTTATGAAATCAAGGGTAACTTGAGTATTCATAAGGCTTTTTTATTTTATTTATTATGGAAATTCATTATAAAAACCTATTTGTAATCATATATTTCATATAAAGATTAATTAATAGGGGAGGAGAATTTTTTATAATGAATACAATTAGTAAAATATTACAATCTTTTTTAACTCAAAATATTCTAGGGTATATTGGTGTTACATTAATTTTAATAGTTATATGCCTAGGATTTATCTACAATATGAGGGTTAAGAAAAAGTATGAGAATCTTTTAAATGCTTTTAATGAAAGTGAGTGGATTAATGTTTCAAATAATGAAGATCAAAAGGAACTTAAATTTCTTAATTCAGAGTTAAAAGCAATGGCAGATGATTTTAGAAAGAGTGCTATTAAAGGAACATATAATATCAACACAGAGGTAATAATTCAAAAGAATATAGAAAAGAGAATATTAAAAGAAGAAAATATTGCAAATATACTGCCATCTATTTCAATAGCCTTAGGTCTTATAGGTACATTTTTAGGGCTTACTGTGGCTATTATGACAACAACAGGTATATTATCCTCTGGAACACAGAGCATGGCTGACTTCTCAAGAAGTATGAATATGCCTCTAGGAAGTATGTCTAGTGCCTTTTGGACAAGTATTGTAGGGGTAATAGGTTCTATCATCTTAAATTGTCTAAACATTAATTTAAAGAGAGCTAAAGAGGATTTCTATGATGTTTTTGAAGACTATTTAGATAACATATTATTTTCTATTTATATAAAATCAGATAAAGATGTACTTACTGATTTTATGAATAAAGCTTTAGGAAGTTTTTCAATAAAGTTAGATGAATTATTTAACAAGGGAATAAATAATTTAGTTGAAGGCATAAATAAAAACACTCTAGATATGACAAGTACCTTTAATGGAATGAATAAACATATAAGTGATTTAGAGAATATTGTATCATACTTTAGAGTTTCGGTTATGGGAATAAAAACACCTATAAAAAGCTTTGGTGAAGATTTAGAAAAGTTTAGTAGGGTAAGTGCAGAGTTTTGTAATTCTGTAAATTCAACAAATAATAAATTCCTTAATAAATCTACTAGACTTGAGGAAAGTGTAAATGAACTATCAAAGGCTATAAATGATAATAAGAGAGAAATAAATAAGCTTTGTATGAGATTAGAGGTTCAAAGTAATGAGGTGAGAAGAGGATATAATACCTTTAATGATGTCTTTAATATTATAAAAGATGAGCAAAGCAGAAATAATAAAATTATTTCAAATCAAATTTCAAAATTAAATGATGGATATAGAGAATTTGAAAGGGGAATAAATAAATTTTCAAGTAATGTTTCAAATATGAAAAATGAAGTTGCAAATGGTATATACTATGCTCTTCAAAGAGAAACTCAAGAACTTTCATCAAATATAGTTGATAAATTAAATGTTCCTCTAAGAGATATTAGCCTAGCAACTGAGGAGTTAAGTAGAAGTACTAATAGGAATAGAGAAATTGGAAAGGCAGATTCAGGGTGGAAAAAAGATTGTAAAGAGATTGGTAGGTGTTAAAAATGAAGGTTAGGAGAAGAAAGTATAAGACAGAACAAGAAGTACCTTCTTATTGGCCTTCCTTTGTTGACATAATGACTACTGTTACCTTAGTTTTTTTCTTTATCTTACTTACTTCAATAGGAATTTCAAGCATTTTTGTGGATAATATAGCGGCAGAAAGAGAAACTGTATATGACAAAATTCAAGGAGAATTAAATCAATATGCAGTTAATGAAGAGGTAATGAATTTTAACAGAGAAGAAGGAAAAATTGATATAAAAACAGAAACTTTTTTTGATAGTGATAGCTCAGTTTTAAAGGAAGATGGAAAGAAATTAGCCTCTGAACTTGGGGATATATTTTTCAAATTATTATCTAATGAGGATATAAAAGAAAAAATAGATTATATAGAGATTGTAGGGCATACAGATTTTGCAGGAAGCACAATTCATGGAAGGGAACTATCCACTGAAAGAGCAATAAGCTTTTTAAATGAAATGATGCCAGAGGATAGTGAACTTGAAAATCTACATGGAGAAAAGTTTAAGGCTTCAGGGATGTCTGAGTTTGAAAACTATGCTTCTAAAGAGGAAAGAGATAGGGGATATGATGAATATAATATAGAAGAAACAAAGAAAGATAGAAGAATTGAAGTGCGTATGGTATTTAGTAATGAAGATTTAGAAAAAGCAATAAAGGAAAGAAAAAATTAAATTTTTTAGGAAGATTTGTGTAAAACAAATCTTCCTATAGTTTTTAAATACTCATATTAATAATAAAATTATAATTATTTAAGTTAAGTAAGATTATACAAAAAATTCCCCATATTAATATTAAATAGATTAATTGTTTATCTTTAAGAACTAAATCAGTAGGGCTTTCTCCTTCACTACTGGAATACATTAAATAATAGTATCTTATTGTTCCCCAGATTACCAATATGTCTGTAAAAATAAAAAATCTTATTGATGTACCTAAAATACAATATATAGAATAAAAGACTATTGTACAAGTTAGTGATATATTAATTACTTTATCTAAAAATTCTAAATTATATTTTGATAAATTTTTTCTATGAGTACTTGCATTTTCACCTAAAAAAATAACTTCATTTCTTCTTTTACCAAAACCTAAAAATAAAGATAAAAATAATGTACATAAAATTATCCAATCTGATGCAAGGACACCAGTAGCAAAACTACCAGCTAATACTCTAAAAATAAATCCTAATGCTATTGAGAAGACATCTATAATAACTAAATTCTTAATTTTAAATGAGTAAAATATATTATTTATTAAATAAATAATTATAATAAATAATATAGAAATTTTTAAGCTAAAGGCTATAGCTAAAGATGTTATGCAAAGAATTATGCCAATTAATATTGCTACTGGAATACTAACTTTCCCGCTAGCTATAGGTCTTTTACATTTGTTTGGGTGCTTTCTATCATTTTCTACATCTACAATATCGTTCATTATGTAGACTGTGGAAGATATAAAGCAAAATGCTATAAAGGTAAGTATATTATTTTTTAGAATATCAATATTTAAAAATTTATTTGAAAAAATTATTGGGCCAAATATAAATAGATTCTTTATCCATTGATTTGGTCTAAGTAGTTTGATTATGTATTTAATCATAATCTAACGCCTCCTCATTTTCTTTTGGATTAAAAGCAGTCATGGCAAGAATTATAAATATCCATGATAAAGGATATGAATATCTGTCTTGAGCTTCTATGAGTAATAACTGTAGTGACATACCACCAAAAAGTATATAAAGAAGATCAATTAAGTTCTTTCTTTTTGACTTATTTTTATATAATCCAACATATGATAATGCAAGAAGTATAATGTAGAAACTTTGAATATAGAATACTCCTTCTTCACTGATTCTTATAGTCATATTTCCATTTTCTTTTCCTAGCATTTTTAGGTAATCTTCCTTATTATAAGCTTCATCTAATCCAGCTTCAGACCAGTAATCACCAGCAAAACTTCCATTATTCCAGAAGTTTGAAAATTTTGAAACATAGAATTTAGCAAGCTCTAATTTAGGAGTATTTATTAATCTTCCTTTTATTATTTCTTTAGCCTTTTTATCAGCCTTTTCATAGTTTTCATCACAGTCATGAAAAACTTTGAAGTCCTCTTCATTCCACTTTCCACCAGAAGCTATATTTGTTCCTTTTAGCATAGAAATGCTTGGTGGTTCTGTACCATGCCAAAGAGGATATTCAGTTATATTTAATTTAATAAGCAGTGTACTAAATAAAACAAAAGGAACTATAAATGATACTAATACTACTAGAATATTTTTAAGCTTAACAGTAATGTTTTCTTTGAAATAAAGAAATAAATACATTATGTAAGCTATTATAAAAACATATCCATTAGGTCTAAATAAATGAGATAAACTCAAAAAGATTCCAGATAGACATAAGTATAATAAATTTTGTTTATTGTTTATTG
Source organism: Clostridium sp. UMB9555A (assembly GCF_030222355.1). Lineage (NCBI taxonomy): Bacteria > Bacillati > Bacillota > Clostridia > Eubacteriales > Clostridiaceae > Clostridium > Clostridium sp. UMB9555A. The sequence continues at coordinate 24,854 of NZ_JASORQ010000007.1, read as the reverse complement.
ATTTAAAGAACATAAGTACACTTAGTAATAAAAGTGGCATAGCTAAGTTTTCTGAACAATAAACATTGCTATATAATATCATAGGTGGATACAGGGCACTTATTAATAAAACCCAAAAACTTTTCTTTTCATCTTTAAAAATTTCTTTAGAAATCATATAAAGCAAAATTATGTTAAACATTGAAAGTACTATGTTTATAATTCGGATAGCTATTAAGGGATTACTAAAAAAATTTCTTATTATGGCAAAATAAAGTACTGTTGCTGTCATATGTGGAAATCTTGCAAAGTAACTTGTTCCTCTAAACATATAGTTACTTCCATCTAGAAATTCACCTGCACATATAAACATCCTATTAAAATCACCTATAGGAATACTATCTAAATTTAGAAACCATAAGACTCGAAATATTAGTCCTACTGATAAAAGAATAATAAATAATAGTTTTTTACTATAATTTTTCTTTAAATAAAAATACACAAATATTACTAAGCTTATTGCTATAATAGAAAGCACTAATGAAGTAATTGAAAATTCATAGTATAAATTCCGATGAACAATGCTTTCTACTAAAATCAAAAGAAATAAAAATTTCAATGATATGTTTAAAAAACTACTGAGCGCTACATTTTTTTTCATCAAAAAGTCTCCAATCCATATATTTTTTATAAATTTCACTAGTTTAATAAATTATTTATAAAACTAAAAAATAAAGAAATTATCTATAAAAATAAAGGGTTGATAAAGAAGTTTATTTTTATAGAAAATTTCTAAATAGGCTGTTATATAGCTATTAGTAGAGAACCTAAAATTATTAATATTGTACCTATAATCTTATTACTAGTTATTTTTTCACCTAAAGCTATTTTGGCTAAGATCATAGTCCATATGTAAGTCATGGCAGTAAGGGGTAGTACAATGCTATAAGGTAGATATTTAAGTACAAATATATTTAAAATAGCAGCTGTTACATAGAAAAAACCACCTATGTAAATTTTGAAATTAACTATAAGAGATAAGAAGTTATCTACATTTTCTGCACCTTTTTTAAAAAAGAAGCCACCTAATGCACCGAAGAATGTCATTATGGGAAAAACTAAATATATATTATTCATAAGATTTACCTCTTGCTATAAAAATAACTCCAGTAATAATAACTATAATTCCTAAAAATTGAACTAATGATATATGTTCTTTTAGAAATAAGCTACCATTAATTAATGCAAATATATAACTTGTGCACATTAAAGGGTGTATTATTGAAAGATCTCCAAATTTTAAGGCTAATATCATATTAAGAGCCCCTATGACATATAGGACAAAACCTATAATTAATAGAAAGAGATTAGAATCAACCCCTATTTTCCAAAATAATTGTCCGAAAGAAGTACAGAGTGCGGAGAAAAATATTAAAATTATCCCTTTATTTAAATTTTTATTCTTCAAAATTCTTACCTACTTCCATTTTAATATTTCATATTCATGATTTGAATTTTTGCTATTAACAAGATATGCATTCTTAACTAAACTAAACATTGGCGCATCTGATAAAGAGTCAGAATAAGCAACAGAGTTTTCTTTATCGATTATCAAATCATGTTCTTGTAAAAAGGTATTTATTCTTGAGACCTTTTCTTCACCCTTACAATTTAGTCCACTTATTTTGTTTATAAATCTGCCATTTATAAATTCGAATTTAGTTCCTATTACACCATCTATAAAATCTTCATCCTCAAAATATTTTAAGTAGCATTCTGGAGATGCTGAAATCAACAATATATAATATCCTTTACTTTTTAAATCTTTAATTTTAGTCAAAGCATCTTTATAAATCTTAGGTTTTATCATTGTATTAAAAAAGTCGCTTAAATCACCTTCACAGAGATAATTTAAGGGATAAAACATAGATTCTTTTGCTTTCTTAGTATTTATTATTTTAGCCTTATATCCTAATAATTTTATAAATAATATAGGTAAATGAAAGGATAAATAAGGTTTTTTCTTTATTGTGTATTTAAGTAAATAAAACATGGAATCACCATGTATTAATGTTTTATCTACATCAAACAAAGCTATTTTAGTAGTATTCATATAATTGCTCCTAAGTTATTTAAGATTTAATCATATAACCTAAATGATTATAATTTTTGAAATATAAAGAATGTTTTGTGGCACTTTATAATCATAATTAGAGAGAAACTGATAGTAGTTATAATGTTATCTACAGTAATTTCAGTTTCTTGTTAATTTTACCATATTTAATTGAGATTTCAAGATATATTAAAGCTTAGGATATTCTCTAAAAGTTAATTTAGAATTTAAGTAAGTAGTGTAATTTTGTTTACTACAATTGAAAGAATTAGAATTTAATTTTTATCTAAAATTGAGATTTATCTCCATAGTCTGAACGATATACACCATTTAAACCGGCATATTTACCTATCTCAGATAACTCTCTTATTATATTCTCTTCATTAGAGGAAAAGTCAGTTTTTTTGTGTAAGCTGTAAAATATATATAGTTAACTAATCTATTTATTAAAGGAATATTTTTCTCATCATATAAATCTAGTTTGGTATAAACTTTTAATAAAACTTCTTTAATATCATCAAAATTATTTTCTTTTGATTTCGAAAGACTATTATATAAAGAATGCACTAAATCTTTAGATTTATTCATTAATTTAACATTTTCCATTTAAAATACCTCCTAAAGATAATTATAGATAAATTATAGTATTTTCATGAATATGAGTCCATAAATATTTACAAATAATACATTAAAACATATAATTAACATTAAAAGGGAAATAATTATAAAAAGGAGAAAAGAATGGAGAATCAAATTAAAAAGTCAAAATCACCAATAATTTTAGGAGTTATAAGCTGTATAGCTTGGTTTTTCCCACTAATAGGTTTAATTATTAGTATAGTAGGAATAATTATGTCTTCTAAGAAAATAAAAGAGTTTAGTTGTAAGGCATATAAGATAGCATTAGCCTTAAATATTATAGGGCTAGTATTAACTATTATAAATTCTGTAGCTGGAATGATTATGGTTTATCACAAATTAATGGTTTAGGAAGGTCTATATATGAAAAAGTTTTTTAAAACAGTAGGAGTATGCTTAGGATTTCCAATTTTAAATTTTGTTATTGTAAGTTTTATACAAGGCTTTTTTTTAGGTTATACAAAGGATAATATTTCCTTGTTTCAAAAAAATATTTTTTCACTAACAATATTAGGGAATATATTAACTTTAGTATTAATTGCAGTTATACTTTTACCTTCTAATGAAGGTCTATTAAAAAGAATAAAAATAAAAAAGATAAATTTAAAAGAATATTTGTATATTATTGCCTTAAGCATAGGAGTAAGTATAATATTATTGTTTTTAAGTGCTATTTTAACTAAAATAATACCAAGCTATGGTGAGATTGTTAACCAATTAAATATTGCAAACAAATCTGTCTTACAATTAGTAATAGTCATAATATTAATACCTATATATGAAGAGATAGTTTTCAGAGGAATTATTTTTGGATATTTAAGAAAAAACTTTAATATAATAGTGGCTATTTTAGTACAAGCTTTAATTTTTGGAATTATGCATTTAAATTTAGTTCAAGGTATTTATACATTTATTTTAGGTGTAGTATTAGCTTTGATCTATGTGTATTCAGATTCAATTTTAGGAAATATTACTGTACATATAATTTTTAACTTACTAGGAGTATTATTAATACCAATGTTATTAAGTAAATTTCCAAGTATGGTTATAGTTTTATTAATATTAGGAATTGCACTTTTTATTTTTTCAGTTATAAAAATCATTGGAAAATATGAAAAATCTTTATATAAATAAAGAAAAAGGGTGTGTATCAAAATAACTTTTTATAAAGCTTACAAACAGTATGAAGAGAATATCTAGATGAGCTTTAGAATTTAAATTATTAGCGAAATCTGGTAATTCTAGGAATATGTTTGTGAGTTTTATTATTATATTTTGATACAGCCCATTTTTTTATTTTAAATATAAAAAACTTACTTAGTTATTAGCCTATTTTGTTATTGATATTAACTTTTATATAATCTATTATTTCAGATTTAGTTAATGGTTTAGAGAAATAATATCCTTGAACAATATCAAAGCCTAAACTACTAAATAATTTGAAGTCCTCATAAGTTTCTACCCCTTCAATAACTGAGGTTACATTTAATTTTTTTGCTAATATGGATATTGCTTCAATAACAGCTAATTTACTAGGAGTTCTTGCATTAATTACAAACTCTCTTGGAATCTTTAACTCATCAAAATATAAATTAGATATTTGGCTAAGAGATGAGTATCCAGTACCAAAATCATCTATTGATATACAAATTCCATTTTCTCTAAGAAGATTAATATAAGATATTGTTTTAGCATTATTATTTAGTGATACATTTTCTAATATTTCTGCCGTTATTAACTTTTGTGGAATTTTATACTCATTATAAATAGTTAGAATTTCGCTGATTTTTTCATAGGACTTTAAAGTGTTTAAGGATAAATTTACACTACACTTTAATTTTATGCCTGTATCTATTAAGTATCTTTGAAATTCACAGGATTTCTTAAAAACATATAAATCAAGGGAAGAAATTTCTCCTAAATTTTCAGCTATAGGTACAAACTTAGAAGGAGAAATGATACCTAATTTATCATGTTTCCAACGTAGTAGAGTTTCAAAACCAACTATTTTTAATGTTTTTACACAAACCTTAGGTTGGAATACCAAATGAAATTTGTCTGCTAAAAGATCATTTTTAAAATCCTTTTTTAATATGTTCATATGTTCTAAATCTGTTTTTAAATTATCATCATACATAAGTATAGCATTGTTAGGTACTTTAAGCTTTTTAGCTCTCATTAGGGCATAATCTGTTTCTTGAATTAGTAAATCCAAGTTAATATTTGAGTCATTTAATGAATATCCAATATTAAAATTTATATGTATTAAATCAGAGTTATGTTGGATCTTTATATTTTCAAAATCTCTAAAAAATTTTAATATAAGATCAACTTGATCTAATTTAGATATTAGGGCAAATTCATTTCCGCTATATCTACAGTAGAAAACATTTTTACCTAGAAGTAGTTTAATTTCTTTAAATTTATTTGCCACTTCTACTAATACCTTATCACCAACAACATGTCCAAAAATATTATTAATGTCCTTAAAGCTTTTTATATCTATAAAGAAAAGTGCATAATCAGTAGTTAGAGTTTCAAGTTTCTTTAAAAAGTAATTTCTACTATACATATTAGTTAAAAAGTCTATTTCATTAGCTCTCTTAACACTTGCAATTAACCTTAGATTATCTTTTCTTAATATAACATCTCTACATACTAGTAGAATCATAACAAGAAGTATAATTACTAAGCTTTCTATGCCGTTAAAATCACCACTTGCTATAGAAGATGAGATTATGTCTATAGCTGAAAAGGATACAGGGAAAATTCCAATAGTAATACTTATCCATGAATTATTTATATTCATATAGGAATCATCAAATAGCACCTGATCTGGAGCTTTTTCTTGTTCTGTAATTGAATAATATATAGAAAGCATTAATAATATTGGACAAATAAAATAAATACCAATACCTTGATATAAGTAATGAGAAAAAAGTAACTTGCTATTAAAATAGGATATTATATAGCAGTTAAGATTCGAAACATAAAAGTAGATTAATAATAGAAAACTACTTTTTTTATTTCCTCTTAAATAAATAGTTTTTACAAAGATTAATATAATAAGAAATCCTTCTAAAAAAATCCTTAAGCTATTTATATTTAATAAAACTAAACTATATACTGAATCATCTAAGAAATATATAGAAGATATAAAGTATTTAGAATTTTTATAAATAATAAAGGCAAAAGGTATAAATGTAAAAAATGAATCACGAATAATATAATCCTTTAAAACGCTATACTTAAGCATATCTTTTATAAGTTTATAAATCATTACAATAAATATGAATGATAATATTAAAAGTTGAAAGTTTTTTATTAATAACACATTAAAAATTTGAAGATTAAATATACCAAATAGGTTTGTTGCTAAGGTTATTAAAATTTGTATACTTCCAATTAATATAAAACTTAATTTTATGGTATTTAGGGAGCTTTTAGAAACTCTACACCTAAATGCAAATATTGTACTAATTCCACATTGAAAAACCCAAAATGAAAAGGCTATTGCCCATATGAAATAGTCTGGTAAATGTGATGGTATTACCAATATAGAGAATAATGTTCCTACCAAGACTAAAAAACTTAAGATAATTTGAAGTATAAAAAAAAGTTTTATTTTATTGAGCATAGGTCTATGCGTCATATAAACCTCCGAAAGCTTCTTAATATAATATTTGAATTATTAGTTATTTTTATCAAATAATTCATTAACATTTTATTAATATAAGTAATTTATGTCAAATTAAAATAAATATAATTATGGATAAAAAAATAGTTCTAACCTAGAGTATTCTAAGTTTTATAAATAAAATAGGCTTACTAATGAATATTATTAGTTTTACTGAAATAAAGTTATGGTATAGAGATATATCGTTAATTAATTTTAGGAGGATGTATATGATAGATTATTTTAAAGAATTAAATATTCAGATAGATGCCTCTGATAATGAAGTGAAAAATGCATATTTTAATATGACTAAAAAATATCCACCAGAAAAGTTTCCAAAGGAATATAGAGTTATAAGGGATGCCTATGAAACCTTAATAGATAAAGCTAAAAGGGATGCATATATTTTAGAGACTTTTGATCTTGAAATAAAAAATATACTTAATGAAGGTATTGATTTAGCTAAAAGTGAAAAATATGATTTAGCAGTTTTAAATTTTGAAAAAGTTCTGCAAAAATACCCTGATAATTCAAAGGTTAAAAAGGATTTAGCAGTATGTCTAATGAGAGGGAGAAATTATAAAAAAAGTTCTAAGATATTAAAAGAATTAGTTATAAGAGAGCCTAACAATATAGAATACTATAAGCTTTTAATAAATGCTTATGGAGATAATTATGATCTTAAAAATTTAGAGAGTGTCCTTAAAAAGAGTTTGAATTTAAAAAATGTAGAAGTGGATTTTTATTTAAAATTATTTGAAATTTATAATGAAAGCGAATTAAGGGATTATACAAAGGCTATTAAGGTTTTAAAGGATGGCTTAGAAAATAAAAATATAAATTCAAAGAAGTATAAGTTATACCTTAAGTTTTTAGATTTATCCGATAGATTAGATTGCAAAGATGATTTTAATAAGGGGTGTGAAGCTTTAAGCGGAATCATTTTAAAGGATAATTATGAAGAAGTAAAAAGTTCAATATTGAATTTGTTAGATAGAATTTTAAAAGAGTTTCATTTTAAAAACGGAGTTAGGCTTACATCAACAGCTTTAGTTTTAATAGATGAAAAAAAAGACATGGAAACCTTAGAAAAAATAATGAATTTAAGGCGTAGTTTTTTGGAGTTATCTAGGCTTTATGAGGATAAGAGTATAAATGAAGATTTTAAAAAGATTATTTTTTATAATGTTGTAAGTGAATTTTTAAAGGATGATATTGAATTTAATAAGGATGTCGAAAGAACAACTCAAAACTTTTTTAATAACTTTAATTTTGAAAATGATGAATTAGTAAAATCAATTGGGAAGTTAAAGAATGATTATAGAAATGTGTATTTAGAAACAAGAAAGTTAAGTGACAAGGTTTTGAGTCGATATAGTAAAGTTCAGAAAATAAAAGAGGAAAATAATGTGCCTAAGGAATTTTATTCTAAAAGGAGAGAGGGGAATCCCGTAAAAATTTTATTTAGAAAAGTAATAAATAGTTTTATAGATAAATAAAATAAGGGGGTACTGATTTGAATTATGAAGAGGCTTTAAAGGATATCTGTGAAGAGAAAAAATATATAGATTTATTTGAAGGGGATAGAGGATTAAAAGAAATAAAAAATTCTATAAAAAAAATAGCCATACAAAATGAAAATATGAATCAAGGATATATTGAAGAGGTCTATAAAATAGCTAGTAGTCTTGAAGGGATTACAACTTATATAAGTAAAAAGAGTGAGGAAGAGGAGCTTAGAAGTAAAAGAATAAACAAAGAATTAGAAATAAGGGAAAAGAGATTGGTTAAAAGCATAATCAATATATTGGACAATATAAAATATATTTATGATTTTAGTGAAAAATCTAACAATGAAGTATTAAATGAGGCTATGAATAATCTATTAAACACAGTAAAAAAAGCAATGGTGAATGTAGATATCCTTCTTATTGACGGAAAAGAAACTTTTTTTGATGAAAGCTTACATGAGTGTGTTAGTACTATTTGGAATGACGAAAGAAAAGATTATGAGATAAACGAGGTTTTAAAGTTTGGATACATATACAAGGGAAAAGTTGAGAGGACAGCTCAAGTAGTAGTAGTTAAAAATAAGGAGGATATAGAATGGGAAGAATAATAGGAATTGATTTAGGGACAACAACTTCAGAAATAGCTTATGTAAAAGATGGTAAGCCATGCATAATAAGAAATATTGAAGAAGGAGATGAACATGCTATTCCGTCAGTAGTTTCCATAGAGGGAGATGAAATAAAGGTTGGAAAGAAAGCTAAAAATCAAATTTTGCTAAAGCCTGAATTAACAGTTGCTGAGGTAAAGAGAGTAATGGGAACAGAAAATATTATACAAATTCAAGGGAAAGAATACAGACCAGAGGAAATTTCAGCACTAATTTTAAAAAAATTAAAAGAAGTAGCTGAATATTTTTTAGGGGAAGAAGTAGAAGAAGCCGTAATAACTGTCCCTGCAAACTTTAATGATATACAAAGAAAAGCTACAAAAAATGCTGGGGAAATAGCAGGGTTTAAAGTAGAGAGAATAATAAATGAACCTACTGCAGCAGCTATGGCTTATGGAGTAGACAACCTAGATAAAAACGGAAATATTCTAGTTTATGACTTTGGAGGGGGAACCTTTGACGTAACTATACTAGAAATGTTTAATGGAGTTTTAGACGTAAAAGTAAGCAGAGGGAATAATTATTTAGGTGGAAAAGATATTGATAATAAATTAATAGACCATGTTGTAAATGAATTTAATAAATCAACAGGTGTAAAATTAGATATCTCAGATAGTAGAATTTTGGCTAGACTTAAGGAAGGTGTAGAGGAAGCTAAAAAAACATTATCAACATCTAAGATGGCTGAAATAGTACTTCCTTATATTAGTGCTGACAAAGATAATAATCCAATAAACTTAGAAATGGTATTAACTAGGGAAGAGTTTGAGTTTAATGTTAAAGAAATAATAGATTCTACTGAGGATATAGTAAATGAAGCTTTAGAGGATGCAAATATTACTGATAATGAGATAGATACAGTATTATTAGTTGGTGGTTCTAGTAGAATACCTTATGTAAGAAATATGCTTGAAAAAAGATTTAAAGGAAAAATAGCAAGGGGAGTAAATCCAGATGAGGCTGTGGCTTTAGGGGCTTCAGTACAAGCTGCTATTAAAAATGATATTCCAGTTGGAGATTCAGGCACAATAATAGTTACTGATACATGTAACTATACTTTAGGAGTGGCATTAAAGGGAGGAATATTTGATCCTATAATTGATAGAGATTCAAAATTACCTGCAAATGTAACAAAGAGATATTGCACTGTTATGGATAATCAAACAGAAGTATTAGTAAGTGTTTATGAAGGTGAAAGTAGATATGTTAGTGATAATACTTTAATAGATGAATTTATATTATCAGGAATACCAAAGGCTGATACTGGTAAAGAAAAAATAGATATTACCTTTACCTATGATTTAAATGGAATTTTAAATGTTTCAGCAGAAATTCTTTCTACTGGAGATGAAATTTCTAAAATAATGTCTACTAAAGGCCTTTCAAAAGAAGAGATTCATGATCTTAAAGAGGTAGTTTCAAGTAATGAAAATAATAATGAACTTGTACCTTGGAAATCAGCCAATTTATTTAAATTAGTAGAACCTAACTTTAGATTAGCAGAAAGAAAAATTCCTATGTTACCAAGTGCCGATAGAGAAAAGCTTCAAGAAATTATGAGTGACATGAAGGATGCCATAGTAGATAATGATAAAATGGCACTTATGAAATTAGATGAAGAACTTACAGATTTTTTATTTGATTTCGTAAATTAATATTGGGAGCATTTCTTATGAAAAATAGTAAAGAAGCTTTAGAAGGTGCTTATAATAATGCTTTGGATTTAATCTTAAATAAGAAATTGAAAGAGGGAGAAAAGCTCTTAGAAAAAATTTATGGCTCTGGAAATATAAATATAGATATTTTAAATCTTTTAGGAATAATAAAATATATGTATTGCGATTTTTATGGAGCTAAGAAATATTGGAATGAGAGTTTGAAAGTTTCATGTGAAGATAATCAGGCTTCTGAATTTATAGAGGATATAGAAAGTGATGATTTTAAACTAATAAGTGAAAAATATAGGGATTCACTAAACTTAATAGAAGATAAAAATTATTTACAAGCAATAGAGACCCTAGAGGAAATTGATAAAAGAAGAGGTGAATTAATAGAAGTTAAAATCATCTTAGCATTATTATATATGATAATAGATGAGAAAAATAAGGCCTTTAAAAATATAGAAAGTGCTTTATCATATGATATATCAAATTATAAGATAAAAGAAATATATAATGAAATAAAATGTGATTTAGCAAAGGATGAAGAAAAAGAGGAAAGTGAAGAATTAACTTTTTCTGAGTCTATTCTAAATTTGGTAATGATTTTGAATTATAGGATAAACTCTTTTTATGAAGAGGAATTAAAGTATAGAAATGAAGAAATAAAATCCTTATATGAAGAAATCAAAACTATGAATTTAGAAATTGAATCTTTAAATACGAAAAAAGAAAAATTGAGTTTATAAATTAATTTAGCTGTATTAAATATATTCTAAAAAATAAATTTCTTAGAATATATTTTGATACAGCTATTTGTTTTTTTATGAAGAGAATATTTCCTGTGAAATATATGTATGTAGAATGTATTATTTGGTTTTGTATTATGGTAAAATATTCATGTAAAAAATAGAAAGTTAAGAGTAGATTAGTAAAGGGTTTTATATTATAGTAAAAATTATTTAAACCCTATAGAGGAAGATAGATTTCCTTTTAGGTATTTATTTTAAGGAGGAAAGCAATGATAGATATACATTCACATATAATACCTAATATAGATGACGGTTCAAAAAGTTTAGAAATGTCCTTAGAAATGTTAAAAAGAGCAGAAGAGTCAGGAACTAAGAAAATAATAGCAACTCCTCACTTCTTTAAGGGATATTGGACAGAAAACTATAACAGTGTAAAAGATAAAGTTAAAGAGTTAAATAAGCTAGCTAAGGAAAATAATTTAAATATTGAAATTTATCCAGGACAAGAAGTATTCTTTAATAATTACATATTAGAGGATTTTAAGCTTGGAGATATTGGAACCTTAGGAGAATCAAGATATATGCTTATAGAATTCCCTATGGATAAAATATATTTTCAAAAAGCAATAGATGAAATATATGAACTTAAAATAAAAGGAATAACTCCAGTGATTGCTCATCCAGAAAGATATGTTGATTTCATAAATAATCCAGAGGAAATAAATCAGTTTATTGATGAGGGATACTTATTCCAATTAAATGGAGGAAGTCTTACTGGATTATTTGGAAAAGATGTGAAGAAAACAGCAGAGCTATTCTTAGAAAATAATCTATATAGCTTTATTGGATCTGATGCTCATAGTAATGGAAATAGAAATACTAGCTTAAAGGAAGCTTGTGAAGTTGCAAATAGCATAAGTAGAGGAGCAAGTAGAAGATTTGAAGCTAATGGACTTGCTTTATTAAATAATGAAAAGATAGTATTCCAAGGGCAAAAAGTTAAAAAGAAGAAAAAAGGATTATTCTCATTCTTCAAAAGATAAATTTTAATTTTTAAACCCCACTTCAGTATTAACTGGAGTGAGGTTTTTTTAGTTTAAAAAGTAAATATTTATTCTCCGATAATATTATTAGTATCTTCCATAAGCATTGAAAATTGGCTTTTTTTAATCCAGCCATTACAATTTATTTTTGATTCTGTATTTAACAATGAATAATACCAAATTTCATTGTTTATTTCAGCTTCATCAATAATTTTTACTTGTGATTTTTCTTTGATTTTACTAATAGCAATAGATTCCTCAGATGGAGCTATGAAAATTGAGGTATAAGGTAGTGTAATTCCATATCTAAATTCAGGCTTATTAAAATTTATTATTAAAGTTTTTTTGGAATCATTGTTACTTTTTATATAAGTTGTATCTTTATATTTTGAAAGTTGATTATTTAAAGTTAAAATTTGCCTTTTATATTCAGTAATTTTAATATTGCATTGATATAGTACAAAGGCAACAGCACACACACCTAATAGTATTAAAAAAATACATAAAAAGATCAAATTAAATTACTCCTTAATATTAGTGTTTAATATAATATATTGTTTAAACATAAGATTAATTACATAATTTTGTATGAATAAATTAAAAAAAAAAGCTTAAACTAATAAGGAATTTTAAAATGTTAGGAGGGATTATTATGGCTAATCTAAATGAATTAGAATTACAAAATCTTCGTCACTTAATAGGAGCTCATTGTACAATTGAGAAAAAACTTGAATGTTACTCAGAACAATGTACTGATCCAACATTAAAAAATATGTTAAAAAAAGATGCACAAGATGCTAAAAACAGTAAAGAAAAATTAATGTCATTTTTAGGATAGGAGGCAATTAACATGCAAGAAAAAGAAATGATAAGCGATTATCTTGCTGGAATAAATGCAAGTTTAGCAGGATATGGAAGCATAATTTCTCAATGTGAGAATCAAGAATTAAGAGAAACTATACAAAACATGAGAAACCAAGACGAAGTACGTCAATATGCTCTTTTCAAAGTTGCAAAAGAAAAAGGATACTATATCCCTGCTCAACAAGCAACTCCAGAAGAAGTAGCTACTGTAAAACAACAAGTTTCTCAAGGATAAAATTATCTAACTAAGAATCTACATAGAAATTTGTTAAATAAATTTAAAAAGAGACTATTAGAAAATTAATAGTCTCTTTTCTATTTAAAAAAATAAATTAATCAATAAGGTTTCCTAATACTTTTCCTATGGAGTCATTTATAACTAAGTGAGCTTTAGAATCAGCTTGAGTTGAACTTTTGTTTATTAAAACTAAATTCTTTCCTCTAAAATAGTTAATAAGCCCTGCGGCAGGATAAACAACTAAGGAAGTTCCTCCTATTATAAGGGTATCTGCTTTAGAAATAGCATCGATAGCACCTCTAATAACATTATCATCTAAAGGCTCTTCATATAAAACTACATCAGGTTTAACTATTCCTCCACATTTAGTACACTTTGGTACTCCCTTTGATTCAAGAATGAATTTTTCATCATAAAAAGCGTGGCAATCTACACAGTAATTTCTAAGAACTGATCCATGAAGTTCAAAAACATTTTTACTCCCTGCCATTTGATGAAGTCCATCTATGTTTTGAGTTACTATAGCCTTTAATTTTCCCATTTCTTCAAGTTTAGCTAAGGCAATATGAGCATCATTAGGCTTGGCATCAGGGTAAATAAGTTTAGTTTTATAAAAATTGAAAAACTCTCCTGGATATCTCTGAAAAAAACTATGAGAAACTAATTGTTCAGGGGTAAAAGTAATATTAAGTTTTTCATTAAATAAGCCATTAGCACTTCTAAAGTCAGGAATTCCAGACTCAGTTGACACTCCAGCTCCTCCAAAGAAAACTATGTTATTACTATTTTTTATTATTTCTTTTAATTTGGTTATTTTATCATCCATGAAATCATCTCCAAATATTTGTTTATAATTTAATTATAATTTATTTACAATAATATACAATATCTATATGAAGAGTTATTGACAAGTTTTATTGTCAATTGGTAAAATAAAATTGACAATAAAACTTTGCAAAATAACAAATAAACTTGGTATGAAGGGGGAAAATAATATGGATAAAAATACTGTTTTAGAAAAAAGCCGTAATTCTAGAAGTGATGAAGGTATAGAATATGCTGAATCTAAAGGGCGTAAAATAGGATTTGTTATTTTTAGCTTAATATTTCTTTTTATAATTTTATTTAATCTCTTTTTTTCAGGTGGTAATAATTCTGTTTTTTATGCAGCTTCATCTATGTTCTGGATATTTATTTCAACAGATGCATTTGAAAAATTTAAGTTTACACGAAAAAAATCACATTTAGTTATAACTATTGCAGGAGGAGTTGCAACAATTATTTGGCTTGCAAATTTTATTATAATTACTTTAGAATAGGCAGATTAAATTTATATAAAGGAATTAATGAAAATGAAAGATGAATTAATTTTAAAAAATAAACTAAAGATTTCAAGAGTAGAAAAAGGATTATCACAGCAGGCTTTAGCTGAGTTAGTAGGGGTTTCAAGAAATACAATTAGTTCTATAGAAACAGGACAATTTAATCCAACAGCTAAGCTAGCATTAATATTATGTATTGCTTTAGATAAAAAATTTGAAGAGTTATTTTATTTTGATTAATTAAGAGTGATTAGACTTATCACTCTTAATTTTTATATTTATAAAGTGTATATTTATTTCATATTTTTATGTAATATTAAGTTTGATAGGTTTATAAATATGATTTTTAGAAAAGGATGAGAAGATTATGGACTTAAAAGAAATAAGAGAAAGAATGTATGGTCAAAAACTTTATTATTGTAATGATGAAGCTTTGATGAGTGAGCAGATGAAGGCTTTAGAGCTACTTTATGATTTTAATCAAACAAGACCTTCAGAACAGGATAAAAGGGAGAAAATGCTAAAGAAGATGTTTGCTGAAATAGGAGATGATTGTTATATTGAGCCTCCTTTCCATGCTAATTGGGGAGGAAAAAATGTACATTTTGGCAATGGAGTTTATGCTAATTTCAATTTAACAATGGTTGATGACTGTGATATATTTGTTGGAAATAATGTTTTATTTGGCCCAAATGTTACAGTATCAGCAGGTACACATCCTATACATCCAGAATTAAGAAGTAAACAAGCTCAATATAATATTCCTATACATATAGGAAATAATGTTTGGATTGGTGCAAATTCTGTTATACTTCCAGGAATTAATATTGGAGATAATTCAGTAATTGGAGCAGGAAGTGTTGTTACAAAGGATATTCCATCTAATGTAGTTGCTGTAGGAAATCCATGTAGAGTATTAAGAGAAATTAATGAAAATGATATGAAATATTATTATAGAGACATGAAAATTGATATTGAGTAAAATCATATATATTTTAAAAATAAAATATTTCCTTACATTAAATATTTTTAATGTGGTAAAATAGAAGTATACAGCGTGTAGTTTTAATGACGTAATTCCAGTTGTTAAAACTACTTTTTTTATTTTAGAAAAGTATAGTGCTAACTACTTGAGTTAAAAGAGCAATCTCTTAATGATGAGATGAAAGCAAAATTTTAATTTAAGGAAGGTGAAAATTTATTGTTTAAAATTAATGATTATATAATGTATGGAACCGTTGGGGTTTGTCAGGTTATAGATATTACTAAAGAAACTCTTATGAATAATATTGAAAAAGAATATTATGTATTAAGTCCAGTCTATTCTAAGTATCCTAAAAAGACAGTAATTAAAATTCCAGTTGATAATAAGAAAATTTCTATGAGAACTCTTCTTTCTAAGGAGGATGTAAATTCCATTATAAATAGTATCCCAGAGACGGAAACTTTATGGATAGATAATGATAGACAAAGAAATGATGAGTTTAAAACAATGCTTAGAAGTGGAAATTGTGATGATTTAATTGTATTAATAAGAAGTATATATTTAGATAAAAAGAAAAGAAAATTAGATGGAAAAAAGGCATGTAAGGGCGACGATGAGATTATGCAAACTGCGGAAAAATTAATAAATGAAGAGTTTGCAGTTATCCTTGATATTCGTCCAGAAGAGGTAAAGTCTTATATAAAAAGTCATATACCTCAATAAAGCATAAAGAAAAGTAATCAAGAAGTTAGTGAATACTTTGATGAAATAGCATAAATGTGGGAATTAATAAACCTAGATAAAATATAAAAATATTTTATCTAGGTTTATTTTTATATTTAAATTTAAAATAAATTAGTCATTTCAGGAAAAGATAAAAAGAAGAATATCTTTTGAGGTGTGCTATGAAGGAATTAGAAAGACTTTTAGGAAGGCTGACAATTATCAATATAAAAGAGATTATTATAATTCTTGTTATTATGATAATTGTTTTAATAATAAATAAAATACTAATAAATAATCTATTTAAGTTACTAATGAGAGGGGCAAGAAGGACTAAAAATTACTTAGATAATAATATTGTTAGAGCTTTAGAAAATCCATTAAAGCTTATTGTATCCTTTGTTGGAATATATTCAATATTTAAAGTTATAAATCTTGATTCTTTAGGTATAGATTTTTTATCTACATATAAGATTCTAAGAGTAGGAATAATAGTTTCATTTATATATTTTGCCTATAACTTAACTTTGGAAAATTCATTACTTTATTCTAAGTTACATAAAAATGATGGTGGTAATACTATTGTATTTCCTTTTGTTTCTATAATTATTAGATTAATAATATTGCTAGTTGGAATAATTATAATTGCAAATGAATTTGGCTTAACTGGTTTTATTGCTGGATTAGGTGTAAGTGGAGTTGCCTTTGCATTAGCTGCTCAGGATACATGTTCAAATTTGTTTGGGGGAATGGTAATAGTTTTAGATAGACCTTTTTCTATTGGAGATTGGATACAGGCTGGAGATGTTGAAGGCGTTGTTGAAGATATCACATTTAGAAGTACAAGAATAAGAACCTTTTCTATGGCAATTGCTACTGTACCTAATTCAAAACTTGCTAATAGTAACATAATAAATTGGACTCATAGAAAATTAAGAAGAATCCACTTTAAATTTACTATGGATTGCAAGACACCAATAGAAAGTATAAAAAATTCTGTTAATAAAATAGAAAATATGCTAAAAAAACATGATAAAATAGATAAAAATTTGATAATAGTAAGTTTTAATGAGCTTTCAACTTATGGTTTTGGAGTTTTTATATATTTCTACACAGATGAATTTGAATATTTAAAATATGAAAAGCTTAAGGAAGAAATAAATATAAAAATATTAGAGATATTAAGAGAAGAAAATGTTAGTTTAATGTTTTTAAATTTTGATTTTAAAGGTTTTGAGAGAAGATCTGGGAATTGTAATCTTGAAAACACTGAGTTGGAATCCATAAAAAATATTACTGAGGAGGAGAGAGGCGTATGACAATTAAGTTAGAAGCATGTGTTGGAAATTATAAGGAAGGAAAAAGAGCTGAGGAGTTAGGAGCTAATAGAATAGAGCTTTGTGATAACTTGGCTCAAGGTGGAACAACACCAAGCTATGGAACAATTCTTCAATGTAAAAAGGATATTAATATAGACATTAATGTAATTATTCGACCAAGAGGAGGAAATTTTGTTTATTCTAAAGAAGAATTGAGCATAATGAAAAATGATATAAAACTTTGTAAGGATATAGGGGTAACAGGAGTAGTATTTGGATTTCTAAAGGAAGATAATACTTTAGATTATGAAACAACCAAGGAGTTTGTTGAGTTAGCTAAACCTTTAAGCGTTACATTTCATATGGCCTTTGATGAAATAGAAAATAAGTTTGATGCCTTAGATAAACTTATAGATTTAGGAGTAGATAGGGTTTTAACAAAGGGTGGATTAGATAATGCTTTTAAAAATAAAGATACCTTAAAAGAATTAGTTGAACATGCTAAAGATAAAATAATAATACTTCCAGGTGGAGGAGTTACTAAAGATAATTTTTTAGCGTTAAAAGATTATACCAATGCTAGGGAGTTTCATGGAACCAAAATAGTAGGAAATTTATAAAAACAATAGAAATGATTAGAAATAACTCTTAATATATATAATTAATCTTTTAAAACAGTAAAAAATAACTCTTTACAAAGTAAGGTGAATGTCTTAATATTATATATAGAACAACCAAAGCAATACATAATTGTATGTATTATAAATATTGTAATATTATTTATATATTACAATAGCAATATCATTAAAATATCTGAGACTTTAAGTCATATACTATTAGGATATTATTTTCAATAATATCTATTTTCTAACAAAAGACAAAAGTTAATTTACAAAAGTAACCAATGCTTAAATTCAATGTAAATAATTTGTAATAAGTAGTTTGTATAATTAAGTTAAAGGAATTTGTTGGGAGTGGTAAAGGTGTTAGAGAAGATGATATTAAGTGATAAAGAGTGTGAATATCTTACTAAAAGTATAGCTGGAGGAGTTTTAATAGGACTTGCTTTAGGAGCTGTTTTCAATAATCCTCAGTTTGGCTTTGCCTTAGGTGGAGTAACTGGAATAGTAGCATCTCTTATTTATACTTTAGTAAAAAGAGCTAAGATTAAATCAGATAAAAAGTTAATCAATTAATATATAATAAATAAGTTTGTTCGGGTTTATAGTATAAAATTAACATAGTGTTAATTTCCCCCTACTTAAACTATAAGCCCCTTTTAATATAAAATTTATAAATGTAAAGAAAAAAGAAGCAGATTAATCTGCTTCTTTTTTTATTCCTAAACTAATAGGATGTCTCTTAGAAGAATCCTTTAAATTATTTTTTGTATTTGTAACTTGAAGAGATTCTATAACTGGAACAATAATTGCGGCTACAAAGCCACTTGCAAGTCCATTATTATATAAATTTAATCCTCCATGTAATTCACCAATATTAAAAACCATAAATATGTGAAGAAATCCTGCTATTATTCCATAAGGCCAACCATAGTATCCTGAAATAGGAGCTAATCCTGTACTAAATAATATACAAACTACTGTAACAGGAGAATTTATATCTGATATGCTAATTAAAGATGCTAATGAAGCTCCTATAATTAATGGAACAGAGTTAGCTAAATTTTTTCCGTAGCATCCAAAGCCAGCCATGGAGAAAATAGCTCCAATAGTTGGACCATTTAAATCACCATTTATAAGTAAAACAAAAAGTGTTGAGAATATACAAAGTACTCCCATATTAAAATAACAACTACTACCATAGATTGAAAAAAAGTCACTAGGGAAAATACCATGTTCTTTATTAATTCCTATTTGATCTTTTAGCACACTTTTCTTCGATTTATCTAGTATAAGGCTACAAATTATGAAGTAAGCACTTATAGTAAATAAAAATATCATATATAATATATTATTTCCTTTATGCCATATAGAGTTTGTCTCAAAGTCATGTCCTACAGCTCTCATTAAAGACATTACTGCTATAGCTATAATTCCTCCAGCAAAGCCAACGTTATAAAGAGAGAAACCAGAATGAATCCTAGATGCGTTTTTAGCAATAGGAGGAAGAATAAATCCTACGATTATTCCAACTAATGCACCTGTAACAGCTCCAGATATAGGATGAACCCCTGGGAAAAATGAAAACTGACTTACCGTAGGGGCTAGAGCAGTTCCAAGAGATGCTATAACTAAGTAATCTTTAAATGGCTTTTTTTTCACTTTAGAATATATCCAAGTACCTAAAACTATAGGCCATATATTTATTATATTTTTACCGAACATTCCAAAACCTGTTAAAAACCATAAAGACATTATACTTTTTCCTGTAGATTTTGTATCAGTTATATAAAATAAAAATATAAATATTAAGCCTAAAAGAGCACTATTAATTAAGGTCGCTCCAAAACCACCTATACTTATATAATCTGTTATTAATATGTCTGAATTTGAAATTATATTGTAAAGTCCATTAATTATTTCTTTAGGGCTTTCTAAAAAAAAGGCAAATATAATAAAAGAAATATATAAAATTAAATGTATAAGGTATTCTTGTGGTAACCTTTTCAACAATAGCAACACTCCTTAATAAAAATATATTTTAAGATTAATTTATTTTTATATTTTAAAATAACAATAAATTTAAGTAGATTATATAATATAAATCTTTAAAAGAATAGATGGTTACATTAATCGTAATAAAAAAGAAACAAATAAAGCCACTTTAGTATAATATTAATTTATATACTAGTAGTGGCTTAATATATGTAGGGATACACTACATATAGATTAATCAAATAGATCTGATTTCTTTTTTACTGTTATTAAAGTTTTTACCATCATATTATCTGTATGATTTTGAGGAAACATTTGATTTTCATAATAATTATTATTGTAAGGTGATGGTTTCATTACATAGTTATGCATACAGCAACAACTATGATTTGAATTCTTATTAATCATAGGATTAAGATTCATTGAATTTGAATTGAATTTATTCATAGGCATAAAAGAATATTCTTGATTACTTTTCATATTCATAGGAACTAATTTAAAATCCTCATCATTATCTTTATAATTTTTCATAAAATTACACCCCTAACTTAATTAATACTCCTAATAGAGTATATTAAGTTAGGGGTGTAAAGTTTCCTTAAAAATCAATTTAGTTTTATATAAATAAATATAAATTTAAAATAAGAATTAATATTAAGTATAAAGTTTGACTTAGATATTAGGTATTTGCCAATCTATAGGTTCTTTATTTATTGAAACTAAAAAATCATTAGTTTTAGAGAAAGGTTTTGAACCAAAGAATCCACGAGTAGCAGATAGTGGGCTTGGATGTACTGATTTTATTATTTTATGTATTGGATTAGTTATTAAAGCTTCTTTTGAAATAGCATTTCTTCCCCAAAGAATAAATACTATAGGTTCTTCTCTTTTGTTTAACAATTCAATTATTCTATCAGTGAATATTTCCCAACCCTTACCCTTATGAGAATTTGCTTGCCCTTCTCTAACTGTTAAAACAGTATTTAATAAAAGGATACCTTGTTTAGCCCAAGATTCCAAAAATCCATTATTAGGTATATAACATCCAAGGTCAGAATTTAATTCTTTAAACATGTTTCTCAAAGATGGAGGAGTTTGAACTCCTGGTTTAACAGAAAAGCTAAATCCATGAGCTTGGTTTGGTCCATGATATGGATCCTGCCCTAAAATAACAACTTTAACATCTTTGTAAGGTGTGAATTTTAATGCATTAAATATATCATACATGCTTGGATGTATTTTTTGAGTTTTATATTCATTTATAAGAAACTTTCTAAGATTTAAGTAGTATTCCTTTTCAAACTCATCTTTTAATAAATCATCCCAATCATTATTAAATTCAGCAGCCATTTAATTACCTCCTTATATAAAAATAAATTTTGTCAAAATCATAATTAAATTCTATACTTAATAATTTCTTATAACAAGGGTGCTAAATATAATTTGACTTGAATAGTTTCAATTAATCAATAACAAAATAGTTAGAATTCCATAATTAAAGTGAACTAGCAAATTGTTTGAAGTGATGCTTGGTTATAAATAAATGGTGATAATAATAATTAAAAGTAAAATTTAAAATTGTATTAAGTTTTGTCAAGTTCTACCTTAAGTGATGATAACAATAATTATGAGTAAACTCTAATAAATATTTAAATGTATATTATAAATATTATTTTTAAAAATATTTTAGTAAATTTAATTAATAAGTATATTAGAAGTTTAGTATATATATAATGGGGAAAATTAATTATTAAATGGAATTTGAAACATTATTTTAGAGTGGTATGAATTAGGGGGAGTATTTATGTTATTAAAGAAAATAGCTGCAATATTAACTGTAGCTTCAATAGGTGCTACTACTTTTACTAGTAATAAAGAGGTTATGGCAATAGACTCTGCTAGTAAGGCAAAAGAAATAGTTTCTAATATGACTTTAGAAGAAAAGCTTGGTCAAATGATAATGCCTGATTTTAGAATGTGGCAGGAAGACGGAACTAAAGAACCAAGTGATCTAACGGAAATAAATAGTGAAGTTGCAGAGGTTATAGATAAATATGATTTAGGTGGAGTTATACTTTTTGCTGAAAATGTTAAGGAGATATCTCAGACAACTACTTTAATACATGATTTACAAGAGGTAGCTATAAATGATAAAGATGGAAATTTACCATTACTTATAACTTTAGATCAGGAAGGTGGAATAGTAACTAGGCTTGGAGAAGGAACTAACTTACCTGGTAATATGGCATTAGGTGCTACTAGAAGTGAAAAGTATTCATATGATGCTGGTTACTTAATAGGAAGAGAATTAAATGCTTTAGGAGCAAATGTAAACTTTGCTCCAGTTTTAGATACAAATAATAATCCTGAAAATCCTGTTATAGGAGTAAGATCAATTTCTAGTAATCCAGAACTTGTAGGAAAGTTAGGAAAAAATATTGCTAAGGGTATTCAGGATCAAGGGGTTGCTGCTACTGCAAAACATTTCCCCGGTCATGGTGATACTTCAACAGATTCACATTATGGTTTGCCAATGGTAAATAAATCTATTGAAGAACTTAGAGAAACAGAGCTTAAACCATTTAAAATAGCTATAGAAAATGGTATAGATATGATAATGACAGCTCATATACAATTTCCTCAAATAGAGAAAGATACTTTTATATCAAAAAAAGATGGTAGCCAAATAGTAATTCCAGCCACATTATCAGATGATATTATAACAGGGATTTTAAGAGAAGAAATGGGGTATGATGGGGTTGCAATAACTGATGCAATGAATATGAAAGCCATATCCGATCATTTTGGAGAATTAGAGTCAACAAAAATGGCTATAAATGCAGGGATAGATATTATTCTTATGCCTACTATATTAAGAAATAATGAGGATGTTAAAAAATTAGATTATATAGTAAATGGAATTTTAGATTCTATTAAAAGTGGAGAAATAAAAGAAGAGGAAATAACTGATTCAGTTGAAAGAATCGTTAAACTAAAAATAGATAGAGGGATAATTGATTTAAAAAATAATAATGTATCTTTAGAGGAAAAAATTAAGAAAGCTAAGGAAACTGTTGGATCTATTGAAAATAGAAATATAGAAAGAAGGATTGCAGAAGAAGCAATCACTATTACTAAAAATGAGGATAATATACTTCCACTGAATCCTAAAGAAGGAGAAAAAGTTTTATTAATAGCGCCAAATGAAAGTCAAATTCATAGTATGAAGTTTGGTATAAATAGACTTATACATGAAAATAGTTTAAATAATATTAAGTTAGACACCTATGAGTACAATAACATAGGAGTAATTGATGATGTCTTAAGAGAAAAAATAGAAAGTTCTGATTATATAATAGTGGCTTCGCTAGCAAGTAATGCTAACCACTTAAAGCCTGGTACTTGGAATAGAGATTTACCTAGGTCAGTAATTGATTATGGAAATAAGTTAAATAAAGATACTGTATTAATAAGTTTAAGAAATCCATATGATTTGGCAGCTTATGATAACGCTAAGGCGCAGGTAGTTTCATATGGATTTAAAGGAATGGATCCAACAGAAGGAGATACTTTGTTTCCAACTAAATCTTCAGGGCCTAATATACCAGCATCTATGGGAGTTATTTTTGGAGTTGTAGAGCCTAAAGGAAAGTTGCCGGTAGATATTCCAAGTTTGAATAATGATGGAACTATGAATACTAAAGTAAATTATTATGATTATTGCCATGGTATTACAAACATGAATAGCTTAGGAAATGTTAATATTAGTATAGATAAAAAAGTAAAATTAGGTGATAATTTTCAAGTGAAGTTTAATTTAAGTGATATTAATGAAATAACAGTAGATAAATATAGTGCTAAGATTAAATTTCAAGGAGAAAAATTAGAATTCATTAAGGGAAAGCTAGAGTTAAGTGGAGATTTACAAGCTAATATTATAGATAAGAATACTTTAGAAGTTTTAATAAATTTAGATGCTAGTTTAGTTAAGGCTAATGAGATGAATTTCATTTTAGAATTTAAGGCAATTGATAAAGCTGAATTAACCAGTATAGAAATAACAAGTTCAGAACTTATTGATGCAAAGGGCAGAAGTTTTAATCAGAAAGATGTTATTTCAGAATTTTCAATAGAAGAGAATAAAGAGGATAAACCTATAAGTCCAGATGAAGGTAAAGAAGATGAAGAAAATAATGAGGATTTAGGGAATAGTGATGATAATAATGAAGAAGAGTTACCACAAACAGGTTCAAATGTTGGTAAAGAATTCATTTTTGGATTAGGGTCTCTATCACTTTTAGCTGGAATTGGATTAAAAAGCAAAAGATTTAAAAGAAAATAGTAAGTAAAACAATATAAATTTTTTTTAAAGGAATGCTTTTTTACAGTATTCCTTTTATTTTACATATTAATACAATAAATTATATGAAAACTTATCCCAGCGTATCAATGTAAGAATTATATAGAAAAATTAAGGAAAATAAAGAATTATAGGAATAATAATGAAAATAAGGTGCATTATAAAAGTGGTTAAATCAATATACATGGTAAGATAAATCTCGTCGCTGAGAGACACACAAACAACTTAACAAAATAAATAAAAAGTTTTGAAAAAAGTTGTTGACAAAGTTTCAAAGTGATGCTAAACTAAGAAAGTCGCTTGAGGGCGACGACGAAATGGTCTTTGAAAATTAAACAGAAGATATTAACATAAACCAGCAATTCTTTTATAAGTAATATGAGTATAGA
>NZ_JASORQ010000006.1:0-152867 GCF_030222355.1 Clostridium sp. UMB9555A | reverse complement strand
GGTAGCTCAATGGTGGAGCACTCGGCTGTTAACCGATAGGTTGGAGGTTCGAGTCCTCTCCGAGGAGCCATTTTTTTATTTAAAAAGAGTTATTAAAGAAGATATACATGTCTTTTTTAATAACTCTTTTTTGTATTTTTCAAAGGAATTTAATAATTTATGTTGAATTATTAAATTATAAAGAAAATGTTAACATATGGTTGTTAATATTAGAAACTTAAAATATAAGATTTGTATAGTTGATATTTTTCTTTTAAATTATGGGGAATTTTTAGTGAAAATCATTAATCTTAATATATAAAAAATACTAAATATAATATTTTTTATTTGAAAGGAATATATTTAGGTATATAAGTTTTTTATAAAAATTTTATTACCAAAAATCAATATTAGAAACATTCAAAAACACTTTTAGAAAGCAAATGAGTATAAAGTGAGTTTAAGTTTATCTTATATATAAAAATAAAATTAAGAATTTTTATATATTTTGATATTTAACTAAAAGAGTATATTTAAATTTAATTTTTAGTTATTGCATAAGGGGATTTGATAAAAGTAGAAAGTAGTACATGCTTTTATATAATTAAGTTATTAAATACAAAGTGTATGCATACTTTAAACAGATTACTAATACTAATTTTTCTAGAAAGGTGGTGAATGCTACTTATATGTTGATATGTAAACAATATCAACAGTGTAGCAGAAGATTATGAAGGAGTATAAAATTGAGAATTTAAGAAATATAGGTATTATAGGACATAGTGATTCAGGTAAAACTGCATTATCAGAAGCTTTACTTTATTATACAAAAACTACTGATAGATTAGGAACTTGTGAAGATGGAAATACAGTAAGTGATTATGATCAAGAAGAGAAAAAAAGAAAGATATCACTAGCCTTATCTATTATTCCTTTTGAATATAATGGAACTAAGATTAATATATTGGATACTCCAGGTTATTTTGATTTTGTTGGAGAGCAAATAGAAGGGGTTAAGGCTGCTGACTCTGCAATTATAACTGTATGCGGAGTTACTGGAGTTCAAGTTGGAACTGAAAAAGCCTGGGAATGCTGTGAAAAAGAAAAATTACCAAGAGCCTTTTTTATAAATAAATTAGATAGAGAAAATTCAAATTTTGATAAGGTATTAGAAGATATAAGAAATATTTTTGGAAACAAAGCAATTCCTACTCAATATCCTTTAGGAAAAGAAAAGGAGTTTAAGGGAATTGTAAATCTTATAACTGAGGAAGCTTTTGAATATGATAAAAAATCAGGAAAAATAAATAAGATAGAAATCCCTAATGAAGTAAAAGATAAGGTTAATGAGTATAGAACTTATTTAATGGAATCTGTAGCTGAAACTGATGAAGAATTACTTGATAAATATTTATCTGAAGAAGAGCTTACAGTTAATGAAATCTATAAAGGACTTTCTATTGGATTTGAAGAAGGAGATATAGCTCCAGTTATGTGTGGAAGTTCATTATCAATAGTTGGTATGAAAAGCCTATTAGATTCAATTAAAGGATATTTCCCATCACCAGATATAAGCAAAGCTAAAGCTGCTATTGATAGCAATAACAAAGAAATATTAGTTAAGCCAAATAAGGATATGCCATTTTCTGCATTTGTATTTAAAACAATTGCTGATCCTTTTGTAGGAAAGCTTTCAATATTTAAGGTGCAAACAGGAGAGCTAACAACTGATAAGATAATTATAAATTCAAAAAATAATAAGGTAGAAAAAGTTAGTTCCTTATGCTTTTTAAGAGGTAAAAGTCAAATACAAATAAATAAAATAGGTGCTGGAGATATAGGAGCTGTTACAAAACTTCAATATACTTCAACTGGTGATACTCTTTGTGAAAGTAACTTTAAGATTGCTTATAAAGGATTTGAATTCCCAGAGGCAGTTATGACTATGGCAGTATTACCAAAAAGTAAAGGTGATGAAGAAAAAATTTCTCAAGGACTTTCTAAACTTCTAGATGAAGATCCAACATTTAAAGTTTCTAGAGATCAAGAAAATGCAGAAACTCTAGTTTCTGGTATTGGAGAGACACATATAGAGGTTTTAGCTAGTAAATTAAAGAGCAAATTTGGAATTGATGTAATTCTTAAAGATCCTAAGATTCCTTATAGAGAAACTATAAAAGGTAGTTCTGATGTACAAGGAAAGCATAAAAAACAATCTGGAGGCCATGGACAATATGGAGACGTAAAAATTAAATTTGAGCCTAGAAGAGACGGTGAGCTTGATTTAGAATTTGTTGATAAGGTTGTTGGAGGAGTTGTGCCTAGAAACTATATACCAGCAGTAGAAAAAGGCTTAAGAGATTGTTTAAAGAAAGGGGTTTTAGCAGGTTATCCTGTAATAGGAATTAAGGCTACATTACATGATGGATCATATCACCCTGTAGATTCATCAGAAATGGCATTTAAGGTAGCTGCTTCATTAGCATATAAGAAAGGTATGGAGAATGCAAAACCTGTTATATTAGAGCCTATTATGAAGGTAGAAATAATAATTCCAGATGAATATATGGGTGATATAATTAGTGATATAAATAAGAAAAGAGGAAGAGTAATTGGAATGGAACCAGAAGGCAATAATGAAAAAGTTATAGCTAATATTCCTTTATCAGAAATGTTTAAATATGCTACTGATTTACGTTCAATGACTCAAGGAAGAGGAAACTTTAGCATGGAATTTGAAAAATATGAGGAAGTTCCAAGTACAGAGGTGGATAAAATAATAGAAGATGCAAAGAAAATGAAAGAAGCTAAGGAAGCTTAAAGAATTATATATAGAAAATTTAGGAAGTACCATCTTAAAATTTAAAAAGATGGTACTTTTTATGTATACAAGGAAAAAAATGTGGTTAAATTAATAATGTTAAAGGTATTATTAAAATTTGTTTAAAGAAATAGTTTAGAAAGAATATATTAATGATATAAAACTGATGAATAAAAAAATATATAATAGAATATAAATCTTTTAGGAGTATTTTATCTTATTATAATTAAAAGTTAAGAGGTACTTTCTAAAAGCTCAAGGCTTTAATTTAATTAAAATTATTAGTAACTGAAAAATATCTTAAATTAAAGTGAAATAATGTAAAGATTAAAAATAATTAAATCTTTTGAAAATGAGAGGGTTTTTATATTTATATATCTAATTATATATTTAGAGATAATATCTTAAATGAGGTGTAATTCATGTGCAATTATAGAATGGATATAAAGGGTAAAATAAGTTTAAGTGATTATAGCAATATCTTTGATTATATAAATATTGTTGATGTATGTGATAGATTTATGATTTATATGGAGTCTTTAGATGATGATAATATAGGTATTATTTGTTCTATGCTTAAGGACAATAATTTTAATATAAAAAATCAAGGATACGACAATCAGGGGATTTACTATATAAATGCTAAAAAAATAGGTTAGTGAAAGCAAGCCATAATAGTATTTTTTATATAAATAATTGTAAAAGTATATAATTTAAAAATGGTATAACTTTAAATGTGTAAAGGTACGTACATTTATGTTATAATGTACTTTGTGTTAAATAAAATTATTAATAAGCTATAATTTAAGTTGTCATATAATAATTTAACGAAGTGAATTCTAAAGGGCAACTTGTAAGAAGCACTTATAGTTGAATTAATCCATAAGGAACATGGGGGAGGATTTTTTAAATGAAGAATTACGTTGTTGGAATAGATCTAGGGGGAACAAAAATTAGCTGTGCTCTTGCTGATCTAGAAGGAAATGTTAAAGCTCAACATACAACTCCAACTAATGCTCATGAAGGAGAGCAAGCAGTTTTAGATAGAATTATAGGCTGTGTTGAAACTGTAATATGTGAAGGAAAAGTAACTATTGATGAAGTAGAAGCAATAGGTATTGGATCACCAGGACCACTAGATGCTAGAACTGGTATAATAATAACAACTCCAAATTTACCTTTCAAAAACTTCAACTTAGTTTCACCATTAAAAGCTAAGTTTGGTATTCCTGTTTACTTAGATAATGATGCTAACGTAGCTGCTATAGGTGAATTTATGTTAGGTGCTGGAAAAGGTACTGAAAATATGATTTATATAACTGTAAGTACTGGTGTAGGTGGAGGAGCAATCCTTAACGGTAAAATTTACAGAGGAAGTACTTCAAACGCATTAGAAATTGGACATTCAACTGTTGCACCTGGAACTGTAAGATGTAATTGTGGTAACATGGGATGTCTAGAAGCTGTATCATCAGGAACAGCTATTGGTAAAAGAGGAAGAGAAGCAGTTGCTACAAATGTAGAAACAAGCTTAAAAGACTACGACAATGTAACTTCATATGAAGTGTTTGTTGAAGCAGCTAAAGGTGACAGAGTTGCAAAATCAATAATAGATGAAGCTTTAAACTACTTAGGAATTGGTGTTGCAAATGCAATAGCAACTTTTGACCCAGACATGGTTGTTATAGGGGGAGGAGTTTCAAAAGCTGGAGAAGTTGTTTTTGAAACAGTTCAAGAAGTTGTTAATGAAAGATGTTTTAAAGCTATGGCTGAGCATTGTAAAATAGTTCCTGCTGGATTAGGAACTGATGCAGGAGTTATTGGAGCAGTAGCTTTAGCATTATTAGAGTGCAAATAATAAATTTATATAAATAAGTTAGAAGTTTTTACTTCTAACTTTATTTTTTATATATTTTGCTAGACAAATATAATGTTTACATAGTAAAATGTTATAAATTTATAAACTCGCAAATTTAAATAATTAAATACTAGAAAAAAAGGTTATTTTGTGATAAAACTATATTGAAAATGGTAAATTAAGTATGAAGTTAGGTCATAACCACATATTGTGATTATTATAAAGACATTATATAAGTTCATTATATAATGTCTTTTATACTATAAATAACTTCCATACTATGAAACATAATATTTTATATAATTATCACTATATATAGGTAAAAGTAAGATTTTAAAAAGTAGTAAGGTTTAATTTGTAGAAAATAAAAAAAATTTTAGAAAATTTAAAATAACTATTGCTAAATAATAATTATTATTATATAATAATGACATAAGGTTGATGAGGAAATACATCAACAAAGAAACACTTAAATAAAGACTTTTAAATTATGATATAAATTGAAATTAGATAAATTGTTTGTTTTGTAGGAGGAATAAGATTATGAAAAAATTTGTTTGTACAGTATGTGGATATGTTTATGAAGGAGAAAAAGCACCAGAAAAATGTCCAGTATGTGGAGTTGGAGCTGACAAATTCGTAGAGCAAGGAGAAGACTTAGCATTTGCAGATGAGCACAGAATCGGAGTTGCTAAAGGTGTAGATGAAAGAATAATCGAAGGATTACAAGCTAACTTTATTGGAGAATGTACAGAAGTAGGAATGTACTTAGCTATGTCAAGACAAGCTGACAGAGAAGGATTCCCAGAAGTTGCAGAAGCTTACCAAAGAATAGCTTTCGAAGAAGCAGAACATGCTGCTAAGTTCGCAGAAATGTTAGGAGAAGTTGTAGAAGCTGATACAAAAGCTAACTTACAAGCAAGAGTAAATGCAGAGCATGGAGCTTGCCAAGGTAAAAAAGATTTAGCTACTTTAGCTAAACAATTAAACTTAGATGCAATCCACGACACAGTTCACGAAATGTGTAAAGACGAAGCTAGACACGGAAAAGCTTTCGCTGGATTATTAAACAGATACTTTAAATAAGATATAAAAATTACACGCTTTATAAATTAAAAATTTAATTACTTCCTTATTAGAAGAGATACCGTAAAGGTATCTCTTTTTACTTATGAATAAAAAGTTTTTTATTATGATATTTTTAATATAAGGTATATAATTATTACAGAGTTAACTGCTTATGATTTTAAATAATCTTTTTAAGTATAGATAAAATTTATGTATAAATAATAGGAATAGAAGGGAGAAGTATTTTTGATATGAAAATATATTTCACAAGACATGGGGAAACTTTATGGAATCTTGAGCATAGATTTCAAGGATGGAAGGATTCTGAGTTAACTGAAAATGGAGTTAAAAGAGCAGAACTATTAGGAAAGAAATTTAATGATATTAAAATAGATAAGATTTTTACAAGTCCTATAAAAAGAGCAAAAAGAACTGCATACTTAATAAAAGGTGATAAGGATATTGAGATTGAAGAAGTTGAAGGATTAAAAGAAATAAGTTTTGGAAAGTGGGAAGGAATGACCACTGAAGAAATAAAAAGTCATGATGAATACGTAAATGAATTAGATAATCTATTCAATAAACCATTTTCTTATAAGAGTTTTGAAGGAGAAAATATAAAGGAGTTTACAGAAAGACTATTTAAAACTGTAGAGAATATAATAAAAAATAATGAAGATAAGGATATTTTAATAGTTACTCATGGAATGTGTGTAAGATATTTAATAGGATACTTTAAAAATGAATTTGAGGAAAGTAAAATAATAGATTATCCTATATTCCATCAAGCAAGTTATAATGAGGTTGAATGGAATGGAGAAAATTTTGAAGTAATTACTTTGAACAATATTGACCATTATGAATATGATAAATAATATAAGAAGTTTAAATAATTTAATGAATAAAAATTATAAAATTACACAACTTAATAGTAGACTTGTGCTACAATCTTAAATCTTAAATCTAAAATCTAGTGATTTTTAAATCTATCTTCTTCGATTCTTGGGAAGAGGGGAATAGATTTTAGAAGTAAGATTTTTAAATATTGAGGTGCTTTAAGTAGCACCTCCCTAATCTAAAAGTTATAGAAAATTATGCTTTTAGATAATTTATGAGCACATTAAAAATAGGGATACAATTATGTATCCCTATTTTTTTAGTAAATTACTTTTTCACAAATTTTTAAATCTACATTATTATCATTAAAGTATTCAATATATTCATCACTAGGTTTTGCATCTGTTATAACACAATTTAAATCATTAATTTCACAGAAAGTCATTAAAGAAACATGATCAAATTTTGATTGATCAGCTAAAAGGAAACATTCAGCACTTCTAGAGATTGCGGTTTTCTTTATTTTAAATTCTTCTTTAGTAGAATTAGTAACCCCTCTTTTTAGTGAAATACCAGTACAAGCCATGAAGCATTTATTTATATTATAACTTTTTAATATATCTGTGCTATGTAAGCCTGTAAAAGATTGAGTTTTTCTGTTAAGAATTCCTGATAAACAAATTATATTTAAGTTATTGTAGTGAATTCCTTTGCATATAGCTGTAACGCTATTAGTGAAAATAGTTATATCTTTTTTATCTTTTAGGAAATCAATAATATTAACTGTTGTTGTACCAGAATCTAAAAAGATGCTATCTCCATCTTCAATAAGTTCAGCAGCAGCTTTCCCTAAGGCTAATTTTGAGTTGCTATTTTTAACATTTCTTTCTTCAAAAGATACTAACTCTTGATTTTCATTAACCGTCACTCCACCATAGACTTTTTTTATGGTTCCTTTTTCAACTAGAACACTTAAATCCCTTCTTATGGTATTTTTTGATACATCAAACACTTCACATAGTTTGTCAATTGATACGGTTTTGTGATTAATAATGTAATTTTCTACTAGGTCTATTCTTTTTGAACGCATATCTTTCCCTGTTGCCCGTAATATTCTATCAATAATATTAAGTTTAGTTAATTAGTGAGTATAAAATTTAATCTATTTATAATATATAGAGTTTATACTAAAGGTATTGCTTTAATTTCATGATTAACAAATAAAAAATACTAAGAAGATAATCAATATAAACTAAAATTAACTCAAAATATTATATGTGATTAATCTGGATTTAGTACAGCAATTTATTGTAATGATACCTACTGCAACAAGTGTTCATCTCCTTTCATAGGCTTTGTGATTCTATTATAAACGAATTTTTCAGTAAAAGGAAGAGCAATTGTGAAAATATATGAGTAACTTTTGGTTATATTTTTCATAAATTATGATTATATTTGTAGTAAATATATGAAAAAGTTATTGACATGTTATGGTTAAGTTGGTATTATTAAAACATAAAGAAAACAAACAGAAAACAAATAGTAAACGTTAACTCATGAGAGGTGATTAAATGGCGAATCAATTTATTATGCCAAAACGTATTATTTCAGGTGAAAATGCTTTAAATGAAAGTAAAGCGTATTTAAAGAGTTTTGGTAAGAGGGTTTTAATAGTTACTGATAAAGTAATGACTGATCTAGGTAATGTAGAGGTTTTGACAGAGGTATTAGATAGTGAGAATATTGAGCACGTTTTATACAATGAAATAAATAGTGAACCTACAGATACTATGATAGAAAAAGGAATAAAGCTTTATAAAGAAAATCAATGTGATTTTCTAATTGGTTTAGGTGGGGGGAGTCCAATAGATTCTACTAAAGCCATTGGAGCTATGATAACAAATGAAGGTAAGATATCTGATTATATGGGTAGAGAAATAGAAAAAGAACTTCCACCCTTTGCTGTAATACCAACTACAGCAGGAACTGGTTCAGAAGCTACTCAATTTACAATAATTACAGATACAAAAAATGATGTTAAGATGCTTTTAAAAGGAGCTAACTTATTACCAAACTTAGCAATAGTAGATCCAAGATTTACAATGACAGCACCTGCTAAGATAACAGCAGCTACAGGATTAGATGCTTTAACTCATGCTATAGAGGCTTATACATCTAGAAAGGCACAGCCACTTTCTGATAGTTTTGCAGTTTCAGCTGTAAAAAGAATATTTAAGTACTTACCTATAGCTTTTGATACTCCAAAGGATTTAAAAGCAAGAGAAGAGATGTCAATTGCAGCTTTAGAAGCTGGAATAGCATTTAATAACTCTTCAGTTACAATAGTTCATGGAATGAGTAGACCAATAGGAGCTTTATTCCATGTACCACACGGATTATCAAATGCAATGCTTTTAGAAGCTTGTTTCACATATGTAGTAGATGGTGCTTATGATAGATTTGCTCAGCTAGCTAAAGAAATAAATATAGCTAACGACAACATGAGTAATGACGAGGCCGCAAAAGCATTTATAGATGAAGTGGTTAAATTAATGGTTAAATTAGAAATACCAACTTTAGAAGAGTTTGGGGTAGATAAAACTAAGTTCTTTGATAATATAGAAAAAATGGCAGTTGACGCTATGGAAAGCGGAAGCCCAAGTAATACAAGAAAGATTATTGAAGTTGATGATGTGATAAA
Organism: Clostridium sp. UMB9555A; assembly: GCF_030222355.1. NCBI lineage: Bacteria > Bacillati > Bacillota > Clostridia > Eubacteriales > Clostridiaceae > Clostridium > Clostridium sp. UMB9555A. The sequence continues at coordinate 143,603 of NZ_JASORQ010000006.1, read as the reverse complement.
AATCTACAATAATCTTTGGAGGTAATAAATTATGGCATTAGTAAAGATGACTGAGCTTTTAGATGCTGCAAGAGAAAAAAATTATGCAGTGGGAAGTTTCAGTATAGCAAACATGGAAATGGTTAAAGGTGCTTTAAAAGCAGCTGAAGAAATGCATTCCCCGATGATTCTTCAGATTGCTGAGGTTAGATTAACTAATTCCCCATTAGAATTAATCGGACCTTTAATGGTAAGCGCTGCAAAAAATGCTAAGGTACCAGTAGCAGTTCATTTTGATCATGGACTAACCTTAGAGAATATAGAAAAGGCTTTAAAGATTGGGTTTACATCAGTAATGATAGATGGATCTCATTTAAGTTTTTATGAAAACGTTAAGATAACTAAGAGGGTAAAAGAATTAGCAGATAAATATGGAGCGGCTATAGAAGCTGAAATTGGACAAGTTGGCGGAAGTGAAGATGGTAGTGAAGATATAAAGATGAAAGTAACTAACGTAGAAGACGCTAAAAGGTTTGTTCAAAATACTAAAGTTGATGCTTTAGCAGTAGCTATAGGAAATGCTCATGGAGTATATAAAGGAACTCCAAAACTTAGATTTGATGTATTAGAGAATTTGAGAGAAAACATCGAAACACCATTAGTTCTACATGGTGGATCAGGAATAACACCAGAGGACTTTAAAGAGTGTAAAAATAAAGGAATAAGAAAAATAAACATTGCAACTGCAACCTTCAATTCTGTTGAAGAGTCTGTAAGAAAGTTATATGTAGATAATGAAAAGAAAGATTACTTCACACTTCAAGCTACAGAGGTTCAGGGAGCTTACGAGAATGTAAAGAAGCATATGGATATTTTTGAAAGTGTAAATAAGGCTTAGGAGATGGGTTAGTATGAGATATATAGAATTTAATGAGAAAAGAAAATTTGATATTGTCCCAGTAGGGAGAGTGGCAATAGATTTTAATCCTACAGATATTCACAAACCATTATCAGAAAGTAGGAATTTTAATAAGTACTTAGGGGGGTCTCCTGCAAATATAGCAGTTGGACTTGCTAGATTAGGAAAAAAGGTTGGATTTATAGGAAAAGTTTCAGATGATAGATTTGGAGAGTTTGTAGTAAATTACTTCAAAAAAGAGGGAATAGATGTATCTGAAATAAGTAAGGCTAAAAATGGTGAATCTTTAGGATTAACATTTACAGAAATATTAAGTCCTACAGAAAGTAGTATTTTAATGTATAGAAATGGTATAGCTGATTTACAATTAGACGTTGATGATATTGACGAAGACTATATTAAAAATACAAAGGCTATAGTTATTTCAGGAACTGCTTTAGCAATGAGTCCTTCAAGAGAGGCTGCATTAAAAGCTTTAAGACTTGCTAAAAAGAATGGAACAGTTGTTATATTTGATGTTGATTACAGAGAATATAATTGGAAAAACAAAGATGAAATAGCAATTTACTATTCAATAGTAGGAAAAGAAAGTGATATCATAATGGGATCAAGAGAAGAATTTGATCTAATGGAAGGCTTAATAGCCAAGGATAGCACTGATGAAGAAACTGCTAAAAGATGGTTAGATTATGGTAATAAGATAGTAGTAATCAAACATGGTAAAGATGGTTCTACAGCTTATACTAGAGATGGAAAAGCATATAGAATAAAACCTTTCCCAGTAAAACTTTTAAAATCCTTTGGAGGTGGAGATGCTTATGCATCAGCATTTATATATGGAATCTTAGAAGGATGGGACATGATGGATGCTCTTGAGTTTGGGAGTGCCTCAGCAGCAATGTTAGTTGCAAGCCACAGTTGCTCAGAAGACATGCCAACAGTAGAAGCTATTAAAGAATTCATAAAGAAAGAAAAAGAAGAGTATGGAGAAATGGTAGCTAGAAGCTAAGGAGGTTATAACTATGGTAGAAAATATAGGTTTTTCAGAAGATGGGAAAAAGATCGTTACAGAGATTAATGGTAAGCATAGCAGTATGCTAATGGATATAGAAGTTATAAAAATGAAAAAAGGTGATAAAATAGTAATTTTAGAACCTAAAAAGGAAGTTGCAGTACTTCTTATGGAAGGTAAAATAAAATACCTTTGGGAAAATAAAGAGGTTGAAGCTAGCAGAAAAAATGTATTTGAAGAAGAGGGATTCTGTCTACATGTTTGCAAAAATGTAGAAGTTAAAGTTGAGGCATTAGAAGAGGCTGAGATATTAATTCAAAAAGCTGAAAATGATAAAGAATTCTTAGCTAAGCTGTATAGACCTGAGGATGTAATAATCCAAGAATCATCTTTAGATAAATGGGATGGAACTGCAGCTCGTAAGATAAAAACATTCTTTGATTACAGTAATGCACCATATTCAAATATGGTTAATGGGGAAATAGTTTCTTATCCAGGAAGATGGTCAAGCTATATTCCACATGAACATCCACAACCAGAAGTTTATTATTATAAATTTGATAAGCCACAAGGCTTTGGAGCTTGCTTTATAGGTGATGAGGCTTACAAAGTTAAAGATGGTGGATATGCAATAATAGAAGGTGGATATACACATCCACAAGCTACTGCTCCAGGATATAGAATGTATTATTGTTGGATGATAAGACATTTAGATGGAAACCCTTGGACAGATAGAATTGATGATCCAGCTCATGTTTGGTTATTAGATGAAAAATAGGAAGGATGAGAAGTTTATGAGAATGACTACAGGCCAAGCGCTAGTAAAATTTTTAGATAATCAATACATTTCTTTTGATGGTAAAGAAGAAAAATTTGTTGATGGGATATTCACTATATTTGGACATGGTATTGTAGTTGGATTGGGAGAAGCTTTATATGAAAATCCAGGTGAACTTAAAGTTTATCAAGGAAGAAATGAGCAAGGTATGGCTCATGTTTCAACAGCTTTCGCAAAACAAAACAATCGTAGAAAAATAATAGCTTGTTCAAGTTCCGTTGGCCCAGGAGCTGCTAATATGGTTACTGCAGCAGCTACAGCAACAGTGAATAATATACCATTATTACTATTACCAGGAGATTCATTTGCTACAAGACAACCAGATCCTGTACTTCAACAGATAGAACAGTCCTATAATTTAGGAATAACAACAAATGACGCATTTAAGCCAGTTTGTAAGTATTGGGATAGAATAAATAGACCAGAGCAACTTATGTCAGCAATGATAAATGCTATGAGAGTATTAACAGATCCTGCTGAAACAGGTGCTGTTTGTATAGCATTACCACAAGATGTTCAAGGAGAAGCTTATGACTTCCCAGAATATTTCTTTAAGAAAAGGGTTCATAGGATAACTAGACCTCTAGCTGTACAAGAAGAGTTTGAAGAGGCATTAGATATAATAATGAATAAAAAGAAACCTATAATAATTTGTGGTGGTGGAGTTAGATACTCAGAATCAGGTGAAGCTTTAGTTGATTTTGCAGAGGAGTTTAATATTCCAATATGCGAAACACAAGCAGGTAAGAGTGCTATTAAATCAAGTCACCCATTAAATTTAGGTGGTATAGGGGTTACTGGTAACCTTGCTGCAAATATGATTGCTAAAGATGCTGATTTAGTAATTGGTGTTGGAACAAGATTCTCAGACTTCACAACTTCATCAAAATCATTATTTAAGAATCCAGAAGTTGATTTTATAACTGTAAACGTATCAAAATTCCATGGTGGAAAAATGGATGCTCACAAGATAATAGGTGATGCAAAGGTATGTATAGAAGAATTACAAGCTATGTTAGAAGCAAATAACTATGAATCATCATATGAAGATGAAATAGTAAATGCTAAAAAAGCTTGGAAAGAAGAGATGAAGAGATTAACAAATATTAAATATGATGAAAACTTTGAAGCTTTAATAAAACCTAAGAGAGAAGGATGTATAGAAGAGTTTAGTGTATTAACAGGAGGTTTAATCACTCAAACAGCTGCTTTAGGAGTTATTAGAGAAACAATAGATGATGATGCCATAGTAGTTGGAGCTGCTGGAAGTTTACCAGGAGATCTTCAAAGAATGTGGGAAACAGATGTTAGAGATTCATACCATATGGAATATGGATATTCATGTATGGGATATGAAATAGCAGCTACATTAGGAGCTAAGTTAGCAGAGCCAGAAAGAGAAGTTTACTCAATGGTTGGTGATGGAAGTTACTTAATGCTTCATTCAGAGATGGTAACAGCTATGCAAGAGCAAAAGAAGATAAATATACTTTTATTTGATAACTGTGGATTTGGATGTATAAATAATCTACAAATGTCAAATGGTATAGGAAGCCTTGCTACAGAGTTTAGATATAGGGATGAAAATGGTAAGTTAGAAGGGGGATTAATCCCTATAGATTTTGCTAAGGTAGCTAGTGGGTATGGATTGAAAACATATTCAGTAAAAACTTTAGCTCAATTAAAAGAAGCTTTAGAAGATGCTAAAAAGCAAAAGGTTTCAACTTTAATAGACATAAAGGTGTTACCAAAAACAATGACAGATGGCTATGATGCATGGTGGCATGTTGGAATAGCTGGAGAATCAGAAATTGATGGTGTAAATAAAGCGTTTGAGAACAAAGAGAAAAATTTAAAAGCCGCTAGAAGATATTAAAATATTTAAAGCAATTTTACTTTATATTATTTTGAAAATAAATTTAAATTTTAAAAGATGATGGAGGAAATGGTCATGATTAATATTGGTGTTATTGGAGCAGGAAGAATAGGAAGAATTCATGCTCAATCTATTCAAGAAAAAGTACAAGGAGCTCAAGTTAAAACTATAGCAGATGTATTTGAAGAATCAGCTAAAAAAGCTGCTGAGGAATTTAAAATTCCAAACTATACAGGAGATTACATGGAAATCTTAAACGATCCAGAAATTGATGCTGTAATAATATGTTCATCAACAGATACTCACTCAAAAATATCAATTGAAGCTGCTGAAAGAGGTAAACACATATTCTGTGAAAAACCTATAGATTACGATGTTGCTAAAATTGAAAAAACTTTAGAAGCTGTTAAAAAAGCTGGAGTAAAATATCAAGTTGGATTCAATAGAAGATTTGACCACAATTTTGCTAAATTAAAAGAACTTATAGAAGAAGGTAAAATAGGAAATCCACACATAATAAAAATTACTTCAAGAGATCCACAAGCTCCACCAATAGAATACGTAAAAGTTTCAGGTGGTATGTTCTTAGATATGACAATTCATGATTTTGATATGGCTGCATTCTTAAGTAGAAGTAGAATTTCAGAAGTATATGTACAAGGTGCATGTATGGTAAATCCTGAAATAGGAGAAGCTGGAGATGTTGATACAGCAATTATATCTTTAAAATTTGAAAACGGATGCATAGGTGTAATAGATAATAGTAGAGAAGCTGCTTATGGATATGACCAACGTGTTGAAGTATTTGGTGGAAAAGGATATGTAATGGCTGATAATGACTCAGATACAACAGTTACAATAGCTTCAGTTGATGGTATCGTTGGAGAAAAACCAAAATATTTCTTCTTAGAAAGATACATGGATGCTTATGTTAATGAAATGCAACAATTTATAAACTGCTTAGTTAATGATACTGAAGTTCCTGTTGGAGCTAATGAAGGATTATATTCAGTTTTAGTTGGATTAGCTGCTACTAAATCATTAAAAGAAGGTAGACCAGTTAAAATAGAATACTAATATTAAAAATGAGAATTAAAATGGTATAAAAAATTAAAGGTATAAATAAGTTTTGGTCAGAAGAGCTAAATGGGAGTTAGCTTTTCTGACAAATACAAAGGTAATGGGGGAATAGAGAATGTTTAATTCAAATGTAAAATTAGGAATAGCACCAATAGCATGGACAAATGATGACATGCCAGACTTAGGAAAAGAAAATACTTTCGAACAATGTATAAGTGAAATGGCTTTAGCAGGATTTAAAGGATCAGAAGTTGGAAACAAATATCCAAGAGATGTTGAAGTTCTTAAAAAAGCTTTAGAATTAAGAGATATGGAAATAGCAAGTGCTTGGTTCAGTGCATTTTTAACAACTAAACCATATGAAGAAACTGAAAAAGCATTTATAGAACATAGAGATTTCCTTAATGCTATGGGAGCAAAGGTAATCGTAGTATCAGAACAAGGACATAGCATACAAGGTCAAATGGAAACACCAATATTTGATGGAAAATATGTTTTAAATGAAGAAGAGTGGAAAACACTTGCTGAAGGTTTAAATAAATTAGGGACTTTAGCAAAAGAAAAAGGAATGAAGCTTGTTTACCACCATCATATGGGTACAGTAGTACAAACAACTGAAGAAATAGATAAATTAATGGACTTAACAGATGAAAATTTAGTTTACTTATTATTTGATTCAGGTCATTTAGTTTACTCAGGTGAAGATGCTTTAGAAGTATTAAAGAAATACGTAAATAGAGTAAAACATGTTCACTTAAAAGACATAAGAAAAGAAAAAGTAGAAGAAGTTAAAAGAGATAAGTTAAGCTTCTTACAAGGAGTAAGAAAAGGAGCATTCACAGTTCCTGGAGATGGAGATATAGATTTTGAACCAATATTCAAAGTTCTTGATGATAATAACTATGAAGGATATTTATTAGTAGAAGCAGAACAAGATCCAGCAATAGCAAACCCATTAGAATATGCAATAAAAGCAAGAAAATATATAAAAGAAAAAACTAACCTTTAATAAATTTGGTCAATAATGAATTTTAGGTAACAGCATAATTAAATTATGCTGTTACCACAAAATAGGGTAGGGGGAGAATTTATGTTCATATTTTTGAGTTTTGCAATATTCTTAGTAGCTGTATTCGCTATTGCTTGGTATAAAGCTAAAGGCACTGATAATACAGAAACAGCAACAGGATATTTCTTAGCAGGAAGAGGATTAAGTGGTCCTGTAATAGCTGCAACAATGATACTTACAAACCTTTCAACTGAGCAGATCATAGGTCTTAACGGACAAAGTTATGCTACCAATATGGGACCAATGGCATGGGAAGTTACTTCATGCGTAGCCCTTATAACACTAGCACTTATATTCTTACCAAGATATTTAAAAGGCGGAATCACAACAATCCCAGATTATTTAGAAGAAAGATTTGATAGCACAACTAAAAGAATAGTTTCAATTTTATTCTTAGTTAGTTACGTTGTAACTTACATACCTACAGTTTTATATTCAGGTGGCTTAGTTTTAAATCAGATTTTTGGTATATCAGATTTATTGGGAATAAGCACATTCCAAGCTGTAGCATTAACTGGATTTTTACTAGGGGTAGTAGGTGCTATATACACAGTACTTGGAGGTATGAAACTAGCAGCATTCTCTGATACTGTAAATGGAATTGGCTTATTAATCGGAGGTCTTTTAGTACCTATATTAGGAATATTATTACTTGGAAATGGAGATTTTGTTGGAGGATTTGAAATAATAATTGAAACTCCAGAAAAGCTTAATGCTATTAACCCAGCAAATGCACAATCACCATTAATTCCATGGCCTGTATTATTTACTGGATTATTATTTAATAACTTATTCTATTGGTGTACAAACCAATCAATAGTACAAAAAGCCTTAGGAGCTAGTAGTTTAAAAGAAGCTCAAAAAGGAGCTATACTTGCAGGATTAATTAAGGTTTTAACTCCAGCAATACTTGTATTCCCTGGAATCATAGCTTTTGCTAAATATGGAGATGCATTACCAAATGCGGATATGGCATATCCAACATTATTACTTGATGTATTACCAAAACCTTTATTAGGAATATTTGCAGCAATTTTATTTGGAGCTGCCATGAGTTCATTAAATGGTGCTATGAACAGTTCATCAACACTATTTACTTTAGATTTATACAAACCTATCATAAATCCAGAGGCTTCAGATAAACAACTTGTAAAAGTGGGACAAAAATTTATTATAGTGGTATCAGTTATATCAGTTATAGTTGCTCCATTTATCCTATACGCTCCATCTGGATTATATAACTTCTTACAAGAGTGCAATGGATACTTTAACGTTCCAATATTAGCATGTGTAATAGTTGGATTCTTTACAAAGAGAGTTCCAAGTCTTGCTGCTAAAGCAGTATTCGTAGTGCACATTGTTTTGTATACGTTATCAAAGTTCTTCTTATCAGATATACACTTCTTATATGTACTAGGTGTATTACTACCAATAGGTGTAATTGTAATGCTTATAATAGGTAAGATAAAACCAAGAGAAACAGATTTTGTTCAAGCTGATAAGGCATTAATAGATATGACTCCTTGGAAATATGCAAAACTAGCATCATTAGCTGTAGTTCTTGTTATGGCATTTATATATCTATTATTCTCACCTATAGGATTAGCTTAAAGTTAATAAATATAAGGTATAAAGGGTTAAGAATGAATCTTAATGCAATAAAATTTTGTTAGATATTATGGTTTTGGAGGGGATAAAATGAAAAAGATAAATTTTGGTATTGTTGGTTTGGGAAGATTAGGAAGAGCTCATGCTGAAAACTTAGCTTTTAAAATTCCAAATGCTAATCTTTTGGCAATTTGTTCAATAGATAAGAGTCAAGTTGATGAAGTTCAAAAGGCATGGAATATTCCATATGGATATACTGACTTTGATGAAATGTTAAAAAATAAAGAGTTAGATGCTATATTTATAGCTTCACCATCAGGATTCCATTGTGAACAAGTAGAAAAAGCTTTAGATGCAGGTTTCCATGTATTTAGTGAAAAACCTCTTGGACTGTATTTAGATGATGCAGTTAGAGCTATGAAGGCAGTTAACTCACATCCAAATCAAATATTTATGTTAGGTTTTATGAGAAGATATGATAAATCATATGCCTACGCTAAGAAAAAAATAGAAGAAGGTGCTATAGGTAAACCTGTACTAGTTAGATGTTATGGATTAGATCCAGCTAAGGCTTTACCAAGCTTCTTAAAGTTTGCAAAAGATAGCTATAGCGGTGGATTATTCTTAGATATGGCAATTCACGATATAGATTTAGCTAGATGGTATCTAGATTCAGAGGCAGATGAATTATGGGCTATAGGTGGAGCTTATGGACATAAGGAGTTTGATGAAATAAATGATGCTGAAACTGGGGCAGCTATGGTTAAATTTAAAAATGGAACAATGGCATTACTTGTTGCTGGAAGAAACTGTGCTCATGGTTATCACATAGAAACTGAGATCATAGGAACTGAAGGGACATTAAGAATTGGAACAACTCCAGATAAAAACTTAGTTACAGTATTTGATAGTAGAGGAGTTAACAAGAAATGTGCAGGGGGATTCTTAGAAAGATTCGAAGATGCATATTTAGCTGAAGTTAAAGAATTCGTTGACTGCGTATTAGAAAATAGAAAGCCAGAAGTAACTGTTGAAGATGGCGTTTTATCTACTATTGTTGGATACGCTTGTAAAGAGTCATTTGAAACTGGAGAATTAGTAAAAGTTAATTACGAAGGTTATGATAAATTAATAAAATAGCCGCCTAATACTCAATAAATATCTTTGTATTAGGAAGCTTTAGAATATATTGAATATAAAGTTCAATTACTTTAAAGAGCTTCCTAATATATATGATTAAAGAGTATTTTATATAAATTGTTTATTAATGTAGGATGTTTCATAGTTTTTTATAAATGTAAAAATTCAACTTTCTCCTTAGCATAGTAAACTTGGAATATTGTCTAAAGGTTACATCCTACATTTTTAAATTAAAAATATAATAACTTTAAATTAAAAGATGGTTATTTATCATTGAGGAAGTTAAGTTTTACTTAGCACTTTAGTGATTTAAACTAATAAATAAAAATCAGCCAAATAAAAACATAATATATATAAATAAAGGAGAATAAATGCAAAAAAAAGATATAAATTTAATTTCAGACATGGCAGTTAAGAAGTTTAAGTTTGCAGATAGCGCTCCTATAAAGTATTTTTTTAGAGCTATAGTTGCAGGGTTTTTCCTAGTAGTAGCCATAATTCTTTCATATACTACTGGAGCTGTTTTAAATAATTCATATCCAGAGATGGCAAGAATAATGGTAGCTGCAACTTTCTCTCTGGCATTAGGTCTTATTGCTTTTATTGGAGGTGAGCTCTTTACAGGAAATAACTTAGTCATGGCAATGGGGATATACAACAATGAGTGTACCTTAACTATGGCTTTAAAGGTTTGGTTTATGAGTTATTTAGGAAATTTTATAGGATCTATATTATTAGGGTTTTTATTTGTTAAGAGTGGAGCATCTATGGATTTAATCAAAGATTATGCTAAAGGTATAGTTGATATAAAACTTACTTTACCTGCTATTGAACTATTTTTAAGAGGTATGCTTTGTAATTTCATGGTTTGTATAGCATTTCTAAGCACAATAAAAATGAAATCTGAAACAGGAAAATTAATAATTATGTTCTGGTGTATATTTGCATTTGTTATCGCTGGTTTTGAACACAGCATTGCTAATATGGGAATATTCTCTATAACTTATTTCTCCTCAGGTGATGTAAGTTTACCACTTATTTTCCGTAATTTATTTTGGGTTACATTGGGAAATATGGTAGGAGGGGGAGTATTATTAGCATTGCCACTTAAATTTATGAGCATGGAATAACTTTTATGGATTAACTAACTTCCTTACCTGTTAATTATAATTTTTATTTAGCATATAAAAACAATGATTTTTAAAAATTACCACCTTTTAAAATTATTGATTTTAATAAATTACTACACTGAAAATTAAATACCTAATTTACTTTAATATATAAATTTAAAACTTAGAGATTTATATTAACAGGAAAAAATCTAAAAAAATATATATAGGGTTGAAAGGAAGTAGAGTTTTTATGGAAAATATTATTTTTAATGAATCAAATGGAATTGCTGAGGTAATTATAAATAGACCTAAAGCATTGAATGCCTTAAATAATCAAACTATAACTGAACTTGGTGAAGTTATAAATGAAATTTCAAAAAGAAAAGATATAAAAACTGTAATTATAACAGGAGCAGGGGAAAAGGCTTTTGTAGCTGGTGCAGATATTGTTGAAATTAAAGATTTAAATTCAATGGAAGCAAGAGATTTCTCAAGATTAGCTCAAAAGGTATTTTCAGATATAGAAAATATGCCACAAATTGTAATAGCTGCTGTTAATGGATATGCATTAGGCGGTGGATGTGAGCTTTCAATGGCTTGTGATATAAGATTAGCTTCTAAGAAAGCTAAATTTGGACAACCAGAAGTTAATTTAGGAATTCTTCCAGGTTTTGCAGGAACTCAAAGACTTCCAAGATTAGTTGGAAAAGGAATAGCTAAGGAGCTTATATTCTCAACAGATATGATTGATGCTGAAGAAGCACATAGAATGGGACTTGCTAATAAGGTTTATGAGCCAGAAGAGTTAATGGACAAGGCAAGAGAATTAGCTAATAAGATAATGAGTAAGAGTCCAGTAGGAGTTAGATTAGCTAAGGCAGCAATAAACAACGGCTTAAACATGGATACTGAATCAGCATACAACTATGAGGCAGATTTATTTGCTTTATGTTTCTCAACAGAAGATCAATTAGAAGGTATGAATGCCTTTGTTGATAAGAGAAAAGCTGATTTTAAAGATAAATAAGACTACTTTGAATATATAAAATTCTAATAAGTTTATAAAAATTAAAACAGCAATTAAGTTTATGTAACTTATATTAATCTACCCACGAAAGGATTGTTATGTATGGTAAGAGTTAGTTTTTTAAAACCATGTGAAGTAGCGGAATTTGTTAAAGATGGAGATACTATAGTGACAGAAGGATTTGTTGCTAGCTGTTGCCCTGAATCCTTGACTAAGGCTTTAGAAAAACGTTTTTTAGAAACTGGTCATCCAAGAAATTTAACTTTGATGTATTCTGCAGCACAAGGAAATAGAGATGGAAGTGGAGCAGATCACTTTGCTCACAAAGGAATGACAAAAAGAGTAATAGCAGGTCATTGGAACATGGCTCCAAAGCTTGGAAAAATGGCTGTTGAAAATGAAATAGAGGCATATAATTTGCCACAGGGAACTTTAGCTCAATTATTTAGAGATATAGCTGGTAAGAGAGTTGGAACTATAACTCATGTAGGATTAAATACCTTTGTTGATCCTAGAATAAGTGGAGGAAAGTTAAACGAAGTTACTAAAGAGGATATAGTTAAGCTTATTGAGATTGAGGGAGAAGAAAAGCTTCTTTATAAATCCTTTCCAATAGACGTTTGCTTCCTAAGAGGTTCATCAGCAGACGAATGTGGAAATGTAACTTTAGATAGAGAGGTGGCAACCTTAGATGTTACTTCAATTGCTCAAGCTTGTAAAAACAACGGAGGAAAAGTTTTTGTACAAGTTGAGAGAGTGGTATCAGGGGGATGCTTAGACCCTAGACTTGTTAAGATTCCAGGAATATATGTTGATGGAATTGTTTTAGCTGAACCATGTGATCATGAGCAATGTTTAGGAATGAAATTTAATCCAGCTTATACAGGAGAAGTTAGAATTCCATTAAGCAGCATAGAAAAGGCACCTTTAAATGCAAGAAAAGTAATTGCAAGAAGAGCAGCTATGGAGCTTAAAAAGGATACAATAGTTAACTTAGGAATTGGTATACCAGAGGTTATATCACTTGTTGCAAATGAAGAAGGTATTGGGGATTATATGACACTTACAGTTGAATCTGGTCCTGTTGGAGGAGTACCTCAAGGGGGAGCAGCCTTTGGAGCTTGCATAAATCCAGATGCTATTTTAGATCAGCCTTATCAATTTGATTTTTATGATGGGGGTGGAGTTGATTTAGCATTTTTAGGATTAGCTCAAGCTGATAAAAATGGGAATATAAACGTAAGTAAATTTGGACCTCGTATAGCAGGATGTGGAGGATTTATAAACATAACACAAAATGCTAAAAAGGTTATATTCTGTGGTACTTTCACAGCTTCAGGATTAAAAGTAGAAACTGGAGATGGAAAGCTTCATATAATTCAAGAAGGTAAATCAAATAAATTCCTTGAAGATGTTGAGCAAATAACTTTTAGTGGAGAGTATGCCAATAAAACTAATCAGCCAGTTATGTATATAACTGAAAGAGCTGTATTTGAATTAAGGAATGATGGATTACATTTAACAGAAATTGCTCCAGGAGTTAATCTTGAAGAAGATATTTTAGCTCACATGGACTTTGTTCCTAATATAGATGAACCACTTAAGCTTATGGATGAAAGAATATTCTACGCTAAGCTTATGGGACTTAAATAAAAATAGTAAGATCTTAGATTATTAATGAAATTAATCTAGAATTAAATGATTTAAAGAGTTGTAACTCTATATATAATTACAGAATTTTGGGAGGAATTAAGGTATGGATTTCAGTTTAACACAGAAACAATTAGACGTACAAAGAGCAGTAAAAGAATTTGTAGAAAGAGAATTAAAACCATTTGCTATTGAAAATGATGAAAATAGTACATTCCCAATAGAAGCTTATAAAAAGTTAGGTGAATTAGGTGTCATAGGACTTCCATATTCAACTGAATACGGCGGAACAGGTGGAGATTATCTTTCATATGTCTTAGCTATAGAAGAAATTTCAAAGGTTGATGCATCTATGGGGATAGCAGTATCAGTAACTACTTCATTATGTGCTGGTGGAATTAGTAATGCATCAGAAGAGCTTAAGAAAAAATATCTACCAGATATACTTTCAGGTAAAAAGCTTGGATCTTTTGGATTAACTGAACCTAATGCTGGCTCAGATGCTGGTGGAGTTATTACTGTAGCTGAGAAAAAAGGAGATAATTATATCTTAAATGGAGCTAAATGCTTCATAACAAATGCACCTTTATCAGGAACATTTATAGTTTTTGCTCTAACAGATAGAACAAAGGGACCTAAAGGATTATCAGCATTTATTGTAGAAAAAGATTTCCCAGGAATATCAATAGGAAAAATAGAAGATAAATGCGGTATTAAATCAGCACAGGTTTCAGAAGTTCTATTTAATGATTGTGTTGTACCAGCTAGCAATTTAGTTGGTAAAGAAGGTGATGGATTCAAAATAGCTATGAAAACTCTAGATGGAGGAAGAATTGGGGTTGCTGCTCAAGGCTTAGGAATAGCAGAAGGAGCTTTTGAAATAGCTAAAGAATACATGAAGGAAAGAAAACAATTTGGTAAACCTTTATTTAAACAACAATATTTAGCTTTCAAAATGGCTGAATTAGCAGTTGAAATTGAACAAGCTAAGTATATGTTATATAAGGCAGCAATGGATAAACAAGAAGGAAAACCTTATTCAGTATCAGCTGCTAAGGCTAAACTAGTTTGTACAGATGCAGCAATGCATGTTACTACTGAAGCTATTCAAATGCTTGGTGGTAATGGATACATGAGAGAGTATCAATTAGAAAGAATGATGAGAGATGCTAAGATCACTCAAATTTATGAAGGTACAAATGAAATTCAAAAATTAATAATAAGTGGAAGCTTATTTAGATAAGGAAATAAACTTACATTGTCTGCAGTTTTAATTAATTGTAATTTAAAAATACACAACTATAATAATTAAAAGTCAAAAATTAAAAATCAATTCATTTATAAAGTAAAATATATATTAATACTTAGGAATTTTAGTAAGCTTTAATTAACCCTTAAAGAACTTTATTTAAATTCCAAATTAAAACCCTTAGGTTTGTAATTTTAAAATAACTAAAAACAACTAATAACAACAACTAAAAACAAAAATAAACAACAACTAATTAATAAATAAAGCACCCCTATTACCCAGTAGGTGCTTTAATTTTTCAAGATATTCCAATATTATATTAGTATTGAAATATCTTTTTTTAATGGTTTAAATTTTCAATTTGAAAGAGAAGTAAATGTTGCAAATTATGTGTAGTTTTTAAGAAAGTCAAAATTATATAATTATTTATATAGGTTGGATTAATTCATATAAGAGAAAAACTAAGGAGAAAAAATGGAGTTAAATAAAGATTGTATTAGGATATTACAGTATCTCATAGAAAAAAACGATTATGTAGAAATTGATGAAATAGCAGCTGAATACAAGGTAACAAATAGAGCTATAAGATATAAAATTGATAAGATAGAGAAGTTTTTGGTTAATAATGGCTTTGATTATATAGATAGAAAATATAAAAAAGGTGTAAGAGTTAAAAGTACAGAAAAGCTTAGAAATTTCATGAAGAAATTTGCAGGGGAATATACACCATATAAATATAGTTATTCTAAGGAAGAAAGGTTTGTATATATACTACTTAAATTACTTCAAGAAAATAAACCAATAAAAATAAGACAGTTTGAAGAAAAGCTTTGTGTATCTAGAAATACCTTACTTAAGGAACTAGATTACATAGAAGCTTGGCTTCAGGATAAAAATCTAAAGTTAATTAGGAAACCTAAAGTTGGCTTAATGATTTCAGGGGATGAGATAATAAAGAGGAGCATAGCAGGGAGAATATTATCTAAGACCATATCTTCTGAGGATCTTTTAAATTATATATCTCAAAAAACGATTAAATCAAAAATAAACAATCTTCAATTCGATACTTTATTTTCTGATATAGATATAGATTTTATTGATGGGTTAATAAAGTTTGCAGAGGTTGAGCTAAAAAGAGAATTTAGTGACGAGTCTTATGGCGGGTTAGTTACACATTTAGCCATAATGATAAAGAGGGTTCAATTAAATAAGAGTATTTATCTTCATAATGTAAATGAAGAGTTTATGAAGGAAACGAAGGAGTATAGCGTTTCTGAATACATAATAAGAAAAATAGAAAAGCACTATAATATAAAGATTCCTAAAGAGGAGACAAACTATATAGTAATACATTTATTAGGAGCAAAAGTTCTAAAGGAAAATGTCATGGATGAAACTAAATATAAGGAGAGCGAGCTATATAATGTTATAGATAAAATGACAGCTTGTATAGAGTCTTTTTATAATATAAGTTTTGGAGAGGGAAGACAAAGCTTAATACAAGGGCTTATGCTTCACCTAAGACCATCAATCTATAGAATTAAATATGGAAATAGATTGGTAAATCCACTTTTTGATGATATAAAAATAAAACATGAAGAATTGTTTAAGCAAGTGAAAGCAGCAAGTAAATATTTAGAGGATTTTATTGGTGCAGAGCTTGGAGAGCATGAAATTTCATATATAGTAATACATTATGCGGCAGCACTTAGACAATATAATGAAAAGAAAAGTAGAAAGACTAAAGTAATAATTGTATGTGGAACTGGAATAGGAACATCAAAGATGATAGCAGCAAGTATTAGTGAGAGATTTCATGTTGATATAATAGGAACCTATGCTAGTAGAAATGTTACTAGGGAAATTATAAATGAATGTGATTACGTAATAAGCACAATAGATATACAGTCCTTATCTGAGGATGAATATATAAAGGTTAGTCCTATACTTAATGAGAAAGACTATGAAAAATTAGAGAAATATCTTTTAGGTAAGGTTAAAGATAATAATAAGAGCAATGAAATTGAGCTTGCAAATAGAATTTTGGAGGCTGTTAAAAAGCATTGTGATGTGGATGATGAAGAGCAACTTAGGTATGAGGTTTTATATGAGATAAAAAGACAAGAAGAAAAGAAACCAAAAGTAAATGAAAAGCTATCATTAATAGACTTTATAAAGAAAGATAATATAAGACTTAATTTAAATTGTAAGGATTTTGAGGATGTCATATTACAGGGAACAAAACCTTTAGAGGAAAAAGGTTTTGTAACTCATAAGTATGGATTAGGTATAATAAATAAATTAAAAGAGTTTGGAGCATACATGGTTATAGCACCAGGGATATGTTTAGCTCACGCAGATTTAAGCAATGAAATTACTAAAAGCTGTATGAGTTTTATTAATTTAAAGTATCCAATTAAATTTAATAGTGAGTTTAATGATCCAGTAAAAATAGTACTTACCTTTGCTAGTTTAGATAAGGAAATTCACTTAAATGCTTTATTAGAGTTTATGGATGTTATAAATAATCCGCAAGATTTAGATAGGTTAAAAAAGACATCATCTAAAGATGAGGTTTTAGAGATTTTTTCAAAATATAAAAGAAATTAAATATATAAAGATAAATATAAAAAGCTCTGTTTTAAGCTTATATAAACTTAAAACAGAGCTTTAATTTTATATTTAAATTAGTTCAATATTTCAAATTTGATTTTACGCATAAGGTTATGTAAACATATTCAAAAGTTTTTTCAGGGATATTATAATTAAATCAAGCTAAAGGAAAACTTAAAGATTTAAATAATGAAAGGATTTGTTATGTTAGGAGATTTAGTCACTAAGGATTTAATAAAAGTTAATAAAGAATGTAATGATTGGAAAGAAGCTATAGAAATTGGAGCTAAATTATTAGAAGAAAAAGGACTAGTTAAAGAAAGTTATAAAGAAGCTATAATTAATAATTTTTATGAATTAGGTCCATACATGGTGATTGCTCCTGGTATTGTTTTATCCCATGCCAGACCAGAATTTGGTGTTAATGAAACTGGAATAAGTATAATTACACTGAAAGATGAACTGAATTTTGGGAGTGATCAAAATGATCCAGTAAAATTAGTGGTAACATTAGCCGCTAAGGATAATGACAATCATGTTGGAGCTTTAGCAGATTTAATGCAATTATTCATGAATGAAGCTGATTTAAATGGAATTTTAAATGCTAATTCTATAGAAAATGTCTATGAAATTACAAAGAAATATGCAAAAGGAAAATAACAATTAAAATAAAATTAAAAAGGAGAGGATTTTTATGAAAATATTAGTTTGTTGTGGAAGTGGATTAGGAAGTAGTTTTATGATCGAAATGAATATCGAGAATGTTTTAAATGAACTTGGAGTTAAAGGAGTTGAAGTAAATCATTCAGATCTTGCATCAGCTAAGGGTACAAATGCTGATATATATGTTGGAACAAGAGATATAGCTGCTAGATTAGAAGGATTAGGTGGAGAAGTTGTTTCTCTAAATAATATGATAGATATCAATGAGCTTAAAGAAAAACTTACAGAGGTTTTAAAGAAAAAAGGTGTTTTATAAAATAGACTAATATTTAAGTTAAATATAACTTTAGATTTAGTTTTAAAATTGATTTTTAGGGCTACTAAGCCTGAGTTATCGGGTTTAGTAGTTTGTTTATACAATTTAATAATTATGAGGAGAGAGGAAGCATGTTAAAGTTTTTATTGGATATATTAAGTACACCGGCTATTCTAGTTGGTTTCGTAGCTTTAATTGGTCTTATATTTCAGAAAAAATCTGCATCCGATTGTATAACTGGAACTATTAAAACTATAATGGGATTCTTAGTTCTTGGTGGTGGAGCAACAATAGTTGTTGGAGCTCTAGATGCTTTTGGAAAAATGTTTGAGTATGGATTTGGAATAACAGGAATAGTTCCTAATAATGAGGCTATAGTTGGACTAGCTTTAGTTGACTATGGAACACAAACAGCCTTAATTATGGCTCTTGGAATGATAGTAAACATACTTATAGCTAGATATACTAAATTAAAATACATATTCTTAACAGGACATCATACATTATATATGGCATGTATGCTTGCAGCTATATTAATAGCTGGCGGCATGAATGGAGTTCCTTTAGTAATAGTAGGAGCATTGCTCTTGGGATTAATAATGGCTCTTATGCCAGCTTTAGCACAACCTGTAATGAGAAAAATAACAGGCGTTGATAACATAGCTTTTGGACACTTTGGAACAGTAGGATATCTTGTATCAGCAGGAGTTGGTAAATTAGTTGGAAAAGGTTCAAAATCAACAGAAGATATGAATGTACCTCAAGGATTAACTTTCTTAAGAGATACATCAGTAGCAATAAGTTTAACAATGCTTATATTATACATAATAGTTGCTCTTGCAGCTGGACCAGCATACGTTGAGCAAAACTTAAGTAATGGACAAAACTTCTTAGTATTTTCAATGATACAAGCAATTACATTTGCAGGTGGAGTATATGTAATACTTGCAGGTGTTAGATTAATACTTGGAGAAATAGTTCCTGCATTCAGAGGAATAGCTATGAAACTTGTACCAAATGCTAAACCAGCATTAGATTGTCCAGTAGTATTCCCATATGCGCCAAATGCTGTTTTAATAGGTTTCTTATCAAGCTTCGTTGGTGGAATAGTTGGAATGTTTATCTTAATCGCATTAAAAGCACCAGTAATATTACCTGGGGTTGTTCCTCACTTCTTCTGTGGAGCTACAGCAGGAGCCTTTGGTAATGCTACAGGTGGAAGAAGAGGAGCTATATTTGGAGCCTTTGCTAACGGATTACTTATAACATTCTTACCAGCATTATTATTACCTACACTAGGTGGATTAGGATATACTGCTACAACATTTAGTGATGCTGACTTTGGAGTAATAGGAATAATATTAGCTAAGATAATAGCAATATTTGCATTATAGAATAATTAATTTACTTAAAATAATAAAGCTCATTAAGATATTATAAAATCTTAATGAGCTTTTTATTTTAAAAGCTTACTTTACATTTATAGGTTAGGGTGATTTATATGTAATAACATTTCATATATTGTAATTCAAATTTCGGATGGTATATTTTACAAATTATAAAATTAGGAAAATAAAAACTCTATGCTTTATAGCATAGAGTTTTTTAGAAAATTTTAAAGGGTAGTGGGTTATGTTAAATTTTATGGTTTGATGTATAGATATCCTTCTGATTGCTTTTCAGCAAGTTCAATAATTCCAGCAGGAACTACCTTACAAAAAGAGAATAATTCATCTTTAGATATATTGAACTTATTAAGTGAGTTATTACATACTGCAAAAACTACTCCTTGTTCAGCAGGTTCAATAATTTTATCTATTAGATGAGTATTTCTAGCTATCAATTCTCTTAGCTGAAAGACAGCCATAGAATTTGCTAACACTTCTAATTCATATTTTCTATTGGTTTCTTTAGCATTGTTCAATACATTTTTTAAGTTTTCTAAAACCATAGGCCATTTATTAGGCTCATCAATATGAAATATAATTTTCAACTTAACCACTTCCAAACTTAGATTAATTTCTAATGTATTATATAAATATTAAATAAGATTTTAAAGTTGCTGATGTTATTTCTTTGTTCTATAACCACTTACAGAAGTGGACTACTTCTTAGTAAATAGATTGTTTTGTCTAAATTTACTAAGCGAATTTTTAACAGTACTCTGAACAAAATTTCTAACATCAACAACCTTGTCTTTAATATATTACTTTAAAAATAAATAATCAAATAAGGTAAAAATAAGATTTTTAAAATAATAGATTTATTTTAATAATATTTAGGTTTATTACAATTTTATAATCATAGTTTTTAATAATTTGTATTTAAAACTTAAATATGTGTATTTTTGTAATAATTAAAATATAAAAGAAATTAGATATAAAGGTAATTGGACTTTTTGAATACGTTTGCTGTAAAAGTGTTAAAAATCCTATGTTCTTGTGAAAATGTTTGCAAAAAAGTTAGGATTGTCCGATATTATATCAGTAAACTTCAATGTAATAGTTTGCAGTGGGGTTTATAATAGCATCATAACATTTAGTAAATGATTTTATTGAGGAGATGATTTTATGAGAAAGGCTTTTATATGCCCAACAAAATATGTTCAAGGAGAAAATGAATTACTTAATTTAGGTTACTTTGTAGAGACTTACGGAAAGTCAGCACTTTTAATAGCTCACCCAGAAGATATAAAAAGAGTTAAAGATAAATTAGATGCAACAGCAAAGAAATTTAACATTGAATTTGTAGAAGGCGGATTTAAAGGTGAATGTTCACGTCAAGAAGTTAAAAGACTTCAAGATCTTGCAAAGGAAATGAAATGTGATTGTACAGTAGGTCTTGGTGGAGGAAAAGCTTTAGACACAGCTAAATGTGTTGCTGAAGGTGAAAAACTTATAGTAGTACCAACAATAGCAGCTACAGATGCTCCAACTAGTCATTCAGCAGTTTTATATACAGAAGATGGATCATTTGATGATTATGCATACTTCAAAGCAAGTCCAAGTGTTGTTTTAGTAGATACAGAGGTAATAGCAAAAGCTCCAACTCGTTTCTTAGTAGCAGGTATGGGAGATGCTTTATCAACTTACTTTGAAGCAAGAGCAACATCAAGTTCATTTACTAAAGTCAATGCGGGATTACCATGTGGGGTAAGAGAAGAAAAATGTAGACCGGCAATCGGAACAAATGCTTCATTAGCACTTGCTAAGCTTTGCTATGAAACATTATTAGAAGACGGAAAGAAAGCTAAGGATGCTTGTGATTGTAACTGTGTTACTAAATCTTTAGAAAACATAGTAGAAACAAACATATTATTATCAGGTTTAGGATTTGAGAGTGGTGGATTAGCTGCAGCTCACGCTATACATGATGGTTTAACAATATTAGAAGGAACACATAGATATTTCCATGGAGAAAAGGTTGCTTTTGGAACAATAGCTCAATTAGTTCTTGAAAATGCACCAAAAGAAGAATTATATGAAGTTTTAGATTTCTGTTTAGAAATAGGGCTTCCAATATGTCTTGAAGATATAGGAGTAACAGAAGTTTCAGATGAAGAATTATATGAAGTTGCTGAAAAGGCTTGTATACCAGAAGAGTCAATTTACTCAATGCCATTTGGAATAGAAGTTTCAGAAGTAGTATCAGCAATTAAATTAGCAGATAAGATAGGTAGAGACTACAAAAATAGAAAATAATTTTGATAGCAAGGGAGAGTTTAACATGAAGAAAATAATGAATTCAGCAGAAACACTAGTAAGAGAAATGTGTAACGGAATGGTTATGGCACACCCAGAGTTAGAATTTTTAAACAAGTATAAGGTTGTTAAAAAGAAAGATATTAATGAAGATAAGGTAACACTTATAAGTGGTGGTGGAAGTGGTCATGAACCAGCACATGCAGGGTTTATAGGAAAAGGTATGTTAGATGTAGCTGTATGTGGAGATGTATTTGCTTCACCTTCACAAATACAAATTTATCAAGCGATAAAAGCATCTAAGAGCAATAAAGGTACACTTCTTATAATCAAGAATTATAGTGGTGATATGATGAACTTTAAAAATGCAGCTCACCTTGCTACAGAAGATGGAATAAAAGTTGATTACATAAAGGTTGATGATGACATAGCTGTTGAAGATAGTCTTTATACTGTAGGCCGTAGAGGGGTTGCAGGGACTGTTTTAGTACATAAAATAGCAGGAGCTGCTTCTGAGAGAGGAAATAGCTTAGAAGAAGTTAAAAGAATAGCTGAGAAAGCTGCTAGCAGTGTAAAAAGTATAGGATTTGCTTTCACATCTTGTACTGTTCCAGCTAAAGGAACTCCAACATTTGAATTAGGTGAAGATGAAATGGAATATGGAGTTGGAATACACGGAGAGCCTGGAATTCGTAGAGAAAAAATAGCTACAGCAGATGAATTAGCTGAAAGAATGGTTAATCAGCTTATAAATGAATTAGATTATAAAGATGAAGAGATAGTTGTTCTTGTAAATGGATTTGGAGCTACTCCACTTCAAGAGTTATATTTATTAAATAACTCAGTATTTAGAGAATTACATAAAAGAGGAATCAAAGTTTGTAAAAACTTCGTTGGCAACTATATGACAAGTATAGATATGGCTGGAGCTTCATTATCAATAATGAAACTTGATGATGAGTTAAAAGAGTTAATTAAAGATGAGTGTGATACTCCAGCATTTAAAGTTGCTAATCATATGGATATGAATGAATATGAAGAAGTAGTAATTGAAGAAAAAGAAATTCCAGTATCATATAAAGTTGAAACTTGTGAATCATTCAAAGAAATACAGGACGAAAAGATTTTACTTGAGAATATGATTTACATATTAGATAAAATGAGTGAAGTAATAATTGATAATGAAGTACATTTCTGTGAATTAGACTCTCATGCAGGTGATGGAGACTTTGGAATGAGTGTTGCCAAAGGATTTAGAATACTTAAAAGAGAGTGGAAAGATATATTAAAAATAGAAAACTTAAATATATCAGAATTCTTAAATGCTTGTTCACTAGTTATAATGGAGCACTGTGGTGGAGCATCAGGTCCAATATGGGGATCAGCTTTCAGAGCGGCAAGCAAAAATGTTACAAATAAAGATGAATTAACAGTTAAAGATTTTGCAGAAATGATGCAAGAAGCAGTATTAGGAATTCAAAAAACTGGAGAGCGTTCATTTGGAAGAGGAGCTGTAGTTGGTGATAAAACATTAATAGATGCTCTAGTACCTTGTGCAGATTCTTGGACAAATAGTGCTGAATCAGGATTAAGTTTTAAAGAAGCATTTAAAAATGGTGCAGAAGCAGCAGTATTAGGAGCTAAGAAAACAGAAGAAATAGTAGCTCGTATGGGTAGAGCTGGTACAGTAGGTGAAAGAAGTATTGGTTATCCAGATGCAGGAGCATATGGTTTAGGTGTAATCTTCACTGAAATATCAAATGATATTAAATAAATTAAGATATGTTATATAGTTAAATAATTCAAACAGTTTTATAGAGTAAAAGAATGTATTAAAGGATATTAAAGCTTGTTATAATAAGCATCTCACACCTGTCCTTAATACATTCTTTTTTTTATTTTAATAACATAGAAAAACAATTAGTTTATTTTATGTAATTTTAGTCACAAAATAGTGATAATTTTTAAGTAAAAAAACTTTAAATTGATAAAATAACAATTATTACTAAGAAGTATTTATTTATTTAAATTACAGTGATATAATTAAATTGTAAACAATGTTAACAAAATGTTCATTAATTATGTTTGTTTTTAGGAGGGTTATAAAATGAGTAAAAAAGTAGAAGAATTAAAAAATGAAGTTATGGCTGATGTAGAAAAATCTTGTGTAGAAGATATAAAAGCTCATATGATTGATAAAATAGAAGAGGATGTAAAAGTTCTTGATGAAGATAGCAAAGCTTATAAAGAAGATGAAAAAGAAGCAGCTAAATTAGGAAAAGCAATCAATAAAGAATTAGATAGAGAAATAAAAGAAGAAGCTGAAAATGCTAAAGAATTTGCTAAAGAATTAAAAGCTGATATAGAATCAAGAGAATAATAATATTTTAAATAATTAAATAAAATTTTCACATTACTTTTGATGTAAAAAGACTGTATGTAATATCCCGAAAGTGCATATAGTCTTTTTATTTTGCTTAATTTTAGTTTTAATAAAAAAAGTATAATACAATAAAAATATTGCATTATACTTTTTTTTATTATTAAAAGGGTTATGTAATTAAGGAATATAAATTTGTTAGCTTTGATGCTAATTAATATTCAAAATTTATTTGAACATTAATTAATTTCAAATACTCAATTAAAGGTAATGGAAAGTTTAAATAAAAATATTTATTTGAACATTAATTAATCTTAAAGCTTAGAGTATAGTTTGAGTTTTTATTTTAAACTTCAGGTGTAAGCAAATAAAACTCACACCTGAAGTTTTATGCTAATCTAATTCAGAATTAGCTATATGACCTTTTAAAATTTCGGCTGATTTTATTAGGTTTTCTTTTTCTTCACTTGATATAGGTACATCTAGAATTTGTCTAGCTCCACTTCTATCAACTATAGTAGGCATTGCTAAATAAACATTATCAATTCCGTATTGTCCTTCAAATAGAGAAGAAACAGTTAAAATAGCATTTTCATCACGAAGGATTGCTTCAACTATTCTTGTAACGGCAAGAGCTACAGCATAGTTTGTATATCCTTTGCTATTTATTATTTCATAAGCTGCATTTTTAACTTTTTCAGGAAGTTGCATTTTAAAGGAACCATCACAGTTAGCGCAAACTGTTTTACAATATTCATCAACATTTGCACCAGCAATATTAGTTAAGCTCCAAGCTGTTATTTCTGAATCACCATGTTCTCCAATTATATATGTGTGAACATTTCTAGCATCTATATCAAAATGTTCTGAAAGCATATATTTTAATCTTGAAGTATCTAAGACAGTTCCAGATCCAATAACACGTTCTTTAGGGAATCCAGAAAGCTTATAAGTTATATAAGTTAAAATATCAACTGGGTTTGATACTACTAAAAGTATTGAGTCTGGGCTATATTTAACAACCTCAGGTACTATACTTTGGAAGATTTTTAAGTTTTTATTTATAATATCTAATCTTGTTTCACCTGGTTTTGGACCAACCCCAGCAGTTATTATAACTATGTCAGAATCTTTTGTATCTGCATAGTCTCCTGATTTTATATCAACAGATTTAACAAATGCCGCACCTTGTGCTAGGTCCATAGCTTCAGCATGTGCCTTATCCTTATTTATATCAACAATTACTATTTCGGATGCTAATCCATCTTGCATTAATGCAAAGGCTGTTGTTGAACCAACGAATCCTGCACCTATTATTGAGATTTTATTAGTTTTTTCTCTTATCATATATATCATCTCCTAAACTAATTCCTAGTTAATTACTCTGAATTATAAATTAATTATATAACAAATAATAATTATTATCAAGTAGTTTTTCTATTATTTTCTATGTTTAGAGTATTTAAGTAGGTATTTATTCTTATAATCTAAAGATCTTTATAAAAATATTCTTTCTAAATAGAAGGATATTTATACTTATAAGAGAATATAAGTATTAAAGAAAATATATTTAAGAGTGTAAAGATTTGATAATTAATAAGTAATAAATTTGTGGGCTTTAGGATAAAGAAAATATCTTTAAAAACTTAAATATATTTTATTAGAAGTACTATTTATAGGGAAAGAAGAGTTAATTTAAAGAAGTGAGATGGGGCTTAAAAATTTTGATTTAACTCTTACAAGAATTAAGAGGTTGTATCAAAATAACTTCTAATATAAAGCTTAAAATTAGTAATTTATTAATTTTTTTAAAAAAATAAGCTTTATATTAAAGTTTTGATGCAACTTTTTAGTTTTAAGAAATATTTAAGTAAAAATATATAATTATAAAGTGATATTTTGGGAAAAATAGTATATAATTGAATAGTAATAAAGAGAGATATTATTATTTTAAAGGGGTGAGCATCTTTGATAAAAATAAAAAAAAATATCAATAAAGATGCCGAAAAAAAATATGAATATAGATTTTATAGGTACTTGGGCTTAGTTTTAATTATTCTTTTTTCTTGTATAGTTACTGTAAGTAATTTAATAAATCCAGGGGAAACAAAGAAACTAATTTCAGAGCTAGTTAGAAATGATTATAGTGATTTTTTTCAGTATGAATTACAAAATAGTGATAAATCACTTGAAGAGATATATGATTCATATTCAAAGAATGAAAATATAGAAGTTTATAAGCTCATGGCCTTAAATACTATATATTTTGGGGGAGATAGAAATAGATATTTAGAGCCCTATATTAGACCTTACATAGATAAATATAACTTATCTCAAAATGATAGAATGAAATTATATGAAGAGGTAAATAAAGAGATAAAAAACATTGAAAATAAGTATATCTTTAAGTTAATTGTTAAGAGATTTTCACCATACATACTTGCCATTGCCTTTGTAACTTTAATAATGGGAAGTGCTTCATTTATTAGAAAAATAAATAATATTGAAAGAATTATAATTAATATTTTTATATTTTTATCTGGAATATATATATGTTATTTATCTATTATAAGTGTAAAGCATGGAATATGGATTAATTTAGCTATTATGTTGGCTCTAGCAGAGTTTATTATAGAAAATAAAACTAAATTGTTAGAATATATTGGAGGTTCTATTATACTAATTATTTTAGCTTTAAGTATATTAGGTAAATTTGAGTGTAAAACAAATGAATTAGATAAATATGATATAAATAAATTAGTTTTAGTAAATAATTTTGAAGGAGCTAACTTTGTTGAGGGAGAGCAAAATATCCAAAGGATTGGACGAGCTTTATATTCTGAGATGAAAAAAGAGAATATGATATTAATAGATAATTCTAATGAGAATATAAATAATTTAATAGAGAATAAAGAAAAGATTATATTTAATAGTAAAGAAACTAGTAAACCTGTATTTTATATGTGTTTATATAATAATCTTCCAGTATATAGATTAGCCTTAGTTAAGGAAGGACAAATAATAAAGATATATGAGGGAGTATTAAATCCTTATATGAGGAGTACTCTTATGAAGTTAGAAAGAGGAAAAAGTCATAAGAAAAACAAAGTATGCAATATAGAGATGCTTAAAACAATAAATTAAGCTTTAAATTTTATGTAAATTAACATTAAAAAAATCATAATGATATATTAAGGGGAATATTTATATACTAAGGACAAATTTAATTATATTTAGTTATTAGTATATTTTTTTAGGCAGAATGTTGTTTTATGGAGTGATTTCAGTGGAGTACAAAAAAGAGCAATTCAATGAAAAGGTTTTAACTAATCATATTACTAAGGAACAATGGATTGATATTTTGAAAAATAGTAATTTAATTGGATTAAGAGATATGAAAATATTGCTTAACTTATATGGTAGCAATGGACAGCCCCTTAAGACCTCTTTAATAGGAGAGTATTTAGAATTTGGAGATATTAGTACTAGAATTCAAAAGATGTGTAAAAGAATAGAAGAAGAATTAGGAATAGGTTTAGATGAAAAAAGCGAAATAGGAAGTTGGAAATATAAATTTAGACATTGGTTTATTATGCTAAATGGATCAAAGATATATGATCAAAAGGAAGAAAAAAATTATTTCACATGGACATTAAAAAAAGAGCTTAAAGAAGCTATAGATTTTTTATTGGGAAAAGAATAGTATGACTTAAAGAAGTATTGTATAAAATAATATAATAAAACTTATGCTTATTTAATAAAATAAGTTGTTTAAAAGAGTAGAGTTTTATTATTTGTTTTTTATATAATACTTTTTATTTATAAATATAATTTAAAATATTTGACAGTAAGAGCTTTGGGAGATTAATATCTTATTAGCAGAAGAAGGGAGTGAAAAGAGTATGAATAGAAAAGAGATAAAAAGTGTTGCTAAATCTAAGTTAAAAGGTAGATGGTTTAATATTGTTTTATTGACTTTAATAATAGCAATAATTGAATTTGCAGCAAGTGAGATTATTGGAAGAACTGAAGGAATAACTTCTAATATTTTAAGTATAGCTAATAACTTTTTATTAATGCCAGCTATAACGGCTTCTGGGATTATATACACAATTAAATTTGTTAAAAGTAATGGAGTAATATCTCTAAGTGAGGCTATTCCGAGTGTTAAGACTTGGGGAAGGTTTATAATAAGTATGATAGTTACTATGATATTTAGTATTCCTATACTTTTAGTTGTGTTTTTAGGAAACATATTTTTAGTGTTATCTATAACATCATTACATAGTGCACTACTTAATGGGCAAATATCTATGAATCCTATGATAGCAATTTGGGGCGTAGTGTTATTAATAGTTATATTAGTATTAATTTTAGCTGCTATAGTAGGAATTTTATTATTCCCATTACCATATTTAATGGCTGAAGATACCTGTGGAATATGGGAAGCTATTAAAAGAAGCTTTAAAATAATGAATGGTCATAAATGGGAACTGTTTATTATGGGACTTAGCTTTTTAGGGTGGTTAATATTATCAGTATTAACCCTTGGAATAGGATTATTATGGCTTTTACCATATATTCAAGTTACTTTAAGAATATATTATCTTTCAATTACAGGAAGAGAAAGTGAAATAAATTAAAGTTAGAACTGTATCATTAAATGGTACAGTCTTTTAGTTTACAAAATTGACATAAATTTGATATGATGTTAATCTTTTATTAAAAAGAAGGGAGTGATTATTATGACCAGAAAAGAAATAAAAAGTTTAGCACAAGATAAATTAAGAGGAAGATGGACAAATTTTCTTTTACTTGTATTAATAGTTTTAGGAGTACAAGGACTAGTTACGTATTTCATATCAAATATAGAAAGTATAGGTCTAAGTTCAATTTTGAATTTAGGAAATAGCTTTTTATTAGGACCCTTTTTTGAATCTTTACTTGTAGTTTTTGTAATAAAATTAGTTGATAGAGATGATAAGGTTGGATTAAAAGAATCTATTCCTTCATGTAAAGTATGGAGAAATTTTATTAAGAAGTTCCTTGCTTTAATATTATTTGAGCTTCCAATATCACTTATAGCATCAATAATTGCTGTGGTATCATTTGTTAGTATAATATCAAATCATCTTTATGAGTATTTATTTATGGCTTCTATGAATTATGAAGATATATTAAGTCAATATATAGGTATCTTTATTATAATAATATTAATAGTAGTTACTTACAATATTATAGTTTCATTATTCTTCTTCCCTGTTAAATATATTATAGTTGAAGAGCCAGAACTTGGTATATGGGAAGCTGTAGGAAAGGCTTTTAAAATGATGAAAGGTCATAAATGGGAGCTTTTTGTATTAATTTTAAGTTTGATAGGATGGGCAATATTAGCTTCTTTACCTTTAGTGTTAGGAGTAATAATTATTATTCTTATGAATATAAGTGTATATATATTACCTATTTTCTCTATAGGACTAATATGGTTCTTTGTATATAGAGATACTATATATAGAGTTTATTATCTTTCAATTTCAGAAAGATCATTAGAAATAGGAAAAGATGAGTTAAATCAGGATATTGAAGTTGAAGAAGAGGACTTCGAATTTAGAGATTAGTTTAAATGCCTAAGAAATACAATTAAAATGTGTTTCTTAGGCATTTTGATTTTAGTAAAAATATATTACTATTTAATTTTTTAGTGTAATGAATTTACTAATAGAAATTACTTTAGCTTAATACTAATTAAAAATATTTACTTAAGGGGCTCCATTACCCTGTCTAAGATATTATTAATTTCTGCAATTGATGTACCGAAGTTTGTTATAGGAACTAAGGCATCATCACATATGCCGATTCTATTCATTATTTCAGCTTTGTTAAACATGCATCCTCCACAATGAATTACAAGGGCATATTCATTAAGGTTTTTAGGAAAATCTTTACCAGAGCAATTATGAACTATTATTCCAGGACAAGTTTCTTCTAGCCAAGTAGGTAGTTTTTCTCTTGCTATATCACCTTTTAATTGATGGTGAGTACAAGCTTCTGCTATTAAAACTTTATCACCTGCTTTAAGATTCTTTATTGCTTTGGCTCCTGAATAGAATTTATCTAAATCCCCTTTGTATCTAGCCATAAGTATTGAAAAGGAAGTAAGCGGGACACTTCTATCTAATTTTGCATTAACCTGTTTAAATACTTGAGAGTCAGTTATTACTAAATCAGGTTTACCATTAAAAATTCTTAATCCTTCATCTAACTTATCTAGTGTAACCATAGTTGGTATTCCACCATAATCTAATATATCTCTTAATACTTGAACTTGAGGAAGTATAAGTCTTCCTTTAGGCGCTTGTATATCTTGAGGAGCTACTAAAAGAATTTTATCTCCAGCTTTGATTTTATCACCTATTATTGGGCTTTCAGTTATTGAAGAGGGTGATACATTAATAAGTTCCTTTTTTAATTCATTTATGTTTAAATTATTTTTAGCACTTATGGCAACACAAGGTATTCCTAATAATTCACCAATTTCTTTTAAGGAATTATTTAAATTATTATCAACAAAGTAATCTTTATTAGATGAATTTGTTTTATCAATATCCTTTAAATCAATTTTAGACTCAATTAGATTATTAGGAACTAAATCACACTTGTTAATAACTAGTATAGCTGGTTTTTTAGCCTTTTTTAATTTATTAACCCATAATATTTCCTTAGAAAGCATGTCTTTAAATTCTATATTTGATTTTATTGCCTCTAGTATTTCAGAAAGGGAAAGGGTTATAAGAGCTACATCAGTCTTTCCTACAACTTCTTCAGTTTTTTCGACTCTAAGCTTACCTATTTCTCCTTCATCATCAAAACCAGCTGTATCAACAAAAACAACAGGTCCTAGGGGTAAAAGTTCCATTGCTTTATAAACTGGGTCAGTTGTTGTTCCCTTAAAGTCTGATACTAGAGAAATATTTTGGCCTGTTAAGGCATTTATTATGCTAGATTTCCCAGAGTTTGTTTTACCAAAAAGAGAAATATGTAGTCTACTTCCTCTAGGAGTTTCATTAAAATTACTCATAAATTTTTCTACTATTGCAAGATATAAATAGTAGAATTGCACCTCCTTGCATTAATTCTTGTGTGAAAATATTTTCAACTGTGAATAAACCTGTGGATAACTTTTTTAATGAATTTTTACTTTCAAATTCTAGTTAAATAATGAAAATAAGCCTTGAAAAAAGTAAAAAAATTACAGATATAAATGGCTTAATATAGCCATTTACAGGAGTTTTTACCTTTTGAAAAAATTACTTTTTAAAAAAGTAAATATCATTAAAATATAACAAGAAAATAGTATAATTTTTTTATTTATAAACAAGTTATCCACATAGGGGTGTGGATAACTTTAAGGTTATTCACAATATATAGTTGTGTCATGTATATATATATACTAAATATTGATAAGGGAAAAAATGTAATTAAATATATTGAAAATTTTTGGTATAAAAACCATGAATAAAAGTTTACATATAAGTAATTAAGATACAATATTTGGTATAAATAATGGTTTATTTCTTTAAATTTAATTCAAAATAAGCTTAATATATAGAAATTTTAGATTAAAAACAGTATGAAATAATAAAAGAATAATTATTATTTTACTAAAAGTTATTAGAAAATCTGTGATTTATTATATATTTTTAGTAAATAAAATTATAAAAATTATTCAAGAATAATTATATAATTTTGAGTATGAGATTAGAAGGGATTTTAAGCAAATAATATAAAACTAAAAAAAGGACAATTCTTAAGAAAAGAAGTTGTCCATAATAATCAATTTATTAATTTTAGTGATGAGGTACTAAAACTACCTCATTACAATCTTCGAAGTTTAAAAAATTTTCATCTATATCTTTTATAGTTAATAAGAAATCATTAGCATTTATTTTTAATAGTGGATAATCTCCAATATTGTTTTTTGTATCATTACATCTATAACCTTCATTTTGAAGGTGAGTTATAACTGCATATTTTAAAGACTCCATAGAAGAAAAACCTTTCTCTAAAGTTAAAACTATCTTGTGTATATTACAACAAGTTCTTCTTTCTAATGAATTTTGATCTACTGCCATAAAAAAACCTCCCTCACAATAATTTAAACTCTCAAAACATTCCTAATATTTACATAATCTTTAATTATATTTTACAACCTTTACATTTAATAGTCAAATTTTTAACAATGTATTTTAAGGTGTATTATTATGAAAGTATTTAGGAATAGGTTGAAAAAATAAGAAAACAAGAGAAATTTAAAGAAAAAACAATTTTCATTAAACTTTTTAAATTAACAATATGAATATGATAAAGATTAATATGCACAACATTGTAGATAATATAACAGTATTGTTTATGAGTTCTTCATATTCTGTATAATGTTTACCAGAAAAAACAGGTAAGAAAAATGGTAGTGGAATTATTAAAAATGTAAAATATGAATAATTAAAAATTCTGTCTCAAACTAGGAGTTTGTTTATTATCAAGAATTTAATTAAATAACCAACTTCAAGTATTAGTATCATTCTAGTTGCTACAAATTTAATACTTTTTTTAGTATATTCCTTATTGAATCTTAAGGTGAATTAAATTATTAATATATAAATTTAATCTAAATTTTCAATATAAAAAATATATAAAAAAGAGTAGTATAAAATAATCCAAAAGATGGTAGCTAAAATTTTCATAAAAAAAGCCAGCTTCGCTGGCTATATATATATTAATTATAAATTGGTTTTTAGTTTTGATTTTGATTGTTAGTTTTTACCCATATGAAAGATATAAATTTTAATGTGGAGTTAAAGTTATAATCTTTAATACGGGTTTTGCATGAATAAATAATTTTTAACTTTAATTAATTAAAGTTAGTGAATTAATGTGATATAAAAAGTTATAGCATATTTAATTAACTAGAATCTTAAATCTCTAGTACCGTTACTTATCTTATTTATTTTTTCTTCAACAGATTTTCTAAATGATTCGTTATCTATTTCATCTATTGATTTTTTAATTAATTTATCTCCGATTTCTCTTGTTCTATCTGTGCCGTAATCATCAATAAATTCTTTTAAAGTTATTAAAGCGTTGGCTTCACATATTTTATAAAGTTCACCACTTTTAACTATGTCCATAAATCTTTCGCCAGTTCTACCTTCTCTATAACAAGCTGTGCAATAACTTGGTATATATCCAGCTTCCATAAGGCTTTCTATCATTTCAACTGGTGATCTATGATCTCCAACTTCAAATTGTGGTTTTTCCTCAGGATCACTGTATGCTTCTGAATAACCACCAACACCTGTACATGAACCTGTACTTACTTGAGAAACTCCAAGAGCTATTATTTCATCTCTTAAGCCTGGTTCTTCTCTTGTTGAAAGTATAAGACCTGCATATGGTACTGCTAATCTTAAGATAGCAACAATCTTCTTAAAATCTTCATCATCAACTAAATAAGGATAATTTTCTAAGCTAACATTTTCAGCTGGTCTTAATCTTGGAACTGATAGTGTATGAGGGCCAACCCCTGTAGTTTCTTCTAAATCCATTGCATGCATAAGCATTGCTAATGTTTCATACTTGTAATCATAAAGTCCATATAGAACTCCCATACCAATATCATCTATACCAGCCTCTCTTGCTCTATGCATAGCTGTTGTATGATAATTATAGTTATGTTTTGGACCACTTACATGTAATCTTTCATAAGTTGGTTTGTGGTAAGTTTCTTGGAATAAGATATATGTTCCAATCTCAGCATCTTTAAGTCTCTTATAGTCTTCAACTGATGTTGCAGCTATATTAACATTGATTCTTCTTATTGACCCATTATCAAATTTAATTGAGTATATTGATTTTATACAATCTAAAATATAATCTAGAGGAGCATTAACTGGATCTTCCCCAGCTTCAAGTGCTATTCTCTTATGACCTAGGCTTTCAAGAACTTTAACTTCTTCAATAAGTTGCTCTTTGTTAAGTTTCTTTCTTTTTAACTCATCATTACAGTGTTTATATCCACAGTAAGTACAGTTATTTACGCAATAGTTACTTACGTATAAAGGTGCAAATACAACAAGTCTTTTTCCATATAATTTTTCCTTAACTTGTCTAGCTGCTTTAAACATTTCTTCAATAAGCTCTTTATCTTCAAGATTAAGAAGAACAGCAGTCTCTTCAGGTGTTAACCCTTCTGCACTTTTACTTTTTTCAATGATTTCTCTAACTAGTTCTTTGTCAGAAACAAGCTCTTTTCCTTTTGCTATAAGACTATTAATTTCATAATCCTTAATAAAATCTAAAGCATTGTACTTTTCGTTATCTTTTAACATAACAAATCTCCTTTAAAATTACTTTTAGGGTATGTCAAAAAATAATATAAACAACTAAAATATACTTATGGGAACTCAATGATTAAGAGGCTTAAAGCGATTAAGCTAAAAGCTAGTTTTAGATATGGCAGCTTTAACGGAAACACCTTTAAGTTTACCGATTTTTCCTGTTATAGCTGAAATTTCATCGGTGGTTCCATCAACTACAATAGATATAACTCTAATGTTCTTTTCTTTGTATGGTAACCCCATTCTTCCAACAATTAATTTGTCGTATTCACTTAAGATAGAATTTACTTCTTTTATATTATCAAGGCTTTCAATAACAATGCCAACAACGGCAATTCTAGTACTCATACTGTCATCAAACCTTTCTAAAATTCAAAATTTTTTATTACCTTTTTGTTCAGAGAATTCCTTACAATTAGGGATAAAGTATATTTATATTATTTTTTTGACTGGTTTCTCGGTTGAAAGAAGTATTTTTATATATCATCTCGCAACAAAGAAGACATATTATAATTATACTACAAAATTTTCAAAAATATAGGTTAAATTTCTAGTAGAGAAAAATATAAGTTTTATACTAAATTAAAACAATTTGTAAACTTTTGAGAATTTATTTTGATATAATCTAAGTAAGATTTAAATTTATTATATTTTTGAAATAATAAGTTTTATTTAAAATTAGGTTTATGGTAAAGTCATTTAAATTAATAGTAGCTTAAAAATAAAGTGTAGGATTTAATATATTGGTTTAATTAATCTTTGATATGAAGGATTAGAAAGGAAGAAGGCAAATGAAGAGAAATAAATTAATGACAGCAATGATATTAGCTGGAGCAATAAGTATTGGCTCATTCACAACAGTTTTTGCCGATACTAAGGAAGTAGTAACTTTAGGAGCTAATCTAAATTCAAGTCAAAAACAAGAGATGTTTAAGGAATTCGGAGTTAAACCTAATGATGTTAAGGTTATAACTATGAATGTTAATGAAATAAGAGAGCAACTTGGATTGCCTAAAATAGTAGGAGAATTTAAAGGTAATGCTTACTCAAGTGCTTTTGTTAAGATAGAAGAAAAAGGGTATGGTATAAAGGTAAAAACAAATAATTTAACAGAGGTTACTCCAACTATGTTAAGTAATGCATTGTTAACATCAGGGGTTACTGATGCTGATGTTATTGCTACATCTCCATTCCCTGTAACTGGGACATCCGCTTTAGCTGGAGTTCTTCAAGCATTTGAAAAGGCCACTGGAGAAAATATACCTGTTGAAAATAAGGAAGTGGCAAGACAAGAATTAAGTATAACAAATAATTTAGCTAATGCTAAGAATAGCGAAGGACAAGATATTGGAAAAGATGGAGCAAGTGCTATAGTAAATCAGGCTAAAGAAGAGGTAATAAAGGATAAGCCTAAAAATGATAAAGAGGTTGGGGAAATAGTAAATAATATTACAAATAACTATAATATTAAGTTAACTCCAACACAAGAGCAAGAGTTAGTTGGACTTTTAGCTAATATAAATTCCTTAGGATTAGATTATTCTAACTTAAAAGGAGAGTTAGATAGTATTTCTAATAACATACAAGAAGCTTTAAAAGAAAATGGACAAGAACTTAAAGAGAGTGGGACTTTAGATAGAATATTAAATAAGATTTTAGGAGTCTGCACTGATATAAAAAATTGGTTTATATCACACTTTGGAGATGGAGAAGTCACCATAAATGGAGTTACATATGATAAAGATGGTAATATGATAAATAAGGATCAATTAAAGAATATAGGAACTTCAGTAAATGATGAGGTTAAGGATAATAGTGAAAGTAAAAATAATATAGAAGATAAATCACAAAAGAGTGATTCTAATGAGAAAGCAACTAATAATGCCAATGGTAATAAACAAGTTGGTTCTAATACTGAAGGAGATCAAAATAAGGGAAATAGTTCACAGAATAAGGATTCCCAAAGCAATAAAGAATCTCAAAATAAGGATACTCAAGGTGATAAAGAGTCACAGAATAATAAATCTAAAAATAGTGTAAGTTCATCCAAGAATAATTCAAATAAAAATAATAGTGAAAGCAATAATAATTCAAAGGATAAAAGTAAGGAAACTATAAAACTTGAAGATGGTACTGTAGTTTCTAGATATAACTCAAAGGGTGAAGAATATAATCCTGTTACTGGTGGATATGGCCATATTCAAGAAACTGAAGATGCTGGAAAAGATTCTGATCAAACTATAGATTATATAATAGTTGATGGTAAGAAGGTTCCACTTCATGATGAACAGGGAAGAGAGTATAATCCTGAGACAGGAAGATATGGAGATCCTGATGATAACTAAAAAATAGTCAAATAACTTTACTTAGTATTATAAATATAAATTAACTGTAATAGAAACAAAAATGTTTTTATTACAGTTTTTTTTATTATTTTACAACAGAAATAAAGGGTAAGGAATATTTATATAGTGAAAGGAGTTGATAAACATGGCAAAGGCAATCTTAACAAAGAAAAGCTTAGTATTAAAGTATCAAAAGGGGGTAGATGATAGTGGAAGCCCTAAATTTTCAACACAAAAGTTTTCTAAGATAAAGGTTGATGCAGAGGATGCAAAACTTTATGAGGTGGGAAAAGCATTAGCAGATCTTTTATCATCAAGAGTTAATTCTGTATTAAAAGAAGATGACTTTAAGTTTGTAGAAGACACTCAATAATCTAATAAAAATTAGAGGGGTGATCAGCTGATTTTGTAGAATTTAAAAAAATAAAAATGTTTTTAAATTCTACATTAAAGGTAATCAAAAGAATAGAGAGGATATTAGTTTTTCTAAGAGAAACCTTAGAATTTATAGATAAGAACTTTTAAAGATAAATTACATGCTAACAAAAAGTATTAAAAGAATTAAAAGAGATTAATGAGTAAGATATGCATTTTAGAAGAGGAAGTAGAAGAACAAAAGATGTAACATAATAAATTAATGGTAAAGAGAAAAGGGGGACTTTAAAATGGAGAAAGAATTATATCTTGTATTGTCTTTTAAAAATGCTGGAGGAAGTATAACAAAAATAACTCTTAAAAATATTAAGGAAGATGTAACTGAGGAAGAAGTTCAAAATCTTATGGAAAAAATAGTGACAGCAAATATATTTGTTTCTAAGGGTGGAGATTTAGTTTCTAAAGTTAAGGGTGAAATAGTAGAAAAAACAACAGAAAGCTTTGAGATGGCTTAATTTATAATTTAGAGAGTGTAGAATTCAATTAGGTTTCTACACTCTTTTATTATTTTACATATATAAATTTAATAAATGTCTTTTAAGGTAATTGTGTTATAATTATTAAAAGGAATTTTTTGCCGTACAATATATGTGCGGCTTTAGTTTTATAAGGGGCGTAGATTAATGAAAAGTAAAAAAATTTTTATTATAGAAGATGAAGAAAAGATAAGAGAAGAGCTTACTAAATTTTTAGAGAGGTATGGCTACTTTGTAGAGTCATCAGATGACTTTGAAAATATAGTTGATATCTCATTAAGTTGTAATCCTAATATGATTTTACTAGATATAAATCTTCCTTATTATGATGGTTACTATATTTGCAGGGAGATAAGGAAGAAAAGCCAAGTTCCAATTATAGTTGTAACTAGTAGACAAAGTGAGATGGATGAGCTCATGAGTATGAATTTAGGTGCTGATGATTTTGTTACTAAGCCTTATAATACTCAAATACTTTTAGCTAGAATTGCATCAATTATGAAAAGAACCTATTCGGGGATTGAGGGGGAAACAGAAATATTTAATTGTAGAGGATTAAAATACAATATGTCTACTAGTGAGGTTTCATTTAAGGATGAAGTGGAGGAGCTTACTAAAAATGAAAGTAAGATTTTAAATATTCTAATAAGAAATAAAGGGAAAATAGTATCAAGGGATAATATTATAAAGGCTTTATGGCAAAGTAATGAGTTTATAGATGATAATACTTTAACTGTTAATGTAAATAGACTTAGAAGAAAGATTGAAGGAATAGGAGCAGAGGGATATTTACAAACTAAGAGGGGGCAAGGGTATATATTATCATGAATTTAAGAGATTTCATAAAAGAAAGAATAGTTTTTATTATTATAAATTCATTAATATTACTTTTTACAGCTCTATTGCTTATGGTTTTAAAGGTTGATAGCTTTGCAGTTTTATTTATTGTTATTATAAATGGGGCAGGAATTCTAATTTATCATATTTTTGATTATTTAAGAAAGAAGCAATATTATGATGAGATAAAGGAAAATATGGAGTCTTTGGATAAGAAATATTTAATATCAGAAGTAATAGAAGAGGGAACTTTTACAGAGAGTAAGTTAATATATGATGTTATATGTAAGGGTAATAAGGCTATGAATGATGAAATAGGGGAATTTAAGAGAGGGATAAATGATTATAGGGAGTATATAGAATTATGGGTTCATGAGATAAAAACTCCCATAGCAACTTGCAAGCTATTAATAGAGAATAATGAATCGCCACTTACAGAGAGTATAGGAGAAGAGGTTTGTAAGCTAGAAAATTATATAGATCAAGCTCTCTTTTACACTAGAAGTAATACCATTGAGAAGGATTATATAATAAAAGAAATGAGTTTAAGTAGTTGCGTAAACAAGGTTTTAAACAATAATGCAGATTCTTTAATAAAGAAAAGAGTAAAAATAAATTTAGGAGATTTAGAAAAAAGGGTTTATTCAGATAGTAAGTGGATTGAGTTTATTTTAGGGCAAATAATATCAAATTCTATTAAATACATTAATAAGGAGTATAAGGAACTAAAGATATATTGCAGTGAAAGTAGTAAATATGTGATTTTAAATATTGAGGACAATGGTGATGGAATAAGTGATAAAGATCTTTCTAGGGTTTTTGATAAAGGATTTACAGGAGAAAATGGACGTAAGTTTGGAAAGTCTACAGGTATAGGACTATATCTATGTAAAAAGCTTTGTAAGAAACTTGGTTTAGATATAAAATTGATTTCAGAAGAAGGTAAGTTCACAAGAGTTTCAATTATCTTTCCAATAAACAGGATGATGATTTTTGAATAAAAGTATGTGATTTTAAAAATATATAATAGTCATACTAGGGCAAATAGGATATCTTTATAAAAGGGACAGTAGAAGTTTTATGTAAAAAATAAAACTACCTACTGTCCTATTAAGTTTAAAGTTTTATAAACATTTATCTGAATTAATATATCCATCCTTTAATTCAACAATTCTAGTACACTTATTGGCTAGTTCTAAGTCATGAGTTACTATAATTATTGTTTTTCCATTAGAATTTAATTTTTTAAAAATATTAAAAACTTCAGAGCAAGTTTTGCTATCTAATGAACCTGTGGGTTCATCTGCAAGTAGTATATCTGGGTTATTTACAATAGCTCTAGCAATAGCAACTCTTTGTGATTGTCCCCCAGATAGTGTAGAAGGAGTAGTAGTAAGTTTATCATGAATGCCAAGGTAAAAGCTAACTTGATTAATTAATTGCTTTCGCTGATTTTTTTTGACATTGGAATATTTAAGTGGTAATTCAATATTATCATATACTGTATAATTATTAATAAGAGCGAAATGTTGAACTACGAAACCTATTTTAGTACTTCTTAATTTTGCCTTTTGATTATTTGTAAGATTATTTGTAGCTTCACCGTTTATATATATTTCGCCAGAAGAAGCGTTCTCTAGTTGACCTAATATATTTAATAATGTTGATTTACCAGAACCAGATTTTCCAGTTATAGCTACTAATTCACCTTTTTTTATTTCTAAGTTAATATTATTTAAAGCTTTTATTTCATTATCATTTTTACCATATATTTTATTTAAATTAATTATCTTAATTACACTCATCTATTCTTCTCCTTTTATTAGTTGTGTTAAATTTAAATTTTTTATACTAATTATAGGGATAATTAATACAATAATATTTAAAAATACTATAAAAATAATTGATAGAAATAAGGGGGGGATATTTAATCCATCAGTTATTGTTTTAATTGCAAAAAATGGAATAGATAGTATGGTTGCTATTAAAGAAATTATTGTTAATTGGTTTGCAATTATTGATATTATATTCAAGGTATTTGCTCCAGCTAAATGATGGATAGCAAAATCTTTTTTATATAATAAAATATTATTTAATAAAGTTAAAGTAATTGAAACAAAGATAAAAATTGTTATTATTACTGATATCATTAATTTATCTTTAATAGAGCTTAAATAACTGTTTATATTTGCATATAGAATTTCAGAAAAATCTCTACTATCTACGGCCACACCTATATCATCAAATATTTTTCGAATATCTGAGCATACGCTATTTATATATTCTTTTGATGCAGACTTTTCAAAGTGTATTAAAGCTCCACCAGTAATATATGATCCGTTATCAATGTATTTATTTGGAAATATTATATAATTATCTAAGTTTATAAGTCTTTTATCTGATGTTATATTACCTGGATTAAGTTGATTATCATCTAGAATTCCTATGACTATTCCAGTGTAAGTTTCGTCAAGAGTTATGGAATCTCCAACATCATAAATACCAGTAAATTTATTACCTAATACTAAAGGAATGAAATCCTTACTAGTATAATCTAGGCTTAGTTCTTCATCATTAAAGCTACGTCCATGTGAAATATTAAATGGAAATCTTTTTAAAGTATCAGAATTTATATGCAATGAATTGGCATAAAATTTATCAGGAATTTCTGGTGAATTAGGAATTTTAAAATTTTCATAATTATTAAATTTATCTAATACAATGGGTTCAACACTATTTAATGTTAGCAAAAAATT
This sequence comes from Clostridium sp. UMB9555A, assembly GCF_030222355.1. Lineage (NCBI taxonomy): Bacteria > Bacillati > Bacillota > Clostridia > Eubacteriales > Clostridiaceae > Clostridium > Clostridium sp. UMB9555A. The sequence goes on along the minus strand of NZ_JASORQ010000006.1, from coordinate 102,128 downwards.
TCTGTCTTTTTGATTATTTACATAATCATCAATTAATTTTTCAGCTTGTGTAAATGCATTATCAGAATTAATTGAGTTTATACTGGATCGAAATTCAATTCCATAAATTATATCATCAGAAAATATTTTAGAAATTTGCTTTTTCTCATAATTTAGTTTTGAAAATAAATCAAAACTAGTATATAAATTTATAATTAAAAATATTAATTGAATTATAATTAATATTGTTATAAATAAATTTTTTTTAATATAGAAATAAGAGTATTTAAACATGGCTTATCTCCTTCGTATTAATTTAGTAAGTTCAAGTTTATTTATTTTATAGAATGATACAATAGTTAATATGGTACAAATAGTAAACATAAAAATTATATTTAGTATAAAATTATAACTAGTATAAGAAATTGACCTATTTAAAATTTTTGAGTATTCTAAAATATTTTGTATAAAAGGACATATAACTAAAGAAATAAACGATATAAGTAAAACTTTAATTATTAATTCTTTCAAAATACTAAAATTATTTGCTCCACACATTTTTTTTACTCCAATCTCATATTGTATTCTATTTATCCAATAATACATGCAAAGAATTAGAGAAATAAAAATAACAACAATTAAGGGGAAATATAAATTTATAAATCCTATTACTCCAATTTTAATAAAATCTAATGTACTAACTTTATTTGAAATATTTGAACTAATGTTATCTAAAATTAAAGAAGTATTATTAAGAAGTATTTCCTGTAAATATTCATAAGAGTAAATATTACTTTCTATTATTATTTCATTTAAAGAAAGATTATAATTTATATCTTTTGGAGTGAGGTTATAAAATATAGTGTTAAAATGAGCTTGATCGGATTTACCGTTATCAATTACACCTATAACTTTATATTTTTCATTTCCAGAATATATAAATTTTGAATTATTAATTTCTTCAACATATTTAAGTGCTGTTTTAGGAATTACAGCAACTTTATCATTGGAATTAAAGTCTTGAATTTCTATAAAGCGACCTTCTATTAATTCGTAATTGTGTTCATAGTTAGAATTGAAATATATTCCGTTTGTGTAGAATCCATTTGTAAAAAGTTTACCATCTACTAACTTTATTACTAAGTCATCTTTTTTCATTAAATATGAAAAAAATTCATTTAATTTATCTAACATATTGTTTAAATCAATCTCTGATATATCATTATCGATAGATTTTTCTGACAAAAATTGATTACGGTTTATTGAAAATGAAATCGAATTTTTATATGTAAATCCTCTCATATCTAATATTTTTTTTTCATTAATTATTTCGCTTATTAGTATAGAAAATATGAGTAAAATTGATATTAATGATAATGTAATAAATAAGCTGTTTTTAAGATATTTTCTCATTAGATACTCCTTTAAAATTAAAAAGTATTCGCTAAAAGTAAAGGTGCTAATTAATAAGATTTATTAATTAGTATAAATACTAAAGTCTACTTACTAATAATAACATAAATGTATTAAAAAGTAATAAAATGTTGTTAATTTGTAATTCGTTAAAATATACTTTAAATTTTTGAAATAAATTGTAGAATGTTTAAATTACAATAAGTATTAATTCTTTTTGATGTTGAAATTTATATATAAGTTTTTAGATAAGTATTAGATGTCAAAGCTATTAAAGGTTTTAATTAAATATTACTTCACTTAGTTCGATAAATTATTTTTATTATTTTATACTAATACCAGTTAATGTGACACTTTTGTTAGTTTAGTGTTATATAGTTCTATGGATTGAAATTTTTATATGAAATAGAATTAAAGTATAGAAAAAATTACTTAAATAGAGATTTTTAAGGTTTAAGATTTAAGATAATATAAGTAAGGATAAGGAGTGTAGTCTAATGGGTAAAGAGGTTTTAAAAGTAAGTAATATAGAAAAGTATTATGGTAAAAAAGGAAATGTTACAAAGGCCATTAATGATATTAGTTTTACTGTTTCAGAAGGTGAGTTTGTTGGAATAATGGGTGCTTCAGGAAGTGGTAAAACAACACTTTTAAATTGTATATCAACTATAGATAAGGTGACTAGTGGTCATATATATTTAGAGGGTGAGGATGTTACAAGTTTTAGCTCAAAAAAGTTAGCTAAGTTTAGAAGAGAAAAAATAGGGTTTATATTTCAGGATTTTAATCTTTTGGATACTTTAACAGCTTACGAAAATATAGCTTTAGCCCTTACAATTCAAAGAGTAAATAACAAGGAAATAGATAAAAGAGTAAGACTCGTTGCAGAAGCATTAAATATAAGTAATGAGCTTAATAAATATCCTTATGAAATGTCAGGGGGACAAAAGCAAAGAGTGGCATCAGCAAGGGCAATAGTTACTAATCCATCTTTAGTATTAGCTGATGAACCAACAGGGGCCTTAGATTCAAAGGCAGCTACCATGCTTCTTGAAAGCTTAGAAGATTTAAATAAGAATTTAAATGCAACAATTATGATGGTAACTCATGATGCTTTTACAGCAAGTTATGCAAATAGAATTTTATTTATTAAGGATGGAAAGATATTTAATGAACTTATAAAAGGAACTGATTCTAGAAAAGAATTTTTCAATAGAATAATTGAAGTCATAACTCTTCTTGGAGGTGACAGTAATAATGTATTTTAAGTTAGCCTTTAAAAATATAAAAAAGAGTTATAAAAATTATGTAATATATTTTTTAACCTTGATATTTGGAATATGTATATTTTATACTTTTAACTCCATAGAGTCACAAAGTGTAATGATGGAACTTAATGAGCAAAAGCAGTCAGCCTTTATGATGGCAGAACAATTAATAGGATATTTCTCTGTGTTTATAGCTTTTGTCTTAGGATTTTTAATAGTTTATGCAAATAATTATCTAATAAAAAGAAGAAAAAAAGAGTTTGGAATTTATATGACTCTTGGAATGGAAAATGGAAGCTTATCAAAAATGATATTCTTAGAAACTCTATTTATAGGGGCTATATCTTTAGGAATAGGAGTAATACTAGGAATAATGTTATCTCAAGCACTTTCAGTACTTACAGCCTATATGTTCCAGGTAGACCTTACAAAGTTTCAATTTGTGTTTTCTCCCCTTGGATTTAAGAGAACAGTACTTTGTTTTTCAATAATATATCTTGTTGTATTAATTTTTAACTTTATAAGTGTTAGAAAGATTAAATTAATAGATTTATTAACAGCTTCAAAGAGAAATGAAAAGCCTACTATTAAAAACCTTTGGGTATCAGTAATATTATTTTTAGTTAGTGTGGGAATCTTAGGGATAGCTTATTATAAGGTCATACATGATGGAATTGCCGTTGCTAGTTTTAATGTCCTTGGATTACCAATTGTACTAGGATGTGTTGGAACATTTATATTCTTTTACTCACTAACAGGATTCTTTTTAAAGGTTATTCAAGGAAATAAAAAATTCTATTTGAGAGATTTAAATATGTTTGTTATGAAGCAAATAAGCAGCAAAATAAATACAACCTTTGTATCCTTATCATTTATATGCTTAATGTTATTTTTAGCTATTTGTACATTCTCAGGAGGATTAGGAATAAATAGAGCTATAAATGCTGACTTAAAGGATTTAACTAAATTTGATGTTACATTTTGGAGTAATAGTGGTGAAAATATAGAAAAACTTTTGAAGGAAAAAAACATTGATATATCTAATATAGCTAAAGAAGATTCAAACATGGTTATGTATGATAGTGGAGTTAAATACAGTAATTTCTTATCAAAAGAGGGAATGACTGCTATGAAAAACTATTTTCCAGTAGCTAATGATAATGATATATTAGTAATTGGTGAAAATGGATACAATAATACATTAAAACTTGTTGGGAAAGAGCCTGTTAATTTAAAGGAAAATCAATACTTAGCAGTTGGAAATATTGATGAAATGAAAAAGTGGGTTAATGAGAGCTTAGAAAGTGGAAATAAGATAAATATTTCAGGAAAAACCTTAGATCCTGCAAATAAAAAGTATGAAAATATTAATCTATATAATTTTACTATGAAAGGTGATATTTTAATTTTTGTTGTTAAGGATTCTCTCCTTGAAGGATTAAAACCTGTGTCTAGTAGATTTAATATGATGCTAAAGGATAACTCTAATACAAAGGAAGAATTAGAGAATGTAAGGGATCAATTAGTAGAAAGTCAGGTTTATTCAATAACAAAAAAAGAAATATATGATAATGCAGCTGGACTTGGTGCAACAATGGCTTACTTAGGAATATACCTAGGTTTAATATTTATAATAACATCAGCAGTTGTACTTGCTATTCAGCAGCTTACAGAATCTACTGATAATGTAGAAAGATATAGATTATTAAAAGAAATAGGTGTGGATCAAAAGATGATAAATAAAGCTATATTCACTCAAGTAGGAGTATATTTCATGCTTCCTTTATCACTTGCCATAGTCCACGCAATAGTTGGTTTAAAGGTATCTTCCTTTATAGTAGGGGTATTTGGAAATGCTAGCATAATGCCAAATATAATTATAACAGCAATAATTTTTGTTATAATTTATGGAGGGTACTTCTTAGCAACATATTTAGGGGCTAAGAAAAATATAAATGAAAGATCATAATATTATCTTTCTATACTGAATTATTTGCTGAAGAAATTTCAGATAAAATATTAGATTATAAATCAATACTATTATAAATTTATTAATAAAAGTAGAGCTATAAAATTTTATAGTTCTACTTTTATTTTATATTACAAAATATAATTCTAAAATTTATGTGTTGAGGTGATAATTTCCTTGACATTTTTATGTAAAAGTTTTAATATTTAATACGAACGTATGTTCGTGTTAAATTAGAAAAATGCGCAAAAAATGATTTTATAATAAATTGAATAAGTGGTATGCACATAGAGAGGGAATGTTTAAAAGTAGATTGGAGGATGAGTTTATATGGAGGGTGAAATTTTTAAATTAATAGCTACACAAGGAGGATTTGCAATATTATTTTCTTATTTGTTATTTTATGTTTTAAAAGAAAATAGTAAAAGAGAAGATAATTATCAAAGTATAATACAAGAACTTACAGAACTATTAACAACTATAAAAAAGGATGTAGAAGATATTAAAAGTAATTTAAATAATAAATGAAAAGAAGTTTTAATAGAATATAAATCTAAATATTAGTACAGCAGATTTTTATGTTTAAGATATCTAAATAGAAGTTACTAATAAAAAAAGAGCATAGTGTTTAAACTATGCTCCTTGTTTAATTAAAGTTTATTCTCTAACTTTTTTAGTTTTAATGAAAGGAAACAAACTATTGATAAGATTATAATACCTAACATAGTGAAACCTATATTAGTTAATCCTTCTCCAGTTTTAGGTAATTTTAATTCTTTTTTATTTTGATCATAATTATCATGTTTTGTTAAATTAGAATTATTTTTATTAGAATTATCTTTATTAGAAGTACCTTCGGTTGTTGGTGATTTAGGTGTTTCTACTATAAGAGTTTGAGCCTTATCATCTTTGTTTTCATGTTTTACAATTTGTTTTGTATCTAGTATATAGTCATTATTTGTATCAATTAGGTTTTCTACAGACTCAACACTTTCAAAGACAACGTATTTTTCACCAGCTTGAAGTTTTTGATTACCAAAGTCTAACTCCCAAGTACCACTTCCGTTTTCACCGGCTGTAACCTTAGCTGTTTTAGTAGCAACTTCTTCTAAAGATTCATCAGCTTTTACATGCATTAAAGTACCTGTTAAAGTGTAGTCTTGATTAGCTACTAAACCTTCATAGTTTATAGTATCCTTAACATCTACACCGTCTTTAGAATTTTCAAAGTTTACTAAAGCTTCTTTTTCAGAAGAACCATTTACTCCGTCAGCAGTTACAGTAGTTTTTAAAGTACCATCTTTAACTTCTGGAAGAGTAGGTTTTTCAACTACAAGAGTTTGAGCTTTATCATTTTTATCTTCATGTTTAACTATTTGTTTAGCATCTAATTCATAGTTATTATCTGTATCTATTAGATTTTCAACGGATTCAGCATTTTCAAATACAACGTATTTTTCACCAACTTGAAGTTTTTGATTCCCAAAGTCTAATTCCCAAGCACCGCTTCCGTTTTCACTAGTCGTAACCTTAGCTGTTTTAGTAGCAACTTCTTCTAAAGATCCATCAGTTTTTACGTGCATTAAAGTACCTGTTAAAGTATAGTCTTGATTAGCTACTAAACCTTCATAGTTTATAGTATCCTTAACATCTACACCGTCTTTAGAATCTTCAAAGTTTACTAAAGCTTCTTTTTCAGAAGAACCATTTACTCCGTCAGCAGTTACAGTAGTTCTTAAAGTACCATCTTTAACTTCTGGAAGAGTAGGTTTTTCTATTACAAGAGTTTGAGCTTTATCATTTTTATCTTCATGTTTAACTATTTGTTTAGCATCTAATTCATAGTTATTATCTGTATCTATTAGATTTTCAACGGATTCAGCATTTTCAAAGACAACGTATTTTTCACCAGCTTGAAGTTTTTGATTACCAAAGTCTAACTCCCATTGGCCACTTCCGTTTTCACCGGCTGTAACCTTAGCTGTTTTAGTAGCAACTTCTTCTAAGGAACCATCAGTTTTTACGTGCATTAAAGTACCTGTTAAAGTATAGTCTTGATTAGCTACTAAACCTTCATAGTTTATAGTATCCTTAACATCTACACCGTCTTTAGAATTTTCAAAGCTTACTAAAGCTTCTTTTTCAGAAGAACCATTTACTCCGTCAGCAATTACAGTAGTTCTTAGAGTACCATCTTTAACTTCTGGAAGAGTAGGTTTTTCTATTACAAGAGTTTGAGCTTTATCATTTTTATCTTCATGTTTTACAACTTGCTTTGTATCTAGGTTGTAATCTTTATCTGTATCAATTAAGTTTTCAACGGATTCAGCATTTTCAAAGACAACATATTTTTCACCAACTTGAAGTTTTTGATTACCAAAGTCTAACTCCCATTGGCCACTTCCGTTTTCACCGGCTGTAACCTTAGCTGTTTTAGTAGCAACTTCTTCTAAGGAACCATCAGTTTTTACGTGCATTAAAGTACCTGTTAAAGTATAGTCTTGATTAGCTACTAAACCTTCATAGTTTATAGTATCTTTAACATCTACACCGTCTTTAGAATCTTCAAAGTTTACTAAAGCTTCTTTTTCAGAAGAACCATTTACTCCATCAGCAGCTACAGTAGTTTTTAAAGTACCTTCTTTAACTTCAGGTATGGTATTAGGAAGTTTTTCATTTTCCAACTTAATAAGGTTTGGAGTAACAAATTTTGTTCCAAGTAAATTTTGATAAAAAGTATTATCTGGAATATATAAATCTAATACCAAATTATCAGGTATATTGTTATTTGAATTTATTAATTCATCTAAGGCACTCTTCTCATTTTGAGATAAATTCAATGTTCCATAATTACTATCTGTAAAATTCCAGATAGCTCTTTGAGTAACTTTTCTAAACTGTCCATCTGTTAATTTATATCTTTCTTTAATGCCCAATGCGTTACTAGGATAACCGTTATATATAACTCTTAAAACTGAATTTTGCAATTCTTTACCTTTAATTCTTGGTTTAATAGCTTTTTCTGTAAATAATTCAGGACTACCAAAAAGTTTATCATATATAACTTTAGTAATTGAATTTTTTGAAGGAGGAGTAGCCTTTGTAACATTAAAGCAATAAACAACAGAGTTAGTATCAGCATTATCTATATCTTCAATGTAAATAGCTTCTCTAAAATCATCTTCTTTAGGATATTTATCAAGTAGAGTGTATCCTTTATATTTTGTGCTTGTTTGAAGTCCACCTGTAGGTGAAACAGTAAAAGTAATAGGATCTGCCTTTATATATCCCTTAGGCACAGAAACTTGAACTAAGGTATATGTACCACCTTCAAGTTTAAACTCTTTAATCTTTCCATCTGACACCCAACTTAATCCATCCACTGGGGGACCCGATGGGTCAGTACCTTTTACAATTTTAAAACTTGCACCTTTTAATTCCGTCTTAGTATTAGATTCAGTATTACTAAATTTAATTAATATTTTAGGATTTTCAGATGCAAAAACAAAGTGAGATCCAAAATTCATAAAAATAAATGTTAGAATTACAATACATGAAATTATTTTTCTTAATTTTGATTTGATAATAATCACATCCTTTTTAATATAATAAAAAATCTATTATTTAAATAAGTAGCTAAATAGCATTAAATTTAATGCTATTTTTAAAAGATATAAAAATATAATTTAAAAAATTTATAGCCAAGTACTTGTCCAACTTTTGCAATTAATTTTATATAGGTGAAATATAAAATTAATAAAAAAATAACGAATAAAAATTAATAAATAAAAAAAGCTACTTAGGATTTTAATAAATAATTAAATGTTATCGTTATCTGTTTATAAAATTTATATATTTTTAATTATATATTAACATAGAAAAGAAAATTTTAACATAATAATTTGTAAAAATTATTAATTAATTATTTTAATTTGATAACATTATTTACATAAACATAAAAAATATTAAGAAATATAGTTTATAATTATGTTGTTAAATATGATTTCCTTGAATTTAATAATAAGCTTAAAATTCATATTATTTTATTAAGAAAAAATGAGTGGTATTATAATGATAATAAGTAGAAATGATTATAGGAATAATTGGTTATTTAAAGTGGTTTAAGAGTATATTTTAATTTTTAAAATATTATATGGAGGGAGATAAATTTGAAGTTTAAAGAATCAAAATCTAGAAGATACTTAATTAATATTTTGTTAGTGACTATGTCTATAATAGGTATAATTCTTATATTAAATGATCAAATTAAAGATTATTTTATAAAGAGAAATAGCAAAAAGTATTCTGTAGAAAATTTAGAAATAAATGATATTAAAAAAAATAAGGAAATGCCTGCTTCTTTTGACTTTGATAATGTTAAAGAAATTGATTCTAAATCGGTATTTATTGAACAGTATAAAAATAAAGAATTGCCAACTATAGGGGGAATAGCAATTCCGAGTGTAGGTATAAATTTGCCAATTTTTAAAGGATTATCTAATGAAGCATTGATTTATGGTGCAGGTACTATGTCTAAGGATCAAGTAATGGGAAAGGGAAACTATTCATTAGCAAGTCACCATACAAAAAATCCAGAACTTTTATTTACTCCATTAGAAAAGGTTAAAATTGGTGAGAAAATTTATTTAACTGACTTAGAAAATATTTATGTTTATGATATTACATCAAATCAAAAAGTATCACCAGATTCAGTATATGTATTAGATGAAATTCCAGGTAAAAATATTGTTACTCTTGTAACCTGTGGAGAAAGTGAAGGTATTACTAGAATAGTAGTTCAAGGTGAGTTGGTATCAATTACTCCATTAAATAAATCTACACAGGATATGAAGAATGCATTTAATATTGATTCGAAAACATACTAATTTAAATTTATTATAGGTTATTAAAAGAAGGTAGGTATTTTAATTAAAAGCTTACTTTTTTTATTTATAATTAAACTTTAAAAATATTAAGCTATAGATTATTTAAATTTGATAAATATTAGAATGATTTATACGTTAAATTATTAACAAAATCATTAATTTTTGGTAAAATTTTAATATAGGGTATATAAGTTGATTATAAGTTAAGAGGATTTGATTACATCTTTACTAATTTATATATTAGTAATAATATGTTTAGTTTTAAGCAAAAGAAGGGGAGAATTAATATGAGTAAATATATTTATGATGAGAATGTTTTCTTAAAGATAGATAATTTTGATAATATTTACTTTGAAGAAGAGAATTCTATTTTAAATATAAGATTGGTCAAAATAGAAGATGGGGTAGTGAAAGAGTTTTTTAAGGATGATTTAAAAATTGATTTAGCCAAGTATAACAATAAAAAGGAAGAATTAAATAAAAGTTTAGTTTATGAATTAAAAAATGAATTTCTAGATTTTATGGATAATGAAAAAGAAAAAATATTTGATGTAATTATAAATTTAAAAGAACTAAAGGAAGATATATGTGGTAATGCGATAAGTTTAGCATAGTTTTTACAGAAATAAGAATAAGATTAAGATATTTATCTTAATCTTATTTTTATTTACATAGTAAATAGTTTCCTAAATTTAAGTACTAGTATTATAAAGTAAAATATTTATAATAAGTAAATATTATAAAATAATTATTAATATTGTATCGAAAAAATAAATTATGTATACTTTAGTGTATAGATTAAAGGCCTTAAAAGTTTATGTATTTGCAAATATTTTAGAGTATTTATTATTTTATAAAGGAAGCTTTAACAGATTATTAAAGAAAATAGTTCTTGAAAATTTAATTGTCTTAGTATTAAATATTTCAAAATTTAAAGGTGAGATTTTATTATATAAAGTACATATTGATAATTCTATATATAATTAAATACTTATTATATATATGCAAAATAAGTATTTTTACTTATAATAAAATAGATGTATAATAAAATCATCAAGTGAGTAGGAAGTGGTGATTGGATAGATGAAAAAATATTTAGATAAGCTTCAAAACATGCCAATAGGAATTAGTGGAACTTGCTTGGCATTTATAACATTAAGTAATTCATGGAAATTAAAAGGAATAAATTATTTTAAACCAATAGCAATATTTATAGCAGTTTGTATGCTATCTTTAATGATTTTAAGACTTATAAGATTCCCAAAGGTTATGTATGAGGAACTTAAAAACCCAGTAACAGGAACATTTTATCCTACAATGGGTATGGTTCTTTGGTTAGTATCAGGATTCTTTTATCCTTACTTTCCAGTAGTATGTAGTTGGCTTTGGATAGCAGCTGTAATATATCATTATGGAATAGTTATTTTCTATACAATAATCAGAATAAAAGAAAGAAAGTTTGAAAACATAATGCCAACTTGTTTCATAGTTTATACAGGTATGATAACAGGTAGTGTAGCAAGTAAAGGTATGGATGGGGTAATCCCTCAAATAGCACATTTTATGCTTATGTTTGGATTTATATTCTATACAATTCTTCTACCATTAGTTTTATATATAGTATTTAAAAGTGAAATATTAGATGATCATAAATTACCAACAGTAGGTATAATTTGTTCACCAGCTCCACTTGGAGTAGTTGGTATATTAACTATAGAACCAAACCCTAACCCATATATGTTAGCTTGGTTAGTAATAACAGGATTAATATTACTTGTAGTTGTTTATGGATATATTTTAAAACTATTTAAAGAAGGTTTTAAACCATCATACGCAGCATTTACATTCCCATTAGCAATTGCTACTTTATCCGCATATAAGTTATCAACTTATTTTACTGGTTTAGGATATGCTGGAATGGCTAGTTTATTTAAATTCTTAGGTGATGTTGAAATATTTATAGCAACCTATGTAATATTCTTTATGTTAATAAACTTCTTGAATATGTTCTTCAAAGCTATAAGTCCAAAACTTGGAGAATATGTAGAGGAAGAAGAAGAATTAATAGGTGGAACTCTTTATTCAAAATAATTGAATAGAGTTTACATATAAACCTCAGACTTGATTCACAGTTGAATTTAAGTCGAAAATTTCTAGAATGGGGCTCAACTTCTAGAGATACAAAATCTTATATCTATTATTGTTATAAGATAAGCTTTTAGTTAAACAACATAATAAAAATCTCAATTACTTTACAGTGTTTTATAATAAAGATTATGGGTAATTCTTTAATAGTAAGTCAAACTCCCACCGACTTTATAAACTGATAAAATAAACAAATTTAGCCTCTACTCATAATCTTTTTATAAGATGCTACCAAAATAATGTGTCATGCTGTATTTTCTATTTTTTAGAGAATCTAAAAGGTAAGTGGAATGATTTAGGGTCATTCCACTTATCTTTTTTATATAATTAAAAACTTATTATTAATATAATTTTTTAGTATTTTTATTTATATATTTAGGTATGTATAATAATTTCGTAATGCAACCAAAGAGAAAAGTTTGTGAGCTTACTTAATATGAGAACAAGAAAGGTAACATATGAGGAATAAAATATTAAAAAAATCTAAGTCCATATTACCAGGACTTTTTATATGCTTAATAATAGGGATTATTGCTGAAATTTTAGGAAAAAGCTTTCCTACTGTAGGTGCAGCTACCTTTGCAATATTTATTGGAATATTTTTAGGGAATACACTTTTTAAAAGTGATAAGTATGATGAAGGTACTAAATTTTCAGAAAAAGATCTTTTAAACTATTCAATTGTTTTAATGGGAGCATCTTTAAATATTATTGATATAATGGCTCTAGGATTTAATGGAGTTTTTTATATAGCTATTTTAATGACATTAACAATATGTACAACTTACTTTATAGGAAGAAAGTTAGGCTTTGGAGAAAAGTATTCATTACTCATGTCAGCAGGGAATGCTGTGTGTGGTTCATCAGCAATAGGATCAGTTTCTCCAGTGATAAAAGCTAAGGATTCAGATAAAGTAATTGCCATAACCGTAGTAAATGTAACAGGTACAATATTAATGATACTTTTACCATTAATAACATCTATTTTATATAATAATGATGTTTTGCAGAGTTCTGCATTAATGGGAGGAATATTACAGTCTGTAGGACAAGTTATTGGTTCTGCTAAATTTATTGGTGATCCAGTTGTAGAGCTAGCTACAGTATTTAAGATAATAAGAATAATATTCTTAGTTGTTGTAGTTTTAGTTTTTGCTAAGATAGAGGTTAATGAAGAAAATAAAGAAGAAATAGCTCATCATCACAAACCAACACATAAGGTTCGTATTCCATGGTTTATAATAGGATTTTTTATTATATGTATTTTAAATTCTATTGGAATTATTCCAGGAATACTTGGAAGAATATTTAAGTGGATTAGTTCTAATTTTGAAATCATAGCTTTAGCTGGTATAGGGATGAGAGTAAAAATTGGAGATTTAGTAAAGGAAGGTCCAAAGGCTATGCTTTATGGAGGTCTTGTAGGAGTTTGTCAAATTATATTTGCTATATCATTGATTAATATATTTATAAAATAAAAATCGTCAAAAAGGTTGGATAAAATATTTAAACAGTATTTTATTCAACTTTTTAATTTTTATATACTTTGATTATGAGGTTTTATTAGTTAAATAGTTGTTTCTAAAATGTATTGAAAGTTTATATGATAAATTAAAGCATCATTTTATACTAGATAAATTCATATATCTTAAATGAAGAGTTTATTAGGAGGAATAAAATGATAGGAGAGGTATTAAGTTTTGGTTACGATCAATGTGCTAAATTAGGTTATGCTATGGGATTTGGAGCTATGGAAGGATTAGTTATATATCTTGGACTTTTAGCTATAATTGTATTGAAGCTTTTTAATAGTAAAAGCAAAGCTAATTAGGTGCATTAGTAAGTATATTTGTGAATAAATTTGATTTGAGAAGTGTTAAATACTTTAGTAGAGTAAAACACTGGTTTTTTAGAATTTATAACATTGATTTTTATAAAATAAAAATTTATAATTAATTGATTTCATTATAAAATAATAATTTTTAATTTTCGACAAAAAGAAAAAGGCTGTGAAGTTATCACAGCTTTTTTCTTTGTTTTAAATAATATTTTTAATCTGTAGAAACTAAAGAGCTATCTTCATTTACTTCTTTAGTAGAAGGCTTTTTATTTCCTAAAATATTTAAAATTGAAGAGCCAACTATTATTATATAACCTGTAAATGATAAGAAATCAGGAATTTCTTTAAAGAACATAAAGCCGTATATAGCTGCTATAATAAGCCCAATGTAATCATACATTGATATTTCAGATGCTGGAGCATTTTTGTAAGCTATGGTTAAGGCAACTTGTCCTAATGTAAAAGCTATTCCTGCACTAACAAGTAAAAGTATATTTTGTAGTGTTAAATTATCTGTATTCATAAACATTGAAGGTAACATAACAATAGTAGCTATGCTTGTAAATGATAAAATTATTGTCCAGAAGTCCTCTTTATCGCCAATAACTCTTATCATTGTATATGCTATTCCTGCAAAGGCAGCAGAAGCTACACCAATAAGAGATGGAATTATAGCTGTACTAAATTGAGGTTTTATTACAAATAAGCTTCCTGCAAAGGCTACTATTAAAAGAGTAAATTGTTTTTTAGTAATTTTTTCGCTAATTAATAAGTAAGAAAAAATTATTGTAAAGAATGGTGCTAATTTAGTTAGTATTGTTGCATCGGATAAAAACATTTTATCTAAGGCATAATAGTTTGTTAGTATGGATAGAGTACCTGTAACCCCTCTAACTAGCAAATATTTTCTACTTTCTTTTTTTCCAAAAAAAGAACCTTTTTTAGAGGCTATTATAAAGCAAACTATTAAGGTTGCCACAACATTTGTTAAAAAAGTTTTTTGATATGAATTAACTCCTACAGCTAGCTTACTAAGTAGATTCATAGTAGCAAAGGCTGCTGAGGCAAGTATCATAAAAATAATTCCTTTAAATTTTGAATTCATTTTTCCCCTCCTTAATTTATTTTTATATAGGTCTTCAAATCATAGTTTGTTTTTTAGTCAGTATTCATTTCATTATTTATTAAAACACTATTAATATTCTATATAAAATTTAAAAGTATTATTATAAATAAACAAAGACTATTATAGAGCTAAGAAAATAAGAGGTCAAATTTAATTATAAAAATATTTATATAATAATTATGAATAATAGAAAGAATATAAATAAAAACTAGGACATAGAGAAGAAAGTAGAGTAAAATTATTTGTTAGAGGATAATAAATAATTTTATGGTAGAAATACAATTATAAATTAAATTTGAGAAGGTGATTTTTTTGAAAGCTGAAATAATGGCAATAGGAACAGAAATACTTTTAGGCGACATAGTAAATACCAATGCTCAATTTTTAGCTAAGGAGTTAGCTAACTTAGGAATTGGAGTTTATCATCAATCAGTAGTTGGAGATAATTCTGAAAGGATTTTAGAGGCTTTTGACAATGCTTTTAAAAATTGCGATACAATTATTACTACAGGTGGCTTAGGGCCTACTAAGGATGATTTAAGTAAGGAGCTTGCAGCGAAGTATTTCAATATGGAAATGTGCTTAAGAGAAGAGCTTCTTTGTGATTTGGAGGATTATTTTAAGAAGAATAACCTTGAAATGACAGAGAATAATAAAAAACAATGTTATTTTCCAAAGGAGGCCATAATACTTCCAAACCCTAATGGAACAGCTCCAGGAGCTATTTTAGAAGGGGAGAATAATAAGAGAATAATACTTCTACCAGGACCACCAAGGGAAATGGAGCCAATGTTTACAAACCATGTAGTACCATACTTAAGTAAATTTACTGATAGTGTTTTAGTATCTAAGATTTTAAGAGTTTTTGGTATTGGAGAAAGCAAGATGGAGGATTTAGTATGTGATCTTTTAGATAATGAAAATCCAACAGTTGCTCCTTATGCCAAAAATATAGATGTTATTTTAAGAATTACTGCTAATGGAAAAGATAAGGAAGAGGCAGAAAAGCTTATTGCTCCTATGGAAAAGGAGATTAGAAAAAGACTTGGAGATAATATTTATGGTGAAGGGGAAGTAACTTTAGAAGAAGTAGTTGGAAAGTTATTAGTTGATAAAAAGATGACCCTATCAACAGCTGAATCTTGTACTGGTGGCATGGTTGCAAGCACATTAATAAACTACCCAGGAATATCTGAGGTGTTTATGGAGGGTGCCGTAACTTACTCTAATGAAGCAAAAATGAAGAGACTTGGAGTAAAAAAAGAAACTTTAGAGGATTTTGGTGCAGTTAGTGAAGAGTGTGCTAGAGAAATGGCAAAGGGTATTGCTAAAAATGCAGGAACAAGAATAGGAATATCTACAACAGGTATAGCAGGTCCTGGTGGTGGAACAGAAGAAAAGCCTGTAGGTCTTGTTTATGCTGGATTATGTATAGATGGAATTACAAAGGTTAAAAAATTTAATTTTAAAGCTGATAGACAAAAGGTTAGAACTAGAACCATGATGAATGTTTTAGATTGGTTAAGAAGAGAGCTTGAAAAAATTGATTAAAGAAAATTAAGTTTTAAAAATATTAATTTATGAATAAAAAAGAATAAAAAATTACCCATTAAGTAAACTTAATGGGTAATTAATATGTGCTTAGAATATCTAATAATTTATTTTAAAAAGCTTAGCTTTAAAATATATGTCTTACTTAAAAATTTCAAAAAGTGAGAGAGTATATAAATACTCTCTACTAGAAAAACATGAAGAAAATTTATTACATTATAAGGGTTTTAAGGGGGAGACAGTTTCGTTAGTTCGTACTTTAACGAAACTGTCAGTATAAATAAAATGGGGGAGAGGCTATTATAAGATTGAAGCTTATTGCCTCAGTAAATATTATTAACAGTATTATTTTTTTTATACAGTTAAAATAAAATATTTTTTATATTTATTTTTAAGAAAAAAGTTTAAGAAAAAGATTAAGTTGATTATACTTAAAGATGATAAAAATAGCTTATTAAAATATTTATAGAATTTATATGTTTTAAAATTAATATAATAAAAAGTAAGTAAAATAAAAAAAGTAAGTAATTAGTACTATAAGCTAATTGATAAATATGGTATATTTTAAAATGATTAAATATGTTTTAAAATATTAAACTTGGATTTATGTAATTTTTAAATTAATTCTTTTATAGAAGGGAGAAATAAGATGAAGCCTATATTTAAAGTAAGTTTATATTTTCTTATAGTATTAGTTTTATCTATAGTAGGGCCAATGTTTGTAACGCCAGTACTATATAAGATAGGATTAGTGCCGCCATTAGTTTTAATGGTAATACACATAATATTTTTCATAGTGCCAGCAATAATATATATAATTGTAACTAAGAGTAATTATAAAAAGGTTTTTAGCTTTAAAAAACCAAAGGGAAAAGATGTAATCTTTTCTATATTAATAGCTGCTTTAGCGCTTCCAATAATGACATTCTTCTCATATACATCAAGTTTCTTTTATACAAATGATGTAGCCTTAGTTTTAGATCAAATGAGATCATATCCATTATGGTTAATGATTTTAGTTATAGGGGTAACACCTGCCATAACAGAAGAAATAACTATAAGAGGTATTGCTTTATCAGGATTTGAATTTAAAAGTAAAAATGTGGCGGCAATAATGACAGGAATAATGTTTGGTATTCTTCATTTAAATGCACATCAATTTTTATATGCTACAGCTATGGGAGTAATTTTAGCTTATGTAGTAAGAGCTACAGGAAGTATATTTTTATCAATGTTAATCCATTTTTTAATTAATTCATGGAATTTAATTCTTCAAAGAGTAGTCAGTGAGGGAATAACTACAGAGGATTTAGTACATTCAATGGATTCTATAAAAAATATTTCAATGGATTTGAAAATAGGAATGTTCTTCTATTATTTAATTGCTGCAATAGTAGCTGCATTTTTAATTAGTTATCTAATAAGAAAAATGGAAAAGAGAAACTTCGATATAACTTTAGACGAGTTAGATGTTGCAACAAGAGTTTCTTATAAAGAAGAGAGAGTAATAAACATACCATTTGTAATAAGTGTATTAGTATTTATTATATATACATTTTTTATAATGAAAGGTTAATAAGCAATTATTAAAATATTAAAGAGGTATAAAAAATAAGTTTAGGATAAAGTTAAAATAGCATAATACTTTGGAGGAACAAAAAAAGGAACTGTTTGGGAGAACAGTTCCTTTTTATTAAATTGTGTGGTTAACTTAAGAGTGTATTAAGCTATTAGTATTATTGACTGATAATTAAAAAAATATACCAATTAATATATTTTAAATTTTTTACCTAGAATAGTGTTTTTATATTCTAAGGTTGCATCTGTAAAGAAGTGAGAAATTTTCTTGTCTGCAACTATTTTAATACCATTATCCATAACCACATCATCATTTTCATGCTGTTCATCCAGAACAACTTCAATGTTTAAGCCTGCTCAGCCAGAGGAACAAGCTTTTATTCTAAGGGCATCTTTATCGCTATTATTAAGCATATCTTTAACTTTATCTAAGGTATTTGGATGTATTTTAACCTTCATAATAAAAACCTCCATATAAATTTAAGTACATTTAATATATAAATTAACTTTATTGATTAAATTATATACTCATATTAAAAAGGTATCTATAAAATGTAATTTTAAGTAATGACAAAATTAAAATATAAATATTATTTTTTTATATATTTGAATAATAATATATGAATTTAGAAACAATATGAAGAGTTATATGATAAAATAATTTTATTAACAAAATGTTCAAAAAATACTTGAAATTTTATTTGAAAGTGATATTATAAATGTATAAGAGATAACTATTATTAATTAATATGACTTAAAGATTATTTATTTGGGAAAATAATTTAATTGTGTTTTTTCAAATAAGTGATTTGTAGGAGGGTTTTTTATTATGAAAAGTTTAAAAGGAACTAAAACTGCTGAAAATCTAATGAAATCATTTGCTGGTGAATGTCAAGCAAGAACAAGATATACTTATTTCTCAAGTACAGCTAGAAAAGAAGGATATGTTGAAATATCAAATATATTTTTAGAAACTGCTGAAAATGAAAAAGAACACGCTAAGAGATTTTATAAATTCTTAAAAGATGATCTTCAAGGAGAAGCTGTAGAAATAAATGCTGCTTATCCAGTAGAATTACCTACAGACACATTAACTAACTTAAAATTTGCTGCTGAAGGAGAACATGATGAATTAAGTAATCTTTATCCATCATTTGCAGATGTAGCTGATGAAGAAGGATTCCCAGAAGTAGCTGCTGCTTTCAGAATGATAGCTAAAGCAGAAACAGCTCACTATAATAGATTTACTAAATTAGCTAAAAACATTGAAGAAGGAAAAGTATTCAAGAAAGATGAAGTAGTACTTTGGAAATGTGGAAACTGCGGATTTATTTGGGAAGGTGCAGAAGCTCCATTAAAATGCCCTGCATGCCTACATCCACAAGCTTATTTTGAAGTTTTCAAAGAAACTTATTAAAATATAGATTTTATTTACGCTTAACTCGTACCATTTTTATGGATTGAATGTGAATTTAATAAACTAAACTCATTTCAGAGAGAAGAAATTCTCTCTGATTTTTTTATTTACCTAAGGTTGTATAGAAGATTATGATTTAATAATTTAAGTATTTTAAGTTAATGGATAACTAAACACAACCATTTTATTTTCATCATTTATTGGTCTCCAAAATTGAATTTCATCAATTAAAAGCTCCCTATCAAAATTATAATCTTGAAGTTTTGTATAAGCGGACTCAAACTCATCCTCTCCCCATACCCTTTGTGCAAAATATGGGTTAGCTAAGGATACATGAAGTTGCCATGTATCTGGATTAGAAGTCAATTTAAATCCTTCTTTTAATAAATTCTCATAAAGTTCTCTGGAAAGTTTTTTTATTACTCCACTTTCTTCATCTACTTTTAAATTTACAGATCTATAAGGCTCTCCAAATTTAATTAGTCCATTTAAATGAACTTCAAAGTTTTTATATGATTTTAAAGTATTTTTTACTACTTCATTTAATTTGTCCATATCAGGATCTTCAATTACAGCCAAGGTAATGTGAAGCATAGGAAGATTCTCATAAAGTTTATATTCATTTGAAATAGATTCTTGCAATGGCTTTATTATTCCATAGGAAACCTTATCAAATAGTGCCACCAAATAATATAGCATAAATAAACCCCTTTCTTACTAATTTGTGAAATTTATACCAGGTATTTAATCTATTATATCATATAGAAACTTAGTAATACTACAAATGGACTTTATTACAATATGATATACAGGTTTAAGTGGATAGTTGATTTTATTTAAAAGTAATATTAATTTTTTAGAACAAATTTTGAAAAGATGTATATATTAGTTTATTGAGGAAATTTATAATGAATTAAAAAAGTCTTAGTAAACCAAGAATAAAAAAAGAGATAAATTTTATGGAGAGGAAGAAAAATATATTTGAAAAACTAAAGTTAGATAATATACTATATATAATGTGTATTAGAGAATTTTAAAATAATTTTATTTTTAATTAACGTATATTTTAGTTTAAGATTTTTGAAAGGTGGAATAGGGAAATGGTAGAAAGCAGAGTAAGTAGATTAAATAAGAAAAAATCATCTAAGATGTCAGTTCTATATAATATAGTTGGAATTTGCTTTTTAGCTTTAATTTTATTTGTTGGTAGCCAAATGTTTCTTTAAGAATTTACTACTTAGTTGGAGTTTGTTTACATAGATATAAGTTCTGTATAAGGAAATGAAATTTCAATAATGGTTAAGGAAAGGATTTTCTTTATATGGATAAAGTGAGTGTAAATAAAAATTCCAGCTTAAAATATTTAGTATTTTACATAATATGAGATTTAGTTTAGAAAATAGATTTTTTTATTAAGGGATAGTATTTTGAGTTCATATATTTTATGAGATTATTTTTATAGAGATTTTTAGATAAGGAGAGATTGTAGTTAAATGAGTATTTTAATAGTTAAAAATATGAATCATGGCTTTGGAGATAGAGCTATATTTGAAGATGTGTCTTTCAGACTTTTAAAGGGGGAGCACGTTGGACTTATAGGAGCAAATGGAGAAGGTAAATCAACTTTCATGAACATAATTACAGGTAAACTTATGCCAGATGAGGGAGATGTTCAATGGAGTAATAAAGTTAGAGTTGGATACATGGATCAGCATGCTCAGCTTGAAAAAGGTAAAACTATAAGAGAAGTTTTAAGAGAAGCATTTCAATATCTTTTTGATATGGAAGTTGAAATGAATGGTCTTTATGAAAGAATGGGTGAAATGTCAGAGGATGAGATGACTAAAGCCTTAGAAAGAACAGCTACAATTCAAGATATGTTAGATCATAATGGATTTTATATGATAGATGCAAAGGTTGAAGAGGTTGCAGCTGGATTAGGTCTTAGAGATGTTGGATTAGATAAGGATGTTACTGATTTAAGTGGAGGACAAAGAACTAAGGTTTTATTAGCTAAGCTTTTATTAGAAACACCAGATATATTACTTCTAGATGAGCCTACAAACTATCTTGATGAGGAACATATAGCTTGGCTTAAGAACTATTTAATAGGATATGAGAATGCCTTTATATTAATATCACATGATATTCCATTCTTAAATAGTGTAGTAAATGTAATATACCATGTTGAAAATAGAGCCTTGACTAGATACACAGGTGATTATGATAACTTTATGAGAGTATATGAAGCTAACAAGAAGCAATTAGAGGCTGCTTATGAAAGACAACAGGCTGAAATAGCTAAGCTTGAAGATTTCGTTGCTAGAAATAAGGCTAGAGTTGCTACAACAGGTATGGCAAGAGCTAGACAAAAGAAATTAGATAAAATGGATAGAATTGAGCTTGCTGCTGAAAAACCAAAACCAGAGTTTAACTTTAAGCAAGGAAGAACTTCAGGTAAATTAATCTTCGAAGCAAGAGATTTAGTTATAGGATATGATGAGACATTAAGTAAACCACTTAACATAAGAATGGAAAGAGGACAAAAAATAGCCTTAGTTGGAGCTAACGGACTTGGAAAATCAACACTTCTAAAAAGCTTAATGGGATTAATAAAACCAATAAGTGGAGAGGTTGAAACAGGAGACTACCAAAGCATAGGATACTTTGAACAAGAAATAAAAGAAGCAAACTATAATTCATGTATAGAAGAAGTGTGGCAAGAGTTCCCTGGATACACTCAATACGAAGTAAGAAGTGCCCTAGCTAAATGTGGATTAACAACTAAGCACATAGAAAGCTCAGTAGCAGTATTAAGTGGGGGAGAACAAGCTAAGGTAAGACTTTGTAAGCTAATAAACAAAGAAACAAACATACTTATCCTAGACGAGCCAACAAACCACTTAGATGTTGAAGCTAAAGATGAATTAAAGAGAGCATTAAAAGAATATAAAGGAAGCATACTTTTAGTTTGCCATGAACCTGAATTTTATAGAGATGTAGTAACAGATATATGGAATTGCGAAGAATGGACGACTAAGATTGTATAATAAATAATTAAATAAATTAAAGCTATGGTTTAAAATCCATAGCTTTTTATTTTATTTAAAATTATTTCTTTATTATAGCTTATTTTAGTATAACCTTATTTATGTTGTGAGGTATTAATATTAAAAGTATTAATATAAGTTAAATATTAATACTTCTTTATAAGTGTAATATCAAAAGTAGTATTGTTATGTATCTTTATATTCTAAGATATCTCCTGGTTGACAATTTAATTCCTTACAAAGTGCTTCTAAAGTAGAAAATCGTATAGCTTTGGCTTTTCCGTTTTTTAATATAGAAAGATTAGAATTAGTTATGTTAACTTTTTTAGACAAATCTTGTAAAGATATTTTATTTTTAGCCATTACTACATCTAAATTTATCATTATTGCCATAGTAAAAATCTCCTCATCAATTAAATTGTTTGGTCATTTTCATCTTTAATTTCTTTAGCATTGTAAAACAATTCTGAGAATACCAAACATAGAAGCGTTAATGGTATACAGATTATTGAAATTAGAATCATTATAGGAATCATAGTAAAGTCATTGAAAATATTTGTGTTGAATTTTAAAAATAGTGAAGCAAATATAAAGATTAACATTTCACTAAAAACACATATGGCTATTG
Source organism: Clostridium sp. UMB9555A (assembly GCF_030222355.1). Classification (NCBI taxonomy): domain Bacteria; kingdom Bacillati; phylum Bacillota; class Clostridia; order Eubacteriales; family Clostridiaceae; genus Clostridium; species Clostridium sp. UMB9555A. The sequence continues at coordinate 79,278 of NZ_JASORQ010000006.1, read as the reverse complement.
TTTTTAAACATGTAATACTTTCGTTTGAAAAGGACTTATTTTTAATTACTAACTTGCAAAGTTTATTTAATTTAAATAAGGCTATTATATAAGGTATTGCACATAAATAAATACAAAAAGATACTTTAAAAATTAATGAATGATTTAAAATTCCAAATTCACTTTTGAAAAAAGCAGTACCAATTAATGGCGTTCCTAAAAGAGCAAAGAATGTTAATATTATACCTAATATTAAAATTACGTTTAAAATCTTTGCAGTTAAATGTTCTTTCATTTTGTTACCTCCATGAATTAAATATTATCAAAAAAATAAATAATTAAAAAGCTTAAAAATTAGATTTTTTTAATCTTTTATATAAGATAAATAAAACTTTAGTAAGAAACATGATTATTCCTATGAAGAAGCATATATATCCAATAGGAATTAAAAAGAAAAATGGTTCAATAAGCATTCCATTAGGTGCAATACTTGAACCAGAGATTCCAGATATAATAAAGCAAAATATTCCTAAAATAAATGGTAAAATGTAAATGTATTTTTTCATATAAAGTACTCCTTTTGAATTTGTAAGTTTATAATAGCATACATATAATTAAAAAACAACAATAAATTATCGATAAACGATAAACTATTGTTGTTTTAAAATAATATGGTTGATATAATAGCAAGGCTATTATAAGTACATATATCTAGGGTATTGGAATATATAAAATAAATCAACTTTATAGTATATAATTGCTTACAATACAAAGTAATTAGGTTTATTTTTTGGATAATGTTTGGAGAGTTAAGTAAGAAATCAGATATATAATAATTAAATATAGATGTATATTTACGAATTTACTTGTATCAACTTGAATTTATAATTCAAGTTGATACTTATATTTTAAATTTTATAGAATTTCTAATAAAATAATTTAATTAGAAAATATTTTATTAAATGATATTCTAACTAAAGGAGATATAATTATTAAGTTAAGAGGTACTGCTATAATGAAATTTCTAGCAATACATAGTGGATAAATTTTTAAAGCTGTACTATTAAATCCAACAGCGACAATAGCTCCATACATAGACATGAAAAATACCATTCCTGTAACCATACAAATAGAAACTGCTAATATGATTTTAATTTGTTTTGTATCTTTGGTTGGTTTTACAATTTTGAATGCAATAGTTTTTGCAATTTTACCCACAATAAATATATCTAATACAAGTGCTACAAAAAATCCTGGCCAAAAGTCCTTTAAAAGATTATTAAAGAATTGAGGATGAAATCCTTCATTTAAAAGCATATTATAAATAGTCATACCCAGAACCATACCAAAGCACATCATTAATGTAAAAATAAATTTTTGAAATTTTGTTTCTCCCATAATAAAAATTTCCTCCTATGATAAAATCAAAAAAGTCAACTTAGTTGACTAAGAAAGTATAACAGTAAACATGGATTGTGTCAACTTAGTTGACTGGATGGATATGCTAAATTAAAATATAATAATATATATGGTAAAATATATTATTATATAAAAATAAGGTGAGAAAATGAAGAGAGATTTAAATATAATTGATTTAATAAGTGAAAAACATATTATACTTAGAAGGGGTGTTGAAGAGCGATGGGCAGAGCTTGAAGAAGAGGATATATCACATACAGAAGCACTTCTTCTAGCTAAAATTAATATGGGGAAGATATCTATTGCAGAGGTAGCAAGACAGGCTAACATATCTCGTCAAGCCATGTTTAAGTGTGCTAAAAAATTAGAGGTAAGAGGATACTTAAAATTTGTAGTAAATGAAAGTAATAATAAGTATACAGAGCTTACGGATAAGGGAAAAGATTATTGTAAAAAGAGTACAGAACTGAAAGAACAAATGGAGAGAGAAATAGCAGAGGTTCTAGGGAAAGATAAAGTAGAAGCCCTTAAAGATTTATTAAGTAGGGATTGGAGTATTAAATAATAGATTTAGTATTAATATTTATGAGTTTAGATTATTAATTTAGAAAAAATAAACTCTTACTTGTATTTATATATACAAGTAAGAGTTTTTTATGTTTAGAAGAGAGAAGTATGATATTTATTCAAATAAGCAATTAGGAAGTTTCAGAAATTATCCTGTAGATGAGGTAATAATATTAGTAAGTTAAAAGAATAATTTTTAGTATGTGGAGTTTAGATTAAAATAATTACAAAATAAATTTTTAATCATAGCTCTATTTGGAGGCTATATTTATCTAATATTTAATTATAAATACTTATAGGGATAATATTTAAAATATAATTGATATAGTATAATTTGTATAAAGATATAAATTCAATTCTATTTAATGGGAGACTGTAAGTTTAATTTTAAATAACAAATAAATAAAAGAATATAAAGAATAATAAAGTAAATTTAAGATAAATATTAGGGGGGGCTAGCATATGAGTTTTGATGAGAATTTAATAGAAAAGTATTTAAGAAAATGGCAAGAAAGGCTTAGATTAAAAGATTGGGATATAAAACTTCAATTGATCAATCAAGAATGGAATAAGACTGGTGATATTAAAATTGATATGACAGATAAAAAAGCTATAGTTATGATAAATAATTATAATCCTAAGGAAAATAATTTAGAGCCAGTAATTATACATGAATTACTTAATCTAAAATTATGGGGAATGGATCAGATGATTGAACAATTAATTTATTTAATTTTTGGAAAAGATGAAAATGATCCTAAATTTGATTTTGCGTATACACAATTCATGAATATATTAGAATCTACTGTTGAAGATTTATCTAAAAGTTTTTTAACTTTAGATGGAGAAGATAAAAAAATTTCCTTTGAAAGGGTTCAAAAGCAGGTAGATGATGAGTTGAAAAAATATAAATAAATTTTAATGTTTTATCTTTTAGTGACGGAGTTGTGACGTATTTTTGACGGAGTTGAAACCGGAGTTTTTCTAGTGATACCAATGGTTTTGACGGAAGTGACGGACTTTTTCCTTTTCTGTAGTATACAGAAAAAAATAATAAAATATATAGATAAAAAAATATATAGTATACATGTATACATAGAAATAGAAAAAAGTCCGTCAAAGTCCGTCATAAGTCCTTCTAAGTAAGTTATATCAAGGGTTTAAAGCATGTGACGGATTTATAAAAGTCTGGTACAAGTCTGTCACAATACTTTTAGAGATTAAATTTACATGGTCTAAGCAGTAAAAAAGATTCTATTTATGATAGAATTTTCTTATTAAGAAGAGAATCCTATGAATAATGTAAAATTTATTTTTGAAGATAATTTTATTATTCTTTATTAGGATAAGTTAGAAATATCATAGGAGAGTAATGGGAGTGGTGGCATGAAAAATAATGATTCAAAAATAAGTAATATATGAATGCAAGTAAATTGGATAATATCTATTTACTTGCATTTATTTTGTGTATAAATAATAAATAGATTTAAATATTATTGAAATGAAAATACTAATATGCTAGTATACTAATAAGGGGTTTGAACTTTATTGTCAAAATTAAACTATTCATAAAATATAATGTTCACGTAAAAGTAGTGATACTAATTACATATATGCCTTAAAATAAATAATAGTAGGTGAAATGAATGAGTAATATTTTAGATAACTTTAATAAGCAAAAAGATTTTTTAATTTGTATAGATTCTGATGGATGCGCAATAGATACTATGGATATAAAGCATATAAAGTGCTTTGGGCCATGTATGGTAACAGAATGGAATCTTGAAGAGTGGAAAGAACCTATACTAGAGAGATGGAATGAAGTTAATCTTTATACATTAACTAGAGGAATAAATAGATTCAAGGGGTTAGCTGTAGCGCTTATAGAAATTAATGAAAAATATATAACAATAGAAGGATTAGATGAATTTGTAAGATGGACTGAAGAAACTAAAGAACTTTCAAATGAATCCTTAGAAGTTGAAATAGAAAAAACAAATAATATTTGTTTAAAAAAGGCTTTAGAATGGTCTAAGTCAGTAAACAAATCAATTGATTTATTAAGTGATGATGAAAAATGTCCATTTGAAGGAGTAAAAGAAGCTATTATATTGGCTAAAAAAGTTGCAGATATAGCAATAGTATCATCTGCAAATGAAAAAGCAGTTTTAGATGAGTGGAATAAACATGGTCTTTTAGAAAATGTTGATATAGTTTTAACTCAAAACATTGGATCAAAATCTTATTGTATAAATAAACTTATTGCAAAAGGATATAGTAGAAATAATGTATTAATGGTTGGAGATGCTTTAGGAGATCTTAAGGCAGCTGAAGAGAACGAAGCTTTATATTACCCAATAATGGTTAGAAAAGAAAAAGAATCATGGAGTAGATTTTCTAAAGAGGCTTTAGAAAGATTTACTAGTAATTCTTATTATGGTGAATACCAAGAGAAAGTTATAGCTGAATTTAAAGAAAATTTATCTAAATAAAGCCATTTAACGAGGAGATGGAGTAAGTATGAATGAGTTAGGATTTAGAAGTAAAAAGGTTTTGGGCTTTGGAGAGATAATGTTAAGGCTTACTCCTCCAAATAACCAAAAAATAATACAAGCAAATTCCTTTGAAGCTGTGTATTCAGGTGGAGAAGCAAATGTAATAGCAAGTCTTGCCATATTAGGACATGATACTAAGTTTGTAACTAAACTTCCAGATAATTATCTAGGAAAAAAGGTTATTAGTAAATTTAGAGGTTATAATGTTGATGTAAACGATATTGTGATTGGAGAAGGTAGATTAGGAGTATATTACTCTGAAATTGGACATGGTCTTAGAAGTACTGAAGTTATATATGATAGAAAATATTCTGCAATATCTATGGCCTCAAAGGATGAATTTAATATAGATAATATGCTAAAAGGTGTTGGATTAGTTCATTTATCGGGAATAACTCCAGCTTTAAGTAAGGATTTAAAAATGCTTATAATAGAGATTGCAAAGGAATGCAAAAAGAAAGGGATTTTAGTTTCCTATGATTCAAATTATAGATCAAAATTATGGTCTATAGATGAAGCAAAGGAAGTATTAGAGGAAATATTAAATTATGTAGATTTTGCTTTTTTAGGATCTCTAGATATGATTAATATATTAAAATTTGAGGATAATAGCTTAGATTTTGATGAAAAATTACAATATCATTATGAAATGTTATTTAAAAAATATCCAAACTTAAGATATGCAGCTTGTACTAAAAGGATTGTAAATTCAATTAATAATAATACTTTAAAAGGCTACCTATTTAATGGAAAAGAATTATTAAAATCAAATTCATATACTTTTGATATATTAGATAGAGTTGGTGGTGGAGATGCATTTACAGCAGGAATCTTACATGGAATTTTAAATGAAATGCCAAATGAAAGAGTTGTTGAGTTTGGAACATGTGCTAGTTCATTAAAGCATTCAATAATAGGTGATATAAATATAATTGATGAAGATACTATTAATTCAGTTATAGATAATGGTTTATGCAATGTAAAAAGATAATAAAATCATATACAGTTTTATAATAAAAAAAAGGGTTAAAAATTTATATTTTAGGAGGAATTATATATGTTATATCCAATAATCACAGAATCAAGACAATTAATAGACTTAAGTGGTATATGGAAATTTAAGTTGAATGAAGGAAATGGCTTAACAGAAGAGTTAAGTAAAGCTCCATTAAAGGATACTATAGAGATGGCTGTACCATCATCATATAATGATTTAGTAGAAAGTCAAGAAGTAAGAGATCATGTTGGATGGGTATGGTATGAAAGAAATTTTACTATTCCTAAAACATTACTTAATGAAAGAATAGTATTAAGATTTGGTTCAGCAACACATGAAGCAAAGGTATATTTAAATGGAGAATTATTAGTTGAACATAAGGGAGGATTTACTCCTTTTGAGGCTGAAATAAATAATTTATTAGTATCAGGGGATAATAGATTAACTGTAGCAGTTAATAATATAATTGATGAAACTACTTTACCAGTAGGATTAGTAAAAGAAGTTGAAGTGGATGGAAAAAAGGTTATAAAAAATTCAGTTAACTTTGATTTCTTTAATTATGCAGGGATACATAGACCAGTTAAAATATATACAACACCAAAGAGTTATGTAGAAGACATAACTATTGTTACAGATTTTAAAGAAAACAATGGATATGTTAATTATGAAGTACAAGCTGTAGGTAAATGTAATATTAAAGTAACTATAATTGATGAAGAAAATAATATAGTTGCAGAAGGAGAAGGTGAGTCAGGAAAGCTTACTATAAATAATGTACATTTATGGGAGCCTATGAATGCATATCTTTATAAGTTAAAAGTAGAATTATTAGATGATGAAGAGATTATTGATACTTATTTTGAAGAATTCGGAGTAAGAACTGTTGAAGTAAAAGATGGTAAATTCTTAATAAATAATAAACCTTTTTACTTTAAGGGCTTTGGTAAACATGAGGATTCTTATGTTAATGGAAGAGGAATAAATGAAGCTATCAATATAAAAGACTTTAACTTAATGAAGTGGATTGGAGCAAATTCTTTCAGAACATCTCATTATCCATATTCTGAAGAAATAATGAGACTTGCAGATAGAGAAGGTATAGTTGTAATTGATGAAACGCCAGCTGTTGGATTACATTTAAACTTTATGGCAACAGGATTTGGTGGTGATGCTACTAAAAGAGATACATGGAAAGAAATTGGTACTAAAGAAGCTCATGAAAGAATTTTAAGAGAATTAGTTTCTAGAGATAAGAATCATCCATGTGTTGTAATGTGGTCTGTAGCAAATGAGCCAGACTCAGATTCAGAAGGAGCAAAAGAATATTTTGAACCATTAATAAAATTAACTAAAGAATTAGATCCACAAAAAAGACCTGTTACTGTAGTTACTTATTTAATGTCTACACCAGATAGATGTAAGGTTGGAGACATAGTAGATGTATTATGTTTAAATAGATATTATGGATGGTATGTAGCTGGAGGCGATTTAGAGGAAGCTAAGAGAATGTTAGAGGATGAATTAAAAGGATGGGAAGAGAGATGTCCTAATACTCCTATAATGTTTACTGAATATGGAGCAGATACTGTTGCAGGGCTTCATGACACAGTTCCAGTTATGTTTACTGAAGAATATCAAGTAGAATATTATAAGGCAAATCATGAAGTTATGGATAAGTGTAAAAACTTTGTTGGTGAACAAGTATGGAATTTTGCTGATTTTGCTACAAGCCAAGGAATTATAAGAGTTCAAGGAAATAAAAAAGGTATATTTACTAGAGAAAGAAAGCCTAAAATGATAGCTCATTCTTTACGTGAAAGATGGACAAATATACCAGAATTTGGCTACAAAAAATAAAATTTTATTAGTTTTTATTTTAAAATTAGGTATGCATTGTGTACCTAATTTTTCTTATGTTATAATGGCATATACTAGTGTACTAGATTTTAAGGTTTAAAATTAAGTTTTTAGATAAATATAAGGGGAGGAATTTTAAGATGATTCTTTATGAAAAATTGGATAAGGAAACTTGTAAAGAGTATGTTTATAGAGTATTAAAAGATAATATTATGTCTTTAGAGTTAAGTCCAGGTGAGATATTAAGTGAATCGGATTTGTCAAAAAAATTAAATGTATCAAGAACACCTATAAGAGAAGTATTAATAAAGCTTAAGGCTGAAAAATTAATAGAGGTTAAGCCACAAGCTGGTACCTATGTTTCTCCAATAGATTGGAATTTAATAGAAGAGGCTATCTTTATTAGATATAATCTAGAAAAAGAAGCGCTAAGAGAAGCTTGTGAAAATTTCTCTGAAGATATATTAATTGAAATGGAAAAATGTTTATTTGCTCAAAAGTTAGTTGCACAAAAGGGCAATAATTTATTAGAGTTTCATAATTTAGATAAAGAATTCCATAAGTTTTTATTTGTTGGGATAAATAAATCTAATGTATGGGAATCTATCTGTAATATAAGTACTCATTATAATAGAATGAGATTATTGGCAGAAATAAAATTAAATAAAGAATTTTTAGTAGATCAACATATAACGTATTTAGATATTATAAAAAGTAAAGATAGTAATATTATCGATGAAGTTGTATCAAAGCATATAAAAGCGCCAGTTGAACAGTGGAAGAAACTAATAAAAGAAGAACCTGAAATAGCTAATCTTATAATATGGTAAGAAATATTCTAAAGCATTTATAAAATAGAAATAAACAATAAAATCATAAGTCATAACATGGTTAAAAGTCATATAATATTAAATTTAATATTATGTGACTTTTTTATTATAAAAAAAATTTAAATGTTTTCAAAAAAGCTGTTGTAATTCATATATTAATATGCTAGTATACAAGTATAGTATTGCAAGGAGGAATGGAAAATGAAATTACCGTTTAATATTGATTTAAAAGATAAGGTTTGTGTTGTAACAGGTGGAACAGGGGTTATATGTGGAGCAATGGCAGACGCACTTGCAGAATGTGGAGCGAAAGTCGCAATTTTAGCATTAGGACAAGAAGCTTGTGATAATAAAGCTAGAGAGATAAATGAAAAGGGCGGCACAGCAATAGGAATTGAAACTAATGTTTTAGATAAAGAAAATCTAAAAAAAGCTCATGAAATAATTCTTAAAGAGTTTGGAACAGTTGATATATTAATAAATGGAGCTGGAGGAAATCATCCAAAAGGAACTACAACTAAAGAATACTTAGAAGTAGAAGATTTAGAAAATGAAGACATAACAACATTCTTTGATTTAGATGCAAAGGGAGTAGAATTTGTATTTAACTTAAATTTCTTAGGAACATTACTTCCATCACAAGAGTTTAGTAAAGATATGATTAATAAAGAAGGTGCAACAATCATTAATATTTCATCAATGAATGCATTTACACCACTTACTAAAATACCTGCATATTCAGGAGCAAAGGCTGCAGTAAGTAATTTTACTCAATGGCTTGCGGTACATATGTCTAAAGTTGGAATAAGAGTTAATGCTATAGCACCAGGGTTCTTCGTAACAGCTCAAAATGAAAAATTATTATTTAATGAAGATGGAACACCAACACCAAGAACAGAAAAGATATTAAATAGTACTCCTATGAGAAGATTCGGAGAAGCTAGTGAATTAATAGGAACATTATTATACTTAGTATCAGAAGAAGCATCAGGATTTGTAAATGGAGTAGTTATTCCAGTTGATGGAGCATTTTCAGCTTACTCAGGAGTATAGGAGGAAAAGAAGTAATGATTTTAGATGAATTAAAAGCAAGTGGAATTGTAGCTGTAGTTAGAGGGAAAAGTCATGAAGAAGCTAGAGGATACATGGAAGCTTGTTTAAAAGGTGGAATTAAATCATTAGAACTTACTTATACAATACCAAATGTATGTGAGCTTATTAAAGAATATAGCTCACATGCAGAAGCATTAATTGGAGTAGGAAGTGTTTTAAATGGTAAAATGGCTTCCGATGCTATTGAAGCTGGGGCAAAGTATGTTGTAAGTCCAGGATATAGTGAAGAAGTTAATAAGGTATGCAAAGAAATGAATGTTCCTTATTTACCGGGATGTATGACAGTAAGTGAAATAATGAAAGCTATGGATGCAGGAAATAAAATGATTAAATTATTTCCAGGAGATGTTTTTGGTGCAAAATATGTAAAAGCAATAAAGGCACCTATTCCAAATGTTGAAATAATGCCAACTGGTGGAGTTTCAGTAGATAATATTGAAGAGTGGTTTGCGAATGGAGTTTCTTGCGTTGGAGTTGGAAGTTCATTAATAAAAGGATCACTTGAGGATATAGAAAACACAGCTAAAGCTTTCATGAAAAAGATGGAGAAAATTCGTTGTTAAAATTTTTTGAATAAATTTGTATACTAGTATTTCAAAGAATGCTAATAAGGTTAAGAAATAAAGGTTTATTTATTAAGGGGAGGAAAAATCATGGAAATGACGTTCAGATGGTATGGTAAAGATGATCCAGTTAAACTTGAATACATCAAACAAATACCAGGAATGAAGGGAATAGTTACGGCTATATATGATATTCCAGTTGGAGAAGTATGGCCGTTAGAAAGAATTTTAGAATTAAAAAAAGAAATAGAAAGTCATGGGTTAAAGCTTTCAGTAATAGAAAGTGTACCAGTACATGAAGATATAAAACTTGGTTTACCAACAAGAGATAGATATATTGACAACTATATACAAACAATTAGAAATTTAGCAGAAGCTGGTGTAGATACAATATGCTATAACTTTATGCCGGTATTTGATTGGACAAGATCTGATTTAAATTATAAGTTAGAAGATGGCTCAACATGCTTAATTTATGATGAAGAACAAGTTAAGAAGATGGATCCAGCTTTAGGAGAATTAGAGTTACCAGGTTGGGATACTTCTTATGGAGAAGGTGGACTTAAAGGTTTATTAGAACAATATAAAGATATAGACGAAGAAATACTATGGAGCAATTTAAATTACTTTATACAAAGAATAATGAAAGTTGCTGACGAAGTAAGAATGAAAATGGCAATACATCCGGATGATCCACCATGGGGAATATTTGGATTACCAAGAATAATAACTAACTTTGATAATTTAAAGAGATTTATAGATTTATATGATAGTCCATATCACGGAATAACTTTATGTACAGGCTCTTTAGGATGTACAAAGGTAAATGACATGGTTCAAATGATTAATTATTTCGGTAAGGAAAGAAATAGAATACATTTTGCTCATCTTAGAAATGTTAAGATAACTGGAGATAGTAGCTTTAATGAAGTTGCTCATTTATCAGAAGCAGGATCATTAGATTTCTATGAAATAGTAAAAGCATACTGTGATTATGATTTTGCAGGTCCATACAGACCAGACCACGGAAGAATGATATGGGGAGAGACAGGTAGACCTGGATATGGTTTATATGATAGAGCTTTAGGTGCAGTGTATATAAATGGATTAATTGAGGCAATTAAAAAGAATAAGAAAAATTAATAAAATTAATTTATAAGGGGATAATGAAATGAAGAAATTTATGGATAAAGACTTTTTACTAGAAAATGAAGTAGCAAAGGTTTTATACCATAATTATGCTTCAAAGGTGCCAGTGTTTGATTATCACTGTCACCTAGTTCCTATGGAAATAGCCACAAATCATAAATTTAAAAATTTAACTGAAATGTGGCTATACCATGACCACTATAAGTGGAGGGCCATGAGAAGCTTTGGTATAGATGAAGAATACATAACAGGAAATGCAAGTGATTATGATAAATTTTATCAGTTTGCAAAAATGATGCCATATTTAATTGGAAATCCTATTTATCATTGGTCTCATTTAGAGCTTAAAAGATTCTTTGGAGTAGAAGAAACATTAAGTGAAAAAACAGCTAGTACTATATGGGAAAAATGTAATAAAGTCATAGAAAATAATAATTTAACTGCAAAGAAATTAATTGAAATGGCTAATGTAGTTTATATTGGAACTACTGATGATCCTATAGATGACCTAAGATATCATAAGCAATTAAAAGAAGATAGCAACTTTAAATGTTCTGTTAATCCAAGTTTTAGACCTGAAAAGGCAATGAAGATACAAAATGAAGGATTTAAAGAGTATATAGGTAAGTTAGCTGAAGTAAGTAATGTTGAAATTAAATCTTTTGATGACTTAAAGAAAGCCTTAGAAATAAGATTAGATTACTTCTATGAAAATGGATGTATGATTACAGACCATAGTTTAGAGAGAGTTGTTTTTTATACATTTTCATGTGAAGAAATTAACAAAATATTCATTAAAGCATTAAATGGGGAAAATATAAATAATGAAGAAGCATCAAAATATTCAGTAGCTTTATTAATATCACTTGGAAAAATGTATGCCGAAAGAAATATGGTAATGCAATTACATATAGGTGCATTAAGAAATAATAACACAAGAATGTTTAATAGAATTGGTGCAGATGCTGGTTTTGATAGTATTGATGATGGAGAAATAGCATATTCACTTTCAAGAATACTAGATGAATTAGATAAGGAAGATAAACTTCCAAAAACTATTTTATATTGCCTAAATCCAAAGGATAATGAAGTACTTGGTACTATGATTGGTAATTTCCAAGGTGGAAATATAGCAGGAAAGATACAATTTGGATCAGGCTGGTGGTTTAATGATCAAAAGGATGGTATGGAAAGACAAATGATGGCATTATCACAACTTGGCCTTATAAGTCAATTTGTTGGTATGGTAACTGATTCAAGAAGCTTTTTATCTTATACAAGACACGAGTATTTTAGAAGAATATTATGTAATTACTTAGGCAATTTAGTTGAGTCAGGACAATATCCTTATGACGAAGAAATCCTAGGTGAAATTGTTCAAAATATTTGCTATAAAAATTCAGCTAAGTATTTTAAAAGATAATAATTGATATAGGATGGAAATATTACTTAATTAAAATTTCCATTCTATATGGGTATTATAAGAGTTTAAATATAAATTTATTAAATGATGAAAAATATTCTGGGAGGATAAACAATTATGGTTCTTGATTTAATAAGTAAAAAAGAAGAACAAGTGAAATCGTTTAACATGGGCGATAAGATTGGATATGCATTTGGAGATTTTGGATGTGCAACATTCTTTGCTTTTGTAAGTAGTTATTTAATGGTATTTTACACAGATGTATTAGGGATTAGTGCAGCAGCGGTTGGTACACTATTTATAGTAGCTAGATTTTGGGATGCCATTAATGATCCTATAATGGGAGTACTTTTAGATAAGGCAGAAGCCACTAGACATGGTAAGTTTAGACCTTATGTTGTTAGATTTGGAGTGCCAATGGTTATTGTTGGAATACTGGCTTTTACAGCAATACCAGGATTACCAGATAATATGAAATTACCATATGCATATGTAACATATATTTTATATGGTATGTTATATACTGCTGTTAATATACCTTATGGATCATTAGCTTCAGTAATGACTAATGATTCTAATGAAAGAACTGCATTATCAACTTTTAGAAATCTTGGATCTATGTTAGCTAATGTATTAGTAATGATATTAGTTCCTAAGATAATCTTTAATGCACAAGGTGAAGTTACAGCAGAAGGATTTATAACTTGTGCTGTAATACTAGCAATTATTTCAACTGTTTCATTTTTCTTTAATTTTAGATTAACTAGAGAAAGAATAGTACACAAAGCAAGTAATAGTAAAAAAGGTATTGGACAAACAATTGCATTATTATTTAAAAATAGAGCTTTTTTAGGAGTTGCAATAGCTTCATTTTTAATGTTAGGTGGTTCATTTACATTAAATAGTTTAAATGTATATATATTTAAGGATTATTTTAAAGAGCCTGGTCTTACAGCTTTTGGTGGAATGATTGGTATGTTAGCATCTATAATTGTTATACCATTTGCTGGAGCAATAGTTAGAAAATTAGGAAAGAAAGAGTCAGCAATATTAGGATCAGCTTTTGCAGCTTGTATGTATACAGTAATGTTATTTATACCTAATTTATCAGTAATGATATTCCTTGTATTATCATTCTTAGCAGGACTAGGATCAGGATTAGTAAATACAATAATTTGGGCATTAGTTTCAGATGCTATTGATTATCAAGAGTACACTACAGGTGAAAGAAATGAAGGTACAGTTTATTCTTCATATTCATTAGCTAGAAAGTTAGGTCAAGTTATATCTGGTGGTATGGGAGGATTTGCCTTATCTTTATTAGGATATCAATCAGGAGCTACAGTACAAGCGGAAAGTATTGGTATTGGTATCAAAAATATAGGAATTGGAATGGCTGCCGGAGGATTTATATTAACTACAGTAATTTTAGTATTTGTATATAATCTTTCTAAGAAAAAAGTAGATGAAATGAATAAAGTATTAGAAGAAAGAAGAGAAGCTTAATAAAATAAAAACATCCAATAAGTATGTGGGTACTTAGAAATTTTGAGGATAAAAGGAGAAAGGCAAATGGTAAATTTAAAAGTAAAGCCATATAATCTAGATGAAGAATCTATAAAATGGGTAGAAGATACAATAAAAAATATGTCTATAGAAGAAAAAATAGGACAACTATTTGTAAACATGGGAGCAAGCCGTGATGAAGAATATTTAAAAAGTGTTTTAGATAATTATCATATTGGAGCTGTTCGTTATAATCCAGGTAAGGCTGAAGAAGTATATGAACAAAATAGAATACTACAAGAAAATTCTAAAATTCCACTATTAATAGCAGCTAATACAGAAATGGGTGGAAATGGAGCTTGTACAGATGGAACATATGTTGGTAATGAGGTTAAAATTGCTGCTACTCAAGATCCACACTATGCTTATGAGTTAGGAAGAATATCAGGAATTGAAGCATCTGCTATAGGATGTAACTGGAGTTTTGCTCCAATTGTTGACATAAATAGAAACTGGAGAAATCCAATAATATCTACTAGAACTTGGTCTGCAGATGCCGATCAAACTTTAGAGTTATCTTTAGAATATATGAGAGGTATAATGGAATCTGGAATTTTACCAGCTGCTAAGCATTTCCCAGGGGATGGTATAGATGAAAGAGATCAGCATTTATCATTTGCTCCAAATACTTTATCAGTTGAAGAGTGGAGTGCTACTTTCGGAAAAGTATACTCTGGATTAATTGAAGCTGGTCTTCCATCAATAATGGCTGGACATATTGCTTTGCCTGAATATGTAAAATATTTTAATCCAGATGCTACAATTAAAGAAATGAATATGCCTGCAACTTTAAGTAAATATATATTAACAGATTTATTAAAAGGTCAAATGGGATTCAATGGATTGGTTGTAACTGATGCATCTCACATGGTTGCTATGACTTCAGCTATGAAGCGTAAAGATATGTTACCAACTGCAATTGCAGCAGGTAGTGACTTATTCTTATTCTTTAATGATCCAGATGAAGATTTTCAATGGATGATGGAAGGATACAAGAATGGAGTTATAACTGAAGAAAGACTTCATGATGCATTAACTAGAATATTAGGATTAAAGGCATCTTTAGGACTTCATAAGAAAGCTAAGACTGAAATATTACAACCAAAAGAAGAAGCTATGGCTAAGATTGGTTTAGAAGAAAATAAAAAGGCTGCTTTAGAAATAGCAGATAAGGGAATAACTTTAGTTAAGAATAATGAAGAAATATTCCCAATTTCACCAGATAAGACTAAAAGGGTATTACTTGTAAAGGTTAAAGGTTTCGAAGGTGGATTTGGTAAATTCTTAGCTCTTATGCAAGGAGCTCAAAAGGGTCCTGTAGATATAATGAAAGAATTATTAGAACAGGAAGGATTCCAAGTAGAAATATATGAATCACCAGTAGATAAGATCATGAAGTTACCAAAAGAAGAGATGGGTGCTGCTATTGGAAATATTTATGCTGGCAAGCGTCCAATAGCTGAATTAACTTCAAAATATGATTTAATTATAAATTTAGCTGATGTAGGGGCAAGTGTTGATCAACGTCTTCAATGGCCACCAAGTAAAGGTACACCAGATATTCCATTCTATGTTAATGAAATACCTACTATCTTTATATCTTTACAATGCCCATTCCATTTAGCTGATGTTCCACAAGTTAAAACTTATATAAATGCTTATGATTCTAAAGAATTTAATATTAAAGCTTTAGTTGATAAAATGATGGGACGTTCAGAATTTAAAGGAGTAAGTTCAGTAGATGCTTTCTGCGGACTTAAAGATACTAGATATTAATAAAATAATGTTACTATAAAAACACCAAACAATTAAAATATTATAACTAAAAATCAACAATAAAAAAGGCATTTTCTTAATGATTTAAGAAAATGCTTTTTTGTTATAAATTGTATAATTAATTGTAACATATAAAAAGGAAAAAATAGCATGTGGATTTGTGATTATGTTCCAGTGGAATATATAAAAGAATTAAATTTAACTTAAAAAATATATACAAAGTTTAGGATGAAAAAGTGTAAAATAAGTTTAAAAATAATCAGTAGCTGTATAAATGAAAAATATAAAAAAATGAATTGAATTTTAATAAAATGAAAAATAAAGTTGATAAAAAATATTATTTTTTTAATAAAATTCAAATATATTTAATAGTTTGTTTGTTAAAAAATTTATATATATTTTGACAGTTTTTCAAAAATACTGTAGTATACAAATCGAAAATTAAATTTTTAAAAACAAGGGAATTTTAATAAATAATTAGTGAATAATTAAAATGTTATAGAAACGTTGATGTATATTCTGTATCTGGGCATCTGGGATATACTGAGTTAGTGATGCAACCGACTATATTTATAAAAAGTTATAAATATAGTCGGTTTTTTATTTTCCATTTTTTAAGAGAGGAGGGCTTATTTTATGAAAAATAGCAAAAAGTGTTGTATATTTACAACTTGGTCAATTATTATTTCTATGATGCTGATTATTATGTCACCTGGTATTATTGCTTTAGGGGAAGAATCAAAATCAATTCAAAATGATGGTGCTGTTGAAATTACAAGTGCTACTTTTGAAAGCAATACTGTAGCTAAAGATATAAGCAATAATTTAAGAATTGATTATAAAATTTTGAATAAAGATAAGCTTAAAAATGGTGATAAAATTATTATCAGTTTACCAGATATATTCAAAGACATAGAACCTAAATGTCCTGAGCAACATTTTAAAGATTTTGATGTTAAGGATGGAGTGGTAACTTTAACCTTTAATGAAAATGTAGAAAAAGCCGTAACAGGATATATGATTATAAGATTTGTAGGAAATAGCAATATTAGAAAGGGAGTAAGTTACCCAGTTAGTATTGATTTAAATGGGAATCCAAAGACTATTTATATAACAGGAGAAGAGTATTCACATCCTAGTTCTGGGGGTCAATATCCACTTATGTATAAAACTGCTAACTTGCCAACAGCTGCTACAGATAATGGACAAGGAAAGGAATATTACGGAGAAATAGTTAATAGAAATGAGCCGATACAATATTATGTAGAGGTAAATTTAGGTGATGGTATAAATCCAAATACAAGAAGTTATTTGAGAAATGCTGATTTTGTTGATAATATCCCAAAAGGAATGGCTTTAGATGTAAATAGTATATCCATAAAAAGAATGGGATATCATGATGAAAGAAGTAAAGATGTTACAAAAGATTTTTGGGAGAGTAATAGAATAAAAGCTGATACCAAACATTTAGAAATAAGTTTTGGAGACATAAAATATGAACGTTACTCAATTAGCTATCAGACGAGAATTACTTCTACTGAAAGTGGATATTTAAATGATGCTAACTTACATTATGATGGTGATAAAGATTTGCCTTCAAAACATTACTCAAAATTATCAAAAGATGCAGGTGCTTTAAATGCTTATAAATATGTAGATAAAACAAAAGTAAAAAATGATCCTAATGATCAAAAAATTAAATATCAAATTAAGTTTGATTCTTATGGATACTTTTTAAAAGATACTTTAAATATTTTTGATAAATTAGATTCTAGATTAAGTGATATTAAAATTACAGCTACGGATCAATTTATAACTGATTTTGATGAAAATACAAAAGAGCTAGTTATTAAAAATAGTAATGGAAATATAGATGCTAAAAAGCCAGCATATATCACCATAGAAGCAAGTATGAAAGATGTAAGTCCAGGGGATGAAGTTAAAAATATTGCATATATAAATGGAAATCCAACCAATGAAGTTTCAACTAAAAAAAATCCTTTAGTAGAAATAATTAAGGTTTCTAAAGATGATACAGAATCAAATTTACTTGAAGGAGCAGTTTTCAAACTAACAACTAAAGATGGTAAAGCTGTTAAGGATGTGTACAACCAAGAAATTAAAACGTTTACATCTGGTTCTGAAGGGCCAATAAGATTTGAATTACCTAATGGAGATTATAAATTAGAAGAAATAAAGGCTCCTAAGGGGTATAAACTTGATAAAACTCCTATTGAATTTACTGTAAATGATGAAAGTAAGATTGTTAAGGTGGTGGCTAAGGATGATCCTCTACCAACTACTTGCAACTTAGTTATAAACAAAATAAATGAAAAGGAAATTCCTATTTTAGGAGCTAAATTTAAATTGTTTGAAGAGAGGAATCAAAAAAAAGTTTTAAAATTTAGTTCTCAGAAAAATAATTATGAATTAGATCCAAATGGAATTGGGAAATTAACACCTTTAGGGAAAAATGCATCTTTTAAAATTAACAATTTACCTTATGGCAATTACATATTAAAAGAAGTACAGGCTCCTAAGGGATATAAATTAAGTGACGATATTTATATAACTCTAAATTCTGAAGAAAGTTTTTATAGAGTTGGAAAAGAAGGAGAAAAAATAAATTTAAATAAAAACGCAGAAACAGATACATACGATATTTCAGTTAAAAATATTCCAAGAATAATATTACCTGAAACAGGTGGCAGTGGAACTTTTAAGTTTTCATTCATTGGAATTACATTGCTAGCAGGTGTATTAAGCTTGTTATTTACTACAAAATTTATTTTAAGAGAAAGGAAGAATTAATAGATGAGAAACAATATATTAAAAAAGTTTAGTTTTATAATGGCGTTTATGTTTATTTTTATTACAACATCAATACCTGTATTTGCGTCTACGCCATCAATTTCTAAAGATGCTCCTAGCAAGGGAAGCATCACAATATCAAAAAAAGGTGCTGTTTTTACTGCATATAAGTTATTAGATGCGATTAAAAGTGGTGATGCATATGAATACTCACCAAGTAATAATTTTAAAGATTTTTTCAATAATTCTCAGTATGGATCTTATAGCCAAGAAGCAATACCGAAATTAAGTGGAGAAGAAGTAAAAGAATTTGCTGTTAACTTACATAAATATGTTCTTGATAATAAGATATCTGGACAAGAACTTACAGATGGACAAAAGAATACTGTTGACTTAGGTTATTACCTAGTTACAGAAACTTCAAGTACTTCAGATGGGGCAGCTGTTGCTTCAACACCTATAATAGTTTCCGTTCCTCAAGTTTCAGGAGATTCATGGAATTATGATGTAACTATTAACCCAAAGGATAATACTCCTATATTAGAAAAAAACATAGTTAAAGAGGAGCAAAGAGTTAAAACTTCATCTGAGAATATTGGAGATGTTGTTAAATACGAAGTAAAAGCATCTATACCAGTTTATCAAAAGAATGCACAAAATATAATGTATAAATTTACTGATACTATGAGCAAAGGCTTAACATACGACGAGAAAACTGGCTTTAAGGTAACTTCAGGAGATAAAGTTTTTACTAAGGGTACAGATTATACTGTAGATGTAAAAAAACAAGAAGATGGGTCAACAATTATTATAATTAACTTTAATTATGATAATATAAAAGCTTATTCAGAAACTGGAATAACTTTAAATTACCAAGCTACATTAAATAAGGATGCAGTTATTAATACTCAAGCTAATGAAGGAAATCCTAATAATATACAATTAGATTATACAAATAACCCACATGTTAAAGATAGTTATAAGAAATTAAATGACAAGGTTACTACTTATACTTGGGGATTTGGAATTAAAAAAGTTGATTCAGAAGTTAATTCTAAGCTTTTACAAGGTGCTGAGTTTTCAGTAAAGGATGAAAGTGGAAAAACAGTAGCTAAATATACATATGATGAAAAAGGACAAGTAGTTTCTTTAAGTGGAAATGGGATAACTAATTCAAAGGGAGTTACAACGTTCATAGGATTAAAAGAAGGAAAGTACAGTATTAAAGAGGAAGTAGCTCCATCTGGATATAGCTTATTAAAAAATCCAGTAGAAGTGACAATTACAGCTAATAAAGATGAGTCTGGAAATTATACAGGAGCTGCAACTATAGAGGTTTCTAATAGTAATAAAGCAGGAAAAATAATAAATGATATTTCAGAGAATGATGGAAATATATTATTTAATGTTCAAATAGAAAACCATGCTGGATTTTCTCTTCCATCAACAGGGGGATTAGGAAACACAGGATTTATAAAAATAGCTATTATCTTATTAAGTATAGTTTGTGTTTTAGCTATACTAGGACTTGGTTACACTAAATTTGAAAATAGCAGAAAGACTAAGAATTAAACTTAAAAATAGACTTAAAAATAGACTTAAAAATTAAATACAGAGCTATAAATCAAAATAAAATAACAAAACTTACAAACAGTATGAAGATAATATCTAGATAAGATTTAGAATTTAAATTATTACGGAGAAGATATTACGTTAAAAAGCTGAGACTGTTAATTTCTTAGGAATACAATCTCACAAAGTTAGATTGCATAAGTTCAAAAATCTAAATTAAAAATTTGGTCTTTCACTTAAAATCTAGTAATTCTCGGAATATGTTTGTAAGTTTTATAAAAGTATTTTGATATAGAGCATATAAATAAAAACTTCTTTTTAATTTGAATTATAAAAAGAAGTTTTTTTATGACATGAGGATTTACGTCTTTTAGGCTAATTAAACTTTAGGAGGTGAGTTGGTGCATATCAAAATAACTTATAGCTAATGAGGTTTGATATAGCGCCAGATTTTTTTGAAAAGGCTAAAAAGAATATATTTTTCTATTTTAATTTTGATTACACTTATTGCCCTAGGATTTTTGTTATATCCTAGTTTTTCTAATTACATAAATAATAAATTTGCAGTTTCTACAATTTCTGATTATACAGAGAAGATAAATAATGTTAATGATGAAGAAGTTGATGATTTTATAAAAAATATTAATAAATATAATGAAGATTTATTCAATGGAACTGCCGAGAATGAATTACCAGATTACTTAAATATTAATAAGGGGGATGTCTTAGGGTATATAGAAATTCCTAGTATAAGTATTAAATTACCTATATACTATGGAACTTCAGTTGATATTTTAAAAAAGGGAGTTGGAGTTTTAGAGGGAACATCACTTCCTGTAGGAGGAGAAAACACACATTCAGTCTTATCAGCTCATACTGGATTAACAAACCAAAAACTTTTTACTGATATAGACAAGCTAAAAGATGGGGATGTTTTTTACCTACACATTTTAAAAAAAGATCTTGCTTATAAAGTGAATCAAATAAAAGTTGTTCACCCAGATGAAATTGATGAACTAAAAATATCTGAGGGAAATGACTATGTAACTTTACTAACTTGTTATCCTTATGGAATTAACACTGAACGTTTGTTAGTAAGGGGAGAGAGAACTGATTTAAGTCAAAGTAATGTAGAGCATATTCAAAAGGAAATAAGTACTTTTAATCATTCAAATGAAAATTTAATACTAATAGTTATAATATTAATTTCAACACTAATAATTATTTTCTTATTGTTTTTAATTATGAAATTTAAAGGTAAGAATAAAAAGTAAAGTTTAAATTATTTAGATTAAAATTAAAGCCTTAATTAATAAGTTTAAATCTAGTTATTTTAGTGAAATTCATATGATAATAAATTAAAGTACAAATATTAATTGTAAGTGGTGGAGTTATGAAATAAGTTTTATTAATAGGAAATAGTAATTTTTAAACATCCATATTACTAAGGTGAGCTTTAAATAAGTTTGGTGATTTTTTTGTAAATTTCATTAAGATTTTAATAGGTATAAATAAGTCAAGATAACTATGCACTTAAGAACACAATTGTTCTTTTAAGAGTATAATATATAAAAAATTAAATTGGAGAATATTATGATATCTAGAGAAAAATATGTTACCTCATCATTAGAATTACATCTTTTTTTTATGAGAGTTATGAAAGAGCATGCCATATTTTTAGAGGCAGGACTAGGACCTAAAAATTCAAAAATGGCTAAGGAACTTGATAAGTGTAAGGGAAATCTTGAAAAACTTTTATTGGATGTAGTAAAGCTAAGTAAAGGAAGAGTTAGACAATCCATAGTAGATTCAGGAGAAGTATTTACTGATTATACTTTAGAGACAGAAAAGAAAACAGAGCATTATACAGGAATTAATATTAATTCTAAGATAACAACAATGGAAAAAGATTTAATGTGTGCTCCTAAAAAGAGTATTGATTCTAAAGTAGCAAGCTGTGTAAAAGATATTAATAATAAGGCTATTAAATTATTAGATGAATTAATAGATCTTAAGATGAAAATTTTAGATGATGTATTATGTTGCAAAATTTTCACAAGTAATTATCCATCACTTGTTGAACATACAATAGAAGAAGCTAAGTTATATCGTTCATATATAGATGATATTGAGTGCAATAGGGATATAGATGAGGTGAACATTAGCAAAACAGAGGCCTTTTGGAATGAAATTATGATGGAACATGCTTTATTTATCAGAGGATTACTAGATCCAAGTGAATATGAATTAATAAATACTGCAAATGAGTTTGCCCTTGAGTTTAATGAATTAATTCAACAATTAAATAATGTTACCAAGGTTACAATAGACAATGTTACTCATGAAACCTTAAAAGAAACAATTAGATTAAGAGATTTTAAGGAAGATGGTACAAAGGGAATAATGAATTGCAATATAAAATCCTTAATATTACCACTTCTTTCTGATCATGTTTTAAGAGAGGCAAATCATTATATAAGAATATTAAGATGCTATGAAAAATAGATTTTTAAATTTTTTAGTATAAGAATTATGCTTTAAAGAGTTTAAAGTTTTTTATCATATATATTTAAATAGAATTATTAGAAGATGTATCAAAAGTTAATAATAAAACTTACAAAACTATGAAGCCAGAGGGTTCTATAAATATTTTTGTAGGTTTTATTAAAAGATATTTTGATATATCTTCTTTTTTTTATAATAAATTGCTCTTAAATAAAAATGTAATGTAAATTTAAGATTATTATAATATCTAAGTTCAGAATTATAGGTTATAATGTATGTGAAAAATTGCAAATGATTTACATAAAAAAGAGTTAATATGGTTAAAGTTAGATTATATATAATTTTTAATTTATATTAACTTTAGAAAATAATTTTATTTTAAATAGGTCTTTATTTTAGAAAAATGTAGATATAATAAACACTTATTTAAAATAGAATTTAAAAACTATTTAAGGAGGAAAATCGAAGATTTAAGTTTATTTATGAAGAAGAAGAGTTTAATAATTTTAAGTATAATAGTTTTAATATTTGCATGTATAACTCTTTATTTAACTAGAGAGCATATAATGGTTTTTTATAAATTAATTACTAATGGTGAAGTTGTAAAGAGTTACCTTGAAAGGTTTGGCCCTTGGGCAGCAGTAATATTTTTTGTATTTCAAATATTACAGGTTGTTATATTCTTTATTCCAGGAGAGGTTATACAAGCTGCTGGAGGATATATATTTGGTGCCTTAGGAGGAACTTTACTTTCATTTTTCGGCATAGCAGTTGGATCTGCAATATTATTTTACATATGTCAAAAGTTTGGAAAGAAGCTAGTACAAAGATTTGTACCTAAGGACATGTATGATAAATTAGAAAAGATTTTAAATAGCCCTAAGTTTAAGCTTATATTGGTAATACTATTCTTTTTACCAGGGGCACCTAAGGATTCACTTATTATGGTTTGTGCTTTAAGTAACATAACAATAGGACACTTTATAATATTCTCTATGATAGGAAGAATACCAGCCTTAGTTGCATCCTCTTTTATGGGAGCAAACTTAGCAGAAGGCAATATTGTAGGGGTAGCGATTATTGGAGTAATAGCCTTAATAGCTTGTGCTTTAGGAGTTATATTTAGAAAAGATGTATTTAAGTACATGGAAAAACTTTAATATTTTATTTAAATGGAGATTTATAAAAATTCATATATAAAATTTATAATTTTGTATGAGAGTTTTTAAATAACTCCATTTTTTTATTTTTTATTACTCTAAGTTAATAATTATTTTTAAAGAAACATTATAAGAACTTATTAATTATAATTATTATGTGAAATTCAAGTTTTTAAAATATAAAAATATTTTAATGATAGGGGTTTTATATGTATTAAAGAAAAATTAAATGGTTAATATTGTAAATAGAAGTGTTAAAATATAAATTTATGATTTAATCTTGGAGGTAATATGAATAAAGAAAAGTTAAAATCACTATTTACAAGTAAAATAGCCATAGGAATAATTTCTTTTATTATTGGAGGAATTGCTTTAGGAAACAGCAGTTCAGGGGTTAATATAACTAAAGAAAGATATAACCAATTATTAGAGTTTGAAAAGGTTGCTCTTCAAAAAGAGGGTGACTCACTTGAAACTCTTAATGAAGAATTAAATGAAGAAAATTTAGACAATAAAATAAATGAAAAAACTGAAGAAGATAAAAGACCATTAAGTATTGGAGAAACAGCTTATATAAATGATGAAAATGGAGTTAAATCAATGGCCATAACCATAGATAATGTAAAACTTACAGATGAAAGAAATCAATTTTCTGAAAAAGAAGCAGAAAAGGTTGTTGTAATAGAATATACTTACGAGAATATAGCAGACGAAGAAAACTTATATGTATTTGATAGTAATTTTAAAGTTTATGATGCTTCAGGAAATGTTTTAGAAACATACCCAGCTGGTGCTGAAAAATATCCTCAATCTATTAGTAAGGGGAAAAAGTGTACAGCTAATATGTCCTTTGCCTTAAACAATGAATCAAATAATTTAGAATTAGAATTTTATGATAATATGTTCAATGGAAAGGCTTCAGAAGTCTTTAATATAAGTGTTGAGTAGAAGTGATTTTAAGAAAAAAGTCTATTTAAAGTTTTATAGTTAGGTTAGAGTATAAGCAAGATAAGGGGGAGGTATTATGAGATATTCTATAGAAGGGATTTGTGATAGATTTAAAAGTGGAGAGGAATTAGAATTTTTATTTTTCTGGGGACATACAAAAAATAAGAATGGAAAAGTAACTAAGGCTTGTTTTAGTCAATGGTATATTTCTGATTTCACAGTTCATGGATTTTTGTATAACTGTGCAGAAAAGTATATGATGGCTGAAAAGGCAAGGTTATTTAAGGATTATGAAACCTTAGAAGAAATATTATCTGCTGAAAATCAAAAAGAAATAAAAGACTTAGGAAGAAAGATTAAAAACTTCAATGAAGAGCTTTGGAATAGAGAAAAATATGAAATTGTTAAGAGAGGAAATTTAGCTAAGTTTTCTCAAAATGAAGATATTAAAGAGTTTTTATTAAGCACAGGAGATAAAATAATAGTTGAAGCAAGTCCATATGACTCTATTTGGGGAATAGGAATGGGTGCAAAGGATGAGAATATAGAAGACCCTACAGCTTGGAAGGGAGAAAATCTCTTAGGTTTTGCTCTTATGGATGTAAGAGACTTGTTAAATAGAATGTAGCGAGAGTTATGACAAGATAAATTTCAATATATTCATTTATTAAAGTTTAAATAGTGTGTTTTAAAATTATGAAAATATATTAATTTTAAAAAGGGCATGTATCAAAACAATTTTCAATAAAAATTACAAATTCTTAGAGAGGTTTAAGGATTCTCTAAATATTTTTGTGATTTTTCTTATTGTTTTTGATAAAGCCCTTTTTCTTTTAGCCTTCAAATTTAGTTTTTTCTATTTCATTTAGTATTTTCACAATATTACCTAAGTCATATTGTACTGCTAAATTTGAAAATATATAAATATTATTATAGTTTTTTGGTATGTAATTAGGATCGAAGTTTGTAATTACAAGATCATAATTTTCTTTTTTATATTCATTATAAACTTCTACAATAACATCAAATTTTCTTCTTAAAAACTTTCTTAAATAATCAATAGTGGTGTTAAGAATCAAACTATCTATTCTAGATAAAATACCTATAGTAAGTGAATGTTTAGATACTCCACTAAGATAATTTAAGGTTAATATTATGCAAAGTTTAAAGTAATCTGGGTCAAAGGAATATTTTACTTTATATAAAGAATTAATTTTTAATAGTAAGTTATTAACAAATTTTTCTCTAGAATCACTTGTAAATTCATTTAAATAATAATTTGTAACAATTTTATTATTTGAATAAAAAACTCCCTTAAAGAAGTAACTTTTAAAGCATAAACTTAATAAATGTAACTTTAATTCATCATTAAAATTGCTAGGTGAAGTAGTGTATAAATTGCTCATTTCACTAGTCATTAAAGTAAAAATCTTAAAAGGAGTACTTTCGTTAACAATAGAAATTTTTTTAATAACTTTATATGGGATTATATTAAAACTTAAAATAAAGCAAAGGGTAGAGTATGCTAAGTATGTACTAGAGGACTTACTTAAGGAATCTTTTTCAAAGAAATTTTTAAGTTCTATAAAAATTTCAGTGTTTTCTAATATTCTTAAATTCTTTTTGGTGAATTCATCCTTAAAGAAATTTTCAACAAAAAATTTTTTCCTTATCATTAAGATTTTTAACCAAGTATATAAGGGATACTTTTCACTAATTTTTAAGGTGATATTAAAAGTTTTTTCAATTACTTCAGTTATGTTGTGATTAGCTGATACCACAGAAGATATATCTATTCTGTTATTCCAAAATAATAAATAATAAAAATAAGATATTTGAAGTTGAGAGCCTGTAAGTTCATAGTTTTTAATAGATATATCAAACTCTTTAAGGAGTGAATTACATTCTAATATTTTTCTATTTAAAGTAGCTAAACTTATATTGAAGTAATTACAAATTTGTATTCCAGTAAATTTCTTGGTGTGTTTAATAAAGAAAAATTTTAAAAGTTTATATTTAAGAGAACTTTCTATATAACAAGTTGTTAAACAATGAAGACTTATTCCAGTATTATATTTCAAAAAAATAAAATCTTTTGAATAAGATATTTTTACTTTTGATTTATAACATTTATCTAATAAGTCTTCAATTTTTTTTAAGTGATTTTTTAGAGTTGGTAAAGAAATATTCAATTCATTACATAAATTATTTTTGCTGATTTTACCGTTATTTACATATACTTTTTTAAAAATGTTATATTGAATTTTCTCAGATGTTTCCAATAAGTCTTCTTTAAACATGTTTAAACCTTTCTATTTAAAATTTGTTTAATATATTACAAACTTTCCCAAGGTGTCAAAGTATTTTGTCAATAAAATATGTAAATATTACATTTTAAAATATAACTTAAAAGTATAGGCATTTCAACTAAAATAAAAAGATTATTATTAGGTAGATTATTATGTAACTAAAATATATATTTTTAATAGTTTACAAAGTGAATTATATAAAAGTTAAAAAAGTTTCTATTAAGTTCAAAATTAACTCTTAAATTTTAAAAAAATAAAAAAAAGTTGAGATTAAGCAAGTGAAAAAATAAATTAATATTAATATATAATTAGTTTCATTAAAATATTATGCGCGAGAGGACTGGTTTAGATGAAAAAGTTAAAACTAGCTTCAACAATACTAGCTATGTCAGGTATTGTTGGAATAAGTATTTTAAGTCCAGTTAATACTTTTGCATCTAGTTTAAATGGGCATGATAATATTACAATATTAAATAATGCTAAAAATGTTGTAAAATCAAGTCAGAGCTCATCAAATGCTACTAATCAAGAAGGTATTAACTCTGGAATTTTAGGTCTAAAATATAATAGAAATCAGGTTTTAGCCGTAAATGGAGACACAATTCAAAGTTTTGTTCCAAGAGAAGGTAAAAATGCAGGTGAAAAATTTATAGTTGTAGAACGTAAGAAGAAATCACTTACAACAGCGCCGGTAGATATTTCAATAGTTGATTCTGTAAATGATCGTACATATCCAGGAGCATTACAACTTGCAGATGAAGCATTTGTTGATAATAGGCCAACATTGTTAATGGTAAAAAGAAAACCTATTAATCTTAGTATAGATTTACCAGGATTAAAGGGTGATAATACTGTGACAGTGGACAATCCAACTTACGGCAATGTGTCTGGGGCTATTGATGGATTGGTATCTAAATGGAATGAGAAATATTCATCTACACATACTCTACCAGCAAGAACTCAATATTCAGAGTCTATGGTTTATAGTAAATCACAAATAGCAAGTGCACTTAATGTAAATTCTAAGGTTCTTGAAAACTCACTTGGAATAGATTTTAATGCAGTAGCAAACAATGAAAAAAAGGTTATGGTTTTAGCATATAAGCAAATATTCTATACAGTAAGTGCAGCATTACCTAATAACCCATCAGATATTTTTGATGACAGTGTTACATTTAAAGAATTGCAACAAAAAGGTGTAAGTAATGAAGCACCACCACTTATGGTTTCAAATGTGGCTTATGGAAGAACTATATATGTTAAATTAGAAACAACATCTAATAGTAAAGATGTACAAGCTGCTTTCAAAGCTCTTATAAAAAATACTGATATAAAAAATAGCCAACAGTATAAAGATATTTATGAAAGTAGTTCATTTACAGCAGTAGTTTTAGGTGGAGATGCACAAGAACATAATAAAGTTGTAACTAAGGACTTTGATGAAATAAGAAAAGTAATCAAGGATAATGCAACTTATAGCACAAAGAATCCTGCGTATCCAATATCATATACTAGTGTTTTCTTAAAAGATAACTCAGTTGCTGCTGTTCATAACAAAACAGACTATATAGAAACAACTTCTACAGAGTATTCTAAGGGAAAAATAAACTTAGATCATAGTGGAGCTTATGTTGCACAATTTGATGTATCATGGGATGAAGTTTCTTATGATGAAAAAGGAAATGAAGTTTTAACTCATAAGACATGGGATGGAAATTATAGAGATAAAACAGCTCATTTTTCTACTGAAATACCTTTAAGTGCTAATGCAAGAAACATAAGAATAAAAGCAAGAGAGTGTACAGGCCTTGCTTGGGATTGGTGGAGAACTGTTGTAAATGAGCATAATGTACCATTAACAAAAAATATAAATGTTTCAATATGGGGAACTACTCTATATCCTAGATCAAGTATTACTTACAATTAATTTAAAGTTAAAAACTGATTTTGACATAAGTCAAAATCAGTTTTTATTTTATAATTGAAAGTATTATAATTGCTGAGTATTTTTTTATTTATACTATAAAGAAGTTACAGGATTAGTTATACCTACTCTCATATAAATATTTTTATTAAGATACCTAAAAATGTCACAATAATGAATAGAAATATATATTATTAATAAGAATAATTTTAGGAGATAAATAATGGGACATTATATTGAGGTTGAAACAGGAGTAAATTTGTATGTAGAGGATCTTAATAAAGGAGGAAAGGAAACCATAGTTTTTTTGCATGGATGGCCAGGAAGTCATAAGCTTTTTGAGTATCAGTTTGACTATTTAGGACAAAATGGTTGTCGGTGTATTGGAATAGATCAGAGAGGATTTGGAAAATCTGACAGACCATTACATGGATATGATTATAATACATTAAGTGATGATCTTAGATGTGTTATTCAAGCCCTTGGACTTAGTGATTTTACATTATTAGGACATTCTACAGGTGGGGCAATAGCTATTAGATATATGTCTAGACACAAAGGTTTTAGAGTGAAAAAACTTTTACTATGTGCAGCAGCGGCCCCAAGCCTAATTAAACGTTCTTACTTTCCGTATGGTATAAGAAGAGAAACGGTAGAAGATATAATTAAGGGAACATATAATGATAGACCTAAAATGCTAGAGAACTTTGGAAAAATTTTTTTCTATAAGAAAGTTAGCCATCCATTTTCACAATGGTTTTTGCAGTTAGGTTTTGAAGCTGCTGGGTGGTCAACAGCAGAAATTGCTAAGACTTGGCTTGGTGAAGAGCAGTTATTCCAAGATATGAGAGAAATAAATAAACCAACATTAATTACTCATGGTATTCATGATAAAGTATGTTTATTCCAATTAGCAGAACAGCAGAAAAAGCTCATAAAACATAGCAAGCTTAAAAGATTTGAGAATAGTGGACATGGATTATTCTATGATGAAAGAGATAAATTTAATAGAGAAGTTTTGTGCTTTGTTAATTCAAATAAATAATATTATACAAGTAGATTTTAATTAAATAATAGGATAAATAATAGAATATAAGAAAGTTACTACTTTTTATCCTATTATAATTTAAAATTTTATTTTATTAAAAAATATTTGATTTTTTTGTGATTTAGTATAAAATATAAAATAACTTTAATAATTTGTAAAATAATATTAAAAATTAATTTTTATAAAATAATATTGTTAGAAGTTAAAGTAAATAATCTATGAAAAATTAAAAATTTAATAGTTAATAATAAATCTTATTATAAATCAATTAGTAAACGTTTAAAAGTTTTTAAAAACTAAGGAGGAAAATTTATGCAAGTTTTAATTGGGGCAGGACTTTTATTAATAGTTTTAGGATTGTTTACCTTATTTAGTTATAAGGCACCACATGGAATGAAGGCTATGGGAGCATTGGCAGGAGCCGCTTGTGCAAGCTTTTTAGTTGAGGCATTCCACTCATCATTTTTTGGAAATGTTTTAAATATAGAATTTTTAAAGAAGGTTGGAGATGCCAATGGAAGTTTAGGAGGAGTTGCAGCGGCAATTCTTGTACCATTAGCTTTAGGAGTTTCACCAGTTTATTCAGTTTTAATAGGACTATCATGTTCAGGATTAGGAATATTACCAGGATTTATAGCCGGTTATTTAATGTCATTTGTGGTTAAATTTTTAGAAGAAAAATTACCAAGTGGTTTAGATTTAATTGTAATAATAGTTGTGGCTACGCCTCTTACAAGAATAATAGGTGATTTTACAGCACCAGTAGTTGATTCTACTTTATTAAAAATAGGACAGGTTTTAATAGCCTCAGCAAACTCTAATCCAATAACAATGGGAATAATACTTGGAGGAATTATAACTGTAGTTGCTACGGCACCTTTAAGTTCAATGGCCTTAACAGCTATGCTTGGACTAACGGGAGTACCAATGGCAATAGGCGCATTATCAGTTTTTGGTTCATCCTTCTTAAATTTTGTTTTATTCCAAAAGATGAAGTTTGGAAGCAAAAAAGATACAATATCAGTTGCCATAGAACCATTAACGCAAGCTGATATAATAACAGCTAACCCTATACCTATTTATGTAACTAATTTTATTGGTGGTGCTTTATGTGGGATTATAATAGTTTTAATGGGACTTACTAATATGTCTCCAGGGACAGCTACCCCTATTGCTGGTTTTGCTGTAATGTTTGCATATAACCCAGCATTTAAGGTATTAATGGCTTCTCTAGCCTGTGTAGTTGTAAGTGCAGGTAGTGGATACCTAGGGTATTTATTATTTAAAAACTACAAAATACATACAGTAGATGAGATACGTGGAAATGATTTAGAGTTAGAATAATTAAAAATATAATATTAGGGATGTATCAAAATAACTTTATATATTTTGGTTCACCCCTTTTTTTATTTAATCCTTAAATTTAGTAAAAAAAATAAAATTTAAAAATTTTTTTATTAATATATATAACAGAAAAATTGAAGGTTTTTTTAATTAATAGAAAAAACTTTGGTGGATTCAAATTCCATAAATGGAACTCATATTATAATTAGAATCCCAGTTGTTCACGATTAAAGCCCAGTTCTGCACAAAGTATTGAATGAGCTTATTTCCTCTGATATATTAAGGTTACTTATTACAAATGAATATTAAGTGAATATTTTCTGAACTTGATTTTAAGTTTAAGGAGAGTTTAGGGAAAAGAAAAAATTAGAGTTTATTTAAGCTATGTTTACTCAAAAAATAATGTTCTTAAGATACTCTTAACTCTTAAGATTTACTAAAAAGTTAAATGAAAATGTTTACTTGAAGTTCAAAATAATAAGTCTTTTAAACCCTATTAAGTTTTTAAAACTTAAAAGCAGTATAAAGTTTTTAGGATTTATGAACTTAACAAATGAGGGGAAAAATAAAAAAAGGGGGATTTATATTATGATAAGATTTAAGAAAACAAAATTAATAGCAAGTATTGCAATGGCTTTATGTCTGTTTTCTCAACCAGTAATTAGTTTCTCAAAAGATATAACAGATAATAATCAAAGTATTGATTCTGGAATATCAAGTTTAAGTTACAATAGAAATGAAGTTTTAGCTAGTAATGGAGATAAAATTGAAAGTTTTGTTCCAAAGGAAGGTAAAAAGACTGGTAATAAATTTATAGTTGTAGAACGTCAAAAAAGATCACTTACAACATCACCAGTAGACATATCAATAATTGATTCTGTAAATGACCGTACATATCCAGGAGCATTACAACTTGCAGATAAAGCATTTGTGGAAAATAGACCTACAATCTTAATGGTAAAAAGAAAGCCTATTAACATTAATATAGATTTACCAGGATTAAAGGGTGAAAATAGTATAAAGGTTGATGATCCAACCTATGGAAAAGTTTCTGGAGCAATTGATGAATTAGTATCTAAGTGGAATGAAAAATATTCATCTACACATACTTTACCAGCAAGAACTCAATATTCAGAATCTATGGTTTATAGTAAATCACAAATATCAAGTGCCCTTAATGTTAATGCTAAAGTCCTTGAAAACTCACTTGGAGTAGACTTTAATGCAGTAGCAAACAATGAGAAAAAAGTTATGATTTTAGCATATAAACAAATATTCTATACAGTAAGTGCAGATTTACCTAAGAATCCATCAGATCTTTTTGATGACAGTGTTACATTTAATGAATTAAAACAAAAGGGAGTAAGCAATGAAGCACCCCCACTTATGGTTTCAAATGTAGCGTATGGAAGAACTATATATGTTAAACTAGAAACTACTTCTAGCAGTAAAGATGTACAAGCCGCTTTCAAAGCTCTTATAAAGAACACTGATATAAAAAATAGTCAACAATATAAAGATATTTATGAAAATAGTTCATTTACGGCAGTGGTTTTAGGGGGAGATGCACAAGAACATAATAAAGTTGTAACTAAAGACTTTGATGAAATAAGAAAAGTAATTAAAGAGAATGCAACTTTTAGCACAAAAAATCCAGCATATCCAATATCTTATACTAGTGTTTTCTTAAAAGATAACTCAGTTGCTGCTGTTCACAATAAAACAGATTACATAGAAACAACTTCCACAGAGTATTCTAAGGGGAAAATAAACTTAGATCATAGCGGAGCCTATGTTGCACAGTTTGAAGTAGCATGGGATGAAGTTTCATATGATAAAGAAGGAAATGAAGTTTTAACTCATAAAACATGGAATGGAAATTATCAAGATAAAACAGCTCATTATTCAACAGTTATACCTCTTGAAGCTAATGCAAGAAATATAAGAATAAAAGCAAGAGAATGTACAGGACTTGCTTGGGAATGGTGGAGAGATGTTATAAGTGAATATGATGTTCCATTAACAAATAATATAAATGTTTCAATATGGGGAACTACTTTATACCCTAGATCTAGTATTACTTACAATTAAACTAAAGCAAAAAACTAATTTTAGTCTATCTAAAATCAGTTTTTTATTTAAAATTTTAGAGTTATAATAAAATAAATATTAGATTTATTTTAAATATTACTACACAATAAATTTGGTTTACATGTATTGAATTAAAAAGTGTTTATGAAGCCGAGTTTAATAAAATTTTTATTGGAGGAATTAAAATGAAATTAGCTGAGGCATTGATTTTAAGAGCAGATTTACAAAAAGAATTAATGAGTTTAAAAAATAGAATAAATCAAAACTTACTAGTTCAAGAAGGTGAGAAACCATCTGAGGACCCATATACACTATATGATGAGATACTGTTAAAGGTAAGTGAACTAGAGGAATTAATTCTAAAGATTAATAAAACTAATAGTAATTACATAACCAGTAATAATGAAAGTATTTCTGATTTAATTGTAAAAAGAGATATGCTTGGAAAGAAGATAAGTATATTAAAAGAAATAGCTGAGGAAGCTACAGTAAAAGTAAATAGATATTCTCAAACTGAAATAAAAATATTTTCTGCAATGAAAGTAGATCAATTACAGAGGGAAATAAATAAATATTCTAAGGAATATAGAGAACTAGACACTAAGTTACAAGGTTTAAACTGGACAATAGATTTAATGGAATAAAAGTAGCTAATTTATAAAGTTAATTATTCCTAGTTTAAACTAGTCAATAGATTAACTAAATAGAGGTTTAAATGTTGGTAGCTTTTATTAAGGAGGTCATAAATCCTAACCTGGGGAAAAAGGTAATTATGTTACATATGTATCTAGGAGCAGATACTTATTTTATAATTTATGCTCAAACAAGTTACATGGGTACTATTTAAGAATTACAATTTACAACCATATGACTATTAATAATAAGCGAGGATGGGGCAAGGGGAGATAATTTAAAGAATATAGAGCTATGATATCTTATAGAAATTTATAGCTTTATTTTTTTATTTCAAATTGCAAATTTATTTACTTATTTTAATTAAAGTAAGTAAAACCTAATTAAAGTTAATGCATATCTTTTTTATATAATTTTATTCTAAAAATTCACTTTTAACTATCTTTAGTCTACTAATAATTCTCCACATTAAGTCCAGAAAAATACTTTTTAAAGAAGTTTGTTCTTTAGTTATAGCAAATATTTAATAAGTAAAAATTTTAGTAATCGTTTAATAGGGATATACTTCTATATAAACTCTTCAAAAACAATTAATTATAAAGTTTCTTCAAAATTATTTTCCAATAAAATCAAAAAATATAAATTGTAATAAATTATTAAGGATAATAATAAATAAAAAACTAAATTTCAATATAATTCACAGAAATGATATTTATGCACTAATAAATAATAAAGAGTAAATTTTAACTAAAAAAATTAAAGAAGTAAAAGATTATTCTTTATCATTTTATTAATAATATAATTAATTTTAAAAAATACTAAGAAAACATTAAAAAATAATAGTATTTTTGGTTGATATATCAAAAAATGCAGCTTTTTATAAATACTATGGTTAATGCTTAATGTTAAAAATATTTTAACTAAGGATAAATTAGTAAAATAATTTAGTAAAATTATAGTTTTTTTACTAAATATTCAAATTTTGTACATTAACATTTCTACAAAAAATGATATTATAATGTCAGAAAACGTTTCCTAAGGAAACTTTATACTTAAAATATGAAATATGAGGGGGATTTTTAAGATGAGTGAGAGAAAAAGGTCGCTTAGTTCAGGAGCTTTAATGCTTATGACTTTTACAGCGGTATTTTCATTCGGAAACATAATTGATAGTAGTGTAAACATTGGATTGGCTACAATACCATCATACATATTTGGTACAGTATTTTACTTTTTACCATTTGCTTTGATGATTGGTGAGTTTGCTTCAGCTAGTTCAGATTCAGAATCAGGTATTAATAGTTGGATAAAGAAATCTTTAGGGGCAAGATGGGCTTTCTTAGGATCATGGTCTTATTTCTTTGTTAACTTATTCTTCTTTACTTCACTATTACCTAAGATATTAATTTACGCATCTTATACCTTTGTTGGTAGAAACGTATTTGATGGAAAAACAGTATTAATTTCTGTTATATCAATAGTATTATTCTGGGCAGTAACTATAATTTCTACTAAGGGTGTAGCTTGGATTTCAAAAATAACAAGTATATCTGGTGTAGCTAGAATAATTTTAGGTTTAGGATTCATAGTATTATCTTTCGGAGTTATTTTATTCTTAGGAAAAGCTCCAGCTCAAGAATTTACAGCAGAAACTATTATGCCTAAGTTTAACTGGTCATATTTCATGGTTTTAGCTTGGATTTTACAAGCAGTAGGTGGTGCTGAAAGTATAGGAGTATATATTAAAGACGTAAAGGGTGGAAATAAAACATTCATAAGAACAATGGTAATTTCAACTGCTATAGTTGGTGGTTTATATGCACTTGGAGCTGTTTCAGTAGGTTTAGTTGTACCTTCAGAAGTATTACAAGGTAACTTCTCAAATGGTTTATTTGATGCCTTTGCAATATTAGGTGCAAACTATGGAGTAGGTAACATAATAACTAACATAGTTGGATTCATAATGATGCTTGCTTCTTTAGGTTCATTAGTTCTATGGACTGCTGCTCCTGTTAAAGTATTATTCTCTGAAATTCCTGAAGGAATCTTTGGTAAATGGATTGCTAAAACAGATAAAAAAGGAACTCCTGTAAATGCTTTATATGTACAAGCTGTAATAGTAACAGTATTACTATTAGTACCAGCTTTAGGAATAGGTTCAGTTGATAGCTTACTTGAAATGTTAATAAACATGACTGCTTCAACTTCATTAATTCCAGTATTATTCTTCTTAGTTGGATACATTGTATTAAGAGCCAAGAAAGACGATATGGAAAGATCATTTAAAGTTGGATCTAAAAACTTTGGAATAGCAATTGGAGTACTATTACTTGCTTTATTCGTATTCGTATTTGTAATATCTTCAATTCCAGCTCCACAAGACTTTGCAGCTTACTTTAATGGAACATTAGCAGAAGGAGCAACAAATCCTGTATTTATACTTTTATACAATGTATTAGGATTAGTATTCTTCTTAGGTTTTGCTGAAATATGCTGGAGAAAATATGAAAAGAAAGTTGGAAAAGCTGTAGCTAATGAATGGAACGAAGAAGAGGTTTCAGAAATAGCTTAATTACAGTAATCACAGGGTTTTAAAAGATATTAATTAAGGAATAAGCTATAAAAATATAGCTTATTCCTATAACTATAAACTTATTTAGAAATACACAATTTACTTTATAGATTAATAAGAGAAAAAAATGATTAACTTGGTAAAATGGAGGGATTATTTTGAAAAATTATGGACCAATAAGTTCTAAAATAACAAAAATGCTTCATGGAGCAGACTATAATCCAGAGCAATGGATTGATATGCCTAACATATGGGGAGAAGATGTTAGATTAATGAAGCTTTCTCATACAAATGTTGTAGCTGTAGGTATATTCTCATGGACAATGTTAGAGCCTGAAGAAGGTAAGTTTAACTTTGAATGGTTAGATGAAATCATGGATTTAATGCACAAAAATGGAAATCACGTAATACTTGCTACACCAAGTGGAGCTAAGCCAATATGGATGGCTCATAAGTACCCAGAAACTTTAAGAGTTGCTCCAAACAGAGTAAGAAACTTATATGGAGAGCGTCATAACCACTGCTATACATCTCCTATATATAGAGAGAAAATTGCTATAATAGACAGATTATTAGCAGAAAGATATAAAGATCACCCAGCTTTAATCTTATGGCATATTTCAAATGAGTTTGAAGGTCAATGTTACTGTCCTTTATGTGAACAAGCTTTTAGAGATTTCTTAAGAGAGAAATATGATAATGACATAAATAAATTAAATAAAGCTTGGTGGACTAAGTTCTGGAGCCACACATATGCTTCCTTTGATGAAATAGAGGCACCAGCCCCTCATGGAGAGCCAGCTCTTCATGGATTAAACTTAGATTGGATGAGATTTGTTACTCACCAAACTTTAGATTACTACAAGCATGAAAGAAGCATATTAAAGGAAATCACACCATATATTCCTGTAACTACTAACTTCCATGACTATATTTCATTATTCAGAGGAATAGATTACTGGAAATTTGCTCCTTACTTAGATGTTGTATCATGGGATAACTATCCTTACTGGCATGGTGAAAGAACAGATGACCACGAAGGAAGTAGAATTGGATTTGTTCATGACTTAAATAGAGCAATTTTAAATGGTAAGCCATTTATGATGATGGAAAGTTCACCAAGTTCAACAAACTGGCAACCAGTTGCAAAACTTAGACGTCCAGGAATGCATGTTTTATCTTCTCTTCAAGCTGTAGCTCATGGTTCAGATACAGTTCAATATTTCCAATGGAGAAAGAGTAGAGGATCATCAGAAAAGTTCCATGGAGCTGTTGTTGATCACTGTGGACATGAAAATACAAGAGTATTTAGAGATGTAACTAAGGTTGGAGAAATTTTATCAAAACTTGATGATGTAATAGGAACTTCTGTAGAGCCACAAGTAGCTGTTATTTACGATTGGGAAAATTACTGGGCAATAAATGATGCTCAAGGTCCTAGAATAGAGCAAAAGGATTACTTTGAAACTTGTCAAAAGCACTACAAAGCTTTCTGGGATATGTCAATTCCAACAGATGTTATAAACATGGATTGCGATTTCTCAAAATATAAGTTGGTTGTAGCACCAATGCTTTATATGGTAAGACCAGGTGTTGGAGAAAGATTAGAGGAATTTGTTAAAAATGGAGGAACTTTAGTAACAACTTACTGGAGTGGTATTGTTGATGAGAATGATCTTTGTTTCTTAGGTGGATTCCCTGGCCCATTAAAGAAAGTTACAGGAATCTGGGCAGAGGAATTAGATGCACTTTATGATGAAGATGTAAACTATGTTTCTGTTGAAGAAGGCAATAGCTTAGGAATGAAAGGTGAATATGAAGCTAGAATATTCTGTGACTTAATTCATTCAGAAGGAGCTGAAGTTCTTGCAACATACAAAACAGACTTCTACAAAGGAATGCCAGCTTTAACTTGTAATAACTTTGGAAAAGGACAAGCTTACTATATAGCATTTAGAAATAATGATGAGTTCTTATCAGATTTCTACTCAAGCTTAGCTAAAAAGTTAACTTTAAAGAGAGCTATAGAAATTGATTTACCAAAGGGAGTTAACGCTCAAGTTCGTATGGATGAAAAGAACGAGTTTGTATTCTTAATGAACTTCTCATCAGAGGAAAAAACAATAGATATTAAAGATCTTGATTTAACAGATATGCTAACTGGTGAAAAGGTAACTAAGGAAATGGAAATAGAGCCTTATGGAGTTAGAATAGTTAGAAGATAATTAAAGCATTATTAACTTATAAAGATAATTTATAGTTGCTTTAATAGGTTAATAAGAAAAAAATAATGCTGAATACTTTTAGTGAAAATTGAATTTTTTATATGAAGCAGGCAAGTGAAAACTTGCCTGTTTTTATTTTGGAAATAGTTTTTAAAACAGAAATTAAACTAAAGAATTATAACTTTTATTACTTATTAAGATAAGAATTTATAGAAAAATCAATAAGATTTTAAAATATTTTTATTGAATTTAAAGCTAACTTTTATAGAAAAACAGCATAACATTAAATTTTTTTTAAAATATTATTCATCAATTATACATAATATATTCAATAAAAAGTAATTATTAATATTAATTGCAATATATGGATTTTACAAAATTTACTTGATTAACCGGTTTATTAGATAGTATTTTTTTTGAATAAAAATAAAAAGT
This sequence comes from Clostridium sp. UMB9555A, assembly GCF_030222355.1. Lineage (NCBI taxonomy): Bacteria > Bacillati > Bacillota > Clostridia > Eubacteriales > Clostridiaceae > Clostridium > Clostridium sp. UMB9555A. The sequence continues at coordinate 39,904 of NZ_JASORQ010000006.1, read as the reverse complement.
TATATACAATTGTTTCCAATTTATGGTTTGAAATCGTTTTGTTAGGGGTGTATAACATAGGTGTGGGAAGGACAACGACCTACAAAATCATAAAAGTTAAAAGGAGGAAGGGTATATTATGAGAGATGACAGAGCATTAAATGTTACTTCTGAAATAGGAAGATTAAAAACAGTTCTACTACATAGACCTGGAGAAGAAATTGAAAACTTAACACCAGATCTATTAGATAGATTACTATTTGATGACATTCCATACTTAAAAGTTGCAAGAGAAGAACACGACGCTTTTGCACAAACTTTAAGAGAAGCAGGAGTAGAGGTGCTTTATTTAGAAGTTCTTGCTGCTGAGGCAATAGGAACTAATGATGAGGTTAAACAACAATTTATAAGTGAATTTATTGATGAGGCTGGAGTTGAAAGCGAAAGATTAAAAGAAGCATTAATTCAATACTTCAACTCATTTAGTGATAATAAAGCAATGGTTGATAAGATGATGGCTGGGGTAAGAAAGGAAGAACTTAAGGATTACCACAGAGAATCATTATATGACCAAGTAAATAATGTATATCCATTTGTATGTGATCCAATGCCAAATCTTTATTTTACAAGAGATCCATTTGCAACAATTGGACATGGTATTACATTAAACCATATGAGAACAGATACAAGAAATAGAGAAACAATATTTGCTAAATACATATTTAGACATCATCCAAGATTTGAAGGAAAGGATATTCCGTTCTGGTTCAACAGGGATGAAAAGACTTCTCTTGAAGGTGGAGATGAATTAATACTTTCAAAAGAAATTTTAGCAGTTGGTATATCACAAAGAACTGATTCAAAATCAGTTGAAAAATTAGCTAAAAAGTTACTTTACTATCCAGATACAAGTTTTAAAACTGTATTAGCATTTAAAATACCAGTATCAAGAGCATTTATGCATTTAGATACAGTATTTACTCAAGTAGATTATGATAAGTTTACAGTTCATCCAGGTATAGTAGGACCTTTAGAAGTTTATGCCATAACTAAGGATCCAGAAAATGATGGACAACTAATTGCAGTTGAAGAATGTGATACTTTAGAAAATATATTAAAGAAATACTTAAAGAGAGATATTGAGTTAATAAAATGTGGTGGCGGAGATGAAATAATAGCTGCTAGAGAACAATGGAATGATGGTTCAAATACACTTGCTATTGCTCCAGGAGAGGTTGTAGTTTATTCAAGAAACTATGTAACTAATGAAATCTTAGAAAAGAAAGGAATTAAGTTACATGTTATACCTTCATCTGAATTATCAAGAGGTAGAGGGGGCCCTAGATGTATGTCAATGCCTCTAATAAGAGAAGATTTATAAAATAATATTTAATTAGCAATTTACTATTAGAAATTTAAAAAAAGTTAATATTCTCATACCTACAAAAGAATGTATATAAGAATATTTAATATTAGGAGGAATTCAAAATGGCAGTTAACTTAAAAGGAAGAAGCTTTTTAACATTAAAAGACTTTACACCAGCAGAAATCAGATATTTATTAGATCTTTCTCATGATTTAAAGGCTAAAAAGAGAGCTGGAATATTAGGAGATAGCTTAAAAGGTAAAAATGTAGTTTTACTATTTGAAAAAACTTCAACTAGAACAAGATGTGCTTTTGAATGTGGAGCTGCTGAAGAAGGTGCTCATGTAACATTCTTAACTAACTCACAAATGGGTAAAAAAGAATCAATAGAAGATACTGCTAAGGTTCTTGGAAGAATGTATGATGGTATTGAATTTAGAGGATTCAAACAATCAACTGTTGAAGAATTAGCTAAACATGCAGGTGTTCCAGTATGGAATGGATTAACTGATGCTGACCATCCAACTCAAATATTAGCAGACTTCTTAACAATAGAAGAACATGCACATAAACCATTAAGTGAAATCAAATTAGTATTTACTGGTGATACAAGAAATAACATGAGTTATGCATTAATGTATGGTGCAGCTAAAATGGGAATGCACTTTGTAGCTCTTGGACCAGATAGCTTAAAACCAGATGAAGATATTCTTAAAGAAATGCAAGAATACTCAAAAGAAACTGGTGCAACTATAGAATTCTGTTCAAACGTTGATGAAGCAGTTAAGGATGCAGATGTTATCTACACTGATATTTGGGTATCAATGGGTGAAGATGAAAGTTTATATCCAGAAAGAGTTAAATTATTAACTCCATACAAAGTTACTAGAGAAATGATGAATAAAACAGGAAATAAAAATACTTTATTCATGCACTGCCTACCATCATTCCATGATGAAGATACAGAAGTATGTAAAGATATGATGGATAGATTAGGTCTTGATATAAGAGAAGTTGAAGATGAAGTATTTAGAAGTAAAAATTCAGTTGTATTTGATGAAGCTGAAAACAGAATGCATACAATCAAAGCAGTAATGGTAGCAACTGCTGGAAGATAATAAATTTTCTTAAGGGGCTGTATTTATAATATCATCTAAGGAATAATTAGCATTTAAATTATTTAATTTTAATAACTGAATTTTCCTTTCATTGTATTATAAATGCTGCCCTGTTTTTAATAATATGAAAGTGGGTGAAGTTATATGGCAGAGCAACATAATGAACCAAAAAAATTAGGATTTGCTCAATTAGCAGCCTTAATAGTTGGTTCTATGATTGGTGGCGGAGCTTTCAACCTTCCATCAGATATGGCAAGGGGAGCTGGTACTGGAGCGGTTATAATAGGATGGATTATAACAGGTATTGGTATGATAGCTTTAGCATTTGTTTATCAATCATTAGCTAACAGAAAGCCTGAATTAACAGGTGGTGTTTATAGTTATGCGAAAGCAGGGTTTGGAGAATACATAGGATTTAATTCAGCTTGGGGATATTGGTTAAGTGCATGGATAGGAAATGTATCTTATTCAGTACTTCTATTTGGAGCAGTAGGTTACTTCCTACCTATGTTTGGTGCAGGAAATAACGTAGCATCTATTATTGGTGCATCAGTATTACTTTGGGCATTTACATTACTAATATTAAATGGGGTAAGTGGAGCGGCACTTATAAATCTTATAACTACTATAGCTAAGTTAGTTCCAATATTCTTATTTATAGTTATCTCATTATTTATGTTTAATTTTGATAAATTTACTTTCCAATTTTGGGGTACAAGTGATTTAGGCGGAATTGTAACACAGGTAAAGAGTACTATGCTAGTAACATTATGGTGCTTCATAGGAATTGAGGGAGCTGTAGTTGTTTCAGGAAGAGCTAAGAAACAAAGTGATGTAGGTAAGGCAACAGTACTTGGTCTTATAGGAACATTAATAATATATATGTTAATAACATTAATGGCACTTGGAGTTATGGACAGAGTTAAACTTTCAGGTCTTGAAAACCCATCAATGGCATATGTTCTTGAATTTGCAGTTGGTAAATGGGGAGCAGTTCTTATAAATTTAGGTTTAATAATTTCATTATTTGGATCACTTCTTGGATGGGCATTACTTGCAGCAGAAATTCCTTATGTAGCAGCGAAGGATGGGGTATTACCTAAAGTCTTTGCTAAATTAAATAAAAAGGGAACACCAAGTGGTTCATTAATAATAACTAATTTATTAGTACAAGCGTTTTTAATATTAACTTTAGTAGCAAGCAGTACTTATCAAGCTTTATACTCTGTAGCTAGTACAGCTATATTGGTACCATATCTTTTAAGTGCTATGTATGGATTTAAGTTAGCATTAACAGGTGAAACTTACGATAAAAATCCTACAGGAAGAACTAGAGATAAAATTTTTGGCGGAATAGCAACCGTTTACGCTATATGGCTATGCTATGCAGCTGGACTTAAATATTTATTATTATGTTTCATATTATATGCAGTTGGAATTATATTCTTCTACATTGGTAAGAAACAAAATAATAAAGATGCAGAAGTATTTGTAGGAAAAGAAAAAGTATTAGCAATAATTGTTTTAGTTATAGCAATTATAGCAATAGTAATGTTATTTAACGGAACAATAACTATTTAGATATAAAAACAAGATGAAAACTTAAAGATTAAAGTTAGAAAGATGAAGGAGGAAAAGACGATGAAAATTGTTTTAGCATTAGGCGGAAACGCATTACAAAAGGATTCAAAGGATAAAAGCGCAGAAGGTCAATTAGAAACATGTAGACAAACAGCTATTTCAGTAGCTGATTTAATAGAAGATGGACATGAGGTATCAATAGTTCATGGAAATGGTCCTCAAGTTGGGCAAATATTAGCTAGTATTGAATTAGCTCATCAAGTTGATAATGGAAATCCATTATTCCCATTTGATGTAGTGGGTGCTTTTTCAGAAGGTTATATCGGTTATCACCTTCAAAACACAATTAGAGAGGAGCTATTAAAAAGAGGAATTGAAAAATCAGTAGATACAATTACAACTCAAGTAATCGTTGACAAAAATGATCCTGGTTTTAAAAATCCAACTAAACCAATAGGTTCTTTCTATACAAAAGAGGAAGCAGAAAAGTTAGAAAAAGATAAAGGATATACTATGAAAGAAGATGCTGGTAGGGGATACAGAAGAGTAGTAGCTTCACCAAAGCCAGTAGATATCGTAGAAAAAGAAGCTATAAAAACTATGGTAGATAGTGGCTTTATTGTAATAGCTTGCGGAGGCGGTGGAATCCCTGTAGTAGAGGATGGAGATAGATTAGAAGGAGTTCCAGCAGTTATAGATAAGGACTTTGCTGCTGAAAAATTAGCTGAAATATTAGATGCAGATGCATTATTAATCTTAACAGCAGTTGATAGAGTTTGTGTAAACTTCAACAAGCCAGATCAAAAGGCTTTAAAAGAAATCAATTTAGAAGAAGTAGATAGATATATAGAAGAAGGTCAATTTGCTCCAGGAAGTATGCTTCCAAAGGTTGAAGCTTGTAAGAAGTTTGTACTAAGCGGAGACAAAAAAGTAGCTATCATTGCATCTTTAACTAATGCTAAAGCTGCTTTAAGAGGAGAATCAGGAACAAAAATAGTTAAATAGAATTGCCCATATATATTAATTTCATTGTTTATATAGCATACATACAGGGTTAAAGGGTAGCAAAGGAGATATTATGAGTAATTTAGAGAAATCTTTAAGACAGAAAGTAATATTAGATATAATAGAGAGCAAATGTATCGGTAAACAAGAAGAATTAATAATTGAGTTAAAAGAATGCGGAATAAATGTAACTCAAGCTACTTTATCAAGAGATCTTCATGAAATGAATATAATTAGAAAAAGTTTTGAAAATCATGAGCATAGATATATAGTTACAAAGGAAGATAGTTTTATAAAAAAGTTTAAAAATATATTCAAGAGTTCTGTAATAAGTATATCTATGCAAGAATATTTCATATCAGTTAACACCTTAGATGGTATGGCTAGTTTGATTGGAGAGTTTATAGACAGGCTTAGTGATGGAAGAATAGCTGGAACAGTAGCAAAAAAAAATCATATTCTAGTTTTGTGTAGAAGTGTTAATGCTACACAACAGATATTCAAAGAGTTAGATTACTTAAGAGTGTAATTAAATGCAATTAACTCTATAAAGAGTTAATAATAAATATTAATAGCTTAAATGTTGCATTGTATAATTAATTATTATACAAAAAATTCATAGACTAAAATATTTTATATTTTTTACACTTTAACAGTGGTAATGAATACAAATATATTTTAGTTTATAAAAAGTCTTAAACAATTACCTAAAAAATACCTTTTTAATATTACGGTGAAGAGTGTAATTTACTGAGTTGCCAATAAAGTACATTGAATTACCGTAATATTTTTTTTGTGTGATTAACTGGAATAATAATACATTTAATTTGAGTTATTAATGTATTAAAAAAATAACTACAAAAATGAAAAATAATAGGATTATTTAGAAATGACATATAAAAAATTACAAATTTTATGTTATAATTAAAAAAGTTACTAAATTAATAACAAATGGTGAATGATTTTTAAATGTGTAAGGTTATTTTAAATTATGTATATAAGAAAACTTCAGCTTAAATAAGCAAAGTTTTATTTATATAAATATTATTTAAGATATAGGAGGCATTTAAACATGAAGAAAAACTTAAAAAGGGGAGAGCTAACAAAACTGAAGTTAGTTGAAAGATGGTCGGCTATTTTTACTTTAGCAGCATTTATTTCATTGAATAGCTCATTTAAAGTATTTGCAGCTGATAAAAAAGTAGAAAATAGTAATAATGGACAGATTACTAGAGAAATTAATGCTGATCAGATTTCTAAAACAGAATTAAATAATGAGGTAGCTACAGACAATAATAGACCCTTAGGACCTAGTATTGCTCCATCAAGAGCAAGAAACAACAAGATCTATACATTCGATGAACTTAACAGAATGAATTATAGTGATCTAGTTGAATTAATAAAAACAATAAGTTATGAAAACGTACCAGACTTATTTAATTTTAATGATGGTTCATATACTTTCTTTAGTAATAGAGATCGTGTACAAGCTATAATATATGGTCTAGAGGATAGTGGAAGAACTTATACAGCAGATGATGATAAGGGAATTCCAACTTTAGTTGAGTTTTTAAGAGCTGGATATTATTTAGGATTTTACAATAAACAATTATCATACCTAAATACACCACAGTTAAAAAATGAGTGTTTACCAGCTATGAAAGCGATTCAATATAATAGTAATTTTAGATTAGGAACAAAAGCTCAAGATGGAGTTATTGAGGCTTTAGGAAGACTTATAGGTAATGCTTCAGCAGATCCAGAAGTTATTAATAATTGCATATATGTTTTAAGTGATTTTAAAGATAATATAGATAAGTATGGTTCTAACTATAGCAAGGGAAATGCAGTATTCAACCTTATGAAAGGTATTGATTATTATACTAATTCAGTAATATACAATACTAAGGGATATGATGCTAAAAACACTGAGTTTTATAATAGAATAGATCCATATATGGAAAGATTAGAAAGTTTATGTACAATAGGTGATAAGTTAAATAATGATAATGCTTGGCTTGTAAATAATGCCTTATATTACACAGGTAGAATGGGTAAGTTTAGAGAAGACCCATCAATATCTCAAGAAGCTTTAGAAAGAGCTATGAAAGAGTATCCTTATTTATCATATCAATATATTGAAGCTGCCAATGATTTAGATTTAAATTTTGGTGGTAAAGATTCATCAGGAAATGATATAGATTTCAATAAGATAAAAGCAGATGCAAGGGAAAAATATCTTCCAAAAACATATACTTTTGATGATGGCAAATTTGTAGTAAAAGCTGGTGATAAAGTAACAGAAGAGAAGATAAAAAGATTATACTGGGCTTCAAAGGAAGTTAAGGCTCAATTCATGAGAGTAGTTCAAAATGATAAGGCTTTAGAAGAGGGAAATCCAGATGATATTTTAACTGTTGTTATTTATAACTCACCAGAAGAGTATAAGTTAAATCGTATAATAAATGGATTTAGTACTGATAATGGTGGTATATATATTGAAAACATAGGAACTTTCTTTACTTATGAAAGAACACCAGAGGAAAGTATATATACATTAGAAGAATTATTCCGTCATGAATTTACTCACTATCTTCAAGGTAGATATGTAGTTCCTGGAATGTGGGGACAAGGAGAATTCTATCAAGAGGGAGTTTTAACTTGGTATGAAGAAGGAACAGCAGAATTCTTTGCAGGTTCAACTAGAACTGATGGAATAAAACCAAGAAAATCAGTTACACAAGGGTTAGCTTACGATAGAAATAATAGAATGTCTTTATATGGTGTATTACATGCTAAATATGGCTCATGGGATTTCTATAATTATGGATTTGCTCTATCAAACTACATGTACAACAATAACATGGGAATGTTTAATAAGATGACAAATTACATAAAGAATAATGATGTATCTGGTTATAAAGATTATATTGCATCAATGAGTAGTGATTACGGTTTAAATGATAGATATCAAGACTATATGGATTCTTTATTAAACAATATTGATAACTTAGATGTTCCTTTAGTTTCAGATGAATATGTAAATGGACACGAAGCTAAGGATATAAATGAAATAACTAAGGATATAAAAGAAGTTTCAAATATAAAAGATCTTTCTAGTAATGTTGAAAAGTCTCAATTCTTTACTACTTACGATATGAGAGGAACATATGTAGGGGGAAGAAGTCAAGGGGAAGAAAATGACTGGAAAGATATGAATTCTAAGTTAAATGATATATTAAAAGAATTATCTAAAAAGAGCTGGAATGGGTATAAAACTGTTACTGCATACTTTGTAAATCATAAAGTAGATGAAAATGGTAACTATGTTTATGATGTTGTATTCCATGGAATGAACACAGATACAAATACTGATGTTCATGTTAATAAAGAGCCTAAGGCTGTTATAAAATCTGATTCTTCAGTAATAGTTGAAGAAGAAATAAGCTTTGATGGAACAGAGTCAAAGGATGAAGATGGTGAAATCAAAGCTTATGAATGGGACTTTGGAGATGGAGAAAAATCTAATGAGGCTAAAGCCACTCATAAGTATAATAAAACTGGAGAATATGAAGTAAAATTAACAGTTACAGATAATAACGGTGGAATAAATACTGAAAGTAAAAAGATAAAAGTAGTAGAAGATAAACCTGTTGAAGTTATAAATGAAAGCGAGCCTAACAATGATTTTGAAAAGGCTAACCAAATAGCTAAATCTAATATGTTAGTTAAGGGTACTTTATCAGAAGAGGATTATTCAGATAAATATTATTTTGACGTAGCTAAAAAAGGCAATGTTAAAATAACTCTTAATAATTTAAATTCAGTAGGAATAACTTGGACACTTTATAAAGAGGGAGACCTAAACAATTATGTTTTATATGCAACTGGAAATGATGGAACAGAATTAAAGGGTGAAAAGACTTTAGAACCTGGAAGATACTATTTAAGTGTATATACTTATGATAATCAATCAGGAGCTTATACAGTAAATGTAAAAGGAAACCTTAAAAATGAAGTTAAAGAAACAGAAAAGGATGCTATAAAAGAAGTTGAAAATAACAATGATTTTGATAAAGCTATGAAAGTAGATAGTAATAGCAAAATAGTTGGAACATTAAGCAATGATGATGTTAAGGATATTTATAGCATAGATGTACAAAATCCAAGTGACTTAAACATAGTGGTTGAAAACTTAGACAATATAAAGATGAACTGGTTATTATATTCAGCTGATGATTTAAGCAATTATGTGGATTATGCTAATACAGATGGAAATAAATTAAGTAACACTTGCAAGTTAAATCCAGGTAAATATTATTTATGTGTTTACCAATTTGAAAACTCTGGTACTGGAAATTACACAGTGAATTTACAAAGTAAATAACATAATAATTAAAATGGTATAAATAGAGGCTGTATCAAAACTAAAATATAGATTTCATAAATAATAGTTTTATAATTTCTATGTTTTAGAGTATTGATACAGCCTTGAATTTTATTTTAAAATATATTTTATGTATTTTTATGAAGATTGATTACTAGATTCTTCTAAAATAGAAGTACAATTAGGACATCTAGTAGCTTTTATGTCTATTTTAGTATAACAATAAGGACAATCCTTTTCTGTAGCTTCAGCTTGAGCATCTTCTTTTTTCATAGTAAAATCTTTTAGTTTGTTTATTTGTTTTATTACTATAAATATAGAAAATGCTATTATTAAAAAATTAATTAAGTTATTTAAAAATAGTCCGTAATTTATAGTGGCAGCACCAGCAGCTTGAGCTTCTTGTAATGAGTTAAATTGTTGTCCGCTTAAGTTTATGTATAAGTTAGAGAAGTCAACTTTACCAACTAATCTACCAACTATAGGCATTATGATATCATTTACTAGTGAAGTTACAATTTTTCCAAAGGCACCACCTATAACAACACCTATAGCTAAATCTACTACATTGCCTTTCATAGCGAATTCTTTAAATTCTTTCCACATTTTCTTTCCTCCTTTTTAATTTAATATAATATAAAGTATTTATTGATATTTATTAGATAAAATTAAAAAAATATTAAAATATTAAACAAAGTGTAACAGACGTTGATATAGAAAGTCAATTATTAATAATTTATGTTAACTTATTCTAAAAGAGTGATTATAGAAAGTATTAAATATAGATTTTATATTGTGTAATAATAAAAAATCTATGCATAAGAGATTTTATTTTAAGAGAGTTAATAGATTTTTAAAAATAAATTCAAAAAGGTATTGATTTTTAACATGAATTATATTAAAATTTAATAAAAATTGCTAGTTTTCAGATAGAATTACTAGGATATAAATGCATTGAAAAAGTAAAGTAGCATTTTGGAAAATCACAGAGAGGAAAATGATGGTGAGAGTTTTCTATTTAGAAGAAATGTGAAGTGCACTTTGGAGCAGAAATCCGAAATTTTTAGTAGGGTTCTCCGGGATCACCCGTTATAGTGATTAGGCATGTTAGTGCTAAATTTTGAGTGCAGGTATATCTTTTATATCTGAATTAGAGTGGAATCGCGAGTTACCTCGTCTCTATAGATTTTTATAGAGACGAGGTTTTTTTATTTTAAATTTGCTTTATATAGTTGTTTTAATGCAAATATATCCTAGTATATTATTTGAAAATTAATCAATTTAAAAAAATATAGTTTATTTAAATTTTAATTAGGGGGCTAATAAAATGAATTCAGTAAAATATTTTAATTCCATAGCTAAAGAATGGAATAAAATGAGAGTAGACTATTTTAAGGATGAATTAAGAGAAATGGCAATAAAGTCTGTGGATATTAGTAATAAAGTTATTGCTGATTTAGGAGCAGGTACAGGTTTTATAAGTCTTGGTATTGCAAAGAAAGCTAATTTAGTTTTTTCTTTGGATTCATCTAAGAACATGCTAAAAGAATTGTATAGTTCTGCCAAGGAAAATGAGATAAATAATATTTATCCCATAAAAGGAGAACTTGAGAATCTTCCACTCTTTGATGATTCCATAGATTTAATTTTTATGAATATGGCATTACACCATGTAGCTAATCCTGATAAGGCTATTAAGGAAATGAATAGAGTATTAAAGCCTAATGGCAAAGTGGTCATAACTGATGTGTTAGAACACAAGGGAGAGTGGGCTAGAGAGGAAATGTTTGATACTTGGTTAGGTTTTAACTATGATCAATTAATAAATTGGTTTGAAAAAGCGGGATTTAAAAATATAAGTATAAAAAATACAGGATTAGTTGCCCGTGGAGAATCATCCTTTGGGGAAGTGATAGAACCAGGTATTTTTATGGCAATAGCTAAAAAATAGTAGTATGTGAAAAAATTAATTTAAATATATTATTTAGAGCAATAAATAAAAGGAGATGTAGTTATGAAGAAGAATTCTTTATTAATACATGGGGGCATAAGTATAGATGAAAAAACTGGGGCAGTAAATATTCCAATATATCAAACATCCACATACAAGCAAAGATCTTTTGGGGAAAATAGTGGATATGAATATTCAAGAACAGGAAACCCAACTAGGGAATCATTAGAAAAGTTAATTGCAGATATAGAATATGGAAAAAGAGGATTTGCTTTTGCATCAGGCCTTGCAGCAATCACTGCAGTATTAAGTTTATTTAAAAGTGGAGATAAATTGTTAATTACTAATAATCTTTACGGTGGAACATTTAGAGTAATTGATAAGATATTCTCTAACTTTGGGATAGGATATGAAATAATTGATGACTTTACAAATATTGAAGAAAAAATTGATGAGAGTGTTAAAGCTATTTATATAGAAACGCCTACAAACCCTCTGTTAGATGTCATAGATATAAAAATAGCATCAGATAAAGCTAAAAAGTATAATTTATTAACAATAGTAGATAACACATTTATGACTCCATATTTTCAAAATCCATTAAATCTTGGGGCAGATATAGTTATTCATTCAGCAACTAAATATCTTGGGGGGCACAGTGATTTAGTTGCTGGGCTTGTAGTTGTGAAAGATGAAGAGCTTGGAGAGAAAATACACTTTATACAAAACTCTACTGGTGGAATACTTCAACCTTTTGATAGCTTCTTACTAATAAGAGGAATCAAAACTTTATCAGTAAGAATGGATAGACATGAATTAAATGCTAATTTTATAGCTGAAAAGTTAGGTGATTTAGAGGGAATAGATAATGTATATTATCCAGGACTTAAAACTCATATTGGACATGATATACAAAAGAAACAAGCTTCAGGCTTTGGTGGAATAATCTCTTTCACTCTAAATGAGAAATATAATTATGAGAAGTTCTTTAATAATTTAGAACTTATAACCTTTGGGGAAAGCTTAGGTGGAGTGGAGTCTTTGGCATGTCACCCAGCTTCTATGACTCATGCAGCTATGCCATTAGAACTTAGAGAACGTATAGGAATAACAGATAGGTTAATAAGAATTTCAGTTGGTATAGAAGATAAAGAGGATATTTTAGAAGATATACAAAAAGCTTTAGTAAAGGCTGGTGATAAAAATGAAATATTATAATGATATAAGAGATTTAATAGGAAATACTCCAATATTAAAATTAAATAATATAAGTACCAAAAAAGGAGTAAATATTTATGCCAAAATAGAAGGTACTAGTCCAGGGGGAAGTTGTAAAGATAGAGTTGGAATATATATGGTAGAAAAAGCTGAGAAAGAAGGCAAACTTAAACCTGGAAGCACTATTATAGAGGCTACTGCTGGAAATACAGGCATTGGCATAGCTTTGGCAGCTATTAATAAAGGTTATAAAATAATATTTATAGTTCCGGATAAATTTTCTATAGAGAAGCAAAAGATAATGAAAGCTTTAGGTGCTGAAATAATAAATACTCCTAAAGAAGAGGGGATGGAAGGTGCTATAAATTTAGCAAATTCATTATTAAGTGAGATTCCTAATTCATTATCATTAAATCAATTCAAAAATGAGGCAAATCCATTAGCTCATTACGAGACTACTGGTAGAGAATTATATGATGGATTAGATGGACAAATTGATTATTTTGTTGCTGGAGCAGGAAGCGGAGGAACAATTTCTGGTGTATTAAAATTCTTAAAAGAAAATATTTCAGAAGTAAAGGGAATATTAGCTGATCCAGTAGGTTCTATTATTGGTGGTGGACAATGTGGAACTTATAAAATAGAAGGAATAGGAAACAATTTTATTCCAGAAACTATGGATATGAGCTTAGTAGATGAGGTTATAAAAGTAAATGATGAGGAAGCTTTTGATGCAGTAAAATTATTAGCTAAAAAAGAAGGATTAATAGTTGGTTCATCTTCAGGAGCAGCATTTGCAGCAGCCTTAAAGTTAGCTGAGAAAATAGATAAGGGCAATATAGTAACAATATTTCCAGATAGAGGAGATAGGTATTTTAGTACAGATCTTTTTTAATAGATATTAAAGAAAATAGAATTTTAAATTGTTTAATAAAATAAGTAAAAATATAAACAGAATAGTTTGAAGGAGATGTGTTAAGTGGTTAAAGTTGAAAGTTTTGAATTAGATCATACAAAGGTTAAGGCCCCATATGTAAGAAAAGCAGGAATAAAGATTGGACCTAAAGGAGATATAGTTTCAAAGTTTGATTTGAGATTTGTACAACCTAATAAAGAACTTTTAAGTGATAAAGGAATGCATACATTAGAACATTTTTTAGCAGGCTTTATGAGAGAAAAATTAGATGATGTAATAGACATATCACCAATGGGATGCAAAACAGGTTTTTATTTAACTAGTTTTGGAGATATTGATGTTAAAGATATTATAGAAGCTTTAGAGTATTCACTATCTAAGGTTTTAGAGCAAGAAGAGATAACAGCAGCAAATGAATTACAATGTGGAAGTGCAAAGTTACATTCACTAGAGTTAGCTAAGAGTCATGCAAAACAGGTTTTAGAAAATGGAATAAGTGATAAATTTTATGTAGAGTAAACATAATATTTTTAAATTTAAAGGGCTATATTAAAACTACTAAATTGTTTTGATATAGCCTTTTAAAAATATTAGAATCTTCTATAAGTAAAAAAGATTAATTATTTAAGTAATTACTATTTATAATTTAAAGTTATTTATTATTATTTATGTTACATATAGTTTTTTATAATTAAGTTGAAATGTTTTAAGTTTTTTACTAAAGAAATAAAAGCTATTTTGCCCTTAAGATGATAAAAGAGTAAAAATGAAAATTTAAAATTAATTGATTATGTAATACAATAAATATGTGTTTTATTAGCAAGTAAAACATGTTACAAGGTAAGAAGCAACTTAAGAAGGTGATTAACATGTGGTTTAAGAAATTATATGTAGGTACTATAGATTTATTATCAGGTATTGTGGAAAAAGTAGCTAAATGTGATTTAGCATGTAAAATTTATAAAACAGTTTTTCAATTAGGAGTTTTTCCAAGACCAAAGAACTTCAGTGAAATAGCTAGGAACTTAATAGTAGAGAAAGATATAACTTATGAATCATCAATTTTAGAGGGGAATAAGTTAGATGTATATTATCCTAAGAATCTTAATAAAAAGGCACCAATATTAATGTGGATACATGGTGGGGGATATATAGCTAATAGTAAGGAGACTGTTAAGAATTATATGATGACCTTGGCTAATAAAGGCTTTGTTGTGTTTAATATAGATTATGCCTTAGCTCCCAAATATAAATATCCAAGTCAAATAGTTCAATGTAATGAAGCTTTAAAATATGTCTTTGAAAATGCAGAGAACTTTAATGGGGATAGAGAGAATATTTTTATTGGAGGAGATTCCGCTGGAGCTCAGATGGCTAGTCAATTAGCTGCAATTATAAGCAATGAGGAACTATCTAATAAAATGAATTTAAAACCAAGTATAACAAATAAGTTTTTAAGGGGAGTAATATTATTTTGTGGATTATATAATATGGATTCTCTAAGGGCAACTAAATTTCCAGGTATAAAAACTTATATGGAAGCATTAACTGGAGAGAGCAATTTTGAAAATTATGAAAGAATAGATGAATTAGCTACTATTAAATATATAACTCCTAATTATCCAAGTACCTTTATAACTGTGGGAGATATTGACCCCTTTGTAGATCAAGGAAAAGAGTTAGCATCTTCTTTAAGAGCTTTAGGAGTAAAGGTTGTTTCAAGATTTTTTGAAAATAAAGGACTTTGGCATGAATATCAATTTAAATTTTCAGTTAAAGAAGCTAGAGAAACCTTTAAAAGTGTAATTGAATTTTTAAATGATAATAGTAAAAGTATGAATTAAGTTTGCTTTTAATATAGATTTAACTTTAATTAGGATGGAGATAAAAAGGAGACTTACCTTAAAGCATGTTATGTGCTATAAGGTAAGCCTCTTTTTATTATATGAATACTAAAAGATAATTTTATTGAAAGTTATCTTTTATGTTTATTTAAGCATCATATGAGAAATAACTAATTTATATAGTAGCTTATGCTACTTGTTTATATTTAAGTATGATACATAAATTATATTTTAAAATCTTAAAGTTTATTTTTAAGTTTTGCACTATGTTATTAACTGCATGAAATAGCGTATAATCACAATAGAGCTTAGTATATTGGCTTTAGTTCCTAGTCTATTTATAAGAGTTATAGATCTATATATTAAACTATAGCTTAGTATCTTTAGTTTCCAGAACTTTCGTAAGATGAAACCCCTTTAAGCCATATTCTGTATGATACAATTATTGATAAAACACCTACTATTAAAGTTAGTATAACTCCCATGAAGAAGCTTTCCTTACCAAGGAGATATGTTCCAGGGTAGTATCCTGTAAAAGCAAAGGGAATTATAAAGGTTAATAAAAATTTTATAGCACCAGGGTAAATACTTATAGGATACTTAGAAAAATCACTTAATCCATAGGCCATTTGAACATGTCTAAAGCTTGTCTTAGTCCAAAAAGCTATGGAGGCTGTAGCAAGCTTAACTCCTGTATAGATTAAGGTTCCTCCCATAACAGCAATTATAAAGCCTATGATCCAAAGGGGAGTAATATTTACACTAAGCTTTATTGCAGAATAAACCACAAGAATAAAACCAACTACAAGTTCTCCAAAACCATCAGGTTGAAATCTTTCAGCTATTACTTGAAATAGTGGGTTTAAAGGTCTTAATAAATATCTATCAAACTCTCCACGAACTATGCTTCTACCAGAAAAAATCCATAAATAATCAGTAAATATGTGATCAATTCCCCTTGGAATTTGAGAAAATCCATATATAAAGATTATTTCGTAAAAACTCCATCCAGAAAGGGTGGGTACATTATTAAATATAAGAGAAATAAAAATTATAGAGGTAGCTTGAACTAGAAAAAATCCTAAAATACCATATATGAAATCCTCTTTATATTCAAGTAATGTCTTTAGGTATTGCTTCAAAAATTGCACATATATTCTAGCATATCTTTTCATAATTCTAACCTCCTTGAATAGTTAATTTATCAATTACTTTATTCCACATAATTTTAGATAATACCATAAGAATTACTACCCATATAAGTTGTAATCCAAGGGATTTAGCTATTTGAGCGTAACTTAATTTGTTAAGATAAATCATAGCTGGAGTATATATAATTGAACTAAAAGGTAAAAAGTTAAATAACTTTTGAACTATTTCAGGGAAGAATGTAAGGGGGATCATTGCCCCTGAAACAAGCATTATAATAGCTCTAGCAATTTGACTTATTCCCCATATGTTATAAAACTTAAAAGATAGTAGTCCAAAAATATAAGAGTAATAAATATTTATTAAACATCCTAAAATAATACTAATTAAAAATATTAATATTGAAGCTAAGTTAATATTTATTCCATTTAATATTGCGTAGGTGCTAATTAAAATTGCGCCAGGCAAAAATAGTGTTAAAAAGAAAAATATAAAGTTCCCTATGCCTATAAAGATTATTCTAAGTCTATAATTTATAGGTTTAATCAGATTTGTAGAAATTGATCCATCTCTAACCTCAAAGGATATCTCTTGGCTTATATCATTACTGGTAACGATTCCGATTAAAAGTGTAATCATAACATAAGTAAGCATTTCCTTTAGGGTAAATCCATTCATAATTCCTTCTTGAGAACTACTGTAAATAGCTATCCAAAGAAAGTAAGTAACACTTATCATAATTAATTGTCCTATTAGTCCCATAAGTAGATTGGCTTTATAAGATGAAAGAGCTTTAAAAGTACCCTTAGCAAAGGAACTATAAACTCGTATTGTTTTAAAGAAATCCATAGCTACACCTCATTTCTATAGATTTTCTTAATAATATCTTCAATGCTACTTTCTTTTAATAAGAAATCTAAAACATCAACTCTTTCAATAACCTTTGAAATAATTTTAGAAGATGTTATTTTGTTTTTATTAAAGGTTATAATAAGCTTTCCAGATTCAATATGTTCACTTAAATCATCACTAGAGAAGGTTTCAATAGGTATATTACTTTCAGATTTTAAAATTTCCTTAATGTTTAGTAAGGTTTTAAAATCTTTCTTACTTTGAATTTCTAAGGTTGTCATATAACCATATTTTTTCTTAATGTCATCTAAGCTTCCATCATATATCTTAGTACCTTTGTCTATGATTATTATTCTTTTACATAATTCCTCAATATCACTTAAATCGTGAGTAGTTAGTATGACAGTTGTTCCAAATTCTTTATTTATTTCTTTTATGGCTGTCCTTACTTTTTCTTTTACAACTACATCAAGTCCAATGGTAGGCTCGTCTAGATATAGTATTTTAGGATTATGTATCAAAGAGGCAGCTAAATCTCCTCTCATCCTTTGTCCAAGAGAAAGGGTTCTAACAGGCCTTGTCATGAATTCTTCTAAATCTAAAACCTTATTTAAAAATTTCATGTTTTTTTCATATACTTCATCTGGAATAGAGTAAATGTCTTTTAATATTGTAAAGGTCTCAGATAATGCTAAATCCCACCAAAGTTGAGTCCTTTGACCAAAAACAACACCAATATCTTTAGCATTTTGTTCTCTTTCCTTATAGGGAACTCGTCCATTTACTAACACCTGACCAGAGGATGGGGTTAGTATTCCTGTCATCATTTTAATGGTTGTGGATTTACCAGCACCATTAGAGCCTATATAACCTACGATTTCTCCACTTTTAATTTCAAAGGAAATATTTGATACTGCTGTTTTTGAATCAAAATCACTAGAAAAAAGCGATTTAAAGGCTCCTTTAAGTCCACTTTCTTTTTTACGAATCTTAAATTCCTTAGTTAAATTTTCAACTTTTATCAAAAAATCACCTCCTAAAAAGTTCTCAATAATTCCCCTTAGCATATTGATTAAAAGCAAAATTTTTTTCTTTTGAATACGATTAACCAATTATACTTATTATATTTTAGTTCTTTTTCAATAAAATTACAATTGAAATTTAAAGAGATTTAAATAGAAATACACTATGATTTAGATATTGTATTTTTAATTATATACCTGAGTAAATCGATAAGAATTATGGTATAATAAATAAAATAATAATATCTTAATAATTAGAAAATAATAATATTACATAAAAATAATAAATCAACATGAATAGGAGGATATAATAATGAAATTGGATAGAAAAGATATTATAGATATTTTTAATTTTAGATTTGCTACAAAGGAATTTACAGGAGAAATAATACCTAAAGAGGATATGGAGATGATTGCAGAAACAGCTAGATTATCTCCAAGTTCATTTGGATTAGAGCCTTGGAAGTTTCTTATTGTAGAAAATAAAGAATTAATTAAAGAAATTTCAGAAGTATCTTGGGGATTTCAAAGACAAGCTTCAACAACAAGTCATATTGTAATTGCTTTAACAAAGGCAGGAAGTGAAGTTAAATATGATTCAGATTATATTAGGAATCTTTGGATTAATACAAAAGGTGTTTCAGAAGAATTTTTTGAAGGAATAAAAGATGTATTAAAAAACTTCCAAGTTGGAAAGTTAGAAGCTGATGAAACAAATGAAAAATTACTTGAGTGGTCAAAAAGACAAACTTATATAGCATTAGGAAATATGATGACAGCAGCTGCTATGAGAGAAATAGATTCATGTGCTATTGAGGGATTTGATAAAGAAAAGGTGGAAGAAATATTAGTTAAAAAAGGGCTTTTAGATAAAGAAAAATATGAATTAACATATTTAATAGCCTTTGGATATAGAAAAGAAGAACCTAACAGAAAGAAATCAAGACTTCCAAAAAGTGAAGTAATTCAATGGGTAGAATAAAGTATATAATTTTCTAAATTAAAATGAGCTGTATCAATATATATTAATAAAAAAATTTTGATACATGCTCTTTTTTTATGAAATAAATTTTCAAAAATAAAAATTATAGGAATAAAAGTGAAAAAAATATGAATAAAAATGGCTTAAAACATAGGTTGTAGGCATATTTGGAAAAACTAAGAACCATAAAATAGAAAAATATTTTCAAAAAGTATTGAAATTTTGTGGGAAAAGGATTACAATAAAAACATAAAGAAAATAATTTTCAGAAAAAGGTGATAAAATGTTAGACGTGGTAAAAGGAAATTTAATAGTTTCTTGCCAAGCTTTATCAGATGAACCTTTGCATAGTTCTTTTATTATGGGAAGGATGGCTATAGCAGCTAAGCAAGGTGGAGCAGCGGCTATAAGAGCACAAGGCGTTAATGATATTAATGAAATAAAAGAAGTTACTAAGCTTCCTGTCATTGGAATAATAAAAAGAAATTACGATGATTCAGAAATTTATATAACTCCAACTATGAAGGAAGTGGACGAGCTTTTAAAAACAGATTGTGAGATGATAGCATTAGATGCTACAAAAAGAAAAAGACCTAATGGTGAAAATGTAAAGGATTTAGTTGATGCTATTCACGCAAAAGGAAGATTAGCAATGGCTGATATATCAACTTTAGAAGAGGGTATTGAAGCAGAAAAATTAGGATTTGATTGTGTATCCACAACACTTTCAGGATATACACCATATTCTAAGCAAAGTAACAGTGTTGACTTTGAACTTTTAGAAGAGTTAGTAAAAACGGTAAAAATTCCAGTTATTTG
Source organism: Clostridium sp. UMB9555A (assembly GCF_030222355.1). Classification (NCBI taxonomy): domain Bacteria; kingdom Bacillati; phylum Bacillota; class Clostridia; order Eubacteriales; family Clostridiaceae; genus Clostridium; species Clostridium sp. UMB9555A. Next base: position 19,715 of record NZ_JASORQ010000006.1, on the reverse strand, counting down.
TGAGGGAAGAATAAACACTCCAGAAGAACTAAAGAAAGCACTTGATTTAGGTGCATATTCAGCAGTGGTTGGAGGGGCCATAACAAGACCACAACAAATAACTAAGAGATTTACTGATATTTTAAAATAAATCAAATATTTAAAGGATTTTGGGAGGAGAAAAACAATGAAAGGTATTTATTCAGCATTATTAGTTTCATTTGACAAGGATGGAAACATCAATGAGAAAGGATTAAGAGAAATAATCAGACACAATATTGATGTATGTAAAATAGACGGGCTTTATGTAGGAGGAAGTACTGGAGAAAACTTCATGCTTTCAACTGATGAAAAGAAAAGAATATTTGAAATTGCTATGGACGAAGCAAAAGGACAAGTTAAATTAATAGCTCAAGTAGGATCAGTTAATTTAAAAGAAGCTGTAGAGTTAGCTAAATTTACTACAGATTTAGGATATGATGCAATCTCAGCAGTTACACCATTCTACTATAAATTCGATTTTAATGAAATAAAACATTACTATGAAACAATAATAAATTCTGTTGACAATAAACTTATAATTTACTCAATTCCTTTCTTAACAGGAGTAAATATGTCAATAGAGCAATTTGCTGAACTTTTTGAAAACGATAAGATTATCGGTGTTAAATTCACAGCGGCAGACTTCTACTTATTAGAACGTATGAGAAAAGCATTCCCAGATAAATTAATATTTGCTGGATTCGATGAAATGATGTTACCAGCTACAGTACTTGGTGTTGATGGAGCTATAGGATCAACATTCAACGTAAACGGTGTTAGAGCAAGACAAATCTTTGAAGCTGCTCAAAAAGGTGACATTGAAACTGCTTTAGAAGTTCAACATGTAACTAATGATTTAATAACTGATATCTTAAATAATGGTCTTTACCAAACAATAAAATTAATTCTTCAAGAGCAAGGTGTTGATGCAGGATATTGTAGACAACCTATGAAAGAAGCTACTGAAGAAATGATTGCAAAAGCTAAGGAAATTAATAAAAAATATTTCTAAGAATTAAAAGTTTTAAAGTATAGTGAGTTTTTAAGAGAAATGTAATAGTAGGCTAACTTAAAAAGTTAGCCTACATAAAAAATTAAAGAGGGGAGAATTGGTATGCAAGGGTTTACGAAGTTTGATTTAGTTGTACTAGTTGTTTACTTAGGAGCTGTTCTTTACGCAGGGTTAAAGTTCTCTAAGAAGGAAATGAAAGGTAAAGAGTTCTTCAGAGGTGACGGAACTATACCTTGGTGGGTTACTTCAGTTTCTATATTTGCAACTTTATTAAGTCCAATTTCATTCTTATCACTAGCTGGTAACTCTTATAAGGGAACTTGGATAATGTGGTTTGCTCAACTTGGTATGTTTGTAGCAGTACCTCTTACAATAAGATATTTCTTACCAGTTTATAGTAGACTAGATATAGATACAGCTTACGAATATCTAGAAATAAGATATAAAGATAAAGGGCTTAGAATTCTTGGAGCTATAATGTTCATTATTTATCAAATAGGACGTATGGCAATCATAATGTATTTACCATCAATGGTATTAGCAAATCTTACAGGAATAAATGTTTATTTACTTATAGTAGCAATGGGCGTAATAGCAATAATTTACTCATACACAGGTGGATTAAAGTCAGTTTTATGGACAGACTTCATTCAAGGTTGTGTACTTATAGCAGGTATCGTTTTTTCATTAATATTCTTAATTTCAACAATCAATGGTGGATTTGGAGCTATTATGAGCGAATTAACTGAAGGAGGAAAATTCCTATCTTCACAAGAGCCAATATTCAATGCAAATATATTTAAAACAAGTGTATTCCTATTAATAGTTGGAGGAGGATTAAATACTTTCTCATCATATATCTCAAGTCAGGATATAGTGCAAAGGTTTACTACTACTACAGATATAAAACAATTAAAGAAAATGACTTATGGTAACTTAGTATTATCATTATTTGTAGCAACTGTATTCTATTTAATAGGAACAGCTTTATATGTTTTCTATAATCAAAATCCACAGTTATTACAAACTGCTCAACAAGACCAAATTTTTGCATCATATATAGCATTCCAATTACCAGTTGGTATAACAGGTATAGTTTTAGCAGCTATATATGCAGCAGCTCAATCAACACTTTCAACTGGATTAAACTCAGTTGCAACAAGCTGGACTTTAGATATCCAAAACTTTATAACAAAAGATATGTCAATGGAAAAGCAAACAAAAGTTGCTCAATATATATCATTAGGTGTTGGTATAGCTTCAATAATTATGGCAGTAATCCTTGCAAATGGTGGAGTAAACTCAGCTTACGAATGGTTTAACGGATTTATGGGACTTGTTCTTGGAGTTTTAGCAGGAATCTTCGTACTAGGAATATTCTTCAAAAAAGCTACAAAAGCAGGTGCATATGCTGGATTTATAGCATCAGCAATAGCTGTTGTAGTATGTAAATATGGCGGATTCGATGTAAGTATCTGGTCATACTCAATCATATCAATAGGTGTTTCAGTTATAGTTGGAATGATAGTTTCACTAATGACTCAATCTCAATTAGTTGATAAGAAGACTTTAAATGAAGCAACAGTTTACTACAATGAAAGTGAAATAGCTAATAGTTAATATAAATAAAAAATAATGTTTAATTAGAGTAAGTGTTGATTTTTAGATAGATTTAAAATTATCTGAAGATCAGCACTACTTTAAAATTGAATGTTTTAGAGGTGAATGAAATGATATTCGGCAATTTAATAAACTTAGAAAGTTATGATTATCTACCAAAACTTGTTAAGGAAGCTTTACTACATGCAAAAAATAATAATGTAATAGAGTTTGAACCAGGTACTCATGAAATAAAAGGCGAAGAGTTGTTCTTTAATAGAGTTAATTACACTACAAAAAATAAGGAAGATCGTTTTTGGGAAGGTCATAAGAAATATATAGATGTTCATGTAGTTTTTAGTGGAAGAGAAAGAATAGATCTTAACTTTAAAGAAAATTTAGAGTTTAAAGAGTTCGTTGAAAAAGATGATTTCTTATCTTTTGATGGTAAAGAAAATTCTACAGTTGTTTTAGAAGAGGGAGATTTCCTTATCTGTTATCCAGAAGATATACACATGACTTGTTTAAAGGCTGATAATGAGCCTTCAGATGTAAAGAAAGCTATTTATAAAGTAATTTTATAGTATTTTATTTTATGAGGTTGTATCAAAGCTTAAAGTAATAAACCGAGGAGTTAGAATTATTTAGGTTTGTAATTTTTATTTTAAGTTATTTTTGATGCAACCTTTATTGTTTATAATAGACTTAGAGAATAATAATTTTATTAGAGGTGATATGTATGGGTTTATTTGCAGTTATAGATATAGGTGGAACTAGTATAAAATACGGAGTTATAAATGAAGATGGAACATTATTAGAGACTAATGATAGAGACACTGAAGCATATAAAGGTGGACTTAGTATAATAGATAAAGTTAAAGATATAATTCATGAGCTTAAGATTAATAATGACATAAGTGGAATAGGGGTATCAACAGCAGGGATGGTATGTCCTAAGGAAGGTAAAATTGTTTATGCTGGTCCAACAATACCTAATTATACTGGTGTTGAAGTTAAGAAAATATTAGAAGAAGAATTTAATTTACCTTGTTTTGTGGAAAATGACGTAAACTGTGCAGCCTTAGGAGAATTCTTTGGGGGGGCTGGTAAAGGCACTCATTCAATGGCTTGTTTAACAATAGGAACAGGTATTGGAGGAGCTTTAATCATAAATGGAAAAGTACTACATGGTTTTAGTAATTCGGCTGGAGAAATTGGATATATGATGGTTAATGGAGAGCATATTCAAGATATTGCATCAGCAAGTGCTTTAGTTAGAAATGTAGCACTTAGAAAAGGTGTTGAACCTAGTGGTATAGATGGAAGATATATATTAGATAACTATGAAAATGGTGATTTAATATGCAAGGAGGAAGTTGAAAAATTAGCTGATAATCTAGCTTTAGGAATTTCAAATATTGTTTATTTAATAAATCCTGAAGTGGTAGTTTTAGGTGGGGGAATAATGGCTAGAGAAGAGGTGTTTAGACCTTTAATAGAAAATAGCTTAAGAAAATACTTAATAGAGTCAGTTTATAATAATACTAAAATAGCCTTTGCAAAGCTTAAAAATACTGCTGGAATGAAGGGCGCTTATTATAACTTTAAAGAGAATTTTAATAAGTAGTTATCTTTTGTAATCTTACTTAAAATCATAGATAATAATATAATTTATATAAATTATGGAGCTTATATGACAAGAATGATATACTTAAAATATTATATTTGACTTAGTTTTAGAGTGTTTTAAATTATTTATAAGTATTTAATATAACCATAGAATTGAGTCAAAATATTAAAACAGTAAGAGGTACTTTATGGGAATATTAGAACAATTAGAAAATTCAAAATTTAAAGCAACTAAGTCAGAAAAGACATTAATTGAATATATAAAGTCAGATTTAGACAATATTATATACAAATCAATATCTATAATAGCTAAGGAATCAGGAGTAGGAGAAGCTACCATAACAAGGTTTACTAAGAAGTTAGGCTTTAATGGCTTCCAAGACTTTAAGGTTACTTTGGCAAAGGAGATTTCAAATAAAAAAAATACAAGTATTATAAATTTGCATGTTCATAGGGATGAAAGTGTAACAGAAACTGCAAATAAGATGTTAAAATCATCTATTAATATATTAGAGCAAACAGTTAAGCAGATTGATTTAGATTTAATGTGCAAATGCAGAGATTTAATAATGAATGCTAAGAGAGTTTATTTCATAGGTATAGGTTATTCAGGAATAGCTGCTACAGATATAAACTATAAATTTATGAGAATTGGATTTACAACAGTACCAGTAACTGATAGCCATACAATGGTTATTATGTCATCTATAACAAATGATGATGATGTAATAGTTGCTATTTCAAACTCAGGTACTACTAAAGAAGTAATAAAAACTGTAAAACAAGCTAAAGAAAATGGTACAAAGATAATAACTTTAACAGAAGATAGTGATAATCCATTAAGAATGTTATCTGATTATGAATTGACATATACATCAGCTGAAACAATTTTTGAAACAGGATCAATATCATCAAAAATACCACAAATATTTTTATTAGATTTATTATATACAGAAGTGATTAAAGAAATGTTTAGTGAGGCTGTTGAAAAGAAAATAAAAACTACCAGTGCAATTCTTAATGATTAAAATTGTATCTTATTAAAGAATTAAGAACTTAAGATAAGCTTGTAAGAGGGCTAGTATCTTAGTAACAGCTATAGTTTATAAGAGATACAAGGTTTTTTATTTAAAGTTAAATAAAAAGTTTAGTTGGATATTAATTAAAGTTAATTTAATTAAAAATAAGAATAAAAATAGGTCACAGTAATAAAGCTGTGACCTATTTTACTTTGTTCTTTTAGATAAAACTATATCAAAACAAGTTATTCCAAAAGCAAAGCCTAATGAGGAAGGTAACATTTTACTTAATTTTAAGTCTGGCAATGGTAATAAAAAATCACCAACTAAATTAAGCATCATGATTCCTATAAAAAACATTAAGAATTTAACTCCTTCTTTTTTTACCTCTTCAAAAGTAAAATGTTTAACTGTAAATAGGACTCTTACTAATATGTATAAAGGAATAAGTATTGCAAATATGGCGTAAGCTGTAACAAAATTAAGAACTGCCTTACTTGGAATATCCCTATATATTATGAAGAGTGTAACTATAGTCATAAAAATAAATAAGGAGTAAATGATTCCATCTAAAGTACGTACATTTCCTTTTTTCAATTTAATCCCCCCTGTTTTAATCTTTCCTATAATATGATTATACACAAAATTTTAACAATTAAATAGTTTAAGTGGATGACATGTGAGTTACAAAGACATTAAATTTATCTAAAATCTTTCTAAAGAAAAAATAAAGACTTTTATTAAAAATTTAGATTAATTAATAAGAAGTAAATAAAATACATGTACTATTTATTGGGAAACAATTACAATTTAAGTATAATATGTAATATGGGGAGCTTTAGGGGGAAGGTTTATGAATAAGAATATTAGAAAGATTATTACATCTACAGTATTAGCAGCTATGACAATTAGTGTTTTGCCATCAAATTTAGTTGTCTTTGCCACAGATGGTATTACAGAAAACTTTTATGAAATATATCCAAAGCCACAAGAAATAAGCTATAGTGGTGGAGAATTTCAAATAAGTGATGAAATAAATATTGTATATGATGATGGAATTGATACTTACACTAAAAAGCGGGTTGATGAAGTTTTAGAAGCTAGTAATTTAGAAGCCACTGTTTCAAATGAAATAGTGCCAGGAAAGACAAATTTTCTAGTAGGTATTAATGAATCAGGAGGAGTTGTTGATAATTATTTTAATAAAAATATTCCTCATGATGAAAGTTTTTTTGATGAAAAAATGGATGCAAATATAGTAAGTATTAAGGATGGGGTAATTGGAGTAATTGGGGAAGATACAGATAGTGCTTTCTATGGAGTTACTACTTTAAAACATGTGTTTAATCAGTTAGAAGAGGGAAATGAAATTAAGAATTTCAGAGCTGATGACTATGCAGAAGTTGCTCATAGGGGATTTATAGAAGGATATTATGGGAATCCTTGGTCTAATGAAGATAGGGCAGAACTTATGAAATTTGGTGGAGATTACAAACTAAATCAATATGTATTCGCACCTAAAGATGATCCTTATCATAATAGCAAGTGGAGAGATTTATATCCAGAAGAAAAATTATCTGAAATTAAAAAGTTAGCTCAGGTGGGGAATGAGACTAAAAATAGATATGTATATGCCTTACATCCATTTATGAATAATCCAGTTAGGTTTGATACTGAAGAAAATTATCAAAATGATTTAGGAGTAATAAAGGCAAAGTTTACTCAACTTTTAGAGAATGATGTTAGACAGTTTGCCATTTTAGCTGATGATGCTTCAGCACCAGCTCAAGGGGCTAGTATGTATGTTAAGCTTCTTACAGATTTAACAAGATGGTTAGAAGAACAACAATCAACTTATCCAGATTTAAAAACAGATTTAATGTTCTGTCCATCAGATTACTATGGAAATGGAAGTTCTGCACAATTAAAAGAGTTAAATAAAGCTGAAGATAATGTAAGTATAGTTATGACTGGAGGTAGAATTTGGGGAGAAGTAGATGAAAATTTTGCAAATAATTTCATGAATAATATTTCTACTGAGGGTCACCCAGGAAGAGCTCCATTCTTCTGGATTAACTGGCCTTGTTCAGATAACTCTAAACAACATTTAATAATGGGAGGAAATGATACATTCTTACATCCAGGAGTTGATCCAAGTAAGATAGATGGTATAGTTTTAAACCCAATGCAACAAGCAGAAGCTAATAAGTCAGCTTTATTCGCTATAGCAGATTATGCTTGGAATATATGGGACAATAAAGAAGAAGCCGATGAAAACTGGAATGACTCATTTAAGTATATGGATCATGGAACCGCTGAGGAAACAAATTCATCACTTGCTTTAAGAGAAATAAGTAAGCATATGATAAATCAAAATATGGATAGCAGAGTTAGACCACTACAAGAGTCTGTTGAATTAGCACCAAAATTAGATGCATTTAAGCAAAAGTATGATAGTGGGGCAAGTATTAAGGAAGATGCTTTAGAATTAATAGAAGAGTTTACAAACCTTCAAAAGGCTGCAGAGTATTATAAAAATAATCCAGGAAATGAGAGAACAAGAGATCAAATAATTTATTGGTTAAATTGCTGGGAAGACACTATGGATGCTGCTATTGGATATTTAAAATCAGCAATTGCAATAGAAGAAGGAGATGATGAAGCTGCTTGGGCTAATTATTCAGAAGCACAAAGTGCCTTTGAAAAATCAAAAACTTATGGTTTTCACTATGTAGACCATACTGAGTATGCAGAGGTTGGAGTTCAACATATCGTTCCATTTATAAAGAGTATGGGTCAAAACTTATCAGTTGTTATAGGTTCTATTGTTGATCCAAATAGAATAATAGCAACTTATATAAGTAATAGACAAGATGCCCCAACAGGAAATCCTGACAATATTTTTGATAATAATGCTAGTACTGAATTAGTTTATAAAAATCCAAATAGAATAGATGTTGGAACTTATGTAGGAGTTAAATATAGTAATCCTATAACTTTAAATAATGTTGAATTCTTAATGGGAGCAAATTCAAATCCTAACGATACAATGCAAAAGGCTAAGATTCAATATACAGTTGACGGAAGAGAATGGATTGATTTAGAAGAGGGTGTTGAATATACAATGCCTGGAGCTATAAAAGTAGAAAATTTAGATTTAAAGGTTAGAGGAGTTCGTTTAATAGCTACAGAGGCAAGAGAGAATACTTGGCTAGGTGTTAGAGATATTAATGTAAATAAGAAAGAGGATTCAAACTCAGGTGTAGAGTTTAATCCAAGTTTAATAAGAAGTGAATCTTGGCAAGTTTATGAAGGAAATGAAGCTAATCTTTTAGATGGAGATGATAATACTGGTGTATGGTATAAAACTCTTAATGGAGATACATCTTTAGCAGGAGAATTCATAGGTTTAGATTTAGGAAAAGAAATAAAACTTGATGGAATTAGATTTGTAATAGGTAAAAATGGAGGAGGAAGCTCTGATAAATGGAATAAGTTCAAACTAGAATATTCATTAGATAATAAAAGTTGGACAACTATAAAAGAATATGATAAAACAGGCGCTCCAGCAGGAAAAGATATTATAGAAGAATCCTTTGAAACTCCTATTTCAGCTAAATATATAAGACTTACTAATATGGAAAATATCAATAAGTGGCTTACTTTCTCAGAGTTTGCAATAGTTAGTGATGAATTAGAAAGTGCAGGAAATAAAGAGAATGTATATACAAATACAGAATTAGATTTATTATCTTTAGCTAAAGAAGATGTAACTAAGTTGATACCTATAGATGACATAAGCTTAAATCATGGAGAATATATTGGGGTTAAATTAAATCGTATTAAAGATTTAAGTAATATTAATCTTGAAATTTCAAATGACACAGGCTTAAAACTTCAAAGCTCTATGAATGGTGTTGAGTGGATTGATATAACAGATAAAAATACATTAGAAGACGGTAGATATGTAAGGCTAATTAATACAAGCAATGAAACTATTAATTTTAATTTAACTAAGTTTGAAGTTAATTCTAATGAAGTTTATGAACCATCATTAGTAGATGCTTATGTTGGAGATGATGGAGCTAAAAAAGCTGTAGATGGAGATTTAAAAACAAGAGTTAAATTCTTAGGTGCACCTAGTACAGGTGATACTATAGTCTATGATTTAGGACAAGAAATTCTTGTGGATAATTTAAAATATGTTGTATTAGATACTGAAGTTGACCATGTAAGAGATGGTAAAATTCAATTATCTTTAGACGGAGAAACTTGGACAGACGCTATTAGTATTGGAGATGGAGTAGAAAATGGAGTAGACGACATGTTCTCTACACCATTAAAAAATGGATATAAACATGGAAACCAATCAGGTGGAATAGTTCCAATAGATAGTGCTTATGTTGAAGGAGATAATTTAAATCAAAAGGCTAGATATGTAAGAATATTATTTACTGCACCATATAGACATCGTTGGACAGTTATAAATGAACTTATGATAAACAATGGAGAATATATATCTACAGTAAATGATCCAACTTATATTTCAAATCCAATTGAGGAAAGAGGCTTTGCCCCAAGTAATTTAAGAGATGGAAATTTAACAACTTCATATAAGCCTAATACTAATAATGGTGAGGTTTCTGAAGGAAGTATAACTTATCGTTTATCAGAAAAAACAGATGTTAGAAAGGTTACAATAGTTCAAAGTGGAAGTTCAATTTCAAATGCTAAGGTTATGGCTAGAGTTGGTGATGGCAGTGAAAGTGTAACTGATCAATGGGTTCAATTAGGAACATTAAGCAATAGTTTAAATGAATTTATTAATCGTGATTACAATAATATCTATGAGATAAAAATTGAATGGACAGATGTTGCACCAAATATTTATGAAATAATAACTTTAAACCAAGAGTTTGAATTCCCAGTAAATGATTCCTTAAAGGCAAAATATGATGAGCTTATAAATCTAAGTGGAGATGAATACACTTTAAGTAGCTTTGAAACTTTAAAAGAAGCATTAAATGAAGCTAAGAGTATTTTAGATGATTCTAACTCATCTCAGAAGAAAATAGATAAGGCTTTAGAAAAGCTAAATAAGTCAGAAGAAGGATTAGCTTTAAGGGCAACTGATTTTGAAGATTTCAATAAAGTTTTAACTTTAGGAAACTCTTTAGTTGAAGAAGAATATACAGCTGAGTCATGGGCTTTATTTAGTGAAGTGTTAGAAGTTGCTAATGAAGCTAACAAAAATAAAGCTGATTACACTCAAGATCAAATAAATCAAATAGTAATTGATTTAGATGCTTCAATCAAAGCTTTAGTAAAGGAAACACCAGAGGTTGATAAGACAAATTTAGGTGAATTAATAAATCAAGGTAAATCTTTACTAGAGGAATCTGTAGAAGGATTTAATGTTGGTGAATACCATAAAGGCGCTAAGGATGGATTAACAGTTGAAATTAATAAGGTTGAAGAAGTATTTAACAAGGAAGATGCTACTGAAGAGGAAATAAATTTAGCTAAGGAATCTTTAGAGGGTGCAATAGCAAGATTTAACTCTTTATTAATAGAAGAAAGTACAGGAGACTTTAATGGCAATGGAAAGATTGATATAGGAGACTTAGCAATGGTATCTAAAAACTATGGAAGTACTACTAACACTTCTCTTGATTTAAATAAAGATGGCTCTATTGATGAATATGAGATAAGCTTTATAAATCATAGAATACTAAATTAAGATAATTTAATAAGGATAAATTAGATTTATAATTTTTTAGGAATCATAAAGATGCTTAACATCAAATTTAAAATACTAAGAATTTTAAAGATTAGTATTTTAAAATGATTATTTGTATCTAATATGATTCCTTTTAATTTAAAACATAGCTTAATAAAAATTTTTTAAAATATTATTAGAGTCAGATTAATTTAAAATAAATTCTAAGATTAAATTTATATGATAAACAGATAAGTTTTTAATAATTAATATTTTATAATAATATATGAACATAGAGTATATGTTTAAAAATTACTGAAAGCCTTATATATAGCATATTTTCTAGAGAAATCTATAGAGTTTAATTGTAAATGCAATGCATATGCTATATAATGTTAAAGTATTGTAAAATTAAATATTTAGAAATAGGTTAAATAGTTACATTTGTAACTATATATTAAAAGGGAAGTTGGGTTTAAATCCCACGCGGTCCCGCCGCTGTAATAGAGGAGCTTTTTGTATTTTAAGTCACTGAAATATAATATTTTGGGAAGGCCACAAAAAGTGATGATGCTTGAGCCAGAAGACCTGCCTATTTTTAAAACATCAAAATCCTACGGGAAATAGGAGGTGTTGTGCTTTGGTAAGTTATATTTTTTTAGAATTTTTATAACCTCTAGACGCAATGTCTAGGGGTTTTTTATTTCTAAGACTAAAGTTCTGATTTAACTAGAAATTAAAGTTATTCATATTTAGATTAAGTGTTATAAAGGGAAATATTTTTAGTACATATTGTTTTATTTGATGCGGAAATAGTTAAATCAAATTTTATCTTAAAATAAAAAGATGATAAATGGGAATACAAAATAAAAATATAATTTAAGGAGTAGAATTATTATGTCAAAAAAGAATCAAGTATTTATAGGATTTTTATTAATGTTCTTATTAATACCAAGAAGTGTTTCAGCTATGCATATCATGGAAGGATTTTTACAACCTAAATGGTGTATAGCATGGGGAGTTATAACTATACCATTTATAGTATTAGGATTATTCTCTATTAAAAACAAGGTTGGAAATAATCCAAGACTAAAGATTTTGTTAGCTATGGCAGGAGCTTATGCTTTTGTTCTTTCAGCATTAAAGCTTCCATCAGTTACAGGTAGTTGCTCACATCCTACAGGGGTTGGTCTTGCGGCAATATTATTTGGACCTACAGCAGCATCAGTTTTAGGACTTATCGTACTTTTATTCCAAGCATTACTTTTAGCTCATGGTGGTCTTACTACTCTTGGAGCTAATACTTTCTCAATGGCTGTAGTTGGGCCTTTAGTATCATATGGTCTTTATAAATTAGTAAAAAAACTTAATGGGCCAACATGGTTAGGTGTATTTTTAGCATCTGCTCTTGGAGATTTAGCAACTTACATGGTTACTTCAGTTCAATTAGGACTAGCCTTCCCAGCAGAGGTTGGAGGAGTTATGGCATCAGTTATGAAATTCATGGGTATATTTGCTGTTACTCAAGTTCCTCTAGCTATAAGTGAAGGAATATTAACAGTCATAATCTTTAATACAATAGAAAATTATGCAAAAGAAGATTTAATGGAACTTAACATTTTTTCAAAGGGGGTAAAATAATGAAAAATAAAAGAGTGTTAACTAATGTGATATTACTATTATTAGTTGTATTTATTACAATAATACCTTTCTTTGTAGCTAAAAATGGAGAGTTTGGTGGATCTGATGATCAAGCAGAAGAAGCAATAACACAAATTGATGAAAACTATGAACCATGGTTCTCACCATTATTTGAACCAGCTAGTGGAGAAATAGAAAGTTTATTATTTGCTCTTCAAGCTGCAATCGGTGCAGGGGTAATTGGCTTTGGATTAGGATATCTAAAAGGCAAAAAGAAAGTGAACGACGAAGTAAATGATAAACATAGATAAATATGCTTATGCATCTAAGTTAAAAAATATTAATCCAGCGGAAAAGATGTTTTTTGCCTTAATTACTTTGTGCGTTTGTCTTTGGGCAAATAATTTTATTGTTTCTATGCTTATAATAAGTATTATGACTTTTTTAATAACCAAAGTAGGAAGAACAAAAATAAGAGTTTTTATAAAGTTAATGATGGTGCCAATAGCTTTTTTAATAATTGGTATCCTAACAATTGTTGTGAGTTATTCATTAAAACAGGATACATTTTTAGTATCATTTAAGCTTTTTAATGGATGGATTGGAGTTTCAAAAAGTGGAATTATTCAAGGACTTAATATGTTCCTTAAGGTAATGGGATCTTTAAGTTGCTTATACTTTATATCCCTAACCACTCCAATTATAGATGTAATATCAGTTTTAGCTAAGCTTAAAGTACCAAGTTTTTTAATAGAGTTAATAAGCTTAGTGTACAGGTTTATATTTATAATTTTAGAAACTTCAGAAATGATGTTTATATCGCAAAATTCAAGACTTGGATATAGAGATATAAAAACATCATATAAATCCTTAGGTGCTCTTGCATCAACACTATTTATACGTTCATTTAAGAGAGCTAATGATTTATATACTGCCTTAGAAGCCAGAGGGTATAATGGAGAACTTAAAGTTTTAGAAGAACAGGTTCAAAAAAGAAATTACATTTACATTATAACTATAATAATTAATCTTATTTTTATAGGAATAGCTATATTTATTAAGTAGAGTAGGAGGATTTTATGGAAGACTATATATTAAAAGTAGAAGAGCTTAATTATAATTATTCAGATGGAACTCATGCTCTAAAAGGTATAAATATGAATATAAAAAGAGGAGAGGTTACGGCTATATTAGGTGGAAATGGTGTTGGAAAATCAACTTTGTTCCAAAACTTTAATGGTATATTAAAACCTTCTTCAGGAAGAATACTTTTTGACAATAAACCTATAGATTATTCAAGAAAAGGAATAATGAAGCTTAGAGAATCTATAGGAATTGTCTTTCAGGATCCTGATAATCAACTTTTCTCAGCAAGTGTTTACCAAGATGTTTCCTTTGGTGCTGTTAATATGAAACTACCAGAAGATGAAATAAGAAAAAGAGTAGATAATGCATTAAAAAGAACTGGTATAGAACACTTAAAAAATAAGCCAACTCATTGTTTAAGCTTTGGTCAAAAGAAAAGGGTAGCCATTGCAGGGGTATTAGTTATGGAGCCAAAGGTTTTAATACTAGATGAACCAACGGCAGGTTTAGATCCAATGGGCGTTTCAGAGATAATGAAGTTATTAGTAGAAATGCAAAAGGAGCTTGGAATAACAATAATAATAGCAACTCACGATATAGATATTGTTCCTTTATATTGTGATAATGTTTTTGTTATGAAAGAAGGAAGAGTAATATTACAAGGAAATCCTAAAGAGGTATTCGCTGAAAAAGAAGTTATAAGAAAAGTTAATTTAAGATTACCTAGAATCGGACATCTTATGGAGATTTTAAAAGAAAAGGATGGATTTGTATTTGATGAATTAGATTTAACTATTGGACAGGCTAGAAAGACAATAAATTCTTGGAAAAACAAAATTTTTAATGATTAATATTTAAGTTAGATTAAGCAAGAAAGGCTTATACCAAATTAATTTGGTATAGGTCTTTTATTAATTTATAATGGTATTTTAGTATAAGAATAATTATATAAAAATTTATTTTTTTAAAAGTTCGTACTAATTTTATATAGATTTTAATATTGTAAAGAAAATGTTTTAAAATTTTAAATTAAAAGTGTATTTTTTTTACAATGTTAAGTGGTTTTTTAAAATTAAGACTTTTTTATATGATAAAAATGTGGTTATTATTGGGAAAATATACAATATAATTAAAAAGGTGAAAGAGTAATTTAATATTTTATTAATAAGTTATGGTTAAAAAAGGATAAATAGTACAAAAACTCATAATAAGTTAATAAATATTCATGGTCGAATTTTGTAATTCTAAAATTATTTACTAATTAGTTAAATGATTTTAGAATATAGTTAAAGGATGATTTATTATCTTAAGTTATGGTTTCTCTTTAAATATAAATGATTTTAATAAATTATCTAAATAATTAAAATTTTATAGGTAAGAAATATAATGTTTTAATAGGAGATGGTATTAAAGATTAAAAAGGGAGAGTATGATAAGATGTTTACAAATGAGTTAAAAGATTTATTAGCAGGTTTATATCAGAAATATGGATGTACTCAAGAGGTTCTTCAACTTAGTAATATAATTGATGAAATTATAGTTAAAGAGCAAAGAGAAAGACTAAAAGAATATTATAAATCAAGAAAAAATAATATCTAATTTCAAAAGTTATAAAGCATATAAATATTATTAACTCTAAATTATGAAAAACAATTGAATTATGATTATTACAATTAATTTTAAGGGCCTTAAGACTTTGATTTTGTTAACATATATTATAATAAAAAAATCTATATTACATCAGTAATATAGATTTTTTATTCATAATATGTATAATTAAACTTCTTTAAATTAATTAAAGTTTATTTAAATGATTTTATACTATTTAATCTATCTTCAAGTTTTTGTTCTGGAGATTTTTTGAAGTCATATCCATAAACGGCATTTTCAAAATCACCATAAGTTGGATTTGGAAGCACTATGTATTTTGTTCCAAAGAATTGAGCTTCTTTATCTACTATTTCTCTTCTTTGTTCATTAGACTTATTATCATATCCATCAGGGAAGTCACCTAAGTTATCTCCACAATAAATTGCAAGATTATAATTATCTTTTATCTTATTCCATCTAGCATCTTTACTATTTGTATCTGTTTTTAAAAGTATATGATCCTTATCTGAATTTACAAAACCTAATTTTTGCATGTTTTTTATAGTTGCATCAAGTTCCTTTTCTTCACTTCTATTTGAAACATAGAAAACTTCAAATCCTTTGCTTTTAGCATAATCAGTAAAATCTTTAGCTCCATCTATTGCGGCTGCATCAGCCATTTGTACCCACTCACCAAAGTTTTCCTTTGAGAATAATTCATTATGTTTTATTTCATACCCTGCATGAGGTGAATTATCTATTATTGTCTCATCAATATCTAAGGTAACTGCATAGGGTTTAGCAGTAGGTTCTTTTACTAATTCATCAACATATCTCTTTCCAGAGTTGTATGCTTCATATCTTAAAGCCTTTACTTCTCCAGAATTTTGTTGCCATAAAGTTGCTAAAACATTTCCTTTAACAATTTCTTCAACTGCATTAGCCTTTGTTGTTTGTTCTAACTTAGATATTTGTTTTGCTTCTTGATTATTTTCGTAAACTAAGGTACCTCCAGTTCCAACACCAATACCTATTATTGCTGATAATATAATTGCTGTAATTTTTGAGTTTCTCATAACCTCATCCTTTCGTTTGTTACATAAAAATGTATAGAATATTAAAATAGTTATCAATGTGTTAACGCTTTCATTATATTTTATGTTTCCATTAAAATCAAGTGTTTAATCAATAATATATATCTTTTAATAATCAATAATTGATATGTAAAATTATTCTTATAGAAATTTAATTAATAATTATGTAAATAAAAAAAAAGATAGTCAAATGACTATCTTTTCTATTAAATATAATCCATTGGATTTACATGTTGTCCATTAATTCTTATTTCAAAATGAGCATGAGGGCCTGTACTATATCCTGTAGAGCCAACTAAAGAAACTACTTGTCCTTGTTTTACTTTTTGACCTACAGAAACTTTTAATTGAGATGCGTGAGCATATAGAGTACTGAATCCACCACCGTGATCTATTATAACCATATTTCCATAAGCAGGATGATATTCAGCAGCGGTTACAATCCCGTCTTTAGCAGCTACAAATGGAGTTCCTGTTGAAGCAGCAAAGTCTACACCTGTATGAACTTTATACTGACCAGTTACAGGATGAACTCTTGGACCATATGAGCTAGTTATGGAAGAAGAAGCAACTGGTCTTATAAATCCACTTGATGAATTACTGGTTGTAGATGCTGTGCTTGGAGTTTTAGTAAAATATGATTGAATTTCCTTTTCAATTTCATCTTCTCTATCTGCCAATGCTTTAAGTTCAGCATTTTTTTCAGCTTCTAATTCCTCTAATTCGCTTAATTGAGACTTATAAGTATTTAATGTATTTTCATGTTCAGATTTAACTTCATTAAGAGTTTTTTCTTTAGAAAGAAGTTCTGCCTTTTTTCTATCTAATGTAGATTTAGAAGTTTCAAGTTCAGCTTGTCTAACTTCAAGTTCATTTTTTAAAGCTTCAATCTCTTCAATAAGCTTGTTATCTGTTTTAACAAGGGTTTTTATATTTGCTATATTAGAGAATAATTCTCCAAAGTTTTTAGACTCAAGAATCATATATAGAAACTTATCGCTTAAATTAGATTTATAGATATTTCTAAGTCTTTCACCTAATATTTCTTGCTTTAATTCTTGTTCTTTTTTAGCTTTTTCAATTTCAGTAGTATTTTCTTCAATTGATTTTTTTACTTTATTTATTTCTGAATCAGTTGAAGAAATTTCATTATTTAAAGTTTTTATTTTCTCTTCATATTCAGTAACTTTTGCTTGAGCTGAATTAAGCTCAGCTTGTTTAGCGTCAATGCTATCTTTAATTTCATCGAGCTTTCCCTTTTTAATTTCTTTTTCTTCTGTAATTTGTTTTTTCTCCTCTTGTAATTTATTAACTTCGGGATTTGCTTTGGTTATTAATGGTGCTGAAAAAGCACTAATCATTAAAAAGCTACTCATAAACAAAGATACAATTTTAAGTTTGTTCATTTAATCACCTATCTTTAATATATTTTTCGAGAGTTTTATAGTAATTTCAACAAATTATACCTTAAAACCCTTAGTAATATCCACAAAAAAAATGAAAATTTTAAGTTAACTTTTAAATAAAGGGTTAACAAATGGTAAAAAAAGATTATTATATTACAAAAGGAACAATATATGTAAAATTAATACATCAATAAGTATAAATAAGATATTTCTTATTATTAAAGAAATCAATATAATATTTATGTAAAGGTTTTTTGCAAATTTTAAATATAAATGCAAAATGTAAATTTAAATATATGGATGATTTTTAAGTATATATCTTATTCTTAACTTGTTTAGAATAATAACTAAGACTTGGTTTAAGATAAAATTTAATTTAATATAATTAAATTATTGTTAGACTATTAGAAATTTTAAATATCAACACAAAAAAAGAAAGGCAAATAGATAATTGATTAAAAGCTACCTCATATTAATTTATTTTATACAGGCATATTAAGATTAATTTTAAATAATCTTAATATGCCTATTTTAAATTAGGGATATGTTCATTAATAGTTACCTAAATATTAATTTAGAGTTTTATTAATCAATATAAATATATTTTTGGATTATATGTTTTAGTGATTAAGATTGATACTGCTTGTCAATAATTAAAGTGAATTATAAAAGAGGGGGAATTTCTTATGGCTAGAAAATCATCTAAAAAATATTTAAAAGAGGCAAATGCTCAAATAATACTATTTGTTTTAATTATGATAATAATGAGAATGGTAGTTTTAAACTTTATGAGTGAAATATCAGGGATAGAGTTTGATGAATTATCTAAGGCTAGAATTTACAATGGAGATATTACAGCAACACTATTTTTAGAGAGTCTTGTTAATTTTTTTGGTAACTTCATATTAGAAACATATAAAGGAATAACTTTGCTTGCAATAATAAATGTATTTGTTGCTTCTTATATATTAACTAAAAAGGACTTTACAGGTAATTCTTATTTTAATATGGTCATAGCATATCTATTTTCAGCTATAATAACAGTATTTTTATTATTAGCTGGTATAATTTTATTTTTTTGCATAATGCAATGCATGGTAGTTATAAATTCATTAAAGATAGATGTGTCTTCAGAAATTTTATGGTTAGCCATATCTGTATTAGTAGGAGTAGTCTTTATAAAGTATTTTAGGAAAAGTGTAGTTTTTTCTTTATTTGCATTTTTAATAATATCAGTTTATGCTTCTTACTACACTGATATAGGTAAAAAAGCAATTAACACAGACTATACTCAATATAGTCTAGAGGAGTTTGCTAATAATTTAAACTTAGTTGGAGAATAGATCTATGTGATTATATTTAATAGTAAATAAGTGTTTTTTATTTATTATTTAGTAAGTTATATTTAATCACTTTAATATACTTTTACTAATCAATTAAAAAACATAGAGAAAATTATATATAAATTAATATGAAAATCTATTTTTGTATGCAAAATGTAAGCGTATTTTTTATATAATCTAAAAATATAGTATAAAATAATACAATATTCTACAGAAAAGTATATTGAATGTAAATTTTATTTAAAACACTTTACCTAGTGTATCTATATAGGAAAAAGTAAGTATTTTAAAGAAAAATATAGAAATAATAATATATTTTATCTAAAACGGAGAAAAGTATTAAATTAAATATGGTTAAAATGGTAAGATAAATTTCGTCAGCAAGAGACACGGCAACAAAATATCAAATAAAAATTTGAAAAAAGTTGTTGACAAAGTTTCTTAAAGATGTTAAAATGAGAAAGTCGCTTAAGGGCGATAACGAAATGGTCTTTGAAAATTAAACAGAAGATATTAACATAAACCAGCAATTCTTTTATAAGTAATATGAGTATAG
>NZ_JASORQ010000068.1:0-203 GCF_030222355.1 Clostridium sp. UMB9555A | reverse complement strand
TCCCTGGCAGATCACCAAATTTAATTTGCAGATGTGGCGGAATTGGCAGACGCACTAGACTTAGGATCTAGCGCCTACGGCGTGGGGGTTCGACTCCCTTCATCTGCACCATTAAATTTAAACAAGCATTCAATGCGGGAGTGACTCAATGGTAGAGTGTCACCTTGCCAAGGTGAAAGTTGCGGGTTCGAGTCCCGTCTTCC
>NZ_JASORQ010000067.1:0-204 GCF_030222355.1 Clostridium sp. UMB9555A | reverse complement strand
TCATTGACTTTTTTCAATAGCTTTGATATCATAAAGCTATGAAAAGTGAATATTTCAAATAGAACTTTGTTCTATTTAGGATTTTAGTTTATCCATTAAGTTTTCTCGGTCGCCAAACAAAGTAAACTTAATGGATTTTTCCTTTTCCGTACTATTTAATTTAATTGAGTTAATAATACCATGTTAAAAATAATTTTTCAAGAG
>NZ_JASORQ010000066.1:0-206 GCF_030222355.1 Clostridium sp. UMB9555A | reverse complement strand
GGAAGACGGGACTCGAACCCGCAACTTTCACCTTGGCAAGGTGACACTCTACCATTGAGTCACTCCCGCATTGAATGTTTAAAATTAAATTTAATTGGTGCAGATGAAGGGAGTCGAACCCCCACGCCATAGGCGCTAGATCCTAAGTCTAGTGCGTCTGCCAATTCCGCCACATCTGCAAATTAAATTTGGTGATCTGCCAGGGA
>NZ_JASORQ010000065.1:0-209 GCF_030222355.1 Clostridium sp. UMB9555A | reverse complement strand
TTTCCTTCTTTAAACTTAAAGCTCCCGTTGTCTATATCTTTCCTGATGCTGACTATGAATACTCTTTCTCTAGAATGGGCCGAATTATAGTTAATTCCACTTAGTATTTTCCAGTAGGAGTTATATCCTAATCTATCTAATTCATTAATTAAATTATGAAAATCAGAAATAAACATTTTACTTACTAAATTTCTAACATTTTCGGCTAT
>NZ_JASORQ010000064.1:0-215 GCF_030222355.1 Clostridium sp. UMB9555A | reverse complement strand
TAGTTCAATGGTAGAACACCAGCCTTCCAAGCTGGATACCCGGGTTCGATTCCCGGTACCCGCTCCACAAAATGTTTAAAATGTTAAGTAAAAACACTTGACAAAACATTAAAAAACATTTAAAATAATAATTGTTTGATGTGTATCTTTAGCTCAGCTGGATAGAGCAACGGCCTTCTAAGCCGTGGGTCAGGGGTTCGAATCCCTTAAGGTAC
>NZ_JASORQ010000063.1:0-216 GCF_030222355.1 Clostridium sp. UMB9555A | reverse complement strand
CCTTAAGGGATTCGAACCCCTGACCCACGGCTTAGAAGGCCGTTGCTCTATCCAGCTGAGCTAAAGATACACATTGAAAACAAAATTTATTTTAATTAGTTTTAAATGTTTTGTCAAGCACTTTTTTGCTTAACTTTTGAAACATTTTGTGGAGCGGGTACCGGGAATCGAACCCGGGTATCCAGCTTGGAAGGCTGGTGTTCTACCATTGAACTA
>NZ_JASORQ010000062.1:0-228 GCF_030222355.1 Clostridium sp. UMB9555A | reverse complement strand
ATCCAGCAGGTTCGCCTGGCCGGCGACGGCACGGATAGTTCCGGTGGCATCAAATACTGCCGTCATCACCAGCGCCAGAACGCTTGGCAGGACTACAGGATTCAGCGCGCCCATAATGTCCAGGCTGCCAATCAGTGAATTGCCGTTTTCATCGCTCAATGAAGGCATGGCGAAAACGCCGGAGAAATGGACGTTAGGATCGAAGATCAAACCGACAATTGAGATACC
>NZ_JASORQ010000061.1:0-228 GCF_030222355.1 Clostridium sp. UMB9555A | reverse complement strand
AGCGGGACTGATGGTATAGCCGAGCCAAAACACATCGCATTGCTGACGTAAATAGATATCACCAATCAAAACCTGCGTCATTTGTTGACAATGGCCAATTGAATATCGCGAGCAAGTGTAAGAACTCCCAGCAAGACCCTGTAAATAATTCTGTGTAACTGCCCACGATTAAAGGTGGCCGCTCAGGCGGTCACCGTATTCGATAATAAATGGGTCTGGAAAAAGTGC
>NZ_JASORQ010000060.1:0-229 GCF_030222355.1 Clostridium sp. UMB9555A | reverse complement strand
GCTATCGCGGCCCGGCAAATGTGCTGTGGAAAGTGGGCGAGTCGGCGTGGGATAACAACAAGATTACCGATACGCTGAAGGCGCTGCCAACCTATGGTCCGCTGCTGCCTGCCGCAGTCACCAGCGCCAATCCTCAGCAAGCGACGGCGATGCTGGCGGACGGGTCGACCGTCGCATTGAGTATGGAAGGCGTTCGCTGGGCGCGTCCTTACCGTTCGGATACTCAGCA
>NZ_JASORQ010000005.1:0-175578 GCF_030222355.1 Clostridium sp. UMB9555A | reverse complement strand
GTCGGGGTGACAGGGATCGAACCTGCGACCTCATGGTCCCAAACCACGCGCGCTCCCATCTGCGCCACACCCCGAAGGCTTTGTTTCACCGCCGCTCTCTCGCGACGACAATAGTTATTCTACAGTATAGTTATTATTATGTCAACACTTTTTTTAAAGTTTTTTTAGAAAAATTTATCGAATCCTCTGAAACCCTGATAAAATCTATGTTTTCTTTTGAAAAAAAGTGTTAATACATAAGCTTTTTTTATGTATTAACACTTATTTTTTAATTTAATTCTAAATTAAATAGAAAAAAATCTTACTTCTATATTTTCAGAATCTACATTCATAAAAGCTATACTTGCCTCTCCATCTTTAGGTATTGATGGACTACCAGGATTTATTATCCACATATTTCCCTCTTTTAAGGCTACTTTTCTATGAGTATGACCAAAAATCACTCCATCTACTCCTAATTCAAGTCCTCTATAGTAAATTTTATCTAATCCATATTTAACTGTATATTTATGTCCATGAGTTATTAGAAATTTTTTGCCTTCAATTTCAATCACTTGCTCAACTTGCCCATTTCTTTCATAGTCACAGTTTCCTACAACAGAATATACCTTTCCCTTAAAACCTTCACTTAATAACTTAACATCATTTATATTATCTCCTAAATGTATAAGAACATCTGAATCATTTAGTAAAGTTTTTATATATTCAATAACATGAGTAACTCCATGTGTATCACTGACTATAGCTACTTTCATTTCTTCTCCTCCTATTTAAATATCCCTTTTAAATTATCCTTTAGTTTTTCTAAAGCTCTTCCCCTATGACTAATAGCATTCTTTTCATCTGAAGTCATTTCTGCGAAAGTTTTTTTGTATTCTGGTACGAAAAATAAAGGATCATATCCAAAGCCTTCATTTCCACTTAAAGCTTCTAAAATTACTCCATAACTTTTTCCC
Source organism: Clostridium sp. UMB9555A (assembly GCF_030222355.1). NCBI lineage: Bacteria > Bacillati > Bacillota > Clostridia > Eubacteriales > Clostridiaceae > Clostridium > Clostridium sp. UMB9555A. Next base: position 174,622 of record NZ_JASORQ010000005.1, on the reverse strand, counting down.
TCTGCTACTATTTTTTCTCCTTTATCTGTAACTGCAACTATTACACATATAAAATTAGCTTTTCTTTCATCATCTTTAACATTTTTTAATTCCTCTAATAACTTTTCATTATTTTTAGAATCATTTCCATGTTCCCCTGCATATCTAGCAGAATATATACCTGGCGCTCCATTTAAATAATCTACTTCTAATCCTGAATCGTCAGCCATTACAATAAAATCACTTTCACCTTTACTAAGTAAATACTTTCTTATTTCATTAGCTTTCTTAAAAGAATTTTCTTCAAATGTTTTTCCGTCCTCTTCAACATCTATGTCTATTCCTGCTTCATTTAAAGATAATATGTTTAAATTAAAATCTTTTAATATTTCTTTTATTTCTTTTACCTTATGTGCATTATTACTTGCTAGTATAAATTTTTTCATTTTACTCTCTCCCTGTTCCGATCCATAAAGAATCTGTCTTTAAAGCATCTTTTTGTGCTTGTATCATTTGTTTTGATCCCTTTTCAGCAAGATTTAATAATTCATCTAATTCTTTTCTTGAAAAAGGTCCAGCCTCTCCAGTTCCTTGAATTTCTATAAACTCTCCCTCTTCTGTCATTACAACATTCATATCTACTTTAGCTACATGGTCTTCTTCATAACATAAGTCTAATATTTTCTCTTCCCCTACTATTCCAACACTTACTGCGCTAACAAAGTGTCTTATAGGATAAACATTGAAAGGTTTCTTTTGATGAAGTTTATTTACAGCATCAACTAATGCCACAAATGAACCTGTAATAGAAGTCGTTCTAGTTCCTCCATCAGCTTGAAGAACATCACAGTCTATCCAAATAGTTTTTTCTCCTAAAGCTTTCATATCTACAGCTGATCTAAGAGCTCTTCCTATAAGTCTTTGTATTTCCATTGTTCTTCCATCTATTTTAAGTTTATTTATATCTCTTTGTTTTCTACTTTGAGTACTTCTTGGAAGCATGTTATATTCAGCAGTTATCCATCCTTCTCCAGAACCCTTTAAAAAAGGTGGAACTTTCTCTTCTATTGAAGCAGTACATAATACTTTGGTATCCCCAACTTCTATTAATACAGAGCCTTCTGCATATTTAGTAAAGTTTCTTGTTATTTTAACTGGTCTTATCTGTTCTTTTTTTCTTCCACTACTTCTCATTCAATATCTCCTTACCTTAATTTATTTTCAAAACACTAATTATAAGAATAGTATATTGGTTATTTTATCCTTTATCAACATGGATTATATATAAAAATTATGCCTATAAAAAACCCTCTAAACCTTTATTTCACCTAAAAGTATTATGTACTCACTAGGTAATATTTATAATAAAAATTCATATTAATATATATAAGAAATAATATCATGAGGTGAATTATTTGAAGTATATAGGTTCATTCTTCAAAGCTAATTCTCTTTCTAAAGAAGAGATAGCATCACAATTACTTTTTCTTTCAAAAGAATCAGTAAATCATATAGTACTTGAATCTAGGTGTGGAATATCTACAAATTACAAAAATCTTAAAGAAAATTTCAAAAAAGATGAGATATCATTCTTTAAAAATAATACTCCATTAATTTGTATATATAAAAAAGCAAAGCCTAATATTTACTCTTCTAAGTATTCAAAAACTTGGGATGATACCACCTTTAAAAAAGATATTCCAGTTTCATCTAATGCATTAATGACCCTTTCTCTTTTAAGACTTTGTTCTTACTATGAAAAATTTAAAAATATTAATAGTGCACTTTATAAAAGAGCTGCCTTTTATAAAAATTTAAGTAAGCTTCAACTGGAATTTTACTATACCTATTTAAGAAATCCAGAAGGTTTTTTTGTAAATAAAAAAAATGATGAGTCTTCTTCTAAATCTGGCTTAAATATAAGCGAAAAAGAAGATGAAATGTCTTATTCAGATCAAGCATTAATGATGTTAGCTTACTATATGTATAGTAAAGTAGCCCCTGAAGATTCTGATAGCAAAACCTATGAAGATTTTGCTCTTCAAATATTAAACATGTTTGTTAATTTTAAAGAAGAATTATACTCACTTTCCTTAGATGAATGTTGCAAAATAGACTATTGCTTAAATAACATGCTTCTATATTCAAATAATGAAGATTGTAAATTATTAGTTTTAGATTTATCTGATTTCATATTAAACAAATACTATGAATCAAATAGCACATTTTCTAATCTTGAAACCACTTCTCTACTAGCCTTAAATATGTATTTAAGCTATAAGAATACAAACATACTTATATTTAAAGATGCTTACTTAGACTTAATTGAGCTTTTCTGTAATATGTTTAATGATGAAAAGGGAATAATCCTAAAAGGAACAGATAAAAAAGAGTATAAATATTCTAACATGGAAATATGCTTATATTTAACTAACCTTTTAATGTCCTTTGATTTAGATGAGGATTCCTCAGATAAAAGAGAGAATATAATATCTAAAGTTTATAAAAATTATATAGTTAACTCAGGAATAGTAACTAGTTTCCCTGATGCACCAAATTTAGATTCTCATGAAAGATATAAAAAGTTCTCTTTAAAGCCTGATGATTTAATTGATGAATCAATGTTTAGAATGACTAATGCTAATAGCCCTGAACTTACAGGATTAGCACCTATATTCACAAAAAATCTAAAGTACTCTACAAAGAAATCAATTTTCACTTCAGATAAAACTACCTTTGATAGTACAAAAAATATGTTTATATTCTTTGTATTTATAAATAGTTTTATTGATAAATATATAGATTTTATTACTGATACTCCTAAAGAGAAAAAAAGTGCTATGTTAGTAGAAGAAATAGACTCTTTAAAGAATGTACAAAAAATAAATAAACTTCCTAAATTAAATAATTTTAACTCTAAGACTCCTATAGTTCCACCTGATGCTGGAGAATCAGACTATAATTCTATAACTAATGAAAATCAAGTTGATGAAATTTCTCCACCACCAACAAACCCAAACTTAACTAGAGAAATATCTGAATATAGTGATTCTTCAATAGATAAAAAAGAGGATTTAGATGATAAAATGAAAAATATTCTTGATTCTACTGATTTATAATAATTTATGCTTCATAAAACAATTAAAAACTTATAAATAGCTTTCTAGGAACTTCTATAATCTTTCTTTTCCTAATGTGCTATTTATAAGTTTTTTATTAAATATGGTTTATGATTTAGATCTATATGACAGAAAATATATTTTATTAGCTTAGATTTTATTATTAAATACAATTTGTAATTTAGGGTTACTTATGTAAAATAAATTTCCCTAAAGTTTTTTAATACTTAGAGTGCAAATTTACTTTCATATAAACTTATAAGTATTTTAACTGCTATATTTTAATATTAAATTTCCATTTGAATCAATAAATAAATAATTAACCTTTGGCGACTTACACCAAACATCATTTTTAAAATATAAACTAACTAAACTTAAATTAGACTTTTCTGAAGTAGCAGTTTCTTTTTCCCCTTCTTCACTCTTATCCGCTACTTCTCCCTCTTCTTTATCTATATCTTCCTTTTTTAAGCTTTCTAAGTTTTTTTCATTTAAGTTTAATTCACCAAAAGCTATATTAAACTCTCCTCTTTTTATTACTTCCTCTATACCCTCATCATGAATTTTTACTATACTCTTTATGGCTAGCTCCTTGTCTAAAAATTTTTTCAGTTCATTTGCTAAAGCTTTATCCTCTTCATTATTTCCTACAACTATTTTTACTACCTCATTATTATTAAGAACCTTTTTCAAAGTATTTTTACCTGATTCTTTAAGATTATTTTTTTCTGATTCATTAATCTTATAATCTCCTTTAGCTCCATCCTTTTTAATTGAGTGAATTTCATCTTTGTTATTTATTACTTTTATATATGGTTTTCCTAAATTATTTTTTAATATATTACTATCACTAATTAAAACTTGCATAATATTAGATATTCCCTGCGCCATTTCAGCTTTATCACTATTTACAATCATTAACTTTAAAATATCACTATTATATTTACTTAAATCTTTATATAATCCTATATCCTCTGAATATATTATAGGAGGATTCTTTAAAATATCTACTTTTTCTAAATTAAAAGCTGCTAACTCAATTTCATCAGAGTCTTTCTCCTTAAAAGCTATATCTTTTATTTCTAATTCGCTACTATTATAAGGATTGTCTTTTAATCTTATAAATCCATCCTTAGTTACATCATATATAACATATGGACCAGTATATGATATTTCATTAAAATCTTTCTTATAATTATCTAATGGTTCATTTAAATCTCTTAGTCTATATATAGGTTTAGCTAAATTTTTAAGTAAATCATCATCCTTATTGTTCATTCTTAAAACCAATGTATAATCATCAGGACTACTTATTGCTACTTCACTAAAATCAATTTTCCCTTCTCTATAATCCTTAACTCCGTAAATACTATATAACTCATTACTTGTATAATCTTCATTATCTGGACTTAATAAATCCCTAAAAAATATTTGAAAATCCTTTGCTGTAACTTCTGTGCCATTACTCCACTTATTTTTTTCATTAATTTTAAATGTATATTCTAAGCCATCATCACTAACCTTCCATCCCATAGCAAGGTCTGGAATTGGTTCTCCTTTTTCATTTACCTCAACTAATCCTGAAAATATATTGCTTACTAAATCCTCTTCTCCTTTATTTAATGATTCACTAGGCCTTATGGTATCTGGTAAACTTTCAAGAGAATATATAAGCCCTTCATTATATTCAAAGTTCATATTAGAAACAGGGGTTACATCCACATAACTCCTTCCTACTCCAACTACTAATAAAATTATTAAACATATAAATAAAATTACTTTCTTCATGTAGATATCTCCTTCAATAATCTTTTCCTTTTAAATTATTGACAAATATATTATTTCTAAATATCATTTCTTTGATTTATTTCTAAATATAGTTATAAAAACTATCTAAATAAAATGGTAAAAGGATTGTACATCTTATCAATCATAAGAAAGTAATTTAAACTCATTAAATTTTATATAAAACAAATCTTTACCATCAAAATAAAGATTTAAAACTTAATTTGTCGTATGAAATATGATGATGTTTCTTTCTCTTTATCCACCTTTGCTTAACAACAAAGTCTTTTCCATTTAGAAGTTTTATTCTATTTATAAATCTATCTGTTTCTGCCATGTTATAAACATCTTGTTGAAAAACTCCTGTGGTAATATATACACCCTTATCTATCTCTCTATCTTGTATTAAACGTATAAACTTATAGTAATCATAAATTGTTACAGCCAATGCTTTATGAAATACTATTAAAGTCTTTTTTCTACTAGAACTTATTTCTACTATAAATTCATTATTATTCTTTTCTATGATTTCATAATTTAATTTTTCTTTAATACACTCTTTAATTATTATTTGACTTACTTTTTTTATTGATATCTTCCTAAATTTCATTAATGACTTTTCTATATTCTTTGAATTCATAAGAACATAAAAAGATTTCAACATATACTTATCTCCTTATTTATCATTTACTAAAATTATATGTTTTAATGTAATAATTATTTAATACTATTTATAACTATTCTTATGGTATAATTTATTTATTATTTTATATGGAGGTAAAGTTAAATGACCTTAGCAGTTCAAGTTGTTGCTATACTTTTCATGTTAATAATGATATTTTTAGGAATCTGGAGTTTTGTAATTGCAAATAAAGCTTACAGACAAATAAAGTATAAGAATTATTTACTTGAAAAAATAGCACACAATATATCTCTAATAAGAAATAAGGAAAAAATATTTGATAACTTAAATACTATGGCTGATTCAGTTTCATATTCTGAAATAAAAGAAAACCTTTTAGATAAAGATATTAAAGCTGATACAAAATTAGAAGAGGATACAAATATATCAGAGGAAATAAAAGAAAACTCAAATATAGTGGAAAAATAAAAGCCATGTGAAATTACACATAGCTTTTATTTTTTTATATCATATTTTCAAATTCTTCTTCACTTAATATAGTAACACCTAAAGATTTAGCTTTATCATATTTTGAACCTGCTGCTTCTCCTGCTATTACAAAATCAGTCTTTTTACTTACACTTCCTGAAACCTTTGCTCCTAAAGATTCTAATTTTTCTTTTATTGATGTTCTAGAATAGTTTTCTAAAGTACCAGTTACTACTACTGTTTTTCCCATAAATGGACTTTCTAAAACTTCTTTTTTCTCGTAATGAGGATTTACTCCAAGGGATAATAATTCATTTATTACTTTTAAAGTTCTTTCCTCTTTAAAGAATTCTATTATACTTCTAGCAACTATATCTCCAACATCTTGAACAGATACTAATTCCTCAAAAGTAGCCTTCTCTAGGTTTTCTAAAGACTCAAATCTCTTTACTAAATCCTTAGCAGTTTTAACTCCTACATTAGGAATTCCTAAGGAATATAAAAATGCTTCTAAAGTACAATCTTTGCTTTTTTCTATGGCATCTAAAAGATTTTGTGCTTTCTTTGGGCCAAACTTATCTAAATCTAATAATTTTTCATATTCTAATTTATAAAGATCTGATATATCTCTTATATCAAGCTTTTCAAATAATTGCTCTGCTGTTCTTTCTGAAAAACCAGCTATGTTCATAGCTTCTCTACCCGCAAAGTGAACTATAGTTTTAACCATTTGAGGCTTACATCCTAAAGTGTTTTCACAATAGATATGAACTCCTTCATGAACTAAATGTGCTCCACAAGCTGGACATACCTTTGGTTCTTCAATTTCCTTTGTACCTTCTAAGCTTTCAGGAACTACTCCCATTATTTCTGGAATAACATCATTGCTTCTTCTTACAAATACTTCAGCCCCTAATCTTACTCCTTTTCTAGCTATATCATCCATATTGTTTAATGTAGCTCTCTTAACAGTAACTCCTGCTAACTCTACTGGCTCTAAGATAGCTGTTGGAGATACTCTTCCACTTCTACCTACATTCCATTCAACATCTAAAAGCTTAGTTGTAGCCTCCTGTGCTTCAAATTTATATGCAATAGCCCACTTAGGAAATTTAACTGTATATCCTAAAAGTTCTCTAGTTCTTATATCATCTATAGCTATAACTAATCCATCTATATCATAATTCAAATCAAATCTTATATCTCTTATATAATCAATTTCTTTTTGAATTTCATCTAAAGTTGTGCATTCCCTAATATAATCATCCATTGGAAATCCCTTAGTTTTTATGAAATTTAACATTTCCATATAAGTTTTAAAAGGAGCTCCTTCCTTATATCCAACATCATAGAAGAAAGCTGATAAATTTCTTTTAGCTGTCTCTGCTACATTTAAATTTCTTAAAGCTCCCGCTGCTCCATTTCTTAAATTCTTAAGAGGAGTCTCTGCTTCACTATTATATTTTTCAAAGGCTCCTGTAGTCATAATAGCCTCTCCATGAATTTCTAGAAAATCATGACAATCAATTTTTAATGGAATTGATTTTATAGTTTTAACCTGAGCTGTCACATCTTCACCAATAGCCCCAGTTCCTCTAGTTGCTCCAGTAACTAATACTCCATTTTCATCATAGGAAAGATTAATTGTTAATCCATCAAACTTTTTAGTTAAAATATATTTTAATGGTGGTAATTCTTCATCTGAAGTTCTATTATATTCTTCAAGGAATTTAACATTTCTATTATGCCATTCTCTAATTTCCTCTAAAGTTTGAGCTTTGTCTAAACTCCAAAGTCTAGCTTTATGAGTGTATTTTTTAAACTCAGGAAGAATTACATCACCAACTCTTTGAGTAGGTGAATAGGGTAATTTATATCCTGTTTCCTTTTCTAAATCTACTAATTCATAGTATTTTTTATCATAATCTTTATCTGTCACTGAAGAATTTCCTAAAACATAATATTCATAAGCATATTTATTTAACTCTTCAACTAACTCTTCTATTAATTTTTTCTTATCCATCTTACTCATCTACTCCTTATTAAAGTAAATTTCTATATTAAAGAAGCTCTAGTGGTGCAAAACTAAACATTAAATGTTTAACTCCTTGACTATCAAAGGCAATTGTAAGCTTATAGTCATCTCCAACTTTACTCTTTGTTATTAATGTTCCTACACCAAACTTAGGATGCTTAACTTTTCTTCCCATAGTTAATTCATCTATTCCTGCATTACCTGAAGATTTTCCTGCTAAAGTCTTATTTAGGGATTCATTTGCTTTAGAAAGACTCATCCCTCCTCTTATACTGTGAGGATTATAAGTTTTTCTAGTCTCTCCATAAGTTTGTGAACTATTTTTGAAAGAGTTACTTGAACTTTTACCATTGATATTTACATAGTCTTTTATGTTAGCTGGAATTTCTGATATAAAATCTGATTGTCCATAAGCCACTGTTTTACCAAATATCATTCTTGTTTCAGCTGATGTCATATATAACTTTTCCTCAGCTCTAGTTATTCCAACATAGCAAAGTCTTCTAGCCTCTTCCATTTGATTATCATGTTCAAAGCAAGCTGCATTTGGGAATATTCCATTTTCCATACCAACTAAGAAAACTGTTGGGAATTCTAGTCCCTTTGAGCTGTGAACTGTCATTAGCATTACATAATTATCTTCTGCTTCTAAATCATCCATATCTTGAACAAGGGCAACCTTCTCTAAGTAAGCTGATAATGATTTATCTTCTTCATTACTCTTTTCAAATTCAACAGCATCAGAAACTAATTCTTCTAAGTTTTCTATTCTACTTTGATCCTCTATAAGCTTTGAATCTTTAAGTGATTTTAAATAACCTGTTTTTTCTAAAACATATTCAATTAATTGAGATACACTTAATTGCTCTGACATAACCATTATTTCTTCCATCATATCAGTAAACTTCTTAATAGGATTTATACTTCTAGCTGTTAATCCTGGCACATAGTCTACATCTAATAAAACATTGTATAATGTATCATCTATTTCGGACGCATGATTTTGAAGTTTTTCTACAGTAGTATCTCCAATGCTTCTTTTAGGAACATTTATTATTCTTCTTAAACTTATAGAATCTTTAGGATTTACTATTATTTTTAAGTATGCAAGAACATCTTTTATCTCTTTTCTATCATAGAATTTTAGTCCTCCAAAAATTCTATATGGAATTCCTGCTCTTCTTAAGGCTTCCTCAAAATTACGAGACTGTGCATTTGTTCTGTAAAGAATAGCAAAATCCTTATACTTATATCCTTTATCACTTTTTAATTTTTCTATCTCTGAAACAACAAAAGCTGCCTCCATTTTATCTGAGTAAGCTCTATGAATACTTATTTTTTCTCCCTCTACTTGCTCAGTTCTTAAAATTTTAAATTTTCTCTCTGCATTATTTTTTATAACTTTATTAGCAGCCTCTAAAATATTTCCTTTTGATCTATAGTTTTGTTCAAGCTTAACAACTTTAGCCTCTGGATAATCCTTTTCAAAATCTAATATATTTCTTATATCTGCCCCTCTCCAAGCATAAATACATTGGTCATCATCACCAACTACGCATATATTTTTGTGTTTTGCAGCTAAAAGCTTAGCAAATTCATATTGAGCTTTATTTGTATCTTGATACTCATCTATCATTATGTATTTAAACTTATTTTGATAAAACTCTAATACATCATTATGCTTTCTAAATAACTCAACAGTTTTTACTATTAAATCATCAAAATCTAGGGCATTATTTTCTTTTAATTTCTTTTGGTATAAAAGATATGCATCTGCTATTTTATTTTTTCTAAAATTACTTTCATTTTCTTTCTTAAAACTTTGTGCACTTTGGATATTATCCTTTGCTTTTCCTATAGTACCTAAAATCTCTAAATCAGTTATCTCTTTTTCATTAATATTAAGCTCTTTCATTACAAGTTTTATTAATGTTTTCTGATCTGATGAATCATATATTGTAAAGTCTTTACTATATCCTAATTTATCTATTTCTCTTCTTAAAATTCTCACGCAAGATGAATGAAATGTTGATATCCACATGTTGTTTGCCACTTCACCAACTAGAGATTTTACTCTCTCTCTCATTTCCCCTGCCGCTTTATTTGTAAATGTTATTGCTAATATATTATAAGGTTTTATATCATTTTCTATCATGTATGCTATTCTGTGTGTAAGCACTCTAGTTTTACCAGAACCTGCTCCTGCTAATATAAGTACTTGACCATCAATTGTGGTTGCTGCTTCATATTGTTCTTTATTAAGCAAGCTTTTTAAATCCATTAGATCACTCCTCTTCCTACAATAAAACTAAACTTTATTATACCATATAAATCTATATATTATATTCTATCAAACATATTATTCTTTTACATGATTAATAAAAAATAAATGGCCACATTATAAAATGTGACCATTTATTTCAAATATAATACTCTTACTTTAAATATAATCTTTTAAATTTACATCTTTAATTTATTTCATATATTTTTTCTTAATTAATATTAGTAAGATTATTTGAAATTTCTCCCTCTACTAAGGATTTATTTAGCTCATTTTCATTAATATTTTCTTGCTCTAAATTTCCTTCATTAAGTGAATTCTCTTCTTCTACAGGTGTATTATTTTCATCACCACTCTTTGGAGTCTCAATGTTTTCACCTTCATTATTAGAATTTTCTATTGAAGATTCTTCTTTAACTTCATTATTAGGTTGATCTACAGCCTCATCTTTAATCTCACTATTAGGTTTAACCCCTTCATCTTCCTTAATCTCATTATTAGATTTAATCTCCTCATCACCCTTATAATCATTAGTTAAACTCCAGGTAATGCTTCCATTAGAATCTTCATATAAGTATAAAGTTATTTCTTCTAAATCCTTACCAAATCTATCTTCAAAATTACTATTTAATTTTATACTTGGCAAATTATTTTCTATTCCAACAGGAATTAAAAATTCTCCATCCTTTTTACTTATTATAATTTCCTTTCCATCTATTGAAATTTCAGCATTATCTAAAAAAGTTTCACTTCCAATAATATCACTATTTATATCCTCTCCACTATAGAAAACTTTTTTAGAAAACTCTAATACAAGAGAGTTTTCTCTAGTGCTTATCTTTGAAATTTCAAAAGGACTTTCCTTAGGATCTAACTCAACTATTTTGGCCGTATTTTCTACTGAATACTCTCCACTAAAATAAGCATAACTTCCATAAGTAGCACTTGAAGCAAGTGAAACTCCTAAAATTAATGCTATAATTTTATTCTTACTAATCACTTAAACTCCTCCTCTACTATTTACTATTTTCCTGAGCATAACCTATATTTAAATCAAATTTAAATTCTGTATTAGAATAATTCTCTGGCATATCTCTTTGCATATTTAAAGTTAATGTAGCAGTTAAAACTTCACCATCACTTAAAGCTACTTCATTACCTTCTGTATCTAATAATTTAATATTTTTATCAAATAGAGAAAGTAATGTCTCTTCTCCATTTCCATATCCTTGTATATCTCTATTTTCACTACTTTCAAAACTTAAGGAATACTTTATTTTCTCTAGTCCATCATTTCCTATTGATGAATTTTTAAAATTTAATGTCATTATTTGATCTAAAGTTCCATTATTAGTTATTATAAAATTATCACTAACAGGAACTTCTATATCCATTTTCTCTATTTTAATTGTTTTTGTAGCCTCAGAACTTAAAGTTCCTAAAGTTAACTTTAAATCACCGTTTACGTTTTCTTTATCTGAAAAATAGGCTACACTTCCTAAACCTCCTGTTATTCCTATAGCTAATACCAATGAAATTATCCTTCTCATCTTACGGGTTTTCATATTAAATCTCCTCCTTTTTTTGAGGTAACTTTAATATTGATGCTCCTATACCTAAAGCTAGAACTCCAAAAACCATAAAATTATTATTGCTAAAGCCCCCTGTATTTGGTAAGTTTCCACTTCCATTATTGCTTTCATCTTCATATTCATATTGAACACTAAGATTAAATACATTTTGTATTCCTTGTCCCCTATTGTCTAAGTCATTAGAAATATTTATTTCTAAATCTATAAGCTTACTATTATTGGCCTCTACATTTATTCCGTCTTTTAACTTAATATTTCCTCCTGAAAAAACATCCTTAAGAGTTCCTTCAAAAATTATATCATCACTATCTTTTACAATAATTGATGCATTTTCTAGAAAATATTTATACCTTTCATCTCCCTCATCAATATATGAAGAATTTACATAGTCTAAGAGTTTTTCATCATGAAAATTTAGAGTTTTTATAACTATATCTTTACTTAAGTTATTAGATATTTTTATTGAGCTTTCTTCTAAACTTCCTGGTTCCCAAATAATTTCTTCATTAAATAAATTATTCTTTTCTTCCACTACATCTACAGTAACGCCAACTTTTTCTTTAGCAAATACGGTATTATCTTTAGCTGGCATAAAAGCTAATGTTGCTAAAAGTGCACATAAAAATACGCTTTTAGTTCTTCTCATACTGTTTCCCCCCCTCTTAATAGTATTAACATAATAAATGTAATTTAACTTTATATTTATATTCATAAACTATAAAAAAAATAACTTAATTCATATTTATTTTAAGAAAATATTACATAATCTTAAGAATACCCTTAATTTATTTATGGAGAGTATCTTTTTAATTCTTTAAGGAAAAGTTTTTTACAACAAACCTTTAAACAACTGCTTATATAATCTTTGTAAAATAATAACATTTCCTTAAAACATAACATAAATAAAAAAAGTTGATACTTTAAAGTATCAACTATATATATAATCTGAATATATTATTTCAACAACTAATTCAAAACGCATTTTTTCTTGCATTATTGTGCAAATAAAAAACGCAACCCTTGGGGCTAGGTTGCGTTTCAGCAATAAGCAATAAATAAAAAGGGGGCTATTTATTCCTTTTATTTATCCTCGCACAACTATTATATTAGATGTTTACTTAAATTGCAAGTAATCTAATATTTTTTTTGCAAGTTTTCCTACATGAATTTTTTCTTTACAATCATTACTATTTAAATTTTTAAAAATTTTTGTAAAGTACCGCTAATTCACTTTCTGAAAGCTCTTTATATTCGCCTTCTTCTAAACTTTCATCAAGTGGAAGATTACCAAAAGAAGTTCTTTTTAAATAAACAACCTTTTTCCCTCTAGCTTCAAACATTCTTTTTACTTGATGATATTTACCCTCTTGAACTGTAACTTCTACTCTAGATGAATCCTCTAAATTTTCTATAACTTTAAGCTTTGCACTCATACACTTATATCCATCATCTAAAGTTACACCATTTTCGAAAGCTTTAATATCTTTTTCTGTTATAGGAGCATTTATTTCTGCATAATAAACCTTATCAACATGATATTTAGGTGAAATTAATTTATGATTTAAATCTCCATCATTAGTTAATAATAATAATCCCACTGTATCTTTATCAAGTCTTCCTACTGGAAATGGTTCAAAAACTTGATCTTCCATATATAATAAGTCGATAACAGTTTCATCTCTCTTATCATAAGTTGCTGAAATTACTCCAGCTGGCTTATTCATCATTAAATATATGTACTTTTTATACTCTACTTTTTCCCCATTTATAACTATTGTATCTTTCTCAGGATCTATTTGAAGTCCACTATCTTTAACCTTCTCATCATTAACTGTTACAAATCCTTTTTTAACAACTTGCTTTATTTCTTTTCTCGTTCCGTATCCTAAGTTTGATAAAACCTTATCCAATCTTTCCACTAACTAATCACTCCTTCGTAAAAAATCACATTTATATCTGTGGTTAGTATAAAGCAAAGTTTAACTAATTACAACTTATTATACTTATTAAAACTATAAAAATAAATAAGACTCTATTTTAAGTAAATATTAATTTTAAATAATTTAAAAACCAACTTAATATTAGTCTTAAAAGCTTATTTTCAAATCAATATTATATAAAATAAAGTCCTAAACATATATTAAACTTTAATATTTTATTCTACCTTAAATTCAAAAGTATCATAGTCCTCATAAGCACATTTTTTATAATAACTTTTAGTTAATACTAAAACTTTATACTTTCCTGGTACATATGGTCTAAAAGAATAATAACTCTTTCTACTATATTTTTGAACTAAAGACCAATTTCCGTTAACCATTATATAATATTCATAGCAAACTCTACTTCCACCTTCACATTTTGTAGAAAAGTTTATTTCCTCATTAATTTTAAAGACTTTATCAGAAGTACTTATTTTAGTATCTGTAATAGGTAGAGCTTCACTAACATAAAATCTTACTTCCCTTCTTGAATCAAATCCCTCTTTACATTTAATATTTCTAGCAAATATATCAATTGTGTATTTTCCTGGACATTTTGGTGTAACTTTAAACCTCTTATTTTTTACATAATCAGTTTCCTCTACTACTTGTCCATTTACCTTAGTAACATACTTAACCTTTACTTGTCTAGTATTTTGAACTATTACTTCAATATCGATATCATCTCCAACTAAAAAATATTCCTTAGCTGGAACTAATATATGATCAATTTTCCCTTCTGCATACTCCCTAACTTTAAAATTTAAAACAGTATGCACATCATATTCCTTTGTTGAATACTTATCTTTTACTCTTACATCAAGCTGATAATTTCCTTTTTCATTTGGAATAAATTCTACCCAATTATTACTTCCAAAATCAATACTTTCTATGGTTTTACCCTCCTTAATTATTAAGAAGGAATATTTTAAGTCAGTACCACCCTCTGCACTAACCCTAAGTTTTATTACTTCATTTATTAAAGGGGTCTTATCTCTATCAAATATTAATTCTGTTATTTTTATTGGCTTTTTCACCTTTTTTTCTATTTTATAATCTAATTTAGATTCTATTTCATAATCTCCAATAAAGGATTCATCCTTAGCCCAAAGAGTTATTCTATAATTTCCTTCTTTTTTAGCATTCCATTTTAAAGTGCTATTTCTTGTATAACCCGTATCTTCAGATATTTCTCCATCTATTTTAAATCTATAGAGGATATCACTTCCTCCATCAATAACAGCTTTTATCTCTATTACCTCTCCTTTTTCTTGAGGTGAGCTTAAATCTGTGGTAAAACTTCTTAATTGTAATGGTTCATATGGTTTTATATCATATACCATAACGGCTCTATCATCAAATTCCTTATTAGAATACATATCTCTTATTAAACATAAAAGCTTATATCTTCCCTCTTTAAATTCTTTAAAAGTTACTATACGACTTGATGAAAAATCTTGAATGCAAGTTCTACTTCCATCAGGTGAAATTTTTACAAACTTATATAGTGCTGTTCTTTCATCTTCAAAATTTGCTTCCACTTCAAAGGTAAGCTCTGAGTTTACTATTAATTTTTCACTTAAATTAATAAAATTAATTATTTCAGGCTTTACAAATTCTTTTGATGTAAATATAACTGTGGCATAATCATCTGTTGTATTAGTTGAACTTGTTTTTTTACATTCAATTAAAAACTCAAATTTACCACTTTCATTGATAGTATAATTTAATTTATTTTCTAATGTATAATCCTTTATAAGTTGCCATCCGTTCTTTCCACTTATAAAATATCTATACATAATATTTTCATTGTTACTATCAACCTTTAACTCTGCCTTCTCTCCAACATTAAACACATCTTTATTTAGATAGATTCCTTTTATTAATTTTTCTTCTTTAATTTCATCTTTATTCATTTCATCTTGAAGGCTATGAACTATTCTTTTCACATTAACACCCTCAGTAACTTTGTAATCAAAAGGCTTATTTGAATCCTCTTTTCTTCCTTGAACCATAATCATATACTCTCCCTCTTCTTTAGGAGTCCATATAAATTCATCTTCTTTTTCAAATTCTCTTAAAGTTTCCCAAATTCCATCCTTTCCTATTAAGATTTTATATCTTAAATTGTCATTAGTGTTATTTATTATTTTTATGTTAACCGGACTATTATGTTCTATTATATCTCTCGTATCTAACTCTAAAAGTAATTCTCCCATAATCACTCCCCCTAAAACCCGAAACATTATAGATAAATAAATTATATTATACTTCTGTTTTTATGTAAATATTTTCTATTTTTCTTACCATAAAACACTCTATTTCTACATTTTTTCTACTTTTATAAAATGTATAAAAAGTTTAAAACTGTCTATAATATAGGTAGTGTTACTTAACACTGTAAATCTCCTAATTTTATTATATCCATATAATCAAACCATTAAAGAAATCTCAGCCACTCTGAGATTTCTTTTTAATGTCATTTAAATATTATCTACATTATTTATTAAGTTTATCTTCTAATTCTACAAAGTTTATTTTTTAATTTTCCAAACTTATTTTTTAATTTTTCAAACCTTATTTTATTATATCTAATTTAAAATAGCCTTTACCTTTTCTATCAAAACTTCTAAATTATAATAAAGTCTATCATCATCTTCTTTATTTCTTTTATGATTTCCTTTTGATTTCCCACCAGCTCTTCTATTTTTTTGACTTAAATGTCTTTCAAAAAGTAATCTATCAATATTATCATTGTCATAAATATATCCTCTAGGGCTAATGGCTAAAGCTCCTTTTCCTAAAGCCATAGCTGCAACTCCATAATCTTGAGTTATTACAATATCATTTTCCTCAGTATTATTAGCCACATACATATCTACACTTTGAAATCCACCATCAACCATTCTTACCTCAGAGTAATCTGAATTTATCATATGATTTATTGTGCAATAAATTAATATTTTAACTGAATGCTTTTTACCAACCTCTTCAATTATATCTCTTCCTGCACATCCATCACCATCAATAATTATTTTCACCTTTATAATCCTCCCATAATATATTCTCTATTATCTTTTTTGAATATTAAATAATTATCCATTAATAAAATTATACACATTCTTATTAATTTACTAATACTCTTAAAATAATAAATAATTTATATATTAATAAAATTATACTCTTAAAACAAAAAAGAAGCTCTAAAAAGAGCTCCTTTTTATAATTAAATTTATATTATTTTAATCTTTCTTCTAACTCAGCTTTTAAATCTTCAAAACCTGGTTTTCCAAGTAAAGCAAACATGTTTTTCTTGTAAGCTTCAACACCTGGTTGGTCAAATGGATTTATTCCTAAAACATATCCACTGATTCCACAAGCTTTTTCGAAGAAGTAAACTAATCTTCCGAAGTAGTATGGAGTTAATTCTGGAACATTAACAACTACGTTTGGAACTTCTCCATCATTGTGAGCAAGTAAAGTTCCTCTGAATGCTTGTTTGTTAACATAATCCATAGTTTTTCCAGCTAAGAAGTTTAATCCATCTATGTTTTCATCGTTAGCTTCGATTACTATTTCTTCTCTTGGAGATCCTATATTAATAACTGTTTCGAAGATATCTCTTCTACCTTCTTGGATGTATTGTCCCATTGAGTGTAAATCAGTTGAGAAATCAACAGCAGCTGGGAATAATCCTTTGTTGTCTTTTCCTTCTGATTCTCCATATAATTGTTTCCACCATTCATTGAAGTAATGAACTGATGGCTCATAGTTAACTAATATTTCTATAGCTTTACCTTTATTGTATAAAGCATTTCTAGCAGCTGCATATTTGTAACATTCGTTATCAGCTAATGAAGGGTTAGCATATTCTTCTCTAGCATCAGCAGCTCCTTCCATCATTTCATCTATGTTTATTCCAGCTGCAGCTATTGGTAATAATCCAACTGCTGTTAATACTGAGAATCTTCCTCCAACATCATCTGGAATTACGAAAGTTTCATATCCTTCAGCATCAGCTAAAGTTTTTAAAGCACCTTTCTTAGCGTCTGTTGTAGCATATATTCTCTTCTTAGCTTCTTCTTTTCCGTATTTCTTTTCCATGTAATCTTTTAAGATTCTGAAAGCTATAGCAGGTTCTGTAGTAGTACCTGATTTTGATATAACATTTAAGCTTACATCTAATCCATCAATAGCTTTTAATAAATCAGCCATGTAGCTTGAGCTTATGTTATTTCCTGCATAGAATATAGCTGGAGTTTTTCTCTTATCTTTTGATACAGAATTATAGAAGTTATTAGTTAACATTTCTATAGCAGCTCTTGCTCCTAAGTAAGAACCACCTATTCCTATAACAACTAATACATCTGAATCACTTTGTATTTTCTTAGCAGCTTCTTTTATTCTAGCAAACTCATCTTTATCATAATTAACTGGTAGGTCAACCCATCCTAAAAAGTCATTTCCTGCACCTGTTCCATTATGTAATTTATTGTGTGCTTGGTTTATAGTTTCTTGCATGTAAGCAACTTCGTGAGATTTTAAATATGGAGCTGCTTTTGATAAATCAACAACTAATCCTTTTTTCATTATTACTACCTCCATTAGCGTTTATAAATTTATTTTAACCACGCCATTAATATATATAATATAATCGCAAAAATAATTAAGCCTCCAAAAACCATTGGAAGTATTATTGCGTATTGCGCTAACATTATAGCAACCAAATCCTTAAAAGTTGGCTTTTCTTTATTTTTAACTTCTTCCATTAATTTCTCATATTCTTCTTTTTCTTTTCTTCTAGTTATTTCATCTTTAAACCAAAACAAACTTAATTCCCCCTGTTTACCACACGTTAATATTTTATCATTTATTATTTATGGATTACAATACAATATAAAACTTTTTATATATTTAATGAAATTTTATTATATATAGTTATAGTGTAGGAGAATTTAATCCCCTACACTACATAAAATTTAATTTTTTAATTCTATTTTTACATTTTAATAAATAAAACCTAATTTTAATTAAACTAAGTGACATGCAACAAAGTGATCTTTTCCAACACACTTGTATTCTGGAGCTTCCTTCTTACATTTATCCATAGCATATGGACATCTAGTATGGAACTTACATCCACTTGGTGGATTAGCTGGTGAAGGAATATCACCCTTTAATATTATTCTCTCCCTCTTAATTGTAGGGTCTGGTATTGGAACTGCTGATAATAATGCCTTTGTATATGGATGCAATGGATTATCATAAAGTTCATTTTTAGGAGCTAATTCAACTAAGCTACCTAAGTACATTACACCTATTTTATGACAAATATGCTTTACTATACTTAAATCATGAGATATGAAAAGATATGAAAATCCCATCTCTTCTTGTAAATCCATCATTAAGTTTACAATCTGCGATTGTATAGAAACATCAAGTGCTGAAACAGGTTCATCTGCAACTATAAAACTTGGATTTAAAATTAATGCTCTTGCTATACCTATTCTTTGCCTTTGTCCACCTGAGAATTCATGTGGATATCTTTTCATATGATATCTAGCAAGTCCACATCTTTCTATAGTTTGAGCTACTCTTTCAGGTAATTCTTCTTTACTACATAATTTATGGCTTAAAAGAGCTTCTCCTACTAAAGAGTCTACTGATAATCTAGGATTTAATGATGAATATGGATCTTGGAATATCATTTGCATTTTTGGTCTTAAAGCTCTAAGTTCTTTCTTTTTAAGATCAAAAATATCTTTTCCTTCAAAATATACATTTCCATCTGTTTTTTCAAATAATCTTAAAATTGCTCTTCCTGTTGTTGATTTTCCACAACCTGATTCTCCAACTAATCCTAAAGTTTCACCCTTATCTATAGTAAAACTTACTCCATCAACAGCTTTTACATGTCCAACTGTCTTAGAAAAAACTCCTGCTTTAATCGGAAAGTATTTTTTCAAATTTTCAACTTTTAAAACTGTATTATCTGCCATCTACTTTCCCTCCTTATATAACCAGCATGAAACTTTATGTCTATTTCCTACATCAACAAGAGTAGGTTGAACATCCTTACATTTTTCCATACATCTATCACATCTCTCATTGAAGTAACAATTATCTGGCATGCCTACTGGATTAGGAACTTGTCCTGGTATTGAATAAAGTCTAGTTTCATTTCCATTAACTGATGGCTTAGATTTAAGTAAACCTTGTGTATATGGATGAAGAGGATTTTTAAAAAGCTCTAAAACTGGAGCTTCCTCAATAACCTTACCAGCATACATTACAACCACATAGTCAGCCATTTCAGCAACTACTCCTAAGTCATGTGTTATTAATAATATTGATGTATTTAATTTCTCTTTAATATCTCTCATAAGATCTAGAATTTGTGCTTGAATTGTAACATCAAGGGCAGTTGTAGGCTCGTCAGCTATTAAAAGCTTAGGATTACAACAAACTGCCATAGCAATCATAATTCTTTGTCTCATTCCTCCTGATAATTCGTGAGGATAAGATTTCATTATTTCTTCTGCTCTAGCTATACCAATTATTTTTAAAACTTCTATAGCTTTCTTTTCAGCTTCTTCTTTTGATAAATGCTGATGAAGAATTATTGCTTCACAAATTTGATCTCCTATTTTAAATACTGGGTTTAATGATGTCATAGGCTCTTGGAAGATAACTGATATATCATTTCCTCTCATATCCATAAGTTCTTGCTCTGTGAACTTTAAAACATCTTTTCCCTCAAAAAGAATTTCTCCTCCAACTATTTTTCCAGGAGGACTAGGTATTAATCTCATAAGAGACATAGCAGTAACAGATTTTCCACATCCAGATTCTCCAACTACACAAACTGTCTCTCCTTCTTTTATTTTAAAACTAACATTATTTACTGCTTTAACAATTCCCTCACCTGTATGAAAGTGAGTTTCAAGATTTTTAAATTCTACTAATGTTTTTCCCATTACACTCGCCCCCTTAGACCTTTAGCTTAGGATCTAGAGCATCTCTTAATCCATCTCCAAAAATATTTATAGATATAACAGTTAAGAATATACATACTCCTGGAGGTATCCATAACCACCATCTATTTGTTAATGTATAATAATCTTGAGCTGTCTGTATCATATTACCCCAAGTTGGTGTAGGAGGTGTAACTCCAAGCCCTAAGAAACTTAAAGATGATTCTGTTAATATAGCTCCACCAATTCCCAATGTAGCTGAAACTATAATAACTGCTAATGTATTAGGTAATAAGTGTAAAAACATTTTTCTAGTATCTGATAGTCCTAAAGCTTCTGCCGCTTGCATAAACTCTTGTTCTCTTAAAGATAAGACCATACCTCTAACCATACGACAGGTACCAGTCCAACTCAATGCCCCTATAATAAACATAACTACGAAAATTCTATACTCTGGTGGTATTTTTAAATCTGACATTATAGCAGATACCATTATTAATAATGATAAGAATGGGAAACACATAAATACGTCAACAATTCTCATAATTAAACTATCTACAAAGCCACCATAATATCCAGCTAATATACCTAAAGTTGTTCCTATAATTATAGAAATTCCTACAGCAACTATACCTATTGAAAGTGAATATCTTCCCCCGTACATAAGTCTAGCTAAAACATCTCTTCCTGATTCATCAGTTCCTAGCCAATGCTGAGCTGATGGAGGTTGATTAGTTCTTACTAAATCTATTGTTAAATGATCATGTGGATATAACATTGGTCCTAATATTGAAATTAAAACTAAGACCAACAATATAAATAAGCCACCTAAAGCTAGCTTATTTTTTTTCAGTCTTTTAAAAGCTACAGTCCAAGGGCTTTCTATTTTCTCTTTTTTCACTTTAACTTCTTTATTTAATTCTGTTTGCATATAAAAAGCACCTCCTACTTAAGCCTTATTCTTGGATCTACTAATGCATATATAATATCAGCAAGTAAGTTTCCTATTAAAACTAATATAGCTAAAGTAAGGTTTATACCCATAAGTAGATAATAATCTCTGTTATTAACTGCACTTAACTGTACTGGACCTATTCCTGGCCAGTTAAATATTTTTTCTGTTAATGTAGCACCTGAGAATAATCCTGGAATTGACATTCCTAATAGTGTTACAACTGGTATAAGTGCATTTCTTAAAGCATGTTTATATATAACTACCTTCTCTTTTAATCCTTTTGCTCTAGCAGTTCTTATATAATCTTGTCTAACTACCTCAAGCATACTTGATCTTGTGTATCTCATCCATCCACCTACACTTCCAAGAGTTAAAACTATAAGTGGTAAAATCATATGTTTTAATACGTCTAAAATATATTGCATTCCTGTATATGCGCTTCCTGGAGTAGTCATACCCGATATTGGAAATAAATTAAGTTGAACTCCTAAATATTTAATTAATATAAGTCCAAAGAAAAATGATGGCATTGATATTCCCATAAGGGCAAATACCGTAAAAAATTTATCAAAAAATGAATATTGCTTTGTTGCTGAAACTATACCTATTGGCACCGCAATTATAAGCCCCAAAATCAATGATGCCGCTCCTAAAATAAAAGAATTTGGTATAAAATCTTTCATTACTTCTGAAACTGGTCTTTTATAGTAAAAAGATTCTCCTAAAGACCCTTCTGTTACAACGCCTTTTAACCAATACATGTACTGTGTTGTTTTTGGCTCATCTAAATGATATTTTTCTCTTATTGCTTGTTTTGTTTCTATACTCATATTTGGATCCATATTTGCTGTAATAGCATCCCCTGGAGCCATAGCAAATATGAAGAAAAGTACTAATGATACACCAACAATGGTTGGTATTATTAATAGTATTCTTCTAGTGATATACTGTAGCATACTGCTGTTCCCCCCATTTTTCAAAATTAGCCTGGATTTCTGTCCAGGCTAATTTTCTTAATTTATTTTAAATTTTATTTATTGCTATCTAATTCAAGTTTATAAACATCGTGAGTCCAATCTATATAAGTTGAAGGGTTATATCCTTTAACTCTTGAATTTGATGCAAACATTTCTTGTGCATCTCCAATAAGAATGTAAGGTACATCTTCAGAGAATTTTAACTGCCATTCAGCATAAGCTTTCTTTCTTTCCTCTTGATTTGTTGTTCCTTTACCTTCTTTTAACAACTTATCTGCTTCTTCATTTCTCCAACCAATATTATTAAATCCGCCTGGTACATCTTGAGAAATAGCAAATATTCCTGATGGATCTGGATCTATTGAAAGGTTCCAAGCACCATTGAATATATCATATTCTCTGTTATTAACTTTATCCATCATTGTTCCAAATTCCATTAACTCTGGAGTAACCTTAACACCAATTTGTTCCCAAGATTGTTGAACTATTGGGATTAAAGCATCAACATATTTAGAACCAGTATAAGTTAACCATTGAAGTTCTAATTCAACTCCATCCTTATCTCTAACTCCATTTCCATTTGTATCTTTCCAGCCTGCTTCATCAAGTAATTCTTTAGCCTTTTCTGGATTATATTCATACTTAGGAACATCTGGGTTATATGCCCATGAAGTAGGAAGAATGTGTGAATTATAAACTTGACCATATCCTTGGTAATAAGATTGCATGAATCCTTCTCTATTTAATCCATAAAGTAGCGCTTGTCTCACTTTAGGATCCTTAACTTTATCACTACCATAGTTAAGTCCTATATATCCATAACCATTTTTCATATATAAATCTAAATTTAAGAATCCAGCTTGTTTTAATGGGTCTATATTTTCTGGTTTAGCACCAACTCTATCTATATCAACTGTTCCAGCCATTAATTCTTGTAGTAATGTTTGTGCATTTGTAACTTTCATTACTATATAAGGAATCTTCGGCTCCCCTTTCCAGTAATCAGTATTTTTTTCAAACTTAACTTCTTGTCCTGGTTTAAAGTGAACAAATTTATAAGCTCCTGAACCTACTGGCTCTAATAATTTATCCTTAACTGCTTGGAAGTTTCCTTTTTCAAATTTATAAACACTTTCAGGCATAATTCCATATTCAAAATTCCATATACCAGCTGCGTCAACATTTTTATTAGTAAATGATATTGTATAATCATCAATAACCTTTATACCTTCAACATTTTTAGCATCGCCCTTGTTATATTCCTCATATCCAACTAGGTTACTTACAGCATCCATTCTTGGTCCATCATATCCTGGATCACAAATAGAAGTAAATGTGAACGCTACATCTTTTGCTGTTAATTCTTGACCATTAGTAAATTTAATACCTTTATTT
The DNA here is from genome assembly GCF_030222355.1 of Clostridium sp. UMB9555A. Taxonomy (NCBI): domain Bacteria; kingdom Bacillati; phylum Bacillota; class Clostridia; order Eubacteriales; family Clostridiaceae; genus Clostridium; species Clostridium sp. UMB9555A. Next base: position 150,437 of record NZ_JASORQ010000005.1, on the reverse strand, counting down.
AATTTAAATGTATAAGTTTTTCCATCCTCAGAAACTTCATAACTTTCTGCTACATTTGGAACGGCTTCCCCTTTTTCATTATTGTAAATTAATCCATCAAATACTAAATTATTAACCCATGAATCATAAAGAGTAGAAGAATATATTGGTACAAATTCCCCCTTTGGATCTGTAGTTCCCACTATTAAAGTATCAGTTCTATTTTTTGCAGCATCTGGAAGCGCACTAGGATTTGACGCCTCTATTCTCTCTGGCTTTGATAAATCCTTAGTAGTTCCTCCAGACTCTGATCCATTACTATTTCCTTCAGTTGCATTATTAGCTCCGCCTCCACATGCTACAAATAACATTGAAGCTGCTAACCCTGCTGTTAATAATATAACTAATTTTCTTTTCATTTAATCTGCCCCCTTTTAATATATTTATTGCTGTTACGTAACAAACTTAAAATGCCCCATATAAAAAATATTGCTACAATAACATACATTTACTGTGATTTTTAAAATAAAATTTTATTACGTATTTTTCTTTGTTTTTATATTAAAACTTATATAACTTATAATTTACTTGTAAGTACACATTTAAATTAATAAATTATCAAAATAAACCTTAATATATAATTACTTTATTAAAAACTCAAGTGTATATCATAGAAAAACACACGTCTTTTAAAATTATATTATTTGTATTTTAAATTATTTCCAATAATTTTGCAATATTGTAAAATTATTTTTTCATTATAAATATTTTCTCAAAAAGATTATTAATTACAATTAATAAATCTTAACTATAAATAATAAGTTATTTTAAATATATGCCTAATATGTATTAAATTATTAATTTTAAAGATAATAATATATATAATATGAAATTTTAATAATTTGTTCCTATAAAAATATTTTTTTATTTTCGTGATAAAAGTTACAGTATATTCTTTTATTTAATGATATACTTTCAAAGTAATTATTAGATGAATTAGAAATTTTAGAGTTAAAAAATTAACAATCAGAAAAACGGAGTGAATGAGATGAAAAACTTAAATCTTAAAGGTAATCCAAATCGTGGATTAATAGGAGCTACATTAGGTTTCTTCATAGGTTTTGCAGCAGTTTCTCTTTATGGACCAACTTCTGCAGTATTTAAAGAAGCCTTCGTAAACCTTAATCCAGTATTACTAGCATTACTTATTGCAGCCCCTAATCTGTCAGGTTCTCTTCTTAGAATACCTTTCTCAGCATGGGTTGATACAACTGGTGGAAGAAAGCCCCTTATAGTATTACTACTTTTATCAATAATAGGTATGGGTGGTTTATACGTAGTATTAGCTTTCTTCAGTGATAACTTAAATCAATATTACTATTTATTATTTGCACTTGGACTATTATCTGGATGTGGTATAGCAACATTCTCTGTTGGTGTCAGCCAAGCATCATATTGGTTCCCCAAAAGCAAACAAGGTGTAGCTTTAGGAATATATGGTGGTGTTGGTAACTTAGCACCTGGAATATTTGCATTATTAATTCCAAACTTAGCACTTCCTCTATTAGGATTACCTGGTTCTTACTTAGCTTGGTTAATATTCTTAATAGTTGGTACTGTAATTTACATAAAAATAGGTCAAAATGCTTGGTACTTCCAACTTGTTGACAAAGGAATAAATAAAGATGAAGCTAAGGAAATAGCATCAAAAGAGTATGGTCAAGAATTATTCCCTAAGGGAAAAGCAAGTGAAACACTTTTAATATCAGCTAAGTCATGGAAAACTTGGGCTTTAGTATTCATATATTTCACAACTTTCGGTGGATTCTTAGCATTAACAGGTTGGTTCCCTAACTACTGGATGACTTATTTCGGATTAAACATGAAAGTTGCAGGTCTTTTAACAGCTTTATATTCTATATTAACTTCATTAACTAGAATATATGGTGGAAAAGTTGCTGATAAAAACGGTGGAGAAATAACTACTATAGTTTCTCTAGGAATAGCACTTATCGGTGCAATTTGTATGACTTTTGCTTCAACTATGACTTTAGCAATAATCGGTATAATCTTACTTGCTATTGGTATGGGAGTTGCAAACGCAGCAGTATTCAAAATTGTTCCTAATGCAGTTCCAGAAGCAATGGGTGGAGCTTCAGGATGGATTGGTGGATTAGGTGCTTTAGGTGGATTCTTAATACCTCCTGTAATGGCATCATTCCTAAACAGATCAGGATTTGCTGGATATTCACAAGGATTTTCAGTATTTATAGTTTTAATAATTGTAGCAATTGGAGTAATAGCTTTATTCCAAGCTTTACAAAAGAAATCAGCAAAATAAAACATTTATATAAAACAAAAGTAGCTATGAATTTTCATAGCTACTTTTTTATTTTAAATTATAAGTAATTAAGTAATTTATAAATATAAAATTATCCACTAAAATAAAAACTCTAAATTATCCACAAAATATTATTAAACCCTATTTATAATCTAATAACAAAAATGTATATGTTTTTATTGATTATAACAAGATAAATAGACAATCATATTAAAATGACTGCCTATTTATCCGTAATAAAAATTTATATATCTTTTGATTAGTTTGGATACTTAAATTTTATCTGATTTAGACCTAATAATTTATAATCAGATAAATTATATTAAAATTCAGATAGGATTAATACCTATCTGAATTAATTATTTATATTATTCCCACTCAATAAATTTATTACTATTATAATCCGCATATAATCAAGGATTACAAGTTTTTTTGTTATTTTGGTGAGGTTTATGGTGGGAGACCTTATTTATTATAATAATATTTTTCACAAAATATCACAATACTACTTAATTAATTTAAACTCTATTTTTAACCAACATTCATATTGAAACGTATAAAAATAACCAAGTAAATTTGTCCACTTTACTTATAACTCACAATATATCAAGGTTTTCATCTACTTGATAAATTGGAATTTGTAAATTAACTTTTATGACTCAGAATACTATATTCTACTTATTTTCAGCCGTGTTAGTGAAGCCTTCATATTAATATATTGAATTGTATTTACCTATGTTCACTTAGAATATACCATAGATCATTTTCCTATATTATTGATGGAAAAACCACTGTTTTTCTTGCAGACAATACGCAACTTATGCGGAGCTTTTATTTTATGAGAACTTAATTTATAAGACCAAATCATCATGTCTAGCAAATCTTGCTGTGAAATGGATGCTCCCGATCCACCATCAAATGTTGTTGTTCCTGCTCCTAATACTGGTACGCATATGTCTTTTTCAGAATTGTGATTCTCTAATTCCTTCCACAACAAATCCAAGCACACAAGATACTCGTCACGAGAAAAGAATCGCCCTTTACCTCGTTCATCTAATTTTGCAAATGCCATCAATAAGTCATCGCCATTTGGAACTATGGTTCCTGAATCATACCGTGTTTTATTCAGATATTTTGATTTGCTCCCTGCTGGTTTAATTTTGGAAGTTTCTATCAACTGCTGGACATCTAAATCTGGATGTAATGATAAATACTGCCCACATATGGAATTGGGTTTGACATCTGGGGTTGCGCTACCTACTTTTGTTGTAAAACACTCATCAAAATTGATTACTCGCTTACATTTCCTCTTTGTGAGTATATTTCCATACTCTACTCTAATTGAATAATTCTGGCCTTTGATTGTAATCCATCTACATATTTTTAGAAAGCCCATATACAGCAACGATATTGCACCCCAGACAAGCAAAAAGCACACAAGACGAGAAATTACTATATTAACATCTTGAACATCTAAATGATTAAACCACTTATCTTGTTTAAGTGTCTCTTGCGTTACCCATTCATGTTTCCCAAAGAACGCCTCCGGCACAAAGGTAAATATACCCGTAACGAAAGCAAATGCCAATGCTACACTTTTTTTGATGAAATCAATCAAAATCCAAGCACCTCTTTTATGTAGGAATAGTCTCCAACTTTCTTCCCATTAGAATCTTTTTTCCAGAATGGTTTCGCATCATTTCCGTAACCATTCATATATGATGGAAGCCAATTTAATTCATTACGTGTAGAATTATATACAATAATGATTGTTTTTTTCTTCTTTTTTGCCTGCTCAAATTCATGACGGAGATAAGAACATCCATTTATGTTTCCGTAATTGTCATTTTCTCCACACTTAGAAGTACTGTAAACCTTACACGCTTTAGTACCATTGGTATTTTGCTTATAAGGTGTACAAGAACACTGCCATTGTTCTTTTGATGCACGTTCGCATCCACTTCCAGCTGTACGAGAAGAGGTCATATCCCCCACAACAAAAATTACTGCCGACGATGCATTAATTTGACGATTAAATTCGGCTTTTAAATCACAAATACGACAATCATCACTATTAGCTACAGTGCCAGACGACACCTTCGACATATCAATGAAATCGACTTTATGTAGATTATCACTTCCCCATTTATTCAATTCATCTACAACATCTTGATCGCCATTAAGTCGATCATAATCAGCACTGATGTAAACTTGCTTGCTCATGCAAATCACGCTCCTTATTGAAAATTTTTATTTTGTTAGTGTTTTCTAACTGCATAAGGTCATTAATAGTAACTATAATAACCATATTATACCACAAGAATACTAATATAACACTCTAACAATCTTTATTTCTAATTCATCCCAGCATCTAGATAAATTCCTATTTATCCATCTTGCAATTTATATTCTTATTTATGCATAAATACCATATTTATTGTATTTAAATTATAACATATTTTAGAAAATATATTATAATCAATACTTATTTAACCTTTTATAAGCTTCTAAATACTTAATATTACGTTTTAAATCCTTATCCGATATTTCAGATAGTCTTGTTAAATCTATATTATGTTTTAAATCTATCAATTTAACTTTTCTAGCAATAGTATTACTTTTAATATTTTCTATATAATCCATATACTTTTGATTCTTAGGCTTAGTTAATATTTCAACTGCAATAACAATTTCTTCTGAGAAACCATAATTCAATAAGTCATTTCTAGTTATATCTGTGTCTTCTAAAATATCATGCAATACACCTACTATTTTAGCATTTAAATCATCAAGATTATTCATTACATGCAATAAATGAAAAATATAAGGCTTATTAGCTTTATCTTTTTGACCATAGTGTTTAATAGAAGCCAATTTAATAGCTTGCTCTAATTGTTTCTCTAAACTTTTTCCCAAAACAATACCTCATTTCTATTCTAATAATCTTTTAACTTTCAAATCTATACTTTTTAAGTTAATTGTATCTAATTATTAATTTCAAAGTCCATTCCAAATGCCATTGACAGTGAGCCTCTCGGAGCATAATCCTTTAACCTTACCGCCTCCCCTATAAAAAGGCTCATACCATAACTAGGTTATCATGCTCCTACTCACTGTAAATGGTAACCCCTACGGGCATTTTCCATTAAATAACTAAACCAATCTAATATTATTATTAACTGATTGATTGCCATTAAATTTAAGCTTAGTTGAATTAGCAGTTTCTATTTTTATATTTCCACTTATCTTTTTAGCTATTTCCGTATCTGCTCCACTCCATAAATGTGAATAATGTTTAAGAGTTATATCTGGACTAGAATGCCCCATACGTTGTGATAAAACAAGAACTGATACATTAAATTCATTAATTAGGTATGAAGCATGAGAGTGCCTTAATCCCTTTGCTTGTACCTTCTTTACTCCCGCCAGTTTTGAATATCTAGTAATTATCCTAGATATAGTTGACTTAATCATTGGTAATCCGTCGTAAGTAAATATAAAATCTTCTTCTCCACCTAATCCTATTTCTTTCTGTCTATCTCTCCATTCTTTTAAAATCTGTACTGTATCATCATCTAAAGCAATTATTCTTTTACCATCTTCTGTTTTTGTATAAGAATTTTTTCTCCACTCTTTTCTATTTTTAACTATTAACATATGATGAACTTTCAAACGTTTTTTTTCTAAATCTATATCATTCCAATATAGAGCAGTTCCTTCATTAACTCTAATTCCAGTCATATAATAAACCCATAACATTACAAAATTTAAATGCTCATAAAAATCTTTTATATAAATTTGATTAATAACTTTTTCAAACTCTTTTTTAGTCCAATATGGAACTATAGTTTTCCCTTTAGATATAGCTTTAACTTTTTTTGAAACATTCTTTTCTAAGTATTGCATTTCAACTGCTTTATCTAAACTTTTTCTTAAAGTTCCAAATAAAATACTACAATACCCTTGTGAAAATCCTTCTCCACCACTTTCTTTATCAGTTAATATAAATGTTCTATAATTTTGAATATCTTCTATTGTAATATTTCTAAGTTGAATATCTCCAAATCTTTTAATTAATTTATTAAATATTGCTTCTCTAGTACTAAAAGTACTTTCTTCTACATCTGTCCTATAGCATGGAATATATACCTCTCTCATGAATTGCTCATAAGTCATTTTATAATTTGAATAACTTTCAGCTTTATGATATTCTCTTTTTAAACGAGTTAATTCTTTATTAGCTTCTAAAGCGGAAGAAAAAGGCTTACCATTCCTATCTTTTCTTCCTTTTTTTCTAATTCTTTTTCCCGTTACTTTATCTGTACCAAACTCACTCTGATAAAAAAATCTTCCTTTATCATCTACATAAACACCTGGGTACTTTGTTGTATGTTGTGTTTTTTTATTCATTAATACCACTCTTCTCTATTTCAAAAGAAACTCCTAAAATTTCTTCAACAACTTCTCTTGGAACTCTACCTAAACGTTTATTATTATAGTACGGACAACCTCTTTGAACCATAATAGCTTTAGCTTGTCTGACTAAAGATATAGCTTGGTATTTCTTATATCCCATTCTCATTAAATCATCTTTACATACAGTAACACCCATCTTTTACTCTCCCTTCTGTATATCAATATTCTTCTTCATTTATTAACTCTAAAATACGTTGATCTATTAAAGTTCTATCCGCTACATTTATTTTTTGTTTTCCATTCTCAATTAATTCTTTTAAATAGATCCCCGCAAATTCACTTCCATATACACTTTCAAAAACTTCATAAATCATACTTATTGATTTTGCAGTATTTTCTTCAACCCATCTTTTTTTCTTTTGCAGTGTCATTTTTTCACGTTGAACTTTTAATGGAATAGCTTCAATCCCACCAACAAATTTATCCCACCATCTCATATTAGATAATCTATTTTTATTGTGTAAATCACTAGCATTTTTAGGTTTTGTTTTAAAACAATAATGTGCTGATAAAATACCTTTTATTATTAAATTTAGTGGCTTACCATTAGATATTTTAAAAGCTACTAACATTGCTTTTTTACCTGTCAATTCAAGTTCCCATCTAACCCATTGTTCAACATTAATAATTTCACCTACATTATCTCTTCTTTCTTGCTTTTTATCATAAATTCTTAATATCTGTGGAGGAGCACCTATATAAAGAGTAAAACCTGTTAATTTTCCATCTAAAACTCTTCCACTATTTATTTCAATAAATTTATGACTTTTTGTACTTAACTGACCTCTCTTAACATAATCTTGCAATGTTCTAACAGATGGGCTTGAATTATCAAATATATCTAAAGCTAAATCTATTCTTGATATATTACCCTTAATTTCTAATATATAAGAAATTAATTTGTACCAATGCCAACCTTCAACTCTATCCATATATTCTTCATATTGTCTACACGCTTGTCCTCCCATATCTATTAGAATATTATTATGACTTTGACTAGAATGAAGATTAATATTTGCAAAACTAAGACAACTATCATAAGTTGGATAGGGAGAACCTTTTACTGTTCCCCCTACAAAATTAGAAAATTCTATTCCCAAAACATTATTAGATACATTTCTTAAATTACTATTTGGTATTGAACAACGAAAATAATCAATTAAACATTTATTACTTTGCTTTTGCTCCATTTTCTTCACCTATAATATAGCTTTCTGCTACTACCTTAATATCTGAATATTGCCAAACATCTTTATACCCTACATCTTTTCCTATAAAAGTTTTATTTTGAACTTTTTTAGGTTTAACCTTAATGTTTTTAAATGATACTGGTATAAATTCTCCTTCTTCAAATCTTTCTAAATTTGGAATATTCTTTTGTTTCTCAACAATTATAGTTATAGGATTTCCTATTTCTGTTGAACCATTTTGAATAACAAGTCTAATAAAATTCAAATCATATATTTTAAATATTAAAGTGTATTCTCCTGTTTCAACTAATTCACCATTTAAGTTTTTTTCTTTTTCTATTTTAACGTTAATCCCTTCTTTAGGAACTACCATTTCATTAGGAACTTTAAATTGAGAAATATCAAAATTTAAATCTCCTAAATCAATATTTTCTGAATCATTTAAATTAAATAATGTTGTACTTTTTAAAATTAATTTTTCCATTTTTACTACCTTCCTTTTTTTAAAATTTTAGTTTTTTAAAGTTCCGAAATCTCGAAATTTCAAACCCTCCCAAAACTCTTACATTTCAACCATTTCGAGAGTTTTCTTTGAGGGAGATTCCCCTGTGTTACTCACAGAGGAGCTTTCTTTTTCTAGTTAATTTTTAATGCTATGAGCTAACGCTCAATTGTCATTTTTGGATAATATTTCCGACCATTCCATTCGAAAAACTCCGTTTTCGTCTACAATATTATCCAAAATGACAATTATTGTTGCTTTTTACTTTCAATTAACTTTCTTATCTCTTGTATAAAATCAAAATCTTTATCTATATATGGAGTTTCAAAATAAACTGGAGCAGTATGTACTCCATCTATTTGAATATAACCTCCACCTTTTTCAGTAACTGTTTTAAAATCTACATCATTAGTATCAAATATCATATTGTATCCTATTTTATCCATAGCACCTAATCCCGCTTTAAATCCCATTTGTGCTCTAATATTAGTTGGCAAATCATCTGCACTTGGTCTTTGAAGCAAAAGTTCAATTTGAATTCCTGCCTGTCTGCCTTTCATTACTATTGTAAATATATAATCTAACACTTCTTTACTTAATTTTTTATCTACTGAATGAATAAATGCACTAAATTCATCGAATATTAGAATTACAGGTGATAATCCAAAATCAGTATAATCTTTACCGAATGCAGAAATATCATTAAAATAAGTCTTATATCTATCCTCCATTATCTCTACTACTTCTCTTAACATCCTTGCAATTTGATTTGGTTCTGTTACTACTTTATCTTCCATACCTTCTATAAATCTTAAAAGACTTAGATCTGCCTTCTTAGGGTCAACTATATACAATTCTGCTTGTGGAGTTAAACTTAAATAACTTACAATTTTGCCCAATATAAAAAATGATTTTCCGCTACCAGTTCCCCCAACTATCAAACTATGTGGAGTTTTACTTAATCGATAAGATATATTGCCACTTATGTTAATTACATCTGAATTATTATGTTGATTCTTAATGCTCTCTCTTAAATCTATTCTCTTATCTTTTTCTTTAAGTAGCACGTACTCAAAAAAATCCACAGTAGAATTAGTTCTATCTAATTCTAATCCTAAAGTGCTTTCTATATTTTCACCTAAAGTTGGAGCAATTTTATTAAAACGATTACCACTTTTTAAAATTCTTGCATAAACTCTTTTATCATCTTCTCTATACATAATTTGAATAGTTCTTACAATTCTTTTTTCCTTATCCGAACCTATTCCAATCATTTCTTCATCATAAAGTTTTAGACTATGAATAAGATAAACAAGTCTTTTCTCTATCCATAAATTACTTTCTTCTTGTCTATTTTTTTGAAATCTCATATAATGGACTATGGTTTTATATATAAGATAAAAATAAAAAATTGTTATTAAAATTTGTGTAATATTATTTTTGAAAATATTAATTTCAGAAATATTAACAATAATAATGCTCTCTAAAATTATTATTATTATCAACGATACAATTTTTAAGGGTATAAAACCAAACTTTTTTGATACTGGAGGAGGATATTTAACGGTCTGCCAACCATTAGTGTCCTTCTTCATTATCATTCTAAAAAAATTTTCTATCATAAGTATTTTCTCCTATATCCTTTTAACCTTGAATATGCAAATTTTAATACAGAAAAAAATATTTGAGATAAGAAACAACATATTAAACCTGTGGCTAAAGTAAAATAACAACAAGCCATTCTATCAATATAATTATTAAATAATCCTTCACTAACTAAATTTACAGAAGCAAAAAGCAATTTTCCCCATACTCTGCTTGGATAAATTTCTCTGTATAATAAAGAAAATAAGCACAAAATAATTAATACTTTAAAAAAATAGTTTTTATAAGCACGAAAATTTCCCATAATTAATCTCCTTTATATTTTTTAGTGACAATAAATTATCTTTAAATATTTTTATATTTTTTAGGTGGCTCTCTTGAAAATGCTCTAAGTATTCTTTTATTCATTACTTTCTCCTTTCTATTAGTAATAAAAATCAACTCAATCAATCATCAAATTTATCAAATGCTTCATTACTTTCCTCATCAACATCTTCATCATTACAAAAAATTTCATCCAACCATTCTGATTCTTCTTTACTTAAATTCATTTATTTCACCTCCTTTCAATTCCTCATTTATTGCTTCTATTATTTCTCTCTCTTGCTCTCTAAGTAATATTAGTTTGTTCATTAAGGTATTTATCTTACTTAGATTAACATTATTTCCTTGAATTTCACTTTTTTCTTCTGACTTTATAACAGCATTGTTTAAAACATTACTTTCCTCAATCTCTTCTATTTTATCTGATTTTTCAAACTTCAAATTCTTAACTTCTTTTGCTTCACCAACACTTTTAAAAAAAGATTTATTTCTAATTATCTTTTCAATCAAATCACCTTTTTTATTATTCTTAAGCTGTTCCATCGTAATTTTTGATAAAAGATACAATCCCCTTACAGGATTATCCAAGTGGTTTTTTGTACTTAAGCAAACAAAAAGTAAATCTTCTTTAATTTCAGAATGAATTATTTCCTTAACATTCTTTGCAGTTCGTGATTTAACATTGTATTCCTTAATACTCTTTTCAATTTCATCTCTTATTTGTTGCATCTTTACTTCTTGATTAGCTAAAGACAAAACTATATTATACTTGTATGTTAGATTTAAGTTCATTTTTAAAACTCCTTTCTTTACTTAAAATTTTCATTCAGGTATTTTCCGAGTATCTCTCGAGCAACTACCTTAAATATATAATAATACTACTTCTTGTATTTGTAAACACTTTATTTTATTTTTTATCTTTTTTGATAAATAAAGATAAAAAATAAACCTTTAACCAAATAAAAGCTTCTCAAATCACACTTACCTTTAAACCTTAATTCAATTTTTTACTTAATATATTTTTAGTATAATAAAAGAAAGTTACTGATCTAATAGAAAGGAGTTAAAAAAATGGAATCTGATATATTAATAGCTTTCGATTTTGAACCTTCAATAGGTTTTTTAGAAATTGAAAACCTGGAAATTTCTTGGTTAAATAATATTGATAAAAATGATGAAATTTTTAAAAGACTAAATGACGGATTTGACTATTACTTTTTTAATAATATACTAATTATACCTGATCCTATACCATCACCTAGATTAAATTGGAATAAAACAATTTCAATAAAAGATGTTTTAGAAATAGATTGTAAAGGTCAATACCTAACTTTCTTTCACTTTGAAAAAAATGATAATATTCTTTTCGCTAAGTCTTTAACATTACCAGAATACATATTTTTAAAAGATAATATTCATATTAAATAAATATATTTTTGGTGGTGAAAATTGGTGGTGAACCATATAAAAATAAGCCTATTTTACAGATTATTAATTAAAATAAACATTGTAAAATAGGCTTTATCACTTTTAATTACTTATATATTTTATTCCCACTCGATAGTTGCTGGTGGTTTTGAAGTTACATCGTAAACAATTCTGTTAACTCCCTTAACTTCATTTACAATTCTTCTTGATACTTTATCTATAACTTCATATGGTATATGAGCCCAGTTTGAAGTCATTCCGTCTGATGATGTAACTGCTCTTAATCCTACAGTGTGGCAGTAAGTTCTTTCGTCTCCCATAACACCAACTGATTGAATGTTAGGTAATACTGCGAAGTATTGCCATATTTCACTTTCAAGACCTGCTAAAGCTATTTCTTCTCTGAATATAGCGTCAGCTTCTCTAACAACTTCTAATTTATCTTCAGTTACTTCTCCTAGAACTCTTATAGCTAATCCTGGTCCTGGGAATGGCTGTCTCCATACTAAGTGGTGAGGAATTCCTAATTCTTCTCCTACAGCTCTTACTTCATCTTTGAATAATTCTCTTAATGGCTCTATTAATGAGAATTCCATATCTTCTGGAAGTCCTCCAACATTGTGGTGACTCTTAATTACTGCTGAAGTATCTGTTCCACTTTCAACAACGTCTGGATAAATTGTTCCTTGAACTAAGAATTTAATATCTCCTAATTTTCCAGCTTCTTCTTCAAATACTCTTATGAATTCTTCTCCGATTATCTTTCTCTTAGTTTCTGGATCTGAAACTCCTTTTAATTTACCTAAGAATCTATCTTGAGCGTTCACTCTGATAAGGTTCATATCAAAACCTTCTTTGAAGATTTTTTCTACTTGATCTCCCTCATCTTTTCTTAATAGACCATGGTCAACAAAGATACAAGTTAATTGCTTACCTACAGCCTTGTGAACCATAACAGCTGCAACTGATGAATCAACTCCACCTGATAATGCACATATTAATTTTTTATCTCCAACTATTTTCTTGATTTCAGCTATTTTTTCTTCTGCGAAAGAAGCCATTGACCAAGAATTTTCTAATCCACATATGTTGTAAAGGAAATTTCTCATCATGTTTTGACCAAATGGAGTGTGCTCAACTTCTGGATGGAATTGAACCCCATAAAGTCTTCTTTCTTCGTTTTCCATAGCTGCTACTGGACAAACATCTGTATGAGCTATGATTTTGAATCCTTCTGGTGCTTCTGCTATGTAATCAGTGTGACTCATCCAACAAGTTTCATCTGCTTCTATTCCAGCAAATAATTTTGATGAATTATCTAAAGTTACATTAGTTTTTCCATATTCTCTTACTGGAGCAGTATCAACTTTTCCTCCTAAAAGGTGTGCCATTAATTGATCTCCATAGCATATTCCTAATACAGGAACATTTAAGTTGAATATTTCTTTGTCTAATGTAGGAGTGTTTTCTCCATAAACTGAGTTTGGTCCACCAGTGAATATTATTCCTTTTGGATTCTTTTCTTTTATTTTTTCTATGCTGTATGTGTAAGGTATTATTTCACAATAAACTCCACATTCTCTAACTCTTCTAGCTATTAATTGATTATATTGCCCACCAAAGTCGACAACTAAAACTAAATCTCTCATTTACTTTCCTCCACAATTTCATTTTCCGTTTATGTATAAAATATATTCAACAAAATGTTAAAACTTAATATATATTTTAACATTTTGCTGAAGCTTTTAATCTAATTATTGGTTAACACTGTAGTTTGGTGCTTCCTTAGTTATGTTTATATCATGAGGGTGACTTTCTCTAAATCCTGCTGAAGTTTGAACAACAAAATTAGCATTTTCATATAAATTTTCTAAAGTTGGTGCTCCTAAGTAACCCATTCCTGATTTTATTCCACCTATTAATTGGTAGATAGTATCTGCTAAATGTCCTTTGTAAGCAATTCTTCCTTCTACACCTTCTGGAACGAATTTCTTAGTACCATTTTGGAAATATCTATCACTTGATCCTTTAGCCATTGCTCCAAGTGAACCCATTCCTCTGTAAACTTTATAGCTTCTACCTTGATATATTTCTATAGCTCCTGGTGCTTCTTCACATCCTGCAAAGATTGATCCCATCATAGCTGCACATGCTCCAGCTGCTAAAGCCTTAACTATATCTCCTGAATATTTTAATCCACCGTCAGCTATTACTGGTATTCCTAATTTTTTACCTTCTTCAGCACAATCCATAACTGCTGTTAATTGAGGAACCCCAACACCTGCAACTATTCTTGTAGTACATATTGATCCAGGGCCTATACCTACCTTAACACAATCTGCACCTGCTTCTGCTAAATCTCTTACAGCCTCTGGTGTAGCTATGTTACCAGCTATTACTTGGAGTTCAGGATATTTAGCTTTTATTCTCTTAACTCCTTCAATAACTCCTTTTGAATGACCATGAGCTGTATCTAAAACAATAACGTCAACCTTTGCTTTAACTACTGCATCTACTCTTTCCATCATGTCATTAGTTACACCAATTGAAGCTCCACATAAAAGTCTTCCTTTTTCATCTTTAGCTGCATTTGGGAAAGCTTTAGCTTTTTCTATATCTTTTATAGTTATAAGTCCTTTTAGATTATTTTCATCATCAACTAAAGGAAGCTTTTCTATTTTATGTTGCTTTAATATTTCTAATGCTTCAGTTAATGTAGTTCCTTCCTTCGCAGTAACTAATGGGCTTTTTGTCATAACTTCTGAAACTTTTTTATCGTAATTTGTTTCAAATACTATGTCTCTGTTTGTTATGATTCCAACTAGTTTTCCTTCTCTTGTTACAGGAACTCCTGAAATTCTATATTGAGCCATTAAATCTAAAGCTTCTCTTACTGTGTGATCTTCTGATAAGAATATTGGATCTGTTATTACTCCATTTTCTTGTCTTTTTACTCTATCAACTTCTCTTGCTTGATCTTCTATTGTCATGTTTTTATGGATTATTCCTATTCCACCTTCTCTAGCCATAGCTATTGCCATTTTAGATTCAGTAACTGTATCCATACTTGCACTCATTAATGGAATATTTAATTGAATTTTTTTAGTTAATTGAGTTTTTAAAGAAACCTCATTAGGTAGGACCTCTGATTTGTTTGGTACTAGTAATACATCATCAAATGTATATGCTGTTTTTAATATTCTTGCCATACTATCGCCTCCACACACTATCTTTAAGTTATTTACGTACAATTAAATGTTTTTCCGTATTTCTACCTTTTAAACTTCTACTTATTTTTTGAAAGCAAACTTGCAAATATACACAAAAGATGAAATTTTATTTTCAAAAAAAAGCATAATAACTCCTAAGTGAAGTTAATATGCTTATAGTACGCCTATAGTATATCAAATTCACTCATAGACGGAAATTTAAGGTTTCCGGTAGAAACGCCTTGCCTTATTCAAAGCTTATACGAGTTTGTTTATATTCCGTTTTGTTTAATTTTTATTAATTATAATCTATGAAAGAAAGCTTGTCAATAAAATGCATAAAATAAATTTCAAAAGTTCACATCTGATTTTTTAGAATCATATTTTATATAATTTGCAAGAAATAATTCACTTATTTTTATATAATATAGTATATACTTATTAGTGGTACTTTTCATATTAATACATACATTTTTAATTTTATTATATATATCTTACAGATTATCTGTAATAATAAAGCTTTTCAATGAAATTTTTCCTTTGTCTTCCTAGTTATAAATAAATATTCACTTTTTATTAAATAATACTAAAGCATTTCTATATTAATCTTATTTTTAAGTCTTAATTAAATATATTATGCTCTAAAATTTATTAATAAATACAAAAATAAGACCACAAATTAAGTTATGTGATCTTATTTTTCTTTTAGATTAAAATACATCTGGCATTTCTGTTGGCTGAAGAATTGCATAATGCTTATCCATATCACTTGCACCTTCAATAGAACCCTCTACTTTTAATTGTTCCCTATTTGGTATGTCTGGTGTAATATTTATAACAATTAAATAATCAGTACCTTCTTCTAATTTAAATTTATCTTTATCTTTTATGGATATATTATTATTGTTTAAACTAAATTCTGCAGTTTCAGATTTTTCAAAGTCAACATTTCCATTTATTATCTTATATTTACTTACAGTTATATCTCTATTTCCTGTTCTTAAGTAATTTGAATTTAAAGAAACATTAATAATAGTTCCTAATGAATTTATTTTTACACTTAATGCAACTTTACTTGGAATTCCATTTACTACATTACTTATACTATTAACATTTCCAATATTACTAGGTTTAACTGCTGAATCTAAAATTCCCATCTTAATTATTTTAGAACTACTTATAGCATTTATATTTATTGTAGGAAAATATTGAGTTATAGTTGCCATATCCTTTCCCGAATACTTATAGGTAATTCTATTATCATTTCCATTAAAGATAAATTCTCCAATTCTACCAATTTGTATTTTAACTGGAATTTCTATAATTTCAGCTTTATACATCATATCACTTTTATCTAAAGTATAAACCAAATCATTACTAAATTTAATTGTAAAATTAGTACCATTTGGTGTCTCATCACCAGACTTTTCTATGATATAATATCTATTTGAATTCTCATTTAAATTACTATTGCTTTTTGAAACGAACTTAATTCCTGGAGGTAACATTCCATTTATTTTTATATCAGTTAGTCTTATAGTATCTGGTAACTTGTCACTAGAAATATTACTTATATCTTTAGTCGCAATAGACTTAGGTTTTAATGTATATTTTAAATCATATTTTTTCCCTTGGATTAATTTTTCTCCATTTTCTATACTTATATTAGTAATAAATCTATTCTCTACATTAAAATAACCATATTTACCTTCCTTTAACACCTCTTGATTTGAATCATTATTCTTATCTATAGATACTATTCTATAATCGATGTAGTAACTACCTTCTTCTGATGGAAATGGTATTCCATCCTTTCCACCAGTAAATATTCCATCGGCATTTTCACCTGGTTCTTTACTTTTTGAAGGATAGAAAGTAAATGCAGATCCATCTTCTCCCATAAATTTTCTATGTTCATATCCATACTCCCTATATTTACTATATTGATACCCTACTTTAAAGGCACCTCCACCTCCCCAGTTAAAATATTCTAATGATATAGGATAGTATTCATTTTCATTTAAATATATTGGATTTGCATTACTATTTGAAAAATACTGTACCCCATGAGGATAAAATCCATTCTTTGAAAATTCATATGCTTTTCCATCGGCTGTAATAGTTCCCTTAGCACCATCATCAGATAGTATACCCAATATATACCACCCAGTTTTTTTAGGTTTTATGTATCCCCAATATTTGGCTGCCTCTTTATACTCTCCACCAATATACATATTATTATAAAAAGTCATATTAGGTACCCATTTGTATTGTGTTATCCCATCACTATCAATATAACTAGTTAAATGTCCATATTGACTTTTACTACTAGCAACAGTTGTAGGTAAATATTTTATATTACTTGATGGATTTTTAAATACTAAATTAGGGTCAGACCATTGGCTATTACCACTTAATGTAGGCAAATGGTTAACATCGTAAGATCTAAATGTTAAATTATTAGGATTATCATAATCTATATCTGCATTTATACTATTTGTAGTTAACAGTATACTTTTCCATTCAGTATTGTCATCTTGTCCCCTTTTTATAAATCTGTATTTTAAATAATAATCACTATTTTTATCCTTTGCTATTCCTGAAACTTTAAAGTTAGCTAATCCTCTTCCTATTAAAGTATTATCTTGAGTTAAATCTTCGTAATAAATTTTATTATTTTTATCATTTTCAGTATTATAAGTTTTTCCTAAAGTACCCCTTGAATCACTTACAGATATATTTACACTTAATCCATTATTAACAGTAAATTTTACCTCCGGTAAGTTTTTTAAAGTAGCTCCATTTATTTTTATACTTCCATCTACAATATATTCATTAATAGCTTCATTATTTAAATTCTTACCAATATATTTTATAGTAATTTTAAAAGGATTAGCACTATAATATCTGTCCCACCAATTTCCTGAAAGTTTATATTCTACATTTGGGAGCTTAATTGAATTAATATTCACTCCATCAATATTAATATTTTCATTAGTTTCCTCTTGACTCAACTTTATTTCTTTTACCCGTATTCCCTTAGGTATATTTAAATCTAGTGTTATATTTCTAAGATCTTCTACATAATTATATCCATTCCAAAAACTATCCCCAAAATATCTAGCAGATAAATCTTGTAATTGTACCATATAAGTAACATTTACCTCTTCATTGTTATTTATTTTATATTCCGTATTATCAGTACTTATTTTAGTATTAGAGATTGAATAAGCTAAAACATTTAAACTTATTAAACTTATTATCCCTATTGCTAATATAAAAATAAAACTATTTCTTCTATTATCAACTAACTTAATCAACTATTTCACCTCCAAACCCTCTTTTATTTTTTATTTCTAAAAGTTAATATATTACTAACTTCATATGGAGTAGCATACTTAGTATCAAATTCTATTTTTACCTCTATTGAGTTAGCTGTATTAAAATTTTTTCCACTAGGTAATGCATTAAATTCTATATCTTTTACAAATTGTCCTATCTGAAACTCTTTTTTATTATCTTTCTTATAATATAAAACTTCATTTTCTAACCTAAAAGTAGTTTTTATATTATTATCTAATTCATCATTATCAAATGTTATTGATATATTATCTCCTTTTCCTAGACCAACGGTTGTACTATTTCTAGTTAGATCAATACTATCTTTACTATTATCAATTTTAATACTTGAAATTTTTGAAGCTTCCATAGATGATTCAGTAAAATAATTCATTATAGACTTTGCTTCCCTTTGAAAATCTATTTGATTGCTTGTCTTATCTAAAGTTACATAATTTGAAATAAAGAATGGGCTGACTATCATTAATATGATTGCTATTAATGATAGTGCTACAACTAATTCTATAAGAGAAAGACCTCTTTTTCTTAATTTTAAATTTTTCATTTAATCACCATCTTTCTCTTAATAGTTAGTTTACTTCCCAATTACTTGTTTTAACTAAATCTAAAGTTATATCATTTATATCTTTTTCTGATTTCACTAATAAATATGTAGAATCTGGATTTCCAGTAAATACGCCTTTAAAATATTCATAATTACTTCCTATTAATTGTTTTAAATATTCTTCATCATAAGTTATACTTATATTTTGTTTTTTAGTCGTATCCTTATTTAAAACATCTAAATTCCCAGTAGTTATTATAGTTCCCTTAAAATCTATACTACTATCTATTTTTATATCTTTATCTGTTATAATAATCCCATTACAACTTTTATTTATTGTTATTAATTTATCTTTTATTTTCAACGGACTATTCTCTATATTTTTTAGAACATTAGCTCCATTATTTATATCAATATATATTAAATCATTATCCTTTGTAATTTTATTTGTATATTTCTTTTCTCTAGAAATTGTTGTTTCTGTATTTACTACATTTACTTTTCTAAAATAATTATCTACATACTCTTCTCTTATTTTTTTAATATCATCTAAAATTAAGTTGTTTCCTTTTATATCATTATTACCATCTACAGTTACCCCAACACTTATTACATCATCAGAACTAGGTAATTTTATTCCATTACTTTTTATATTAAAACTCTTACTAGCTTCCTTAAAGTATTTAGCTTTAGCGTCTAAACTGCTATCTCCATTTATTCTCTCAACTAACTGTAGCGGATTATAATATTTAAACTCAACATCTTTACCTTTAACCGCATATGTATAAGCTATATAATTTCCCTTTACAGCTAAAGACTCCCCTGTTTGGTAACTTTCACCTAAAGTATTTATATATGCACTTCCCATTATTACAGCTTTATTCTTGATATCTAAACTTGATCCATTGCCTAAATCTTTTGAATTTATTATTATAGCACTTGAATTTTGTTTTTCTCCAGTTAAAGTTTTATCACCAGAGTTACTGTTTATTCCATAAAAACCATCTTGAAGTTTTATTGTTGAGTTTAATCCATTCATTATTAAATCATTCATAGTATAAACAGGAACCTTAGTGTCAATCTTATTTCCCTCTAAAGTTTCACTATTACCAAAAACTTTATTAGAATTGAGATTTTCAAAAGAATATATACCAAGATTATGTGTATACACTCCCCCATTATTTCCACCTAATGAAGATAAAACTTTAAGTTCTCCATTCTCTCCATTAAGAATTATGTCTTGCTTACTAACTAAAATTCCGTTATCTACACTTAAATCACCACCAGAAATAACTATTCCACTTGCATTTTTGTTTTGACTTGAATTTTTATATGACTTATTATCTTCAAAACTATAATTTGCCGAAACATAAGCACTTCCATTTATATTTAAATTGCTATTTTGATTAATATTAAGATTTTCACCTACCACTAAACCTTGTTGCCATATATTATATACTGGTATCTTTTCTGTATAATATGCTCCATTATAATCTGGCACTTCTATCTCAAAAGTTAATGATACATCCTTATAGTTTTTAATTTCATTTCCATCTTTAACATTAAATTTTGAATTTAATCTTAGAGTTAGAATCTCCTTATCACTTTTTTTATTTCCTGATAATTCAAAAATAAAGTTTTTATCCAAATCACCTAATTGGTTTATTCTATTAACTAACTCTAATTTATTATTATTTATAGAAACTAATTCTATATCATAATAATTATCTTCTTTTTCATATTTAAATCCTTTTGTATTAAACAAGACATGTCCATCTTTAATTTTAAATAAACTTTTAAGATTATTCTGTATGTATTTTTTATATTCCTTTTTAAAAATCTCATTTTGAGTACTTTCTATATTTTCAGAAGTTAAATTTTCAATACTACTTTTAGTTACCGCATCATTTCCCGCTTCTACAGCCTTTGAAGTCAAATTATTAATTTTCACTTTAGCTTCATCTAACCCTGATTCTGACATATATAAATTTTGAGTTTTTTTAGAATCAACTATTATAGCTTTATAATTTGCTAAAGAAAGTGAAACTATAGCTGTACCTATTGTTGCAATTATTGCCAAGACTACTATTACATATGCAAGAGAAGCTCCTTTTTTCTTCTTCATGTATAACATATTATCACTCTCCTATAAATTCTGTAGCCTTTATACTGTATATCTCTTGATTGCCATAATTGACATTTAAGTCTATATCATATAAACCAACTTTATTGTCATAAGGTGATTTCTCAACATAGTTTTTATAAATTTTAACTATGCCTTGAGGAGTAGTATTTTCAATATTATCATAATACCTTACACCACTCCCCTTGTATTTATAAGCATATACACTTAAATCACCATTTGTATCACTATTAGAAGCTTTCAACTTTATAGCTTTATTTTTTTCATCTTCATAAAAAAGAACTTTAACTTTAGACTCTTTATCTTTATCTAATAGATCTTCTTCATTCAAATCCTTTTTAGTTTTTACATTATCAGTATTTGATGATACATCTATATCAGTTTCATGTGTTGATCTAATCTTAATTTCACCTTTAATATTCTTATCTATACTCAATTCAAGTAAATCATTATTTTCATTGTTAATTCTTTTATATTTTAATCTATACCATACCCTATTTACTATTTTATAAACAGTTATACTAGTATTTCCAATATAAACACAATAATTAAAGTCTAATTTTTCACTCTCTTTATTTTCTTCGCTTTTATTATGATTATAATCATTTAAATTTGGAGTTATAGTACCCTCAATCTCAAAACTCTTATTTGTATTATTAGGTTTAAAAATACCACTAACTTTATAAGAATCAAAGTTATCTTGACTATTATTTTCTTTATTTAAAGTTATAATCATTCCATTATTCAATACTATTTTATTTTTATCGGGATATGTGGATAAATTATATAATTTATCAATTTTTAATGCTTTTATTTGTTCTATGGTACTTTGAGCAATATCTATAGCTTGCTGCTTTTCACCACTTTTTACTGATGTTTTAACTGCAGTTAAAGTAAAGCTACCTAGGGGTATCATTATTAAAGTAAACAAAACCAAACTAATTATAGCTTCTATTACTGTAAACCCTTTTTTACTTTTTCTTTTTTTGATACCCATAGCTTCACACACCTTTTCTATTAGTTTTTAATGATTTTAACCTTACCATCTGTGGTTACATTAACTCTTGGACTTTTTTCGTCATCCTTATTTATTATTAAATTAACTTCTTTATCTGAACTATTTACAATTTTTATGTTAACTCCAGATTTATCATCTTTGTTTACTCTTTTCTCTGAGAATATTTCAAAGTTTATATCATTTCCATTTGGTTTAAATTCTTCTCCATTACCCTCAAATTTTGTTGGATAACTTTTTCCTTCAACCTTGTATTTGTAATAGTACTTTCCATTATCACCTGAAATGTACATTTCAATATTACTTACTGAGTTTTCATCATTATTTAAATATGTTTTTTTATCTTTATCATCTGCTTTACCTAAAACTATTGTTGGCAAATCTGAGTTTATAGGTCTAACAGTCATTAAGAAATCATTCTTAACCTTTGAATTTTCTAATTCATTTTCTATTGTTCCTGTTCCAACTGCACTTGCTCCTGAAAATGGATTTTCCTTACCATACTTCTCATCAGCTGTTGTAAACTCTTCTTTTGAATCATCTATCTTTGGAATTGCAACAAGTTGTATATTCATATTTGCTGATACATTTCCATCAGTTTGTGCACTTAAATTAAAATTAAGTATATTTATGTGCTTTGGATTCTCTTCAATAGACTTCATAAATTTCATCACATTATCATAAGTACCATTTACACTTAATGAAACTGTCATTTGACTTAAGTTATATATTTCTTCTTGCTTTTTATCTTTGTTATCTTCATTTTTCTTCTTATTAGTTATATTGTTATAATCATTAACTATTCCCTGTATTTGATTTGGATTTTCATCATCCTCACTTTTACTAGAGGAATCTCCATCTTGCTTCTCCATAACTGGCATAGTTTTTATTTCAGAAAAACTCATAGTTCCTTTAACATTTGCATCATTCATAAGATTATTTAATTCTAATATTATATTGGGCTGTGATATGTTTGAATAAAAGCCTGATGTTAAATTTTGAATTTCTGAGTTAAAAATATTTATTTCTTCTTTATTAGGTTCTGTGGAATTAACCATTTTCACATCATGGTTATATTCTTCCTTTACTTTTAGTTCCTTTGATTTTAAGTCTTTCAATTTGTTATATTGATAATCCCAAACCACTTTATAATATCCAAAACCAACAACCCCTAGAGCTAGGACAAATAATAAAGTTTTTTCTCTTTTATTAATTTTCATTATTTCCTACCTCCTTTAAAGTACAACTTATGGAGAATGAATAGTCTCCCTGTGCATTTCTTTCTCCAATTCCACTTATATATGTATTTTCTATAAAACCTAAATTATTTAAGTTATATTGAAGATCACTTATAGCACTTCTTGTTTTTGATAATGCTTGTATTGTTAAAGTTTTATTATCTATACTTATTTGAGTAAATACTAAATCCTTAGGAACAGTACTATTTATTATTTTAATCCTTTGAGTAGTTACATAATTATTATCATAAACTTGTTCTGTAGCAACTTTCACATTAGTATAATACTTTTCTAAATCATCATGCTCCTTTTCCACCTTCATTGCTAAACCTAACTTTTCTTGCATATCTGGCTTATCTATTTCTCCTTGATAATAATTTATGTTTTTATTTAAAACATGCTCTTTTAACATGTTCACTGAAAAATTAACTACAAATATAAAGGCTAAGGCTCCAATTATTCCAAATCCTATATACTTTCTTTTTGAATCACTTTTTCTTTCCTCAGCTATATGGGAGAAAAAGTTAAAATCTCTCATTATTTATCACCAACCTAAAGTCTTATTAAGGCTCCAATAGCATTTATGTATTCTGAAATATTCACTTCTTCTACACCTTTTTTAAATTCTATATTGCTATTTCCTTGAACTATCTTTACTTTCATATTTAGTTTAGTTGATACATATCTTTCTAGCCCCTTTATGTTTGAACTTCCTCCACAAAGATATATCTTGTCTATATTATTTTGAGTATTTTTACTTTTATAATATTTAATTATTCTATTTGCTTCATCAAACCAAGAATCTACAACCTCTCTAACAACATGCTCTAAAGGCCCTTCTTCTCTGTTCATCAAATTACAATTTTCTCTCTTTTGCATTTCTGCATTTTCTAATGAAATTTCTAATACTTTTGATACTTTACTATTCAAATAATTTCCACCAGATTTTGTAGTTTTTATCAGTATTAACTCATTGTCTTTCATTATTGTTAAGCCTATATTCTCAGCTCCCATATCAATACTTAAAGCCGTTTCCTTTATTTCAGGGTTCATTACATAATAAGCTTTTCTTTTAGAATTATAATTTAAATCTAAAGCATATGGTTTTCCACCAATTTTATTAACAAGCTCTGCATAGGAATAAACCATTTTATTTGGATAAACCACAATTAAGACCTCTAGCTTTTCATTGCCATCAATAACCTTTTCATCTAAAATATTATATTGAATCATATGATCCTCTAAGTTTATAGGAAGATATTGCTGAACTTCATACTTAATAACTGATTCTATTTCATCCTCATTAACCTTTGGAATAATAATTGTTCTATTTATAATAGAAGTGCTATTTGTAGTAAAAATAACATTATCATTCTTAACATTATGAGAATCTAAAGCATCATTAATAGCTATAGCCAAACTATCTACATCCTTAATATGACCATCCTCTATACTTCCTTCAGGAGTCTTAAAAGAAAAAGCTTTGTCTATAGTAACCTTGTTTCTATGATATCTACCAACCACAACCTTGGTATTCTCACTTCCAACATCAATAGAAATAGCTTTTTTACATATAACAATCTTAGCTTTTTTCTTACTACCTTTTTTATCATTCTTTTTCCCAGAATTTTTCTTCTTAAGAGCCTTGAGTATATCAGAAACATCCATCTGCAATATGCTCTTTTTCTCATTATTTCCTATTGCCAAAACTTTCCCTCCCTTGCCTTTATAGTTGAAAAGTGCAAGGAAAGTTTCCTTACACTTTTCATAATTATATTGAAATTAAATATTAATCATTTATATTATATTCCCCAGTTGCATCTGGATAAATTAAAACTGCATCTTTTGTTAAATTTTGATTATTTTGATCAGTTATATTAGGTGCATCACCATTATCTTGTCCTTTTTTAATTAAATAAACACTTATTTTTGGTGCTTGAGCATCTACACCTTTAGTAGAATCATTAGTAATTCCAGTTACTACAACTTTAAAGTAATCTCCTTTTATAGATTTAGAAGTTGGTATAGTTTGCATAGCTTTTTCTACGATATCTTTTTCTGTTGCATTTGGATCTAAAACATATGCACAATCAGAAGTTATTTTATTATCGGCAACTAAAGCAGATGTTACATCATAAATGTTTTTAGCACTTGCTATATCTGCTTTAACTTTAGATTTTCTTTGAATTGATAAGAAGTTTGGTATAGCTATTGCTGCTAATATTGCTATGATTGCTATTACTATAATAAGTTCAATTAGCGTGAACCCTTTCTTTTTTTTGTTTTGTTTTTTTGTATTCATTGGTTTTCCTCCTTAAAATAATATGTAATTTATATTAAAAGCTAAACTTTTAATTCTTAGTAATTCTCCTTTTAACCTATACTGTTATACATTTTAAACATAGGTGTTAATATTGAAATTAGTAGGAATCCTATAATTACTCCCATAAGAACTATCATTGCTGGCTCTATTAAGGCTGTTGCTGTTTGTATTTCTCTTTCTAGTTCATCATCATAAAAGTCTGCTGTTTTATCTAATATGCTATCTAGTGAACCAGCTTCCTCTCCAACCTTAACCATGGAAGCAAGCATTGGTGGAAAGATTTTTATATTCATTATTGAATCTCCTAATCCTTCGCCTTTTAAGACCTTTTCTTTTACTTTTAGTAATTCCTTCTCTGCAATTTTATTTCCAACTACAGAGGCAACTATTTCTAGAGAGGTTACTAAGGACATTCCACTTGATGATACTATTCCCATTGTTCTTGTAAATCTAGAAACTATTATTTTTTGAGTTAATTTCTTTATCACTGGAATTTTTAAGTTTATTACACTTAACTTATATTGACCCTCTTCACTCTTTAAATATTTGCCAAGTAATATAATTGCTGTTACTAAAATTAAAAAAATTATAATTCCATACTTCCCTAACATTTTGCTTGTCCCAAGAACCATCTTAGTTGATGTTGGAAGATCTACATTGTTTTCTTCAAACATTTGTACAAAGGTTGGCATTACAAAGGTAAGAATAAATGTAATAGCAATAATAGCTACTACTCCAAGAACTATTGGATAAATCATAGCACTTTTAATCTTTCCTCTTATCTTTGTCTCTTTTTCGTAGTATTCAGCCATTCTTTTTAAGATTATATCTAAATTACCACTTCTCTCACCAGCATCAATCATGCTAGTAAGTAAGTTTGGAAAAACATCCTTTCTTTTTCTCATGGAGTTTGCTAGAGTTTCACCTCTTTTTAAATCTCCATTTACTCCAATCAAAGCTTCCCTAATCTTTGGCTTCTCACCTTGCTCTATTAATATATTTAAAGCTTTACCTATAGATAATCCAGAATCTAACATAACATAAAACTGTCTACAAAATACTGCTATATCCTTAAGCTTCACCTTACGATTAAAAGAAAAACTGCTTTTACTTTTACTATTTTCCTTTTCTATGCTTAGAGGATAATATTGATTTGATAAAAGCATTTCCCTAACTTGGCTTTCAGAATCAGCACTTTGAGAACCTTCTATTCTTTGCCCTTCTGAATTAATAGCTTTATATTTAAAATTTGCCATAATTCCTCTCCTTTTCTTTCACCAAATTACATATCGTAAGTTATATTTAACATTTCTTCAACTGTGGTATTCCCCTCTAAGACTAACCTTCTACATGATTGTCCAAGAGTTCTCATACCATGCTTAATTGAAATTTCCTTAAGAATATCTGCACTTTTATTTTCTAAAATAGCATCTCTATGTTCCTTAGTTACTTCCATAATTTCATAAATACCCATTCTACCTACATAGCCAGTATTATTACAATAAGCACACCCTTTTCCTCTACGAAGTATAAGCTCTTCATTTATATCTATATTTAATATTTCTTTTTCATATGGTGTAGCTTCATATGTTTGTCCACAATTTGGACAAATTCTTCTTACAAGTCTTTGAGCTATAACTCCTTTAATAGCATTTGCAATCAAATATCTTTGAACTCCCATATCTTCTAATCTTAAAACACTAGATGGAGCATCACTAGTATGTAAAGTTGATAAAACTAAGTGACCTGTAATAGCTGATCTTATTGCTATTTGAGCTGTTTCAGTATCTCTTATTTCCCCAACCATTATGGTATCAGGGTCTTGTCTTAATATAGATCTTAATCCTGTAGCAAATGTTAATCCAACTTTAGTATTAACATTAACTTGGTTAATTCCTTCAATTGATACCTCAACAGGATCCTCTACAGTAATAATATTTTTACTTTCTGTGTTTAGCTCATTTAAAATAGTATAAAGTGTTGTGGTTTTACCACTTCCTGTAGGCCCTGTAACAAGAATTATTCCATTAGAATGCTTTGTTATTTTGTCTAACAAAGTAAGTTCATAATCCTTTAGTCCAAGTCCTTCCTTAGAAATTATGAAATTTTCCTTATTTATTATTCTTATAACTATCTTTTCTCCTGTTATCATAGGAAGAATAGATACCCTTAAGTCTATTTGCTTATCCCCAACCTTAGTAAGAATTCTTCCATCTTGAGGAAGCCTTTTCTCTGATATATCTAAGTTTGCTAAAATTTTAACACGAGTAACTAAAGGAGCTAGGGTATCTACCGGCAAAGTAGATATGGTATGTAACTTACCATCTATTCTATATCTAATTCTTAATATATTTTCATAAGTTTCAATATGTATATCACTAGCTCTCTCTTCAACTGCGTTTTTAATAACATACTCTATCATTTTTACAATAGGAGCATTATCCAAATTATCTATTTCCTCAATTTTATCTAAATTAAGTTCATTACTTTCTTCATCAGAAGCTTTTGATAATTCTTCTGCAACTGATAAAACTTTTTGGTTTGAATAATATATATCTATAGCTCTTTGAATAGATTGTTTTACAGCTATATACGGACGCACATTTAAACCTGTAGAAATCTCAACATCATCTATTGCAACTATATCTAGTGGATCTGCCATTGCAACTTTTATGGTATTATCATCCACTTCATAAGGAAATATTAAATGTTTTCTACAAACCTTTTCTGAAATCATCTTTATAGCTCTTCTATCTATTCTTATAATTTCAAGATTTACTCTTTCAATATTTAATTGTTTTTCTAAAACTTCTATTATATCCTCTTCAGTAACAAAATTTTGTTCAACTAAGATTTCTCCAAGCCTTTTTCCAACTTGCTTCTGAATAAATAATGCTTCTTTAAGCCTATCCTCTGTAAGCTTTCCTGATTCAATTAGTATATCTCCTAAACGCTTTTTCTGATAACTAATCAAAGAAAATGCCTCCTTTTCAAGCGAAAAATTTAACTATAAAACTTAATCTAAACTAGTATATTAAATTTTTCACAACCCAAAATATATTGGTATTATTATGTTTCCAAAAAATATTAAAACAATAGTAGATATTCCTATAGCTGGTCCAAAAGCTATATAATCACCTTTTTTCTTTTGTTTAAATAAAATAGCTAATACAGCTATTACTCCTCCAATAATAAATGATAAAAATATATTTATTATTGCTAATTTCCATCCTAAAAAAATTCCTGCTATAGCATGTATCTCTATATCTCCACTTCCCATAGCTCCAGTCAATTTACTAATTAAAAATATTACTATAGAGGATATTAATAATCCTATAAAGTAATTTAAAATATTTTCTCCAAAATAAATTTTTTCTATTAGGGCAAAAATAATCCCAAGTATTATAGCTGGATAAGTAGTAACCGCGTAAACATCTTGGGTGTCGTAATCTATAAATGAAATTACTATGAGAAATGTAATTAAGACTATGTACTTAACTGTCAAAAAAGATATACCATAATATTTATATACACAAAAATATAAAAAACCTGTAAGCAATTCTATTAATGGATATCTTATAGATATTTTACTTTTACAATATCTACACTTTCCCCCTAAAAATAAATAACTAAAAACAGGTACCAAATCTATGGGTTTTAATTGTTTTTTGCATGTACCACAGTGTGAAGGCGGAAATGCTATAGACTCCCCCGCAGGAATTCTAAAAATACACACATTTAAAAAACTTCCAATTATTAATCCAAATAAAAAAAATATTATAGACACATTTCCTCCAAAATCATTTAAAAATGAATTATTTATTAATATTTCATAATTATTATAAACATCTTAGAATTTTTTGTAAACATTTTTCATTGAGCTTTTTTAATCATTATACGAATAATTTATTTTTTTTAATTATTTAATATTATTCTTAAATAATACTTAATAAATGATTAAATTATATCTTTTGAAATCCTAAAAAATAAGGGCATGTAGCAAAATAAGTTTTATTATTATATTTTATACAGCCCCTATAAAAATTAATTTAATTAAAGTATATTTATATTATAGACACCGTAACTTTTCTTCCATTTTCTATATTTACATCATAAGAGTTTCCGCTTTGAGGCTTATCTAAATCTTCAAGTAAATCTTGTAACTTACCTTTACTAGCATCATCACTTATTCCTGTAATTTGTACATTTCCATTACTTGAAGTTATTTTTATGTTTGTAACACTACTTGAAATAGCATCTTCTGCCAATAACATTTCCACAGATCTTTCAATAGCAGCACAATTTTGTTGATCTACTTTTGTCTTAGCACTATCTTTAACAGATGAGAAATTTGGAGCTATAACTGTTAAAATTATAGCCATAATAGCTAAAACAACAGTTAATTCTATTAATGTGAATCCTCCTTTCTTATTTCTTTTCCCTTCATTTCTTCTACTTATTACACTTCTTCTTATTAATGACATTTATAGTCCTCCCTTTATATTTTTTAAAGTTAAAAAATATTTAACTTTAGATTTATATTAGGATTATGGACATTTTTACCATTTATATGCACAAAAAAAGAGATTCTTTTAAAGAATCTCTTTTAATATATCATTTGTATATTTAATCTCTTATGTTATCTTAACTCTTTCGTTTTTTTAAATCTTTTGTTTATTCTAACTTATTTAAGTATTCTATAAATTCTTTCGTATCTCTCTAATGTCTTTTGTTTTAATAGCAAAAACTATTTTTAAACTTAACTCATATGTAACTTTAATATCTTTCGTTCTATGAATTCATTTGCTAGTCATTATTTTATCTTTAGTATTTATAGTTCTTTTGTTTTTCAAAAATCATTTGTAACTTATGTATTTATAATAACACATTTTTTCCCAGTTGTCTACAAAATAATACAATATTTTTTATTTTTTTTAATATATATTTTTTATACCAATTAAAACCTTAAAATTAATACTTTTAATTACAATTAATTTCTAAATAAACTGTTTTCATAAACTTTTCAATCACTTTTTCGACATTTAAACCATTTTAATCATATTATGTAATTATTTTCAATAAGAGTTAAATAAAAAAGGATGACATTTAAGTCATCCTTTTTATTCTTTTATTAATACATTCCGTCCATTCCCATACCTGCACCTTGAGGCATTTCTTTTTCTGGAATATCTGCTACAGCAGCCTCTGTTGTTAAGAATGTTGATGCTACTGATGCTGCATTTTGAAGAGCTGATCTTGTAACTTTAGTTGGATCAACTATTCCTGCTTTAATCATATCTTTATATTCTCCTCTTAAAGCATCAAATCCTACACCTACATCACTATTTTTAACTTTTTCTATTATAACTGAACCTTCTAGTCCTGCGTTATGAGCTATTTGTCTCATAGGTTCTTCTAAAGATCTTACAATTATATTTATACCAACTTGTTCATCTTGAATATCAGAAGTTAATTTTGCAACTTCATTTATTACATTTACGTAAGCTGTTCCACCACCTGGAACTATTCCTTCTTCAACAGCTGCCTTTGTAGCTGCTAAAGCATCCTCTATTCTTAGCTTACTTTCCTTAAGCTCTGTTTCAGTAGCAGCTCCAACCTTAACTACTGCAACCCCACCTGCTAATTTAGCTAATCTTTCTTGTAATTTTTCTTTGTCAAATTCAGAAGTAGTAGCTTCTAATTGTAATTTTATTTGGTTAACTCTATTTTTAATCTCTTCTGAGTTTCCTCTTCCATTAACTATTGTAGTACTTTCTTTAGTTACCTTAACACTTTCAGCTTCTCCAAGCATATCTAATGTAGCTTCTTTTAAATCTCCGCCTACTTCATCAGATATAACAACGCCACCTGTTAAAGTAGCTATATCTTGTAACATTTCTTTTCTTCTATCACCAAATCCAGGTGCTTTAACCCCAACACATGTAAATGTTCCTCTTAATTTATTAACAACTAATGTTGTCATAGCTTCGCCTTCTATATCATCAGCTATTATTAAAAGTTTTTTACCTGCTTGAACTATTTGCTCAAGTAATGGTAATAAATCTTGGATATTACTTATTTTCTTATCTGTTATTAATACTAATGGATTATCTAAAACAGCTTCCATTTTTTCAGTGTCAGTAACCATATAAGCTGATACATATCCTCTATCAAATTGCATACCTTCAACAACGTCTAACTCTGTTCCCATTGATTTAGATTCTTCTACAGTTATAACGCCTTCATTTCCTACCTTTTCCATAGCATCTGCAATTAACTTACCAACTTTTTCATCAGCAGCTGAAATTGCAGCAACTCTCGCTATATCTTCTTTTCCATTTACAGGCTTAGAAATTTTTTGTATTTCCTCTACAGCTTTTTCAACGGCAGTTTTAATTCCATTTCTTATTAATATAGGATTTGCCCCTGCTGTTACATTTTTTAATCCTTCTCTTATAATAGCTTGCGCTAATAAGGTAGCTGTAGTAGTTCCATCTCCTGCCACATCATTAGTCTTTGTAGCTACTTCTTTTACAAGTTGAGCTCCCATATTTTCATAAGCATCTTCAAGTTCAATTTCTCTTGCTATTGTAACCCCATCATTTGTTATTAATGGTGATCCAAATTTTTTATCTAAAATAACATTTCTTCCTTTTGGTCCTAATGTAACCTTAACAGTGTTAGCTAATTTATCTACACCCGCTTGCATAGATCTTCTTGCTTCTTCACCGAATAATAATGTTTTAGCCATATTAATTTACCTCCCAAATATATTATGAATATCTAAATCACTTATAGTTTAAAACTATTCAACTATTGCTAGTATATCGTCTTGTCTTAAGATAGTATATTCTTCCCCCTCGAACTTAACTTCTGTTCCTGCATATTTAGAATATAATACTTTATCTCCTATTTTAACTTCCATCTCAGTTCTTTTTCCATCAACTATTGCTCCTGGACCCACAGCAATAACCTCTGCTTCTTGTGGTCTTTCCTTAGCAGTTCCAGTAACTATTATACCGCTTTTAGTAGTTTCTTCTGCTTCTAATCTTTTAATAACAACCCTGTCTCCAAGTGGTTTAATACTCATTAAAAAACCCTCCTTAAAAATGCTAATTATTTTTTATTTAGCACTCACTAATATAGAGTGCTAATTCTTACTATTATCATATAATTTACCAGTTGTAAATTCAATAACTAAATTTATTTATTTAGAATATATTATTATTATTTTCTATGTTTAAGATAATTTATCTTAAGTTTTCTGCTATTCTTTTGAAATTTCTTTAATTTGCTTTTTTTAATATACATCTCTATTTATTACTTATTTCCATATTATTATATCTTAATACACTACATACTATAAATTAATACTAAAATTTTTCTTAAAATATGTATTTTTGTTTAATATTTAATAAAAAAGTCTAAAATAAATAAAAATAATTATTTTAAGGAGTAAATAATGATTAAGATTTTAAAAGATATATTATTCTCATTTTACTTACTAATAAGTTCATTAGTATTTTCTGTTATTGTAACATTAAATATTTCTCCCATAATCTATTCTCTATTTATTAAGCTTAATAGAATCCCTAACTATAACAACATTGGCAGTGAAGAAATTTTAAATGACTATAATAATATAATTCATTATTTAAATTCTCCATCAGAAGAAGTTCTTAAGTTTAAAAACTTTAAAATAAGCCCTATAGGAGAATTTCACTTTCTAGAAGTTAAAGAAATTTTTTCTTCAATATATTTAATAGGATTAGCTTGCTTAATTTTAGGAATAATTTTATTTATACTTTCAAAAAAATTCAAACTAAAAATATCATTAAAAGCTTTCAATATTTTCTTCTATGAAGTTTTATTTATATTTCTTAGTTTAATTTTAAGTTTTTACTTAAACTTCTCAAAAGTCTTTACTATATTTCATAAAATATTTTTCAATAATGATTACTGGATATTTGATCCTAAGAAAGATCCAATAATAAATGTTTTGCCTGAATCTTATTTTTTATTTTTAGCAATTTTTATTTTATTTCTAGTAATGATATTTTCAATAATATCTAAAATATTTTATAACCTCAAAAAACATAAACATTTAAAATAAAAATAATATTTAATATACAATAGGTTAATTTAAAAATTTAGAATAAATCTTCTTAAATTTTCAAACTATTAAAGTAACGGCTTTTTTAATTTTAAATACATATATTATAATATTTATAAGTATTCTAATTATTTAAGGTGTGATTAATATGAATAAAGAAACTCATATATGTGCTCTTTGCGAAAGAAAAGTTCCTAAAATCACAGAACATCACCTAATTCCTCGCGAAAAAGGTGGAAGATTTGATGAAACAACTTGGCTTTGTGTACCTTGTCATAAACAAGTACATGCTTTATATAGTAACTATGAATTGGCTGTTAGACTTAATTCTCTTCCAAGACTTAAAGATGATGAAAAAATCAAGCGTTACTTAAAATTCATAAAAAAGCAACCTGGCGATGCTAATGTTACTATAAAAAAATCAAAAGCTATTCGTAAAAAAGGCCGTTATTAACAATAATGTACTGCATCAAAATAAAACTTACAAACAATATAAAGAAAATATCTAAAATAAGCTTTAGAATTTAAATTCTTAGCTTAATCTAGTAATTCTCTAAATATGTTTGTAAGTTTTTTCTTAGATCTTTATTCCATTTTCTCTAGCATAATAGAATAGATATTGTTGAGCAAATCCAGAATATTCTCCAAATCTCTCTCTTGCAAAAATTCTTATTTTATTTAATGAAGCATCATCAGCTCCATAAAAATGCATCATTGCTCTTTTAACCCAAACATCTACTGGGAATGCAGAACTTTTTTTCATAGAAAATAGCATTATACAGTCTGCTACCTTTGCTCCTACTCCCATAAATTCTTGAAGTCCTTTATGACATCCATCAGCATCCATATTAGTTATCTTTTCTAAATCATATTTTTCTAATATTTCAACTATCTCTTCTTCTGGAGCCTCTAGTATTCCCTTTTTAGCTAACTCACAGTTATATATGTTTTTAGTTGTATTCCATATATATTTACTTCTAAATGAAGCTCCTGTCTCTCTTATATCATCTATTGAAGCCTTAGATAGGCTTTCTGGAGTTGGGAATGAATAATAAGTATTTCCCTTATACTCTATTGGTTCTCCCCATCTTTCACTTATTTTCTTTATGGTCTTTGAAATTACAGGAATACTATTTCTTGCTGATATTATAAATGAAATAACAAGTTCAAAAGGATCTTGATTTAATATTCTTATTCCATATCCAAATTCAACAGCACTCTTTAATGTTTCATCCCAAGATAAAGCTTCTTTTACTTTTGAATAATCTCTTTCTAAATCAAAATAATCAACCCAAATATTTTCAAAATCTTCTTTGTTAGTATTGTATATTATTACATCATCGCCTTCTTGAGCTAACTCTATAACTTTCCCAAAGGCAACTCCTATGTATGAACCACTTTCTGTTCTTTCCCATCTAAAACATTGACCACATTCAAAAACTTGTTTTATATTAAAGTTTTTTGCATCTTTTAATATTACTTTGTTCTCTCCATATTCTACACTTTTAAAATCCATTCTTTTCACCTATCTTTCTCTTCTTACGATTTCATCTAAAACCTCAGCTGCAGTCTCTATCATAACTATGCATCTTCTGTCATCATCTTTTTTGTACTTAGCTTTTAAGTCAGTACAATTATAGTATCCCAATTTATCATAAAACTTTTCCATAAATTCCTGTGTTAATGCTCTAGTTTGTGGACTTTGATGTCCTCTATCCTCTGTAAATATAAGTCCTAGAACACCTGCTGCCCCAGTTGCCGCTCCACATACATTTCCTATTGCTAATCCTCCACCAAAAGAAGACATTACTTTTAAAGTTTCCTTTGATAAATTTAAATTATATTCTTCATTTGCAGCATACATTATGCATTCTGCACAATTTAAATCATGTTTCTTATCCCACTTTTCTCTTGCTTTTTCAACTAACATATTATCCCTCCAAAATAAAGTTTTATTACTATAAACTTCTATCTTCTAGTTATTATAAATAAAAACTTTATTTTTAAAAATACATATAAATAAGATTTAAACTTAAAACATCAATATTTTAAGCGATAATTTTAAAACCTTATACTAATAATATTATACTAATAAAAGTTATTAATAAATAGTCTTTTTATATAATATAAAAAGAAAAACACGGATAGGTGTTCTTTCGAATCACCCTCCATGTTATTAAGCTAAGCCTTTATTGTTTTTTTCTTATCAACTTTAAAAGTATCCCAAAGTATGCTTATTGCAATTAGGACCATAAGTCCTGATATTACTATAGGCTTTGATAAAAATACTGTAACATACCCTAAGAAAGGCATATGAAATAAAACTTTTCCTATTAAGTCTTCTCTTCTAACTATTTCAGTATCATTAGCATTATTATTATCACCCTTTGTTATAAATCCCTCTTCATTTTTTTCAACAACTCTATGGGTAACTACTTTCCCCTCATATTTAAACGTTATTATCTCTCCAACTTTAACATCCTCAGCATCAACGCTCTTAACAATAGCCAAATCTCCAGTATTAATCTCTGGTTCCATACTTCCACTTAATATTGAATATGTTCTAAATCCAACAGCTTTAAATATTGAATCTGACTTACTCATAAAATTATTTACTAATATTATAACTAACATAAAAATAACTATGTAATATATTGTATTAAAAATGTTTTTACTATTCATAAATTCACCCTTGCAAAATATAAAATATAATTCTCCTATTATATTTATATTCAAAGATTATGTAAAGTATTCCTATATAAAAATAAAAACTGCACTAAAAGTAAATAAAATTACTCTTAATACAGTTTTAATTAAACTAAATTATAAGTTATGAAGATTGCTATAAACGCCACCAAGCTTCATAAGCTCTTCATGTGTTCCTCTTTCTTCTATTCCTTTATCTGTTAATACCACTATCTCATCAGAATTTTTAACAGTTGAAAGTCTATGAGCAACTACAAGGGTTGTTCTATCTTTACTTAATTCTTCTAAAGCTTTTTGTATTTCATATTCTGTAACATTGTCTAAAGCAGATGTAGCTTCATCTAATATTAATATTGCTGGGTTCTTTAAGAATACTCTAGCTATTGAAATTCTTTGCTTTTGTCCTCCAGAAAGCTTAACCCCTCTTTCACCTATAAATGTATCATATCCATCTTCTAAGCCCATAATAAAATCATGTAGACATGCATTCTTAGCGGCTTCTATAACTTCCTCATCTGTAGCATTAGGATTTCCATACATTATATTTTCTTTTATAGTTCCTGTAAATAAAAATACATCTTGTTGAACTATACCTATATTTTCTCTTAAGGACTTTAAAGTAACAGTACTTATATCCACATCATCAATAAAAATTTGACCACTTTCATAGTCATAAAATCTAGGTATAAGATTACATATTGTTGTCTTTCCTCCACCTGATGGTCCAACTAAAGCAACCATTTTACCTGCTTCAATATCTAAATTGAACTTCTCTAAAATACTTTCTTTATTATCATATCTAAAAGTAACATCTTTTATTGTAATCTTTCCTTTTACATCTTTAAGATCCTTTGCATTAGGAATTTCTTTTTCATTTTCCTCATTCATTATCTCTTCATATCTTTCAAAACCAGACATTCCATTTTGGAACATTTCATTGAAATTTATAAGCTTTCTAATAGGCTGTAGGAACATCTTTATATATAGTAAGTATGCTGCAAAATCTCCTACATTTATTTTTCCTAAGTAAGTAAAATATCCAGCTGCTATTAAAACTATAAGTTCAAGCATATCTACAAGGAAGAACATCCCTGAAAAATATTCAGCCATTGCCTTATAAGCATGTTCTCTAGCTTTCTTAAAGATTCCATTGCTCTTATCAAACTTTTCCATTTCATAAGACTTATTACCAAAAGATTTAGTTACTCTAACTCCTGAAATACTATTTTCTATAGTAGCATTTACTTCACCAGTTTTAACTCTTGTCTCTTTAAATGCTTTTTTCATTTTATTTCTCTTATGAATAGTATAAAAAAGTAAAAAAGGTATTATAGCAAAAGTAATAATTGTTAAAGGTACATTTATTGTACATAAAATTATAAAGGATCCCACTAACATAACTAAGGATATAAATAAATCCTCTGGACCATGGTGAGCTAATTCTGATATATCTAGAAGGTCATTTATTATTCTAGACATAATAACTCCAGTTTTATTATTGTCAAAATACCTATTAGGCATATCCTGTAACTTATCAAATAAGTCTCTTCTCATATCAGCCTGCATTCTAAC
This sequence comes from Clostridium sp. UMB9555A, assembly GCF_030222355.1. Classification (NCBI taxonomy): domain Bacteria; kingdom Bacillati; phylum Bacillota; class Clostridia; order Eubacteriales; family Clostridiaceae; genus Clostridium; species Clostridium sp. UMB9555A. The sequence continues at coordinate 112,369 of NZ_JASORQ010000005.1, read as the reverse complement.
CCCAACTACATGTCCCCAATATTGCATAAAATAGTTTAAGCCTGCCTTAATTAAGAATATTAGAGTAAGTACAATTGCGAAAACAAACAATAATTTTATCTGTTTATTTGGAATAACATCATTAATTATATTTCTTGTAATCATAGGATAAAATAAGTCACAAGCTGAAACTAAAAATGCCGCTAATAAATCTAAAATAAATAATTTCTTATATGGTTTATAATAACGTATAAAGCTTTTTAACATACTACCTCCTTTTAATGATAAAAATTATTAATTAACACCAATTTTCATTCTTTTAATTATAATGAACTTTCTAAATTAAATCAACCTGATAAAATAATTTAAATAAAAAGCTTTTTATAAAAGAAAAAGAGATTGATAAAATATCAATCTCTTGCTTTACTTCAATCTCTTCCTATAATATATATCTTAAAATATTTAATAATATCAGATTTATACTATAGAAAATTTATACCTTATAAACTTTCAATATTATGCGTTGTAGTTGTAGAATCCTCTACCAGTTTTTCTACCTAACCATCCTGCTCTAACATATTTTCTTAAAAGACTGTGAGCTCTGTATTTACTATCTCCAGTTTCTTTAAATAATACGTCCATTATAGCTAAGCAAACATCTAATCCTATTAAATCTCCTAAAGCTAAAGGTCCCATTGGATGATTAGCTCCTAATTTCATTGAAGTATCTATATCTTCAACTGAAGCTATTCCTTCTGCATATATTCCAATAGCTTCGTTTATCATAGGGATAAGTATTCTATTAACTACAAATCCTGGTGCTTCAGCAACTTCTACTGGAGTCTTTCCTATAGCTTCTGACATAGCTTTTACTTTGTCAAAAGTTTCTTGTGAAGTAGCCATACCTCTTATTACTTCAACAAGTTTCATTATTGTTGCAGGGTTAAAGAAATGCATTCCTATAACTCTATCAGGTCTGTTTGTAGCTGATGCTACTTCTGTTATTGATAATGAAGATGTATTTGAAGCTAATATAGTTTCTTCTTTACAGATTTTATCTAATTCAGCGAAAATTTGTTTTTTAATTTCCATATTTTCAACTGCAGCTTCTATAACTAAATCACAGTCAGCAGCTAATCCTAAATCAGTAGTTCCAGTGATTTTTGATAATACTGCTTCTTTATCTTCTTCAGTTATTTTTCCTTTAGAAACTAATTTAGTAAGACCTTTGTTGATTCCAGCTATTCCTCTATCAACAAACTCGTCTTTGATATCTCTAACGATAACTTCATATCCTTTTTGTGCAAATGCTTGAACTATTCCAGCACCCATTGTACCTGCACCAATTACAAAAATCTTTTCCATATTAAGTTCCTCCTAAATACTCTCTTTAATTGGACTTTTCTGACTTAACAGAAAAGCCCTACACCATTAATTGAAAAATTTTATAAGTTTACCCTTGTTATATTATTTATTAATTAAACTTCTTCCTTCATAGCTTTTAATTGAGCTATGAATTCTGGAACAACTTTATTTACATCCCCAACTATTGCATAGTCAGCAATCTTCATTATTGGAGCATTAGCATCTTTATTTATAGCTATTATCATATCTGAATCTTGCATACCAGCGGCATGTTGAATAGCTCCTGATATACCACAAGCTACATATATATTTGGTCTAACAGTTTTTCCTGTTTGTCCAACTTGGTAATCTTTATCTACCCATCCTTTTTCTACTGCTGCTCTTGAAGCTGCTATTGATCCATTCATAACTTCTGCTAATTCTTTAAGCATTTTGAAGTTTTCTTCTGAACCAATACCTCTACCACCTGCAACTAATACATTAGCTTCTGATATATCAACGATATCTTTGTGTTCTTTAATTATTTCAACAATTTTTGTTCTTATATCATTAGAGTTGAATTTTACTTCAACATTTTCTACAGTTGCATCATTTTCTCCTAGTGGAAGTTTTTCAAAAACTCCAGGTCTTACTGTAGCCATTTGTGGTCTGTGATCTGGACATACGATTGTAGCCATTAAGTTACCACCAAATGCTGGTCTTGTTGCTAATAAATCTCCACTTTCAACATCAACATCTAAAGATGTACAATCAGCAGTTAAACCAGTTTCTAATCTTGCAGCAACTCTTGGACCTAAGTCTCTTCCTATGAATGTTGCTCCTATGAAAATTATATTTGGTTTTTTAGCATTAGCTAATTCACATATAGCTTTTGTATATCCATCAGTTGTGTAATGTTCTAATTCTGGAGCATCAACAACTAGTACTTCATCAGCACCATGTCTTGATAAGTCTTCAACTAAATTTTGAACTTTATTTCCTATTAATAACGCTGTTAATTTTGATCCTAATTTATCAGCGATTTTTCTACCTTCACCTAATAATTCTAATGAAACTTTTTGTAATTGACCTTCTCTTTGCTCTGCAAAAACCCAAACGCCATTGAAATCTGCTTTATTCATCTTAAATACCTCCCATAATCCTTAGATGTAGTGTTTTTCTTTTAATTTGCCTAGTACATAAGTAACTGAATCTTTAGGTGATTCCTTAACTATTTCTCCTGCACCTTTAGCTTCTTTAGTCATTGATCTCTTAACTTTTGTTGGAGATCCTTTTAATCCTAATTCAGCTTTATCTACATCTATGTCATCAGCTGACCATACTAAGATTTCATCATCAGATGTTTCAAATATATTTTTAACATTCATGTATCTTGGCTCATTTAACTCTTTTATAGCAGTTAAAAGTACTGGAGCCTCAACTTTTATTAATTCATATCCATCTTCTAAAGCTCTATTTACTAATAATCCATCTTCTTCAACTTTAACGCCTTGAACATAAGTTACTTGAGGAATATTTAAATGTTCAGCTATTTCTGGACCAACTTGTGCAGTATCTCCATCTATAGCTTGTCTTCCTGCAAATATTATGTCATATTCTAATTTCTTTAATGCTCCAGCTAAAGCCTTTGAAGTAGCTAATGTATCTGCACCTGCAAATGCTCTATCAGTTATAAGAATTGCTTTATCAGCTCCCATACATAAGGCTTCTCTTAAAGCTGATTTAGCTTGAGGTGGTCCCATACTTAATACAGTTACTTCTGCTCCATTATTATCTTTTAATTGTAATGCAGCTTCTAAAGCATGTTTATCCTCTGGGTTTATTATTGATGGAACTCCATCTCTTATAAGAGTTCCTGTTTTTGGATCTATTTTAACAGCTGTTGTATCTGGCACTTGTTTTAAGCAAACTACTATTTTCATCTCAAAGCCCTCCTAAAATTATCTTAATATGCTTCCTGCGATAACCATTTTTTGAACTTCTGAAGTTCCTTCATAAATCTCAGTTATCTTAGCATCTCTCATCATTCTTTCTACTGGGTATTCCTTAGTATATCCATATCCACCGAATAATTGAACTGCCTTAGTTGTAACTTCCATAGCTACATCCGCAGCGAATAATTTAGCTCTTGCAGCATCTATAGAATATGGTTTACCCTCTTCTTTTAAGCAAGCTGCTTTATATACTAAAAATCTTGCAGCTTCGATTTTAGTATCCATTTCTGCTACCATCCATTGTAATCCTTGGAATGCAGATAATGATCTACCAAATTGTTTTCTTTCTTTCATGTAAGCAACAGCTTCTTCTAAAGCTCCTTCTGCTATACCTAATGCTTGAGCAGCGATACCTATTCTACCACCGTCTAAAGTTTTCATTGCTATTCCAAATCCTTTTCCTTCTCTTCCGATTAAGTTTTCTTTTGGAACAACACAGTTTTCCATGATTAACTCAGTTGTTGAAGAAGCTCTTATACCCATTTTGTCTTCTAACTTACCAATTGAGAATCCTGGGAAATTCTTTTCAACTATGAAAGCTGAAATTCCTCTTGTACCTTGACTCTTATCAGTCATAGCAAAGATTATGAAAGTATCTGCAACTCCACCATTAGTTATGAAGATTTTACTTCCGTTTAAGATGTAATTATCACCTTCTAATACAGCTGTAGTTTGTTGTCCTGCAGCATCTGTACCTGCTCCTGGTTCAGTTAATCCAAAAGCACCTAATTTTTCACCTTTTGCAAGTGGAGTTAAATATTTTTCCTTTTGAGCTGGAGTACCAAATTGATCTATTAATGAAGCACATAATGAAGTGTGAGCTGAAACTATAACCCCTGTAGTAGCACAAACTTTTGATAATTCTTCAACAGTTAAGATGTAAGATAAAGTATCTCCACCAGCTCCGCCATATTCTTTACTAAAAGGAATTCCCATCATTCCTAGTTTAGCCATTTTCTTAACATTTTCCATAGGGAATCTTTCTGTTACGTCTATTTCTGCAGCTATTGGCTTAACTTCATTTTGCGCAAATTCTCTAACCATTTGCTTAACTAATTCTTGTTCTCTTGTTAATTGAAAGTTCATTTTAATTACCCTCCTTAAATCCACACAACCATTTTGTTTAAAAAATTACTTGTTTTTAAAGTTCTTTTCTCTTCTTTCTACAAAAGCACTCATACCTTCTGTTTGATCTTCTGTAGCAAAACATTTTCCAAAATCTTCAGCTTCTATAACTACTGCTGAATCTATATCAACTTGAATCCCTCTATCAATTGCATCTTTACATAACTTAACAGCTATTGGTGCATTAGTAGCTATTTTCTTAGCTATTGACATTGCTTCTTCCATTAAATTCTCTGGTTCAACAACCTTATTTACTAAACCAATTCTTAAAGCTTCATCAGCTTTTATCATATCTCCAGTGTAAATAAGTTCTTTAGCCTTACCAGGTCCAACTATTCTTGGTAATCTTTGAGTTCCACCAAATCCTGGAGTTATTCCTAATCCAACCTCAGGTTGAGCAAACTTAGCCTTTGTAGTTGCTATTCGTATATCACAAGCCATAGAAATTTCACATCCACCGCCTAAAGCGAAACCGTTTATAGCAGCGATTACAGGCTTGTCTAATTTTTCTAATCTTCTAAACACTTTATTACCTAAAAGTCCAAATTCTTTACCCTCTTCTTCATTTAGATCTTTCATTTCTGCTATATCAGCACCTGCAACAAATGCTTTATCTCCAGCACCTGTTAAAATAACAACATATATATCATCTTGTTTTTCTATATGGTCTATAGCAGTATCTAAGTCTTTTAAAGTTTCTGAGTTTAGTGCATTTAATGCCTTAGGTCTGTTAATTGTTAAAACCCCAATGTTTCCCTCTTTTTCAAAGATTACATTATTTAATTCCATTGTATTTCCTCCCTCATATACCATAGCGAATATATGGTTTTAAATAACTTAACAACTAATAACTAACAACTTAATATTTTTTATCCTATGCTTTTTCCAGAATTTATTGTTAATTTTGTAACAAGCAAAGGCAAAAAAATAATTGAAGTACTCGGTACTTCAATTAAATTATAAAACTTAAAAGTAAATTTTTCAATATATTTTTTTGAAAATCTAATACTATTTTTCCATATTAAACAAATTTTTATAAAATAAATCCAATTTATTTTACATCATTGTGATTTAAAAGATATACTAAAGTCATCATACTTTCACTTAAATGTACATTCTCTACTCTTATATCTTTTGGCACCTCAAGATCTATAGGCGCAAAGTTCCATATACCTTTGATTCCACCTTCAACAAGGTCATTACATACCTTTTGAGCATTTGTTCTTGGAACACAGATTATACCTATTTCAATATCATTTTCTTTTACGAAATCTTTTAATTTTTCAACATCTTGTATCTCAACATCTCTTATTTTTATTCCAAACATTCTTGGATTAGCATCAAAAATACCTTTTAATTTAAAGCCTAATCTATTGAAACTATTGTAGTTTGCAATAGCCTGCCCTATGTTACCAGCTCCAATTATAACTGTGTTATAGTCTCTTGTAAGCCCTAATATACTCCCTATGTTATTGTATAACTCTTTTACATTATATCCATATCCCTGTTGCCCAAAATCTCCAAAACAATTAAGATCCTGTCTTATTTGAGAAGCAGTGAAGCCTATTTTTTCACTTAACTCTTTTGAAGATATTCTATCAACATCATTTTCCATTAATTCTTGTAAATATCTATGGTATTTAGGCAATCTTTTTATAACAGCCATAGATATGCCTTTTTTCTTTTCCATTTTAATAGCACCTCTTTCTAAAATTGTTCTTTTTTTAAAAAGCAATTACTTTTTAGACTGTATTCTAAAATCAAATGATAAAATTACAAATTTAACCTTCTAAAATATTACCATACCCTAAAAAGTTTGTCTATATTTTAACATTCTTTTGGTTTCACTATCAAAAATATATGTATTAAAGTGTATTTTTTACATTTAATTGCATTTTTTATATTATTAATTAATATTATTAAATTTATGTGATTCTATTATAAACTATCTTTTTAATAAATTTCTACAAAAAAAATAAGGCTTGCGTGGCTAAAACCCTACGTGCACACAAGCCTATTTAAACATTTCATAATGTTTAATATAAAAGTTTAAGGGAATTATTTACAATCTATACCCTATGCCTGAAAGTATTCTTACCATATTAAGATAGCAAAAAAACTAGCTCTTGTCAACAACATTAGACAAATTTCACGCCTATAAATTTTTATTTTTTAATATCCTACTTGAATTTATTACTGCTATTAATGTTACACCTACATCTCCAAATACAGCTTCCCACATATTAGCCATTCCTAAAGCACCAAATATTAATATTATAATTTTAACGCCTAAAGCAAAAATTATATTTTGCCATACAATTTTATTTGTTTTCTTAGCTATTTTTATTGCTTTTATTATCTTACTTGGCTTATCATCCATTATTACCACATCTGCTGCTTCTATAGCTGCATCTGATCCAACTCCCCCCATAGCTATTCCTATGTCTGCTCTAGCTAATACAGGTGCATCGTTAATTCCATCTCCAACAAAAGCAACTTTTTTACCTTTGCTCTTGTCTTCAAAAATTTGCTCTAATTTTTCAACTTTATTTTGTGGTAATAAACTACAATATGCTTTATCTAAGCCTAATTCTTTGGCAACACTATCTCCAACCTTCTCATTATCTCCAGTTAGCATAATTGTTTGCTTAACTCCTATTTCTTTTAATCCACTTATAGCTTCTTTAGAATCTTCTTTTATTTCATCTGAAATAACTATATATCCTAGCTCACTATTTTCATTTGCTAAATAAACAACAGTGCCTATTTCATGAATTGGAGTAATTTTTATATTAAACATATCCATTAATTTTGAATTACCTGCTAAGAATGTTTCTCCATCAATGTCTACTTTTATTCCTTTTCCTGAAATTTCTTCATAATTTGAAATTAAGTCTTTGTTGATTTCTTCATTAAACTCACTTACTATAGATTTCGCAATTGGATGATTTGAGTAATATTCTGTATAAGCTCCTAACTTTAATAATTCTTCATTAGTTAACTTGCTTGTGCTCTCTGATTTTCTAACTTTAAATGTACCTTTTGTTAGTGTTCCCGTTTTATCAAAAACTATACTTTCCACATTATTTAGTGCCTCTAAATAGTTACTTCCTTTTATTAAAATACCATTTTTAGAAGCTAAACCAATTCCAGCAAAATATCCAAGTGGTATTGATACTACTAAAGCACAAGGACATGAAACAACTAAGAATATTAAAGCTCTTGAAATCCATGGTGAAAAACTTTCTCCACTTATTACTAAAGGTGGAATAATTGCAAGGGCTAATGCAGAGAATACAACTACTGGTGTATAATATCTTGCAAACTTAGTTATAAATTTCTCTGTTGGTGATTTTTTATTTCCTGCATTCTCAACTAAATCTAATATTTTAGAAACTGTAGATTCTCCAAAACTTTTTGTTACTTTTATTTTTAATAATCCACTTTTGTTTATTGATCCTGCTAATACATCGTCTTTTGCCTCAACTTCTTTTGGTAAAGATTCTCCTGTTAATGCAGATACATCAAGAGTTGCCTCTCCTGATAAAACTACTCCATCTAGAGGAACTTTTTCTCCTGCTCTTACCACTATTATTGATCCAACATTAACGCTTTCTGGAGCTACTCTTTTTTCCTCTCCATTTAGATCAATTAAATTTGCAAAGTCTGGTCTTATATTCATTAAATCAGATATTGATTTTCTTGATTTATTTACAGCATAATCTTGGAACATTTCTCCTACTTCATAGAAAAGCATTACTGCTACCCCTTCTGGGAATTCTCCTATAGCAAAAGCTCCAATTGTGGCTATAGCCATCAAAAAGTTTTCATCGAATACTTGTCCTCTTAAAATATTCTTAAATGCTCTTAAAAGAACTTCTCCACCTGCTATAATATAAGCTACACCAAAAATAATAAATTCATACATTTTATCTAAATTAACTATCATTCCTATTATAAATAAGGTTAAAGCTATTCCTAGTCTAAAAAGCTCCTTCTTTTCTATACCTGAGTTTCCTCCATGACTATGAGAATGTCCATGTTCATGAGAATGTGAATGGCTCTCTCCATTATTGTGTTTATGAGATTCACCTTCTCCACAACATCCATCATTACATGTATTAACTGAAGATTTCATTTTATTTTTGTCCTTTAGAACTTTCACATCTGGCTCTAAATCTAAAACTATTTTTTCAACTTTCTCTTCTAACTCTTCTTCTGAAACACCCTCTTTAGGAGTTATAAGCAAAAGTTTTGTTGAAAAATTAAGAACAGCTTCATCAACATCAGTAAGTTTATTAACTTTATCTTCAATTTTTCCAGCACAGTTTGCACAATTTAAGCCGTCTAAATAAAGTTTTATATCTTTCATGTCTAAATACCTCCTTTACTCTAAAACGTGATTTAAACCTTCATTAAATATGTGTTTAACATGATCATCAGCTAAAGAGTAATAAACTATCTTACCCTCTCTTCTAAATTTAACTAATCTAGCTTGTTTTAGAACTCTTAATTGATGAGATACTGCTGATTGACTTACTCCTAATAGTTCAGCCATATCACACACACACATTTCTCCTTCAAAAAGAGCACATAAAATTTTTATTCTTGTTGAATCTCCAAAAACTTTAAATATTTCTGCTAATTCATAAAGTACTTCTTCCTTTGGCAAATGTTCCTTTACCCTACTTAATATATCTTCATGGATATAAGAACAGTTACAACTTTCTATTTTATTATTATCCATATCTTTAACTCCTATTATTCAATTTTACATATGAGCATTTGTTCATATGTTCACTTTTATTATATGTCTATTCTACAAAAAATGCAACTAAAAAAGGCTATATCAAAAAATTTTATTGATACAACCTTTTCCCATTATTTATTTAAAAATATTTCTATTTTTTTCAATATGTCTTCTTCTCCTACTACAAGTAAATTATCATCTTTTTCAAATTTTAAATATGGTCCTGGAGATATTATAAGCTCTCCTTTTCTTCTTATGGCAACAATAGTAGCTTGTGTATTTTGCCAAAACTTCGACTCTGAAACACTCTTACCTATAAGAGTACAATCCTTTGGTAATTCTATTTCTATAGGTGTTAAAGGATTTGTATATCTAAGTCTGTTAGAGTAATCCACTATTTTATCTATCATTTCACCTATATTTTTTTCTATAGCCTTTTTTTCTTCCATTAAGGATTCTATATCATGTTTTAAAGATGTTACACTTTCAATTGAATGAAACCTATTTATGAAATTATAAGCATTATCTTTTGAAATAATTGTTACTCCGCTACCCTTGCTTGATGATACTACTTTCATGTCTTCTAATAATTTAACAGCTTTTCTAACTGTTTCTGGTGATACATTGTAACTACTTGCTAAAGTTGACCTACCATGTATCTTTTGTCCTACCTTTATGTCATTATTATATATCCTACCTGCAATATCTAAAGCAATTTGCTTATATATAGGTTCATTTACCTTACTCTCCATCTCATTTCCTTTCTATTATAAAAATTACTTTAATCAATATATATAATTGATTTTAACATATTTTATCATCTAAAGGAAATATTTGTATTAAGCTATAGCTTCAGAATAGACTGCCTTTGTATTTCTAGTTATGCAATCACTTATATATTTAACTATACTTCTACATGCAAAGTATGCATATTGCATATCATTCTCATAACTTTCTCTTTTTCTATATAACTTATGAGCTTCTTCTAAGAAAAACTTCACAGACATATTACCCCATATTTTAAAATAATCCTGTGATGGAGTATATGTTTTAGCAAAACTAGCTAACTCTTTTTCGTATTTAACATGTTTATTCATACTATGCTTAAATTCCCATCTTTCACTATGAGGAATACAGAAAAAATCACATATAAAGTGACATATAACTCCTAACTCCTGACTAAATCTACTAACTGAAAATTTCTTTTTAAAATCATACATACTAAGTGATGCTAATTTTTTTATCTTATTAACTATCATATCAAAAGATTCATCTAAATAATGCTTCTTTAATTTATATTTTGAAACCATATCAGGTTTTACATTTCCATATATAAAGTTTTTATCACTTATTTTAAAATCTACGTCAACATCTCTCAATATATTTTGTGCAATAAGAATATGAGTGTTCATTAACATAATTTATTACCTCTAATCTCTTTAAAAAAGTTTCTTATTAATATGATATTTCATATCAATTAAAAGTATATTACAAAAACCCCTTAAATTTATTAATTAATTATTAATAAACGGTTTATTTATTGTATGAAATGCTCCCTTATCTACAGTTTTAACCCAATTCACCTATATAATTCTTAAAATTATTACATTTTAAAGATAATTATTATTTATATTCCAATCTTGCTTTTTATCTCGTAATGCTTAAAAGAAGATTTCTTTTAATATTTGCTCTATTTAAAATGAATTTTAATTAAAAAAAAACACTATTTTTCTATAAAAAATAAAAGTGCCTAAAATTCAAAAGCTAGGAATGAAAAACTTCCATTCCTAGCTTATAAAATACAAATTAATAATTATATTGTCCTACATTTTCACAAATTCTTATATCTAAAAGATCATCTGAAAGAGTTTTTTTGTATGAACATAAGAATTCATTTAATTCACTGTCCTGAAGATCTATATTTTTAGGACTAGTTATAAGAACTTTATTATTTTCTAAAATTAACTCAATATCATTTTTTTCGTTTTTAATAAAATATGTAGTAACAGTAGATGTTTTTACTTTTCCCTTATACTTCTCTTGAAAACTCAAAGTTTTTCTTAAATTTTCATAATCCCCACCTTGAATTCCTAAGTTGCTCATATCTATGCCTAAATTTTTCATTTGCCCTTCAATATCACCCATATCAAAGCCATATCTCTTAAGCATTTCTGTTTGAATATTTAAAAACTTTTCTTGAGAAATATTATTTTCATTCATATATTTAGTTATCTCTCTAGAAAGATCCATCATACTCATTTTTCCTTGAGCTACTGAATAATATAAATCATAAATATATGACTCAAATTTATCTATATCTTTATCTCTTGCTTTATTTTTTAACTCATTAAAATCTACAATTCTATCACTCATAAAACAATACCTCCGTAAAGTTCAAACTTATATTATTACTATAATAACATAAAAATATCTTTATAACATATTTTAAGGATTAAAATTAGTTATATTTTAATTAAATTTAAGTTTCAAATAATTTTATGTCTTCTTAACTAAATTGTAGATATTAAAATTAACTAAAAAGTCCTATATCATACACCTAAAGTATATGATATAGGACTTTTTTTACATAAGCTTATAAACTTATAGATATTCTTTAAATTCCTTCTTACCACTAATAGAATTTAATAGATGCTTAATCTCTTGGTCCCTACCCTTATCCATGACCAAAATAACATCTCCTGCATCAACTAATACTAGATCTTTTATTCCAAATCCTATTATTAATTTTTCCTTTCCAAAAACGGAACAATTCTCACATTCCTCTAAAAAAACATTATCTGAAGTTCTATTATTTCCATTAGGTCTTAAAAATCTACTTAGAGCTGAGAAAGTACCTATATCATCCCAAGAAAAATCACATTTTACAACAAAGGATCTTCTTGTTTTTTGCATTACTCCAAAATCTATAGATATTCCATCAATTAAAGAATACTGCTCTTTTATTACTTCTTCCTCATCCTCTTCTCCAATGTGTTGATATATCTCCATTAAACATTTATACATCTTAGGAATATATTTTTCAATTTCTCTTAATATAACATCAGCTCTAAATATAAACATTCCACTATTCCATAAATAAGTCCCCTTTAATAAGAAGTCCTTTGCTACTTCTAAATTAGGTTTCTCTGTAAACCTTGCTATCTTGAAGGTAGGAATGTGTCCATTGACTCTATCGCCCATTTCTATATAGCCATAACCTGTCTCTGGTCTAGTTGGCTCTATTCCTATGGTAACAATAGCTCTCTTCTTATCCGCAATCTCTACGGCTTGTTCCAGAGTTTGAAGATAACTTTTATCTCCTTCTATATAATGGTCTGAAGGCAATACAATCATAACTGCATCCTTATCTTTCTTTAAAAGCTTAGCTGCTGAAAGACCTATACAGGTTGCAGTTTCTTTATTAGCAGGTTCAGTAAAGATATTTTCTTCTCTTATGTCTTTAAGTTCATCTCTTATTTTGTCTTCATATTCCTGGTTTGTCACTACATAAATATTATCTTTATGGATTATAGGTCTAATTCTATCCACAGTATTACTTAAAAAACTCTTCCCATTATTGTGTATGCTAAGAAATTGTTTAGGGTTTGAACTTCTTGAAAGTGGATAAAGTCTAGTACCCTTTCCTCCTGCTAAAATTAATGAGTAAAGCATGTTGCCTTCAACTCCGTTAATTGTTATAGTGTATTTTATGTGAAAATATCCCATTATGTGAGTACTAAAAAAATTTAAGGCTTTAGTTTAAGTAAAAACACCATAACTAAAGCCTTTCCTCATTTATTCATATTAATTTATTTTATTTATAATTTTATAATAAAAAACTTTTTTTACATAATCATATTAACGCAAAAAATTTATTTTAGAATTAATCTAAGCTAAGTAACTTCAAAATTTTAAAAACCATTATTCTTAGAAACTTCTTTTATCCATCTTCCTGATTTTTTAATAGTTTTCTTTTGAGTTTCTAAATCTAATGATATAAATCCATATCTATTCTTATATGAATTTAACCATGACCAACAATCTATTGGAGTCCATAAATGATATCCCACACAATTTGAACCCTCTTCAATAGCCTTATGAAGCCATTCTAAATGCTCTATTATAAATTCAATTCTATAATCATCTTCAATTATACCTTCAGCATTTTTGAATTTTTCTTCTCCTTCAACACCCATTCCATTTTCTGAAATGAACCATTTTATGTTGCCATAGTTCTCTTGAACATTTTTAGCTATATCATAAATTGCCTTAGGGTATATTTCCCATCCTCTATGGGGATTCATTCTCTTTCCTGGCATATCATAATTATCAAAATATTTTTCTGGAGCCCATGTTTCTCCACTATATTCCTCTTCCCTAGCTTTAACTCTTCTTGGTTGATAGTAGTTTACCCCTAAGAAATCCACAGTATTATTTTTTATAACCTGTAATTCTTCCTTAGTTGAATCCCACATTACTCCATCTTTTTCCAAAACCTCAACTAAGTTCTTAGGAAATTCTCCTTTAGTTGCTGGATCTAAGAATAACTCATTGAAGAAAGCATTGGCAATTTCAGCCGCTCTTAAATCTTCTTTTGATTCACTTCTTGGATATGCTGGGGTTAAGTTAACTATTATTCCTATTTCTCCATCTTGTCCTAATTTTCTATACTCTTCTATAGCTCTAGCAGAAGCTAATGCTATATTATAGGCAGCTTGAAGCCCTCTTTTTCCATCAACTATACAAGGATAATGCCATTTATATAAAAACTGTCCTTCAATAATAACTATAGGTTCATTAAATGTAGCCCACTTCTTAACCCTATCACCAAATAAACTAAAGGCAGTCTTAGCAAATTTCGCAAATAATTCTACAACATGCTTTGATTCCCATCCACCATATTTATCATATAATTCAACAGGAAGATCAAAGTGATGTAAATTCATGATTATATCTATTCCATTTGCTAAACATTCATCTATTACACCATTATAAAATCTTACTCCATCTTCATCTGGCTCACCAGTTTCAAAATCTTTAATTAGCCTTGTCCATTGAATTGAAGTTCTAAATGAATTTAATCCAATTTCTTTTAGCATTGCTAAATCTTCTTTGTAACTATTATAAAAATTTGATGCTATATTTGGTCCTATACCATTGTGAAATAACTCTGGATTTATATCGAACCAGTGATCAAATACATTATCATGTTTTTTATTAAATCTACCTTCTGACTGAGGTCCTGAAGTTGCGGCTCCCCACCAAAAGTTTTCTGGGAAAGTATATTTCATGTGAAAACCCCCTATACCTTTGTAAACTTTTTCTCTACTTAATTGTATATTTTAAAGAAACTTTTTTCTAGGGTTCTTATATGGCTTAATTCCAAAAAAAGTGGTTAATTTCAAGAAAAAAAGATCTAAGTATAACTTAGACCTTTTTTTTAGCAAACCAATATTGTAAATATAACTGTATAAATTTTAATTTAAACTCATAACGTCCCCTTTAAATGACCATACTTAATAAATTCTCTCAAAATTCAATAATAAAAATAATTTCTCAATATAAATACCCTAATATCTATTCATAAGTTGAAAGATATTCTAGCTTCTTCCCCATCGAAGCTTATAAAATTCATGTAATAACAAATTCTTATTCTTAAGTTTAAAATAAAATTTACTCATATTTTCAATAGTAATTGTACTAGAAGGCTCCCCCAAACCTTAAAGCTTAAAAACTTAATCTTAAATATGCTTATCATACCATTATTGGCTTGTCAGAAGTTCATCTATAAATAACAGGCATTAGTACATAGACGTAACTTTCAAAGATTGTATTCCTAATTTAGTTATATGTTTTTAGCATAAATTGAACACTTTATTTTAAATACTTTTTATCCGCTCATTGAAAACATATACAATCTTTAAGTATATTATACATAACTTTTTTAATCATTTCCATACAAATCCACTCATATTCATTCATTTTTTATTTATTTCATGATTTTTTTAACAATTGTTAACTTATTTTGGAAAGGAGCATACCTAATCTTTAAGTCTAAGAATGTTTTTCTATTCATAATGCCCTTCTTATTGGAAAATAAGTCAAAACTATACTTACCATGATATTCTCCCATACCACTATTTCCAACTCCACCAAAAGGTAGATATGAGGATGATACATGAACTAAGGTATCATTTATTGTTACTCCTCCTGATGATGTACTATTAAGAACTTTTTCAATTTTATTTTTATCCTCTGAAAAATAATATATTGCTAAAGGCTTGTCCTTACTATTTACTAATCTTATTACTTCATCTAAATTTTCAAAAGGTAAAATTGGAAATATAGGTCCAAAAATTTCTCTTTCCATAACAGGATCATTCCAAGTCACATTTTTTAATATAGTTGGTTCTATTTGAAAAGTTTTTCTATTATAATTCCCTCCAAAAACTAATTTTTCTTTATCTATATATGAAAGTACTCTATTAAATTCTCTTTCATTTACCATTTTAGAATAATCTTCAGATTCTAAAGGATTATCTCCAAATTGATTTTTTATTTCTTCCTCTAATTTTTTTATAAATTCTTCTTCAATATCCTTATGAACATATAAATAGTCTGGCGCAACACAAGTTTGTCCTGAATTCAATAATTTTCCCCAAACTATTCTTCTAGCTGCTAATTCTAACTTACAATCTTTATCAATAATACAAGGACTTTTTCCTCCAAGTTCTAAAGTTACAGGGGTTAAATATTGAGAAGCTGCCTTCATTACTATTTTTCCTACAGTAGCACTTCCAGTAAAGAAAATATAATCAAATTTTTCTTTTAAAAGTTCTTCTACAACTTCTTTTCCTCTTTCTGGATTAACATGAAGAACATACTTTTCATCAAATACTTTTTCTAATATTTCTTTAAGAATTTTAGATGTCTCTGGTGCTGATTCAGAGGGCTTTATAACTGCTGTGTTCCCAGCTGCTATTGCTCCAATTAAAGGATCCATTGTAAGCATAAAAGGATAATTAAAAGGGCCTATTATTAAAACAACTCCATAAGGTTCTAACTGTATAAAACTTTTTGCAGGGAATTGTACTAATGGAGTTTTTACTCTTCTTTTTTTGCTCCATTTTTTTATATTTTTAATGTGCATATTTATTTCATCATATACCATTGCTACTTCTGTAACATAGGATTCAAAGCTAGATTTCATTAAGTCTTTTTTTAAGGCTTCAAAAACTTTCTCTTCCTCACTTTTTAAAACGTCTCTTAACTTTTTTAGTTTCTCTATTCTAAAATTTATATCCTTAGTTTCACCTGTACTAAAATATTCCCTCTGTTTATTTATTTTTTCTCTTAAGGTTTCCATAGAATTTCCCCTCCCCATTGTTCCAATTCCTTTTTTAATTTATTATAGACCTATTTTATTTAATAATAAAAGATATCCTTTTAAAATTAATCACAAAAAGCGTGTATCAAAATTTAATAATAAATATACTTTGATACACGCTCTTAATATTAATTTCCTAATTTATAAATTAACCCTTCCTTTAATTCTCCATAAGGAATTTTAAATTCTCTAATACCTGAAGAGTATGGAGCAATTTCATATTGTTGAAAATATACTATAATTCCATCTCTATTTAAATAGTAAGCTTGATTTTCATTAACTCCCTTAAACAAAGCTCCATTATCAAAATAAAGCTCCTTCTCTTTTTCAATATCTTCTTTTACCTTTTTATCAATTATACTTTTATAATCAAATCCCTCTTTAAATAAATCTTTTAGTTTAAGCTCATTTCCTGTTTTAAGATTATAATTATAACTTACTTTAGTTGTTAACCCATGAGCTCCACCAGTATATTGATAATATGTAACTGGCAAACTAATTACTTCATCTGTATTAAATGCTTCAAAAAGACTATATGCCTCCATTTTAGGCATTTCTTTTCCTGCCTTTTCATATTCTTTGCTGTACTCTTCTCCTAATAACTTAATGTCATTTATCCAATCTAAAGTATAATCCTCTATAGTTTTATTTATTTTATCTGTAACCTCTTTTTCTCCACCTTGAATTGATGGATATTTAACTTTAATTTCATACTTTTCAGTATTTTCTTCTATAGATTTTTCTATAACTTCTATTTTATTTATTTCTTCTCCTAAAACTACAGTAGAAAAAATAAGAAGCAATGACATAAGGCATAAAAAAATTTTTTTAAATTTCATAAAATAAACCTCCACTTTATATTTGGCTAATTTTATTTTTCTCTTAAGTGTTATAATTATGTATAATGTATAAATAAAATCTATTAAAAGCTGATTGGAGTGATATAAGTGACCTATATTATTATATTGATAATTATTGCTATTATAGTTATTGTCTTTTTTTTAGCAACAGGTCTATATATATTTAAATCTACTGTAACTAGAGAACTTCACGATATAGAGAAAAGTTATACTAGATATGTAGAAAATAATCTTTTTGACGAAGCCTTATATAATTCTGCTTCTAAGGAAGATATTACTTTAAAATCCTTTGATGGTCTTAATTTAACCTCAACACTTATAATGAATGAAAATCCTACAAATAAATTTATAGTATTAGTCCATGGGGTTTCTATTTGTTATGTTGGTTCTTTAAAATATTTTGATATATTCTATAAAAATGGCTTTAATATTCTTATAGTGAATCAAAGAAGACATGGAAAAAGCGAAGGAAAATATTCCACATATGGTTTTTACGAAAAATATGATGTAAACATGTGGATAGAATACTTAAAATCTAGATTTGGTAATGATATAATTTTAGGTCTTCATGGTGAATCAATGGGGGCAGGAACGGTTATGGAGACTATTCCTCTAAATGATTCCATAAAATTTGTAATTGAAGATTGTGGTTACTCTAACTTTCACGAACTTATAGGATTTCAAATAACACATGCATATAAAAATAGACTTGTTAGAAAAATTCTTCGTCCAAGCCTTATATTTGCAAACTTCTTTATGAAAACTAAAGCTAAGTTTTCTATGAAAAAAATAGTACCTATAGATATAGTATCTTCAACCTCATTACCAATGATGTTTGTACATGGAAAAGAAGATTATTTTGTCCCATGGTATATGGCAGTAGATTTATACAAAGCTAAAACTAAAGGCTATAAAGAACTTTACCTAGTTGAAGGTGCCAAACATGCTGAAGCCTTAGAAGTTAATAAAATTCTATACGAAAAAAAGATAATGACCTTTATCGAAAAATCATTATCTTTATATAAGTAAAGTAAAAGTTTAAATGCTATATCAAGACATGTTTTAATAAAACTTACAAACAGTATGAAGATAATATCTAGATGAGCTTTAGAATTTAAATCATTACGGAGAAGATATTACGTTAAAAAGCTGAGACTGTTCGAAGCGTAGCAAGTTTCGAAGCTTTAGTAATATCTTTGGAGTAATGATTATAAATTCTTAGCGAAATCTAGTAATTCTCGGAATATGTTTGTAAGTTTTATTATTAACTTTTGATATATATCACTTAATTATTAAATTGAGGCCTCTTCAGTCTTTGAAGAGTTTTCTGTTAACCTGTTTATTTCAGCTAATTCTTTCTTAGTTAAGTATCTCCAAGATCCTATTTTTAGGTTTCCTAGGCTAACATTCATTATTCTTATTCTTTCTAATTTTTTGACCTCATATCCAAAATACTCACACATTCTTCTTATCTGTCTATTTAACCCTTGAGTTAATATTATTCTAAATGAGTTTTTGCTTTCTTTCTTAACTAAGCATTTCTTAGTAACTGTTCCTAGTATAGGCACTCCATTGCTCATTCCTTTTATAAACTCATCAGTTATAGTCTTATTTACAGTTACAATATATTCTTTTTCATGATTATTCCCAGCTCTCAATATCTTATTAACTATATCACCATCATTAGTCATAAATATTAATCCCTGAGAATCCTTATCTAGTCTTCCTATTGGGAAAATTCTTTTTTCATGATTTATAAAGTCAACTATATTTCCTTTTATCTTACTCTCAGTAGTACAAGTTATTCCAACAGGCTTATTTAAAGCTATATAAACTAGTTCATTTTCAACCTTTAGAGGTTTTCCATCAATAGATACACTTTGCCCCTTAGAAACCTTCATACCAGTTGTAGCCTTTACCCCATCTATCTTAACTCTTCCTTGTTCTATAAGCTTATCAGCCTCTCTTCTTGAGCAAAATCCTGTTTCACTTATATATTTATTTAATCTAACTTCATCTCTTATCTCATTTTTATTTGATACTATAATAGTATTTTTTGCTGAAGCTTTTTTAGCTACTTTTTGTTTATTATTTTTATTATTTTTATTAGTTTTATTTAAATTTTTATCTTCACTCTTAAACTTTTTATTAGATAAACTCTTGTCTCTTCTATTGTTATTTTTTGATGCTTTTCTCACTATAAATAATCCTTTCCTTAATTAATTTTTCTTCTCATAGCCTGAATTATTTATTTTTATTCTAAAATTATTCTTTGCATTATCATCCTTATTTACACTCTCAACATATTCTGTAACCTTATTTAAATCTACAGTGTCGACCATTTTTCCAGTTATATAAACATCCACAATTCTATTAGGAGGAAGCATATCCTCTTCTTCAAAACCTTTTAAAATTGAGATCATACCATCTTCAAATTTTTTGTTTTCTAATTTTAGTTCTGTTATTAATATAGTTCCCTTTTCTGTTGGAGAATAACTATAAACTATTCTATCAAACCTATTTAATCCAATTTTAACCTTTGATGTTCCTTGAATTAATATGGTAGTTTCCTGTTGTTTATAAAGAAAAGTGACACTTCCTATAAGAACAAATGCAATTAAAGCCACGCTAACTATTAAGGTCCTATAATGCCTTAAAGTTTTCTTCTCTTTTCCTGATAATTCTTCTCCAACTTTATTTTCACATCTTGTTTTTATTCTTATAAATTGTCCTTCTTTAGTTAATATTATGGTACTCTTTTTACCTTCTAACATAACTAAACCTTTATGAACAATTTCTTCCCCTTTTGTACCCTTTATAACAGCTAAGTTTTCTAAGTCCTTAAAATTTATATTTAAATACATAGCTAAATTTGTATAATCTGCATTATATAATAAAATTAAATAAGCTATTAAATAATTTGACCAACTTATAATCTTTTCATTACTAAATCCTGTTTTTTTAGCTATAACCTTTGTTTTTAACTCTCTTCTATTTATTATCTTTCTTAATAATACTTCTTCATCCACTAGGAAATAGGCTATATTAAGAATTAGATTTCTTTCCTCAAGATTAAACTCTTCACTTGAAAGACTTTTTAAATCAACTTTAAATTTTCTAAGCTCTTTTATGAAAGTACTTATTTCTTTTTTCAATATGTTTTTATCTAGATTTTTCTTTATATTTCTAGTAGAAAACATATATTTATCTTTTCTAAAAGTTACTTCACTCACTCAAGCGACACTCCTTTATGTATATTTTATAAAAAATAAGACTAAGGCAAAAACCCAGTCTTATTCCACTAACTTTCCTTTTACTATAACCCTATTTTTAGCGTCAGTTGTACATGTAACTATAGTTATAGTGGCATCTTTTGTTGGATTTAAAGCCTCAGTTTCATTTGGAGTAACCTCATACATATCAGTTACTTCATAAGTGTACTCTTTTCCATTGTAAGTAACTTTGACTTTATCCCCTTTTTCAAGCTTATCAATATCCTTAAAAGCTTGTCCAAAATATGATATTCTATGTCCTGCTATGGAGAAATTACCTTTTTCCCCTGGCATTGGTGAACCAGGGAAATGACCTACTACATACTTTATATCTTCATACCTAACGCCTTCTATTATACCTATTTCTAAGTTTATCTTTGGAATATTTAAAATACCAATTCCTTTTCCCTCTTCAAGTTGTGCTTTTTCTGGCTTTTTGTCTTTTTCAGATTCAACCTTATCAGCTTTATTCTTTTCATCGCTATTTTCCTTAGTATTTTCTTCTTCTAACGCTTCCGTATCTTTCTTTTCACCCTCTGGAACATCAAACTGTAAATTTCTAAAGCTATCTAAAACAGCTTGCTGCTGTCTATAAGTATCATATTTCATCCAAATAGTTACTCCAATAAGTGATACTCCTGCCACTATTAAAAGAATACCTAATACATTTCTAATTTTTCCCCACAATTCTCAATTCACCCTTTCTATTTAAATCCCTTTTACATAAAGCTTCTAATAATATTCATATAGACTAAAGTTATTTCTAATCAACTATTATAAGCTATTCTCTTTAATTAAATCTCAATTTATTATACCATAGCCCCCATGATATCTATATAAAATTTTATATTATAAATACATCTTTTACATAATTAAAACATATAAAGATTTTAATCTTATAAAGCTATATTTTTGTTACAATTAAGTTTAATTTTCTTTAATAGCTATTGATGCTTTGATAACATAACAGAATTATATATAATTAAACCATAAAAATAAATTTTCATTGAAAAAATAAATCTAAGAGGTGATAAAAATGAGAATAGGAATGGGATATGATGTTCATAAATTAGTTGAAAATAGAGATTTAATATTAGGTGGAGTAAAAATTCCTTATGAAAAAGGACTTTTAGGCCATTCAGATGCTGATGTATTATTACACGCAATAATGGATTCACTTTTAGGAGCAGCGGCTTTAGGAGATATAGGAAAGCATTTTCCGGATACAGACCCTAAATATAAGGGTGCTGATAGCATAAAACTTCTAGAATTTGTAGGTGAACTTTTAAATAAAAATAACTACAAAATATCAAATATAGATGCAACTATAATAGCTCAAAGACCAAAAATGGCTCCTCATATACCTACTATGAGAGAAAATATAGCTAAAGCATTAAATATAGACTTAGATCAAATAAATGTTAAAGCAACTACTGAGGAAGGACTTGGTTTTACTGGTTCTGGAGAAGGAATCTCATCTCAAAGTATTTGTCTTTTAATAAAGTAAAAAGGAGCTGTATCAAAATATAATAATAAAACTTACAAACATATTCCGAGAATTACTAGATTTTAAGTGAAAGTCCAAATTTTAATTTGGAAGCTTGAACTTATCCAATGGAACTTTAGTTACATTGAAGTCATTTGAATAATAATTACTTCGAAAATATCACTAAAGCTTCGAAACTTAAGTGAAAGTCCAAATTTTGAATTTGGAGTCTTGAACTTATGCAATCGAACTTTGTGAGATTGTATTCCTAAGGAATTAACAGTCTCAGCTTTTTAAAGTGATATTTTCTACGTAATAATTTAAATTCTAAAGCTCATCTAGATATTCTCTTCATACTGTTTGTAAGTTTTATTAATAAGTTATTTTGATACACGCCCTTTTTTACTTTATACTAAAATTTATTAAACCACTTTTATATAAATCCCCTTTTTAATGCTTATTGCTTTTTAATATTTTATTCAACTGCTACAGCATTTAACTCCCCACTTTTTTCAGCACTTTCTTTCTTTTGGAAAAATGCTATGAATGCTATTGCACTTATACCCATTAAATATGGATAGAATAAAAATTTCATTATTTCAAATGAACTTAATCCAGTTAAAGCCGCCGCTGACATTAATTGTGCTCCATATGGAATTATTCCCTGAACTGCACAAGAGAACATATCTAATATTCCTGCAATTCTTTTTGAATCTAAGTTATATTCATCTGAAATATCCTTTGCTAAAGGTCCAACTGTAACTATAGCAATAGTGTTATTTGCAGTACATGCATCAACTAAACTTACTAATAATCCAATACCAAATTCAGCCCCTTTTTTGCCATTGATTCTCTTAGTAACTAAGTTTAATACATAATCTATACCACCATTTTCTTTTATTATTTCAACAATTCCCCCAATTATTATTGAAATTAATATAAGTTCACTCATTCCCCCTATACCAGTTGATATTGAAGTAAAGAAAGTCTTTAAATCTAAAGATCCTGTGAAGAATCCAATTGCTCCAGCTAATACTATTCCACCTGATAATATAGCAATTACATTAGCCCCCATTAATGCAGCTATTAAAATACCTAAGTAAGGAATAATCTTAATAAAATTATAATCATATTGACCTACTGATGTATTAGCCCCACTTCCTAAGAATGTATATATTACAATTACTAAGATAGCAGCTGGTAATATAACCTTAAAATTTATTTTAAACTTATCCTTCATTTCACACCCTTGAGTTTTTGTTGCTGCTATTGTTGTATCAGAAATCATTGATAGATTGTCCCCAAACATAGCTCCACCTACTACTGCCCCAACTATAAGTGGTAATGCTATATTAGTCTTATCTGCAATCCCCATTGCTATTGGAACTATAGCAGCTATTGTTCCCATTGATGTTCCTAAAGATATAGCTATAAATGATGATATTATAAATATTCCTGCTACTAATATATTTTTAGGTAATATTGTTAGCCCTAAATTTACTGTAGATTCTACAGCTCCCATATTTTTAGCAACCTCTGCGAAGGCACCAGCTAATATAAATATTAAACACATTAAAATTATATTACTATTACCAGCCCCCTTACAAAATATCTCTATGTTCTTTTCAAGTCCTCTTTTTCTATTTGTAAATATTCCAAATAAAACTGCAATTATTCCTGGAACTAAAACAGATACAGAGTAGAAATCTTTCATTACTAATGAAGTTCCCAAATAAATCGATACAAAAATTATTAATGGTAATAATGCTGAAAACTTTCCTTTTTTCATTTTCTCTCCTCCTAATCCATTTAATAAATCTATCCTTTATCCTACAAAATAAAAAAACTCCTATCCTAGGATAGAAGTTATTATTCTTACAGACTCTCTTTCTTATCTCTCAGTTTCTACCGCAGGATTTAGCACCGCTATAAATCTTTGCATAGGAAATTACTACTGATTTTTTTATTTTAAAATCAGCATTGTTTTAACCGCAAAGAATTACCGGTTGCTGGGTTTCACAGGGCCAGTCCCTCCACCTCTCTTGATAAGATTTATTAAATTTTGTTTTTTTAATAGTATCATTCTAAAATTACTTTGTCAATTTATTTTTTTGACTTTAATAATTTATTTACTTATTAATTTATATAACAAACTTTCAAGTAATATTCCTTCATTTGGAGGATAATCAAATTTTTCGCTATATTCTATAGCCTCTGCAATAAAATTGCATGACTTCTCCAATGCTTTTTCAGTACTTTCACCTCTTAATATCCATCCTATTAGCAATGAGGCAAAAGCATCACCTGTTCCACAATAAAAAGCATTTATTCTTTTATGAGAATAGGTATAAAACATTTTTTCTTCTCTATCATAGAGTACAGTATCAATATATTCATTTCCTCTTGAACTTGCTACACTTGTTATTATACTTATTTTAGGTCCTAAATTCCCTAGACCTACTAAATATTCTTTTATTTCATCTTCATTTAGAGATTCTTTATATTCTTTCCCTAAAAGAAAAGAAGCTTCTGTAATATTTGGAGTGATTATATCTGCACTTTTTATTAAAGTTCTCATTTCTTCAATCATTTTTTCACTCATACCATCATAAAGCTTACCATTATCAGCCATAACAGGATCTATAACTATTAGAGTATCATCTTCCTTAAAATCTTCTATAAATCTTTCAACAAATTTAACTTGATTAGGATCAGCTAAATATCCACTATATATGCATTGAAAATTTAAGTTAAGTCTTTTCCAATGTTCTTTAGTTTCATATATGAAATCACTTAAATCTCTAATTGCAGGTTTTCCAAATCCATCTGTATGTGTTGACAATACTGCTGTTGGAAGTGGACACACTTGATTTCCCATTGAAGATAATATAGGGATTATTGTTGCTAATGCTGCTCTCCCATAGCATGAAATATCATGAATAGCAGCGATTTTATTCATAGGTTTCATTTCTATCTCCCTTCAAAAATCTGCTCTTAAATAAAATTCTTATTACCTAGTATTATATTAATTAAAATTTCTTATATCAAATGTATCGATATTTTTATATAAAATAAAAAAAGCATCGCTTATAAAACGATGCTTGGTGCACCATCAGGGATTCGAACCCTGGACTCCCTGATTAAGAGTCAGGTGCTCTACCAACTGAGCTAATGGTGCATATTGTATTTTTTTAAATAATTTTACAGTAAAACTTTAAAAAATGGAGCGGGTACCGGGAATCGAACCCGGGTATCCAGCTTGGAAGGCTGGTGTTCTACCATTGAACTACACCCGCTTAGTATGTTTATATATTAACATACTGTTAATATGTTGTCAAGTTTTTAAACCAAGTAAAAAATGGCTGGGATAGCAGGATTCGAACCTGCGAATGACGGAGTCAAAGTCCGTTGCCTTACCGCTTGGCGATATCCCAGTATGGTGTACCTTAAGGGATTCGAACCCCTGACCCACGGCTTAGAAGGCCGTTGCTCTATCCAGCTGAGCTAAAGATACAAACTTGAATCAACAAAAATTATTATACATAGTTATTAAAAAAATGTCAACATTTTTTTCAATTTATTTTATATTTTTATTAATACTAAGCGATTTCAATTTTAAAATATCAAGAAAATTTAATTTTATACAATATCTTCTAAGTGTTTAAATAAAACTTTTTTAAATTTTTCCTCATCTTCTTTATTCTTATGAGCATTTTCACAAACTTTAAACCATTCTTCTGTAGTCATTCCTATAGTTTTTTCATATGAATCCTCACTATCTGTTTGAAGATTAGTTTCTACTACAAACTTTCCTAGCTCTTCAGCACTTCCAAAAGCTCTTAAATATAAAAACTCATCATCATCTCCAAGCCAATTATTATTAAATCTACTACAGAATATTTTCATTTTTCTCATTCCATTATCAGCACTTAATCCTTTTAATTTTCTTAATGCTAAAATGTCATTTTTCATTTTTTCTTTTTCTTCTTCAGTTGATTTTCTATTTATCATAGAAATTATTTTTTCTACATCAATTGAAGGTATTTGAGTTATTAATTTCTTTTTTCCTTCAACCCATTTATAGTATGCTTCTGGCATAAATACATACTCTATAAACTCTATTAATCTGTTAAAGTTAGGTACCATAACCCAAACATTTTGAAATCCAACTTTTCTATTGAATATTACATAATGTAGATATTTCGTATCTTCAGTTATAGGTTCATCTTTAAACATTCTTCCTTTTAGGGTTTCATTTTTTGTTATTAATTCCCTCCAAAATTTCTCGGGATTTTCTTCTATCTTTGATCTTTTACGAAATAAGTTATGCATCTCAAAACCCCCTTATATCCTTTATATTTTAATTATATTGCTAACTTTTTTTAACATCAAAGTGTAAAAAATCCTAAATTCCTTTGTATACCTTCATCTTCATCTAAAAAGCTCCGTTATATTGATTAAACTGTTTTTTTATGCTATTTTATTACTATAAATGGGTATTAAAATGTTAAGGAGGATTATATGTCTTATTATTGTGAAATTTGTGGTGATTATGCAGATGTTCATCACATAGTTCATAGGTCAGAAGGCGGTTTAGATTTTAAACTTAATTACAAGTATTTGTGTAAAAAACATCATAGGTCTAAAATAGGTCCCCATAGAGACAAAATTGTAGATTTAAATTATAAACTTGAAATGCAAAATAAATTAAGAGAACTCTTTATAAAAAGTTTTTACACTGGTAATGACATAAAAATTATGTTAGGTCTTACCCCTGGTTCTTTAAAAAAATTAACTAAGAACTTAAAACTTTATAAAGAAGGATACTCTAGTGATGATCTAATATTTAATCTCATGGGAAGAAAAGTTTATTCAGAAGAATATATCGAAGATTTCATATTGCAAAAAGCAATAAGTTGTATATAAAAAGCTGTATCAAAGCTACTTCAGTTTTGATGCAGCTTTATTTTTTAGTATCTTTGATATATTTCTCCTAAGATTTTTCTATGGTAAAACCACATATTAAACTATTATAATCATATATCTTTAAATCCTTAAAAATCTTCTTAGCTATTTCTAAATGTCCTCTATGATTTGCCCTTCCTTCTACTAACCATGGTTCTACAAGCCATTCTTCACATTTGCTTGACCTATCCCAATACTCATAATGATCTATTAAGAATATTTCCTCTTCCTTAGAAACCTCTCTTATAACTTTTACATACTCCCCTATATCTTTTCCATTTTTTATTGGACTTTGTAAGATAGGTATGGAGTTTATACTTTTAACCTTTCCTACTATATTAACTAAATTATATTTAAATTCCTCTTGAGTAATTTTTTCATTTCCTCCAACCATAATATAAACAGCTTTAGGATTATATTTTGATACTAAATATTCAAAGTTATTCATTAAATATTCTGAATCAACTTTTTCTGTACCAAAATTAATCATAAATTTTTCTCTTTTATTTATACATCCATCATTCAATTCCCACCTAATTCTCTCTTCCACATATTCAACATAATTTTTATAACCAAAGGTATCTCCCGTACCATTTATATCTCCATCCCCTAAAAACACCCATATACCATTTTCGTCTTCATTTATTAAATTTCTTATTTCTTCTAAATTATCATTTAAATTTTCTTTAGTATCTTTAATTGATTCTTCTTGTAATGAATTTTTATTACTTGTGGTATTAATAATTTTTTGATTATATTTAATATTAACTTTACTTTCAAAATAATTTTCTGCTTTTATTGGATAACTTAAATTACAGGTATAACTGTCTTCTTCAAAAATATCTAACTCCTTAAAAATAAATTTAACCATTTCTAAATGACCCTTTTCATTAGGGTGTATTAAATCATTAAGAAGCTCATTTTTAATATTAGAATTTTCTTTTTCCAATCCCCCCCAATGACTATAATGATCTATTAGCATTAAATTATTTTCTCTAGCAATCTTTCTAAGAACATCCATATAAAAATTAAGACTTTTCCTACTGAAATCCATTTTTATTATGTTACTTGTTTGAAGGATTGGTATTGCTCCAATTTCTCTAACTTTATTAATAAGTTCTAATATATTTTTTCTATATTCTTCTAAAGGAACAATTTCATTTGATGAATCATTCATTCCAAGCATTATAAAAACAATATCAGGATCATATATATTAACACAGATATTAAAATCTCTTATTATGTCTCTAGTTGTAGCTCCTGAAACTCCTGTATTAAAAACCATAATATCCTCTTTAATAATATTATTTATAAATTTCTCTTTTAATCTTTCTCTAAAATGTTCTGTATAACTTCTATATCCTTTAGTATGAAGCGGACCATGAGTTATACTATCTCCAGTAAAAACAATGCTTAACCTTTTATCTCCTCTAATCATTCTAATTCCCTCTTTCTTTTATCCTCTAACTTTAATTTATAATCCCCTTTATTTTCACTAAAAATAATATTTCTTAAAAACTTAATTCTCTATAAACTACTTATATATTTTGTAGGTTACTATTTAATTAATCCTCTCCCCTTATATGTTTATTAATATAAAAATATTAATATGCTTAAAATTTAATTGTTCCTAAGCAAATCATCTCTACATTTAATTTTAATAAAAAAAGACTTCAATAAAATTATGAAGTCTTCTAAAAAATCTCTAAAAACAAAAAAGCATCGATTATAAATCGATGCTTGGTGCACCATCAGGGATTCGAACCCTGGACTCCCTGATTAAGAGTCAGGTGCTCTACCAACTGAGCTAATGGTGCATATTATATTTTTTTAAATAATTTTACAGTATATCTTAAAAAAATGGAGCGGGTACCGGGAATCGAACCCGGGTATCCAGCTTGGAAGGCTGGTGTTCTACCATTGAACTACACCCGCTTAGTGGTGCAGGTGAAGGGAGTCGAACCCCCACGCCGTAGGCGCTAGATCCTAAGTCTAGTGCGTCTGCCAATTCCGCCACACCTGCAAAACTATGTTTTTATTATAATATTTTTCAAATTCCATTTCAAGATTTTTTTGCAAATTATTTTCTAAAAACTTTAATTAACCTAATAACTTTTTTGAATTAAAATTTATAATATTGAGAACTTATTTCCACCTAAACCCTTATAATATCTTATATTTCCAATTAGAATTTATTTTTATTTTATCCATTGACATACAAAAATATTAAACTTATAATCTAAAGTAAATATTATAAATTTATTAACACAATGAAGAGACGAGTAAACTTTGGTACATTTTCAGAGAGAAGGTACAGTAGCTGTAAGTACTTTTAAATGGAATTAGTTGAAAACTACCTCTGAGTGACTCTAATCCAGTCCGTCATAATCACGTTACGATTAATTTTAAGTGGTACTTTATTTTTAATTATTAAAGTACAATTTGGGTGGAACCACGGGAATATACACTCTCGTCCCTTTTCTATATTTAGAAGAGGGATGAGAGTTTTTATTTTATATGAATGAAAATTAAAAGAAATTTATTTTGAAAGGAGAAATTAATATGATAAAAATTACACTTAAAGATGGTTCAATCAAAGAAGTTGAATCTGGACTATCAATTTTTGAAATAGCTCAAAGCATAAGCCAAGGACTAGCAAGAAATGCTTGTTGTGGTATATTAAACGGAAAAGTTGAGGACTTAAGATTTATAGTTAATGAAGATTCTTCATTAGAAATCTGTACTTTCGATTCTAAAGAAGGTCAACATGCTTTTAACCACACTGCTTCTCATGTATTAGCAGCTGCAGTTAAAAGATTATTCCCTCAAGATAAATTAGCTATAGGACCATCAATAGATAATGGTTTCTATTATGATTTTGATACTGAAAAACCATTCTCTGCTGACCAATTAAACAAATTAGAAGAAGAGATGAAAAAAATAATAAAGGAAAATCCTGAAATAAAAAGATTTGAACTTCCTAGAAACGAAGCTTTAGAACTTATGAAGGATGAACCTTACAAAGTTGAACTTATAAATGATCTTCCAGAAGGTGAAGTAATTTCATTCTACCAAATAGGTGATTTTGTTGACCTTTGTGCAGGACCTCATTTAATGGCTGTTAAACCAATAAAAGCAGTTAAATTATTAAGATCTACTGGTGCTTACTGGAAAGGTGACGAAAAGAACAAAATGCTTTCAAGAGTATATGGAACTGCTTTCCCTAAGAAATCAGAATTAGATGCTTATTTAGAAGCTTTAGAAGAAGCTAAAAAAAGAGACCATAATAAATTAGGTAGAGAACTTGGAATCTTTACTACTGATGAAAATGTAGGTCAAGGACTTCCATTATTAATGCCAAAAGGAGCTAGAATAATCCAAACTCTTCAAAGATGGATAGAAGACGAAGAGCAAAGAAGAGGATATGTTTTAACTAAAACTCCTTTAATGGCTAAGAGTGACCTTTACAAAATTTCAGGACACTGGGATCACTATAAAGATGGTATGTTCGTTTTAGGTGATGAGGAAAAGGATAGTGAAGTATTCGCTTTAAGACCTATGACTTGTCCATTCCAATATGCAATATATAACTCAACTCAACACAGCTATAGAGACTTACCAGTAAGATTTGCTGAAACTTCTACTCTATTCAGAAATGAATCTTCAGGAGAAATGCACGGTCTTATAAGAGTAAGACAATTCACTCTTGCTGATGGACACATAGTATGTACTCCAGAGCAATTAGAAGATGAATTCAAAAATACTGTTGACTTAGTTAAATATGTTATGGAAACTTTAGGAATAGCTGATGATATTACTTACAGATTCTCAAAATGGGATCCAAACAATACTGAGAAATACATCAATGATCCTGAAGCTTGGGAAAATACTCAAAATATAATGAGAGAAATCTTAAACCACTTAAATATAGACTTTACTGAAGCTGATGATGAAGCTGCTTTCTATGGTCCAAAACTTGATATCCAATTCAAGAATGTTCATGGAAAAGAAGATACAATCATCACTATCCAAATAGATTTCGCTTTAGCTGAAAGATTTGGAATGTACTACATCGATAAAGATGGAGAAAAGAAACGTCCTTACATCATTCATAGAAGTTCAATTGGATGTTATGAAAGAACTCTAGCAATGCTTATAGAAAAATATGCAGGTGCTCTTCCAACTTGGATAGCTCCAGTTCAAGCTAAAGTTCTTCCTTTATCAGATAAATATGCTGATTATGCAAATGAAGTTGTTGAAGAATTAAGAAGAAGAGGAGTTAGAGTTGAAGCTGACCACAGAGCTGAAAAAATCGGTTATAAAATAAGAGAAGCTAGATTAGAAAGAACTCCTTACATCTTAGTTGTTGGAGAAAAAGAAGCTGAAAACAAAGAAGTTTCTGTAAGAAGCAGAAAGAACGGTGAAGAAGGTGCTATGCCTTTAGCTGACTTCGTAAACAGAATAGTTCTTGAAATAGCTAATAGAGAAAACTAATACTCTGTAAAGCCTAATTAACTAAAATATAAATATATTCCGAGGATTAATGTATTTCACTAAGAATTTATAGTAATCATTCCAAGAAATTTACTAAAGATTGAAAACTAGCTTCGCGTCGAACATTCAATCTTCTTAACGCAAATTTCTCTCCATGATTACTTAAATTCTAAAGTTCATACATATATCCTCTTCATACTATTTATATTTTTAATAAGCTTATATCAATAACATTTTGATTTATAATCAAAAGAACTTGGAAGTATTCCTATGAAATCCATAAGGAATACTCCAAGTTTTTTATTTTAAAGAAAACATTAATTTTAAATATTAAGCAAACATATCTATACTTAATAAAATTAATAGTATTTTATAGTTATTATTAATTTTGATAAGTTTAATCTATATTCATAATAAACTTACTTAATCATACTCTAAATAAATCATAAATTTTGTTTTAAAAAACTAAAATTTGCTGTCGTCTATGCTTTCTAAGTATTCATCTACTACTCCTACTACACTTTCAACACATCCATTTTCAAATGGTGATTTTAAGTTAGCATATTTTAGTAAGCCTAAGAATGTCTTAGTTCCACCTATGTTACATAGATTTAAATAATCTTCCCATGCTTTTTCATGATTTTCTCTATCTTTTTTCCAGAATTGAAGTGCACATATTTGAGCTAAAGTATAATCAATGTAATAGAATGGTGATAAGAATATATGGTTTTGTTGGAACCACCAACCACCTCTTTCTAGGAAATTACATTCATCATAGTTTTTATGTGGAAGATATTTTTTCTCTATTCTTCTCCATGCATCTTTTCTTTCCTTTGGTGTACATTCTGGATTTTCATATACAAAGTGTTGGAATTCATCCACTGTTACTCCATAAGGAATAAATTTAATGGCATCTCCTAAATGATAGAATTTATATTTATCTGTATCTTCTTTAAAGAATAAATACATCCAAGGCCAAGTAAAAAATTCCATACTCATTGAGTGTATTTCACAGCTTTCCATAGTTGGCCATTGACACTCTTGCATTTCTATCCAAGAACTTCTAAAGTTTTGGAATGCATGACCAGCCTCGTGAGTTAATACATCTACATCCCCAGCTGTTCCATTAAAGTTTGAGAATATAAATGGAGCTTTATAGTTAGGGAAATTAGTACAATACCCTCCAGCTGCCTTTCCTTTCTTAGCAACTAAGTCCATTAAATCATTCTCAACCATAAAATCAAAGAATTCTTTAGTTTCCTTTGAAAGCTCTGAATACATTACCTTTGCATTTTCAACTATCCACTTTGAATCTCCCTTTGGAGTTGGATTTCCACTTAAGAATTCAAATTTTTCATCATAATATTTTAAAGTTTCAAGCCCTAATCTTTTAGCTTGTCTTTCATATAATTTACTATCTATAGGAACTATAAACTCTTCAACTTGTTTTCTGAAGTTTTCAACCATTTCCTTATTATAGTCATATCTTCTCATTCTTACATATCCTAATTCCACAAAGTTATTAAAACCAAGCTTTTTAGCTATTTTTGTTCTTACCTTTACAAGTTTATCAAAAATATCATCTATTTCATCTTCATGCTTAACAAAGAAGTTGTACTTAGCTTCTGATGCTCTTTTTCTAACTTCTCTATCTTCTGATGTTACAAAAGGAACTAATTGCGCTAAGGTTCTTTCCTCTCCATCAAAGTCAATTTTAGCTGAAGCAATAAGTTTTTGATATTGACTACCTAATTTATTTTCAAGTTGCATATCTTCTATTACTTCTTTTGAAAAACTCTTTTGAGAATACTCTGCCTCTTTTATTATAGTTTCACCATAATAATCACCTATTTGATCCTTAAAAGGTGAGCTTAATAATGCCTTATAGAATTCATTATTAACTTCTTCAATAAGAGGAGAATTTTCATCCCAGAAATCACTTTCTTCATTATAGAATTCATCCTCAGTATTTATTGTGTGTCTAACTTCTGATAATGCCATCATAGTTGATGTATTATTTCTTATCTTATTGATTTTACCTATTACTTCTTTAGCCCCATTAAAGTCCTTCGCTTTTTCTAACTCTTTTATAAAAGATCTAATATCTTCTCTATCTTTTTCTATATTAGGTCTTTCATATTTAAAATCTTCAAATTTCATTGTTTACCCCACCTCACAATTATATTTTATATAATTCTGACATAAGTAAAATTTATTATCAATAAAGTAAAATTATCAAAAATATTATTTTACTATTATGATTTTTTTAAACTAATAATTTTCTCTTCACTTATTATTAAATCAACCTTCTCATCAAAGAATTCATGTGGAATTTCATCAAAAACTTGAAAATCATAACATAAAGCAACTCTTTTACTATTAGAATATTTACTTAAAAATCTATCGTAAAATCCTCCCCCATAGCCTAATCTATTTCCCTTTAAATCAAAGGCTAAACCAGGTATTATAATTAAATCAACTTCCTCACTTATATCTTCACATTCAATGCTTGGTTCTAATATTCCAAAGGCACCACTTTCATTTAATTGAAGTAAAGATTCTATTTTCAAAGCCTTCATTTGTCTTTCTTTTAAACTAACAGGAATAACTTTAGGAACTGCAACTTTTTTATCTGAAGATAATAATTCTTTTATTATCTCAACTGTATTTACTTCAGAGTCCATATTTACATATATAAATACAACCTTACTATTCTTATATATATCACTTTCCAAAAGAGTTTTTCTTATTTTTTCATCAGCCCTTAACTTAGTATTTCTATCTATATTTTCTCTTTTTAGCTTAATTTCTTTTCTTAACTCTCCCTTATCCATATGAAATTCCTCCTCATAGACTTTTAATAATTTTACCATATTCTGTATTGCAATACTATATAAATACACTTAATATTCTTTTCGTATAAATACATCATAATAAAAAATAATGTGCTGTATTAAAATATAATAATAAAACTTACAAACATATTCCGAGAATTACTTCTTCATACTGTTTGTAAGTTTTATAAAAATCTATTTTGATACACGACCAAGTCTATTAAATTATTTTCTAGCTACTATTGTAAAAGTCTTTGGAATCCCTTTATCAAAGACATCACTTGATAAATTAGGCTCCTCTGTTAAACTTTCTATCTTAAGTCCAGTATTGGCAACAGCAGTTACTATTTCTCCTAAATTCCACTTACGTAAAAATACTTTTTCTACTTCTCCTTCTTCTAAGTATTTTGAGTAAGCAACTTCTTTCTCTTCTAATGAAGTATCAAAGTAATCTCCTGTAACCTTATGCTTTCTTACCTTTGCTGTAGAACCCCTTGAAGTTATTAGTTTAGTTGATACAGGATGAAAATCTCTTAATACAGCTTTTCCTTCATCCTTTAACAAGCTATGTATAACATTCATAAAAGGAGATAAATCTGAGAAATAATGAAGTATTCCCATCTCTGCAAATACTATATCATAATCTCCACTCATAACTTCTTTAGGCATTTTTAAAACATCACTTAGAATGAAGTTAATCTTTACTCCGCAAGCCTCAGCTAAATCTAAAGCATATCTTCTATTTCCTTCTGAGAAATCCACTACAGTAACATCTGCCCCTAATAAAGCTAATGCAACAGCCTTATTTCCATTAGAGCCCATAAGATTAAATATCTTCTTTCCTTTAACATCTCCAAATTTATCTAATAAAACATTTAATTTTTTCTCAGGCATAGATTTAATTTTCTCTGCGGCTTCCTTAGCAGTTCCAAATCTCTTTACCCAAGCATTATATGTCTCTTTATTCCAAGCCTCTTCATTTTCATTTATACATACTTTTTTATATTCTAAAATATTATTTTCTTGAAATTTTTCCACTGTAAATACCTCATTAATTAATATTAGCTTATTCCTCAGAATTATGAGGTTTTAGCGAAAGTATTATACTTCAATAAAAAGCATTTTTCAATATATTTTTCACTAAAAATAAGGAGTGTTTAAAATCACTTTATAGCATTTTAAATACTATTTTAATGATTTAAACACCCCTAACACATATAAATAAGGTTAAAATTTTAAGCTAATTTTATATTAAATTCTTTCAGCACCAATTGCTGCTTCTAAATCTCTTATTATTACATTTACTATATCTAACTTACCTTTAGCATAGTCTTTCTCTTCTAACCAGTTTAATCCTGTTTCAAGGCACTTTTTAGTTTCCTTATACTCTGCTAATAATTTTAATAAACTCTCATTATTCATATTCAAAATCCCCCTTTTTTTATTCAACAGTTACTGATTTAGCTAAGTTACGTGGTTTATCAACATCAAATCCTTTAGCTTTAGCTACATAGTATGAGAATAATTGTAATGGTACAACACTTAAAACTGGTGATAATAAGCTTAATGTTTCTGGTATTTCTATTAATCCTTCAAACATTTTTCTCTTACTTTCTTCCATGTCACCTTTAAAGCAAACACCTAAAACGTTAGCTCCTCTTGTAACAACTTCTTGAACATTACTTATCATTTTATCCATAAGCTCTCTTTGAGTTAATAATGATATTACTGGAATATCTTTTTCTATAAGAGCTATTGGTCCATGTTTAAGTTCTCCACCTGCATAAGCCTCTGAGTGAATGTAAGAGATTTCTTTAAGTTTTAATGATCCTTCCATTGCAACTCCATAATCCATACCTCTTCCTAAGAAGTATAAATCTTTTTCTGTAGATGCTTTAACTGCAAACTCTTTTATTAAATCTGTATTTTTAAGGATTTCTTCAACTTTTTCTGGTAATTCAAGCATTGCTTTTTTGATTTCCTCAATTTCTTCTACTGATTTGCTTCCCTTTAATTCAGCAAAGTGTAATGCTAATGTGTACATAGCAATTAATTGAGTTACATATGCCTTTGTTGATGCAACAGCTATCTCTGGACCAGCCCATGTATATAATACATCGTTAGCTTCTCTTGAAACTGAGCTTCCTACTACGTTAGTTACAGCTAACACTCTTGCACCTTTTGCTTGTCCATCTCTTAAAACTGCTAAGGTATCTGCAGTTTCTCCTGATTGGCTTAATACTATTATTAAAGTTTTATCTGTAATAACAGCATCTCTATATCTAAATTCTGAAGCTATATCAACTTCTACTGGTATTCTAACTAATTTTTCTATAGCGTATTTTCCAATTACTCCAGCATGGTAAGCTGTTCCACAAGCAACTATATATACTCTATCAACATTATCTAAATATTCTTTAGTTATTGATATATCATCTAAAGTTACTTCTTTTCCTTCCATTATTCTTGAAGTCATTGTATCTTTTATAGCTTTTGGTTGCTCGTTAATTTCTTTTAACATGAAATCTTCATATCCACCTTTTTCAGCAGCATCAACATTCCATGTTATGTGGTAAACTTCTTTTTCAACTGGATTTTTTTCTTCATCAAAAAGAGTAACTCCATCATTTGTTAATACTACAAACTCTTTATCTTCTAAAAGATAAACTTCTCTTGTATGATTTAAAACTGCTGGGATATCAGAAGCTATGAAATATTCTTTTTCTCCTAATCCAACTATTAATGGACTATCTTTTCTTACAGCTACTAATTTTTCTGGCTCATCATTACATATAACTCCAATAGCATATGAACCTTCCATGTGTTTAGTAGCTTCCATAACTGCATCTAATAAATCACCTTTATAGTAGAAATCTACTAAGTTTGGAATAACTTCTGTATCAGTTTCTGATTTGAATTCATATCCTTTTTCCATTAACCAGTTTCTTAATTCATTGTAGTTTTCAATGATTCCATTGTGAACTACAGCTATTGTTTCTTTATTATTTAAATGAGGATGTGAGTTAACATCTGATGGTTCTCCATGTGTAGCCCATCTAGTATGTCCTATTCCGATTCCACCCTCTATTGGATTTTCATTTAACATTCCTTCTAGGTTTGCTAATCTTCCTTTATGCTTTTCAGCTTTTATCTTATTATCTTCTAAAACTGCAACTCCAGCTGAGTCATATCCTCTATACTCTAATTTTGATAATCCTTCAACTAATATATCTGTTGCCTTTTTCTGTCCTACGTATCCAACTATTCCGCACATATTGTTTTCTTCCTTCCCTTTTGTAAAATTATATTCTAACTTTCAAAATAAGCTTTATATAACTTCTTACTGCATAGAAGGTTTGAAACACCCAATTGGCTTTGTCCTTAAAATCACTTTTAAGCTTTAACCAATCTTTTACGGTAGTGCTTTACCGTGGGGCATCCGCCGAAAATTCGATACTCCCCAACCTCGTCAACTTAAATTTATTAAGAATCCTAATAAGTATTTTAATCTACTAAAGTTAAATTACTTATTAATCTATCAATAAAACTTTAAGTTCTGGCGCTTTGATCTATTATTTTGAAAGTTAATATATTCTATGCATCATCTTTCTAAAAAGCCACAAACTTATTCTAACACTTTTTTAAAAAAATTCAAGCTTTTAAAGCTTATTTTAGTTCATTTTTAGTTATTTTCATTTATTTTTAAGAAATATTTTTATTTATCTGTCTATACCTCTATATTTCTTTCGTTTAATATATTAATGTATAGTTGTATAGACATCTATAGTATTTAATTTTTAAATTAACTTTTTAAATTCCATATTACAAAAGAAATTTTTATATTTATTTCTTTCATTTTTAACTTTAAAGTATCACCTATATCTAAATGCTTTCAATTGATTAAAATTTCTCATTTAAAAGTTTATCTTATTTACAGCAATTAATTTTTATACTTTTATTTTTATGAAAAAGCTTGGAACAAGTAAATATCTGCCTTTAATAGTTCCTTTTCCTAGTGAAAATCATATTATGAATACTATAAAAATAATTTAGGAGATTTTTTATGAGCTATACTACAGAAAAGCAACCTCAAGGAAAAGCTTTAGACATAAAAGGATTTTTGAGGGAAGCTTTAATATCAGAATTAGTTGCCATCAATGGTTACAGTAAACATATAGACGAAATTGCTTTAGTTGAGATAAAGGAATTACTACATCACATAATGGAAGATGAAAAAAGACACTATGGCCAATTTTTAGAAGCTCTTAGAAGATACGATAAAGAGGAATTTGAAGTCTATGTAGAATCAGTTGATCATGTAGAAATAAAAGATAAACCTTTAAAGAAAACATATCATGAAAATAAAAAATTAACTGCTTATAGTATTTTAAATAAAATACGAGATAATATTAAAGGAGAATACGAGGCCATATTACTCTATGATGATTTAATAAATAAAATAGAAGATAAATGCCTTGTTAAAATGATAAGAGATATAACAAAGGATGAAAAAGAACATGTTGAAGAACTTACCCTTGCATTAATGAGACTTGATTCAGATAAATATGGACCAATTGAATAATATAACTTTTTATAATCAAACAAATAAGACTATTTTAAATCATAAAAAGCTATAAATAACATGAATAGTTTTAAATAAAATTATCATGTATTTATAGCTTTTATAAATTCACCACTTTATATATTATTTTTATATCTCAATAAATATAATATATTAATTACATTTTGCTTCTATCATTTTTGCTAAGTTATGAGCCATTTCATCTATTTCAGCTTGATTTTCACCTTCAAGCATAACTCTTACTAATGGTTCTGTACCTGATGGTCTTATTAATACTCTTCCGCAACCATCTAAAGCAGCTTCCATTTTCTTAATTTCAGCTATTATTTCTTCATCTTCTTCATGAATATTTTTCATGTTATTAGGTACTTTTGCGTTAACTAAAACTTGTGGTAATACCTTCATTACATTTTTTAATTCAAATAAAGATTTTCCAGTTCTCTTAACTATGCTAGCTACTTGAAGTGCAGTAACAAGTCCATCTCCAGTTGAGTTATGATCTAAGAATATGATATGTCCTGATTGCTCTCCACCTAAAGAATATCCTTTAGCTAACATTTCTTCTAATACATATCTATCTCCAACTTTTGTAACTGCAGTGTTTATTTTTTCATTCTTACAAGCTATCATTAATCCTAAGTTACTCATTACAGTTACAACTAATGTATCATCTTTTAATCTACCTAATTCTTTTAAGTATTTAGCACATATTGTTAAGATGAAATCTCCATCAACTAAGTTTCCTTGCTCATCAACAGCTAAGCATCTATCTGCATCTCCATCAAAAGCAAATCCCATATGACATTTTTTCTTAACAACATACTCCATTAATTCTTCTGGATGAGTTGATCCACAATTTTCATTTATATTAGTTCCATCTGGATTATCATTTATTACAAATATTTCTGCTCCTAATTCTCTGAAAGCTCTAACAGCAGCTTCGTGAGACGCACCATTTGCACAATCTAAAGCTATTCTTAATCCTTCTAAAGATATTCCTATTGTATCTTTAGCAAAGCTTATATAATCTTCTAAAGCAGCTTTTTCTATTATTTCTCTTCCTAAATTAGCTCCTGTTGGTGAAGGTACATTTTCAAAACCACTTTCTATAACTCTTTGTATTTCATCTTCTAAATCATCTGATAATTTATATCCTTTATCATCAAAGAATTTTATTCCATTATATTCAACTGGATTGTGTGAAGCTGATATCATAACTCCAGCGTCTGCTCCATATACTCTTGTTAAATGAGCTACCGCTGGTGTTGGAACTACTCCTAAGCATACTGCCTCTGCTCCAACTGATAATATACCTGCAACTAAAGCAGCCTCTAGCATATCTCCTGATATTCTAGTATCTTTTGCTACTAATATCTTAGGTTTATGAGTTCCCTCTGTTAAAACATAAGCTCCAGCTCTACCTAAGTTATATGCTAATTCTGCTGTTAATTCAGTATTTGCTATTCCTCTAACTCCATCTGTTCCAAATAATCTTGACAATTTATGTCACCCCTCTAATAAATTTATATTATACTTATATTTAATTAAAATACCTATAATTTTGCTACTTAATTAATACTTTTTACACTTTCAAAGAATACTGTATGTAATGCTATTTGTCAAATATTAGTTATTAAAAATTTAAATTTTCTTTATATTTTATAGTCATTTTTTATGTTACCACATGAATAAAATATATTTATTACTAAAATATTATTTTTAGCTTGTTTTAGTTAACATTATTTTCACTAATTATTACATAGATTTATTTATATTAATATAATATATCATCAATATTAGCATATACTTGAAACTATAAAGGTAATAAATTTATGTCTATTTAAAGAGCTATAAATTTTATATTTCTATATATCCTACATAAATATTGGTGAAAACATTTTAATTATGGACATAAGTCTCGTTACGCCTTAAAATATTAATTGAGTGATATAAAAGAAAGGGGATAATTTACATGACAACTAATGAATCTAATTACATAGATGAAAATAAAAATCCTATAGAAACTGAAGATTTTGCTAAAGCTTTAGCTGCTGAAGAAAAAAATTCTTGTAAGAGAAAAAAAGAAGTAATTGAGAAAATAAAGAGCTTAGCAAAAAGTGCTCAAAATTGGAAAGAAGCTAATAAAGAATTCAACGCTCTTCTTGAAGAGTTTAACAATATTTATTACTATGACCAAGAAACTGAGAACACACTAAAAAGTGAATTAAGAGAAGCTAAAAATGAATTCTATACTGCTAGAAAAGAATTCTTTGAAAAAGCAAATGAAGGTTTCAAAGAAAATGCTGAAAAGAAAGAAGATGTTATAAAAAGACTTGAAGCTTTAGTATATACAAGTGATATAAAAGCTGGCGATATGTTAGCTAAATCTTTATCTGAAGAATTCTATGCTATAGGCTTTGCTGGTAAAGAATTAAACACTGAATTATATGATAGATTTAAAAAGGCTAGAAATGCAGCTCAAGAAACTAGAAAAGCTGCTATGGAAAGCTTAAGAGAAGAATTCGGAAATAAAGCTGATAGAAAAAGAGAAATTATCTCAGAACTTAAAGCTTTAGTTAATAATGAAAACTGGAAAGAAGCTACTGAAAAGTTCAATGCTCTTTGCGATGAATTCAAAGGTATAGGTTTCTCTGGAAAAGAAGGAAATGAAGAAATTTCTCTAGGATATAAAGAAGCTAAGGATGCTTTCTTTGCTAAGAGACAAGAATTTTTTGATGCACTAAAAGCTGAGAACAAAGTTAATATAGAAAAAAGAAAAGCTCTTATAGAAGACTTAAAGAAACTATATGAAAATGATAGTTGGAAAGAAGCTTCTGCTAAGGTTAAAGAAATAAGTGATGAATTCTTTAAAATAGGATTTTGCGGAAAAGAAGAAAATGAAAAACTTATAAACGAGTTTAAAGAAATAAGAGATGGTTTCTACGCTGCTAGACAAGAATATTTTGATAAGATAAATGCTGCTAGAGCTAATAAACAAAAAGATTTCTTAAACTCTTTACTAAAAAATAAAGATGAGTTTGTTAAAAAGCTAAAAAAATATATTAACCAAGATGAAGAAAGACTTTCTGACTTTACTAACAGATTATTTAATGTTAGACCTGGAAACAATTCTTTAGAAACTATTGAAAAATACCAAGAAATAGTTGAAGATATCAAAGGTAGAATTGAAAGCAATAAAGCTAAAGTTAAAGAAGTTCAAAATGAAATGCATGAAATAAGAAATGAACTAAACAATTTAAAATAAAAATATAGGTTATGATATAGGAAAATATATTTTGTATATTATTCTCTATGTTATTAACTTATAAATATTTAAAATACCCCTTAAGTAGATTCAAGAAAACCACCTTTTAAAATCTACTTAAGGGGTATATTTTTTTAATAAACTATATAATTTAAACTTTTATAATCATATAATTCAAATTTTCATATTAAATTATATAGTTTCTAAGTATCTTCCTTATTTATATAGAATTATAAATAAAATCACTTTTTCATAAAATAATCATATATATTCCTTAGGTAATATTATAGTAAACTTACTTCCCTCACCTAGTTTACTTTCTAACTTAACCTCTCCTCCATGAGAAGATACTATGGATTTAACTATGGTTAGTCCTATTCCTGTTCCTCCAGTAGCTCTAGTTCTAGATTTATCTGCCCTATAGAATCTTTCAAAGACATATTTTAAATCCTCTTCTGAAATACCTATACCTTGATCTTCTATGGATATTATAACCTTGTTATCTTTTAATTTTTCTTCTATAAAAATAGTACTTCCCTCATTTGAATATCTAATAGCATTTGAAAGAATATTTACTAAAGCCTGTGTTATTTTATCCTTATCACAATACAAATTAATATTCTTTTTTTCATATTCTATCTTTATATTTTTGCTCTTTGCTAAATTAGAAAATTGAAATATTACAAAGCAAATTATATCACTTATATTCACATTATCCTTTTTAAGTTTAATAGAAGACTCATCATACTTATTTAACTTTTGCATATCACTTACTAAGGATGATAATCTTTCTGCCTCTTCCTTAACACTTAGTAACCTTTCCTCTGTAGGTTCCCATATTCCATCTATCATGGCCTCTAAGTGAGACTGTATATTGGTTAAAGGAGTTTTTAATTCATGAGAAATATCTCCAGTAAGTCTTTTTCTTATATTCTCTTGCTCTTTTATACTTTGTGAAAGATTATTTATGGAATTTATCAAATCATTTATCTCTAAAATATCTGTATTTATCTCAATTTTCTTGTCATACTCTCCTTTAGAAATATACTTTGCCTTTGTCATGAGCTTATTTATTGGTCTTGTTATTGACCTTGAAATTATAAATCCCATTATTGTAGATGCTAAAATAAGTAAAACTCCAATACCTAATATTATCTTATTTACTATATCCAGAAAAACTAATTCATTCTGCATATAAAATATAGGACCATAAAATTTTACCCTAACCTCGCCAATTTTTTCTCCACCCTTTATTAAAGGATAATACACAGGTTCAAACTGACTTGTTGTAGAGCCATATTTTCCTTCCATAGAACTTTTTATAAAATTCATAATTCTATTGCATTTATCCTTAGAGTTTTTTTCTATGTTCATTATTTCCTTATCTTCTTTATCATATAAAGCAACTATAATCCCTTTATCTAAGGAATTATAAGTTATCTTCTCTATATTCTTATAATTCCACTCATTATCGGAATATTGTTCACTTAGCTCCATCAAAATATTTTGTACTGTATTTTGATTTTTAATCATAATATAGTCACCAAATTTTTTATCAAAATAAAATTTAGATATAACCACAGTAAGTAAAGTTACAATTATTATAATAACTATAGATGGAACTATAACCTTAAAATTTAAACTTTTATATTTTTTTACCTTCAAATTTATATCCCACCCCATATACAGTTACTATGAACTTAGGTTTT
This sequence comes from Clostridium sp. UMB9555A, assembly GCF_030222355.1. Classification (NCBI taxonomy): domain Bacteria; kingdom Bacillati; phylum Bacillota; class Clostridia; order Eubacteriales; family Clostridiaceae; genus Clostridium; species Clostridium sp. UMB9555A. The sequence goes on along the minus strand of NZ_JASORQ010000005.1, from coordinate 68,302 downwards.
CTAGTGTTTTCTTCTATTTTACCTCTTAAATTTTTTATGTGAGAATCTATAACTCTATCAAAGCTATCACTTTTATCCCCTAATACTAACTCTATTATTTCGTCTCTAGTAAATATTTTCTTTGGATAGCTACTTAAGCAAAGAAGTATATTAAACTCTGTTGATGTGAGAGTTATTAATTCGCCTCTAACCCATACTTCTCTTGTGTCTACATTAATTTTTAACTCCCCATTATTAAAGACTAAAACATCACTTCCCTCATTAGGACATGGTGTGCTTCTTCTAATAATAGCTTTTATCCTAGCAATCAGTTGTTTCACACTAAAAGGTTTTGTAACATAATCATCGGCTCCAATGTCAAAGCCTTCTAATAAATCCTCTTCCTCAGTCTTAGCTGTTATCATTATTATTGGAACACAACTCTTTGCTCTAATAACCTTACAGACCTCTTCTCCACTTAAATCTGGAAGCATAAGATCTAAAAGAATTAAATCTATTTTATTGTTATCAAATATTTTTAAAGCCTCTTCTCCATTACTACAGGAAAAAACATTGAAACCTTCTTTTTTTAAATAAGCTTCTAATACCTCAATGATTTTTTCTTCATCATCAACTAATAATATATTCAAATTTTCCACCTCTTATAAATAATTAGAATTTTCATTAGTTATATTTAAACTAAAAACTATATAAATAATATGTAGAATTATAAGCTTGTCCAATAAAATAAATATATTTATTTAAAAAGAAGACTAAATCATATAGTCTTCCTTCTAAATTAGTAAAATCAATATTTTATTATTCTTGTCTAAAAGTTGAACATTCTGTATTGTCTTGGTGTTGTGCATAATCACCTGAAATATCTATGCTTTCAGCATGACATTTACAATTTTTATTGTAACAGCATTTCTCAGCTTCACATTCAACGCTAGTTGATGGCTCTGCAGGCCCCATATCAACAGCAGCGTTAGTAAATCCACCTTTCTCAACAAAGCTTCCACAACAAGTAGCTTCTGAGTGATTAGCAAATGAACCATTTACTTTTATTGAATTTAATGAACACATATCATTTTGATTATATGCACAGTTATCTACACCACAACTTAAATTTGGCATACTATATCCCTCCTTAAATATTAATGATTGTAGTATGCCTCTTTTTAAAATAATTATTCTCCTAATTATTTCTCATCTAATCTATTTAAGATATTGTTGTAACCATCTGCTCCATAGTTTAAACATCTATTTACTCTACTTATAGTAGCTGTTGAAGCCTTAGTCTCCTCTGCAATTTCAGTATATGTTTTTTTCTCCCTAAGCATTTTTGCAACATGTAATCTTTGCGCTAATGCTTTCAATTCTGAAATAGTGCATATATCTTCAAAAAAATTGTAACATTCATTTATATCTTCTAACTTTAATATAGCCTCAAATAAAAAATCTAAATCCTTACCTTTTAGTTTAGACTGTACTCCATTCATATAATCTTCTCCTTCAACTACTGGTATATTAATATAACTCTATAATAATTAAATATTTTTTTCTTTAATAAGTTAATTATATATCTTTATCATAATAAATAAAATAATACTTATATTAGAACTAATTTAATCTTGATAAATTATACCTTAGTATTAGAGCTACCCTTTGGATCTGTTAATGGTCTTAAGGAATTCCATCCATGTTCAAGCTTTTCATAAACAGATTTAGTTGGTATTAGCCATACTTCTCCAGTCCCCCTAAACACATTTAAAAGACCTTCTCCTCCAGTAGCCGTAGATACTAATGATTTTGATGACTTTTCAACTGTAAACTCAATATCTCCAGTTCTCAATATGGCAAAATTTCCATCAACCTTTAACACATCATTATTTATTTTACATTTAAATACTTCTTCCTCAGGCACTGGTATTTCTAAAACCACTATTCCTTCCCCTGAAAGCTTAGTTTGAAATACTCCCTCATTTCCTAAAACCATAGAGGATAAAGACTTATTCATGTGAGCAGTTATTTCTACACTACTCTCGCAAGCATAAAATAATCCATCATCAACTATTATTTCATCATCCTCTAATTCAATTAAGGCATAATGACCAAAAGAAGGTTCTAAAAATATATCCCCTGTTCCTTCATATTTAGGTTTAAATGTACTCTCTCCTGTAACTTTACTAGAAAAAAGTTTTTTACCTAAGCCTATTGGCCCACCAATCTTATTTTTCATAGATATTGGACCTCTCATATAGCTTAAGGCTCCCTTTTCTATATTTACAGAGCTATCTTCTAAAATAATTCTTACTTGTCTAAGCTTTATATTAGCTTCCTTCATTTGATTTAGTTTAACTGCAAGCTCTAAGGAATTTCCTCCCTTTAAACTATCATACTCTAAAACCTGAAATACAGAATCTCCTCTCATTTCAGTTATCATATTAATTTTATTTTCTATATTTAATGATGTTCTCACATCCATCGCCCCTTTATGCTAAGTTCTTCCTTTAATTATATCCTAAAATTACAAACTTAATAATTACAAAAATTAAAAAAAGCTAGAGATCATTAAATTAATCTCTAGCAAAACATTTATATAAATATATCTTTGTGGACTTTTTTTAATTTTTTGTGGTTTCCTAGAATATCCTCATAATAAACTCTAAGCATTTCTCCAACACTCCAAGCTTGAGCATAACATCCCCTAGCTTTATAAGGATTATCACCATCAAAAATTTCAGCAATACTTCCTAAGCATTGATCTTTAATATGATCTTTCATATCGCTCATTAAAGAATCAACTAAATCTACAGCTTCTTTAGAATAATCATTTACCTTACAATAAGCTGTGAAAAATCCTCCAAGAGGAAATGCCCATGTTGTTCCTTGATGATAGGCCATATCTCTATCAAAAAGCTTTCCTATATAAATTCCATGATAATCCTTATTGTCTCTACTTAAACTTCTTAATCCATAAGGAGTGTATAATTCTTCAAAAACCTTTTGAACAATATACGTTTCTTTTTCTCTATCTAACATTGTAAATGGTAATGATACTGCCCAAATCTGATTAGGTCTTAAACTATCATCCTTCTCATTATCATTTACAACATCGTAAAGATATTTTCCATCCTCATTCCAAAAGGCCTTATTAAATGAATCTTTAACCTTTTTAGCTAATTCTTCATACTCATTCTTTTCTTCTTTTTCAAACTTATCTTTTAATAAGGCTGCTATTTTTAAGGCATTATACCATAAAGCATTTATTTCAACTGGTTTACCATGTCTAGGAGTAACCACTATACCATTTACTCTAACATCCATCCAAGTTACCTGGTCTAATCCTGATCCAGCATTTATTAAAGAGTCCTCTTCATCCATTTTTATTGAGAATTTAGTACCTTCTTTATAAGCCTTTATTATATTTTTTATAGTTTTATAAACTTCTTTCTCAACAAATTCTAAAGATTCGCAACTATTAGCATAAAGCAAATAATTATAAACTGCATTTATAAACCATAGTGAAGCATCTACTGTATTATAAAGTGGCTCTTGTCCTTTTCCAGGGAACATATTTGGTATTAATCCATCTTTCTCATAAAGGCTAAAACTTCTTATAATATCTTTAGCATCTTCTAATCTTCCAGTTGATAAAGTTAATCCATTAATAGCAATCATAGCATCTCTTCCCCAATCTAAAAACCAAGGGTAGCCAGCTAAAATTGTTTTTCCCTTTATAGATTCTCTATTTACTATAAATTGATCCCCTGCAATAGGAAGATATTTAGCTAAAATTCTTGAATCATCAAAGGTATTTTTAAGATTATTTATTCTTTTCTCTTCATTTTCTATTATTTTTTCACATTCAAAATTCTCTTGATTTTCTATAGTACAAAGTAAATAAACCTTTTTTCTTTCCTTAGGATTTAAATTTATTTCAACAGTTCCTGGAATGTAACATTTATCCACAAACTTATCACCTGTACTTTTATCCACATCATAATAAATTTTATCCACAATTTTCTCAGATTTATCTACTATTTTTCCACCATAAGTAAAAAATCTTATATTTATATCCTCATTTAGCTGTGGAATAAGTTGAATTTTATTTTTATCCACAGTTTTTGAAAACTTTAAATTTTCTTTTCCACTACATACTCCTGGATTTCTAAAAGTAAATAATGGTTCAATATTTATTTTTGATTCTTTACTTCCATTTAATATGTCATATTCTATTACTACAGTGTTCTTTCCATATTCCATAGCAATCTTTTTATTTATAACTACTCCATCTACAAAAAATCTAAAATAAGGTAGTCCATCATAATAAAATCCTTGAAGATTTTTAAAGCCATCCACTATTTTATCTGTATATTTACAAGAACTCAACTGGTGAAGCTTTCCATTAATATTTATTTCCTCATTTAAATTTGAAAGAATCATGTATCTCTCTTCTGGAGAATTAGTACATGCTACTAATAACCCTTGATATTTTCTACAGTTTGCTCCTATAGCAGTTCCTCCACAAAATCCACTTATGCCATTAGTAAGCATCCACTCTTTTTCTATCCCTCTGTCATAACTAGTCCAATCTTTTTTTCCAAACTTCATAAATTGACACTCCTTAATTCAATACTAAAGTACCCTTTTAACAATAAATTTCATGAATTTTAAGCTTGTACATAAATTTAGAAAAGGCCTTGCAAAAAAACTCAAAACCAAACTTAAAATTTACACTTTAATAAAAACATAAATTCCTAACATCCAAATATAATTTGAATTTCTACTAAGTTTCAAGTTTTAGCAAAACCATTCCTCTGATTACTTTTATATTTCCTAGTTATATATAAAAACAACTTTTCATAAAACTTACAAACAATATGAAGAAAATATCTAGCAATTTTCTCAATATGTTTGTAAGCTTTATTATGTTTTTATAAAGTTATTTTCCCTATTATTTATTAGTACATTTTTCAATTCCCCAAATGTCATCACAATATTCTTGTATTGTTCTGTCACTTGAGAACATACCTGCATTACAAGTATTTTCAAAGGCTTTTTTAGCCCATCCTAATTTATCTTTATAAGCTTCAAAGACCTTATCTTCAGTATCTTTAAATGCTTTAAAGTCTGCTAATAAGAAGTATTGATCTCCTTCTTCTAATAATGAATTATAAAGATCCTCAAAGTCACCAGTACCACCATCATCAAAAGTACCATCTACTAATGAATCTAAAACTCTCTTTAAATCTGCATCTGCTTCATAGTAAGCAACTGGATTATATTTTCCTTTTAATTCTTCTATCTCTTCTACTTCTAATCCAAAGATAAAGTTATTATCTGCTCCACTTTCTCTAACAATTTCTACATTAGCTCCATCATTAGTTCCGAAAGTTGGTGCACCATTTAACATGAATTTCATGTTTCCTGTTCCTGATGCTTCTTTACCAGCTGTTGATATTTGTTTTGATACATCTGCTGCTGGGAATAATTTTTCTGCATAAGAAACTCTGTAGTTTTCTACAAATACAACCTTTATTTTTCCTTTTATAGATTCATCATTATTTATAAGTTTAGCAACTTCATTTGTTAATTTAACTATTGATTTTGCTCTCTTATATCCTGGGAAAGCCTTTGCTCCATATATAAATGTTACCTTTGGTATATCCATATCTGGATTTTCTTTTAATCTATAATATAAATCTAAGATATATAGAGTATTTAATAATTGTCTCTTATACTCATGTAATCTCTTAATTTGTATATCAAATATTGAATTTGGATCTAACTGAACACCTTCATGTTCTTTAATATATGCAGCTAATTGCTCTTTTTTAGTGTGCTTAATATCCATAAATCTCTTTAAAACTTCTTCATCATCTTTATATTTTTCTAATCCTTTTAATAAATCAAGATTTTTAACCCAATCCTCACTTCCTAAAAGTTCAGTGATTAAAGCTGATAGCTCTTGATTACATAGTCTTAACCATCTTCTTGGAGTTATTCCATTTGTTTTGTTTTGGAACTTCTCTGGATATAATTCATACCAGTTTTTAAGCTCAATATTTTTTAATATATCTGTGTGTAACTTAGCAACACCATTAACAGCAAACCCTACATGTATTGCTAAGTTAGCCATTCTAACTTTTCCATCATTAACTATTCTAAACTCTTCTATCTCTTCCTCTGAGTATCCTTTTTCTTCAAGGCTAACTATGAACTCAGCATCTATCTTTTCAATTATTTCTAATATTCTTGGGAATAATTCTTCTATTAAGTCAACATCCCATTTTTCTAAAGCTTCTGCTAATATAGTATGGTTTGTATAAGCAAAAGTTTTTGAAGCTACATTGTAAGCTTCTTCAAAAGTAAATCCTTCTTCATCCACAAGAAGTCTTATAAGCTCTGGAATTGCTAAAACTGGATGAGTATCATTTAATTGAACAGCATGCATCTTTGCAAAATCTTCAGTAACGTTTCCAAAAACCTCTTTATGCTTTCTTATTATATCTTTTAATGAAGCACTTACTAAGAAATATTGTTGTCTTAATCTTAATAATTTACCTTCTCTATTTGAGTCATTTGGATATAAAACTCTTGATATGTCTTCTGCTCTATTTTTAAGCTCTAATGCCTCATCATATTTTTGTTCATTGAATAATTTAAAATCAAATTCTTTTACAGGCTCACATTTCCATAGTCTTAAAGTATTTATATTTTTACTAGCGTATCCTATAATTGGAGTATCATATGGAATTGCTTTAACTGTCATATCATCAAAATCAACAGTTACAAATTCATCCTCTTTTCTTATGCTCCAAGGTTCTCCATATTTTAACCAGCTATCTACATCTTCTTTTTGAAATCCATCCTCAAAATATTGAGAGAATAAACCATTATTATATCTAATTCCATAACCCTTTAAAGGTACTTCTAATGAAGCTCCTGAATCCATAAAACAAGCTGCTAATCTACCTAATCCACCATTTCCTAAACCAGCATCCTCTTCTATTTCCTCAATTCTATTTAAATCAAAGCCAAGTTCATCTAAAACTTCTTTTACTTCATTATAAAGTCCTAAACTTATTAAGTTATTTCCTAAAGCTCTACCCATTAAATATTCAGCTGAAAAATAATATGCATTCTTTTCTTTCTCATAAAGTTCTTCTGTATGATTCCAATCGTCAACAATTCCCTCTAAAAGAGTTAGTGATAATGCATTGAAAATTTCAAAATCCTTAGCATCTTTAATTGAACTTTTACCATACTTTACTTTTAGATATCTCTCGATTCCTCTCTTTATTTGTTCTTTATTCATTAATATTCACCCTTCCATATAATTTTGTTATATCATATATCTTCTCTGCTAATTCATCAGTTAGAGCATCATATTTAACTCTCCATTGCCAGTTGCCACCAAGAGTAGATGGATAGTTTATTCTTGCCTCATTTCCTAAATTTAAGAAATCTTGCATTAGAGCTATAGCTGTATGTGATACACTGCTCCAAACTCCTCTGATAAATCCCCAGTTATACCCTTCCTCTTCAGTAAGTTTTAAATATTTTTTAGAATATTCCACATCTTCTCTATTTCCTGTTACTTCAAACCAACCTCTAAATGTATCATTATCATGAGTACCTGTATAAGCTATTGAGTTAACTGGATAATTATGTGGAAGATAATCACTTTCTTCTCTAGAATCAAATGCAAATTGTAAAACCTTCATTCCTGGGAATCCAGTTTCATCTCTAAAATCTATAACTTCTTGAGTTAAATAACCAAGGTCTTCTGCTATTACGTTAACCTCACCTAACTCTTCTTTAATTGCATTAAATAATTTTATTCCTGGTCCTTTAACCCATTCACCATTTACAGCAGTTTCATCTCCATATGGTATTTGCCAGTAAGCTTCAAACCCTCTAAAGTGATCTATTCTTAATATGTCATAAAGCTTAAAGCTTTCTCTTACTCTATCAATCCACCAACTATAACCTGTGTCATCCATGTAGCTCCAATCATATATAGGATTTCCCCATAATTGACCTGTTTCTGAAAAAGCATCTGGTGGACATCCAGCAACCTTTTTAGGAATATTATTTTCATCTAATAAAAATGCTTTTGGATTTGCCCAAACATCTGCACTATCCTCTGCAACATATATAGGCATATCTCCAATTATCTTAATTCCAAAACTATTTGCATACTCTTTTAATTTATTCCATTGCTTAAAGAAATGATATTGTAAGAATGTCCAATAGTTTATTTCTTTTTCTAACTTAACTTTACATTCTTCTAAAGTCTTTTTATCTCTTAATCTTAATTTTTCATCCCATTCTTGCCAACTTACTAATTCGTTTTCATTTTTGATTGCCATATATAAAGCATAATCTTCAATCCAAAGTTTATTTTCCTCTCTAAACTTTTCAATTTCTTCTTTGTTTTTATCTAAAGATTTTTCATATGCTATTCTTAACACTCTCATCTTCTTGTCAAATAATAAAGCATAATCTATTTTTTCTGGATCATTTCCAAAATTAATTCCTTGGTAATCTTTTTTATCAAGTAATCCTTCTTTATTTAAAATATCAAAATCTATAAAATATGGATTTCCTGCAAATGCTGAAAATGATTGATATGGTGAATCACCATAACTTGTAGGACCTAAGGGCAATATTTGCCAATATCCTTGTCCAGCTTTCTTTAAAAAATCTACAAACTCAAATGCTTCCTTACCAAAAGTACCTATTCCATACTTTCCAGGTAAGGAAGCAATATGCATTATTATTCCACTTGCTCTTCTCATATTACTTCCCCCTAGTTACTATTATTGAATTAATATCTCTTTTTCAATCATATTTTTATTTAAATCAAATATTTTTATATTTAACTTTTTAACCCTTGAATTTTTATTTTCTACTAATACATCATAATCTGATTGTGCTTTTGTAATCTTAATTTTTAGCTCTTCATACTCACCATTCTTATAATTTTTAGTGATACCATCATCATTGTAATAAATATACTCAGCTTCATCACAAACAAAAGCAATTAGATTTAATTCACTAGTATCTATTTCTTCTACCCTTTTTCTTGGCTTACTTGCCATTATTACTATTTTATTTTTTCTTATAAATATAGGAATTTCATTTAACTTAGCTTCAACATAATGATGTCCTTTTTCTAAAACCTCATAATCTCCATCATCATATTTTTTAGCTCTCCATAAAAGCATTTCCTCTGGAAGATATACATATCTTCCTAAAGCATTTTGCTCATATATAGGTGCTACCATTAAGCTATCTCCTAAAAGCATTTGATCTTCTACTCTTTTTACAAAGTTATCATTATATTCAAATGTTAATGGTTTAAAATACATTTCATTATTTAAAACAGCTTTCATATACTCACTATAAAGATATGGAACCATAACATATCTTAACTCCAATATATTTTTTAATACTTTGACACTTTCACCTCTAAATGAATATGGTTCTTGATGTCTTGTACCTAAAGCTGAGTGATTTCTAAATAAAGGTGTAAACATACTAAATTGTGACCATCTTATAACTAAATCTTCTGTTGCGTCGCCTCCAAATCCTCCAGTATCAGCTCCTGTATAGATAAATCCACACATATTAATATTTGGCATCATTTGAAGGTTTAACTTAATGTGTTCCCACCAAGACATGTTGTCTCCAGTCCATATTCCTCCATATCTATGCATACCAACTGTTGACGCTCTAGAAAATAGTAAAAATCTCTTATTTTCATCTATATTTTCAAGGCCTTCAGCTGCTGCTCTTGTCATATTAAATCCAAAAAGATTATGAACCTTGTCATGTCTTATTCTTTCATTTCCTACTCTATGATAGAAACTTTGATAATCTTCCATACTATTTTGAAGTCTTGGGAATGTATCCTTAACATCAAAATAATCATATATACCTAAATTTTTTCCTTTTGCTTCTGATATTTTTTCAAAAGCTTCATTTAATCTTTTTTCAGAATAGAATATTGCAGGCTCATTCATATCATTCCAAAAGCCTTCTATTCCTTTATCAGTAAGTACTTTATATTTATTTCCAAACCATAATCTTGCATCCTTATTTAAAAAGTCTGGAAAATGAACTCTCCCTGGCCAAACTGCTGCTACAAAAGGTTTTCCTTCCTCATCTAAACAGTAATAACCATTTTTAACACCTTCCTCATAAACATCATATCCCTCTTCAATTTTGCATCCAGCATCGATTATTGGAATAAGTCTGACTCCTCTTTCTTTAACTTCCTTCACAAAGTTTTCAAAATCAGGGAAGGCTTCTTTATTTATGGTAAAGTTCTTGAAATCCTCCATATAATCTATATCAAGATATATACAATCAAGAGGAAGTTCTGATTTATTAAAATTATCTAGGACTTCAAGAGCCTCTTTACTATCCTTATAACTCCATCTACTTTGTTGAGCACCAAAGGCCCATTTAGGAGCTATGTAACTTTCACCTATAAGCTCTCTAAAGCTTTTTGCTATTTCCTTTAAAGTATCTCCTTCAATAATATATAAAGCAAAATTTTCATCATCAATTTCTATCTTTAATTCATCTCTTCTTGTGTATCCAACATCAAACTTTACTCTTCCAGGATAATCTATAAATATCCCAAAAGTTTTTTCTCCATATATCATTAAGAAGTTATGAGCTCCATAAAGGCTTTTTTTCTCTGGAGTATGTGAAAAATCATCTGTACAAAAACTTTCATATCTCCATCCTCTTTTATTTAATCCTCTTACATTTTCACCTAGTCCATAAACTATATCTTCCTCTTTAAGTTTTAATGTAAAAGTGTTATTCTCAAAATTTAAATACTTTAATCCTTGGTTCTCTATTTCTGAACCTTCTTTTAAAACAACTGACTCAGTATTAAAAGGAGTTCCAAAAGTATATTTAGTTATGTGATTATTAATACAATTAATTCTCATAATATCTCCCCCAATTATAATTACTATATTACTTCCTTACATGACTCTCTTTCTATTATCTTTGTTTCAAAAATTATATGCTTATGATCTTCTTTTTTAGCTAAAAGAGCTAATAGTAAATCTATGCTATTATTAGCCATATTTTTCTTAGGCTGCTTTACAGTTGTAATTCCTGGATTATAATATTTACTTATATCCATTCCATCAAATCCCATAATAGAAATATCTTCTCCAACCTGCAATCCTTGATCTATAACTGACTTTGCTGCACCTACTGCCATAATATCTGATATTGAAAATATAGCTGTTATATCTTTTCTATTATTAATAATTTCTTTTGTAACTCTATAAGCTCCACTATAATCATAATCACCTATAAATACATTTTCTTCTGAATAAGGTATATTATTTTCCTCTAAAGCTTTTCTATAACCTTCAAGTCTTAATCCACTTATTCCAACATCATTTTTTTCTCCTAATAAAATTCCTATGTTTCTATGCCCTTTATCTATAAGATATTGAATTGAAGCCTTAGCTGCTAATACATTATCTATTCCTATTGATGAAAACTTACTTTTACTTTCTTTAGAAAGTGTATTAACAGAGGTTAAAACTACTGGAATATCTAAAAACTGAAAACTTTCATCATTTATATTTAAAAAGTTTCCTCCTAAGCAGATAATACCTTGAAGTCTTTTCTCTTTAACAAAAGCTATTAAATTATCTACATCATCTTCTGTGGCATAGTCATTTTGCTGTAATATCATTGTGTAGCCAGCTTCATTTATTCTATTACCTATAATGTTTATCATTTCAGCAAAGAATGGGTTGAATACCCCCTTTACTAAAACTCCTATGTTATTTGTATTATTTTTCTTAAGAATCCTAGCACTATTGTTAGGTATGTAATTACTTTCTTTTATTATCTTTAAAATTTTTTCTCTTGTTTCATCCTTTACATCTGGATGATCATTTATAACTCTTGATACTGTACTAACACCAACGCCAGCAAGTCTTGCTATGTCTCTTATGTTCATATAGCCCCTCCTGATTTTCTATAATCTTTAATAAAATTGGAAATTGTTTCGGTAACGATACCAATTCAATTATAAACCTCATAGAAAACATTAGCAATAATACTTACAAGAGTTTGTATAAACATACTAATTTTTTATATTTTTAATTTAATAATCTTAACCATCTTTATATTTTGATGGATTGTGGAAGGTACTTTTCCTTCCACAAAATCCATAAATATATTTTATCTTATAAGAAGTATTTATTAAATTTAAGGTATTTAAGCTTTATCCAACATAAAATTTATACTATCTTAGCCCTTAACTGATCCAGCAGTTAATCCTTTAGCCATATATTTTTGTGCAATAGTAGCAAATGCAACTATTGGAATTGAAGCCATTATTGCAGCTGCTGAATATTGAGTCCAGTTAGCTGAGAAGTTATTTGTAATAAATTGTTGCATACCTACAGCAAGTGTTAAACTTTCTGGGCTCTTTAATAAGGCAGATGCAAAAATAAATTCACTGTATGCTCCTATGAATGTAAATAAGAATATTACTAAAAGCATATTTCTTAATAAAGGTAATATTATCATTGTAAAAGTTTGGAAAGTTGATGCACCATCAACATAAGCTGCTTCTGTAAGCTCTTTTGGAATACCGTCTATAGCTCCTTTAAGTAACCAAATATTAAATGCACTAGCACCAGCTGATATTATTATCAATGTAATTATATGATCCATACCATCTAATCTATAAGCAAGAGCTAATATTGCTGGTAATGACATGGTTGTTGGGAACATTTGAAGTAATAATAACATCATTAATCCCTTTTTTCTTCCCCAGAATTTTAATCTTGAGAAAGCAAAAGCCATAGGTACTGTTAATAAAAGTTGTATTACTGATACAACTACGCATATTATTAATGAGTTTTTAACCCATATTAAGAAATTTGTTTCTGTTAAAACTTTTGCGTAATTTTCTAATGTCCATGCTGATGGAATTAAAGATGTTTGAGTAAAAACTTCTCCTTTAGCCATAGATGCTGAAACTACTGCAAATACAGGGAATAATACTACAAGTAACATGAACCATATAAATATTCTTGATATCCACGCCATTCTTTTTTCAGCAGGTCTTAATTTTCTTTCATATTTAAGTTCTGAGGTAGTTACTATTCCGCTCTTTTTTTGTACTTTACTTTGCATTCTATTCTACCTCCTCGAATTGTCCACTTAATTTCATTTGATAGTAAGATATAGTTCCTAAAATTAAGAATATTATTATACTAATTGCAGATGCTATTTCAAATCTACCAAACTGTGTTGATAATTTATAGTTTACAGATGCAAGAATATCTGTATAACCAGCAAATTGAGTAGCCATTCTTGGTGGGTTACCTTTAGTGATTAAGAATGCTGATCCAAAGTTATTAAAGTTAAATGCAAATGATGAAATTAATAACGGATAAGATATTTGTGTTAATGATGGTAATGTTATTTTTCTAAATTGAAGCCATTTACTAGCACCATCAACATCTGCTGCTTCATAATAACTATCAGGAATTGCTCCTAAAGCCCCTAAACAAACATTCATCATGTATGGGAATCCTAACCATATATTAACTATTATAAGTGCTACCCTTGCCCAAGTTGGATCTGTTAACCATGGGATTGGATCTGATATTAAATGTAAATTTAATAGTAAGTTGTTTATTGCTCCATAACTTCCATTTAAAAGACCTTGCCATGAAAGTATTGCTACTGTAGCTGGTAAAGCCCATGGAATTATAAGTATTGCTCTATAAACTGCTTTTTCTTTTATATTAGGGTTATTTACTGCCATTGCAACTATTAATCCTAAGAAAAATGTACCTGCTGTAGATACTACTGCAAAGATTATATTCCATCCAAAAACAGGTAAGAATACTTCTTTAAATGGACCTGTCAAAACTTCTATAAAATTTGCAAATGCTACAAACTTAATATTTCCTTGTGAATACATTGTGTAATCAGTAAATGCTATGACTACAGTATATATTATAGGAAAAATAGTAAATATAAGTATTGATATTACTGCTGGTAATAAATATGGCATAGCTTTTATTGTATCTTTTAATTTTTTCTGTCTATTATCTGCCTTTCTATCATTCGCAACTTGCATTATATCTCGCCTCCTCAAATACCTCTTTTAACATAAATTCTTATAAATAAGGGGGAATTTACATCCCCCTATTAAAACTTCTTAATTATTTTTGTTGAGCTATACCTTGTTTAATTTGTTCTACTGTCATTTCAGCACATTTTTCTGGTGTAACTTGTCCTGAAGTTAATAATTGTAAGTTAGCTCCAGCAGGTCCCCACATAGCTTGAATTTCTGGTATATTAGGCATTGGTGTAGCGAATTTAGCTTGTTCTGCAAAGGCACTCATATACTCGTTATTCTTAAAGTCTGCACTATCTAAGTATTTATTTAATACTGGGATTCTGTTACCTTTATTTAATAATACATCACCTGAATTTTCTGATAAGTATTTAACTAATTTCCATGCTAAATCTTTATTTTGAGATTTTTCACTTACGAAAGCAGTTTGAACACCTAAGAAAGTTGGTACTTGTTTTCCAAATAATGTTGGCATTGGAGCTACTCCAAAGTTTACGCCTCCATCTTTAAATGCTGATACATCCCAAGGTCCTGAGATATAGAATCCAGTATTCTTAGATAAGAAATCTCCTTTTGCTATATCTCCAGTTATATCAGCTGGCATTAATTTATCTTTTTGAACTAAATCTTGAACGAATTGATATCCTTTTATAGCTCCTGGTGTACCTAATCCAATATCAGTTGGATCAAGTGTTCCATTATTATCTTTATAAACATATCCTCCATCTGCTGCTATAAATCCATAAGTAGCATAGAAGTTATTTATATCATATTTAAATCCTGCTCCTTCTTCTGCAACCTTAACTACATCTTCCATAGTTTTTGGAACTTCTTTAACTTTATCTTTGTTATAGAAAAGAGCTGAAGTTTCTTGTGCTATTGGAACTGCATATCTTTTTCCACCTATTGTTACAGCATCTAAAACTTGATGTGATGCATAATCAGAATCATTTATAATTCCTTCAGGAACCTCTGCTAAAAGTCCTGCCTTTTGGAATGTTCCTAAGTTATCGTGAGCTAGTCCAAACATTATATCTGGTCCCTTTGAACTATTTGCAGCTTGTATATAAGCTTGCATTTCTGATTTATCTTCTACAACCTTAACTTTAACTCCATTTTCTTCTCCCCATTTTGAAGCTATTTTATTTAATTCCTCTACTTCCGGAGTCGTTAAGTGTGACCATACTGTAAGTTCTTTTCCTGAACCACCAGCACTACCTGAATCAGATTTTCCTCCACATCCTACTAATGATCCTGCAAATAACATTGTTGCAGCCATTACAGTTGCTAGAATTTTTGTACGTTTTCCCATTATAAAATCCCCCTCATAACTTTTAATTAGCTAAAAAGCTATAAATTTACATTCTCATTTTCGGAAACGATACCAAAACATTCTAAAAAAATATTTCATAATAACTAATTATTAATAATCTTTTTGAAAGCATTTCGGTATCGTTTCCAACCTTATTATATACTAATAAGAAAACATTTTCAATAGTTTTTTTATAATTTATTATTATTTTGTATAAAATTTATCTATTAATTTTTTTACCATTTTTGTTATATAATTTACAAACCATCTTAAATAAAAATATATTTTAGTAAAAATTCTATTTAATATATTAAAATCTCTAATTAAACAATTTAATTTTAATTAAAACTAAATATATAATATAAATTAACCATAAAACAAAAACCATATCAAAGTTAATTTAATCATTTCCTTTGATATGGTTTCCTACTACCATAAATATAATTTTAATTTTATTACTTATTTATTTCTTTACCACGCCATATTAAAAAAGCTATTTTAAATATTACAGCTTCATTAAAATTCCTTATATCATAAGATGTAAACTTCTGAATTTTATCTAATCTGTAGATGAGAGTATTTCTATGTACATATAATTCCTTAGATGCATCACTTATATTAAGTCCACACTTAAAAAATGTTTCTATAGTCTTTATCATCTCTCTATCTAACTTAGAAAATCCTAACCCAAAATCTTCATACATCTTCATCTTTAAGTCCTCATCTATGGAATCAACTAAAGTTTCAAAAAGTAAATCTCTTTCTCCATAAATGACTTCATCCAAATCATATTTTATTGCAAGATTTATCTTAGACATATTTATCTCATAAGCCTCTTTTATTTCATTTATATTATTTAATTTCATATAGCTTATATAACATTTTACATAAAGGTTTGAATCAATAGAATCCTTTATACTATTAACGTGATCATCAACATCTTCTAAAGCACCAATAATTACTATGTTATCCTCTTTTAAAATGCTAACTATATTTTTATTACCATAGCATTCATTAACAAGTTCTAAACCTTCTTGAAGTTTTGAAGCTAAATAAACATTAATTATGTAGAAATCACCTTTTAAAAATCCCAATTCCTTATGAATAATATTTTTGTCTATAGTAACTCCATTTAAAGCCTTCCTAATAAGTTTTTCCTTGTTATTTGAAACTTCTTTAATCTTATTTTCAATTAAATATCTTAATAAAGAAGTACAGCTTTCATATTCCTTTTGAGTTATTATTTTTCCCTTTTTACCATTAACCTCGAATTCTAAAGAAACCTTATCACAATTATCAAAATCTGATAGTGCAAATTTCTTGTCATCCAAAACAACTATAAAAGGTATTTTAGTATTTAAATATAACTCTTCTAAGAACTTATGAAAACTGTACATATTAATTACCCCTCTATATTAAAGCTATTGCTGATTAAACTAATTTTAATTCAGTTTCTTTATCGAATATATGAATCTTATTAGCATCAACGTAGAACTTAGCTTCTTGACCATTTTGTAACTTAGTGCTTCCATTTACTCTAACTGTTATGTTTTGATCTCCAAGTTTAGTATAGATATAACTTTCTGCTCCCATTAACTCTGTAACTTCAACTTTTGATTTTATTACTGTTGTTGGATTTGCTGCAACTAATTCTTGGTCATCATCTAAATGTTCAGGTCTTACACCTATTATAACATTTTTTCCTATATATCCTTTTTCTTTTAATAATCTAGCTTTATCCATTGGCATTTCAATTTTTTCGCTTTGGAAGCAAGCAAAATATTTTCCGCCTTCTTCTTTTATAGTACCATCTATAAAGTTCATTTGTGGACTTCCTATGAATCCTGCAACGAATATATTAGCTGGGTTATTGTATATTTCTTGTGGTGAGTCAACTTGTTGAACTATACCATCTTTCATAACAACTATTCTTGTACCCATTGTCATAGCTTCAACTTGGTCATGTGTAACATATATGAATGTTGTTTGTAATCTTTGATGTAATTTAGAGATCTCAGTTCTCATTTGAACTCTTAATTTAGCATCTAAGTTTGATAAAGGCTCGTCCATTAAGAATACTTTAGGTTCTCTTACTATAGCTCTTCCTAAGGCAACCCTTTGTCTTTGACCTCCTGATAAAGCCTTTGGTTTTCTATCTAATAAATGCTCTATATCAAGTATTTTAGCAGCATCTTTAACCTTTTTATCTATTTCATCCTTTGGAACTTTTCTTAACTTAAGTCCAAATGCCATGTTATCATATACAGTCATATGTGGATATAGTGCGTAACTTTGGAAAACCATCGCTATATCTCTTTCCTTTGGTTCAACTTCGTTAACTAATCTATCTCCAATAAATAATTCACCTTTTGATATTTCTTCTAATCCAGCAATCATTCTTAAAGTAGTAGATTTACCACAACCTGATGGTCCAACGAATACGATGAACTCTTTATCAGCAATTTCTAAGTTAAAGTCTTTAACTGCTGTAACATCTCCTGGATAAACTTTATAAATATGTTTAAGTGATAAATTTGCCATATTAATAATCCCCCATAAATTTCAATTATTTTCTCGAATTTCTTTTATGATTTTATTTTATACCAATTAACCGTTTTCATCCATGAGCATTATTTACAAAAGAATTCATTATTTTTTGTATGATAATCTAAATAGAGTGTACAAATTTTATTTTTATTGTGATATTTTTAAATATAAAAAAACAGGATGCATTAAACATCCTGTCTATGATTTAAATATTATTTTTTATATTTCATGTGTAATAACTCATGAGCTCTTCCATGACCTGGTTTACCCATGTAGTTTTCATACATTTTTAATAAAGCTGAGTTTTGATGTGATTTTCTCTTCTCTAAATTCTTATCTTGATTGTAAAGAACAGAAGCTCTTACTTCTCTAATATCCATTTTATCACTATCTTCAGCTGAGATATGTGGTTGTCCTCCACCGTTAACACATCCACCTGGACATGCCATTACTTCTATGAAGTGGTAGTCATTTATTTTACCAGACTTAACTAATTCAAATACATTAGCAGCTCCACTTACAACAGCTAATTTATATTCATTTCCTGCTATTTCTACTTCAGCTTCTTTTATTCCAGCTAATCCTCTAACAGCTTCATAATCTACATTATCTAAGTTATCATTTTCCATGAAATCTTTAGCTGTTCTTAAAGCAGCTTCCATAACTCCACCAGTAGCTCCAAATATAACACCTGCTCCAGTGTACTCACCCATAGCTGGATCTACTTCACTGTCTTCTAATTTAGCAAAATCTATTTTAGCAGCTTTTATCATTCTAGCTAACTCTCTAGTTGTTATAACTGCATCTATGTTTCTTATTCCTTCGTTTTCCATTTCAGGTCTATCAGCCTCGAATTTTTTAGAAGTACAAGGCATTACAGTTACTGTAAATACTTTTTTAGGATCTATATCAGCAACTTGTGGATAATAAGTTTTTGATGCTGCACCAAATATTTGTTGTGGTGATTTAGCTGTTGAAAGATTTTCTACTAATTCTGGGAAGTAGTTTTCAACTTCTCTAACCCATGATGGACAACATGAAGTTAACATTGGGAAAGGTCCGTTATTTTTTATTCTTTCTATAAGCTCAGTAGCTTCTTCCATTATTGTCATATCAGCACCGAAGTTTATATCAAATACTTTATCAAAACCTAATTCTCTTAAAGCAGTATATAATTTTCCAGTAACATCTTGTCCATAACCCATCTTGAATAATTCACCCATTGATGTTCTTACAGCTGGTGCCATAGCAACTATTACATGCTTTTCTGGATCATTTAATGCGTCTTGAACTCTTTCAATATGTGATTTTTCTGATAATGCATCAACTGGACAAGCAGCTATACATTGTCCACATAATAAACAATTTGTATCGTCGAAACATTTTAATTCTTCTGGTCCTACTAATCTTACTCCATCAATTCTGTGGAATTTTATTGAGTTAGTAGCAGTTCTTGTTCTACATGCTGCAACACATCTACCACATTTAACACATTTACTTCTATCTAAAACTATTGATTTACTTCTGTCATCTACATATTCTGATTTATCTGCAACTACAAATGGTTTGTGAGCTCTTGCCTTTGTTTTAATTACAAGTTTTAAGAATTCACAATTCTCTCTTCTTTTACATGGTCCACATTTAAACTCATGCTCATCTAAAAGTTCTGCAACTCTTTCTTTTCTAGCTTCTATAACTTTTTCACTATCAGTTTTAATAACCATTCCATCTTTAGCTTTTATTGCACAAGATCTTAATAGTCTATCATTTCCTTCTTGCTCAACAAGACAAACTCCACATTGTCCTTTGTTTCCGCAATTTTTTAACTCACAAAGCACAGGAATGTCGAATCCATTCTCTCTTGCTAAGTCAAGTATCGTCTTATCACCATCAAATTCGATAGTCTTATCATTGATTATTATTTTATTCATGCTGTTCCTCCAATTTTTGGTTTTTTAATTAATACTAAACCTCAACTCATATATTGTAAAAATCAGTTAATTTAAAAATCGTCGTTATTATTCTAACATAATATTTGTGAAATATAAATATTTCAGACTTTTATGAACACTTTTTTAAGACAAAATTTAAGGGAGAATTACAAAATTCTTCCCTTAATCAATCTAAACTATTAAAATTTATATATATTAATTTAATCTATTTATATATCTTTGCTTCTTCAACACCATCTAAAACTCTTATAGCTCCTTGTGCTAAAGCTAAAAGTTCATCTTCTCCACCATATACAACCATAGGTGCAATCCATTTTACTTTTTTATTTATAGCATTAGTTACATAATCACTATATGCAATTCCACCAGTTAATACTATAGCATCAACTTCTCCATCTAAAACTACAGCCATTGATCCTATTTCTTTTGCTATTTGATATATGAAGGCATCAAAGATTAATGAACCTTTTTCATCACCCTCTTGTGATAGCTTTATTAAATCTCTTGCGTCATTTGTGTTAGCATAAGCAACAAATCCGCCTTTTCCAACTAACTTTTTATAAACTTCTTCTTTGCTATACTTTCCTGAGAAACACATTTCTAATAATTCACCTGAAGGAACTCCACCTGCTCTTTCTGGTGAAAATGGGCCATCACCATCTAATGCATTATTTACATCTATAACTCTACCTTTTCTATGTGCTCCTACTGAAACTCCGCCCCCCATATGAACAACTATTAAATTAACATCTTCATATGAAGTATTATGTTCTTTTGCATATCTCTTAGCAACAGCCTTTTGATTTAATGCATGGAATTTACTTTTTCTAGGTAATTCTGGAACTCCTGATAATCTTGCTACCTCTTCCATTTCATCAACAACAACTGGATCTACTATAAATGCTCTCTTACCAATTTCTTTTGCTATTTCATTAGATAATATTCCACCTAAGTTTGAAGCATGTGGTCCTTGAACCCCAATTTTTAAGTCCTCAACCATAGCATCATTGACTTCGTAAGTTCCACCTTCTATTGGTTTAAGCATTCCACCTCTTCCAACAACAGCATCTAACTCATTTATGTCAATTCCTTTTTCTTTTAATACATTTAAAATAACTTCTTTTCTAAAATCAAGTTGATCAAATATTGTATCATATTTTAATATTTCTTCTGATGAGTGTCTTAAAGTTTCTTCTAAGACTTCTTTTTCACCTTCATAAACACCAATTTTAGTTGATGTAGATCCTGGATTTATTATTAATAATTTATATGCCATATAACTTTCCTCCCCCAAAATTCTCTACTTTAAATCATGAGCAACTACTGCTGCTATAGCTATTGATTTAACTTTTGTTTCAAAACTATCTGCTCTAGAAGTTAATATAACTGGAGCTGATGTACCAACTAATAACCCACCATTCTTACACTCTGACATGTAAGTTAAAGTCTTGTACATTACATTTGCAACATCTATATTTGGTAATAATAATATATCTGCTTTTCCTGCAACTTCTCCTTTTACCCCTTTATGCTCTGCTGCTTCTTCTGATATAGCATTATCTAAGGCAAATGGTCCGTCAACTATACATCCCTTTATTTGTCCTCTATCATTCATCTTAGCTAATAATGCTGCATCTATTGTTGCTGGCATATTAGGATTTACAACCTCTACTGCACCTATAACAGCTACCTTAGGAACTTGAACTCCACAAGCATGTGCAACCTTAACTGAGTTATTTATCATTGATGCCTTATCTTTTAACTCTGGATAAGTATTAAAAGCTGCATCTGTTAAGAAAAGTAATCTATCCATTCCTGGTATTTCAAATACAGATACATGTGACATTAATTGACCTGTTCTTAACCCAACTTCTTTATTTAATACACTTCTTAAAAAAGTAGCAGTATCAACTAGACCTTTCATTACCATATCAGTTTTTCCTGTTGATGCTAGTTCTACTGCTAATAATGCTGCTTTTTTATCGTTAGGTTCATTTATAATTTCAAAGTCAGCTAAATTCATATCTATTTTATTAGCTATTTCTTTTATTTTTTCTTCATTCCCAACTAAAACAGCATCAGCTATTCCTAATTTTTTTGCTTCTCTTACAGCTTCTAAAACTGGTTCATCTTGAGCAACTGCAACTGAAACTTTCTTCATACCATTCTCTCTTAGTTTTGAAAACAATTCATTAAAATTTTTAGCCATAATACTCAACCCTCTTCCTTGAATTTTGTTAAATTTATAACAATTGTAAACAAAAAAAAACTGACTATATAAATTTATCAATTCAAAATTAATTCTCCATAACTATATTCTACCAAAAAATATTCTGAAAACATTAGTTTTCAGAATATTCAATTTATTATTTTTTATTAAATTGTTAAATTTTAAACACGATATTCTTTCATTATATTTTCAGCTACTTTTAACCCATCTACAGCAGCTGAAACAATGCCTCCTGCAAAGCCAGCACCCTCTCCTGCTGGATATAAGCCCTCTAAAGATATACTTTGTAACTTTTCATTTCTTTCAATTCTAACTGGAGCTGATGTTCTTGTTTCTATACCAGTTAATACACTATCACTATGTCCAAAACCTTTTATTTTTCTATCAAAGTCAGTTATTCCCTCTTTTAAGCCATCTATTACGTAAGAAGGTAAACACTTTCTTAAATCTTCAAATCTATATCCATTACTTAATACACTTGGATTAACCTTTCCTAACTTAGTTGTAACTCTATCCTTCATAAAATCTCCAACTAATTGAACTGGAGTGTTATAATTTCCTCCACCTAGTTTAAAGGCAAGTTCTTCATAGTGTCTTTGGAACTTCATTCCCTCTAAGGGATGATCTCCTCCAAAGTCATTTGGCCCTACAGTTACAACTAAAGCAGAGTTAGCATTTTCTTTATCTCTAGCATGATAACTCATTCCATTTACACATAATCTTTTTTCCTCTGAAGAAGCATTTACAACTACTCCCCCTGGACACATACAGAATGAATATACTGCCCTATCTAGAGTTTTACTTTGATATGCTAATCTATATTCAGCTGCCTTTAATCTTGGATGATTAGCATATTTTTCTCCATACTGACTTAAATTTATAATTTCTTGTGGATGCTCTATTCTAACCCCTATAGCAAAGGGTTTTTGTTTCATAAATACACCTTCATTAAATAACATTTCATAGGTGTCCCTAGAACTATGTCCTAAAGCTAAAATTGCTACTTCACAAGGTACTTCTTCCCCATTAACTTTTATCCCTTTTAGTTTGTTATCTTTTTTTATTATTCCTTCAAATCTTGAACTGAAATGAACTTCTCCACCATGTCTTTTTATTTCTTCTCTGATATTCTTAACTACATTCTTTAATATATCAGTTCCTACATGTGGTTTTCCTTTATATATTATTTCTTCTGGTGCCCCATTTCTCACAAGAGCATCAAGAACATAATCACATCTTGTGTCTTTTATTCTAGTTGTAAGTTTTCCATCTGAAAAAGCTCCTGCTCCTCCTTCACCAAACTGTACATTTGACTCTGGATTTAATTCTCCAGTTTTCCAAAATTCCTCTACAGTTTTAGTTCTTGAATCTACATCTTCTCCTCTTTCAAAAACGATTGGGTTAAATCCCTTCTTAGCTAATAAAAGAGCTGCAAAAAGCCCCGCTGGCCCTAATCCTATAACTACTGGTCTATGCTCAAGTTTTTTCTCTCCAAAGTTAAAATCAAAGTCATAATTGATCTTATCTATCTTTACATCCTTATCATTAAGTCTAGCTACTATTTTTTCTTCATCCTCATGCTCTATATTTATACAGTAATTAAACTTTATAAGATTCTTTTTTCTTGCATCTAAAGATTCTTTTATTATTTTTATATCTCCAATTTCATCCTTAGACATCTTTAATTTTTTAGCTACTTTATTTTTTAAAAGACTTAAGTCTTCATTTATATCTAAACTAATATTATTTATTCTAATAGTCATAAAACTGCCTCCATTTTATTTTCTTTAGTAAATTATTTTACCACAGAATACGCTTAAAGTAATCTGTGGTAAATATTTATTGTTTATTATTTGAATTTTCATTATTACTTCCATTTGAAGTATTATTATTTGAATTATCACTTGGTTTTGTAGAATTATTCTCTGTACTTTCTGTTGAATCAGTATTCTTTTTAAAAGTTACCTTAACCTCTGTAGGATTTGTACTAATAACCTTTATATTATCATAAGAGTTTGATATATTAGGCTTTACACTTCCTCCATCAGCTGTAAGCTTTGATATATCTATAGTACATTTAAATTTACTTAAATCAATACTATTTACTGAATCTTCAGGACCATTAATTGTTACTTTTATAGTTTTAGTATCTAATTCTGGAGTATATCCATCTAAAGTATCCTCTGTAGTTACTGGTACTTCTATTTCCTTTTGAGCATCTTTACTAAAATCTAATTTAACTTTAATTTGAGCTTGATCATTAGAGGCTAAACTTACTCCATCCGGAATTTTTAGTACTGTTGATACCTCTGAATCATCTCCATACTGTGAAACATCTATTGGTGATGTCTCAATAGAGTTAATCTTGCTTAAAGCATCCTCTGATCCAATTAAACTCACCTTTGCAATACTTGGTGTTATTGATTTTAGTGCTAGCCCTTCCTTAGGAGTGCCAGTTGTAATAACACTAACTGGTACTTCCTTAGATTTCTTAACTCCAAAGGATACATCTACTTTATTAGGACTTATATTAACATCCTTGATTTCATTGCCTTCTTCGTCTACTGCCACAACGGGTAAATTCATATTAACAGCCTTGCTAACATCATTTATCTCACCTTTTACTTCTAAAGTCTTAACTTTATTTACTAAGGATTGAGCCCCAGATACAGTAGCATTTTGTGGGTTTATATTTATTTTATCTGCATAAGTACCATGCTCTGTATTTACCTTTATTTTGCTAACAATAGGC
Organism: Clostridium sp. UMB9555A; assembly: GCF_030222355.1. Classification (NCBI taxonomy): domain Bacteria; kingdom Bacillati; phylum Bacillota; class Clostridia; order Eubacteriales; family Clostridiaceae; genus Clostridium; species Clostridium sp. UMB9555A. The sequence goes on along the minus strand of NZ_JASORQ010000005.1, from coordinate 43,372 downwards.
AAACTTTTTTCTTGGTATTTATCAAGAACAACATTCACCCTTAGAAATCCATTGTTTTTTATGTTTATATTATTAGGATAACTTTCTATTTGTACTGGTATATTGTTATCTCCCTCTTTTAAAACATACTCACTTAAATTAACTACTACCTTAAATTGTTCTTTTTTAACCTTATATATTTCAGTAGATGGCCCCTCTAAGTCTAAATCCACAGTTAGATTTTGATTAGGAACCATTACTAAGTCATAATCCTTAAGTACATCATTATTAACAACCTGAACTGGTACATTATTTAATTTAAGTTCTCTCACTGGATTTTCTACATTTATTATATATAGCCAAAGAGAAAAGGATAATAATAAGCATATAAATTTTACTAAGAAATTTTTTCCTTCAATTTTTTTAAGCATATTTTCACCTTCTCTCCATAAGTTTTCCCTCTCTTATCACGTCTATTTCTCATAACTTTTAATAATATATTTTTTAATTTTTTACCATCATAATTTCTTGTTAATCTACCTTTTACAGCTAAAGATATAGCTCCTGTTTCTTCTGAAACAACAATAACTAAAGCATCTGATATTTCAGATAATCCTATAGCAGCTCTATGTCTAGTACCAAGTTTTTTGTTTATAGTATTATTATTTGTTAATGGTAAGACACACCCTGCTGAAACGATTCTATCATTTCTAATTATAGTTGCCCCATCATGTAATGGAGTGTTCTTAAAGAATATATTCTCTATTAACGCAGAAGTTATTACTGCATCTAACTGAGTTCCTGTAGAAATTATTTCTGCTAATCCTGTCCCTTGTTCTATAGCTATTAAGGCACCAGTTTTAGTTTCAGCCATATCCTCTACTGCTACTATAAGTTGATCAATAACTTCCTCTAATTTTTGATCATCTTGAATAACATGAAAATCATCAAAGGCAGTACTTCCTATATGTTCTAGTGCTCTTCTTATTTCTGGTTGGAAAATAATAATTATTGATAAAACACCTATTGTCAATGTTTTTGTTAATATAAAATTTAACATTTGAAGTCTTAAAGCATAACTTATAGGAATTAAAATCAATAATAATATTACTCCCTTTAATAATTGCTCTGCCCTTGTTTCCTTTATTAATACATAGCCTCTATAAAATATAAAAGCTACAATTAATATATCTATGATGGACCAAATAGATATATCCTTTAAACTATTTGTAAATATCATTATTAATTCTTGCACAAAATTCACCTCCATTACCGTAACAATTAAATTATACAATAAAAATCTAATTATAAGATACATTTTAAATGATTTCTTTTCAGTTTTACATATTCTAAGTAATGTTATTATATATTCTCTCATATATTTTAATAGAAAATTATATAAGGGGGTACTTGCTATGGACTTTAAATATAAAAAATATATTGATAATTCCTTAATATATATAATATTTGCAGTTCTGATATTAATATTTATAATAGGTTTTTTATTTTTCAGATCACATAATGAAAAATCTAAACTTGAAGACCTAGGAAGAACTATTTCTGAAATTAATCTTACTTATGATTTTTCTGAGGATAGGATAACATCTGAAGATTATGTTAGCTCCATAGAAAAGAAATTAGAGGAACTTCAAGAAACAAATTCTGCTTTAAACTCTTTAAAAGTTTCTCAAAAGCATAGAAACTTATCCTCTCCGCTCAAGGATGGATTAGATAAAAATATTGAACTATTTAACAAATTACTTTCTATTTTAAAAACTCCAGATGCTTTAAATGTAGCTGATGAATATGCTATTGCTTCAAAGCTAAAGAAAGAATGTGAAAATTACTATTCTATATGTAGGTCTAACTTAATTCCTGTATACCTGTATAAAGAAGGTAATAATTATCTCCAAGATATTTTTTATTATATAAATGAACTAATAAAAACTAACAGAGATAAGGGCTTTGTTCAAAGCCAAAAGAATGATTTTGTTGTTTCTATGAAATCATTACTTCTTAAACTTTCTTCAATGGATGAAAAACTTTTTGAAACAGCTAACTTAATTAAAGAATCAAATAGAGATTTAAAGGTTTTAGCTACAGATATAGAAAATAAACTTTCTTCTCTTCAGGAGTTAAAAAATGACTTATATTCCTTACCTATTCCTGAACAAGCTAATGATTCTTTCTTAGCTCTTGAAAAAGCACTAAAATCCTATGATAAGTATATTAATTATTTCTATAAAGGCCTTTTAGATGAAATTGAAAATAAAAAGACACCAGAAGATTATTATGATAAATCTTCAACTTTATTTGATGAGTTTACTTATTCCTTAGAAGCTGCTGAAAAGTCTTTAGATAACTACAATAAAAATTAAAGCATGGTATTAATTCTATTTTTTTGGTTACAATATACAAAGTAAAATAATTACCTAAAAGGAGGTTCTTATGAAAAAAAGTATTTATAATTACTTTATCTTCACCTTCGCCTTATTAATTATCACTACACTTAATGGGAAAGAAGTTTTAGGGCTTTCTCTATCAAATGAGCATGTAACCAAAAATAATTATATAGAATTAACAGAAATAGCTTCTAATTCGCCAAATCCTGAAGCAGAACAAAGTAGTAATGCAAACAATGAAGTTGTTGCTGTATTCCAAAGTTCAAACTCTACAATTTCACTTACTAAAGATGACATATATTTAATGTCTCAAGTAGTTTATGCTGAAAGTAAAGGTGAACCTTTTGATGGAAAAATAGCCGTTGCATCAGTAATACTTAATAGAACAACGGATTCTCAATTTCCAGATACAATTCATGGAGTAATAACACAGAAAAATGCCTTTTCTTGTGTTAGAAATGGCAAAATTGACGTAGTACCTGATGGTGATAGCTATAATGCCGTTCTAAAAGCCATAGAAGGATATGACCCAACAGATGAGGCATTATATTTTTATAACCCTAAAATCGCTACATGCTCGTGGATGAAAGGCGTCGAAAAGACAGGAGAAAAAAGTATAGGTCAACATGTATTTTTTAATGTTACCTAAAGAAAAAGCTAACACAATGTGTTAGCTTTTTTTATTTCTTACTGTCTAAGTATGCTACTGCACTTAAAGCAGCCACATTTCCTTCACCTGCTGCCTTCATATATTGGTATGGTCTACCAGTACAATCTCCCGCAGCAAAACAGCCTTCTATATTAGTCTTCATTAATCTATCAACTTCTATGTGATCATCAGTTATTTTTAATCCTGGCACTAATTGTCCTGGTGATATACTATCTCTTAATACAAATATACCATCAGTCTCTATTTCACCATTTTTAGTTACTAATTTAGTAACCTTACTATCCCCTTGTATTTCTACAGGAATATCATTAATAACTTCAATTTCTGAATTTAAATCAAATTCTCCCTTATATCTAGGAATATAGTAAACCTTAGCTGCTAATTCACTTACAAAATTAGCTTCCTCTTCAGCTTCTTTATTATAGCCAATTATAGTTACAGTTTTTTCTTTATATAAAGGGGCATCACAAGTAGCACAGTATCCTACACCTTTACCTAAGAATTCTTCTTCACCCTTCATAGGTTTTGTGTACTCAATACCTGTTGCTATGATTATTGAAGTGGCTTCATACATCTTTTCATTTACCATAAGAGCGAAATATTCTCCCATAGCATAAATACTATTTATTCTTTCCTCTGTTATTTCTATATCCATCTCTTTTAGATGACCCATAAACTGATTCTTAAGATCCATACCATCTTTTCCAACGAATCCAAGATAGTTATTTACCTTTGGAGCTTTAACAAGCTTTGTACTTAAATCATTATTACCAAAAAGAATAAATTTTTTGTTTCTAATTTTTGCATTTAATGCAGCTGAAAGTCCAGCTGGTCCGCTTCCTATTATAGCTATATCATATCTTTCGCTCAAAATTATTCATCTCCTTAAGAAGCTTATTAAACGTATTTTTTGATAGCTTCAACTAATGCAGCTTTTGGTCTAAAGCCAACTAAAGTATCAACAACTTTTCCATCTTTAAATATTAATAAAGTTGGTATGCTTTGTATTTGATATTTTCCAGCTGAACCTGGGTTTTTATCAACATCAACTTTTACAAACTTAACATTTTCCATTTCATTTGCTAATTCTTCTATAACTGGTGCTATCATTTTACAAGGTCCACACCAAGTTGCCCAGAAATCAACAACTACTACTTCACTTGCTTCTATTACTTCTGTATTAAAATCTTGATCATTTATATGTTTTACCATTATATACGCCTCCCGATATACCCCTAAGGGGTACTTTATTATTTACAATTATATTATATTTAAAAAATTAAGTCAATGTTACAAATAATAATTATTATCTAATTTTTATAATTTTGTTATTCAAAGGTGCCTTTTACTAATAATTTTTTATTATCCATTAAAATATTACCTCTAGATATAACAGAATTTATGTCTAAATTTTTCTTATCTAATAAAATTATATCTGCATCTTTTCCTGTTGATATAAATCCTTTATGAGATAGTTTTAAAACATTGGCAACATTACTAGTTATAACTCTTATTGCTTTCTCTAAAGGTACTCCAAGCTTTATAGCTTCTTTTACTTCATTAAAAAGACTTTCAACAGAACAGATTCCTAAACCTTTAAGCTCTCCATTTTCATCAAATAATGGCATACTTCCATTACCATCTGAAGAAAAAGTTATTTTTTCTATATCTACTCCAGCATCTAAAAGCTTTTTAAGCCCTTCGCCAGCTCTTACTTCTCCTTCTTCTAAATGTTGAGGATCTGAAGATGTGGTTAAATCAATTTGGCCTCCAGCCTTTGCATAATTTATTCCTGCTTCAAAAAGCTCTCTACTTCTTCCCATATGAGTAGGAATTATTTGATTTGCTGGAATCTCTGTTTCATTTATAAGTCTAGTTATATATTCAATCATTCTTTTCCCATTACCTAAATGAACATTTACTATTCCAGCCTTTCCTGATAAAAGTCCTCCAACTCTTGCTTGAGCTACTATATTAACGAATTGCTCGTATGTTGGTTGAGAACTTCTATGGTCTGATAGTGCTATTTCCCCTACACCTATAACTTTATCTATTAATAATAAATCACTTTTTATAGTCTTAGTTATGGTATTTACAGGTACATCATAAGATCCAGTATAACAGTAACAAGTTACTCCCTCTTCACAAAGAGCATGAGCTTTTGCAACTAGTCCTTTCATATCTCTACAAACACCATCAGTTCCTATACACCCTACTAGGGTAGTTATTCCACCTTTTATTATACTACTTAATTGTAATTCTGGAGTTCTGGTTCTAAAACCACCTTCACCACCTCCACCAATTATATGGACATGACAATCTATAAAGCCTGGTACAGCTATCATCCCTTCTCCATCAATTACTTGTATGTTTATAAAATCTTTAGGAATATTCACAGAATCATATAATCCTTCAATCTTATCACTTAATATAACAATATCCTTTTTCCCTAAATACTCTGGGTCATAAACCTCAATATTTTTTATTACTTTTAACAAAAAATACACCTCCTTTATTTAAATTATTATTATTTTTACCTAAAACTCAATAATAAATAATTTAATTTTATAAAAACTTATTTTTTTATAAAAAAAAGGCACGAATTAATTCGTGCCAAAACTTAGGGTTTTGAGTGTTCTATATTAATTTTTAATATTATTGACTATTCTTGTTCCATTATTATTTTCTTAGCAGTCAGGATTGATGTAGCACTCATTGAGAATTCATCTAAACCATATTCAACTAATGTTGGTATAGCTCTTTCATCTCCTGCCATCTCTCCACACATTCCTACCCACTTACCATGTTTGTGAGCTCCATCTATTGTCATTTTGATTAATCTTAATACAGCTGGATGCATTGGATTGTAAAGGTATGATACCTTTTCACTCATTCTGTCAGCAGCTAATGTATATTGGATTAAATCGTTAGTTCCTATTGAGAAGAAATCAACATGCTTAGCTAATTCATCAGCATAAACTGCTGCAGCTGGGATTTCAACCATGATACCCCATTGAATTGAATCTGAGTATGCTATACCTTCTGCTTTTAACTCAGCTTTGCATTCTTCAACAAATGCTTTAGCTTGTTGGAATTCTTCTAATCCTGAAATCATTGGGAACATTACTGCAAGATTTCCATAAACAGAAGCTCTTAATAAAGCTCTTATTTGAACTCTAAAGATATCTTTTCTGTCTAAGCATAATCTTATAGCTCTGTATCCTAAGAATGGATTCATCTCTTCTGGTAATGGTAAGTATGGAAGAGTTTTATCTCCACCGATATCTAATGTTCTGATAACAACTTGCTTACCATCTGCTTTTTCTAAAACATATTTGTATGATTCAAATTGTTCATCTTCAGTTGGAGCTTCATCTCTATCCATGTATAAGAACTCAGTTCTAAATAGTCCAACTCCGTCTCCACCATTTGCTAAAACTTGATCTATATCTTCTGGTTTACCTATGTTTCCGCAAACCTCTATTCTTCTACCTGATTTAGTAGTTGTTTTAACATCTATTAATTTCTTTAATTCTTCTTGTTCTGCTTTAAATTTCTCTAATCTAGCTTTATATTCATTTATAGTAGCTTCATCTGGGTTGATTATAGCTACACCCTCAATACCATCAACTATTACAGTGTCCCCATTTTTAACTGAAGTTGTTATATCACCTAATCCAACAACAGCTGGTATTTCTAAAGTTCTAGCCATTATAGCTGAGTGAGAAGTTCTTCCCCCGATATTAGTTAAGAAACCAATAACTTTACTTCTATCTAATTGAGCAGTATCTGAAGGTGTTAAGTCATGAGCTACAACAACAGTGTTAGCTCCTACATTTTCCATTCCGTTTCCACCCTTGCCAGCTAGGTTAGCTATTATTCTCTTAGAAACGTCTTTTATATCTGCTGCCCTTTCTCTCATGTAAGGGTCATCCATAGAATCAAATATCATAACGAAAGTATCTGTAACATTTTGAACAGCTTTCATAGCGTTTAATTGGTCATTTTCTATAGTCATTTCCATTTGACCAGTAAACTCTACATCATCTAATAACATTAAATGAGCTTCAAAAACTTGAGCTTCATGTTCTCCAATTTCATTAGCTGTTTTTTCTTTTATTGCTTCTAATTGCTCTTTTGATTGAGCTAAAGCTTTAGATAATTTTTCTTTTTCAGCTGCTATATCTGAAACCTTCGCATCAGATATTATTATTTCCTCATGTTCTTGTATAAATACAGTTCCTATTGCATATCCTTTTGAAGCAGCAATACCTTTTTTCATTATGTAGTCCTCCTTTAAGTTCGTACTCAACTAAATACAACATTAAATATCAATCACAATTCAACTAAATTCACTTTTCAAATTCACTGCTTATATATAACAGCAATTTGCGTGCCAAGTTTTTAATTATTAATATTTTTCAAAATATATTATACTCATAAACCCTAGTAAAAATGCCTATAAATCTTATAAAAATATTTTATTTATTAAAAACTTACGTTAAAATAATCAGTCATATTAGTTGTTTTTATTATACTAAATATGATAAAAAATATCAAACTAATTTTTCCATTGATATTTTTTATCAATATTTCTTTTAAAAACAATCTTTTTATTAAGATATATATACATAAAGCCTTTAAAATAGTACTTTTTTCTGATAATATATTATTAATACTTGATAAAAAATATCAACCTTATTCACTTTTTATATAAATTCATAAAAAATAAAACTTTGGACGGTGATTTACTCCATGTATTCAAGAGAATTGATTATAAAGACGCCCTTAGGATTACATACTAGATACTCTGCTATGATTGTTAATAAAGCTTCTGAAATAGAGTCTAAGTATAAAGTTAAACTATATATAAAAAAAGAATCTTATACAGATTGGCTTGGAATAAGTATGCTTGCAATACTTTCTCTTAAGGTGTTGCCTAATGAAAGTATATTAATTGGATCTAAAAATGAAGGAATGATTGAAAAGTTAGCTGTTCAATCTCTTCTTGAGTTTATTGATAAAAACATAAATAATCCCATTGAATCTGAAGATAGTGAAATAGACGAAATAATAGATGCTAGCATAGTAGCTAATGAACAGGTTCTTGAAAGTTTACCAATAGGTATTGTTGTTATAGATATAGACCAAAATATAATAACAATGAATCAATATGCTTTAAGATTTATTGGATGCAATAAAAAAGATGTTAAAGGAAAAAAGATTAATGAAGTTATTCCATCATCTCAGCTTCCTCATGTTATGCTTAGTAATTTAAAAAAGTATGGCTCAACTCTTCATATAAATAACAGAGTTGGCTTAGTAAATAGCTCTCCTCTTTTCATAAACGATAAGATTATAGGGGCTGTAAGTGTTATTCAAGATGTATCTGATATTATAGGTATGAAAGAAATAAATGAGAAATTTACTAAGATACTTGAAAACTCACAGGATATGATTTGCTTTGTAGATGAAAATGGTATAATAAATTATTTAAATCCTGCATATATTAAAAACTTTTCTAAAGTTAGTTCTGATGTTATAGGAAAAAGTATTTTTGATATTGCTCCTAATGGACTTAGAGCTAAAGTATTTAAAGAAAAAACTTTATTAAAAGATGTAATTCATAAGAAAAATGGTATAAATGTTATAAGTACTATTGATCCTTTATTTATTGATGGACAGTTTAAAGGAGTTATTTCTACTTCTAGACCAGTTAGTTTAATTAAAGAACTTATGTCAAAACTAAATAAATCTGAACAAGAATTAGATTATTATAAAAATGAGTTTTTAAGACAGTTATCTAAAAATTCTTCTTTTAATAATATTATAGGTTCAACTAGAACTCTAAAGGATATAATGTACATGTGTCAAAAAGCTTCAGAAACTACATCAACTGTTCTTATTCGTGGTGAAAGTGGTACAGGTAAGGAACTTATTGCAAAGGCTATACATAATAATAGTAATAGAAAAAATAAGCCTTTTGTAAGGGTTAACTGTGCTTCAATTCCTGAAAATCTCTTAGAAAGTGAATTATTCGGATATGAAAAGGGAGCTTTTACTGGGGCAGTTCAAAGCAAACCTGGTAAATTTGCTATTGCTGATACAGGTACTATATTCTTAGATGAAATAGGTGATATGCCCTTATCAATGCAAGTTAAACTCCTTAGAGTTTTACAAGAAAGAGAGATTGAAAGCGTAGGAGGAATAACTCCTAAAAACATTGATGTAAGAGTTATTGCTGCAACTAATAGAAATTTAGAAGAAATGATTGAAGAAGGTTCCTTTAGAGAGGATCTTTATTACAGACTTAATGTCTTAGGTATTAATCTTCCTCCTCTTAGAGAACGTAAAGAAGATATTCCTGAACTAGCCGAACATTTTATAACTAAGCTAAATAAAAAGTTACATAAAACTATATTAGGAATAAAACAAGATGCCCTTAATCTACTAATTGAGTATTCTTGGCCTGGAAATATACGTGAGCTTGAGAATATAATGGAAAGAGCTATAAATCTTTGTGATGGAGATTATATAGATAGTTCTTATCTACCTTCATATTTAAAGCCAGTTGAATCAAAGTCTTTTAATTTAAATATTGATATTGATCATATACTTCCCTTTGAAGAATATGAAAAACAAATAATAGAAGCAGCTATGAAAAAGTACAAATCCTTTAATAAGGCAGGAAAAGCTTTAGGATTAACTCATAGAACAATTTCTTTGAAATGTAAAAAGTATAATATAGATGTAAAAAAATAATAAAAGAAAAAAGCACTTGGAGACCAGCACATCTCCAAGTGTTTTTTTATTAGTAAGAGTTTAGTAACATTCTGAAGTATAATTATGACAAGACTTTTTTTTAGTTTTAACTACGGGAACAGCTAATAATTAAAACTAAATTTAATATTAAACAAGTTATACAGTACTTCTATTATTTAGAATAGAATTCAACTATTAATTGCTCTTGTATTGTTATTGGAATTTCTTCTCTCTTAGGCTTTCTAGTGAAAATTCCTTTAAAGTTATCTTCTTCTTTACTTACGTAAGGAACTTCACTTCCTATGCTATCTTTAAAGTTGTTTACAAACATTTCTGTTTTTCTTGATTTTTCTCTTAAAACAACTTCATCACCTATATTTAATCTGAAAGATGGTATATTAACTTTCTTTCCATTTACTAAGAAATGTCCATGGTTAACCATTTGTCTTGCCTGTCTTATTGAGCTAGCAAAACCCATTCTATATACCATATTATCAAGTCTTGATTCTAAAATCATAAGTAAAGCCTCACCAGGTTGTTCTTTACTATTGAAAGCTTGATCTACGTATCTAGTAAATTGTCTTTCCATAACACCGTAGTAAGCTCTTAATCTTTGCTTTTCTAATAATTGAATACCGTAATCAGATAATTTCTTATCTGCTCTGCTTGTTCCTCTATCAGCTCGTTTCATTGCCTTTGGATGTCCAACTACATTTAATCCAAGTCTTCTGCACATTTTGAAACGAGGTCCCATCATCTTAGCCATACTTAACCTCCAAATGTTTTTTTGTTTTCTATGATGCTATATTAACATAAAATCTCACTTATTGAAAATGATTATCATTATTGTATAACTCATTTAATTAAAATTATCTTATTAAATCTTTAAAATACTAACTTATGCTTATAAATTTAAACTTATTTATTCTATAAAATAAATTAATTTATAATAAACTCTAATTTTAATAACTAGGTTCAATTAGCTATCAATCTATTCCACTTAAATCACTCTTATTTATATATGAATTTTAGTATAGGCATAAAAAAGCTATATCAAACTCTTAACTTATAAGAATTCATAAATTTTATATTTATAAATTCTCTCATAAATAGTATTGATATAGCTCTCTTTTATAATTTATGCAGTTAAATATTAAATTCTATTTTTATAGATCGTCTATTAAGGCTCCTGCTTTAGCATATGCTGTTGATTTTGCCTCAAAGAAGTCTGTTTTTACTTGGTTTGCATCAGCATAATAATCTACCCATGGTGCTGGATTCTCATTATATCCTTCAAATAAAGGCTCTAAACCTATAGCTTTAACTCTTAAGTTTCCTATGTATTTTATATATCTTTCTATAAGGTTTTTATTTATTCCAGTTACATTATCACCTATAACATAGTGACCCCATGCGATTTCATGTTCAACACCAGTTCTAACCATTTCTCTTAATTCTTCTTTTAACTCTTTAGTGAATACTTCTGGTATTTCTTCTTTTAATTCTTTAATTATACTTCTAAATAACCATAAATGAGTATTTTCATCTCTGTTTATATATCTAATCTCTTGGGCTGAACCAGGCATTTTTCCATTTCTCTCTAAATTATAGAAAAACATAAATCCTGAATAGAAATAAACACCCTCTAAAATATAGTTAGCCATTACTGATTTTATAAAGTTTTCCATGTTTGAATCTTCTAAGAAGTTATTATATAGTTCTCCTATAAACTTATTTCTTTGAAGTAATATAGCATCATCCTTCCATTGGAATAATATTTCGTTTCTCTCCTCTGGTGAACAAATACTATCTAGCATATAACTATAGCTTTGTGAGTGAACCGCTTCTTGGAAAGCTTGTATAGTTAAACATAAGTTAACTTCTGAAGCAGTAATATAACTATTTATATTTCCTAAGTTAGCTGTTTGTATTGAATCTAAAAATATTAAGAAAGATAAGATTTTATCATATGCTGTTTTTTCTTCCTTAGTTAACTTTTTATAATCTTTTAAGTCTTGAGCTAAGTTTATTTCCTCTGGTATCCAGAAATTATTCATTGCTTGTCTGTACCATTCTGAAACCCAAGTATATTTCATATTATTAAAGTCATTTAAATTAGTTGTATTACCGTTTATCATTTTCTTTTTATTAGTTTCAATATCTCCAAACTCATTAAAAAGCGGTCTTTTATTTATTTCCATTTTACGTCACCTTTCATCTCTTTATTTCTCTATCTATAATTAATAGATACTCACCTAAGCCTAGATGAGTATCTTTAAAATTCTTAATTTATATTCTAAGCTGAGCAGCTCTCACATTCGTCAACACTTAGAGATTTACTTCTTACATAATAAATACTTTTAACTCCATTTTTACAAGCTGAAATATAAAGATTCATTATTTGTCTCATAGTATAATCTGTAGTTATATAAAGGTTAAATGATTGTCCTTGATCTATATGTCTTTGTCTTACTCCGTTTGCTCTAACTGTAAACTCTTGATTTACATTGTAAGCTGAAACATAGTACCAGAAATTTTCTTGACATAATCCAGGTGCTACCTTTGGAGTTATACTTCCTTTTTTCTCTTCTAACCAGAATCTATTCATAACAGGATCTACTCCCTCTGATGTTCCAGCTAAAGTGGCAGTTGAACCATTTGGAGCCACTGCAAATAGGTATCCATTTCTCATACCATACTTAGCAATCTCTTCTTTTAGTTCTTTCCACTGTGGTGAATTATATTCTCTTAGTTCAAAATAATCACCATTACTCCAGTCTGATCCTTCAAATAATGGATAGCTTCCCTTTTCCTTTGCTATGTTTAAACTAGCTTTTATAGCATAGAAGTTTATTCTCTCATAAACTTTATCTACAAAGTTTAAGTGTTCCTCTGAATCCCATACAATCTTATTATTTACAAGCATATGATGGTATCCTGATGTCCCTAATCCAACAGCTCTATATTTCTTATTTGTTATTTCAGCAAATGGAACTGAATAATAATTTAAGTCTATTACATTGTCCATAGCTCTTATTTGAGTTTCAACAACGTATTCCACTTCTTCATCTGATGTAACATCTACATTTCCTAATACCACTGAAGAAAGGTTACATACAACAAAGTCTCCAGGCTTAGTTTTTTCAATAACTACTACATCGCCATTTTCATCCTTAATTTCTGTTTGTTCTATCTCCATAGCACTCATGTTTTGCATTATTTCAGTACAAAGATTTGATGAATATATCATTCCTTTGTGTTTATTAGGATTAAATTTATTTACTGTATCTCTATAGAAAGCAAATGGTGTTCCTGTTTCTGCAGCACTTTTTATAATAAGTCTTACAATATCCTTAACACTCATAACTCTCTTTTCTATTCTATCATCTTCTACACACTCATAATATTTCTTTTCCCATTCTTCCCCATAGAAATCTTCTAAAGAATATCCTTTAACAGTCTTTATTTCATGAGGACACATCATATACCAATTAGCATCTATATCATTTTCTGCTAACTTCCAGAATAAATCTGGATAACAAAGGCCTGGGAATATATCATGAGCTTTCTTTCTATCGTCTCCGTTGTTTGTTCTTATTTGAAGAAACTCTGGTAAATCTTTATGCCATGCATCTAACCAAATAGCAACTGATCCGTTTCTAACTCCTAATTGGTCAACAGCTATGGCTGTATCATTGAATAATTTTATCCAAGGTATAATTCCACCTGATGCACCTTTAAAACCTCTTATGGCTGAGCCTAGGGCTCTTACCTTACCCATATAGATTCCCATTCCGCCACCAAACTTAGAAACCTTAGAGAAATTATCTAATGATTTATATATACCAGCTAAACTATCATCTACAGTATCTATAAAACATGAACTTAATTGGTAAAATGGCTTTCTGGCATTAGACATAGTTGGAGTAGCCATTGTAGCCTTTATAGAACTTAAAACATCATAAAATCTTTTTGCCCAATAAAGTCTTTTTTCCTTCTTCTCAGGGATAGCAAGGTGCATAGCAATTCCCATAAACATTTGTTGAGGAAGTTCTAATGGTAATCTATTAAAATCTTGAACTAAATATCTTTTTGCTAATAAATTTATTCCACTGTATGTAAATAAAAAGTCTCTCTCTCTTTTTATTTCCTTTTCTAATTCTTCTATATCTTCCTTAGAGTAATTATCTAAAATATATTTTCCGTATAATCCTTTATCAGTAAGTTCCTTTATAAAACCATAGAAATTATCATATGGATTTGCCCCTTCTTCTAGTCCTCTATTTACTCTTACTTCTTCATATAAATTTTTAACATATAACTTCGCCGCAATTTCCTGCCATCTTGGTTCTACTTGAGAAGTTAACTCTAACGAAACTTGTATGAAAGATTTTATTATCTCTTTTTCTCCCATTTTTGATGTAACTATATTATCTAAAGCAACCATTAACTTTTCTTCAGTATATAATCCTGTTTCATCATTCAGTTCTTCTATAGACCATGCACAATATCTCTCTAATAGTGTCATCAACTAGCCCTCCACAATATATAGTAATTATTTTTAAATTTCGCACAATATCTTGACAATTTATTATAATAATTTAAAGTTGTTTTGTAAAACTCAGATTTCTTGAAAAAGTTAGCTTATTCTATGAATAACTCTTATTATATAAGTCATATTTTCTTTTTTTAGTCTTATTCGACTAATAATTATTATTGACATTTTAAAGTTACTTCTACAATAAGAATAATAGAGCTTTTAAGTAAGTATAAAGTAAAAGACTACAGATAATTACTCTGTAGTCTTTTTATTATTTTAAATTTTCAGCCCATTCTTCTTCCTTAAATCCTATAAGAACTAAATCATCTTTTATAAGTAAAGGTCTTTTTACTAACATACCATTGCTTGATAAGATGTCTAAAAGTTCATCTTCACTAGCTGTTTTTACTTTATCCTTAAGATTCATCTCTCTATAAAGTTTACCTGAAGTGTTAAAGAACTTATTTAATTTAACTCCGCTCTTCTCATACCAAGCCTTTAATTCTTCTTTAGTAGGATTTTCTTCAACAATCATTCTATCTGTAAAATCTATATTGTTTTCTTCTAACCATTTCTTAGCTTTTCTACAAGTACTACATTTAGGATATTCTAAAAATAAACAACTCATCTTTTTACACCTTCTTTAAAATCATTGTATTTATACAATAAAAATTATTATATAGTAATTATACTCTTTATAACTTTATTTTTAAATATGTTAATTAAAAACCTTCATAAATTTTTATAGTTATAGCTTTTCTAAAATTTATTGAAATTAAGTTAAACAACTTTTATCTTATTATTCTTCATTATTATCATCTTTATTTTTAGGAATTATTACAAAGGCTTTAAATAAATCACCTTCACATTCAACTCTAAACTTTCCGTTATGAAGTTCTACAATAGTTTTAGCTATTGCTAAGCCTAATCCAGATCCTTCTATGGTTGAATTTCTTGATTCATCTCCTCTTGCAAATCTTTCTAAAATATCCTTCTCATCAAAATCTAAAGCATAGGAAGAAATATTTTTAAATGATATTTCCACATAATTTTCTAAATCTTTTATTTCAACATAAACCCTAGTTTTTTCTAAGCTATATTTTAAAGCATTAGTAGTTAGGTTTTGAAATACCCTAGACATTCTTTGAGGATCTATCTTAACCATACATTCCTCTGGACCATTTATTTTAAATTCAATTTCCTTTTCTGAATATACATCTTCTACCTCAGCTATACATTGATATACAAGTTGAATTATATCTATATTATATTTAAATAATTCTACCTTTCCTGAAGACATCTTAGAAACCTCAAACAAATCATCTATAAGTTTCTTTAAGGTTTGAGATTTTTTATCTAATATTTCTATATATTCTTTTCTTTCCTCTTCTGTTATATTATTTAACTGAAGTATATTTACATAATTTATTATGGATGTTAATGGAGTTTTTAAATCATGTGAAACATTTGAGATAAGCTCTGTCTTTAATTTCTCATTCTTTATGCCTTCTTCAACAAGTTCTTTATAGCCTAGTCTTAAATCATTAACATCATCTGCTAATTTCCTTATTTGTCTATCGTCATTATCTTTTATCTCTATATCTGTATCACCTTTTTTAACTTTTTCTATTCCTTTTATTACAGTATCTAATCCATCATATTTTCTTATAAACTTTACTATAAAATGAATAACTAAAACAATTGGAATTATCCATAGGTATCTATTGTCTGTTAAAACATAGTGATATTGCTTCCATACAAATTCTATATTTCTCATAAATCCATTTATAAGAATATATATTATAGTAAATGAAATGACAAACATAACAACCTTATCTTTTAAAAATTCTTCTATAAACATCTTCTTTGTTATTAAGACATTTAAACTATCTAAAAATCTAAAGAAGTATCCTCTTTTCCAACTTTCTTTATAAGCTCTTATTCCCATATTTTTAATCATAACTAATTTTTTTATGGTTAAAAGTAACATTAAAAGAGTTGTGGTCATAGTTGCTATAAAAGCAATTCTAATTGAATTTATTTCAGAGTCATAAAGTTCTCCTCTTGAGAAATATATTTCTTCATAATTATCTGAAGAATTTATTTCTTTAAAGACTACATTATCATTTTTAGATAAACTTTCTAAAACTTCTTTTGGCGTTGAAAGATTATAAGGTTTTTCATAAAACCATACTCTATTAGAGTAATATTCTCCTGTTTTCTTATTTATAAGAACTACACCAGAATAACTAGTAGCCCTTTCTTGAAGCTTTGCAATAAATGCTTGTTTTTGCTCCTTTGTCTCTAAGCTATCTAATTTGCTTAAATAGTTAGTCTCATTATAAAGAAAATCTGATATATCTACAGATTGAGCTAATAACCTACACTCTTTATACTTATGTGGATTTATTAATGCATCTCTATACATAACTCTATTACATATATCAGGATTTGCCTTAGAATTTAATTTTGCTATATTATCAAAGGAGTATCCTCCAAATAAGATAATATATAAAACAGGTATAAACACAGCAAATATGATTATAAACATATTTTCTATGCTTCTTACTAAAAGGCTATAGTTTTTCCACCATCTTGAAAAACTATTTGTCAATTTTATACCCAAGTCCCCACACCACCTTTATATACTCAGGTTCTTTCGAATTTATTTCTATTTTTTCTCTCATTCTTCTTATGTGAACTGTTACTGTATTTTCACTTTTATAAAAAGGTTCTTCCCAAACCCTTTCATAAATTTCTTTAATTGAAAATATTCTTCCTGGATGTGATGCTAAAAGTGTTAATATTTTATACTCTGTTGCAGTTAATTTTATATTTTCTCCTCTTAAAGAGACCTGCTTATTTACAGTATCTATAGTTAAATCTTTTATTACTATTAAATCTTGAGTATTCTCCCTATTTAATGGATAATCATATCTTCTTAATTGTGATTTTACCCTTGCAACAAGCTCTAAATGATTAAAAGGTTTTGTAACATAATCATCTGCCCCTATGTTTAAACCTAATATCTTATCACTATCTTCTGATTTTGCTGATAGTAATATTATTGGTATATTTCTACTTTCTCTTATTTTTAAACAAGTTCTCATTCCATCTAATTTAGGCATCATGATATCCAAAACCACAAGATGTATGTCTTCCTTATCTAAAATTTCTAAGGCCTCAAATCCATCTCCAGCCTTTATTACATTTATTCCTTCTCCTCTTAAATATATATCTATTGCATCTCTTATTTCTTTTTCATCATCTACAACTAAAACATTAAACTTTTCTTTTTCCATAATAAAGCACTCCTTAAACTTATGCCTCCCCTAAATATTAAAGGAGGAAAATTAAAATTAACCTATTTATTTATTACGATTTTCTTAAGATACACCTTCTACTATTAATTTAATGAAATTCTTAGTATATACAATGTATTTTACCATAAAAACACATTAGTTGCTTTTTCAATGTATTTATTGGCTTTACTTTACCAAAAAAAGCATTATAATTACCTATGAAATTATTTATTGTAAATTTAGGAGAATCCCAATGAATTACATCAAAGAGAAAAAAGAATTACTAATTGATAATGCATTTATTCTCATAGGTTGCTTTATTGCATCTTTAGGAGTAAACCTATTTTTATCAAATGCAAAACTTCTTAGTGGTGGAGCAACAGGTATTGCACTTATCTTTCAATACTTAATGGGAGTTAACTCAGGTATTGTTGTTTTACTTATAAACATTCCATTATTTATACTTAGTTATTTTAAACTATCAAAACAGTTTACATTTAACTCAGCTATAGGAATGCTAGCTTTATCACTTTCATTAATGATAACAGCACCAGTATCACATCTTATTACCTTAGATGATAAATTACTATACTGTGTTTTTGGTGGTGCTATCTGTGGATTTGGTTATGGTTTAGTATTTTCTAAAGGTGGATCAACTGGTGGAACAGATATAGTTACCATGATTATACGTAAAAAATATTCAAATTTTAATATAGGTTCATTAAGCTTCGTATTAAATATGTGTATCGTTGCTGTAGGAGCAATTTTCTTTGGACTAGAAACAGCACTTTATACTCTTATATCTATATTTGTACAAACAGTTTTAGTTGATAAAGTTATTAAAGGAATACATTCAAAACAATTATTGCTTATAATAACAGATAAGGAACAACAAGTTATAAATTATATAATAGAAGATCTTCATAGAGGAGTAACTTCTCTTTTAGCTGAAGGAGAATATACTCATGACAGAAAGAAAATGCTTTACTGTCTAGTTACTACAAGACAAATGATTGAATTAAAAAATACAATACATTATATAGATCCAAATGCCTTTATAACTATAATGGACGTTTCAGAAGTTAAAGGAAAGGGCTTTAAAAATATATAAAAGCAAATAAAGCTATGCTCATAAGGCATAGCTTTTTTATGTCATAATAACTTAATCTACTAAAGTATATATAATAGTAGAATGATTTTTAGGAGCTTTTATGAATAAGTTTAATTTGGTGAATTTCTTAATATGTTTTTTATTTATTATATTATTTTTCTTAATTATAAACCTTATATTTTCATCTTATAAATTTTACTCAATTACCCCAAATGATATGGAAGTTAGTTTTCCATTACTAAATTTTATTTGAATTATATTATTTAAAATATTCATCTATAGCATTTGCTAAGGTATTGGCAATTTTATTTTGATAATCCTCTTTACCTAATAGTTCGCATTCTTCTGGATTAGATAAGAAACCACATTCAACTATTACAGAAGCTCCTTCATACCCATCATTTAAAATCTTATATTCTTTTTTTGCAACTTTTGCTTCCCTCTTATTATTTTGATCAACTTCTTCCTTAAATTTTTGTTGTATTATTTTGCCTAGCTTTTGACTTGGTTCATTATTGGCACTCCATACCTGTGCCCCTTTACAATTCTTTTGAGGAAACATATTTTGATGTATGCTTATAAAAGCATCACATTTATTTTCTTTTTTAATTTTCACTCTATTTCCTAAGTCTTCTATTTTCTTTTCTCTAACCTTTTTACCCTCAGTATATAGTCCTACATCCTCACTTCTAGTCATTATTACTTTATATCCTTTACTCTCTAAAGCATCTTTTGTTTTAAGTGATATTGATAAATTTATGTCCTTCTCAATTACTCCACCTTCGCTCTTTGCGCCCCCGTCTATGCCTCCATGTCCTGGGTCAATAACTATTATCTTATTATTCTCCTCTGCATTAACCTTTAAGAAGCTAATATTTAATGCTAAAAAAGAGAGTATAATAATTGACACTATTTTTATTATTTTCTTCATTAAGAATACCTCCTAGTTAAATCTAAATTATAATAATCCTAAATTCTAAAAAGAATATATTTACTACTAATAAACACTTCAAAATATTATCTATTTTAGAATTATGAAATCCAATTTATTTTTTCCTATATATAAAGAAATATTCTAAGGAAAATAAAAAAGAATACCTAATTTTAGGTATTCTCTAATATCTTTAATGCACTTCCATAACACTTTCAGCTATGTTAGTAGCATGATCGCCAATTCTTTCAAAGTTGCTTAATAAGTCCATAAATATTGCACCATCATAAGCATTGCAAGAACCTTGGCTTAATCTCTTAATATGATTTTCTCTAAATTCTTTTTGAGAAGCATCTATTTTTCTTTCTATTTCATAGATAGTTCCAGCTTCCTCTATATTTTCATTTGCATAAGAATCAATTGTTATGTCTAGTGCTCTAATTGTTTGATCATATATATAATCTATTTCCTTTAAAGCATCTTCACTATATTTTAATTTTCTTCCTACCTTTTCTAAAGTTAAATCAGCTATATTCTCAACATGATCACCTATTCTCTCAATATCAGTTACAATATGGAAAGTTGATGCTACTAAATTACTTTCTTTAGCAGATAAATCACATTTAGATAATTTAACTAGGTAAGAAGTTATTTCTTCTTCTAAAATATTTATAAGTTTTTCATTTTCATATACTTTTTTAACTAAGCTTTCATTATTTTCCCTAAAAGCCTTCATACTTAACTCTAAGTTTTCCTTAGCTTTATTAGCCATTCTTAAAGTTTCTTTTTGAACTTGACCTGCAGCTATTACTGGTGTTTCTAATAATCTTTCATCAAGATACTTAGGTCCACAAAGTTCAATTTCATCTTCACCTTTTATTAATTTGTTAACTATCATAATCATGTACTTACTTAATGGTACAAGTATTATAGTAGCAGTTATATTGAATATTGTATGAGCATTAGCTATTTGTCTTTCAACATCTCCAGGGCTCATATCTTGAACAATATATGCCAAAGGTTTTAAGAATGGTATAAATATAAGTGTACCTAATATATTAAACATTAAATGTATGGCAGCAGCCTTATGTGCTGTTTTATTTGCTCCAATACTTGCAATTAAAGCAGTTACACATGTTCCTATATTACATCCAAATAGTATTGGCAGAACTATATTTATAGTTATAGAACCAGTTGATGCTAAGGCAATTAATATCCCTGTAGTAGCTGATGAACTTTGTAATATAGCTGTAAGAACTAAACCTGTGAATATTCCTAATACCCAGTTATCGTCTATAGCCATTATAAGTTGTGAGAACATTGGTGACTCAGCTAATGGTTTTAAAGCTGAACTCATTATTCCCATACCCATAAACAAGATACCAAAACCTAATATTATATCAGCAATATCCTTTCTCTTCTTTTGTTTTGCTGACATTAATAAAACCACACCTACTATAACAAACAATGGTGCAATTTCATCTAATTTAAAGGCAACAAGTTGAGCCGTAATAGTTGTACCTACATTTGCTCCCATGATTACTCCAGCAGCTTGTGCTAAGTTCATAAGACCGGCATTAACAAATCCAACTACCATTACTGTAGTAGCACTTGAACTTTGTATTACCATTGTAACAAAGGCACCAACTAAAACTGCTGATATTGGATTTTTAGTAACTTTCTCTAATATACTTTTTAATTTATCACCTGCAGCATTTTCTAATCCTTCTCCCATTAACTTCATTCCAAAAAGAAATAGACCTAATCCGCCGGCAACTTCCATTAAGGTAAAAATTGCATCTTTCAAGATACTTCTCCTCCACTTTGCTTAATTTGTAAAATACAAACTTATTTTATTTTTAATTTTAAAATATCAATCCTATAACATTTTACAATATAATAATTACTTTGTTAAGTTTTAAAGCTTCTTTTTAACCTAAACTTAATACAGTATCCAATTAATTGAAATTTTCTACAAATAATATCCAAATCATTAAAACAAACTAAAATAATACCCCTTTAATACTTAGTTATATAGCCATTTCTAAAACTTTTTAATATTTATTGTCAAAGCATATATTTTCTTATGTTTGTTTCTAATTTGTTAATAATTAAATCTAAAAATAACTTCTTTAAAATATATAAATGTATAAAAAAAGAAGGAGGTATTCCTCCTTCTTTCCATAAAAGCAATATATTATCTCTTTGAGAATTGTGGAGATCTTCTTGCTTTCTTTAAACCGCATTTCTTTCTTTCAACCATTCTTGGGTCTCTAGTTAAGAATCCAGCTTTCTTTAATTCTGGTCTTAAGTTTTCGTCAGCTTTTAATAAAGCTCTTGATATACCATGTCTTATAGCTCCTGCTTGACCTGATAATCCACCACCATGAACGTTAACTAAAACATCATATTTGTCTTTAGTTTCAGTTAAAACTAATGGTTGGTTAACTACAACTCTTAAAGTTTCTAATCCGAAATATGTTTCGATTTCTCTATTATTTACTATAACTCTACCTTCACCTGGTACAAGTCTTACTCTTGCAACTGATTTCTTTCTTCTTCCAGTTCCCATGTATTGAACTTTTGCCATTTGAACTCCTCCTCCCGAGCTTATAATTAGTATCTTAACTCAAGTACTTCTGGTTTTTGAGCAGCGTGGTTGTGCTCAGCTCCTCTGTACACGTTTAATTTCTTTAACATTTTTCTTCCTAAAACGCCTGTTGGAAGCATTCTTCTAACTGCTTCTTCGAAAGCAAATTCAGGTTTCTTTTCTAAAACTTCTCTGTATGGAGTTTCTTTTAATCCACCAGCGTATAAGCTGTGTTTTCTTAACATTTTTTGGTCTAATTTCTTACCAGTTAAAACAACTTTCTCAGCGTTTATAACGATAACGAAATCTCCACAGTCAACATTTGGTGTAAATGTTGGCTTGTTCTTTCCTCTTAATATTGAAGCAACTTGGCTAGCAACTCTTCCTAGTGGCTTTCCAGCAGCGTCAACAACATACCATTTTCTTTCAACTTCTTGTGCTTTTGCAATGTATGATTTCATCGTTTTCCCTCCCTAGAATTTTAAAATAGGTTTTATATGTCCTCGTACTTTATGTTAAGATTCATATTGAATCCCGTACATCTCTCTTACAAACAAATACAATTATAATACACGCTTACGGGCGTGTCAATACATTTCATCTACTTTTAGTAAAAAACTTTTTCTAAGCATAATCCTGTTGGAGGAACACAAATTCCAGCTTTTTTTCTATCCCCAGAATCTATGACTTCCTTTATATATTCTGGCTTCTCTTTTCCTCTTCCCACTTTAAGCAATGTTCCTACAATTAATCTTACCATATTATATAAAAAACCATCTGCTGACACATATATTTTAATTTTATTCCCTTCTGTTTCAATATGAATATCAGTTATTGTTCTTACAGAAGTCTTAACTGTCCCACCGGGTCTTTGAAAGGCCTTAAAGTCATGTTTTCCTAAAAAGTATTTACATGCTACCTCCATAGCTTCAACATCTAAAGGCTTTTTAACATGATATACATAATTTCTCTCTAAAGCTGGTGGCTCTTCTCTATTTAGTATTGTGTAACAATAAGTTTTACCAGTAGTCATATACCTAGCATGAAAATCCTCAGCTACCTCTTCTGAATTCATTATTACTATATCCTTTGGTAACTTTGAATTTAATGCAGCCTTAAAATTCTTTCCTGGTATATTAGAATTAGTTTTAAAATTAGCCACATAAGCCTTAGCATGGACTCCTGAATCTGTTCTACTACTTCCTAGTATTTCTACCTCTTCTTTAGTAACCTTCTTTATAGCCTCTTCTACCTTCTGCTGAATAGTATTTCCTATAGGCTGTTTTTGCCACCCAAAATAAGCTGTTCCATCATATTCTATAGTTAATTTTATATTCCTCATATAATCATTCCTTTATTTTTTTATAAAACAATATTTTAAATCATAAATAATTAATTCTTCAAACAAAGAAAGACTACAAATTTGCAGTCTTTCTTTTATATTATCAATATTTATTTTATATTAAAAGTCTAAATGTAAAAACAAAATTTAATTTATACTAGAAAACTCTCACTACTATTGATAAAACTAAAAGTACTCCAGCTATTCCAAAAGAAATAAAATCATTTTTAGAATACTTTAATACCTTCATTCTAGTTCTTCCATCTCCACCCCTATAGCATCTAGCTTCCATAGCCATAGCTAACTCATCAGCTCTTCTAAAAGAACTAATAAATAAAGGAATTAATAGTGGTATTAAACTCTTAGCTTTTTGTATTATGTTTCCTGATTCAAAATCTGCACCTCTAGCTTTTTGTGCTTTCATTATTTTATCAGTTTCATCAATTAAAGTTGGTATAAATCTTAAAGCAATTGTCATCATCATTGCTAATTCATGAGCTGGAACCCCTATCTTTTTAAATGGTTTTAATAAACTTTCAATACCATCAGTTAATTCTATTGGTGATGTTGTAAGTGTTAATACTGAAGTTCCCATTATAAGCAAGATAAGTCTTAATGCCATAAATATAGCTGTTCTTATTCCTTCCTTATAAATATATAAAAACTTCCAATGCCATATAAGAGTATCTTCGCTACCTTTTATCATAAAAATATTAAGTGCTGCTGTTATAGCTATTAATAAAAATACAGGTTTAAGTCCTTTATATAAATATTTAAATTGTAATTTAGATATTAATACTGTTGCACCTAAAAAGGCAATTATAAATATATATCCCCAAAACTTATCTACTATAAATAATGAAGCAATAAAAATAAATGATATTAATATCTTAGTCCTTGGATCTAATTTATGTACAAAAGAATCCCCAGGAATATATTGACCTATAGTAATGTCCTTTAACATAATTTCTTATCCTTCCTAATTATTATTCCTTATTATTTCTAAAAGAGCTTCCTTAGCTTGAGAAATTGTAAATATCTCTTCTGATATATTAAAGCCCTTATTTCTTAACTCTCTTATTAGATAAGTTACTTGAGGAACGGCCAATCCTATTTTTTCTAAAGTTTCAACCTCTTTAAATACCTCTGCAATCTTTCCATCTAAAACTATTTCTCCACTATTCATAACAATTACTCTATCAGCAATCTTAGCTACGTCTTCCATGCTATGACTAACCATTATTATAGTCATTCCATACTCTTTATGAAGAAGTCTTATTTGAGCAAGTATGTCTTCTCTTCCCTTTGGGTCTAACCCAGCTGTTGGTTCATCTAATATAAGAACCTTAGGCTCCATAGCTATAACCCCAGCTATGGCAACTCTTCTCTTTTGACCTCCACTTAGATCAAAAGGAGATTTATCTTTATATGTTTCATAGTCAAGCCCAACCATCTCCATGGATTTTTTAACTCTTTTGCTTATTTCTTCTTCACTGATTCCTAAATTTCTTGGACCATACTCAATATCTTTTTCAATAGTCTCTTCAAATAATTGATACTCTGGATATTGAAATACTAATCCAACCTTTTTTCTAATATCGCTTAATTTAACTTTTTTATCTGCTATATTAACACCATCAACTATTATATTCCCACTAGTAGGACTTAATAATCCATTTAAATGCTGTATAAATGTTGATTTTCCTGAGCCAGTATGCCCAATTAGTGCTATAAATTCTCCATCTTCTATTTCACAGTTTATATTATTTAATGCTATTTTTTCAAAAGGTGTTTTAGGCATATATATATGATTTAAATTTTCTATTTTAATTGACATAAAGCATTCACCATCTCATCTATATTTAATATTTCTGTTGATATATCTACTCCCTCTTTTTGAAGCTCATAAGCTAATTCAGTAACTTGAGGAACATCTAATCCAATTAACTTTATTTTTTCTACTTGAGAAAAAATTTCTCTAGGAACACCTTCCATTACCTTTTCACCTTTATCCATAACTATTATTCTATCAGCCTGTGCGGCTTCATCCATATAGTGAGTTATAAGTATTATAGTAATTCCAAACTTTTTGTTTACTTCCTTTATAGTTTTCATTACTTCATTTCTACCTGAAGGATCTAGCATTGCTGTAGGTTCATCTAAGACTATGCATTTAGGTCTCATTGCTAATATACCAGCGATAGCAATTCTCTGCTTTTGCCCTCCTGATAATAAATGTGGTGCATGTTTTCTATACTCATACATACCTACTGCTTTTAATGAATCATCTACTCTTTCTCTTATCTCCTTTGGATCAACACCTAAATTCTCTGGTCCAAAAGCAACATCTTCTTCGACTATTGTTGCTACTAATTGATTATCTGGATTTTGAAAAACCATCCCAGCTCTTCTTCTAACTTCCCAAAGATTTTCTATATCAGAAGTATCTAACCCATCTACATACATCTTTCCACCACTAGGAAGTAATAAAGCATTCATATGCTTTGCCATAGTTGATTTTCCTGAACCGTTATGTCCTAATATAACTAAAAATTCTCCCTTTTTAACTTCCATAGAAACGTGATTTATTGCAACCTTTTCAGTTTGTTCTTCAGCATTGACATATTTAAAAACTAAGTCTTCACTTTTAATCATATTTTCTCCCATACTAGCCTCCTATAAAGCTACCTTTAACTACTTTAGAGTTAAAACACTTAACTCTTTTTCTCAATATGTATTGAGTTTAATAATTTTTTTATGTATAAAAAAAATACCTACTTATAAAATAATACTATTAATAATTTTATTTTGTAAATAGATATTTCCTTATTTTAACCTTTTATATAAAATTATCTTCCTTAAAATATGTTTATTAAAAAATTTCTTTAAACACATAATATACCTTTAGATTCAAAACTATTATAGGTTAAATCTAAAATTTTATACTAGTAGTAAAAATAATATATTCTGTTTTATTATATATTACTTTCTTATATGCATTCTCAAAATGCTTATGATAAAAATAATATAAAATATTTTATATGACAAAAGAGGATTAAGTAAAAACTTAATCCTCTCTAAAGAAATATATTATACTAATTCAAGTATAACAACTTCAGCTCCGTCTCCTCTTCTAGGACCAACTTTGTACATTCTAGTGTATCCACCGTTTCTTTCAGCGTACTTTGGAGCTATGTTGTCAAATAAGTTTTTAACAACTTCTTCTTCTGTAACAAATGCTAACACTTGTCTTCTTGCGTGTAAATCTCCTCTTTTTGCAAGAGTGATCATTTTTTCTGCAAGGCTTCTAGTTTCCTTAGCTCTTGTTTCAGTAGTTTCTATTTTACCATGCTTTAAGAAGCTTGTAACAAGATTTCTAAGCATAGCTTTTCTTTGATCAGTAGGACGACCTAACTTACGATATCCTGCCATGGCTTTACCTCCTCACCTACTCGTCATTTAGTCTTAAATTTAAGCCTAACTCGTTTAACTTTCTTTCTACTTCTTCTAGAGATTTCTTACCTAAGTTTCTAACTTTCATCATATCATCCATGCTCTTGCCCGCAAGCTCTTGAACAGTGTTTATACCTGCTCTCTTTAAGCAATTGTATGATCTTACTGATAAGTCAAGCTCTTCTATAGTCATCTCTAAAGCTTTTTCTTTTTTATCTTCTTCTTTTTCAATCATTATCTCAACATCATTAGCGTTGTCAGTTAAAGTCATGAATAATTTGAAGTGCTCTATAAGAATTTTAGCTGATAATGAAATCGCTTCTTCTATTCTTATAGTTCCATTAGTCCAAATTTCTAATGTAAGTTTATCATAGTCAGTAATTTGACCAACTCTTGTATTTTGAACAGAGAAATTAACTCTCTTTACAGGAGTGTATATAGAATCTATAGCAATAGCTGATAATGGAAGATCTTCTGTTTTATTTTTGTTTTGAGTAACATATCCTCTTCCTCTATTAACTACGATTTCCATATATAACTTACCATCGTTGTCTAATGTAGCGATATGTAGATCTTTGTTTACAACTTCTACATCACCATCTGTTTTTATATCTGCTCCAGTAACAACACCTGGTCCTTGAGCATCAATATAAATAGTTTTTGGTCCTTCACCTTCCATAGTAAGTGCTAACATTTTAAGATTTAAGATTATCTCTGTAACATCTTCTTTAACACCTGTTATTGTTGAAAACTCATGAAGAACTGAATCTATTTTAACTGAAGTTGGAGCCACTCCAGGTAAAGAAGAAAGTAATATTCTTCTTAATGCATTACCAAGAGTTATTCCATAACCTCTTTCTAATGGTTCTATCTCAAACTTACCATATGTTCCGTTATCGTTTGATTCAACACATTGAATTACTGGCTTTTCTATTTCTAACATTTAAAAACCCTCCTTAATATTAAAATGGCAACCTTATGAGGGCAACTGATCCAATTGTAAAAGTACTCTTAAGATCAATAATTATTATTTGCTGTATAACTCGACGATTAGAGTCTCGTTAACTGGTACGTCGATATCTTCTCTTGCAGGCTCAGCAACAACTTTACCTTCGAAGTTTTCAACGTTAGCTTCTAACCATTTTGGTAAAGCTTTTGGATTTTCAGCAAACATTTTGAATCTTTCTGATCCTCTGCTCTTTTCACAAACTGTTATAACATCGTTAACTGATACTTTGAATGATGCTATATCAACTTTTTTACCATTTACTAAGAAATGACCGTGGTTTACTAATTGTCTAGCTTCTGTTCTTGAAGCACCATATCCTAATCTGTAAACAACGTTATCTAATCTCATTTCTAATAATTTAAGTAAGTTTTCACCGGCGATTCCTCTCATTTTTTCAGCTCTTTCATATGTGTTTCTGAACTGACCTTCAAGAACTCCGTATATTCTCTTAGCTTTTTGCTTCTCTCTTAATTGTGTTCCGTAGTTAGATAATTTCTTTCTGCTTGCTCCGTGTTGTCCTGGTGCATAACTTCTTCTAACGAAAGCACATTTATCTGTATAACATCTATCCCCTTTTAGGAATAATTTCATACCTTCTCTTCTACATAACTTACATGTAGCTCCAGTATATCTTGCCATTCATTACACCTCCCGTGACGTTACTAAACTCTTCTTCTTTTTGGTGGTCTACATCCATTGTGTGGGATTGGAGTTACATCTTTTATTAAAGTAACTTCTAATCCAGCTGCTTGTAAGCTTCTTATAGCTGCTTCTCTTCCAGCACCTGGTCCTTTTACGTAAACCTCAACGCTTTTTAATCCGTGTTCCATAGCTGCTTTAGCTGCTGTTTCAGCTGCCATTTGAGCTGCAAATGGTGTGCTCTTTCTTGAACCTTTGAATCCAAGGCCACCAGCACTTGCCCATGCTAATGCATTTCCTTTTGCATCAGTTAAAGTAACTATTGAGTTATTGAATGTTGATTGGATGTGTGCTGCACCATGCTCAACATTTTTTCTTTCTTTTCTTCTTCTAGTTTTTTTAACTTTTTGAGCTGCCATTGTCTTCCCTCCTTAACTATTTCTTCTTATTAGCTATTGTCTTCTTAGGACCTTTTCTAGTTCTAGCATTAGTCTTAGTTTTTTGTCCTCTAAGTGGAAGACCTTTTCTATGTCTGATTCCTCTATATGAACCAATCTCAACTAATCTCTTTATGTTTAAAGCAACTTCTCTTCTTAAGTCACCTTCAACTGTTAAATCTTTAATGTAGTTTCTTATTGAGTTTACTTCTTCCTCAGTAAGATCCTTAACTCTTGTATCAGGATTAACTCCAGTTACTTCAAGAATTTTTTGTGATGTAGGTAATCCTATACCATATATATAAGTTAGACCTATTTCAACTCTTTTTTCTCTTGGTAGGTCGATACCTGCTATTCTTGCCATTAATGTTACACCTCCTGGTAATTAAAATACGAAATTGATTTACATTAAATAAGTAACTCAATTGCTCTATTGTTTATTTATATTTAAAATTTTAGGTTGATGGTTTTACCCATCACAGCCGCACCTAAAATTTATTTGCTATTATTTAAATGCCTATATAATCATATTTTACTTTTAAATAAAAGTCAATAAGAATTCGCTCCCAATTGACCTTTTTATTATGTTTTATTTACCTATTAGCCTTGTTTTTGTTTGTGCTTAGGATTTTCACAGATTACCATTACTCTTCCTTTTCTTTTTATAACTTTGCACTTTTCGCAAATAGGCTTAACTGATGGTCTTACTTTCATCGCTAACCCTCCTTATTTTGCTCTCCATGTAATTCTACCTCTTGTAAGATCATATGGTGAAAGTTCCACAGTAACCTTATCTCCTGGTAAAATTCTTATGAAGTTCATTCTTAACTTTCCTGAGATATGAGCTAATATTTTATGCCCACTCTCTAATTCAACTTCAAACATTGCATTTGGTAAAGCTTCTAAAACTGTACCTTGCATTTCAATTATATCACTTTTTGACATAAGGTAATCAAACCTCCTTGTTAGTGCTACTAAGCTTTAAAAATCTTTTTATTTTAAGATTTGCATTCTTATCCTTTGATATTATACATGATTTTAACTCATCATCCAATATCTCAGTAAGCACTACATGTTTTATTTTTTTCTTTTTTGGCATTTCAATAGTCTTAGTTGCTCCATTTGCCACTAGTAGATCATCATCTACCAATCCAATCACAATATATGATTTTCCTGTATCTCTTCCAGCATTTGAAGTAACTAATCTACCGATTAAATCAGTTTCTTGCAACTTATCCACCTCAAAGATTACCTTAGTCATAAACTACAAATTCCTTATAGGCAAATGTTAATTTATAACTAAGCAATATATATTAAAACTATTTTATAAGTGTTAATATTTCAGGACCATTAGGTAAAATTGCAACTGTGTTTTCATAGTGTGCAGAAAGTTTCCCATCTGCTGTTACTACTGTCCAGCCATCATCTAAAGTCTTGACTCTATATGATCCCATGTTTACCATCGGTTCAATAGCTAATACCATTCCTGCCATTAACTTTGGACCTCTGCCTGGTCTACCGAAATTAGGAACTTCAGGATCTTCATGGACTTTTCGGCCAATTCCATGTCCTACAAAGTCTCTAACAACAGAAAATCCATTGGCTTCAACATATTGCTGTATTTCATTAGAAATATCCGTTAATCTATTGTCTACATATGCCTTCTCTATACCTTTAAAAAAGGATTCTTCAGTAATTCTAATAAGCTTTTCTGCCTCTTCTGATATATTGCCTACACCAAAAGTTCTAGCAGCATCACTGTGAAATCCATTTAGACAAACTCCACAATCAATAGAAACAATGTCTCCATCCTTTAATTCATAACTTCCTGGGAAACCATGAATTACTTGATTATTAACAGATATACATAATGAAGCTGGGAAACCATACAATCCTTTGAAGGATGGTGTAGCTCCATGCTTAGTTATAAACTCTTCAGCTATTCTATCTAATTCCGTAGTAGTAATACCAGGTCTTACTTTCTCCTTAAGCAGGTTAAGTGTTTCTCCAAGAATCTTTCCTGCTTTCCTCATTAGGTCGATTTCATTCTCATTCTTAAGAATTATCATTACTTGTCGCTCCCTAATATTTTACAGATACTCTCAAAGACCTCGTTTATTGCTTGTGTTCCATCTACTACTGAAAGTTGCTTTTTGTTTTTATAAAAATCAATTAATGGTTGTGTTTGATTTTCATACACATCAAGTCTTTCCTTAACTGTTTCTTCAGTGTCATCTTTTCTTTGAATAACATCTGATCCGCAAAGATCACATTTTCCATCATTAGCTGGTGGATTAAACTTTATGTGATAACTTGCTCCACATGAAGGACAAACTCTTCTTCCTGTCATTCTTTCAAGTATGAATTCTTTAGGTACTTCTATTAAAAGAGCTGTGTCTATTGACTCTTCTCTTTCAGTTAAGAAGTTATCTAAAGCTTCTGCTTGATGAACTGTTCTTGGGAAACCATCTAATAAATATCCATTCTTACAATCATCTTGTTGAAGTCTATCTTTTACCATGTTGATAGTTACTTCATCTGGAACTAACTGTCCATTATCCATGTATGATTTAGCCTCAATACCTAAAGGAGTGTTCTCTGAAATATTTTTTCTAAAGATATCTCCTGTAGATATATGAGGAATTGAATATCTATTACTAATTGATTTTGCCTGTGTTCCTTTTCCTGCTCCAGGAGGACCTAATAAAACTATCTTCACGGGCATCATCTCCATAACTTGTATTTCTATTTTAAGAATCCTTGGTAATGTCTCATTGTTAATTGAGATTCTAATTGTCTCATTATTTCTAATGAAACAGAAACTAGAATTAACAGTGATGTTCCTCCAAACTGTATTCCTTGGAAAGGAGTATAATTTGCAACTAAAATAGGAACTACTGCTATAATAGCAGCAAAACATCCACCAAACATTGAAATTCTATTTAATACTTTCTCTAAATAAATCTCTGTTGGTTTTCCAGGTCTTATTCCAGGAATGAAACCTGATGATTTATGCATATTCTCAGCCATTTCATCTGGCTTAAATGTTATTTGAGTATAGAACCAAGTAAAGAATATAGTCAGTAATGCATATAATACTGGATACATCCAAGTCTTTGCATTGAAAGGACTGTAAGAAGATCCTGTAATCCATTGTGACCATCCAGCTTCTGGGAAGAATTGAGCTATAGTTGTTGGGAAACTCATAACAGACATAGCAAAGATTATTGCTATAACAGTTGTTCCAATAATACTTAATGGAATATGAGTTGATTGTCCCTTCATCATTTTATTACCTACGGCTTTACCTGCATATTGTACAGTAATCCTTCTTTCAGCTAGTGATAAGTAAATTACACCTGCTAATAAAGCTAATGTAAAGAAAATAAATAATGCTACTTCAACAATATTTATTTTACCTATCTTACTTAAGTTATATATTTGATAACCAGTCATTGGTAAGCTTGATAATATATTTGCAAATATTATCAAAGAAGTACCATTTCCTACTCCTTTAACTGTAATTTGATCTCCTAACCACATTAAGAAAGTAGATCCAACTACTAATGTTAGTAATATTAAAAACATACTAACTGGAGAATTGCTCTTAAGTGCGCCAACATTGTGAATTATCACATAACTTCCATAAGCAGTGATTGCTCCAATAACAATTGAAGCATATCTAGTTATCTTTTGGATTTTCTTTCTTCCGTCATCTCCCTCTTTAGACAATTGTTCTAATTTAGGAATTGCAACTGTTAAAAGTTGCATAATGATTGAAGCATTAATGTATGGTACAACACCTAAAGCGAATATACTAAATCTACTAAAAGAACCACCAGAAATTAAATCATAGAAGCTTACTAAGCTTCCTGATTGTGTTAAAGCTTTTAGACTATCTGTATCAATTCCAGGAACAGGAATATAACTTCCCATCCTGAAAATTGCTATTAAGAATACAGTCCAAATTATTTTTTTTCTTAAATCTTGAACCTTCCAGGCATTACGTAGGGTTGATAGCACGATTATTTCACCTCAACTTTTCCTCCAGCTGCAACTATTTTTTCAGCTGCTTGCTTTGATAACTTGCAACCTGCGATAGTTAAGCTCTTTTCTATGTTTCCATTTCCTAAGATCTTAACTCCGTCCATTAGTTTACTTACTACTCTTCTTTCTAATAGTAATTCTGGAGTAACTTCTGTTCCATTATCGAATATGTTTAATCTATCAACATTGATTGTTACAAAATGTTTTGTAAATGGGTTAGTGAATCCTCTTTTAGGAAGTCTTCTGTATAATGGCATTTGACCACCTTCGAATCCAGGTCTAACTCCACCACCTGATCTAGCATTTTGACCTTTTTCACCTTTTCCGGCATTTCTTCCTAAGCCTGAACCAGTACCTCTACCAACTCTTTTTGGAGCTGATTTACTACCAGCTGCTGGTCTTAATTCATGAAGTTTCATATGTTATTACACCTCCTCTAACGCTCTATTTAATTATGCTTCTTCAACTTTTAGTAGATAACTTATTTTGTTTATCATACCTTTTATTTGAGGAGTTCCCTCATGCTCTACTGTTTTACCTATTTTTCTAAGTCCAAGGGCATGTGCAGTAGCGATATGGTCTTTCTTTCTACCAATTAAGCTTTTAACTAATGTTACCTTTAGCATCGCTATCCCTCCTAACCTATTATCTCTTCAACAGATTTTCCTCTTAATTTAGCTATATCTTCAGCTGTTCTTAAGTTAGCTAATCCGTTGATAGTTGCTTTTACCATGTTTCTTGGGTTGTTTGAACCTAATGATTTAGCTCTAACATCCTTTAATCCTGCTAATTCAAGAACTGATCTTGCAGGACCTCCAGCTATAACTCCTGTACCTTCAGTAGCTGGCATTATAAGTACATCTCCTGTACCGAATTTTCCGTGTATTTCATGAGGAACAGTAGTTCCAACTATTGAAACTTCTACTAAGTTTTTCTTAGCATCTTCTATTCCTTTTCTTATTGCTTCAGGGATTTCGATAGATTTACCAGTTCCAACACCAACGTGTCCGTTCTCGTCTCCAACAACAACTAACGCACTGAATCTGAAGTTTCTACCACCCTTAACAACCTTAGTAACTCTGCTTATACTAACAACCTTTTCTTTAAGGTCTAGTGTGCTAGGATCGATTCTCATGTATTTCCCCTCCTTGTAGATTAGAATTTTAATCCGGCTTCTCTTGCTCCGCTAGCTAAAGCCTCAACTCTTCCGTGATATACGTATCCACCTCTGTCGAATACTACATCATTTATTCCTTTTTCTATAGCTCTTTTAGCAACTAATTCTCCAACTAATTTAGCAGCTTCTTTGTTGCTTCCTTTAACTTCGATAGCTTTATCTAAGCTTGAAGCAGCTACTAAAGTAACAGCATTAACGTCGTCTATTATTTGAGCATATATGTTCTTTTCACTTCTATATACAGATAATCTTGGTCTTTCTGGAGTTCCGAATACCTTCTTACGAACTCTTAGGTGACGTCTTTCTCTTGCTTCTTTTCTGTCTGCCTTTTTGAACATAAGGTTCACTCCTTTCTATATTAGTATTTATTATTTACCAGTTTTACCTTCTTTTCTTCTTATAACTTCATCAGAATACTTGATTCCTTTACCTTTGTATGGTTCAGGTTTTCTCCATGATCTGATGTTAGCAGCAACTGCTCCAACTTTTTCTTTATCGATACCTTCAACGATAACTTTAGTTGTTCCGTCTAATTTGAAGTCTACTCCATCAACTGCTTCAACTTCTACTGGATGTGAATATCCTAAGTTCATAACAAGTTTCTTTCCTTGTAATTGAGCTCTGTATCCAACTCCGTTTAACTCTAAAGTTTTTGAAAAACCTTGGCTTACTCCAACAACCATGTTGTTAAGTAAAGCTCTAGTTAATCCGTGAAGTGCTCTGTGTTCTTTAACGTCACTTGGTCTAGTAACAACTACTTGAGCATCTTCTACAGCTATATTAATGTCTTTGTGCATAGCTTTAACTAACTCACCCTTAGGGCCTTTTACTGTAACAACGTTCTCTGGTGTTACAGTAACAGTTACTCCAGCAGGGATAGCTATAGGCATTTTACCTACTCTTGACATAATGCGCACCTCCTGTGAATTTGGTCCTTATATTTTTTTAAATCATCTCTTTGCTTCAATCTATTTAAATCTATGTTATTTTCTCACTCTAAAAAATTACCAAACGTAGCAGATAACTTCTCCGCCTAATCCTAATTTTCTAGCTTCTCTGTCAACTACTAATCCTTTTGAAGTTGATATTAAAGCGATACCTAATCCGTTTAATACTCTAGGAACTTCATCTTTCTTGCAGTAAACTCTTAAACCTGGTTTTGATATTCTCTTTAAACCAGTTATAACTCTTTCATTGTTTGCTCCGTACTTTAAAGTTAATCTCATCATAGGAACTACACCATCGTTGTACTCCTCTACTCCTTTAAGATAACCTTCTTGTAATAATATATTTACGATAGCCTTCTTAACACTTGAAGAAGGTACTTCAACAACTTCGTGTCTTACTGAGTTCGCGTTTCTCACACGAGTTAGTAAGTCTGCGATAGGATCTGTCATAACCATTATATTGTGCCTCCTTTCATTCTACTAGTTATATTACCAGCTTGCCTTTCTACATCCAGGAATTTCACCTTTGTAAGCTAATTCTCTGAAGCAGATACGGCAAATTCCGAATTTCTTTAATACAGAATGTGGTCTTCCACATAATCTACATCTAGTATACGCTCTAGTTTTGTATTTAGGTTCTTTTTTCCATTTTTCGATCATTGCCTTACGAGCCATGCGTATCCCCTCCTTATTATTGAGCGAATGGCATTCCAAGGAATCTTAATAATTCTCTTGCTTCTTCGTCTGTGTTAGCACTAGTAACGAAGATTATATCCATTCCTCTTACTTTATCTACTTTATCATACTCGATTTCTGGGAATATTAATTGTTCCTTAATTCCTAATGAGTAGTTTCCTCTTCCATCAAATGCTTTAGCTGAAACTCCTCTGAAGTCTCTTACTCTTGGTAAAGCTATTGAAACTAATTTATCTACGAATTCGTACATATTAGTCTTTCTTAAAGTAACTTTACATCCTAAAGCCATGTTCTCTCTTATTTTAAAGTTAGCAACTGACTTTTTAGCTCTTGTTAATACAGGCTTTTGTCCAGCGATTATTTGTAAATCACTAACAGCTGATTCTAGAACCTTAGGATTGTCTTTAGCTTCTCCTACTCCCATGTTTATAACAACTTTTTCTATTTTAGGAACTTGCATTATGTTTTTGTATCCGAACTTTTCCATCATAGCTGGAACTACTTCTTTTTCATATCTTTCTTGAAGTCTATTCACGTAAAGTACCTCCTTTCAAATTTTAGAATGTTTCTCCACACTTCTTACATACTCTTACTTTTGCACCGTCTTCTAATAACTTATGGCTTATTCTTGTAGCCTTTTTGCATTTTTCACAGAATAACATAACTTTTGAGCTGTTTATTGCAGCTTCCATTTCTATTATTCCACCTTGCATGTTTTGTCTATTAGGTTTTTGATGCTTTTTAACTAAGTTAACTCCTTTAACTACTACTTTACCAGTCTTAGGAATTACTCTTAAAACTTCACCAGTTTTTCCTTTATCTTTACCTGATATAACTACTACTGTGTCGTTCTTTCTAACATGTACCTTCATCTTAGCCACCTCCTAATCGTTTATTATAGAACTTCTGGTGCTAATGATAAGATTTTATTGAACTCATTATCTCTTAGCTCTCTTGCAACTGGTCCAAAGATACGAGTTCCTCTTGGTTGCTTATCATCTTTTATTATTACAGCTGCATTTTCATCAAATTTGATGTATGAACCGTCAGCTCTTCTTAGTCCTCTTACTGATCTTACAATAACTGCTTTAACTACTTCGCCTTTTTTAACAACTCCGCCTGGTGTTGCACTTTTAACGCTAGCAACTATTACATCTCCGATATTTCCGAATTTTCTTTTAGATCCGCCTAAAACTCTTATGCACATTATTTCTTTTGCACCTGAGTTATCAGCAACCTTTAGTAAGGTTTGTTGTTGTATCATGAAATTAACCTCCTTTCAGACTTTAGAAAACTATTTTGCTTTCTCTACTATCTCAACAAGTCTCCATCTCTTATCTTTTGATAATGGTCTAGTTTCCATTATAAGAACTCTATCTCCGAATCTAGCCTCATTATTTTCATCATGAGCTTTGAACTTAGTTGTTCTGTTAACAGTTTTTCCGTATAGTGGATGTCTAACCTTTGTTTCAACCGCAACAACGATAGTCTTATCCATTTTATCAGAAACAACTCTACCTAATCTCTTTTTTCTTAAATTTCTTTCCACAGCGGTTACCTCCTTTCAGGATTACTGCTCAATCTTTAACTCTTCTTCTCTTATGATTGTTTTGATTTGAGCTATTGATTTTTTTACTTCTCTGATTCTCATTGGGTTTTCTAATTGACCTGTAGCTAATTGGAATCTTAAATTGAATAACTCAGCTTTAAGGTCTCCTAATTTCTTTATTAAATCTTGAGGATTGCTTGTTCTTAGTTCTTTTAACTCTCTAGCTTTCATTATTCTTCACCACCCATTTCCTCAAAATCTCTTCTTGTAACGAACTTAGTCTTTACAGGAAGTTTGTGTGAAGCAAGTCTCATAGCTTCTCTTGCTTTCTCTTCATCAACTCCAGATAACTCGAATAAAACTCTACCTGGTTTAACTACTGCTACCCAGTATTCAACTGAACCTTTACCTGAACCCATTCTTGTTTCAGCTGGTTTCTCAGTTACAGGTTTGTCTGGGAATATTTTTATCCAAAGCTTTCCGCCTCTTCTTATATATCTATTGATAGCTATTCTCGCAGCTTCTATTTGGTTACTAGTGATCCATCCACAAGTTGTAGCTTGGATTCCGAAATCTCCGTAAGCTAGAAAGTTTCCTCTAGTTGCCTTACCTTTCATTCTACCACGTTGTACCTTACGATGTTTAACTCTTTTAGGCATTAACATGTTATATTCCTCCTTTCTTAGTGCATCCTATTATGCGTTAGCTTCTTCCTTTTTTTCAACTTTTTTAGTTGGAAGAACTTCTCCATTGTAAACCCACACTTTAACACCGATTTTACCGTAAGTTGTATCAGCTTCAGCAAATCCATAGTCGATGTCAGCTCTTATTGTTTGTAGTGGGATTGTTCCTTCATTGTATTGCTCAGTTCTTGCTATTTCAGCTCCACCTAATCTTCCTGAACAAGCAGTTTTAACACCTAATGTGCCAGCTTTCATTGCTCTTTGGATAGTTTGCTTCATAGCTCTTCTGAATGATATTCTCTTTTCTAATTGAGCAGCAATGTTTTCAGCCATTAATTGAGCGTTAGTTTCAGCGTTCTTAACCTCAACAATGTTTATTAAAACATTTTTCTCAGCTATTATATTTTTTAAGCTAGCTTTTAATCTTTCGATTCCTGAACCACCTTTTCCGATGATTACACCTGGCTTAGCTGTGTGTATGTTTAACTTAACTCTTTTAGCTGATCTTTCGATTTCAATCTTAGCGATTCCAGCTGAGAAAAGTTCTTTCTTTATGAATTTTCTTATTTGTTGGTCTTCGATTAAGTTATCAGCAAAATTTTTCTTATCAGCATACCATTTTGCATCCCAATCTTTAATTACACCAACTCTTAGTCCGTGAGGATGTACTTTTTGTCCCATGCTTTTCCCTCCTTACCTTATTAAGCTCTTTCTTTAACAACAAGTGTTATGTTACTTGTTCTCTTGTTTATTCTAAATGCTTTACCATGATCCATTGGTCTGAATCTTTTTAATGTTGGTCCGTGACCTACATGTGCTTCTGCAACGAATAATCTGTTAGCATCTAATTCGTGATTGTTCTCCGCATTAGCTACCGCTGATTTTAAAACTTTGCTTATAACCTCAGCAGCATCTCTTGGAGTATATTTTAAAATTGCGAAAGCTTCGTTTACGTTCTTTCCTCTTATTAAATCAAGAACAACTCCTACTTTAGTTGGAGACATTCTTACATATTTAGCTATAGCTTTAGCTTCCATCTAAAGATCCTCCTTTCCCGGATACTATTATTTTCTCTTTGATGTTTTTTCGTTTTTAATATGACCTTTGAAAGTTCTTGTTAAAACGAATTCTCCTAATTTATGTCCAACCATATCTTCTGTAACATAAACTGGGATATGTTTTCTTCCATCATGAACAGCTATTGTATGGCCTATCATTTGTGGGAATATAGTTGAGCTTCTTGACCAAGTTTTGATAACTTTCTTATCTCCATTTTGGTTCATTTCTTCTATTTTCTTTAAAAGACCTGCATGCACGAAAGGTCCTTTCTTAATTGATCTACTCACTAGAATTTCCTCCCTTCATAAACTTAATTATGCCGCCAAACTGTGAAGAGAATATTTAATTCTCTCCAAACTATTTAGCGTTTCTTCTCTTAATGATGAATCTATCTGAGTATTTTTTGTTCTTTCTAGTTTTGTATCCAAGTGCTGGTTTACCCCATGGAGTAACTGGACTTGGTCTACCGATAGGAGATCTAC
Source organism: Clostridium sp. UMB9555A (assembly GCF_030222355.1). NCBI lineage: Bacteria > Bacillati > Bacillota > Clostridia > Eubacteriales > Clostridiaceae > Clostridium > Clostridium sp. UMB9555A. The sequence goes on along the minus strand of NZ_JASORQ010000005.1, from coordinate 3,565 downwards.
CTTCTCCACCACCGTGAGGGTGATCGCAAGGGTTCATTACAGAACCTCTAACTGTTGGTCTCCATCCCATGTGTCTCTTTCTACCAGCTTTACCGATATTTACGATCTCATGAGTTGTGTTTGATACTGTTCCAACAGTAGCTTTACATTCGATTCTTACGTATCTCATTTCACCTGATGGTAATCTTAATGTAGCATAGTTTCCTTCTTTAGCCATTAACTGAGCTGAAGTACCTGCTGATCTTACCATTTGGCCACCTTTTCCAGCTTGTAACTCTATGTTATGAACAAAAGTACCTACTGGCATGTGTTTTAATTGAAGAGCGTTACCTGGCTTGATATCAGCCTCTGGTCCTGATACTACTGTATCTCCTACTTTTAAACCTACAGGAGCAAGTATGTATCTCTTCTCTCCATCAGCATAAACAACAAGTGCTATGTAAGCTGATCTGTTTGGATCGTACTCTACTGTAGCAACTTTTGCTGGGATTCCATCCTTATTTCTTTTGAAATCTATTATTCTATATTTTCTCTTAGCTCCACCACCATGGTGTCTAACAGTTATTTTACCTTGTGCGTTTCTACCACCAGTTTTCTTTAAAGAAACAAGAAGTGACTTCTCTGGTGCATTTGTAGTAACTTCTTCAAATGTTGGCATAGTCATTTGTCTTCTTGATGGTGTAGTTGGATTAAACTTTTTAAGTGCCATTATTGTCCCTCCTTCTTATAGCTTATCTGGCCTTCAACCAATACCTGCTTTTTATTATTGCATTCCTTCGAAGAATTCGATGCTGCTACCTTCTGCTAAAGTTATAACAGCTTTTTTGAAGTCAGCTCTTTTTCCGATGTGAACTCCAACTCTCTTAGTTTTTCCTTCGAATCTCATAGTCTTAACGTCAGCAACTTTTACGTTGAAAACTTCTTCTACAGCTCTCTTTATTTGTACTTTGTTAGCTGCCATATGAACTATGAAGGTGTATTTATTTTCAGCCATAGCTGCCATACTCTTTTCAGTTATAACTGGTTTTCTGATTATATCATGGCTTGTTAACTTCATTATGCGTACACCTCCTCAATTTTGTTTACAGCTTCTTTAGTTATCATTAATGTTTTGCAGTTTAATAAATCATAAACATTGATGTTGTTAACAGGCATAACTGTTACACCTTCTATGTTTCTTGCTGATTTATATACATTTTCATTAACTTCAGCTGTTATTATTAATGTCTTCTTAGCTTCGAAAGCATTTAACATTTTAACTGCTTCCTTAGTTTTTGGAGCTTCGAAAGTTAAGTCTTCTAAAACAACCATATCTGCAACTTTGCTAGTTAAAGCAGAAGTCATAGCTACTTTTCTCATGCTCTTTGGTATTGACATTCTGTAATCTCTTGGTTTTGGTGCAAATACAACTCCACCTTTGATCCATTGAGGCGCTCTGATAGAACCTTGTCTTGCTCTACCTGTTCCTTTTTGTCTCCAAGGCTTGATTCCGCCTCCTCTTACCTCAGATCTTGTTTTAGCTGATTGAGTACCTTGTCTCTTGTTAGCTAATTGAGCTACTACTACTTGGTGTAAAGCATATTTGTTTACTTCTACTCCGAATACTTGCTCATTTAATTGGATATCTCCAACTTGTTGTCCTTCTTTATTAAATAAACCTACTTTAGGCATTACGCTTCCTCCTTTCTACAGAAATTAAGCCTTAACGCTGTTTCTTATAACTACTGTGCCTTTATTTGGACCTGGGATTCCACCCTTAATTAAGATGATGTTCTTTTCAGGCATTATCTTAACAACTTCTAAGTTAAGAACAGTTGTGTTCTTAGCTCCCATATGTCCAGGCATTCTTTTGTTCTTGAAAGTTCTTGATGGGTCTGAAGCAGCTCCCATTGAACCTGGTGCTCTGTGGAATTTAGAACCGTGAGACATTGGTCCTCTACTAGCATTCCATCTTTTGATTGTACCTTGGAATCCCTTACCTTTAGAAACTCCTGATACGTCTACTTTGTCTCCAATTTCAAATGTGTCAACCTTTATTTCGTCTCCAACATTGTAATTAGCAACGTCTTCCATTCTGAACTCTTTTAAAGTTCTTCTTAAAGAAACACCTGCTTTAGCGAAATGTCCTTTTCTTGGTTTGTTAACTAATTTTTCTCTTAATTCACCGAATCCAACTTGTATTGCGTCATATCCATCAGTTTCAACTGTTTTCTTTTGAACTACAACACATGGACCAGCTTCAACTACAGTTACAGGGATTACTCTACCATTCTCATCGAATATTTGAGTCATTCCAACTTTTTTACCTATTATAGCTTTTTTCATGTGGTTACACCTCCTAAACATATTAGCGGATTGCCTCTGCAATCATAACAGTTCAATCTCTTAATTCAATCTAAATAAACTATTAAAGTTTTATTTCGATATCAACACCTGCTGGTAAGTTTAATCTCATTAATGCATCAACAGTTTTTGGTGATGGATTAACGATGTCTATTAATCTCTTATGAGTTCTTACTTCGAACTGCTCTCTTGAGTCTTTGTACTTATGTACAGCTCTTAAGATTGTTATAACGTCTTTTTCAGTTGGTAGTGGAACTGGTCCAACAACCTTTGCTCCTGTAGACTTAGCAGTTTCAACAATTTTCTCAGCTGATTGATCTAATATTGTATGATCAAATGCTTTTAATCTTATTCTTATTTTTTGTTTTGACATTTGGTTTCCCTCCTTTTCATGTACGCTTTACTTCTAACGCACAACAGTAAGCATTGTGTAAACTGTCCCTGGTGTTTCACACTTTAGACATGCACACGTAACCCCTGTCGTCGGATTCTAGATCCTAACATGCTCATCAAGAATTACCCGGAAGTCCGGCAACCTCTTGATTCATCGCTGTTCGCTTTACAACTTCTTCATTATACTATGTATATTATGTTTTTTCAAGTATTTTTTTAGAAGTTTTAACATATACATTTATGTACTATCTTTACCCCAAAACCGTTCAAAAAAATAAAGCACTAATATTAATAATATACTATTTTTTTAATTTTTCAACAAGAATTTTATTCCTAAAAAAAATTTTATATTATTATTCTTACCAAAAATATTTTTCCTAAATTATATTATATTTATTTTTTCTATAAAATCAACAAAAAAATAAAAGAGAGGATAATCTATCCCCTCTTTTATATTAAAGGCCTATTTAATGAACACTCTTTTAAATTAAAAACTATTGCGCGTTAATTTTAGATTTTAAAGAGTCTTCTAATATATACGTCTATATATTAGAAACTTTTCTTAGTTAACCCTCAGCTTATAAACTTTTGCGCTAAGTATATAAGTGAGTTTTAACTAAGCATAAATTCCCGTTGTTCATCGGTACTAATAAAAAATTTATTTAAAAAGTTAAAATTACTCGATTATTGAAGTAACAACTCCTGAACCTACAGTTCTTCCACCTTCTCTGATAGCGAATCTTAATCCTTCGTCCATAGCGATTTCTGTGATTAATTCAACTTCCATGTCGATGTGGTCTCCAGGCATAACCATTTCCATTCCTTCTGG
>NZ_JASORQ010000059.1:0-229 GCF_030222355.1 Clostridium sp. UMB9555A | reverse complement strand
CCCTAGTTGCCGCGCCTGTACCTCGCCCAGCGCCATCAGGTTGAGCGCTTTGCCCTGGCCACACAACCACAGCAGCACCGGCAGCAGCGCCAGCACCAGCCACTTTTGGCGCCAGTCGACCCCGCCGAAACCGCCCATCATCCAGTACATCAGCTGCCGCAGATCGAGGCTGGTGCTGAAATAGACCGCCCAGGTCATCAGCGCGCTGCACACGATGCCCAGCGCTACG
>NZ_JASORQ010000058.1:0-230 GCF_030222355.1 Clostridium sp. UMB9555A | reverse complement strand
AATAAACTCTTCCAGCAACTTGCCGCTGAGGTTGTCGATGGCGCGGTCAATGAGCTGGCTGCGATCGTATGTTGTAACTATCTCCACGCCTTCCGGCAGACTACTTTTCAGCGTTTCCAGTTTGTCCTTCACGGCGGCGATCACTTCTCGGGCGTTTTTGCCGGATCGCAGGATCACCACCCCGCCCGCCACTTCGCCTTCGCCGTTTAGTTCGGCAATGCCCCGGCGCA
>NZ_JASORQ010000057.1:0-230 GCF_030222355.1 Clostridium sp. UMB9555A | reverse complement strand
TGCGCAGTTTAGGCTATGATCCGCGGTCCCGATCGTTTTGCAGGATCTTGATCGGGCATATAACCGCAGACAGCGGTTCGTGCGTCACCCTCAAGCAGGGTCTTTTCGACGTACGTCAACAATCATGAATGTTTCAGCCTTAGTCATTATCGACTTTTGTTCGAGTGGAGTCCGCCGTGTCACTTTCGCTTTGGCAGCAGTGTCTTGCCCGATTGCAGGATGAGTTACCA
>NZ_JASORQ010000056.1:0-231 GCF_030222355.1 Clostridium sp. UMB9555A | reverse complement strand
AATTTCAACAGGGGCCTTTTTTTATCCCTGAACAGTATAAAAAACGAACGATAACCGTGATCTGTTGAGCGGGTGACAGTGCGCATAGCGTTGTGCTAAAAATATTGTATATATTCACATTAATTATGGGATTTAAATTACTAAAACTGATAAATATATATTCTAAATAGCAACTGGGTTATTCCTTAGCAATTAATGATTACATTGTAATAAATCATATTCTTTATCGAT
>NZ_JASORQ010000055.1:0-232 GCF_030222355.1 Clostridium sp. UMB9555A | reverse complement strand
CCTGCACCCTGTGACACAGATGCGCTGCTTCACACACCATCTCTGATGCTCAAGACCAGCCAGTGATGGAGCTGCGTGGCCGTGAGCCCCACTCAGTGGCCTCTGCAAGGTGCTGGGTTCCAGCCTCCCCTTCTCCCTGAGGTCAGACTCCTGAACAGTCCAAGTCAGCCCAAGTGATAGCCACCTCCACACTGTGCTCTCTTCCAGAAACCTATTTGAGAAACCTGGAAGA
>NZ_JASORQ010000054.1:0-234 GCF_030222355.1 Clostridium sp. UMB9555A | reverse complement strand
AAGTGAAAAAAACACAGCGAAAAGAAATCGAAAATGTGACAAATATCACAGGTGTTCGTCAAATTGAGTTATGGCGGCGTGATGATTTACAACACCCACGGTTAGATGAGGTCGCGGAAGAAGTTCCCGTTGCGCTGGTCTACAACGGCATTTCGCATGTGGTGATGATGGCGTCGCCCAAAGACCTTGAGTACTTTGCGCTCGGTTTTTCGCTTTCCGAGGGGATTATCGAAA
>NZ_JASORQ010000053.1:0-235 GCF_030222355.1 Clostridium sp. UMB9555A | reverse complement strand
GCGTTCCACGGCAGCAGCAGCACCAACAGCACCACGGAACCGACGTAGAACAAGCCGATACGCCAGATCACGCTGTTAATCGCTTTCGGTACCATGGTTTCCGGGTCTTTACATTCGCCTGCCGCGGTACCCACCAACTCGATGGAAGCGAAGGCGAAGACGACGCCCTGAACCAGTACCAGAGCCGGTAACAGACCGTGCGGGAAGAAACCGCCGTTGTCGGTAATCAGATGGA
>NZ_JASORQ010000052.1:0-237 GCF_030222355.1 Clostridium sp. UMB9555A | reverse complement strand
GTTTATTTATAATCTATTTTTTAACAATAAATTCTATTAATTGTTAAATTGTTAATTAAAACATAGATTTTCTTCTAGGTATTTCCAATAATCCTTTGAATAATTTCTTTCTGTAAAGTTTGGTAGAACTCTGTTGTTCGCATTGTTCTTGATATATTTCCTATAATTTGAATAATATGTATTTCTAGTGTTCTCAATGACTGTATTAATATAACTCTCTAAAAATTTAACAGTTAT
>NZ_JASORQ010000051.1:0-237 GCF_030222355.1 Clostridium sp. UMB9555A | reverse complement strand
AGTATTCATAGTCAGCATCAGGAAAGATATAGACAACGGGAGCTTTAAGTTTAAAGAAGGAAACGATAATCTAGTTACACTAGAGAGCATTACAGAAAATTTTGTAGATGAAAAATACTATTGTAAAGATAATTCTTATTTAAAAAGCTTCTTAAATAAGGTTAATAAAAGAGTTTGCAAGGATAAAGAGCCTAGTAAATTCGGATTAATGAGAGTTGGAACAATTAAAAATCCACA
>NZ_JASORQ010000050.1:0-239 GCF_030222355.1 Clostridium sp. UMB9555A | reverse complement strand
CTGACGCGGGAACCAGCAATGATGCCCGCGTTAAAGCGCGCCTGCGCAAGACCTACCACACGCAAGGCATCGCGCTCAATTTGCGCCTGATGCTGGTTTTTCTCCGCCAGTGTCTGAACCTGACTGGCTGCCCGCGCCACGTCATTCACCGCTTCAACCACCGCTTTGTTGTAGCTGGCGATAGACAAGTTGCTTTCGGCTTTTGCGATATCGAGATTGGCGTTAAGACGACCACTATC
>NZ_JASORQ010000004.1:0-181057 GCF_030222355.1 Clostridium sp. UMB9555A | reverse complement strand
GTTATGAGCCCGACGAGCTACCAGCTGCTCCACCCCGCGATATTATTGGTGCCGAAGACCGGAATCGAACCGGTACGATGTGTTAGCATCGCAGGATTTTAAGTCCTGTGCGTCTGCCAGTTCCGCCACTTCGGCATATATTAAGTTTAAATGGTAGCGGGAACAAGATTCGAACTTGCGACCCTTCGGGTATGAACCGAATGCTCTAGCCAGCTGAGCTATCCCGCCATGTGGTTGCGGGGGCAGGACTTGAACCTACGACCTTCGGGTTATGAGCCCGACGAGCTACCAGCTGCTCCACCCCGCGATATTATTGGTGCCGAAGACCGGAATCGAACCGGTACGGTGTGTTAGCACCGCAGGATTTTAAGTCCTGTGCGTCTGCCAGTTCCGCCACTTCGGCATGTCATCGTGTTTCCCAACGACAAGATTTATTATACATAAGCACAAGCATACTGTCAACATATTTTTTAAAGTTTTTTATAAAATTTATTATAAATATTAATAAACCCTCATGAAATCTAAGGTTTAGTTAAAAAAAATCATAAAAAAACTCCATAATCTCATATGATTTTTTAGAAAAAACTAAAAAACATAAAAAAATTAAGCTTAAAAATAATTAAAACAAAGAAATGTTTTTATTATAATCTATATTTTATTATTGAAATTCTATTTTAAATAAGTATTAAATTCTACAAAGATAAAATATAAAAGCTAAATTTAAAATCCCTTAGATATGCTCCAAGGGATTTTAAGAAATATTATATTGATTTTCTTTTTCTTTGTTTTACATCTTGATGTTTTTTTACATCTTGAAGTCTTTCTTCACTATCCTTTAAAAACTTTGACATTATATCTTCAAAGTTTTGTTTTGGCTTAGCTTTCTTTTCATTATTCCAATCAAAATCTGCAGGTTTAACAGATTTCTTCTTTGGTGGCATAGCTTGCTTTATTGATAAGCTTATTTTGCCTTTATCATCAACTGATATTACTTTCACTTTAACTTTGTCATCTTCTTTAAGATGCTCTCTTATATCTTTAACATAAGTATCTGCTACTTCAGATATATGAACTAAACCTGTCTTTCCTTCCACTTCAACAAACGCACCAAAGTTTGTGATGTTAATTATTCTACCCTCTAATATGTTTCCTGCCATTAAGGTCATGTTTAAAAGTTTCCTCCTTAAATTTATAAATAAAATATATGTTATTTTTAATAATAACCTTATTTATTCTGATTGTTCTTTGCTTCAGAATTATTTTGCTTGTCTTGAGGTGAATCTGAGTTAGTAATAACCTTCTCGCCATCCTTAATCATACCTAATCTTTCTCTAGCCATTCTCTCTATGTATTCGTCTGTTGAAGATTGGTTTACCTCATCTTGTAACTTCTTATTTTTATCTTGAAGCTCATTAAGCTGAGTTTGCTTGGCTTCTATGTCTTTGTGTATTTTGTTCATTGTAAGTTCTTGTCTAACATAAGAAATAACCAATATAGCAATCAATATAATTATTACCATATTTTTTAAATTCATTCTTTTTTTCACTCTTATACCCCCATACTTGCAACGGTACGATATAAGTCTATTGTAAACACTATTATAGCTTAATTCAAGCAATTTTTACCTTATGAATTAACTTTTTAATTTGTGAATGTATTTTTAAATGCATATCTTATATTTTTGAATATTATTCTCAGATTCTTTAATAGTATAGCTAGAATTTTATGTTGTATTCTTCTAAAATATTTAGATAATGTTTTTAAATAAATAACTAAAGTTATTCCCATAAACACATATACATACACACCTATAAGGGCATAATTATATTTTAGTAAAAATACAAATACAATTAAACTACACCATATCCAAAATAATATATCTTCAATTGTTATTAATATTTTATTTTTGCAAACACCTCTAAATTCTCTATAAATATCAAACAAAAATCCAATTATTATTCCAGATAATATTGCAAAAATAACAATTTTAAATTGAATATTTATATCTAAAAGCATATCTCCCACCTATTTAAATATTTTAGAAAGTAAATTTATATTTCTTTTACGCTTATTTTTTTTATTTAAATAATCAATATTACTTATAAATCCTCCTATTATAACCTCCCCATTTTGAACATCTAATTTATTCATCTTTAACTCAGATCCCTTTATTAATAATGGACCTAAATCTGTTTTTAAACTTATTTTTTCTTCATCAAAGTTTATAACTTCATTTACACCTGTAATAGATAAAATTTTTCTATTTTCTAAAGATAAACTGCTAGCACCTTGTATGGTTTTATTTTCACTTTTTTTATCAGTCATAAGAAAGCCTCCTATGTAAAAAAATATTTTCCCTAACTTATGATTATTCATCTTTACACAAAAAAATGACTAATATAATCTTTTAAATTATATTAGTCATTTTTAATAATAAAGTTTTAAGTGAAACATATTATTCTTTATCTTCTTCGCCTTCTAATATTTCATACATCTCTTTAGCGTTTTCTTTTCTAACATGCTCAGCAATATTTATAACTCTTGCTTTTAAAGTTCTGTTTCCAAATAATATTTCTATTATATCTCCTTCTTTTATATCATTTGAAGGTTTTGCAACTTTTCCATTTATTATTACTCTTCCACTTTCACAAGCTTCCTTAGCAACTGTTCTTCTTTTAATTATTCTAGAAACCTTTAAATATTTATCTAATCTCATAGGATATCCTCCTTAATCTTAAAGAAACTTCATTAATAGATAAAAAAGCCCGAGAAATAACTCGGGCTTTTTTAAAGTTAAATTAACCAAACTTAAAATATCTAAAATTAAGCGTTAACTCTTTCTTTTAACTCTTTACCTGGCTTGAATACAGGAGCTATTGAAGCAGGTATTTTTATAACTTCTTTAGTTCTTGGGTTTCTTCCTTCTCTTTCAGCTCTTACTCTAGTTTCGAAAGTTCCGAATCCAACTAATTGAACTTTGTCACCATTTTCTAAAGTTTCGCTAACGCTTTCTATGAATGCTTTTAAAGCTAATTCAGCATCTTTTTTAGTTAAGTTGCTTTTTTCAGCCATGCTTGTTATTAATTCTGCTTTATTCACTTTTACATCCTCCTTAAAATTCCAGTTAGTTTACTGCAATAATTGTTTACCAGTTATCCAAATGAACTAGTATCAACTTATATTATCATAATATATATTTCTTTCTTTGTATAGTCAATACTTTCAATTTTTGCCCTAAAAATACTGATATTTTTGCATTTTTTTTAAAATTTATGCTTTTTTTCATTTTAACAAGCCATAAATTAGTAAAAACACTTATTTTTCACTTGTTTTAGCCTCTTCCCATAGTTTATCCATATCTTCTAAAGTCATATCTTTTAAATTCTTATTGTTTTTTATTGCTTCATTTTCAATATAAGAGAATCTCTTTATAAACTTTTTAATTGTTTTATCTAAAGCTAATTCTCCATCAACTTCTAGGAATCTTGCTACATTTATGCAAGCAAAAAGTAAGTCACCTACTTCACCTTCTATTATTGACTTATCTTCACAATTATAAACCTCTTTTATTTCATTTAATTCTTCTTTTACTTTATCCATAGCACAATTTACATCATCCCAGTCAAAACCTACCTTTTTAGCTTTCTTTTGAACCTTATAAGCTCTTGTTGTAGCTGGAAGAGATTTAGCTATGTTTTGCATTTCTTCTGTTAAAGTTTTAATACCTTTTTCTTCTTTCTTAATTTCATCCCAATTTACTAAAACTTGCTCTGAAGTATTTGCTTCTTCATTTCCAAAGACATGAGGATGTCTATTTATCATTTTATTTGATATTGCACCTATTACATCCATAATATCAAAATATCCATCTTCCTTGCCTATAGAAGCGTGGAATACAACTTGAAGTAAAACATCACCAAGCTCTTCTATTAAAGCATCCTCATCCTCATTTTCAATAGCATCAATTACTTCATAGCATTCTTCTAAAAGAGCACTCTTTAAACTCTCATGAGTTTGCTCTCTATCCCAAGGACATCCACCTGGGTTTCTTAAAGTTTCTATAATATCTAATAAATCTTGAAAATCTTTTTTATTTCCTAAATCCTTAGGTATATATATTGAAGTTAAATAATCTATATCTTCTTGCCAATCTAATTCATATAAAGGTATTTTTCTTATACTCTCTAAGCCTTCAACTCCAGCCGCTCTTACAAATATTATTTCAGTATCATCTTCATATCCTTCTAAAAGTCTTAACTTAACCTCTGAAGCTATGAAATTATTATAAACTTGAGTTATTATAGTTCCAACACGCTTATCTAATATTTGATTTTTCATGTCAAAGGCATCAATTATTTTTACACCCTCTATTGGATCTACTTGCAGCGCTTCCATCATAGCATCTACAAAGCTAACTGCTGGCAAAACTTCATACTGAATATTATTTTCTTTACATAATTCAATTAAATTAATTACTGATTTTTCTGCCACTAAAGGATGACCTGGCACTGCATATATTAAATCCTCATCATCCTTAATTTTAGTTATTAAATCCTCTGCAATATATTTATATACATCATCAAAGCTATCATATTTTTCATATGCATGATCATATGATTTAAACTTAATTCCTTCATCTTTTAAGAAATCCACTGTAGGATGTTTTTCTGTTCTAAAATATATATTTTTATTGTTTTTTAATTCTTTTAAAGCACCTATTGTTAATGCTTCATAGGCACCTGGCCCTAGACCCATTATCTTAAGCATTCCATATTCTCCTTCGCAACTTATAAAAATTAATTTCTTAGTCGTCCCTTTATTTCTTCTACGCTAAAAATTTTAAGTACAAACAATGATATCATATATATAATAATACCCACAAATACAGCTATTAAGCAAGATATACTGTTACTTCCACTATATTTTAAAGCTTGTGTATATAAATATAAAACTGTACCAATCATTAAAATTGATGCGAAGATAGGCTTTATTATTACATCTTTTATATTAGGAGCGTATTTAAATCTCTTAGCCATATATATTAAATTTAATATTAATACCACAGAATAAGATATTATTGTTGCTATTACAGCACCATAAATATTTAAATATCTTATAGGTATTAAATTCATAGTTAATAATACTTTTAATATACACCCTATAAAAAGATGAAAAACAGGTCTATAATAATATCCCATTCCTTGTAATATGGATGTTGTTATCTGTGTACCAACTAAAAATGGAACACTGATTGATAAATATTTTAATATCATAAATCCATCAGCTTTTCCTGGAAACAAAAGATTCATTATAGGTTCTGCCATAAAAAATAAACCTAAAAAACATGGAATAGAAACTATCATACATAATTTCATTGTAGTATCTATTTTTTGTTTAACTTGTACTTTATCTTTAAGAATATATAATTCAGAAATTATAGGTATTATTGAGGCAGCTAATGCAGTGGCTAAGGTCATAGGAATATTAGTAAACACAGTAGCTTTCCCTGTAAGCTGAGCATATAAAACTGTAGCCTCTTGCCCAGTAAACCCAGCTTGTAAAAGCTTTTGAGGAACTAAGACAGAATCTATAACTCCCATAACACTTCCTACAGCAGCACCTATAGATATAGGAAGAGCTATATTTATTATTTCCATAAATATTTTATGACTACCTTTTATCTTGCCTAGTTTAAAACTATTTTTTATCTTTCTATATTTAGGAATTAAATATAATGCTGCTACAAAGGCTCCAGCTACTGCACCAAAGGATGCTCCCCCTGCAGAGTATTCAATTCCTTTATCTATTAATATATAAGCTAATCCAACACCAACTATAACTCTACCTATTTGCTCTAGTATTTGAGATATAGCAGTTGGAGTCATATTCTGAAATCCTTGAAAAAAACCTCTAATAGGGGTTATTATTCCTATTAATGTAGGAGCTAAACAAATTCCTAGTATAGAGTAATAGGCCTTATCATCCCATTTTAAAAATGGTAAAAGAAATTTACCACCTACAGCTAAAAAGATGCTTGTCCCTATTCCTAGTAAAACCATTACCTTTAAAGCTTCTTTTATTACCTGAAAACTTTCCTCATACTTTCCTAGAGCATTTTTTTCAGATACTAATTTAGATACTGCTATAGGTATTCCTGCTGCAATGGCAACAAAAAGCATATATAAAGGATAGGTCATTTGATAATATCCTAAGCCTTCATCTCCTATTAACATTATTAATGGCCATCTAAAAAATAAACCAAGAAACTTGGCTAAAATACCAGCACAAGCAAGTACAAGACTACCTTTTATAAGGGATTGTTTCTTCATAAAATACCTCCAAATTTAAATTAACCAAATTATATTAAAATACTATAAAAAGTGCGTGGATTTAATATTACTTAATTTAAGTAAGGATTTACTTTCTCTAAATTAAGTCTCATTTTATATTATTTTAAATTCAGAGGTATTATTACTATTTAAAATACAAATATTTAATTATGATAGCTTTATTGTTCCATTTGTTTGCCTAAGAATGCAGCTGCTGTTTCTGCTAGTTTTTGTTCAACCTCTCCTAAAGCTTTACCTTCTTTAGAAAGTATAACTACAGAGCCTATAGCATCACCCTCAGCTAATATAGGTGCTATAACCTGCCCACTATATTTACTTTCATCATCGTCACCATGGATTGGTATTAAGTTTTTATTAGTAGCACTTAATACTACTGATTTTCTCTTATCCATTATATCTTCTAACTCATCACTTATTTTTCTTTCTAAAAACTCTTTTTTAGAAGTTCCACTTACAGATATAAATGCATCATTATCTGATATCAGAATTATGTGTCCTGTAGATTGTTGTAGAGCTTCAGCATATTCCTTTGAAAAATCTGTTAGTTCCCCTATTGGTGAGTATTTTTTTAATATTACTCCACCATCTCTATCAGTAAAGATTTCTAAAGGATCCCCTTCTCTTATTCTTAAAGTTCTTCTTATTTCCTTAGGTATTACAACTCTACCTAAATCATCAATACGTCTTACTATTCCAGTAGCTTTCATTTATATGTACCTCCCTGTATAAATACTAATCACTAATCTTTGTCTACACTAATAGTATTTAATTTATTTGAAATTTTATGCATATTGATTATATTTATGTCATCTTTAAATTTAATAGCCAATTTAAGAAAATATCTCTTAAAAACTATAAAAAAAAGACTTATGGAATAACTTCCATAAGTCTTAATAAAAACTATTTGCTTATTTTTAAACCTTCTTGTAATTTATCATCATAAACTTTAACATTTAAATCTTTTTTCCATTGATCCATATCAGCTTTAAATTTCTCTGAATCTTTTTGTTGTTTTAAAATTTGTATTATTTGTGATTTAACCTCGTCAAATGGTAACTGTGCTCCTTTTTCATAAGTAGCTCCAGCTTGAATTATATGATATCCAAATTGAGTTTTTATAGGCTTAGATATTTCTCCTTCTTTTAATGGTTTTAATCCATCTACAAACTCTTGAACTAATCCTGAGTTTTCTGCAGGTACTACTCCTAAGTTTTCTGCTATAGGTTTCTTATTCTCCGATTTATCATTTCCATATTTTGTAAACAAATCATTGAATGTTGTTTTTCCTGATTGAATTTCATCATAAGCTTTTTGAGCTTCTTCTTCATTTTCAAATAATAAGTGTTTTGTAAGAACTCCAGAATCCTTAGCTACAAACTGTTGTTTATTCTCATCATAGTATTTTTGTGCATCCTCATCAGTTACCTTTACATCTTTAATAATATAATCTTGAACGGCTTGATTTATAACTTGATTTTTTATTACATCTTTGAATGTATCTTCTGTATATCCTTCAGCCTCTAAAGCTTTATCAAAGTTATCTCCCATTCCTTTTTTGATATTCTCAAATTTCTCATCTACTTTTTTCTTAATCTCTTCTTCTGATGGTTTTATTCCTAATTTATCAGCTTCGATTCCTAAAACCTTGTCAGTTACTAAGCCCTGTACTACACTTTGTCTTTGTTGTAATATTTGTTGTGCAACTTGAGGGTCATCCATATATTTATCACCATATTGGCTTTTCATTTGAGCAAAGACTCCTTTTAAATGTGAATCAACCTCTCCTAAAGTTATTTTCTCTCCGTTAACTGTAGCTACAGTCGTCTTATCAATAGCGGCTTGAGTTTTTTCTACCATATTACACCCAACAGCACTAAACATTAAAACTCCCACTAGTGCAGATGCGACTATTTTTTTTACACTTACCATTCTAATACCTCGCCTTTCTCCTATTAAAATTTACATAATATTCTAGTCAAATTCTATTTTAGTATATCAATGTTACAGTAATATTTCAATTTATAAATTATTAATTATTTAAAGCTATTAACTTATCTAACATCTCTTTAAAAGTAAATAAAACATCTTCTTTTTTCTTGTCCTTCACTCTATATAAAATTGTTGGTTTATCTCCAAATTCAATTAATATATCATCTTTATATTCTTCTAAAAGTACTTTAAATATTCTCTTATCTGTTCTTTCTCTACCTTCAAATATAAATATTATATCTTCATTCTTTTCTTTTATTTCTTCAATATTTAAAAGTTTAGCTTTGCTTTTTATATAAGCTATGTCCATAAGATTATAAACTGTATTTGGTATATTAGAAAATCTATCTTCTAATTCCTCTCTAACATATTCATAATCCTCTTCATTTTCTATAGCAGCAATTTTCTTATATACTTCAATCTTTTGAATTTCATCTTTTATATAACTTGAAGGAATAAATGCATCCACTTTTAAATCTACAGTTGTCTCTACTGGCTCTCTTTCTATTTCACCCTTAACAATTTTTATAGTGTCTTCTAACATTCTACAGTATAAATCATATCCTATAGCCGCCATATGCCCATGCTGAGCTGATCCCATCATATTTCCGGCTCCTCTTATTTCAAGGTCTCTCATGGCTATTTTAAATCCTGATCCAAGCTCTGTAAAATCTTTTAAGGCTTTAAGTCTCTTCTCTGCTACCTCAGTTAATACCTTATCTCTTTGATATAGGAAATATGCATAAGCAACCTTGTTACTTCTACCAACTCTTCCTCTTAATTGATAAAGCTGAGAAAGTCCCATTTTATCTGCATCATTTACTATCATTGTATTTACATTTGAAATATCAATTCCTGTTTCTATTATGGAAGTACATACTAAAACATCGTACTTTCTTTCCATAAAGTCTATCATTTCAGTTTCTAACTGTCTCTCTGTCATTTGTCCATGAATAACAGTTGCCTTACACTCTGGAACAAGCTCTTGTATATAATTAGCTACCTCTTGAATACTTTCAACTCTATTATGAACAAAATAAACTTGACCATCTCTATTAATTTCTCTTAAAATTGCATCTCTAATAAGTTGATCATTTTGTTCTACAACATAGGTTTGAATAGGATATCTATTCTCTGGTGGTGTCTCTATTACAGAAATATCTCTTACCCCTGTAAGTGACATATGAAGAGTTCTAGGTATTGGCGTTGCACTTAAAGTAAGAACATCAACATTCTTCTTAAAACTCTTAATCTTTTCTTTTTGAGCTACCCCAAATCTTTGCTCTTCATCCACAATAAGAAGACCTAAATCCTTAAACTGAATATCTTTAGAAACAAGTCTATGAGTACCTATTAATATATCAACATTTCCTTCTTTTAAAGCTTTTAAAGTTTCTGTTTGTTGCTTCTTAGTCCTAAATCTACTTATCATATCAATAGTTATAGGGAATCCTGCAAATCTTTTTTTCATATTCTTATAATGTTGCTCTGCTAATATTGTTGTAGGAACCAAAAATGCTACTTGTTTTCCTTCCATTACGGCCTTAAATGCGGCTCTAATAGCAACCTCAGTTTTTCCATAACCAACATCACCACAAAGCAATCTATCCATAACTTTGTTTGCTTCCATATCACTCTTTATATCTTCAATAGCTGATAATTGGTCTGGTGTTTCTTCATATGGAAATTCATCTTCAAATTGCTTTTGCCATTGAGTATCCTTTGAGAATTTATATCCCTTTACAGTAGATCTCTCAGCATATAATTTTACTAAGTCACCAGCTATGTCATTTATGGACTTTCTTACCTTAGCCTTAGCTTTTTGCCACTCATTTCCTCCTAATTTACTTATCTTAGGAGAGGCACTATCTGATCCAATATATTTTTGAACTAAGTCTAATTGTTCAACTGGTACATATAACTTATCACCTTTTGAATATTCAATATCCAAATAGTCTCTTTTATGTCCTTGAACTTCTATTTGTTTTATACCTTTATAGACACCTATACCACTATTTACATGAACTACATAATCTCCAGGCTTTAACTCAGCAAAACTCTTAATTTTAGATACACCTTTTGATTTTTTTCTCTTAGTTTTTTTAGCTCTTTTACCCTCACCAAAAACACTTTTATCTGATATTAAACAAAGTTTTATATCAGGGTACTCAAATCCTTTATTCTGCTCTCCAAAAGTTATTACAACTTCTCCATTATTTATTTCATCAACATCATCTTTATATACACTCTCTATCTCTAACTCTCTTAAAGTGTTTACTAATCTTTCTCCTCTTGGTCTTGTTCCTGAAAGTATTAAAGTTCTAAATCCATTTTTCTTATTCTCTTTTATATCATCTATAAGCATATCAAGCTGACCTTGATATCCACTTTTAGTACTTTGTTTCACTTCAACTTTGTTGAAAGCTTCTATAAATCCACCATCTCCAAAAGGAGCTAAATTTATTACTTTATTCCCCTTAAATGATTCTTCTACCACTTCAGCACTTAAGCTTAAATTAATTTGAGAAGGTAATATGCTTCCTCTTTCTAGAAAAGCTTCATAGTTTTCAGTAAACTCAAATACAGTACTTTCTAACTTTCCCTTACATCTTTTAGCATCATCAATTATAAAGGTATAATTATTTAAATAATCGAATAATGTTGCTGGTTTATCAAAGAAAAATGGGAGATAACTATCTATAGTTTCAAAACTCCAATTTTCTTGTAGTGATTCTATGTTTCTTTCTATTAATTTTCTAAGTCTCTCTTTTACTTCCTTATCAGAAACTTTGTTTTCAAACTCAGAAAGCTCTTTTCTCATCTTTTCTATAGCATGTTCTATAGTTTCTTTACTTAATATAACTTCCTTAGCAGGGAATATTTCTGCCCTCTTTACCTTTTCTATACTTCTTTGTGATTCTACATTAAAGGTTCTAATAGAATCAACTTCATCTCCAAATAACTCTATTCTAAAAGGATTAGCTGAATTAGGAGGAAATACATCTAATATTCCTCCTCTTAATGAAAATTCACCTTTTCCTTCAACTGTTTCTAATCTTTCATAACCTGATTCAATAAGTTTATGAGAAATCTCCTTAAAATCGACTTCATCTCCAACTTTAATCTTTAATATATGACTTTTATAAAGCTCCTTAGGTGTATAAGTTGCTGCAAAAGCATCTATAGACGTAACTATAATTTTTTTAGTGCTTCTTAGCATTTCCTTTATAACCTTTAACCTTGCCCATCTTAAATCTCCAGAAATAGCATCTATATTGTAAAACACAATCTCTCTTGAAGGTAAATAATACACATTAGGTAAGTAAAAAGATAAATCCTCATATATATTTCTAGCTTCAATATCATTATGTGTAACAACAACTATAGGCTTATCTGATTCCTCATATATACCATTTATAAAATATGATTTCCCCGAATCAGATAAACCATTTATCATTACTGGATAATTTCCGCTTTCCATAAAAGATTTAACCTTTTGAAAAGCCTCACTATTTAATAAGGGAGCCATTAACCCCTGTAACCTCAATCTAAACACCACCATTCTAAAATAAATAAACTATTCTATATTAACTCCATTAAATTTATTCATTGATTCCTTAGCATCATTTTTTACAATTTCAACTATTGCATCACTTACTACTGGAATAACCTTTTCTATATGTTCCCTATCTTCCTTTGAGAATTTTCCTAAGACGTGATTTACTAAGTTATCCTTAGGTTGTCCTACACCAACTTTAACCCTTGGGAATTTATCTCCACCAAGATTTTGTATTATGCTCTTGATTCCATTATGTCCACCAGCACTACCTTTTTCTCTTATTCTTAGTCTTCCTATATCTAAACTTATATCATCATAAACTACTATTATCTCATCATCTTCTAACTTATAAAAGTTAGCAAGTTCTCTTATACTTTCTCCACTTAAATTCATATATGTTAAAGGTTTTAATAAAATAACCTTTTTATTCTCTATAAATCCTTCGCCGCAAATACCTTTAAATTTTTCCCTATTTACATCAATATTATACTTATTTGCCATATAATCAATTACATCAAATCCAATATTATGTCTAGTTTGTTCATATTGTTTTCCCGGATTTCCTAATCCAACTATTAAAATCATATTAACCTCCATGTTGATTAAATTCTTATTTTTTAATTAAATCATTCTTTAATTATACTTTTAATATTAATATAAAACAACAAAAAACCCCTCACTAAATTATGTGAAGGGTTATATTCTTTTAATCACTTTAAAGTTACAGAAATATCTTTTATGGTATCTCCTCTTATAACTTTAAGTTTAATTATGTCGCCTACAGAATGTTTTTTCAATAAGTCAGCTAAGCTTTCTATATTCTTAACCTTCTCATTATCAGCTTCAACTATTATATCTGTTGGTTTTATTCCAGCATTAAATGCATTGCTACCTTTATCAACATCTTCTACATAAATTCCATAAACATTACTCTTTTCATCTGCAACAGTAGACCCTGTAACACCTAAGGTTACACTGGCAGTAACACCGCCATCTCTTATTATGGAATCTGCTATTCTTAAAGCATCATTTATTTCTAGTGCATAATATACTCCTGGCTTAGAAAATTTATTAGTAAAATACAAACTATTTATACCAATAACTATTCCATTATAGTCACATAATATACCACTATTATTATCTGAATTTATTAAAGAATTAGTTTCTATAAGATCAAAAACCTTAGAATCAGAATGCCCCTCTTCTCCTATACTTGTTTTCTTTATAGGCGCACTAACTATTCCATTAGATACAAAACCTAAGGGTTCCTCACTTGTTGTGTTTCCTAATGTTGCAACTTTTTCACCTATTTCTAGAACCTCTAATTCTGATGTTGAAATACTCTTTAATCCATTAGCCCCTATTTTTAATACTGCAATGTCAGTATCCTTATCAAATCCAACAATTCTAGCCTCAAAAGGACTTATATCATTACTTGATATTTTTACATAAACTTTTGAAAAATCCTTTATTGCACTATAACTAGTTATTATGTACCCATCTGTTCTTATGATAGATCCAGTAACATTTTTACCATTATCTTTTCCTATAGCTAAGTTATTACTATCATCACCGATTGTAACTAAACTACACCCTGATTTATTCACTAAATTAGTTATATCATATCTTCCATCTTTTATTTCATTTAAAAGATTTGCTTTTTGTTCTTTCATGGTTAAATCTTTTGTATAGTGTTTAAAGGCAATAAAACTTACTAAAACAACTAGAATAACAAAACTAACTAACTTTAATAAGCTCTTTATCCAAAACCTTTTTTTATCCTTTTTAATTACTATATTGTCATAGTTTTTTTCATTTACTCCATGGAGATCCTTCCCCTTTTTAGAGTTCTTAAAAAAATTCCCCATAAAGACCCCCTATGCAATACTTATTTAACTTTAGTTAAAGTAAAATTAAATCTAACACCTTTTATTTCACCATTTTTATCTTTGACATTTTCAGCCCAAATATCTTCTTCTAGTTGCAGTATTATATTTCTCACAATAGATAATCCTAACCCTGTACTAGTTTTATTACTTCTTGCCTTGTCAACTTTATAGAATCTATCCCAAATATGAGTTAAATCATATTCATCTATTCCTTTACTAGTGTTAAATATGCTAACAACAATCTTACTTCCCTTTGTCTTAGTTGATATCTTTACCTCACCATTTTCATCACAGTATTTTATGGCATTATCAACTAAGTTAGTAACAACTTGTATTAATCTGTCATTGTCTCCATAAACATATAATTTTTCGCTCTCTAATAGAACTTCAATTTTTATATTTTTACTTGCAGCCTTTTGATTCATCTTTAATACAGTTGTCTCTATAATTCTATTTAATTCTAACTCACTTATATTAAACTCTAGTTTTCCAGCTTGCATAGCAGATAAATCTAGTAAGTCATTTATAAGTCTAGTTAATCTACTTATCTCATCATTTACTATAACAAGATAATATTCTTCCTTATCTTTAGGAATAACTCCATCTAATATGGCAGTTATAAAGCCCTTAATTGATGTCATTGGTGATCTTAACTCATGAGATACATTAGATATAAATTCCCTTCTATTTAGCTCTGCTTCCTCAATAGAAGTTGCCATTATATTAAATGATTCAGCTAACTCACCAACCTCATCATCATAAGAAACATTAACTCTATTTCCAATTTCTCCATTAGCAATCTTTTTAGCAGCATTATTTATAACTTTTAAAGGTTTTATTATTATCTTTTTTGAAATAAAATATATTGCCAATCCTGAAAAAATTATAGCTATAGCTACACACATCCATACTATTTGATTAATTCTAACAAGAGAATCTGATAAAGCACTTAAAGGAGTAACTATTGAAACAGCTCCTGTAAATACCCCCTTATAGAAGATAGGTTTAGAATATATAAATTCATTCTTTTTCTTCTCCTCTATAGGAATATTTTCCTTTAATGTTTTCATATCATTATCATCTATTTTTGTGCGTTTTAAATAATCATATTTTTCATTAGAAACTGAATATATGTAACCATAACTATCAATTAAATAAATATCTGCTTTTAATGAATCTCCTATAAATGATATAGATTTATCTAATTCACCTAAAGTAGTTTCACTATTCATAAATGAATTTACAACTTGTTCTATAACTTCTGCTTCTCCAGATAAAGTTTTTAATCTTTCTTGATAATATTCTTCTCTAAACAAGCTAGAAAGTATTATACCTACAATAAAGAAAGTAATGCATATTGTTACGCTTAGTGTTAAGATTAACTTTGGAACTAAGCCACGACATCTCATTATTTCACCTCAAATTTATACCCAACACCCCAAACAGTTTCAAGTTGCCAGTCTTCTCCACCGTTTAATTTTTCTCTTAATCTCTTTATGTGAACATCAACAGTTCTTGAATCACCTGGGTAATCATAGCCCCAAACTTCACATAATAATTGATCTCTTGTGAAAACTTTATTCTTGTTACTTGCAAGATAGTGTAAAAGTTCAAATTCTTTAGGAGGAGTTTTAACTTCTTCTCCATTGTATATAACTTTATATGAGTTAGCATCTATAGTTAAACCTGGGAAGTTTAATACTACATTATCAGGCTCTTCTCCTGAATATCTTCTCATAACAGCTTTTACTCTAGCTAATAATTCTTTTGGTTCAAAAGGTTTAACTACATAGTCATCTGCACCAATTTCTAAAGCTAATACCTTATCAAAAGTCTCTCCTTTAGCAGTTAACATTATTACTGGAACGTTACTATCTTTTCTTATCCACTTTAATACTTCCATTCCGTCAATTCCAGGTAGCATCATATCTAACACAACTAGGTTAGGGCTAAAGTTAACAAATTCTTCTTTAGCAGCTTTTCCATCATGTGCTACTTTAACGTTATATCCTGTAGTTTCTAGATACATTTTTATGACTTCACATATATTCTCATCGTCGTCTACAATTAAAATCTTTCCTAATAAACCTTCCATAAAATTCACCTCTTAAAATCCTTTCTGTAACTATTCTACATTTGTCCTTATTTTGTGCAATTTTATACTTTAAAAACATGAAATATTTTTCATTTAACATATTATTAATGTATATAAATAAAGTGTAAAACATTTATTGATTTTTATCAATTTATAATTAACAAAATTATTTTATTTTTACATTTTAATCAAATTTAAACGTTTTTGTTTAAAAAAAAGTTTCAATTTTTAGTGATTTTATAAAAAAAAGAGCGACATATGCGCTCTTTTTTTTAGTCTTGGAATAATCCACTTAATGGTTCATCATCATAAATTCTATTTATTGCATCTGCCATAATAGGTGCAACGGATAATGATTTAAACTTATTTAAACCTTCTCCCTCTGGAAGAGCTATAGTATTTAACATAACTAACTCTTCAATAGCACTGTTATTTATTCTTTCGAATGCAGGACCTGATAATACTCCATGAGTACAACAAGCATATACATTTTTTGCTCCTAAATCTTTAAGAGCATTAGCTGCATTAGTTATTGTTCCTGCAGTGTCTATCATATCGTCTATTAAGATACAAACTTTGTCCTTAACATCGCCTATTATGT
Source organism: Clostridium sp. UMB9555A (assembly GCF_030222355.1). NCBI lineage: Bacteria > Bacillati > Bacillota > Clostridia > Eubacteriales > Clostridiaceae > Clostridium > Clostridium sp. UMB9555A. The sequence goes on along the minus strand of NZ_JASORQ010000004.1, from coordinate 164,574 downwards.
TCATTATTTCAGATACATTTGCTTTTGGTCTTCTTTTATCAATTATAGCTATTGGAGCATTAAGTTTATCTGCAAACTTTCTCGCTCTAGTTACTGAACCTAAATCTGGTGAAACAACAACTACATCATCTCTATCAGCTAACCCTTTATCAACAAAATATTTTGCTAAAATTGGTGAGCCTAATAAGTGATCTACTGGTATATCAAAATAACCTTGAATTTGTGATGCATGTAAATCCATAGTAAGAACTCTATCTGCACCAGCTGCTGTTAATAGGTCAGCTACTAACTTAGCTGTTATTGGATCTCTTGATTTAGCTTTTCTGTCTTGTCTAGCATATCCATAGTAAGGTATAACTGCATTTATTCTTCCTGCTGATGCTCTTTTAAAGGCATCTATCATTATTAATAACTCCATTAAGTTATTATTTACAGGACTACAAGTTGATTGAACTATAAATACATCGCAACCTCTAACAGTTTCTTTTATATTTACTGATATTTCTCCATCACTGAAAGTACCAACTTCAGCTTTACCTAGAGGAATGTTTAGCGCCTCTGCAATCTCTCTAGCTAATTCTGGATGAGAATTACCTGTAAATATTTTTATGTTTTTTGAATGATTTTCCATTTAGTGAAGACCTCCTTAAAATTAAACCTAGCCTTTGGCATTTGTATATTTAATGCTTATTTAAGCTTTTTTCTTTCAACCCAGCCCTCTATGTTCTTTTGTTTAGCTCTTGCTATTGCTAAACTTCCTTCTGGAACCTCTTTAGTTATTGTTGATCCTGCAGCTATATAAGTATTATCTTTTACTTCTACAGGTGAAACTAAATTAGTATTACATCCTATAAATGAATCATCACCTATGATTGTTTTATGTTTTTTCTTTCCATCATAGTTAACTACAACTGTACCGCATCCAAAGTTACATCTTTCTCCAACTTCAGCGTCTCCAATATAAGTTAAGTGTGATACCTTTGTATTATTTCCAATTGTTGATTTTTTAATTTCAACAAAATCACCAATTCTAACATGTTCTCCAATATTACTTTCTGGTCTAACATAAGCAAATGGTCCTACAGTTGTTTCATCGCCTATTTTACTATCTAAAATAACTGAACTTTGAATTTCAACACCATTTCCTATTGTACTATTATTAATTCTTGAATTAGGATATAAAACACAATCTTCTCCAATTACTGTTTTTCCTTCTATAACATTGCCTGGATAGATTATAGTGTCCTTACCAATAACTACTTCTGGTTCTATATATGTGTTTAGAGGATCTATTATAGTAACTCCATTATCTAAATGAGTTCTATTTATTCTATTTCTCATTATGCTTTCAACTTTAGCAAGCTCAGCTCTTGAATTAACCCCTAAAGTTTCTTCAAAATCTGTGATCATTGCTCCAACCTTCTTGCTCTCTTTCTTTAATATTTCTATAACATCTGTTAAGTAATATTCTCCTTGAGCATTATCATTTGAAAGTTGTTCTAAAGAAGTTAATAAACTTTCTATATCAAAACAATACATTCCTGCATTTATTTCTTGTATTTTTATTTCTTGTTCATTACAATCTTTATGTTCTACAATTTTCTCAACTGATTCACCATTTCTAACTATTCTTCCATAGCCAGTTGGATTTTCTATCACTGATGTTAACAGTGTAGCTGAATTCTTTTCATTGATATGTGTATCAACTAAATTCTTAACAGTTTCAGGCTTTATTAAAGGAGCATCTCCTGTGAATATAGCTACTACTCCTGTCTTTCCTTCTAAAAAGTCTTTTGCACATTTAACAGCATGTCCAGTTCCTAACTGCTCTGCTTGTAAAGAATAACTAACATTTCTTGATGTAGTTCTTTCTTTAACTAATTCAGCACCTTTTCCTATTATTACATTAACATCTTCTATCTCTGCATTTCTCATAGCATCAATAACATGATTAACCATTTCTTTTCCACAAGCTTTATGTAGAACTTTTGGTAACTTAGATTTTATTCTAGTTCCTTGACCTGCTGCTAATATTATAGCACATTTATTCATAAAAACACCTCTTTGTGATACTCATTTTATTATATAAGCTATACTATTTAAATTTAATCTCTTCTTTTTTTGAGAAATCTTCAAATTTCTCAGTTTCAATTATATGTTAATAAATTACTTATTTCAATAATAACTTATTAATGCCATTTACATGAAATTTATTATGTTAGACAAAAAAATAAAAGGAAGATATCTTCCTTTTATTAAAATTATTCTTGTACCTCTAAGTTTTTAACCTTTTCATATTCATCAAGAATAGCTTTTTGAATTTGCTCTCTAGTTTCTGTATTTATAGGATGAGCTATATCCTTAAACTCTCCATCTGGTGTCTTTCTGCTAGGCATCGCTATGAAAAGTCCATTTTGTCCTTCTATAACTTTGATATCATGTACTACGAATTGATTTTCAAAAGTTACTGAAACTATAGCTTTCATTTTACCTTCTGCAGATATTTTTCTAATTCTTACATCTGTAATATTCATTATGGTACACCTCCAGTTGTTGTTATTATGTATATTCTATGAAAAATATAGAAATCCTTCTTTTTTTCATATTTTTTGTAAATTATTCTTTAACACAACAACTGTAGAAATTACATAGATGGTACCATTTTCACTCCATCCTCATTTATCTCAACAATATCAATTAAAGATACATAATCTTTTGTTATTTTGTTTGTTGATAATTTATTATCTATTAATACTCCAATTCCCATAAGCTCAGAATCGAATTCTTTTAATAAATCAACTAAACCCTTAGCAGTTCCGCCACCTCTCATAAAATCATCTATAAATATACATTTACTTCCTTGCTTTAATGATTTTCTAGATAAACACATTTGTTGTATCTTACCTGATGTTCCTGAAACATAGTTTATTGAAACTGTAGATCCTTCTGTTACTTTACTATCTCTTCTTGCTGTTATTAATTGTACTCCTAAGCATTTAGCTACTTCATATGCTAATGGAACTCCCTTAGTTTCCACAGTTATTACATAATCTATATCCATGTCTTGAAAATAAGATGCTAATATAATAGAAGCCTTACTTATTATACTTGGATTAAACATTATATCTGTAACATATAAAAAATTACCTGGAACAACTCTATTGCTTTCACTTGCAATCTCACATAATTCTTCTAAAAACTTTCTTTTTTCAACTTCTCCTACTTCTGGAATATATCTTATTCCACCAGCAGCACCAGCTATTGTCTCAACTTTTCCCATAGAAAATTTAGCTAACACTTCTCTAACAATAACTATGTCTTCACTTATAGTTGATTTAGCTGCATTTAAAAGATCTGAAAACTTATTTAACCCTATTATTTTATTAGGATTTTCTATAAGAACTTTTGTTATAATCGATACTCTACTATTTCTACTTAACTTCTCCATATTAATCACCTGACCTATATAAATTTCCAGTATATATTTTCCACTTATAATTCATATTTTATTCTTTATAAAACACATATATTTTTATAAATATTTTCCTTCTTATTCTGCATTTAAAATAATTATAACAAACTTTGTTAATACTGTTAACCGGTTATGTATCACTCATTGCGAATTTTAAGACTTTTTTATTGATAATTATTAAGTTATTCTATAATAACCCTATAAATATTTGTCAGTTATTTTTGGCACTAAACTAAATAAATTTTCATAAAATGATTTTAAAAAGAATTTTTTTGTGTGCTTTTCCAAAAAAGTGTATATAATTATTAGTGTATATAAGTAAAGGAGTTGATATCTTGTCTTTCGATTTATTAAAAGATATTAATAAAAAAGTTCATTTCATAGGAATTGGTGGAGTTAGTATGAGTGGCTTAGCTGCTGTATTACTTAACGCTGGTTACAAAGTTTCAGGATCTGATTCAAAAGAATCAGAAATTACTAATAGATTAAAAGAAGAAGGTGCAAAAATATACATAGGTCACAGTAAAGATAATTTACAAGATGTTGATGTAGTTGTATATACTGCAGCAATACCTAGCGATAACCCTGAAATAATTAAGGCTAAAGAGGATAATCTTATTTTAATGGACAGGGCTGAATTTTTAGGACAAATTATGAAAGGTCATAAATTCAATGTTGCTGTAGCTGGAACTCATGGAAAAACTACTACTACTTCAATGATTTCTCATGTTGCCCTTAGTGCTGATTTAGATCCTACAATATTAGTTGGTGGAGATTTAGACATTATTCATGGAAACTTTAGAGTTGGAAACAGTGAGTATTTTATAACAGAAGCTTGCGAATATAAACAAAGTTTCTTAAGATTCTTCCCTTATGTTGGAATAATATTAAACATAGATGCAGATCATCTAGATTTCTATAAGGACATAAATCATATAAAAGATACATTTAAACAATTCGTTAGACTTATACCTAATGATGGATATATCATAGGAAATGCTGATGATGAAAAAGTTATGGAAGTTCTTGAAGTAGCTAAATGTAATGTATTAACTTATGGAATTAACAACGGGGATATACAAGCTAGAAACATCGAGTTTAATGAAAAAGGTTGTGCTACTTTTGATGTGTTTAGACATGAAGAAAAAATTCTTTCTCTTTCTTTAAATGTACCTGGTATGCATAATGTATCAAACTCATTATCAGCTGTATGTTTAGCAGAAATATTTAATATAAATGCTGATGCAATAGTTTCAGGACTATCATCATTTGGAGGAGCTCATAAAAGATTTGAATATAAGGGTACTAAAAATGATATAACTGTTATTGATGATTACGCTCATCACCCTGTTGAAATAAAAGCTACTCTAAGCACAGCTAAAAAAATGAATCACAATAAAATAGTTTGTGTATTCCAACCACACACTTACACAAGAACAAAAACTCTTTTCAATGATTTTGTTAAATGTTTTGATGATTGTGATGAGCTTGTTTTAATGGATATATACGCAGCTAGAGAAAAAGATTTAGGTGAAATAAATTCAAATCAATTAGGAGATGCTATAAGAGCTCATGGGGTTAAATGTACAAATGTACACTCTCATGAAGAAGCATTAGAATATGTAAGTACTAACTTATCAAAAGGTGACTTACTTTTAACAGTTGGAGCTGGTGATGTAGTTAAAGTTGGTGAACTTTTTTTAAAGTAAATTAATTTAAAGACTATTTTATTAAAAAATAGTCTTTTTTTATTTGCATTCTTCTAAAAATAATGTTATCATTTACATATAGTGATTCTCTCTTTGTACATTTTTGTGTAAGCGATAACACAAAAATTTAAATTGAATCTCTTTATTGGAAAATATTTGTTTAATTATTTTTCTAGTTAATTTATAATAATGTACAAGGGGGGTGAATGAAATGTCTGTAACAATAAATAATATCGCAAAAGAAGCAGGAGTTTCTTTAGCTACAGTTTCTAGAGTTATAAATAATTCTGGATATGTTAAAGATGAAACTCGTGAAAAGGTTATGAAAGTTATAAATAAATATAACTATACTCCTAGTGCTATTGCTAGAAGTCTTTCCAAAAGTATCACTAATACTATTGGAGTTATAGTTCCTGATATTACAAACCCATTCTTTGGATCAATAATAAAAGGAATAAGTGATGTTGCAGAAGTGCATAATCTTAATTTGATTCTTTGTGACTCTAGCGAGAGTATCGATAGGGAAATAAAGGCTATTAAAACATTAAAAGAACAAAGAATTAGAGGAATTATAATTTGTCCAACCTCTGTTGAAAATGATTTAAATAGCGAGTACTTAAAAGCTATTACAAATTTAGGCATACCAGTCATATTAGTTGATGGCAGTCTTAAATATCATAATTTTAACGGCGTTTTTGTGGACAACATTAAAGGTTCTTATGATGCTATAGAAGCTTTAATTAAAGCTAATCATACTGATATAGCTATAATTACTGGTCGTATGACATCTAAACCAGCTCAGGACAGATTATTAGGATATGAAAAAGCATTATTAATGAATAATATTCCTATAAATAATGACTTAATCTTTTATGGAAATTATGAAGAAGAAAGTGGATATGAATGCACTAAGAAAATCTTAGCTATGAAAAATAGACCTTCAGCCATTTTTGTATGTAATAATCTTATGACCTTAGGTTGCTTAAAAGCTTTAAGAGAAGCAAACCTTGAATTATCAAAAGATATTTCATTAATTTCCTTTGATAATATACCTATATTAGATACACTAGGTATAAATCTTAGTCACATAAATGGTCCAACTAGAGAACTTGGGGAGATTGGTATGAATTTATTAATAGAATCTTTAAATAATGACTCTAAAAAAGAATTAAATAGTATAATAATAACTCCTGAACTTATTTTGAAAGGTTCAGAAAAGTTAATAAAATAATTTCAAGTTTAATTTAGAATTTTATACATTTTAAAGTAAGCGTTACCACATACTAGAAATATTCCACAATTAAAATCATTACTAAAATAAATTTCATTAAAGAGGTGTAGAGTTATGGATTTATCAAACAAAATTAAAGCTGCTGCTGAGTACATAAAAGGTAAAAGTAAATATAACCCAACAATAGGATTAATATTAGGATCAGGATTAGGAGCTATAGCTGATCAAATCGAAGATGCTGAATATTTCCCATATAATGAAATTCCAAACTTCCCTGTATCTACAGTTGAAGGTCATGCTGGAAGATTAGTTATAGGAAAATTCCAAGGTAAAGAAGTTGTTGCAATGCAAGGAAGATTCCACTACTACGAAGGTTACTCAATGCAAGAAGTTACTTGCCCAGTAAGAGTAATGAGATTATTAGGAGTTGAAACTTTAGTAGTTACTAACGCTGCTGGAGCAGTTAACAAAGAGTATACTCCTGGAGATTTAATGATAATATCAGACCATTTAAATTTATCAGGATCAAATCCTTTAGTAGGTAAAAACTTAAGTGAATTCGGTACTAGATTCCCTGATATGTCAAATGCATATGACAAAGAATTAAGATTACAAGTTAAAGATATAGCTAAAAATTTAGGTATAGAAGTAAAAGAAGGTGTTTATGCTATGTTTAGTGGCCCAACTTACGAAACTCCTGCGGAAGTAAGAATGGCTAGAATATTAGGAGCAGATGCAGTTGGTATGTCAACAGTGCCTGAAGTTATAATAGCTAACCATAGCGGAATGAAAGTTATAGGTGTATCATGCATGACTAACATGGCTGCTGGTATCTTAGAACAACCACTTAACCATGAAGAGGTTATGGAAACTTCAGCTAAAGTTAGAAAGACATTCATAGAGTTAATGACTAACATTATAAAAGAGATTTAATAAAAAGTTAAATTAATATATTTTTTAACTTTTGTTAAATATAAAACTAGTATAAAAACATAAGAAAAGGAGAATAAATGTGGATAGGTTTATTGGTGTAATCGGTCTTATTTGTATTATTGGTATAGCTGTTCTTTTTTCTGAAAACAGAAAGAAGATCAACTGGAGATTGGTTGGAACAGGTCTTTTATTACAAATTATTTTCGCCTTATTAATCCTAAAAGTTCCTGCTGGTAGAGCAGTATTTGAATGGATTAGTAACGGAATAACTAAGTTATTAGATTTTACTAAAGAAGGTAGTTCATTCTTATTTGGACCATTACTTGATACAGACAAATTCGGTATGATATTTGCTCTACAAGTATTACCAACTATTATCTTCTTCTCATCATTAATGAGTGTACTTTATCATTTAGGTATAGTTCAAGTAGTAGTTAAAGTTATTGCTAAAGGTGTTGCTAAAGTATTAGGAACAAGTGGTGCTGAAACTTTCAGTGCAGTTGGTAATATCTTCTTAGGCCAAACAGAGGCTCCTCTACTAGTTAAACCATACATAAAGAACATGACTAGATCAGAAATATGTGCAATCATGGTAGGTGGTATGGCTACTGTTGCTGGTGGTGTTATGGCTGGTTATGTAGCTATGGGTGTTAACGCTGGTAACTTATTAGCAGCATCAATCATGGCAGCCCCTGCTGGATTAATATTAGCTAAAATATTAGTTCCTGAAACTGAAGTTCCTGAGACTAAAGGTGGCGGAACTTTAGAACTTAAAGTTGAAAGTGAAAATGTTATTGAAGCTGCTGCAAATGGTGCTTCAGAAGGTTTAGGATTAGCTTTAAACGTTGGTGCTATGCTTCTTGCATTCGTTGCTCTTATAGCTATGATTAATGCTTTATTTGGAGCAATAGGTGGAATATTTGGTGCACCTTGGTTAAGCTTAAACTGGATTCTTGGTAGATTATTCTCTCCATTAGCATTTATAATGGGAGTTCCAACTAAAGACGTTTTCGCAGCTGGAGACTTACTAGGAATTAAATTAGCAGTTAACGAATTCTTAGCTTACTCACAATTATCAAACTACATAGCAAGTGGAACTTTAGAACCTAAGACTATAATGATATTAACTTATGCTCTTTGTGGATTCGCTAACTTAAGTTCAGTTGCTATACAATTAGGTGGTATTGGTGGATTAGCTCCAGAAAAGAAACCAATTATAGCTAAGTTAGGATTCAAAGCACTTTTAGGTGGTGTATTAGCTACTTGTATGACAGCTACTATAGCAGGTATCTTATTTAGTGCTTAATAATTAGAAAAATTTAAATTACTTAAAAATAAAAGAACATTCTTCAATTGAAGAATGTTCTTTTTATTTAAACTATTATTTAATAACAACTAATTCTTTGTTTAAGTGATTTAATCTTTCACATCCATCTTCAGTCACTAATACTAAATCCTCTATTCTTACTCCCATATCTCCTTGAAGATATATTCCTGGTTCTACTGAGAAAATCATACCTGGTTTAACTTCATCAGTATTAGTTGATCCAACATCACCAAAATCATGAGTTTCTATTCCTATTGAATGACCTGTTCTATGAGTGAAATACTTGCCATAACCTTTATTTTCTATAACATCCCTAGCAGCTTTATCTATATCACAGAATCTAACTCCTGGTTTAATCATATCTATAGCTTTTTTATTAGCTTCTAAAACTGTATTAAATATTTCTTTTTGATGTTCTGTTGGCTCACCAAAGAATACACATCTAGTCATATCTGAACAGTAATAATCTTTTCTACATCCAGTATCTATTAGAACTCCCATACCTTTTTCTAATTTTTGTTCTCCTGACTCTGCATGTGGATCTGCTGCATTAGCTGCAAAAGCAACTATTGGTTCAAAAGAATATCCTTGACATCCATATTCAGCATAACCTTTTCCTAAAACTTCTACTACTTCTTTTTCAGTCATACCCTCTTTTAAACTCTTTATTGCTTTTTCTACTACAATATCATTTATTCTTGAAGCTTCTTTCATTAAAGCTATTTCTTCATCATCTTTTCTCATTCTAACTCTATCAACTATAGGAGATCCATTAACAAATTTCTTTGCTGAATTTCTATCTAATAATTGAATTAAGAAATGTGCTTTCCAATCCTTATCTATTCCTAATACTTCTTCATGATTTATTATCTTATCTAAGATGTCTATTGGATTCATAGTATCGTTGTACCATAAAATATCAACACCTAAGTCCTCGTTTATTGGAAATAATTCATTTACTATAAATTTTTGTTCACCCTTTGTATTTAAGTAAAGTGTTATCATTCTTTCTCCAGGTGATATCCACTTACCTGTTAAATAAAATATTGATGCAGGTGAAGAAACTAACATTTGAGGTATATCATTTGCCTTCATAGCTTCTAAAATTCTTTTTACTCTTCCTTCTTTCACCTTGATCGCTCCTCTCTAGTAGTTAAAATTCTTTAAATAAATTATATCATAATTTCAAATTATCTAATAATCTCCATTTGTTTGTTATTTGTAATATTTATTTTTTTATTTTGTCCACTAAATTGTTATATAATATTTATAGTAAATTTTTTTAACAAATAGGAGGTCTTAAAATTGAGAATAGCAGTAATATCAGATATACATGGAAACTTATATGCCTTAAGAGAAGTTTTAGAAGATATAGATAACCAAAATATTGATTCTATAATATGTTTAGGAGACTTAGTTGGTTATGGACCTCATCCTAATGAAGTAATAGCTCTTATAAAAAGAAGAAATATTTTATGTTTAAAAGGAAACTATGATGCTTCTGTTGTAGATAATGATTATACATACATTAGAGACACAGATATAAACTCATTTTCTCTTCCTTGGACAGTGGAAGAATTAAGAACATCTAATAGATACTATTTAGATAACTTACCTGATAATCTTTCAATGAATGTATGTGGAAAATCAATAAAATTTGTCCATGGTAGTCCAAGAAGAATAAATGAATATTTAAGTGAAGATTATTCTGAATTAGATAAGATAATGGATGAGCTTAAGGAAGATGTGTTAGTTTGTGCTCATACTCATATTCCATATGCTAAAAAAATAGGTAATAAAGTTATTATAAATGATGGTAGTGTTGGTAAACCTAAAAACGGTAAACCTCATGCTACTTATGTTATATTAGATTTTTCAAATGAATTTAAATTAAAGGTAGAAATGAAAACTGTTCCTTATGAATTTAAAAGAACTATGAAAGATATGGAATTAAAAAACTTCCCACAAAAGTTAATATACTCTTATGAATTTGGTAAAGAATAAGTAAAAAGCTAGATTAAACTTAAACTACTATATTTCAATAAATGAGAATTTAAAGTACTTTGTGTAAGAAAAACTTGATAAAATTCTCTATTTAGATTTCATACTAAGTAGTTCATAAGTGAATCTAGCTTTTATTTTTTTAATAATCATTTAAGCTACAAGTTAATACCCCTGCAACTTTTAAATTTTTTAAATGAGATTTATCATTCCCATAAACTTCTTTATATTCTCCTGTTAAATCGCACCCTACTTTTATGTTTTTTTCTTGCCATTTATTCACATCAGTTAAATCATATACTGTACCGAATACTGCTATATAAGGAGGCTTTCCATTCTCTCCATTATAATTACTAAGTTCATTTATATTAAATTCTTTAGAATCATCACACTCCACCAAAGGTTCATTATTACATATAACTGTTCCAACTATAGGTAACTTAGCTAAAACACTTTCATCTGCATTATGACATCCATTAAATTCTTTAGTAATATTAGTTCCTAAGTTTAATGAATTATGTGGACTCTTTTTAAAAATATCTTCATTTGTAACATCGTATATTATCCCATCAACTGCTACATAAGCTGGATTTCCATTTTTCCCGTCATATTTTGATAACTCCTCTAAGGTTAAATCATTAAGATTGCGTTCAATATGTTTTCCCCTTTGACTTTCATTAAAATCATGTAATATTGCTACTTCTTTAGCATCCTTTAAAAGCTCCTTATCCCCTCTGTAATAAGTTTTAAATTCTTCAGTAATATCAAAGCCTAATCTTAAGTTTGTCCCATTAAATAGATCTAAAACTGATGAATTAGTTATATTATAAACTATTCCTTCAATAGCTACATATGCTAAACTTCCATTCTCTCCATTATATTTTTTAAGTTCTTCTGAACTCATTATTTTAAGCCTTTGTTGTGGATAATACTCTTCTACTCCATCCATAAATTCAGCTTCCTCAGGCTCTGCTAAAAGCCCTACCATAGGAATATCTCTTAATATAGATTCATCTCCATCATTTAACTCATAAAAGGCCTCTGTTACATCACTTCCAAGTTTTAAACTGTTATAAGGACTTTGTTTAAACAATTCTATATTTGAAATATCATATATAATACCATCTATAGAAATATAGGCTGGATTTCCATTTTCCCCATTAAAATTTGCTAATTCCTCCTTTGTCAGAATAAGCATAGTATTACTTTCTTCTCTTATATAGTCCCTTTGAAATTCTTTAAAAATATCTTCTATTTGTTCTTTATATATTTTAGCTTGATTATTTCCTTTAGATAAAGTCATTAAATGTTTCAATTTATTTATTTGCTCAAACTTTTCTTCAAAAAAATTGCACATAAAAACTCCTATATTACACACTATATCTATATATTTCTATGTGGTTAATATTGCAAATGTTAATGTTTTATTGTAAAATCATTATTAATCGAACTAAATACGATTTTATTTACTATGAAGAGAAGAGTAAACTTAGGAAGTAACTCTCAGCGAGCAGATTATGGTGTGAGTTCTGCAGTGTATCCTATTTTGAAGAACATCTCTGAGTTTCTAACCGAAATCCCTTTTAGGAGAGTAGACTTAGACGGTTTCAGGCCGTTATACTTGAAGAACATTTTTGTGTTCATAAAGCCGGCTATTTTATAGCAATTTGGGTGGTACCGCGAATAATGCCATTCGTCCCATTAATTATGTGGATGAAGGGCTTTTTTATTTGGAATAAAACTTAATTAGGAAAGAGAGGAAATAATAATGAAAGATGTAGTTTTAGTAAAAAGTCTTTACAGAAACACTAGTGAATATAGTGATAAAAAAGTAAAAATCTCAGGTTGGATAAGAACTTTAAGAGCATCAAATGCTTTTGGATTTATAGAAGTTAACGATGGTTCATTCTTTAAAAACGTTCAAGTAGTTTTTGATAGCGCTAAGATAGCAAACTACAAAGAAATTTCTAAATTACCTATAAGTTCATCAATATCAGTTATAGGAACTTTAGTTGAGACTCCAGATTCAAAACAACCATTTGAAATTCAAGCAGAAGAAATAATAGTAGAAGGAATGTCAGATTCAGATTATCCTCTACAAAAGAAAAGACATACTTTTGAGTACTTAAGAACAATAGCTCACTTAAGACCAAGAAGTAATGCTTTCTCAGCTACATTCAGAGTAAGAAGTGTTGCAGCTTACGCTATCCATAAATTCTTCCAAGATCAAGGATTTGTTTACACTCATACTCCAATATTAACTGGTTCAGACTGTGAAGGTGCTGGAGAAATGTTTAGAGTAACAACTTTAGACATGATGGCTCCTCCTATAGCAGAGGAAGGTGGAATTGACTTCTCACAAGACTTCTTTGGAAAAGAAACTAACCTTACAGTTTCAGGACAATTAAACGCTGAGTGTTTCGCTTTAGCATTTAGAAACATCTATACATTTGGTCCTACATTCAGAGCTGAAAACTCAAACACAGTAAAACATGCTGCTGAGTTCTGGATGATAGAACCTGAAATGGCTTTTGCTGATTTAATAGATGACATGGAAGTTGCTGAAAACATGTTAAAATACGTTATAAAATACGTTATGGATGAATGTCCAGAAGAAATAGCTTTCTTCAACCAATTTGTTGATAAAGGCTTATTAGAGAGATTAAACCATGTTGTAAACTCAGAATTCGGAAAAGTTACTTATACTGAAGCTGTTAAATTACTTCAAGAATCAGGTAAAGAATTCGAATATCCTGTTGAGTGGGGAATAGATCTTCAAACTGAACATGAAAGATATTTAACAGAGCAAATATTCAAAAAACCTGTATTTGTAACTGATTATCCAAAGGATATTAAAGCATTCTACATGAGATTAAATGAAGACGGAAAAACAGTTGCTGCTATGGACTGCTTAGTTCCTGGAATAGGAGAAATCATAGGTGGTAGCCAAAGAGAAGAAAGACTTGATGTCTTAAAAGCTAGAATGGCTGAATTAAACTTAAATGAAGAAGATTACTGGTGGTATTTAGAACTTAGAAAATACGGTGAAACTGTTCACTCTGGATTTGGTCTAGGTTTTGAAAGATTAATCATGTACATTACTGGAATGGCTAACATAAGAGACGTAATACCATTCCCAAGAACTACTGGTACTGCAGAATTCTAAAAAAAGAAGTGGATTATTCCACTTCTTTTTTTATTTATAAAATAAATTCTTATTTCTTAACTATTAGATTTTAAAATTAATAAAGGTTATAATCTTAATTCTTAATTTTTATATTATTTACATCTTCTATTAGCTAATTCATATAAAGTTCTAACTCCTGCACCTGTTCCTCCAGCTGGACAATAATCTCCTTTTTTCTCTGAGAATGCTGGGCCAGCTATATCTAAGTGTAACCAAGGTTTATTTTGAACAAATTCTCCAATAAATAATCCTGCAGTTATTGTTCCTGCATACTTTCCACCTATATTTTTTAAATCTGCTATATTAGACTTTATAAGCTTATCGTAATCTTCAAAGCTAGGCATTTGCCATACCTTTTCTCCAGTCTCATAAGAAGCTTCTCTTAGCTCTCCATAGAATTCATCCTTATTAGTTATTACGGCTGTAACATCCTCTCCTAAGGAAACTACGGCAGCCCCAGTTAATGTAGCCACATCGATTATCTCACTAGCCTTTTCTTTTTCTATAGCATAAGTTACAGCATCTATTAAAGTAAGTCTTCCTTCAGCATCTGTATTTAATATTTCTATAGTTTTTCCTGCCATTGATCCTATAATATCCCCTGGCTTATAAGCATGCCCTGATATTAAGTTTTCACAAGCAGCTACCACGGCTATTACATTTATTTTTAAATTTCTTTTAGCTATGGCACTTATTGCTCCTATTACAGAAGCGGCTCCACCCATATCAGCCTTCATTGTTACCATTCCAGCATTAGTTTTTAAAGAATATCCACCAGAATCATATGTTAATCCCTTTCCTACTAAGGCTAGCCTTTGATCCATATTATCCTTATCTCCAAAGTATCTCATAACTATAAGTCTAGGTAAATTGTCTGATCCCTTTCCAACAGATAAGAAAGATTCCATTTTTAATTCTTCTATTTGCATTTCATCAAATACTTCAACTTCAAAGCCATACTTAGAACCTATGTTTTTAACCTCTTTGGCCAAAGTTTCTGGATACATATTATTAGCAGGCTCATTTACTAAATCTCTTGCTAAGCAAGTAGTTTCCGAAAGAAGAACAGCCTCATTAACAGCTTTCTCACAAAGATCTACCTCTGCTTCCTTTATATTGTGTCCACCAATATGAACTGTAACTTTAACCTCTTCTTTTTTATCACTCTTATATTTATTAAATGAATATGATCCTAAGGCCAATCCTTCAACCATTGCTTTTAATGTATTTTCTAAGCCAATAGCCTCTACTGAATCAAATCTTAAGAATACACTTTTACTTTTTAATCTCTTAATCTCATTTACAGCTTTACCAAAAGCTCTTCTAATTTTTTCTTTAGTTATCTCTGCTTCTTTTCCAAGACCTAATAATATAATATCTTGTATATTATCCTCAGTTGTTCTAGTTATATTAAATATTTCTCCATAAGCGCCTTTAAATTGTTCTTTTTTCTTAAGTATATCTATCTTATTATTTATTTCTTCATTAGGTATATTCGTTTTCTCTTCAAAATATGGGATTAATAATGCATCTGTCTCTGTACACTTTGATTTTTTCACTAAAAAATTATACATTTATTTTCCACCTCTTTAAATTTTTATAATTAATATATCACACTTGCCTTTAATAATCTATCTTTAATATATACCTAAATTATAAAAAAGTATGTAACCTAGATTACCAAATAAATATAAGAAAAAAAGCTTAACTAAAAAGTTAAGCTTATGCTAATCCAATAATAGATAATATACGTTCTCTAACATTATTTCTATCACTACTTATCTTGTTTAAAAAAGAAATACGCTCTTCTTTGTTTTTGAAAGCTCCTTTTGGAATTGAAACATAATCAATTGAAGATATAAAGAAATATATATTCTCCTTAAAAGAAAATACCTCTCTTATAATTTTCCAAGGATATATTCTTTCTACTGCTCCTTCATTATATTCAATTCTTATTCCATTTCCTAAAATCTCTACTTTACAGTTACCAAACATATTTTTATTTTCTAAGAATTTAACCTTATCTTCTATATCACGCTCTATTATCTTTTTATTTTTAATATTACATACTATAGAAAAAATAAACCATGCCAATAATGTAACAAAATAAAAACTATTGTTTAGATTTTTACTGGCTTTAATAAAAACCATGGTCATTATAAATACAAATATAGCCCCTATGATTTCAAACAAAGTCCAAAAGAAAATTTCTCTGCTTATAAACTCTTTTCTACATTTTACAAATTCATTTTTGTTTAAAACAAATTCCAACATATGCGCTTTCTACTCCCCTTAAGCATTTAATCTCCACTTTTCCACAATTTATATAAATAATTTTACCATAGCTCTTTTAAATAAACTATTATGAACATATTACAATTGAAATTTCTTAAAATCTTAATTTTAAAATTCTAGTTCAATTACTTTTCCTTCTTTTAGGCTTTCTTTAACATCTATTATTCTCTGATTTGAAGAACCTCTAAATTTTAATCCATCTTCTTTTTTATTTATATCAAATTTTCCATCAACTAAAACATCAATGTTTTCTAAGTATTCTTTCCACTTATTAAACTCATTAGCATTCTCTAATAAATATTCAAATCTATACCCTGTATAACTCCAAATATTTAATCCTAATTCTTTTGCAGCTTTAGCAATATATATAAATTTATTAGCTTGTTCTAAGGGATCTCCACCACTAAATGTTACTCCATCTATAAATGGATTATCAGCTAAATCCTTTATTAATTCCTCTATGTCTCTTTCTTCTCCACCATTAAAATCATGAGTATCGGGATTGAAACAACCTCTACAATTATGTTTACATCCTTGTGAAAAGAAAACTCTTCTTATTCCAGGACCATTTACTAAGCTCTCATAGGCTATTCCTGATAATCTAATAGTATTACTCATAGAAAATTACCTCCTATATTATTTATATGTTCCTTTTTTTAAAATTATCTGTTTAAAAATGCTAACTATTGTTAATCATTAAAATAAGTATTAATTAGGGGGTACAAAATGACTAATCAAAACTTATTTTTAGAAATAGAAAAGCATTTATTAGAGGATGTAAAACCATCCATATTCTTAAATAAAATTAAAAATGAAGAATCATTTAAAAATTCTTCTTTTAATATTTTCAACCAACTTAATAAGGAAAATCAAATCCATCAATCTAATCCTTGGACTCATACATTAAATGTAGTAGACCTAGCTTCAAAATACAAAGATTTATCTAATAACCCAAAAGCTTTTATGTGGGCAGCTTTATTCCATGATATTGGAAAAATAAGAACTTTAAATCCAATCCATGATAGAGTTGGAGGAGAAATAACAAGAAGATTACTTAGAGAATATAGTGATGATACTTACTTAAACGAAAAAATTATATCTCTAGTAAAACATCATTCTGCACCTATATTTATTATTAATAGGGTCTCCTATAGCATAATAGATCTAATAAATACAGCAGATATTCATGATGTTGCTCTATTATCACTATGTAATAGGCTAGGAAATCTAAGTTCTAAAAATAATGACCTAGAGAAAAATCTTTTAGCTAGTAATCAATTTCTTAAAATCATGTCTAGTAAAACCTGCTTACCATTAAAAGAAATAATAGTATAAATAAAAGGTTATATTAATAGTTTAAAAATAAAATTCTATTAATATAACCTTTTTATTTATACTGTAATTAAATTATTATCAGATTCATCTTCTTCAATATCACTTATAACATTCTTTATCCATTTTCCTGATTTTAATCTTACTACCTCAAAAATTATCTTTAAGAATTCTTCTGTACAAATTAAGAAATATACTCCATATACAGGTAAAGAGAATACTGTAGCTCCAAGGAAAGCCATTGGTACAGCATAAAGCCATATTGTCCCACATTGAACTAGCATAGAGTAAGTAGTATCTCCACCTCCTCTAAATACACCAACAATCATAACCATATTAAAAGCTCTTATTGTAAAGAACAATCCTATTATTCTTAAGACTTTAACTGTGTCCAAATAAGTTCCTTCACTTACATTAAAAGGCTTTAATGCTAATGGTGCTGTTATCCATATTAAAATTCCTAAAATAAATCCTACTAAAACAGCTATTACAGCTATATCCTTAGCATATTCTCTTGCTATTTCTTCCTCATTAGAGCCAATTTTATTCCCTATCATTATAGAGGAAGCTGTGGCTAAACCTATTAGTAATACCATAAACATATTATTTAATGTGGTAGCAATCTGCATACTAGCAACAGCATTTGTTCCTATTCTAGCATAGGCTATGGAATATGCAGTCATACCTAAAGACCATACTATTTCATTTACTATAACTGACCAAGATGTTCTAAAGTATATTTTTACAAAATTTAAATCAAAGGATATAAGCTCATTTAATCTTGATGCCACCTTATTCTTTCTAAAATATACAAAGGAAACTATAAATATCATCTCTACTAATCTTGCAATAGTGGTTGCCAAAGCTGCTCCATTAACTCCCATAGGCTCAAAACCTAAATTTCCAAATATAAATACCCAGTTTAAAAATACATTTATAAAAACTCCAACTATACTTGCATACATAGGCACACTTGGTTGCTCTGTACTTCTTAAAGCTGAAGAATAAGCTTGAGTAAAATTAGTAAATATACAACTTACAGAAACAATCTGTAGATATTTAGCTCCTAATTCTATAACATTTAAATCATTAGAAAGAATCTCCATAATTTCATAAGAAAAAAATCCAGAGCCTAAGGCAAAAAGAGTTGAAACTATAAGTCCAATAGATATATCTAGTCCCAAAACTTTTTTAATATTTTTCAAATCTTTTTTCCCCCAAAACTGAGACATGAAAACACTAGCTCCAGCATTTATCCCAAGAATACATAAGGTAAAAATAAATATATATTGGTTAGCTAATCCAACTGAGGCTATCGACTCTTCTCCTAGCTTTCCTACCATTAAATTATCCACTAGATTTAATGATGATGTAATAAAACTCTGAATTGTTATAGGAACAGCCATCATTATCATAGTAGGTAAGAATTCTTTGTTCTTAAAACCTTTCATGAAATTTAATCCCCCTTTTAAAAAAATACAAAAAAATAAAAGCAAATGGGTAGTCCTTAGCCGCCCATCTGCTTTTAAATCCTATTAATTGTCTAATAAATCTAATTCTTAGTCAATAGTATCCTTATCTTATTTACACTTCTTTAAAATATTTACTCTTAAAACTTTTTACTTTTCAAAATTTTACTGGAATTTCACTAAGATTCTATTGTATAATATACATCGCACTAAATCTTTTAGTGAAAGTACACCAAATTACTAACAATAATACGTTCAAAAAATTTATCCACAGAATAACTTTTTGAAAAATATCCACAGTTGTTGAATAAAAAAATAATCCACAGGCAAATAAAACTTAATTTGCTGTGGATTATTTTGAATTTATATAATTATGGATAATTTTAATTTTTTCTTTAACTCTTCTGAACAGAAGGAAGCTTCCACACTATTTAAATAAATCTTTTTATAATCTTCAAAATCTATATTAAATGTCTTATGTATATTTTCAAATTCTTCAGTAAGATTTATATTAGAAACTGTTCTATTATCTGTACTTAAATTAACTCTTATGTTATCTTTATGATATTTATAAATAGGATGTTCCTCATATTTATTCACACCCTTTGTGTCTATATTGCTCTTAGGGCACATTTCTAATGTTACACCTTTTTCTTTTACTAAATTATAAGCCTCTTCATCATTAAATATAAATAAGCCATGCCCTATTCTCTCAGCCCCTAGAATTTCTATAGCCTCTCTAACATTTTTACCATCCCCAGTTTCACCAGCATGTATTGTAACTCTAAAACCTGATTCTCTTGCTAATTTCATTGCTTCTTCATAAGGCTTA
This sequence comes from Clostridium sp. UMB9555A, assembly GCF_030222355.1. Lineage (NCBI taxonomy): Bacteria > Bacillati > Bacillota > Clostridia > Eubacteriales > Clostridiaceae > Clostridium > Clostridium sp. UMB9555A. The sequence continues at coordinate 144,786 of NZ_JASORQ010000004.1, read as the reverse complement.
ACAAAACCTTCTAATTCACCACCAGCTAAGTCTATGGCTACAACACCTTTTCCTATGAAGTTTTTTCCCTCTTCAATTACCTCATATACACTATCTACAGAATGATGTCTTAAACAAGATAATATTATATTTCCTTGTATGTCATAAAGCTCTTCTGCTTTTCTCATTCCCTTTATAATACTTGATATTACTTCTTTTTGAGTCATCCCTTTTTCTAAATGCAACAATGGAGCAAATCTTATTTCTATGTATTTTACATTTTCCTTGCTTGCATCTTCCATAAGTTCAAAAGTAACCCTTTCTAAGTTCTCAGCTCTTTGTAACAGTTTTACTGGAAGAGAAAATCTATTTAAATAATCTTCTAATGAATTGCAGTCTTTAGGAATAACTAATAATTCTTTTACCTTATCATATTCATAGCTATCTAGCTTAACTCCCTCTTTTTTAGCTAACTCAATAGCAGTCTCCACTCTTAAGGATCCGTCTAAATGACAATGTAATTCTATCTTTGGTAAATCTAATAAATTCATTTATATTTCCTCCATTAATTAAATATTTATATTGCAACTAAAATCAAAATTTCTAATATTAAATAAAGAATTTATATATCCTAAAAAAAGTTAAAAAAAATTCTTGATTACGAAGAAAGCAAATAAGCTTTCTTCGTAATCAAGAATTCTCGGTTCTTGGTAGAAACCTCTAATCCATATCATTAGAGTTATACGAAGCAAAATTTATTTTTTATTTATTTTACCATATAAAAATTTATAGTCAATAATAAATTATCAAAGAAATTTTAAATGATTTTTAAACTAAAAATAAAAATCTATGCACATGTATTAGAATTTTACCTAATTAAGATAATCTCTAAAATACATGTCATAGATTTTTTATAAGCTTTATTTAAATTATTTTATTTAAAATATTAAACACAATGATAAGCTTTTTTATTACCTTCTAAATGAGAACGTCTATCTTCTCTCTCTTCATATTTTCCTGGACCAAATCTTTCATCAAGACTTAAGTATCCAGTAACCCTTGATATTCCTTGAATATCTTGGCATCCACAATTAGTACACTTACACTCATTGTTATGAAGATATGTTCCACAATTTTTACAATATCTTATATGGAAGTTAATTCCCATATAACTTATATTAGTTTCTTTGTAAGCATAGTTAACTATTTTCATTATAGTTTCTGCATTTGGACAATCATCAACTTCTATATAACTGATATGTCCACCATTACATAATTTATGATATGGTGCTTCAATATCTATCTTATTTTTTATTGATATTGGACAGTAAACAGGAACATGGTAACTATTTGTATAGTAATCTTTATCTGTTACTCCTTTAATTATTCCAAAAGCTTTTTGATCTTGTTTTATAAATTTACCTGATAATCCTTCTGCTGGAGTAGCATAACAGCTCCAGTTTAATTTAGTTTCCTCAGTTAATCTATCACAATATTCTCTTATTCTTTCAACTATTTTTATTCCTAATTCTCTTGAAGCCTCATCTTCACCATGATGTTTTCCAGTTAAGGCTATTAAAGTTTCTGCAACTCCTATAAATCCAATTCCCCAAGTACCTTGTTTTAAAATTGGTTCTATTGAATCATCTGGTCCTAAATTCTCAGCACCTTTCATTAATCCTTGACCTGCAACAAAAGGTAAATCCTTAACTCTTAAGTTTTTAAGAACTCCATATCTATGCATTAAAGATTCTTTAGATATTCTTAATCTGTCATCTAATAATTCAAAGAATTTATTAATATCTTTTTTAGCTAATATTCCAAGTCTAGGAAGGTTTATAGTTGTAGGAGCTATATTTCCTCTTCCTTTACATCCTGGCTCACCATTAACATTTTTCATAAGATAAGTTCTACATCCCATAGTTGCTGGCATATATCCTTTATCATAGTATTCCTTATTAAAGTCCGCATCGATATTCATGAAAGTTGGATTCATTCTCTTAGCTGCTACTCTGCAAGCTAATTCATATAAATAGAAATATGGATCCTCTACTTCTCTATTTACGCCTTCTTTTACTCTAAAGATTATGTTAGGGAATATTGGTTGTTCTCCTCTTCCTAATCCTTTTTCGTATTCTAATAAGAATATTTCACAAACTAAAGCAGCATCTTCATTATATGGAATTCCTAAGTTTAATGAACTAAATGGAACTTGAGATCCTGCTCTTGAATGCATAGTGTTTAGATTATAAACAACTCCTTGCATTGCTTGATGTACTCTTTCTCTTAATTTCTTCTCTACTAGTTCATCTAACTTAGATCCTTCTAAGCCTAATCCTATGTATTCTTCTCTTATTTCTTGTCTTGTAGGTTCTACAAACACACTCATATCATTATCAAAGTCTGAATGTGACTGTCCTCCAAACATGTCATTTTGAGTTGATTGTAATAAAATACATGATAATTCAGCTGCTGTCTCTATTCTTCTTGGCGCCTTAATAGTTCCGTATCCAGTGTTAAATCCACTTTGTAATAACTCACCAGTTGGTATGTGTAAACAGTTAGTAGTTAAGTTATAACTATCTAAGTCATGATAATACACATCTCCATTTTCATGAGCTTTTGCTAATTCTTTAGGCATTGTAGCTAAGTTATACCATTTGTTAGATTCTGAAGCTATTCTTAAAAGCTTTGATGAGAAGTTATTTCCTACATTGGCATTATCTCTATCAGTCTCTACTCCGATCTTACTTATAGCTTTCATTAAGTCTGATTTTATTTCTCTAACTTTAGTTCTTTCAGTTCTATATGCCTTATATGCTGTTGCTACTTGATTAAAACCATTATCCATTAAAGCCTTTTCTACTAAAACTTGAATTTCTTCAACAGTGACATCTGTCTTACCTGACATTTCTATATAATTAATTACCTTCTGTATAGTATCTAAAACTTGGCTTTCCCTTATTGCAATACCAACTTCATTGGCTGCTCTCTTTATTGCATTTGCTATTTTATCCGCATTAAACCTAGATTCTCTACCGTCCCTTTTCACAACATGTAGCATTTTCAATTCCTCCACTCCACTATATCTTGTACTCGAATCATTATACTCTACTATTACTAGTTATGCTAATTTTAAAAAATCCTTATACTAAAAAAAATACTTATTATCTCCCTCTTTCCTTCTTTTTCTTAGCCTATATTCAATTTTTCTTTAGTTGACATTGGCAAAAACTTATTCTTATCTTCTCCATAAGATGAATAATATTCCATATAATGTAACATAATAAATATATGAAAAGTAATTCATAGGAGGAGTTTAAATGAAGAAAATAGCATTAATTGCTTTTCAATTAATATTAAGTTTATTAGTTGGATTCATATTTGGAAATTTAATTATGCCTTTAAAAACATCAGAAAAAATAGATACCTTAAAAGAACTAAAGCCAATAGATTTAACAATGAATGAAGAAAATCCCTATGACTTTGATATGGAAGAGTTATCTTTAGAAACCCTTAGCCCATACACAGGAAACATATTAGAATCAGATTCAATAGATAATATTCCTTTTATGTGTATAATTGAAAATTCTAGAGCAGCTCGTCCTCAAAGTGGACTTTCAGAAGCAGATATAGTTTATGAAACCATGGCCGAGGCAGGAATTCCTAGATTCTTAGCTGTATTTTATGAAAATTCTCCTGAGGTTATTGGGCCAGTAAGAAGTGTACGCCCTTATTTTTTAGATATTTCTAAAGAACATGACTTACCCTTTGCACATTGTGGAGGAAGTGCAGAAGCACTAGCTACAATTTCTAGTGACAAATCCTTAAATAGTATAAATGAAATTAAAAATGGAAGTGCTTTTTGGAGAGATAACACAAGAAAAGCCCCTCATAATCTTTATACTTCAGCTAAAAATATAAGAAAGTTCATTTCTGATAATGGATATGAGTATTCTAAAAACAATACATTAAGTTTTAAAGATAATTCTCTATTAAATTCTTCTAACTATATATCTGAAATAAAACTTAATCTAAGTGACTATTACAAAACCTCTTATAAATATGTAGATGGCTTTTATGAAAAGTATATGGATGGAGAGCTTGCCATAGATAAAAATACCAACTCGCCTCTTAAATTTAAAAATATAGTGGTGCAAATAACTGATATGTCACTCCAATCTGATAATACTCATTTAGATATTGATTTAACAGGTACTGGAGAGGGCTATGTTTTCTCTAATGGAAGAATGGAAAAAATTCATTGGGAAAAAGAAGATTCTAATAGTAAAACCATATTAAAAACTGAAGATGGCACTCCAATTTACTTATCTAGAGGTAACACAATTTGGAATATAGTAGATAAAAATTCTTCTTTGTCTTTCAATTAAATCCCGAATTAAGTTCATAAGTAAACCGTTTTCTAAGAGAATAATCTGTTTTAATATATTATTAACAGATTATTCTCTCTTTGTACCATTATCAATATTGATAATGGTATCAGTATTGATATATAATTCAGTTAAAGCTAAACTTAATTCTCATTAATTTCTATAAATGTTGAATTATTCGGTTTGCGATTGAATTCACTAAATAGAATATAACTTATTATTTTATTTAGTAAGTATAAAATGATTGGGGGCATATAAAATGCAAAAAATTGCTATAATAACAGACAGCTCTTGTGACTTAACTATAGATGAAATAAAAGAATATAATTTAAATATATTACCTTTAAAGATAATATATAAAGACAGAGAATATAATGATATTTTTGATATAAAACCAATTGATGTTTATGAAAACTTACACAATGAAGTACCAACAACTTCATTATGTAGTCCTGACTATATAAATTCAGTATTAGATAAATTAGAAGCTGAAGGATATACTCACTTAATAGGTATATTTATATCTAGCTCATTATCAGGTACATTCAATGCTGCTAGATTAGTTATTGAAGAACGTAATTCTTTTAAATATTACTTATTCGATAGTAAAATAATCGGTTATCCTTTAGGTTCTATAGTTATAAAAGCAGCTAAACTTGTTAAGGAAGGAAAAAGCTTTGAAGAAATAGTTGAAGCTCTTCCAAGCATAAGAGAAGCTACAACTGGATATTATACTCTTAATACCTTAGAATATTTAAGACGTGGTGGAAGAATAGGAAAAGTTGCCGGAACAGTTGGGGATTTACTTCATCTTAAGCCAATAATATCAGTTGATGAACATGGTGCTTATACAACAGTTTCTAAGGCCAGAGGAAGAAAACAATCTTTGAAAAAACTTGCTAGCATAATTTTAGAGCATCTTGATGAATATAAATGTAACGTAGCCCTTCTTAACGGTATGGCAGAAGAAGAGGCTAATCAAGTTCTTGATTCAATAAGTTCTCATCCTAACTTATTAAAATCTCAAGTAAGAGATATAGGAGCTGCTATGGGTGTTCATGCCGGCCCTGGTATGGTAGGTGTTTCAATTCAAAAGGAAATTTAGTTATGTATAATGATGAATTTATAAAAGCTGAAGAAAAACGCCTTTATGATGAATATAAAAAACAAGTAGCCAATCTAAAAAAAGTGCAAAAAGAAAAAGATGCTGTAGGACAAGTCTTTACTAAAGGTCTTCTTCCTATATACGCATTATATATTCTTAGTATTCAACCTACTAACGGAAACGATTTAGCTCAGAAAATCGGCGAACAAACTAATGGCCTTTGGTTTCCTAGTACAGGTGGAATATATCCTTTACTAAAGAAATTAGAAAAACAAGGCTTTGTAACTGGCTCTTGGGATGATCCTAAAAGAAAAATACAAAAAGTATATTCTTTAACGCCAGAAGGCTTTAAAGAGTTTGAAGAGAAAAAATATTTATTAAAACCTAAGATTAAAGAAGCTTTGGAAGTTTTTAAAATAATATATTCACATCTTTATAAATAAAGAAGATTCTAAAAGATTATATAATCTTTTAGAATCTTTTAATTTTAATTATTATTCAACTGAAATAGCTGCTACTGGACAACTACCTTCTGCTTCTTTTGCTGCTTCTTTACTATTTTCAGGAACTTCCTCAACTATTGTATGAGCTTTTCCATCATCATCCATATCAAAAACTTCTGGTGCTATTGTTGGACATAATCCACATCCAATACATGTATCTTTATCTACATTGGCTTTCATAATTATTTCCTCCTTAAAATTTTATTTTAATAACATTATCATTCCCTAAATTTTAATTTATATTACTTTATAATAAACTTAATTAAAAAAATAAAAAGAATGAACCAAAATAATATAACTATTTTGATCCATTCTTTTATTTATACTAATATAATCCTTCAAAGATTAATGAATATAGTGGATTTTCAGCCACATACTCTTCAGCTTTTCCATTCTCTAAAGCTTCAGTTAAGTCTAAGTTTATTGGTAGTTCTCCTATTAAAGGAAGTCCTAAATATTCAGCATGCTCTTCTGAAGATTTCTTGCTAAATACTCTCATCTTCTTACCACACTCACACTCTATGTAAGCCATATTTTCAACTACTCCTCTTACACAAACATTCATTTTGTGAGCCATAGTAACTAGTTTTTTAACTATCATTGATACCATGTCTTGAGGTGTTGAAACTATTACTAATTCCTTTATAGGGAATGTTTGCATTACTGTTAATGTTATGTCACTTGTTCCTGGTGGCATATCTATTAATAAGTAGTCTAACTCTTCCCAATCAGTATCTTTAAACATTTGGTTTAATACTCCTGTAACCATTGGGCCTCTCCAAATTACAGGATCATCTTCAACTTCCATAAGTAAGTTCATTGATATAACTTTTATTCCTAGCTCAGTTTTTACTGGAACAAATTTAACTTGCTTACCTTCACTATCCATGGCAACTATATCTGCTCTTTTTTCATTTATCCCAAAGAATCTTGGCATTGATGGTCCTGTTATATCAGCATCTAATACTCCAACTTTATATCCTTTTTTAGCTAGTTGAGTAGCTAATATTCCAGTAACAGTTGATTTACCAACTCCACCTTTACCACTTATAACACCTATAACATTTTTAATATTTCCATAGTTAGTTCCTAATTTTGCTGGTACTGATGAATTACATCCTCCATCCTTACTAGCTGAACTACATTTGTCTTTATTTGCACAACTTGCACAACTTCCCATAAGAAAAATCCTCCATTCTGTTATCTATCCCATTCCTTTTGAACATCTTTCCAACTATCAAAAACATTGATGTCCCAAGAGTTCTTATAAACTCCATCTACATAGAATTTTTTCTCTGAATGAGTTAGTCTGTTTTCAATAGTTATTACAGTTCTAAACATAGTAGATGTATAACCATAATTTCTTACAGTAACTATTATATCAAAGTCATCTCTATTATGGTTCATTATTGAAGCATTTGGAACTACTTTTTTTACATCTTTTTCAAAATCTTCAATATCTGATGATAACATATATTTTGTACAATCTCTATCTCCAAGTATATCAATACCAACTTTGGCATTATCTTTGTTTAGTTCATCTTTTTCTTTTTTCATTACTTCAAGTATTGAATTATAGTATATTTCATCAAAAGCTCTAGGTTTTCTTATCGCCTGCATATTTTGCATTAAATAGTTGTCTAATCTCTTAGATATTCTATAAAAGTGATCTCCATCGTAGAAATTACCTTCTCCATTATTTTTTACACCTGTTACATAATAGAATTTCTTTTCTTCATCACCAACATGTATTTCAAAAATATAATCTGGAGGTAAATCTGTCTTTTTACTAACAACCTCAGCTTTAGATAACATACTGTATATATTGTCTATTACTGACTTTTCTTTTACTAAAAACCTAAAACCAGAATCTCTTGTACTTTGAATAACTATTTTATCAACTTTATTTTCTTTTATATATTCAAAGTCATTATTATTACTCCCAACAAATTTTGAGCTTATATCTTTAGCTGAACATCCAGCAATGCCTAATCCTAAAACTAAGCAAAGTATTACTAGAATTAATTTCTTATTTTTCACTTGTTTCTTTTCTCCCTTTTAATTTATTTATATTATATAGTAATATACCCCCTATTAATATAAATATTGATATAAATTGAGATGTTGATAATAATCCTACGCTACCTCTAGGATCATTTCTTAAAAACTCTACAAAGAATCTACCTATACTGTATATTATCATATACATGCTCATAGTTTTTCCTTTTTCTTTGTTTTTATTTCCATACCATAGTAAAAATAAACCTAAGGCAAAATCAAAAATTGACGAAAAGATTTGTGTTGGATATAATGGTATCCCTGCTGGAGCTAATGAATCAGCTGGAAATATAATTCCTATAGAACTTGTAGTTTCAGCCCCATAACAACATCCTGCAAGTAAACATCCTATTCTTCCAAATCCTTGAGCTAAGGCTAAACCTGGCACTACTAAGTCTGCAAGCTCTAATACATTCCACTTATTCTTTAAAGAGCATAGAGCAATTCCTAAGGCTCCTCCTATTATGGCTCCATAAATTACAAAGCCATTTCCAAAATCTCTAAATATTAAACCTGGATCTTGCATAACTGTTTTCCACTCAGTTATTATATAGAGTATTTTTCCCCCTAAAATTCCTGAAATAACAGTTAAGATAGTAGCATTAAAAAGCCTATCTTCGTTATAGCCTCTTTGAGTTCCTCGCTTTAAGAATAATAATGTTGCACAGATTATACCTAATCCTATCATAAATCCATAGCTATAAATCTTAAGTCCAAAGATTTCCCCTAAAACAATCCTCATAAACTCCTCCAATATTTATTTGTAAATTTAAAAGAGAAGCATATTATTATGCTTCTCTTTTAAATTTAATTATAATACTTCTATTAAAGCAAATCAAATTTTCTACTCTCCATGCTCTATACTATCAATTATGGCTTTATATATTATTGAATAATCTTCTTTTTGCTTACTTTCACTTGCACTAAATAATACCTTTATTATTTTATTTTCTCCCAACTTTTTATAATAAACAGTATTAAAGTAGGTCATTCCCTTATCATTTTTTTCTTTAAAAACTACCTTCTTTACTAATTCATCATTAAGACTTTCATCAGATACTAAATAGTCACTTATATCATTCTTACTAATAACCCCTTTTTCCTTCTCAACCATCTTTTCTAAATCATCATTTGAATTTAAAATCTGCACATATCCCCATAAGCCCATAGTGTCACTTATGAAACTATTATCATAAATAATATAATTTCCTGGGTATTTTTTTTCTTCAACGTCCCAACTATCAGGTAACTTATAGGTTAAAAGACCATCTAGGGCGGTATATGTACTTAGCCCTTCAATATTATTATTTGTTAATGCAACTTTTTTTATATTTCCAGTAAACATATTTTCACCAGTTACCAATATTATCATAAGCAAAACTAATATTAGGGTTATACCAAATTGTTTTTTATTCAAAAAATCACCTCTTTTCATCTTTTAGGAAAGTCTATATTTAAAATATATTCAGCAACTAATTAAAAATTACTAAATAGGGTATTAATATTACATAAATAAAAAACTGTTTATATAGAAATAAAATCTATATAAACAGTTTTTATCTTGATTATTTCATAGGAATAACTACAGATGAATTTTCAAAATCATAGAACATTATCCAATAGCCATTTTCTCTATCTCCATATCTATCCCATGTAACGAAACCAGTTCTACCACCGTATGGTTGATCTTTTCTATCCTTAGTTCCTGGAATAGCATATAAAATATATTTTATATCTCCATCCTTATCACACTTTACACCAAAGAAGAAATGACCTGCTTTGCTTATATAAGGATAGTAATTAATCATAGGATAATACATCATTGTGTATTTATTATAGTTTGACATATTACACATATCATCGAAGTTTCTAACATCAACCTTATACCATGCACATCTTTTTATATCCTCTGCAAATTTAGAGACCTTCTTACATCCTTCTAAAGCTCCCATTAAAACTTCACCTATAGGACAATCAAAGTCAACTTCATAAGTTTTTTCTTCTTTCTCCTTACAATCTCTAAGTTTCATTTGCTCTATTTCATTTTCGTACTCTGCAAATCTTCTACCTAGTTCATAACGTTCTCCATCATAAGGATCATATTCTCTTTCTAAATCTATTTTGCTTATAAACCTATCACACTCTTGTAATTTTGATCTATAATCCCAATTATCATTGCGGTGATATTTTTCCTTATAGCAGTCTTTATAACCTTCTATTTTCTTTTCTTCATGTTTATCTTTATCCGTATATTTATCCTTATATTCTTTATGCTCTTCATGTTTATCTTTACAATCATCATCTACTTCGTCTTTGTCTTTATCTTTATATTTCTCTTCTTTCTTATATTGGTCTTCTTTATCACACTTATCTTCTTTCTTATCTTCACATTTTTCTTCATGCTTCTCTTCTTTATCATGGTGCTTGCACTCTTCTTTGTCTTTTCCTCTACAGTCATCTTTTTTCTCTTTATATTCTTCTTTTAAATGCTCTTTGCAATCATCTTTATCCTCTTTATCCTCTTTATCTTCTTTATCCTTGCAATATTCTTTTTTACATTCCTTTTCTTTATTCTCTTCTTTTAAATAATCCTTGTCCTTTTCTTTTAGATACTCTTTATACTTATCTTTTTCATCTTTGTCTTTCTTGTCCTTATAATAATCTTTATCATCATTATATTTTTCCTTATGCTCTTTCATGTTAATAGGACATTCTTTTTTCATTTCATCTTCTTTATTATTTTTATCGTAATGAGACTTTTCTTTGCCTGATATCATCTTAATCTCATAATTCTTCCAATTATCCTTTGGCATTTGATTATTTAAAAATCCACACATAAAGAATACTGTTCTACCATTAATGTTTTTTCCTATAGCAGCTCCTACTATATTCTCATAAGATACATTTAAATCTCCTATGTTGATAGAATCATATTCTAAACTCATTTCTGCCTTGCCTTGTTGATTTATGTTCATTGGACCAAGATTTATATTCTTCTTAAAATCTTTCTTGTTACAAATAAGCATCATATAACAATCTTTGTATTCTTTCTTTAAGTTTTGAGCGTAAAAAGAAACTTTACATTTATCATTCTTAGTTTCTATCTTGGCATATCCAGTTAAAGGCTTATCTGAAGCTATAGAATGCCCCTTTTCATCTTCTTGTAATATTATAAAAGTTCTATATGATTTATTATGTGCCAATTCTCTGGTCCCTCCAATATAATTTTATTCTCTACAGTATATGAGAGAACAAAAAAAAAGAGAATAAAAATTTAAAAATTCTTATTCTCTCTAAATATTCTAGTTATTCATATATTTATCTATTGCATCTGAAAGAGCACCAAACTCTGCTAAGCTTAAAGTCTCTCCTCTTCTCTTAGGATCTATTCCCGCCTCTTCATAAGCCTTTTCCATTAATTCCTTAGGAAGTTTTACATTTTTAGTTGCATTCCATAAAGTTTTTCTTCTCATGTTAAATGCATGTCTAACAATTTCAAAGAATAATTTTTCATTTTTAACCTTAACACTTGGCTCTTCTAATCTTTCTAATCTTATTACTATAGAATCAACCTTTGGTCTTGGTATGAAGCATGAAGGTGGTACCTTTCTAACTATTTTAGTATTACAGTAGTATTGAACTAAAATTGATAAAGCACCGTAATCTTTACAGTTAGGTTCTGCATTCATTCTTTCTGCTACTTCTTTTTGTATCATTATAGTTAATGACTTAAAGTTATATCCACCTTTTAATAAATTTACTATTATAGGAGTAGTTACATAATAAGGTAAGTTTGCAACTAGCTTAACGCTTTTTTCATCTCCTATAATTTCGTTAAAGTCAACTTTTAAGGCATCATTATGTATTAATTGAAACTTTGGATTATCTCCAAGCTCAGCTGTTAATATTGGAATAAGTGAACTATCTAATTCAATAGCAACAACTCTCTTTGCTTTTTTAAGTAATTGTACAGTAAGAGTACCTACTCCAGGTCCAATTTCTATTACTAAATCATCTTCACAAACATCTGCTCCATTTACTATATCTCTTGGAACAGAATCATCAATTAAAAAGTTTTGTCCTAAGCTTTTTGAAAATCTAAAATTATATTTCTGAACAAGCTCCTTTGTCTTTATATCTTTTATTTCGTTTATATCCATTCACTACTCTCCTATATCATCTTTTCTATCTTTTCTATAGCTTTAACAAATTCTTCTTTTGTTATGCCATAGTTATTTAATCTTGAAAGAACTTGGTTTGCATTTCCATAACCGATTCTTAATTCTTTACCAAGTAACTCTCTTCTCACTTTAGCCTTTGGATCTGCTGATAATCCAAAGTATATTAGATCTTGTATTGTAAATTCTTCTCTTTTTTCTTCTAAAGTTATTTTTGCATTTTCTAAGGCCCTAATTATAGCCTCTGGTGATGCATTCTCTACGCCTATGTTTCCATCCTTAGCTCTAGTTCCTTCTGCTCTTCCTATGTAAGCATGCTTAACGCCTTTAACTCTCTTTGATATTATTGATCTTATCTTTTCTCCAGCAAAGTCTGGATCAGTAAATACAATAACTCCCTTTCTTTTTTGAGCTTCTTTTATTCTCTCTATAACCTTTGCATTTATTCCGAATCCACCAACAGCTATGATTTCAGCATCTATAGCTTTCTTAACTGCTGTTATATCGTCTCTACCTTCAACTACTATAACTTCTTTAATCAAGGTTAAAACTCCCTTTCTTATTATATGTACTATATTTAATTTACCTATATCTCATTTAACTGTCAATAAAATGCTTTAATACAAAATAAATAGAGGGTCTAAAAGAATACTCTTTTAGAATCCCTCTCTTAGAATTGGCATTACCATTCACCAGGATAAGCTATTATATAAAGATTAACATTTCTTCTTCCCCACTGTTTACATTCAGGTGCTGAATTTAAGAATAAATCTATTATATTATTTTTTATAGCTCCACCAGTATCTTCTGCTACTGCATAGCCATATCCTTCTACATAAACCTTAGTTCCTAAAGGTATTACTCTAGGGTCAACAGCTATTGTACTTAATCCATTTGGATCTCTCTTAGGTACAGTTCCTGTAGCTGTTATTCCATCTCCAGAATAGGCAGTAGCTTCTACTACCATTGCTTTTTTATAATTTATATTATCGTTTCCTCTTGAAAGAACTAATTTCTCCATAGTTCCTTTAACCACTACTTCGTCTACTGGTTCTTTAACAACTTTAGATTCTACTACTTCTCTAGATACTTCTTTTCCATCTTCCATAACTAACTTCATAGTTATTTCCTTTTCTCCAGCAGAACCCTCTTGAGTAGTCTTTTTAACTCCACTCTCTAAGCTATTATCTTCTTTTACTACAGTTTCAAAGTCTATTGGCTCTTTTTCAACTATGGTCTTCTCTTCAACTCTTGTAATCTTTATTTTCAAATCCTTTGATAGTTCTGTTTCTAATGAAGGTTCTACTTTGTCTAAATCATTTAGATTAATTCCTTCTTTAACCAGCATATTCTTTACTGAATCTTCCGCAGAATCTATCTCTATATTTTTTCCATCAACCATCACTTCCACTGGAACTGCTTTTTTAATGCTTATTACATCATTATCAGAAATCTCGCTTGTTAAACTTGGTTCTATTTTATCCTTGTCAGATAAATAAATTCCTTGTTGACTCAAAACTGCTTGTACATTTCCTTTAAATGTGGCAACCTCTAAATTTTCACCATCTAAGTTTATGGTTATATTCTTATGTGCTGTAACTAAAACTGCTATAAAACTTACTAAAACTAAACTAAATACTCCTAATACAATTTTTCCATTTTTCGAGGCAACCTTCTCTTTCAATGCCTTAATTATTTTTTTCATATAATCTTCCCCCTTTTAGGCAAGAGTCATTTCGACATTATATATTACCTTTTCAAGTATGTCAAATCTGATGACTCCTAAAACTTATACTTTTAGTTGTAAATTATAATAAATAATTGACCTCTGCTTATACAGGGATTTGGTAAATAACGGTTGATTTATATTTAAAAAAGTACACTATATTATATTAGTGTACTTTCTATGTTATTACATTTATTTTTTCTTTAGTCTAGTTATATTAAATTTTAAATAATCTCTTTTTATTGTTTAATAAGATTTCATTCATTTCTTCACCTGAAATACCTCTTATTTCACTCATTTTATCTATGATATATTCAATGTAATCTGACTTGTTTCTTTTGCCTCTAAAAGGAACTGGCGCCATAAAAGGACAGTCAGTCTCAACTAACATTCTTTCAGCAGGTATTTCTCTACAAACATCTACTAATTTTTTAGCATTTTTAAATGTTAAAACCCCTGTAAATCCAATGTAATATCCTAACTTAATGCACTCTTTTGCAAATTCAACTGAACCTGAAAAACAATGTACTACTCCAATTACATTTGGAAACTCTTTAATAATTTCTAAAGTGTCTTTATGAGCATCTCTATCATGTATAACAACTGGTAAATTTAATTCATCAGCTAATTTCATTTGTGCTCTAAAAACTTCTTTTTGAACTTCTCTAGGAGGATTTTCTTCCCAATAATAATCTAATCCTATTTCTCCAATGGCTTTAACCTTTTCATGCTTAACAAATTCTTTTATTTCTTTTACAACCTCATCATTAAATTCATCTGCATTTTCTGGATGTATACCAACTGCTGCATAAAACATATCGAACTCTTTTGCAAGTTCAACTGATTTTCTTAATCCATAAAGATCAGATCCACAGTTTAAAACTCCAATAACTCCATTTTCTTGTAGTTCTTTTATTACATTTTCTCTATCTTCATCAAAACTATCTGAGTCATAATGTGCATGTGTATCAAATATTTTATATTTCATAATTTTCTCCTTTGAATTTTACATATAAATTGTAGATAAAAGTGGTGATAAAATTCCTAGAATTCCTCCTAATAAAGCTCCCAACCAAGTTATTGCCTTAAGTTCTTTATTAGCTATTCCAATTATGATTTCCTCTGCATAATCCACTTCAAAAGCATTTATTTGCTCTTCTACTATTGAGGAAATATCCACAATTTCTAGTACTTTAGCTGATTTATTTTCCACAAAATCATTATATAAATTATCTAAAATACTCATAATACTATTTTCTAAGTTTTGTTTATTATAACATATATCATTTAAGGAATTTTGTAAAAATTTATCAAATACCTTTTCAATTATTTTACTCATTTCACCAGATAATTGGTTATTATTAACAATTTGAGAAATCATTGAATCTATATTATCAATTAGAATATTTTCATAGTCATTGAATAACACTTTTATAATTTCTTCATAACTATTAAAAGAAGAAATTTTACAATTTAGTTTTCTTATTATAGAATCTATATTTTCTTCTGTATTTAATTTTTTTGAAATCTTATCTCCTAAGGCATCTGATATTACCTGTAGCTTTTCTTCTCCAACATTATTTATTACATCACTTACTTTTTTCTTCATACTTTCATGTACAAAAGCTAAAGCCGCATCACATATATACTCTTTATTTTCTTCTTCACTTAAAGATTTATCAACTAATGAAACTAACTTTCCGTATATTACATCTCCACTTAAAAACATTGATACTATAGATGGTATATTATCATTTATTGCACTTTTTATCTTATGTGAAACCTCATCATCTCTAAGAAGATTTTTTATGATATCTACAAGAGTATCCTTTTGAGATTTTACATATTCTTCTATGTAAGGTTTAATATTTTCTGGAATTACTTCTTCAATAGTTAAATCTTCTTTTCCTAAAGTTTTTACTTCTTTAAGAAGAGCTTTTCCTATTATGTCTCTTGTTTTTTCTTCCTCTAAAGTGTTTATTATTACTTCTCTAAATTTATTGCTATTTATAAAATCAATTATCTTTTCAGGATTTTTATTTAGTCTTTCTTTAATAGAATCTACTATATAAAATTTAACCTTATTTTTAAATTCCTCTTCCTGAATTGATTCTAAAATAGTCTTAGTTATATTGTCTATCATATTTCCCTTTAGAGCATAGTAATTTTTCCCTAAAGTATTTTTTAATGCTTCCTCTAAAGTTGAATTACTATTAATAACTTGATTAATTTTTTCTTTAGCAACCTCATTAAATTTTGCTTTTATTTTATCATCCTTTAAAGCCTTACTTAAGCTATCTGAATTTAATAAATGAGTGCCTACAGTTTCTCCAACCTTATTCGCTATTCTACTTTTTTCCTTAGGTATTAATCCTGGTGTAAAAGGAAGTTTCATACCAAAGATATACTTTGCTTCCCTTGGCCTAAATAACATTTTTATAGCAAGCCAGTTTGTTATGTAGCCTATTACTGCTCCAATTAAGGCTCCTATAATATAAATTTTCATCTATTTTCACTCCTATCAATTTAAAATTCACTTAAATAGTGTAAAATATTATATATTTATATTAATATAATACTACTTATTTTTTAAGGGTGGTGAATAAAATGGATTTTAAAAAATTATCTAATATAAAAGAGTGTAGGTTATTTTCCCACTTCAGCGATCAAGATATTCAAGAATTATTAAGCTCTGGTTTCGCTTCAGTAAAATCCTATTCAAAGGAAGACTTACTGTTTTCTGAAGGAGAGTATTGCGATTTTTTAAGTGTAGTTATAGAAGGGAAAATAGAAATTCAAAAATTAGATTCTAACGGAAACATATTAGTGGTTGCAACCTTAAATAGAGGAAATGTTTTTGGGGAAAATCTTCTTTTTGGAGATAGGAACTTTTACCCAATGTCTGTTGTGGCTAAAGAAAATTCTCAAGTTTTACATATAAAAAAGGATTATATCTATAAGCTCTGTTCCTCAAATGAACCTTTTTTAAGAGAACTACTTAGAATTCTTTCAAATAAAGCTCTTAATCTAAGTTCCAAACTTAAACAAGTGACAATGAAATCTATTAGAGAAATGATTTGCAATTACTTATTAAAAAAATATAACAAAGAAAAATCCACAACTATAAAGTTAGAATTTTCAAGAAAGGATTGGGCTGACAAACTTGGAGTTCAACGCCCTTCATTGTCTAGAGAGCTTATGAAAATGAGAGATGCAGGGCTTATAGACTTTTCAAAAAACATAATAGAAATAAAAGATTTAGAGGGATTAAAATCTAATTTACTTTAAATTAAATGTTAATATTTTTGTACACTTTTTGACACATAAATGCCACATAAGAAGCTTAATATAATAATTGTAACGTAGCTAAAACACTAATTTAATTTTACCCCTTAAATGGCCCTTGAATAGTTTGTCCCCCTTACGCAAATATCAAGGGCTATTAAGTTTAATCAATTTAAAAAATTTCTATATAATAATTCCTAACCTTAAACCTTAAGATGTAGAATAAGCCTTGTTTCTAATATTAATAGAAGCAAGGCTTATTTTATTTATATCTTTTTATTCTTTAATCTATTTAGTTCTTCTATAGCAACTTTCTTGTCTATTTTATCAAATAAAAATTCAACTCTATTAACGCTTATATTCTTCATCCCTTCAAAACTCCACTTTGTATCCTTTATACCTAAAAACATTCTTATCTTCTCACAAGTAAAAGGAATTATAGGATTCATTAAATCAGTTAAAGCTACTAATATTTGAGCGCAAATATACAGTACCTCTTCACATTTTTTCTTGTTATTATTTATTAAAATCCATGGTTTATTTTTGTCAAAGAAATTATTTCCATGTTTTATAAGATTAAATATTTCCTTTACTCCTGATTTAAATTCTCCCTCTTCAAATTTATTACCTACAGAAGCATAAGTTCTTCTTATTAAGTTTTTCCATTGAAGAGGAAGTTCTTCTCCCTTTATTTCCCTATTAAAGTTTTTCTCTATAAAGGTTAAAACTCTATTTGTAAAGTTTCCCAGTTCTCCTACTAATTCATTATTATTTGCATTTATAAAATCTCTCCAAGTAAAGTCAGAATTTTTCTCTTCAGCACCTCTACTTATTAAATAATATCTAATAGAATCTATATTATATCTTTCCATAATGTAAGGCACCCATATAGCCCAGTTTCTATTGGTAGAAAAAGTTTTTCCTTCTAAGGTTAAATATTGAGAAGAAAATATTCTAATTTCACTTTTATCTAATCCAATGCCAGAGAGCATTGCTGGAAACATTGTTGTGTGAAAGGGTATATTTTCCTTACCATGAACTAAATATATTCTACTTTCTTCATTGTTCCAATATTCTTCTAAAGATTGTCCTTTTTCCTCTATAACTTTCTTAGATGCAGTAACATAAGCTAATAAAGCATCAATCCAAACATAAACTCTTTTATCTTCAAAGCCCTCTACAGGAACTTCTATTCCCCAATTAATTTCTCTTGTTAGAATCTTATCTCTTAGCCCGCCCTCTAAATATCTCTTAGTTATTTTAATGGCATTTTCTCTCCAACTCTCTTCTTCATCTAATATATTTTGAATATAATCTTGAAAATAAGATAATTTAAAGAAAAGATTATTAGAACTTCTAACTTCAACTTTACTATTACATTCATTACAAAGTCCATCTTTAACCCCAAATTCATCTAAGGTTTCACAGCATTTTGGACAATAAAATTCTTCTGTTTCTTTTTCATATATAAATCCCTTATTATAAAGGCTTTTTATTATATTTTTCACCTGTTCCTCATGATACTCACTATCTGTTCTTGTAAATATATCAAAGGAAAATCCTAATTTATTAAAACATCTAACAAATTCCATATGGTACTTATTTATAAGCTCTTCTGGTGACTTATTAATCTCCTTGGCTTTATTTAAAATTGGAGATCCATGACAGTCAGATCCTGAAACAAAGATAACTTCATCACCCTTAGCCCTATGATATCTTGCTAATATATCTCCTGCCATCCAAGATGAAACTCTTCCTATGTGAAGTGAGCCATTGGCATACGGCCAAGCATTACCTATAATTACTTTCATTTTATTAGCCCCCTTAAAATGCTTCTATCTACAATATTATGATACAAAAAAACTCTTATATTCCACAATCTAGTATGAATATAAGAGTTTTTTAATTTTACTATCTTACTTGGCTTCCAGTTAACATTTCTCCTGGGTTAACTAATAGAAGTTCTGAATCATCTGAAGGTGCTGCTGCAAGTATCATACCTTGAGATAATTCTCCTCTTAATTTAACTGGTTTTAAGTTAGCAACTAATACTACATACTTTCCAACTAACTCTTCTGGTTTATAGTATTGTGCTATTCCTGAAATAACCTGTCTTTCTTCTCCACCTAAATCAACTTTAAGTTTTAATAACTTTTTAGCTTTTTTAACTGGTTCACATTCTAATACTTTAACAACTCTTAAATCTATCTTGTCAAAGTCATCTATAGTTATTTCTTCTTTTATTGGATTTTTAACTAACTCTTCGTTAGCTGGTTTAACTGGAGCTGGTTTTAAAGCTTCAAGTTCTGCTAATTTTTCCTCAACATCTATTCTTGGGAATATAACATCACCCTTAACTACTTTATCTCCTGCAACAGTTCCGTTAAACTCTTTTAAACTTTCCCAAGTTGTAACTTTAGTGTTTAATTGAGCATTTATTTTTGTACTTGTTTCTGTTAAGAATGGTGAAATCATTACTGAAACAAATCTTAAGGTTTCTAATAAGTTATATAAAACTGTTCCTAGTCTTTCTTTCTTTTCTTCATCCTTAGCAAGTATCCAAGGAGTTGTTTCATCTATATATTTATTAGCTCTACTTATTAAAGTCCATATACTTTCTAACGCTTCTGGAATCTTTAATGCGTCTATGCTAGCTTCAACTTTTCCTGGAGTAGATAAAGCTAAGTTTATTAATTCATCATCAATAGCTTCCTTGCATGTTGGTGCTTGAATAACTCCATCAAAGTATTTATAAACCATAGCTATTGTTCTTGATAATAAGTTACCTAAGTCATTAGCTAAGTCTGTATTTACTTTCTTTATAAATATTTCATTGTTGAATAATCCGTCTGAACCAAATGGTATTTCTCTTAATAAGTAGTATCTTACAGCGTCAGCTCCAAACATGTTAACTAAAACTACTGGATCAACAACGTTACCTTTGGATTTTGACATTTTTCCTCCATCAACAAGTAACCATCCATGACCAAATACTTGCTTAGGTAATTCTAATCCTAAAGCCATTAACATTATTGGCCAGTAAATTGTGTGGAATCTTAAAATATCTTTTCCTATTAAGTGAACATCAGCAGGCCAGAACTTTTTGTATAATTCTTGATTTTCTTGACCATATCCTAAGGCAGTTATGTAGTTTGATAATGCATCTATCCAAACATAAATAACATGCTTTTCATCAAAGCTTACAGGTATTCCCCAAGTAAAGCTTGTTCTTGAAACACAAAGATCTTGTAATCCTGGTCTTAAGAAGTTATTTAACATTTCATTCTTTCTTGATTCTGGTTGAATGAAATCTGGATGTTCTTCTATATACTGAATTAATCTATCAGCATATTTGCTCATTTTAAAGAAATAAGCTTCTTCCTTAGCTTTTTCAACTGGTCTTCCACAATCAGGGCAGTTTCCATTTACTAATTGAGTTTCTGTCCAGAATGATTCACATGGAGTACAGTAAAGACCTTCATAAGAATCTTTATATATATCTCCTTGATCATATAACTTTTTGAAAATCTCTTGAACAGCTTTCACATGATAATCATCAGTTGTTCTTATAAACTTGTCATAGCTTATGTTCATCATTTTCCAAAGATCTTTAATTCCTGCAACTATTTCGTCAACATGCTCCTTTGGAGTAATTCCTTTTTCATTAGCTATTCTTTCTATTTTTTGACCATGCTCATCTGTTCCTGTTAAGAACATTACTTCATGACCTGTAAGTCTTTTGAATCTTGCTATAGCATCAGCAGCCACAGTTGTATAAGTATTACCTATGTGTAGATTTGTTGATGGGTAATAAATAGGCGTTGTAATATAATATGGTTTTTTACACATTATTTCTTCCTCCTTGTATTCTTACTTATTATTGTTTCCAATATTTCAAAAATATAAAAAACCTCTATGGGAAATCCCATAGAGGCGTTAATTACGCGATACCACTCTATTTCATATTTATGTCACCATAAATATCTCACTAAGTAACTCCTAAGTTTAACTTATTTTATTACTTTGCAATATAACGGTTGCCACCGTACTTTTCTAAAATTAAAATTCTCAAAAAGTCTGCTCCAAGTCCATCTTCATAAAGTCTCATGTATCTGGCTTTCACCTAACCCAGCTCTCTTTTATACAATCTTCTTTATTACTCTTCTCTTCATTGCATTTTCTCACTTAATTTTAATTATATGATTAGTTTTATATTAATGTCAATCGTTTTTATTTTTGAATTCTTTAAAATTCTTGTTAAGTCATAATTTGTATTAATATAAAAATGTTATATACTATCTATAATAATATATAAATTGTTGGGGAGGTATTATTTAAATGAAAGGTTTAGCCCTACCTAAAATAGGTGCAAGAAACTTAAAGACAGCTTTGGCTGTAACTTTATGCATAGGATTTTTTGAGCTAATACACAGACAATATCCTTTTTACGCTTGTATAGCCGCTGTAATCTGTATGAAAGATACTGTTGAAAACTCATATAAAATGGGAAAAAGCAGAATGATTGGTACAATAACTGGTGGACTTGTTGGTTTAGCTTTAACTTTTATAGCTTTAAACTTTAATCTTACAAGATTCTCAGGAATAATAACAGGGATTGGAATAGTTATAACCATTTATCTACTTAATGTTTTTAACAGAAAAGGGTCTGTTTCTATAGCATGTATAGTATTAATAGCAATTATGACAAACTTACATGGTAAAGCTCCATATGCCTATGCAGTTGATAGAATTATAGATACTTTTATAGGTATAATAATTGCTCTATTAATAAATAACTACATATATAAATATGAAAATAAGGTAAAAAAAGATTTAGAAAATATAGAAGAAAAAATCTCTAGACTTGAAAAAGAAGTTAAAGATGATATAAAAAATCTAGAAGAAAATAAAAAGAACTAATATGATTTAGGAGGGAAATATTTGTTTAAATTTAACCTGCAAACTATAGGTGCTAGAAACCTTAAAACTTCTCTTTCAGTATTTATATGCATTATAGTATTTGAACTATTAGGCCGTTCTAGTGCCTTTTTTGCTTGTATTGCAGCAATGATGTGCATGCAAGATACAGTTGAAAATTCATATAAAATGGGAAAAAACAGAATGCTTGGTACATTTTTAGGGGCTATTGTTGGTTTATTATTAACAGCCATATTTAATGTATTAAGTATTCAACACTTTATTGTTTATGCTCTTTTAACAGCCATAGGTACAACTATAGCCATTTACCTATGTATCTTATTTAATTGTAAAGGCGCAATAAATAGTGCATGTATAGTTGTTTTTGCCATAATGACAAACTTAAAGGGTGTTGGCTCATATGACTATGCTTTTAATAGAATCCTAGATACATTTATTGGGGTAATAATAGCTATTATAATTAACAGACTTGTCTACCCTTACCAAAAGAAAACTGAAGAGAAAACAAATTAATATATTTAAATAAAAGGGGCTGTATCAAAATATAATAATAAAACTTACAAACATATTCCTAGAATTACTAAATTTCCTCTTCATACTGTTTGTAAGTTTTATAAAAAGTTATTTTGGTACACGTCCTTTTTAATTGCTAACTACTTTGTCATCTACTTTTTTACCAAATATCATTGTTAATATGAATAAAGCTACTAAGGATAAAGGTAATACTATGAAAATACTTAATCCTAAACCAGCTGGAATATATCCAAATAATACAGTTACTATTCCCACAAACACTGCATACCATATTTGAGTTCTAACATGCTCTATATGATCGCATCCTGCACCTGTTGAGGAAAGTATTGTGGTATCAGAAATAGGTGAACAATGATCTCCAAATATAGCACCTGTTAATACTGCTGAGGTACTTACTATAACAAAATTCCATTCTGGATTTATTGCAAAGGATAATGGAATTGCAAGTGGCATTAATATTCCCATTGTTCCATAAGCTGTACCTGTAGCAAAGGCTATTATTGAACCTAAAATAAATATTATTGCTGGTAATAAAAATGCTGGTATTGCATCTGATAATACTCCTACTAAATAAGAAGCAGTTCCTAATTCCTTAATTACAGAACTTAAAGACCAAGCTAATATAAGAATTACTCCTGTTATTAAAAGTCCTTTCATTCCTTCAATCCAAATTCCTATTCCTTCTGAAATAGTAAAGATTTTTCTAGAAACTCCTAATATAAGAGCTACTATAGTTGCTAATAAAGCTGATTGGAATAAAACTACGGAAGCATCTGCATTTGAGAATGCTGCTTGTATTCCAGCAAAACTAAAAGGTGTATTGTTCATAAGCTCTATTATTGCTAAATCTTCTCCACTCATTATAGTTACCCATCCACTATAATAAAATCCTATTAAAGATGATACTATTAAAACTCCAATTGGAATTATTGCATTCCAAACACTTAATTTAATTCCTTCTATAGGTTCTAAATCTTCACTATCTGATGAAATTTCTGTAGTAGATAAAACTTCTCCTCTTCTAGCTCTTCTCTCAGCTTTAAGCATTGGTCCAAACTCTCTTAAAGTTATTGCTGATATAACAACAAAAGCTAAAATTAATATATTATAAAATCTATATGGTATTGTTTCTAAAAATACTCCAAAACCATCTGCTTGTATTCCTACACTTTTTAAAGCATCTCCAATTAATCCAACCTCTAAGCCTATCCAAGTTGATATTATTGCTAACCCTGCAATTGGTGCTGCCGTTGCATCTATAACAAAGGCTAATTTTTCCCTTGAAACTCCCAATTTATCTGTAACTGGTCTCATTATTGGTCCTACAATTAATGAGTTAGCATAATCATCAAAGAAAACTGCTAAGCCTAAAAGCCAAGTTGTAAGTTGTGCACTTTTAACAGTCTTAGCCTTTCTTGCTAAAGCCTCAGCTATTGCCTTTGCTCCTCCCATTTTAGCTACTAAATGAATTACTCCTCCAATAACTAAAACCTGAAGAATTATCCCTGCATTCCAAGGATCAGCTAAGGAATTTAAAGCTCTATAAGTAAAATCAATAAATCCTTGAGTTAACGCTGTAATTATATTAAATCCATTTAATTTGAGCATTATACATCCTGTCATTGTTCCTATGAATAAAGAAACTACAACATTCTTAGTTAAAAAAGCTAATACAATTGAAACTAATGGTGGCAGCACTGTCCACATTCCAAACTTAGCTGAGTTTACCGCCGCAGCATCTTCAGCAGCAAAGACTAAGGTTGAGCATAACATTGTCATTGCAAAAACCGTTAGAAAAACTTTAAATCTAGTTTTGTTTCTCATTATAAATTCCCCCTTAAATATGCAGTGAATTAATTTACAGAGGTGTTCCCTTATTTTCTCTTATTATAAAATTTCTACAAAAAAGACCTTAGGCTTGATCAACCTAAGGTCTTAATACTTAATAAAATTACTTTTGCAAATAAACTTTTATTTATTTAATTCCCTAAGATGATAGCTCTCCACATTTTGTGACAGTGTTGTATATATTCTATACAACCCCAGCATTTAGCCTTAAAGTATTAGCCAAAAACTTCGGCGATAATCCCTTTCCTAAAACTTCTACGCTACTTAACTCCATTTTAGTAATCTTGATTCTCGCGCCTCTACCTCTTTTTAAATTATTCACTTTTTAATTATTATATTGTATACATTTATACAACATAACTATGTTTCTTTCAAGTATTTAATAACTTTATTAACTATTTATTAAAAAAATCCTGATTTTATTATGGAAATCAATAACCACAAGCCAAAAATTCCTGACACTATAAAGCCTATTAATCCTAAAATAGGAACCCCTTGAAAAGTAGGTCCAGTTTTAGCATTAACTATTAATGAGGAACCTATTATCATACATCCAACTATTAAAGAGAAAGCAATTCTGTTTACCATTTTATTCAAATCTGTAAGTGGCTTATCTAAGCCCTTCATTTCAAATTGCAACTTAGCTCTTCCCTTAGTCAAACTATCCACAAGTTCTGAAAATTTAGTAGGAATTTCTATACTCTTAGAAGCAAACTTATAGGCTTCAGTTATAAGTTTATCCTTGTTTAAACTTTTTAACATTTCCTCTTTATTTCTTTCTTTTACATAAGGATAAATACATTCCATAATTTCTAAATCTGGATCTATTTTAGCTATAACCCCTTCTAATATAACTATAGATCTTACTAAAGTAACCAATTCTCTTGGAAATTGAACATTATTTCGTTCTGCAATCTCAAAGATTTCTTTAAATAAATCTGATATCTTTATTGTCTTTAAAGATGCATTTATATATTTTGAGACTATATTTTTCAAATCATCATATAATATTGAATATTCAACCTTTCCTTTTTTTATGCCTATGGCATTTACAAAATCAACTAAGGTATCAATATCACCTAAAACCATAGCAATCATGGCCTTATTAAGCCAATTTCTTAAATTTGCTTCTAAAGTCCCAACTAAGCCAAAGTCTATAAAGTATATTTTGCCTTCTCTTATAAATAAATTTCCTGGATGAGGATCACCATGAAAAAATCCATCTTCAAGAACCTGTTTAAAAAATGAATTTGCTAGTTTGTTTGCAATATCCTCAAAGTCATATCCTTCTTCTTTTAAAATATTGAAATCTGTTATTTTGCAACCATCTATATATTCCATGGTAAGTACTTTCTTAGAAGTAAGCTTATCAATAATTATAGGTGCACCAACACAGGCTACATTTTTATTAAGCTCTCTAAACCTTTTAGTATTCTTTGCTTCCTTTTCGAAATCAAGCTCATTTAAGGTAGCATCTTCAATTTCCTTAAAAGCTTCAACAGGATTAATTAATGTATTCGTTATATGATTAGAGGTTAATTTGCTAAGTCTTCTTAATATACTTAAGTCAAGCTTCATTTTTTCATCTATTTTATAATGCTGAACCTTAACTACTACATCTCTTCCATCTATTAATTTAGCTCTATGAACCTGTGCAATTGATGCTGAAGCTAAGGGAGTTTCACTAAACTCTAAGAAATATGTATTTATATCTGTCCCAAAAGACTCATAAAATATTTCCTTTACTTTATTAAAGTCTGTTATTTCATTATTATCTTGTAACTTTTCCAACTCTTCAATATAAGCTTTAGGAAGTAAATCTGGTCTTGTACTCAATATCTGTCCAATTTTAACAAAGGTTGCCCCTAATTCTTCTAAAGCCTCTCTAAGTGCTTGAGGCCTTGGCTCAGCCTTTTTACTATTAGGCAACTTTGATGAAATTAAAAAGTCAAAACCATAATAAGTAAATACTCTAACTATTTCTTTTAACCTTTTTGCACTCTGTCCCTTACTCATAAATTCACCTCCTATAAGATAATAAACTATAAAAACTCTACAAGATACTGAAAAGCTTACTTATCCTAGCTATTTACATAGCTATAAATTCTACTCCTCATATTTCTTGTAGAGTTCTATATTTTATAGCCTAAATTTCTTCTTCATTTAATTTAGCTTCTAATACGGCTATTCTTTCTTTTAATTTATTTATTTCTTCTAAAGTAGATTTATTAGCTTCATCAAACATAGCTTTAAAATCTTCTTTTGTGAAAGGTTTCATGTTATCTAACTTAGTTATTATTTCACTAGTTGCTTGTGTAGTTTTTTCTTCCATATCTCTTTTTAATTCTTCAGATAAAACTTTACCATCCTCAACAGTTATTTTTCCCTTAGTAACCATATCTTGTATAAAGGAATCTGTTTTTTCATAAGCAGTAGCTGCAGTTCCAATTCCAGCTAATATAGCTTTTTTTAATTCATTTATCATGAAATCATCTCCTAAACCATAGTTTGCTCTTTAATTTTTATTACATTTTACTCTTAATTTCTTCAAATTTAAAGCTTATTATTCTTAAAATAATGTTAATTATAAAATTATCTATTACTCATGAAATTTTCTATATCTTCTACAGACTTAATGCATTCTTTTGTTAGAACTTCACAGCCATCTTTAGTAACTAAAACATCATCCTCTATTCTTATTCCTATAGCTTCTTCTTCAATATATAAACCTGGCTCTACAGTATAAACCATACCTTCTTCAAGAATGATATCTCTCTTACCAACATCATGAGTGTCAAGACCTAAACTATGTCCTATTGAGTGGAAATAATACTTTCTATAATCCTTTTTATCTTCTATAAGACCTAATCTTACACAAGCTTCAGCTAAAAGATTATTTGCTTTATCATTTATTTCATAGAATCCAACTCCTGGTCTAATAGAGTTTATTATCTCTTCATTTACCTTTAAAACTTCTTCATAAACTTCTTTTTGTCTCTTAGTAAACTTACCATTTGCAGGGAATGTTCTTGAAATATCTCCATTATAATAATTTACTTGAGCCCCTAAATCAAAAAGAATTAAATCTCCATCTTTTATTTCACTATTATTATCAACATAGTGTAAAGTAGCAGCATTTACTCCAGCAGCTGCTATAGTTTTAAAAGCATAATCTTTAACTCCATTTTGTTTTAAGTAAAAATCAAAATATGCTTCTAATTCATATTCTTTCATTCCAGGCTTACATTCTTTCATTAAAAGTTCTACACCTTTAGCTGTTATATGAGCAGCCTTCTTTATTTCTTCTACTTCTTCTTTACATTTAATTTGTCTTAAAGAAGCTATATCAGAATAAACATCCTTTATAACTATTTGAGGATATCTCTCCTTAACTTCCTTTGCAAAGCTTTGACTTTTGCTCATTTCTTCATTAAATGAAACTCTTTCTAAATCTAAATAAAGATTTTCTGCAATTCCATTAGTAAAAATCATATTTAAATCACTTTTAAACTCTTCTAAATATTTTATATTTTCTATGCCAGATACTTCTTTAGCCTCATAATCTCTTATAGTTTTTCCAGTCCATCTTTCTTGTTCTAAATTTGGCTTTAGTATATAAAGGACTTCATCAACTACACCATTTATTTTCTTTATCATTAGTATATGCTTTTCTTCATCTACTCCTGTTAAATAATAAAAATTTCTATTTGGAGTAAATTGAAAATATTCATCTGCTGTTTTTCTTTTAGCCTCTCCTGCAAATAAAACTAACAATGAATTGTCTTCTAGTTTCTTTAATAAATTCTCTCTGTTTTTAGTAAAAACTGAACTTTTCATCTCTTAATCCCTCCAATTCCTATTTATTAAATTTTACCATAGATAAGATTTAAAATCTTAACAAATAGTACATCTTTATATGTTTTTATAGAAAAAAATACTCACTAGATAATCTAGTGAGTATTTTTTATTATCTTATTTCAAAGCTATTAAACTCTGTCTTTTTTACCTTCGAAAGCATTGATGTACATTTGCTTGATTTCACTGATTAATGGGTATCTTGGGTTAGCACCTGTACATTGGTCATCGAATGCATCTTCACTCATTTTTTCTAATGTAGCGTAGAATGCTTCTTTTGAAACTCCACAGTCAGCTATTGTTGCAGGAATTCCAACTGTTTTCTTAAGGTTATCTATAGCCTTGATTAAGTTATTAACTTTTTCTTCTTCGTTCTTTCCACCTAATCCTAAGTAGTCAGCAACTACTGCATATCTCCATTTAGCATTTGGATATTTGTATTGTGGGAATGCAGCTTGTTTTCTTGGATTGTCAACAGCATTGAATCTTATTACATGATCTATTAAAATTCCGTTAGCAACTCCATGAGCTATATGGTGTTCTGATCCTAATTTGTGTGCCATTGAGTGACATACTCCTAAGAATGCGTTAGCAAATGCCATACCAGCCATTGTTGAAGCATGAGCCATTTTTTCTCTTGCTTTTATGTTTGTAGTACCTTCAGCGTAAGCTTGTGGTAAGTATTTGAATATTAATCTTATAGCTTCTAAAGCTAATCCATTAGTGTACTCTGATGCTAAAACTGAAACGTAAGCTTCTAAAGCATGAGTTAATGCGTCTATACCTGATGCAGCTGTTAATCCTTTTGGCATGTTCATCATAAGCTCAGCATCTATGATAGCCATATCTGGAGTTAATTCGTAATCTGCTAATGGATATTTTACTCCTGATTCTTCATCAGTTATAACTGCGAATGGTGTTACTTCTGAACCAGTACCAGCTGATGTTGGAACTGAAATCATCATAGCTTTTTGACCCATAGTTGGGAATGGGTAAACTCTCTTTCTTATATCCATAAATCTCATTGCTAAATCTTCGAAAGCAACTTCTGGATGCTCATACATTACCCACATAATCTTAGCTGCGTCCATTGGTGAACCTCCACCAAGAGCTATGATTGCATCTGGTTGATAGCTTCTCATTGCTTCAGCACCTTTTTTAGCACATGCTAAAGTTGGGTCTGGAGTAACTTCTGAGAATACTCTGAAATCTACACCTATTTCTTCTAAAACACTTGTTATTTTATCAACATATCCTAGACTAGCTAATACGTTGTCTGTTACTATAAATACTTTTTTCTTGTTTAAATCTTTTAATTCTCTAAGAGCAACTCCTAAAGCACCATATTTGAAGTAAACTTTTTCTGGAACTCTGAACCAAAGCATATTTTCTCTCCTCTCAGCTACACTCTTAACATTCATTAAGTGTTTAGGACCAACGTTTTCTGAAACTGAGTTTCCACCCCATGATCCACAACCTAATGTTAATGATGGTGCTAGCTTGAAGTTATATATGTCTCCGATAGCTCCTTGAGTTGATGGCATGTTTATTATTGTTCTACCAGTTTTCATAGTTGCACCGAATTTTTGAACTCTATCTTGTGATTTCATTGTATCAGTGTATAAAACTGAAGTATGTCCGAATCCACCAAGTTCAACTAATCTTTCAGCTTTAACTAAAGCTTCTTCGAAGTTAGCTACTCTGTACATTCCTAATACTGGTGATAATTTTTCATGTGAGAATGGTTCTTCTAATTCAACTGACTCAACTTCACCAATTAAAACTTTAGTATCTTTTGGAACCTTAACACCTGCCATGTCAGCTATTTTCCATGCTGATTGACCAACTATGTTAGCATTTAAGTTACCATTTATTAAAATTGTTTTTCTTACTTTATCTATTTCTTTATCTTTTAAGAAGTAGGCTCCTCTATCAGCGAACTCTTTTCTTACTTCATCATAAACTTTATCAACAACTAATACAGTTTGCTCTGATGCACAGATAACACCGTTATCGAAAGTTTTTGATAATAATATTGAGTTTACTGCCATTTTTAAGTGAGCTGTTTCATCTATGATTGCTGGTGTATTACCTGCTCCAACCCCGATAGCTGGTTTTCCTGATGAGTAAGCTGCTTTAACCATTCCTGGACCACCAGTAGCTAGTATGATATCAGCTTCTGCCATTAATACTTGTGACATTTCAACTGATGGCTCATCTATCCATCCGATTATATCTTTTGGAGCTCCTGCTTTAACAGCTGCTTCTAAAACAACTCTAGCTGCCTCTATTGTTGAGTTTTTAGCTCTTGGATGTGGTGAAAAGAATACAGCGTTTCTAGTCTTTAATGATATTAAAGCTTTGAATATAGCTGTTGATGTTGGGTTTGTAGTAGGAACGATTGCTGCTACAACTCCTATTGGCTCAGCTATTTTAGTGATACCAAATGATTCATCTTTTTCTATAACTCCACAAGTTTTTTCATCTTTATATTTATTATATATATATTCTGCAGCAAAATGGTTTTTTATAACTTTATCTTCAACAATACCCATTCCTGATTCTTCAACTGCCATTTTTGCTAATCTTATTCTTTCATTATTAGCTGCTACTGCTGCTTGTCTAAATATTTCATCTACTTGCTCTTGAGAAAATTTTGAGAACTCTTTTTGAGCTGCTCTAACTTTCTCTAATCTAAGCATTAATTCATCTACATTTGTTACTTTCATGATACCCACCTCATTATAGATTAGTTTCTTATTTTCATAATATATGTAAAAATTAATTAAAAGCATTTAGTTAAGTTTTTAACTTTAATAAAATTCCATTTAAGAACTTTTTTTCATATCTTTTTTTGTTTTTAAGCTATTTATCTACTCCGTAAAGTTTTTTACCAACCTTACGAGATTATAATACCATCTTTCAAAATCAAAATCCAGACTTTTTTTTACATTTCTTACATTTTATCGACAAAAATTCGTTATTTTTTTAACTATTTTGTGATTTTTTTATCAACTTTAAATATTTACATTTTAGTTAAACGATTTCTGTAATATTTTGGATTATTTCTGAAGTACTTTCATATTTAAATTAAATCATCTTTTGTTCTCCTTTTTTTCTCAATATTATGTTGCTATTTTTTAATTATTTTATTCATTTATAGTCCAAAAAACATACTTACTACTAATACTGCCATTATAATAGCAGTTATATCAGCCATTAAAGCCGCCCAAAATGTATGTCTTATTTTCTTTATTCCAACAGCACCAAAGTAAACAGTTATGGTGTAAAATATTGTTTCTGTTCCTCCCATTATTACAGAAGAAATTAATCCTTCTCTTGTATCTGGCCCTAAGGTATTTATTAATTCTGTATATACTCCTAAGGCTCCACTTCCAGATAGAGGTTTAATTAGTACTAGTGGAACAATATCCTTCGGTAATCCTATTAAAGAAACTATTGGTTCTAAAAGATTATTTAAATAATTAAGTAAATTAGCATCTTTAAATATTCTTATGGCAATCATCATAGCTAATAAAGCAGGAAAAATTTTAACGCATACCATTAGTCCTTCTTTTGCCCCTTCTAAAAACCATTCGTAAACTTTTCTTCCCTTAAACATTCCATAGACTATTATTAAAAGAAATATTATTGGAATTATGTTATTTGCAATCAAAAGTATCCCTCCTAAAAGTATCTCTGCAAGATTTTACAGCATATAATTCCTACACAGCAGGCAGTAAAAGTGCATATAATAGCAGGAATTATTATACTTGCAGGTTCACTTGAGCCAGCCGCTGCCCTAATTGATATAACTGTAGATGGAATTAATTGAATACAGGCTGCATTTATGACTAAAAATAATGCCATATCATTTGATGCCCTTCCATCCTTTTCTTTATTTATCTTATTTAATTCACTCATAGCCTTAATTCCAAGGGGAGTAGCTGCATTAGATAGTCCAAACATATTAGCAGTTAAGTTCATAACTATGGCTCCCATAGCTTCATCACTATGAGAACTCTCCTTAAATATCTTTTTTAATATAGGATTTAATAATTTTGCAACCTTAGATGTTAACCCACTATTTTCTGCTATCTTCATTACTCCACACCAAAAACACATAATACCTACTAAGGAAATTATAAATTTCACAGCACCTTCAGAAGATTCTGTTAAGCCAGTTGTAATCAACTCTCCCTGGCCTGTCATTATGCTAAAAATCAATCCTAAGGCTATAATTGCAAACCATATATAATTAATCATCTCTCCTCCTAAATCATAAGTAATTTCTGTATAATATATGCCTTGCATAGTTAGAATAGTAGTGTTACCATAAAACTACAAAGAACGAATTTACTTAAAAGGAGAATTTTTTATATGAACGAAAAAAATTTAAAATTAGCTCAACAAGATATAGATGAAGTTTTAAAAACTGTAGAAGAACTTGAAGTTCAAATAGATGATTTAAGTAAAGATGATTTAAAGCAAAAATTCGTTACTCTAACAGAGAAAGTAAGAAAACTTGAAGATTTATTAAAAGACGAAGGTATTATATAAAAGAAAGCTGAGTTTAGAAATTTCTAAACTCAGCTTTTTTTAAATTGCTTTTTTATCTTCTATACTATCTTCTTTTTTGAACTCTTTAATTATGAATAATCCAGTTATTATTGTAGATAAGAAGTCTGAAAGTGTACCAGCTAACCAAACCCCTGTTAAACCTAATCCTGCAATCTTAGGTAAAACTAATGTTAGAGGAATTAAAAGTATAACCTGTCTTAATAAACTTAAGAAAGTTGCTAACTTAGCTTTACCTATTGATTGGAAATAGTTAGATCCTATTATTGATATACCTATTATAGGCATCATGAATAAATATATTCTTAACCCTGGAACTCCTATTTCTAAAAGTTTAGGATCTGAGTTAAACATACTTATTACTAAAGCTGGGAATGCTTGAATTAATATTCCTCCTAAAACAAGTATTGTTGTAGCTGCTATCATAGCTAACTTAACTGTTTTTTGAGCTCTTTCATACTTCTTAGCTCCATAGTTATATCCAATTATAGGCTGCGAACCTTGGTTTATACCAAATATGGGCATTAAAAATATCATTGCTATTGAAGAAATTGCCGCCATAGCCCCTATAGCTAAGTCTCCTCCATACATTCTTAGTGCATTGTTAGCTATTACCTGAACTACACTTGCAGCCATCTGCATTGAAAATGGAGCTACACCTATAGCTAAAACTATCTTAACTAATCCCCAATCTAACTTAAGAGTTTCAAATTTTAATTTTAAGTTTGATCCTCCAAATGTATAGTAATAAAGCATTATTAATGTAGTAACTATTTGAGAAATTACTGTAGCTAAAGCTGCCCCTTTTATCCCTAAGTTAAATACAAATATAAATACTGCATCTAATATTACATTTATAATACATCCAAGTACCATTACTGCAGCTGACATCTTTGGATTTCCATCTGCTCTAATTGTACTATATAAAGAAAATGACATTAAATTAAATATAGTTCCTAAAAGTATTACATTTATATATTCCTTTGCATAAAAAATTGTAGCCTCACTTGCTCCAAATAAGTGTAAAATACTGTTTGCAAAGACAATTCCAATAATAGTTAAAACTAAAGATATTATAGTTATTAAGACCACAGAGTTTCCTAATATCTTCTCTGCATCTTTTCTTTTATTTTGCCCAAATTTTATAGAGATGTTTGCAGTAGCACCAATCCCTATAAGCATTCCAAAACCAAGTAATATAGACATAATTGGCATAGTTATACCAACTCCAGTAATGGCCATTGGCCCAACGCCTGGAATATGTCCAATAAATATTCTATCAACAATATTATAAAGTGCATTTACAAGCATACCTATAATAGCTGGCACCGAATACTTGATCAAAAGCTTTAATTCTGATTCTTCCCCTAATAATTTTTGATCCTTCATAAGCCTCTCCTCCTTTAAATCTATATTTCTTAAATATATACTAACTTTTCTATTATACATTAATTTTAATTTTTTAGTCAGTGAAATTTTAAAAATAAAAAACTATATAGGAAATCAAACTTTTTTTCTCCATAAATTTAACTATCTATAGATAAATAAATTTGACTCTTATATAGTCTTTAAAAATCTTAAACCGTTACTTCTTTATATATTAAATTTCCGCCTATTAGGGTAAGAGCTGTAATAATATTTAAAACTAGTGAAAATATTATTATTGATAGGACACTTTGATTTAAAAACATTGCAAAGGTCATTGTAAAAAAGTTAATTATAAAAACTAAAGCAAACTGCTTTAAAAGTATATCTAAAAAATTATTTTTTACTAATAAAAAACTTTTTCTTATACTTTCTATTACATTTATGTTTTCAAATATAGAACATTGCATAGCTATTACAAAAAATATTGATATTACTATTCCTAAAGGTGCAAATATGCTTGAGCCTAAAGAAACAGCAAAGTTTTGTATAAGGAATACTCCTAGAGGAAATAAAGGGTTTTTAAAGGCTGATTTTATAGTTTCAATCCAAGATACCTTTTCACCTCTAATAAAATTATTAGCTAACTTTATTATAGATATTGATGAGAATCCTAAGCTGAATATACCAATTACCGAAAATATAGCATTTCCTCGACCTATAATAGTAGGAAGTGCAAAAAGCACTGATATTATTGCTATATCGCCTAAATTTTTAATAAATATGTTAAATACAGATTTTAAAAATTGTCCAACTGATAATTTTTTATTGATATTTTGATCCATAAAAATCCTCCAATCAAAATTTATATTAATAATTATCATATCAAAATTAGTATAAGTTTTGCTTGAGTTCATTTTAATTTAACACTTTTTGTATATTTGGTTTACATATTTTCTATACTCCAAGATAAAATAAGTATAATCCAACTAATATTATAATTGTTCCTAATATATTTTTTAATACTCTTCCTATCTTTTTACCCTTTTCAGAGTAGGCTATTTTCTCAACTAAACCAAAGGATGTTCCAGCTAAAATTATTAAAACACTATGACCTAATGAATACATTAAAAGCATTATCATCCCTATTACTAAGTTACCACTAGCAGCTATAAAGGCTATTATTGCTGCCATTATAGGTGTTGCACAAGGAGATGCTAATATTCCACTTAATATTCCTAAAAAGAAGGCATCTAAAATTCCCTCTCTTCTTTTAGTAATTTTACAAGCATCTTTTTTATCTCCAAATAAATTTATTACATCAAGAACTTGTAGCCCTGATCCTATCATAATAAAAGCCAATATTATATACCAAAACTTCCCTGCACCTAAAAAAGCTTTTCCTATTAAGGCTGTAAGTAAGCCTATTACAGTAAATGTTATTCCAAGTCCAATTGAAAATATCAGTGAATACTTAAATGCTTTCTTATTATCCTTAACCTCACTACCTTGAACATAGCCTATTAATAATGGAATAGATGAAAGGGTACATGGACTAAAAGATGCTACTACTCCTGCAAAAAATGATAGTATTATGGCTAAAAATATATTATTAGATATGCTAATATTAAAATAAGCTAAAAATTCCATATTCTATTTAACCCCCAAAGAATTTAAAATGGTTTCTATATTATTCTTTCTCATAAGCCCTTGATGAACATAGAATTTATTACCTTCTTTATCTAAAAACACAGTAGTTGGAACAACATTAGCATCATATTTATATGCTAAATCTATATTTTTCTCCTCTTCTAATCTAGCATAGTAAATATTAAATTTTCCTTCTCTTTCTTTTGAAACATAACTTAACTCTTTTTGCATTTCAACACAATAAGGACAAGTATCTGTTTTAAACATTATTATTGTTGGTATGCCCTCTTTTGCTTCTTCTAAATTTTCAACCACATTAATTGACTGAAAATTTATTTGCTTTCTTCCCTCAATATAGTTTTTTCCAATATATATACCTATTAACGCAAAAAGAATTAAACCTAATATTATTAATTTTCTCTTATTTTTCACCTCCAACTCCTCCCTTACTAAAATTTAAATTTTTCCATAAATAAAAAAAGGTAACATAATTTAATCTTATGTTACCTAATGATTATGCATTTTTTATGCATTAATTACTTACAGCTATCTCTTTCTATTAAATCATGATCTAATACAAAATGATCTTGATCTAAAGGTTTATTATTTATTATTTTAATTAACATTCTCATAGCTATTGATCCCATATCATACATTGGTTGTGATACAGTAGTTAATTTTGGATAGAATACATGTGCTAAATCTATATCATTAAATCCTATAACACTAACTTCTTCAGGAACATTTATTCCTTTATCTCTTAAAGCATTTATAGCGCCCATAGCTATTTCATCTGAAGCACAAATTATTCCTTCTATTTTTTGACCATTTTCAAGCATTGCTAAAATAGCATCATATCCAGTCTTAACCTTTAAGTTTTTAAAGTAAGTTAATTCTTCTTTCATTTCTATTCCAGCATCTTTTAATGCAGCTTGGTATCCTTTGTATCTTTTACCCCAAGCATTATTTAGGTCACCTTCTACACCTATGAAAGCTATGTTTTTCATACCTTTATTAATTAAATGATTAGTAGCTTCATATGTAGCTTTTTCATTATCTATAGTTACACTTGGGAACTTACCATTTTGCTCATCATTTTCAACTAAAACTGTTTTTAAATCTAATTCATTTATTAAATTTAAAGTTTCTTCTCCTAGTGATGAACTCATGTAAAGAACACCATCAACCATTTTTTCCTTAAGAACTCTTAAGTATTCTTTTTCTTTTTCTAAATCTAAGTCTGAATTACATAACATTACATTATATTTATATATGTTAGCTACGTCCTCAGCCCCTCTAACTATTTCAGGATATATTTGGTTTGATATATCAGGTACTAATATACCTACAGTTCTTGTTCTATGTGTTTTTAAACTTCTTGCAACTATATTAGGTCTATATCCTAATTTTTTTATAGCTTCTAAAACTTTTTTCTTAGTTTCTTCGTTTACAACGTCTATGTCATTTAATACTCTTGAAACTGTTGCTATTGATACTCCAGCTTCTCTAGCAACATCTTTAATTGAAGCAGCCATCTAACTCAACTCCTATACTCTAACTTATTACCTATCTATTTATTAATACTTCAATATTATAATGATAACTTTACATTTATACAAGGAATTTGTGTATATTTCTGCAATTTGGTCAAATTCCTTTTACCTTTTTTAATCAAAAAACGTTTTCTTATTAATAATTGTAATAAAATTCAAATATTAATTCAATGTAAAAATTATTAGATTTTATAATTTTTATAAAATATTTGAATTATGTTGTATAATCAAATATATTATTACTTATTGATATATTAACCATACTTTTTAAAATTTATAATAAATAAAAGAGATTTTCTAGGAGGAAACTTTAATGTATAAAGATATAGATATAACAGAATCTATAAAATTAATAGATGAAAATAAAGATTTACTAATTTTAGATGTAAGAACTGAAGAAGAGTATAAGGAAGATGGATATATTAAGAATGCCAAATTAATTCCCTTAGGAAGATTATTATTCTCTTTAGATGAGCTTGATGGATATGAAGACTCACCAATACTCGTTTACTGTAGAAGAGGTTCTAGAAGCATGCAAGCCTGTGAAATTTTAGAGGATAATGGCTTTACAGAACTTTATAATATGATGGGCGGCTTTTCAAAATTAGTTAATGAAGGGCCTAAAGAACTTTGGACTAAATAAATTACATAAAAAAGAGAGCAATTACTTGCTCTCTTTTATTTTAATTAAGCTCTTTTTGAAACAGCCATTTTTAATATTTCACCATTTACTTTAGCTTCTGAGTAATCAGCATCTCCGTTATAAACAACTTCTTCAGTTAAAGTTTCTTTCTTTATAACATCTTCAAATTTCTTGATTACATCTAAAAGCATATCATTTTCAGCTACGTAAAGAGTTATCTTATCAGCAACCTCAAATCCACTTTCTTTTCTCATGTTTTGGATTTTTGATATGATTTCTCTTACATGACCTTCTTCTCTTAATTCATCAGTTATAGTAGTATCTAAAACAACACCAACTGATCCCTCTCCAGCAAATGCAAATCCTTCTAATCCTTGCATTGTTACAAGTAAGTTTTCAGCATTTAATTCTATTTCATTTCCATCTACAATGATAACTTCTACTCCACCATTTTGGATTTTTTGAGCTAATTCAATTTGGTTTCTTGAAGCTATTTCTTTTCTTATAGCTGGTATTAACTTACCATAAGCTCTTCCTAAAACAGGTAGGTTAGGCTTAATTTCGAAGTTAACATATTTAGAAAGGTCAGCTCCTAATTCTACTTCCTTGATGTTTAACTCATCTTTAATTATGTCTCCATAATAGTCTGGAAGCTCTGAAGTTGAAAGAAGCATTTTTGAAAGTGGCTGTCTATTCTTGATGTTAGCACCATTTCTAGCACTTCTTCCAAGTTTAACTATCTTATAAGCTAAATCCATTTTTTCTTCTAATTTTTTATCTATAGCCTTTTCATCAACTTCTGGCCATGCTCCTAAGTGAATACTTTCTAAAGCATTTTCATCTAAGTTAACTACTAAGTTTTGATAGATTTCTTCTGTTATAAATGGTACAAATGGAGCTGCAACTTTACATAAAGTTACTAAAACTCTGTATAAAGTAGTGTATGCACCTATCTTGTCATCAGTTAATTCTTCTGACCAGTATCTAGCTCTATTTCTTCTTACATACCAGTTTGATAACTCATCAGTAAACTCTTCTATTTCTAAAGCAGCTTGAGTTATTCTATAGTTATTTAAATGATCATCTACGTCCTTAACTAAAGTATTAAGTTTTGACATTATCCATTTATCCATTACGTTATCTGATACGAAATCCTTGTAGTCTAATGGATTGAAGTTGTCTAACTCTGCATATAAAACATAGAATGAGTAAACATTCCATAATGTGCTTAAGAATTTTCTTTGAGTTTCAGCAACATCTTCTATTGAGAATCTAGTTGGTAACCATGGAGCACTTGCAGTATAGAAATGCCATCTTGTAGCATCAGCACCTTGTGAATCAAGTACTTCAAATGGATCAACTACGTTACCCTTAGATTTTGACATCTTTAAGCCCTTCTTATCAAGAACGTGACCTAAAACTATACAGTTTTCAAATGGATTTCTATCAAATATAGCAGTTGATATTGCTAATAATGTATAGAACCATCCTCTTGTTTGGTCAACAGCTTCTGATATGAATTGAGCTGGGTAGTTAGCTTCAAATAATTCTTTGTTCTCAAATGGATAGTGATGTTGAGCAAATGGCATTGATCCTGAATCAAACCAACAGTCTATAACCTCAGCTGTTCTCTTCATCTCTTTATTACAATGAGGACAATTTAAATGAACTTTATCGATGTATGGTTTATGAAGTTCTATATCTTCTGGAACATTTATTCCTTTAGTTTTTAACTCTTCAATGCTTCCTATACATTCTCTGTGTCCGCATTCACATTCCCATATTGGAAGTGGAGTTCCCCAGTATCTATCTCTTGAGATACCCCAATCTATAACATTCTCTAAGAACTTACCAAATCTACCGTTCTTGATGTTATCTGGGTACCAATTTATTTTCTCATTGTTAGCTAAAAGTTTGTCTCTTAAAGTTGTCATTGCAACAAACCAGCTTTCTTTTGGATAGTAAAGAAGTGGTGTGTCACATCTCCAACAATGTGGATATGAGTGAGTATGCTTTTCAGCTTTAAATAATTTATTTTGTTCTTTTAAGTAATCAACTATTTGTTGGTCACATTTCTTAACGAATTTTCCAGCCCATGGAGTTACTTCTTCTACAAAGTTACCACTTAAATCAACTAAGTTTAAGAATGCTAATCCATTTTGCTTTCCTATTAAGTTATCGTCCTCACCATAAGCAGGAGCTATATGAACTATACCAGTACCATCTGATAAAGTTACATAGTCACCATGAACAACTACGAAAGCTTTTCCTTCAGTCGGAGTTACAAATGGTAATAATTGTTCATATTCCATTCCTAATAACTCTTCACCTTTGAACTCTCTAACTATTTCAAATCCTTCTCCTAAAACCTTAGGTGCTAATTCTTTAGCTAAGATGAAGATTTCATCACCTTCAGCTTGCTTAGCTTCTACATAGTCATAAGCTTTATTTATACATAAAGCAACGTTTGAAGGTAAAGTCCAAGGAGTTGTTGTCCAAGCTAAGAAGTACTTATTATCTTCTCCTTTAACTTTAAACTTAGCTACAGCAGTTAAGTCCTTAACATCCTTGTATCCTTGTGAAACCTCGTGTGATGATAAACTTGTTCCACATCTTGGGCAGTAAGGCATTGTTTTATAACCTTTGTATAAAAGTTTTTTATCCCACATTTGTTTTAAAGCCCACCATACTGATTCTATGTATGGATTGTGGTAAGTAACATATGGATTCTCCATATCTACCCAATAACCTATTTGCTCAGTCATTTTTTCCCACATGCTAACATATGTGAATACACTATCTTTACACTCAGTTACGAATTTCTCAACACCGTAATCCTCTATTTGAGGTTTACCTGAAATTCCTAACTTCTTCTCTATTTCAAGCTCAACTGGAAGTCCATGAGTATCCCATCCAGCTTTTCTTATAACTTTATATCCCTTCATAACTTTGTATCTTGGGATTATATCTTTCATAACTCTTGTTAATACGTGACCTACGTGTGGTTTACCATTAGCTGTTGGAGGTCCATCATAGAAAGTAAAGTATTCACCATCTTGATTCATGTCAAAGTTCTTTTTTATTATGTTTTTTTCTTTCCAAAGGTTTGCAACTTCTTTTTCTACGCCTACAAAACCCTTAGGTAATTCAACTTTTTTATACATATTGAAACTCCTTTCCTTCTCTTGTTTAATATTTTAATTATTTACTTATAATTGATTATTTAGCCAGACTTCTTTAAGTAAAATAAAAAAAACTCCATCCTAAAAGGACGAAGTTATATTCGCTATACCACCTAAAGTTCAAACCTATCTATATAATTCAATTATAAATATTAAAATTTTACGTTTTTATGATAGGTAATTAAAAGCACCTATAATGCTCGCATCCTGTAACGTGGATATACGGGATAACTTAATAAGAATATATTCCTTTCAGTCTCCAACTCCCAGGTGATTTTCCTTAAATATACCTATAGTTTCACACCAACCAACTATTCTCTGAATAAGGTTCTATATAAGTACTTGCCCTGTTCACAGTCTTTAAAGAAATTATATAATAGCACTTTTAAAAAGTCAACGCAACAAATCCATATATTTGAAAGCTTTCATTAATTATTTAATTTGCTTTTATAATAAAAAATCTATTTTTGTACAACCTAATATTATAAGTTAACACTTATATATTAAATAATAAAAATTAATGAATAATTTTTATTATTTAATGTTGACTTTTCTTATCAACTAACTTATAATTAAATCATCAAATACATTCCATTCCCTTTTGTTAATCGTGCTGTTTTACTTTGATGTAATTAGGAGGAAAATAGTATGAATGATAACAATAATTTAAATCAACAAGTAATTGATAAAATGACTAAAGTTTGTATCTGCAGAGCAATCTCAAGAGCAAAGATAAAGGAAGCTATCAAAAATGGTGCACACACAGTGGAAGCAGTAGCTGAAAAAACTGGTGCAACTAAAGGTTCTTGCAAAGGTTGCAGATGTAGAGACAAAATTGAAGAATTAATTGAAGACAACCAATAATTCTTTTAAGCAAAACTTATTTACTGTTTTAATTTTGTATCTCCCTAAAAGAGTACCCTCGGGTACTCTTTTTTACTTTTACATAATATTTATTTCTTATTAAAAATTACAAAACTAAAAAAGCCTGTATCAAATTTAAAATTATTTTGATACAGGCTCTTTTTATTTAAATTTCAAATTCATTTAATTGTAAATTTTTAGACCAACTGCTATAGTTTCTAGGATATCCTTGATTTGTAAGTGTTCCTACATAATAAAACTTCTTTAAATCAAAGCAGTTATTTTTAACAACTTTAAATCCTTTTAAAAGGTAATGCAATCTACTTTCATATACCTTTCTAATATCTTTAGACGTTGGCTCTCCCCAAGCAAATATTATGTGAGAACTATTTATTAGACTTTCAAATATTATTAAGTCATTTTTTAAGTATTCTCCATTCTCAATAAATCCATCATTTCCACATAGGAATAGCTCGCCTTTGGTATTATAAACTTCTTCTAGCACATCCTTGCTATATTCAATAACAGGAAATAGGAATACAAAACTTATTTCTTTTATTATTCCAAGTTCATCCTCATTATTCATTA
Source organism: Clostridium sp. UMB9555A (assembly GCF_030222355.1). Lineage (NCBI taxonomy): Bacteria > Bacillati > Bacillota > Clostridia > Eubacteriales > Clostridiaceae > Clostridium > Clostridium sp. UMB9555A. The sequence goes on along the minus strand of NZ_JASORQ010000004.1, from coordinate 101,963 downwards.
AATATTTTATAGCCTTATTTAACTCTTTTTTTAAATCTTCAGCATTATGTGATTTTGGAGCTCTAGTAATAACTAATATATTACTTTCTCCTTCTTCATTAATAGTAAAAGTAACCTTAAAGCCTCTTCCACTTTCATGATCTAATAAAATATTTATATTATTTTGATTTTTACAATACTTTTGCATAAGCGCTCCCCTTTTTACCAACTCTCGTTCCTTAGACTCAATATATTAGTATTAAGTATATTCTAACTTTAGTTTAGTATATAATCGAATCTTTAGAAATTCTACAAATTTATATAAATTTAATTTATTCACCTAATTAATATCTTATCTAAGAAAATAAATTTTATTTATTCTTTTTGTTTTCCTCTATTTGTGCTGCTAACTCATTAAGATATTCCCATCTCTCATATTTAAAGGCTAATTCTTCTTCAACTTTTGACTTCTCTTCCATTAGCTCTTGAAGTCTACCATACTCTGATGCATGTTTCGCCATTAAAGAATCTAATTCTTCTATTTTTTCTTCAAGAGTCATTATTTCCTCATCTATAGTTTCAAATTCTCTTTGTTCTTTAAATGAGAATTTTAATACTTTACCCTTGTTTTTATTTTTATCCACAGATGGCTCTTTTTTATTTTTATCCACAGCCACTTCTTTTTCTTTATTGTTAACAGCCTCTTCTTCTTTGCTTAGAAGATAATCCCCATAGTTTCCAGTATAAATATCTATTTTTCCATTTCCCTTATAAGAAAATATCTTATTACAAATTCTATCTAGGAAATATCTATCATGGGATACAGTTATGACAACTCCACCAAAATCGTCTAAATAATCTTCTAATCTATTTAAAGTTTCAATATCTAAATCATTTGTAGGCTCATCTAGTAAAAGCACATTAGGGACTTCCATTAGAACTCTTAAAAGATGAAGTCTTCTTCTTTCTCCTCCAGATAACATACCTATCATTGTCCACTGAAGTGTTCCATCAAATAAAAACTTTTCACACATTTGTGATGCAGTTATTCTTTCACCTGTGGCAGTTTGTAAATACTCTCCAGCTTCTTTTATGTAATCTATAGCTCTCATCTCTGGATGCATATGTGTATCTTCCTGTGAGAAGCAAGCTATTTTTACAGTCTCACCTTTTATTATTTCTCCACTATCTGGTGCTACTTTTCCTTCAATCATTCCCATAAGTGTTGATTTACCAATTCCATTAGGTCCTACAATACCTATTCTATCACTTCTTAGTACTATATAGTTAAAATCATCAACAATCTTTTTATCACCAAAGCTTTTATTTAGGTGTTCTATCTCTATTATTTTCTTTCCTAATCTCGTTCCCATAACAGAGATTTCTATATTTTCATTTTCAATAAATCCTTCTTGATTTACTAATTCATCAAATCTTTGAAGTCTAGCTTTTTGCTTAGTAGTTCTAGCCTTTGCACCTCTTCTTACCCAAGCTAGTTCTTTTCTCATAAGATTTTGTCTTTTTTCCTCACTGGCTTTTTCTATGGCTATTCTCTCCATCTTCTTTTCTAAGAAAACAGAATAGTTTCCATCATAGCTAAATAATCTACCTCTATCTAATTCTAATATTCTGTTTGTTACTCTATCTAGGAAGTATCTATCATGAGTAATCATTAAAAGAGCACCTTTTCTACTATTTAAATATTCTTCTAACCAACTTATAGTTTCATTATCTAAATGGTTAGTAGGCTCATCTAGTATTAATAATTCACAAGGAGTTATTAAGGCAGCTGCAAGCATTATTCTCTTCTTTTGTCCTCCAGAAAGATTTCCTACTTTTTCTTCAAAATTAGTTATTCCAAGCTTAGTTAAAACATTCTTTGCTTCACTTTCCATATCCCAAAGATTTAAAGCATCTATTTTTCCTTGAAGCTTTATTAATCTTTCAGAATCATTCTCTTTAACTTCACCCTTATCTATTTTTTCAAGTAACTCTTCGTATTCTCTTAATATTCTCATTTCCTCTGAGTTACCCTTAAAAACTTGCTCTAAAACAGTAGCATTATCATCATAATCTGGTGTTTGAGCAAGATACTCTATTCTTACTCTATTTCCCTTTGTTACTGTTCCTTCATCTGGTTCTTCAACTCCAGCAACTATTTTTAAGAAAGAAGATTTTCCTGTTCCGTTAACTCCTATAAGCCCAATCTTCTCTCCTTCATTTATTCCTAAAGATATATTATTAGCTAAAATTTTTTCTGAATAGCTCTTACTTATATTTTCAAGAGTTATTAAATTCATCGATTATCCATCCTTTTCAAAACAAATCTTATTTTCATTATAATATAAACTCAAGTTTCTTCCAAAACTAAAATAAGGGTTGTATCAAAATCACTTTAAGTTAAGTCTTGATACAACCCTATCTATTTAAAATAAATCTAACAATTAAACTTACTATTATTCTTCATATGATATATTCAAAAATCAAAGCCTAAATAAAATAATATATACTTTAAAGCCTCATATAAAAATTATTCCAATAATCTCTATTTTGCATCATCACCTTTCTAAGCTCTTCGTCATTACCATATTCATCATACCACTTTTCTAAAATTTCATAGGCAACACCATGATATAATAAACTTCCTATAACAAAAGGTTTAGCTGGTACATCACTTAGAGACATTATGGTTACACCTGTGCCTATGGTTCCATATATAATAGCTCTCTCTGGAGTAACAAAAGATTTCGCCTTCTTTTTAAAGTCAGTATCTCTTATGTATTTCTTTAATCTTTTAGGTGTAGGAATAACTATAGCTTTTATCATTTTTTTCAATCCTTAAAATTACTCTTATTAGAAATATATATTAAATATTATCTTATTATTCTAAAGTACCAATTTATTTTTCTTAAATGCATTTTAAACCTATTGGAAAGCCTAGAATATGTTATAATCTTATAAGAATTATTTTGGAAGGAGCTATTTAAATGGCGAGTAAGTTTTATTTACACAAAGGTAAAAACAAAAAAGCTGAACAAGGCAGACCTTGGATATATATTGATGAAATAAACGAATATGATGGAGATTATGAAAACGGAGATATAGTTGAAGTTTACAATCATAAAGGTTATTTCTTAGGAAAAGGCTATATAAATGACAGAAGTAAGATAACTATAAGAATAATGACTAAAGATATAGATGAAGAAATAGATGAGGATTTCTTCAAGAGAAGATTTAAAACTGCATGGGAATATAGAAAGAAAGTTATAGATACATCTTCATGTAGATTCATCTTTGGAGAGGCTGATTTCCTTCCTGGTTTAACAGTTGATAAATTTGAAGATTATTATGTAATTCAAATATCAACTCTTGGAATGGATAAATATAGAGACCTAATAGTTAAAATTCTAGTTGATGAATACGGTGCTAAAGGTGTCTATGAAAGAAGTGATATAAAAACTAGAGAAATAGAAGGTTTAGAGCAAAGAAAAGGCTTCTTAACTGAACCATTTGATACAGATATACAAATAGTTGAAAATGGAGTTAAATACATAGTTGACTTAGAAAATGGTCAAAAAACTGGTTTCTTCTTAGATCAAAAAGAAAACAGAGCTGCAATGCATAGAATATGTAAAGGTATGGATGTTTTAGATTGCTTTACTCATACTGGCTCTTTTGCTTTAAATGCAGGTATAGCAGGAGCTAAATCAGTTTTAGGAATAGATGTATCTCAACATGCTGTAGACTGTGCTACTAGAAATGCTGAGCTTAATAACCTTCAAGATAGGGTTAAATTTGAAAAGCATAATGCCTTTGATGTATTAGGAGATTGGTCAAGAGAAGGAAAACAATTTGATGTTGTTATTTTAGATCCGCCAGCTTTCACAAAATCAAGAAATACTGTTAAGCAAGCAATAAGAGGATATAAAGAAATAAATCTTAGAGGAATAAAAATGGTTAAAGAAGGTGGTTACTTCGCTACATGCTCTTGTTCACATTATATGGATGAAGAACAATTAAAGAAAACTGTAGCTGAGGCTGCTCATGATGCTAGAAGAACTTTAAGACAAATAGAAGTTAGAACTCAAAGCGCAGACCACCCTATACTTTGGAACTCTGACGAATCATATTATTTAAAATTCTTCATATTCCAAGTATTCTAAAAAAATTTTAAATCTTAAGTATAAAAAAAAATATATTGGTTAATATACTAATGTAGCAAAAATATATAAAGTTAATATCTTAACTTATAAATAAGAGGTGCCTTACAAAATCGGCATACACTCTAAAATTTGTATTTAAGGGTTAATCATTAATTTAAATATTAAATATATTATTACTATGAGGTGCTTTACATAAATGGCATACACTCGTTAAATGGTCATAATCAATTTAAATATTTAAATATCTATTTTTAGCTACTCACTAGTTAGGACTGTTTATTCTATCCTAATTAATGTACATATAATATTAGATGTATTAAAAGAGAAAGGTATCTGAAAACTCAGATACCTTTCTTAATTTATTTATGAAACTGTTTTGGCAGAAACTATGCTAACACCTGTTCCTAAAACATCTTCTATAATTACATCTCCAACTTTAATTGGAAGTTTAACAGAAGCCTTGTTAATTTCCTTCATTACATCAAATATCATTCCCTTTGGAATAGGTTCCTCTGTTTTAACTGGGACAACTATGTTGTCACAACCATCTATTTTAACAGTTGAAGTTACTATTCTAGTTGGATTTTTAACCTCGTTTAATCCATAAATTTCTCCTCTTTTACATGTGTTTCCTGTAACCTTTTCTAACTCTGTGTCTACTGTTAAATGACATCCTCTAGGACATACTATGCATATTAATTCTTTTACCATTATTATTCACCATCCTCTAATGAAATTGTTATTGCTCCTTTAGCATTTTTTAGCTTATCTTTAAGAATTGTAATTCTCTCCATTTCTGCAGGAACAACATGAGGTTTCTTAAAGCTTTGAATAGCATTTCCTTCTTCATCTCTAACTACTATTTGTTTATTTTTAAATACATTTCTAACTCTCATAAATACATTTAAATTTCCATCTAAAGATTCAATTTCAAATTTTTGAGGAACTGTATAACTTATATTTTCTCCATTTTTTATTTCAGTGAAATGATTTAATCTCTTTTTACCTTTAATATATTTAGCAGCATTCTTTCCTGCATTTTTAGCTTCCTCAGTTACAAAGTCAACTAAGTCATGAACATGGACAACATTACCACAGGCAAATATACCCTCTCTATTTGTTTCCATACTTTCAGAAACTACAAGTCCATTAGTTCTAAGGTCTAATTCAACCCCTGCATTTTTTGAAAGCTCATTTTCTGGTATTAATCCAACTGATAATAATAATGTATCAGCATCAAATTCTATTTCAGTACCTTTTATAGGTTGTCTATTTTCATCAACCTTAGCTATAATAACCTTTTCTAATCTTCCATCACCCTTAACATCAATAACTGTATGAGATAAGTATAGTGGAATTCCATAATCCTCTAAACATTGAACAATATTTCTAGTTAATCCATTTGAATAAGGCATAAGTTCAACAACAGCCTCTACCTTAGCTCCCTCAAGAGTCATTCTTCTAGCCATTATAAGCCCAATATCCCCTGATCCTAAGATAACTACTTTTTTACCTACCATGTAGCCTTCCATATTGATAAATCTTTGAGCAGCCCCTGCAGTGAATATTCCTGATGGTCTATCTCCCGGAATACTTATAGCTCCTCTTGTTCTTTCACGGCATCCCATAGCAAGTACTATAGCTTCTGCTTCTATTGTTAAATATCCTTTTTCAGTATTTATAGCATGTATTATTTTTCCTTCTATTTCTAAAACCATTGTATCTAACATAGCTTCTATGTTAGTTCCTTCTACCATATCAATAAATCTTCCAGCATATTCAGGTCCTGTAAGTTCTTCTTTAAAGGTATGAAGACCAAATCCGTTATGAATACATTGATTTAAGATTCCACCTAGTTCTTTATCTCTTTCTATAATTAATATTTTTTCTACTCCATTTTCATGAGCTTCATAAGCTGCTGCTAATCCTGCTGGGCCTCCACCTACAACTACTAAATCATATTTCATAACTAAATCCTCCTACTTTGTTTTTCCACTTATTATATATGAACCATTTTTATCTAAAAGCACTTCTTCTATATTCATACCAGTTTCACGAGATATTATTTCTTGAACTCTAGGTCCACAGAAACCACCTTGACATCTTCCACAACCAGGACGACATCTTCTCTTAACTCCATCAATAGTTCTAGCTCCTAAAGTTCTATTTATACTATCAACAATTTCTCCTTCAGTTATATTTTCACATCTACAAATTATTCTTCCATATCTACTATCTTTTTTAATTAAATTTGCTTTTTCTTCTGGAGAAAGTTCTATAAAGTGTACTTGTTCTCTTTTTTCATTGAAATTATCTTTTTTCTCTAAAGCTAGTCCACTTTCACCAAGCATTTTAACTACATCCACTGCAATAGCTGGTGCTGAACTTAAACCTGGTGATTTTATTCCTGCTACATCAAAGAATCCTTTTACATCTTTAGCTTCTCCGATTATGAAATCAGGCTTATCAGCTATAGCACGAAGTCCTGCAAAGTTTCTAATATTTTCTCTAAAATTAACTTTGTTAGTTGTTTTTAAAGAAACTTCTCTAACCTTAGCTAATCCATCATACTCTGTAGAAACTGAATCTTTATCACAAGTATCAATAGCATCTGGACCAACTAATAAGTTTCCATGAACTGTTGGAGTAACTAAAACCCCTTTTCCAAGTTTAGTTGGACATTGGAATATTGTCTTTTCAAATAATCTTCCTTGGCTCTTATCTAAAACATAGTATTCACCTTTTCTAGGAGTTATCTTAAAGTCTTCCTCACAAACCATATTGTGAATCTTATCAGCATAAATACCTGCTGCGTTTACTACAAATCTAGCTTCTACTACATCCCCATTTTCAAGCTTTATTTTAAAGTTTTCATCTTTTTCAATACTAACAACTTTAGAGTTTAGTCTTAATTCTCCTCCATTATCTATAGCATTTTCTGAAAGAGCTATAGTAAATTCATATGCTCCAACAATTCCTCCTGTTGGGCAGAATAAAGCTCCCTTTACATCTTTATTTAAGTTTGGTTCCATTTCTAAAACTTCTTCTGCTGATAAAAGTTTTACTCCTTCTACTCCGTTTTGAATTCCTCTATTATATAAAACCTCTAATTCTTTTTGGTCATCTTCATCAAAACCTATAATTAATGATCCATTTCTCTTAAAAGGAACTGATAAGTCTTTACAAAGCTTATCAAACATCTTATTTCCTTCAACATTGTATTTTGCCATTAATGTTCCTGGTTCAGGATCATATCCTGAATGGACAATTGCTGAATTTGCCTTAGATGCTCCCATAGCAACGTCATTTTCTTTTTCTAATTCTACAACCTTTAAATTATACTTTGTTAATTCTCTAAATATTGCTCCACCTATTACTCCAGATCCTATAATTGCTACATCATAAATCATTAAATATCGCTCCCTTTTTTAAAAATAAAAAAGAACCAAACTCAAAAAAGACATAAGAATATCCTTTTTGTGTCTAGCTCTCTTCTCTCTTACACACAAAATTAAAATTATTTATTAACTTTTATTTAATTATATCATATTTCTGTAAATGTTTCCAGACCTTTTTTAATCTTCAAGTGCCCATCCCTTTGATCTTTCAACAGCCTTTTTCCATTTCTTATGATATTTATTTCTTCTCTCTTCAGAAATAGTTGGCTCAAATTCTTCACTTGCAAACCATAACTTAGCTATTTCTTCTTTATCACTCCAATAACCAACTGCTAGTCCTGCAAGGTAAGCAGCTCCTAAAGCTGTTGTTTCTGTAATTATAGGCTTAATTACCTTTTTACCAACTAGATCTGATTGGAATTGCATTAAGAAATTATTTCTACTAGCTCCTCCATCTACCTTTATACAATTTATATCATATCCAACATCGTTTATCATAGCTTCAAGCACATCTCTTGTTTGATATGCAATTGATTCAAGTGCTGCTCTTATTATATGATTTCTATTAGTTCCACGTGTTAACCCTACTATTGTTCCACGAGCATACATATCCCAATAAGGAGCTCCTAATCCAACGAAGGCAGGAACAACATATACTCCTCCATTATCTTCTACCTTTGTAGCAAAGTATTCAGTATCACTAGAATCACTTATAATTCTTAATTCATCTCTAAGCCATTGAATAACAGCTCCTCCAACAAACACTGATCCTTCTAAAGCATATTGAACTTTTCCGTGTAATCCAATAGCTATTGTTGTTAAAAGTCCTGATTTACTTTTAACAAGTTCTTCTCCTGTGTTCATTAATAAGAAACATCCTGTTCCATAAGTATTTTTTACGTCACCTTTATTAAAGGCAGCTTGTCCAAATAAAGCAGCTTGTTGGTCCCCAGCTATTCCAGCTATAGGAACTCTTATTCCACCTTTTGCTCCAAGGTTTGCATATCCGTAAATTTCAGATGAATTTTTTACTTCTGGTAACATACTTCTAGGAATGTCTAGTTCCTTTAACATTCTTTCATCCCATTCAAGGTTCTTTATGTTAAATATCATAGTTCTAGATGCATTAGTATAATCAGTTACATGAACTTTTCCATTTGTAAGCTTCCAAACAAGCCAACTGTCTACTGTACCAAATAAAAGCTCACCCTTTTCAGCTTTTTCTCTTGCACCTTCAACATTATCTAATATCCATTTTATTTTTGTTCCTGAGAAATATGCATCAAGTACAAGTCCTGTATTTTCTCTAATATAGTCTACAAGTCCATCTCTTTCTTTTAACTCATCACATATATCAGCAGTTCTTCTACATTGCCAAACAATTGCATTGTATATTGGAACCCCTGTATTTTTGTCCCAAACTATTGTAGTTTCTCTTTGGTTAGTTATTCCAATAGCTGCTATATTTTCTTGAGTTATGTTACACTTAGCCATAACTTCTTGAAGTACACTATATTGAGTTGCCCATATTTCCATTGGATCATGCTCAACCCATCCTTCTCTAGGATAAATTTGATTAAATTCCTTTTGACTTACCCCAATAATATTTTGTTCTCTATCAAAAATTATTGCTCTAGAGCTTGTTGTTCCTTGATCTAATGCTACTATATATTTTTTCATAAAAACTCACCTCTTAATTTTATATCTTCCATATATCCTCTTTTGTTGTTGATATACATGTTGCTCCTGATCTTAAAGCTTCCATGACATCCTCTTTATCTGAAATTAAACCACCTACTATTAATGGCTTATGTATTGTTTTTGATAATTCTTTAATAACTTTAAATAATAATCCTGGTAACATTTCTACTGCATCACATTCATCCACTAAGTGATTTTTTGTGCTTTGAAAAGAAAGACTATCTAAAATGAAAACTCTCTGAATAGCTACTAACCCTAATTTTTTTGCACTTTTTACTGTTTGAGCCTTAGTGCTTATTATTCCATCAAACTTAGTTTTCTCTTTCAAATATTCTAAAACAATTTCTCTATTTGTAAGTCCATCAACTAAATCTATGTGCAATATTCCAATCTTATTTTTTTCTGATATTTTATGTGAAATTTCTATAATATCTAAAATATTACCAAATAAAACAAAAATCACATCAACATCAGCTTCTAATGCCTTATTTAATTGGTCCATATCCTTTACAGCTGCCACAATAGGGTTGTCCTCAAGTATTCTTTTAAAATTAATCATTTTATATAGCCTCCTTAAAATTGTCCAAAATTAATATCTCCTTAAAATATACTTGTATATACCATTGCTCCTGCTATAGCTCCAAGTATTGGTCCTACAATTGGAATCCAAGCGTAAGCCCAATCTGAGCCTCCTTTATTTTTCATAGGAAGCAAGAAATGTGCAAGTCTAGGTGAGAAATCTCTAGCTGGATTAATTGCATATCCAGTTGGTCCTCCTAAAGATACTCCTATAACTAAAATTAATAATCCAACGGCTATTGGCATAATTCCATCTGCCATTTTCGCATCACCAAGTCCTAGAATTCCAAACATTAAAACAAAAGTACCTATAAATTCAGTAAAAAAATTCCATTTATAATTTCTAATAGCTGGTATAGTACAAAATGTACCAAGCTTTGCATCATGATCTTCAGTAGACTCAAAATGAGTATAATAAGTTAAATAAACTAGTACAGCACCTATGAAAGCTCCTATAAATTGCGCTATACAAAACATTATAACCTGACTCCATGTTAATCCTCCAGTTATACCTAATGCAATAGTTACTGCTGGATTAAATACAGCTCCACTTACCCTAGAAAATATATAAACAGGAATAGCAACAGCTATTGCCCATCCTACAGTGACTACAATAAGATCAGCGCCATTACCCTTAGTTTTTTTAAGAGCTATATTTGCAACTACTCCATCCCCTAATAATATCAAAAGTGCAGTTCCAAAAAGCTCAGCCAAGAATTGATTTACCATGACTATCCACCACCTAGTAATTAATATATTTAATTTTAAAAAAGCTTAAAATAAAAAAGAGCTAAACAAAAAAAACTAAATTTTTTTCTCGTGTTTAACTCCAAATACTCTTACACAAGTTGAATATATACGTATATATTTTTGTTGTTTTTTTACAATATTTATTTTAACACCTCTTGAAACTGTTTTCAATAAATTAAAAATTTAACAATCTTTCCATAAAATAAAAAAAGAGGGATATTGCCCTTAATCCCCTCTTTTTCTAATTATTTATCAAATAATAATTGTTTAATTTGAGCTTCTAAATTTTGTATTCCTGTTGGATCTGCACCTTTACCATCTAAACTATTTTGATATTTATCTATTAACTGTTCTATATCTGCTATAGCTTGATTTATATTCTTATCACTTTTTGGAGTCATTGCTTTAATTTCTTTTAAATCTTTTAAAGCATCTGCTTTCTCATCATTCCATTCATTCATTTGTTTATTTTGAAGTACTTCTAGATATTCTTCTCTAATATCAAGATAAACCTCAGATACTTCATTAACTAAGCTATCATCATCTACAACTTTACTTTTATTCTCTGTAGTTGCAGCAGGCTTATTATCAGAAGTGGTTTTATTTGATGAATCATTAGAGCTTCCGCATCCAACTAATTGTAATCCCATTATGGCAGAAATAATAACTACTAATAACTTTTTCTTCATTAAAAACATCTCCTTTTAATATCTCACTCTATAAACATCATATATTCCTCAATACATATTAACAAATTACTTCTTTTAACTATTTACCAAGAAATCAAATATAAAATATTAATATTGAAAATTTAATAAATGTTTTAATGTATTTTTTCAAGATATTTCTTTTTGTTTTAAAAACATTATATTAAAAGTAGTTTTTATCTCAGTCATTTTATTTTTAAAATTTATTCACTTTTTATAAAAATAATTCACATGACTTTATTATATTGTCACTTTAACCTCTGATTCCACAGTTTTTATTTCACCATTCTTAAATTCAAAAACTAAATCTATTAAATTCTTTGTAGAACAATACTTTAAATCCTCTTCTAACCCTAAATTTTTAAGAATATTATAGTGTTTAGCATCTTTTATAAATTCTTCTATTCCTTTACTGCTTTCATAAACATATTTAGCTGTTTTGGCTATATCAGTAAGTTCAGCCTCTTTATTTTTACATAATTCACTTATTATATAACCTGCACACATAAAATCATCACTTGAAAACTCACCGTTTGTTCCAGAATTAACAAAGACTATTTCTTTTTCTTCATTTTCTAAATATTTAGCTACCGCTTGTCCATTTAACACAGAGGCAACTATAACTTTATCTGCTTTGCTGCATAAATTTAAAGCTCTAGTTCCATTTGTAGTAGACATTATTACATTTTTTCCTTCTACTATTTCTCTTTTGTATTCTAATGGAGAATTAGAGAAATCAAACCCATCTATTTTTAAAGCCTTTCTCTCTCCTCCAAGTAAAACTTCTTCACCTAAAGATTTTAATTCATTTGCTTTTTCAAAAGCCTCTTCAACACTAACTACTGGTATAACCTTTTTAGCTCCATTATAAAGTGCTGTAGTAATTACAGATGTAGCTCTTAACATATCTATAACCACAGCTATTTTTCCTTTAAGTGCTTCACTATCTATGTAATCTGCAGAAATTATAACATCAATTTTCATAAAAATTCCCCACCTTATTTTTAAAATTATTCTTCAAAATTCTTTCCTTGATAAATATCATTATCTTCAAGAGCCTTATCAATAGCATTTAAAACTTCCCATTTTTTTAAACTCCACATAGGTCCTATAAGAAGTTGTCTAGGAGCATCTCCTGTTAGTCTATGTATAACCATATTTTGAGGTATTCTACTTATGGCCGTGCAAATTAAATCAACGTATTCTTCTTGAGTTAAGAATTTTAATCTACCTTCTTCATAGTCCTTAACCATTCTTGTTCCTTCCATTAGATGAAGTAAGTGTAATTTTATTCCTTGTGCTCCACATCTAGAAACATAATCAACAGTTTCTAACATTTGCTCTTTACTTTCTCCAGGAAGTCCAAATATGCAGTGAACTACAGTATCTATTCCTCTTCTTTTTAATCCTTCCATAGCCTTATCAAATACTTCTAAGTCATATCCTCTATTAAAACTTCTAGCAGTATCATCATGAATTGTTTGAAGTCCTAACTCAACCCAAGTATATACCTTTTTATTCATTTCCTCTAATAAATCTAAAACTTCTTCATTTATACAATCTGGTCTTGTACCTATAGCAAGGGCAACCACACCTTCTTTATTAATTGCTTCCTCATATTTTCTTCTTAGTTCTTCAACAGGAGCATATGTATTAGTGTAAGCTTGAAAATATGCTATGTATTTTCCCTCTTTCCACTTCTTATTCATCATCTCTTTAACATTATCAAACTGAGTACCAATACTTAAAGTTCTTTGTCCAGCATAATCTCCTGACCCCTTTGAACTACAAAAAGTACATCCTCCCTTAGCAACCTTACCGTCTCTATTAGGACATGTAAAACCACCATCTAAACTTATTTTAAATACTTTTTCTCCAAACTTTTCTCTTAAGAATCTATTTAAAGTATTATATCTCTTGTCTCCCCATGTTTTTCTTTTTTCCATTTATATCACCTTTTCATTAAAATCAAAATTTCTTTAAAATAAAAAAGTTAATCATAAATTTAAGGGTTATGATTAACTTATTTTATATTATACTATAGTTTTTCAAGTTTAAAATCTTTTAGAGATATTTTATATCTTCCAATTAAGCCACTTTCAGTATTATTTGATTTTATTATTGGAGTAACATTCATAATTATATTGTTATCCTGTATTCTTTCATAAATAAGATTATATTCCTCTTCTGCAAATATATCATCTAATTCTAATGAAACTATACTTCCACTACTTTGATAAACCTTAAACCTAGTGCCATTACCTTTAACATAATTTACAACAACATATCCATCATCATCTGAAAAATTTAAGCTAGAAATTTTACATCCATTTAATACATCTAATGATGTTATCTTTTTCCCTAAAGTTTTATCATCATTCTTTTCATCTTCTTTTCCCCCTTCATCTTCCCCTTCTTTAGCTGCGGTCTCCTGCGCATCCTCAACATCAACCACTCCTATATAAGAATCTTCACCCTTATATGTTGAAATTGCTACTTTATCTCCTGAAAATGAAATTTCTACAGCTGAAAAAGCTTCTTTAGGTACATCAACCTTGGCTACATCTATAACATTAACCTTTGGATAAATTTTATCTGGTATGCTTTTTAAATCTATTAATGTGTTAATCTCAACATCATCATCTTTTCTAATCTTTAATTTATCCTTATCTAAAAAAACACTATAAAGCTCAGTTGATTTAAGTTCTGATACCTTATATTCTCCCTCTTCTGTTTTTCTAACTTCTAAATAATATTGCTCTAAATCAGCCTTAGGCTCTCCTTCTTTAGTTCTAGTTACATAGAATTTAAACATAGTTTTATTTCCTAATTGCGCTGACCCAACTTGCTTAATCCCTGTTATTTCAAGCTCTTTACTAGGACTAATTATTATATTTTTGTCAACCTCTTTATCAGATAACCTTTTTATCTTTTCTAAATCATTACTTTTAAGAGCCTCCATATATTCTTCTGCTATTGATATTGCTATCTTATTATTAAAATATATACTTTCAACACTTTCCTTTAGCTCCTTATTATCATTGACCGTATTACTTATTCTATTACAGCCCATGAAAAGAAATAAAGATCCAATAATTAAGGATGCCATAATCTTTTTAATCATTTATAATCATTCCTCCCTTAGAATAAGTCCTATTTTAGGTTTTCCAAATAGCTTAAAAGTATTAATAAAATAATAAATATCCTAAACTTAATTTTTACTTTTTATTTTAAGAATAAACTTCCTTTACAACTTATATATTTAGTTAGGGAGGTGATTTAATGAAAAGTATTATAAAAGTTTTTCAAGTAGCTTTTGTTTTTATAGGAACTATAGTAGGAGCTGGACTTGCCTCTGGAAAGGAAATAACAAATTTCTTTACAGTGTATGGATATAAAAGCTTTTTTACTATTATAATGACTGGCTTATTTTATATTTTTCTCTGCAACATAATTTCAAGAATAAGTATTAAACATAGTTTAAATTCCTATAGCGAAGTCATAAATACAGTTAGTCCTAATATTTTAGGAAAACTCACTGGAATCATAACAACCTTTTACTTAATATCTAGTGCGTCCATAATACTAGCTGGTAGCGGAGCCTTATTGAATCAATACTTTGGAATTCCTAAGATTATAGGTTCAATATTTATGGCTATTATTGCTTCACTGATTCTTATGAGAGAAACTGATGGGTTAGTAGAGATAAATTCTATTATTGTTCCATCCTTAATAATAGTAACAACTACACTTATGATTCTTTATGTTGCATTTGCTAATGACCCAATTACTATAGATTCTCTTGTTTCTTCTACTCCAAAACTTTCTAAGGGAGTTTTTACTTCTGGAATACTTTATTGTGGTTATAACATTCTTTGCTGCTGCGGGGTTATTGTTCCTTTAAGTAACGAAGTTAAAAGTAAGAAAATCATGACCTGGGGAATTATATTAGGTTCCGTTCTTCTAACTATAATATGTATTTTTATAAATTCAATGCTTATGGTTAATCAACCACAAATATTCCAATATGAAATTCCTCTAATTTATATTGCTGATAGGTTTGGAAAGCCTATTCAAATAATGCTTTTAATAATAATATTAGCTGAAATGTTTTCTACAGAGGTTTCTGATGTATATTCCATAAGTAAAACACTTACAAAAAGTTTCAAAGTAAAGTATAAACATGCTATATTTGCAGTTTTAATCGTAGCACTTCCGATTTCATTAATAGGATTTTCAAACTTAATCTCCACATTATACCCAATGTTTGGAGTTTTAAGCTTGGTATTTATAGTTCAATGTATTTACTTCTACTTCTTTAAATTAAAAAAACAAAGATAAATATAAAAAGTAAAAGCTGAGTAATTTTATATAAATTGCTCAGCTTTAATATTTAATAAATTATTTTTGGTACATTTTCATGTCTATCCATTATTGTTGGTGGATAAAATATCTTCTTCTCAACACTTGATCTAAGCTCTGCTATTTTTGTTACTGCAACATATACATCTGATATTTTATACCACGTTGCATAGTTTACTTCTCCTGTTTGAGGAAGGTTAAACACCTTTTGGAATGTCTTTACTGACTCTCTAGTTCTAGGACCATATTTTCCATCAACAGCAATCTTAGGTATTAAAGGATATGCCCTTGAAATAGCATTTAATTGTTCTTGTATAACTCTTACAGGTTCTCCTGAAGCTCCAGAAGTTAGAGTATAACCTGGATATGATCTTGGACTTCCCTTAACCTTTTTAGCAGACTTTAATTCTAAATCATCTCCATAAAAAGATGTTAAAATATCATAAGGAACCTTTCCTTCGTCTCCTAAGTATTTACTTCCCCATTGAGTCATCCAACCTGGACATTGTACATTTATTCCATCACAATATTGCGCTAAAAGAGGCTGCTTAGAATTGAATCTTTTCATATATGTTGAGAATATTTCATCTACAATTCTACTTATGTTATCATAAAAGTTTCTTCCATAACTAAAAGCATGGTCAAAAGCTGTTGAATTAGTTATATCAAAATTCTTACCTTTTCCTCTATACCATTCAGTATATATTCTATTTAAAGTAAATGATATTATGGCATAAACATTAGCTCTTATAGTATTTTCAGACCATGTTGAAAAAATTTCACAGCAGGCAACATTTTTTATATAGTCCTTGTAATTAACTTTATAATTAGCTACTGAATTATCATTTGGTCTACCATTGTGAACAACTATATACTCTGGAACTACAGGCTCTGGTAAAACCACTGTTCCCTTTGGTGGTGGAAGTTCCTTTTCCTCCGCTTCAGGTATCTTTGGTGGAAAATTTCCAACTAATCTATTAGGTTGTATATCAATAATTTTTTCTTGTCTATAATATCCTCTAGTCTCAGGTAAGTTTACATTTTGAAGAGCAACTCTTGAAGGATAGATTTGTACTCCATTTACTTCTACAGGTAAAAAACCTTCTCTTTCAACAATAATCTCTGCAAAACTATAAGGCACTGTACCTGGTTGACTAGAATTTTCTATTGGTGGTGCATCTAACTCTATAGTGTCAGTACTTCCAGTATCATCTGTAAATAATTCTATAGTATCTCCTACAGCTACACCATCTTCCCCTGTTGGTGTTATTTTAACCTTACATTTATCAATAGGTATATATCTCCTTTGTTCGCTAAAACATTGAACTTTTAATCCACCTACTGCCATATACTTTCTCCTAATAATAAATTAATACCCTATAGTTTATGAGATTAATATCTATTTTGTTAATAAGTATTTTAATTAACTCTATTTAAACCTATTTTTGCTCTTTAATATTTAAAACTCTAAGTTCTCAAGCTATTAAAAACATTAATCATATCTACAGTTCCATATCCCCACTCTTGATTTGGGTACATGTCACCTTCCCTAGTATTCACACCTCTTATTAGGTAGGTTTGAAGTTTAGCTACATATAGTGTTGGATCGTTATTATAAATAATTCCCCATTGAAATAACATTGCACAGCACCCAGCAACTATAGCCGCAGCTACACTTCCTCCACTAACTGATACTTTTTCTCCTTTATTATTGATAGTTAAGGCATTTACTCCACCTGCTGCAATAATAGGTTGAATAATATCATTTCTTGCATACCCTCTTCCTGATGAAGGTAATATAGTATTATTTTCTTGATTATATGAGGCTACAGTTATCATCTTTTCTGCGGCTCCTGGAATAGTCAATGTTGTGTATGGTGATGATATTAAAAATTTTGTTCCCTCTGCTAATAATTCCTTTTGCAATATATAGGCATCAAAATTTCCAAAGGTTATATGCTGTCCAGTTAATCTAAATCTCCATATACCAGACTTTAAATTTTGTGCTCTTATTACAATTCTTTCTCCCCCAGTAAGTTCATCTGGAGAATCATAAAAAATATCCATGGTTGTCCCTTCATATATAAAATTTATTTTATATCCATTTTCAACAGCTAAATTCTTCTTTCCACCATAGTTAGATAAGGGATTAGCATTTTCGATAAGTTCCCCTGATGGAGAAATTATTGAAAGCTTAAATTTATCAGGCTTATATCCTAAAATAATCATCATAATACCCTCTTGATTTTCTCCAACATCAAGTTCGATTGTTTTACTCTCACCTACTTCTGTTATTATTCCATCAGCATGTGTGTTAGTATTTCCTTGATTTCCAGATGAAGCAACTACAGCAATTCCTCTTTTGTTTGAAATATTATTTATATATCTTTCTAAAATACTAGATCCATCATGGGCTCCAAAATTACTTCCCATAGGAACATATATAACCATTGGTTTATTATATTGAAATGATAAATTATATAAATATTTCATTGCTAAAAGTATATCTACATTTCTATACTTAACAGCATCACCCTTTGCAAAGAAATAATCTGTGTATTTTTTAAAGGCTCTATCTAACTTTACTATTGCAATATCACATTCTGGAACTACTCCTGTTAAACTCTCATCCTTTCCACTACCTGCTATTATACAAGCCATCTCTGTACCATGCCCCACATCATCCTTAGATTGGACTATGGTATATGGATCTCCACCATTATTATTAAGTTCTATTGCTTGATTGATTTCTTCTTGACTATACTCAGTTCCATAAAACATATCTTTAGGATACTTATCTGTTTTTAATGATTGATCCCATATTTTTAATATTCTAGTCTTTCCATTACTATCAGTAAATTCAGGATTTAAATAATCTATACCCGTATCAATAATACCAACAATCACATCTTTCCCTGTTAATTTCAAGTATGGACTATTATGAAAGTTTTCCGCCTTAGAAGCTTCTATAGGCGTTGTACTGCTTAAAGTATAAATTCCTCCTAATTCTATAAAAACTAAGGAATTTATCCTTTGAATAATACTATCATAGTCAACATTTTTCATAGACAAGACAGCATAGATATCATCAATTATATAGACTTCAACATTTTCAATATTTTTCACTTCATTCTCTATATCCCCTCTATATTCAACAAGAAAATTCATGCTTTCAGGGTCAACTAATAGATTCGCTTTATTAGATACAGTTTCCATAACTATCTCCTATTAATTAATAATTCCATTGTTCTATCTAAACATACAAATCCATATCCTAAGTCTGGATTTGGATAAGCCTCACCAAAGATTGTTCTCTTTGCTCCTTTAATCAAATAATATTTAATTCTTTCCCCATATAAAAAGGGATCATTATTTCTTATAATCCCCCATTCAAAAAGCAATGCACATATTCCAGCAACTTGTGGCGCAGCCATTGATGTACCACTCTTAGTATCAAATCCCTGTTCCTCAACAGTTGATAATATATTTTCACCTGGTGCTACTAAATCTGGTTTTATTAGCCACTCAGGTCTAACAACACCTCTTCCAGAAAAAGCTGATAAATTATTATTTAAAAAATTATAACTTCCAACTGAGATAACTCCTTCTACAGTTGCTGGTATTCCTAATGTATTATAAACATCTGGTTGTAAAAATCTTGTTCTTTCATTTAGTCCTTCTGCTATAGGCAACCAAATATCAAAATATCCCTCATAATTATTTAATTTTCTAACTATAATTCTCCATCCTCCAGATGTTATTGTATCTCCTAAAGGTAAAATGCTTATTGTAGTTTGTCCTTGTATATCAAAAGGTTTGGGACCAGTACTATATACAACTATTTTTTCTCTTCCAACAAATCTTTCTTTATAAGATTCAGATAATTCCATTGGTCCTGTACTTACTCCAGTTGGTGAAATTACTTCAACTGATACATCAACTAATACAGGCTTGAAAAAATCTAATATAATACCTTTTTCTCCATCTCCTATATTTAAGTCTAAATCTTCTTCTTTTTTCATCTTGCCTCCTACATGATGAGCACTATTACCTTCATTCCCAGCAGCTACTACAATAACTGCCTTTTGTAATTGAGTAAAAGTTTGAATATACTTTTCTAATAAACTACTTCCATTATGAGAACCGTCATTTGTACTTAAACTTATATTTACAACTAAAGGTTTGTTAATCTCATTACTTTTATCCATTAAAAATTTTAAACCTCTCATAAGCTGGGTACTTAATGCTGCCCTTAAACTATTTTCACCAGTTATCTTTACCATTGCTATGCTACTTTTATATGCAACTCCATAATTATCAAAGTTTATATTTCCTCCAGCACATGCAATTCCTGCAACATGGGTTCCATGACCTGATAAATCAATTTCAGGTACAACACTAAATGGATCTTCAGATTTTAAAGCTTCATTTATTTTATTTCTATCATATACAACTCTATTTTCAAGATCATATATATATTCTATTCTGGTATTACCATCAGCATCTTTAAAAGCATTATGAGTATAATCAATTCCAGTATCTAAAAATCCAACTAATATTCCTTCTCCAGTTAAATTATAATTATTCCAAACTGATGGAATGCATGATGCTCTATTACTATCATAGGCTGATGTATATAGAATTTTAGGTAGCTCTATATATTGAAGCCCTTCAAGCTCAATTATCCTATTTAAATCATTAACCTTTATTATAAGTATTCCAAATCCATATCCTAAATCTTCAACTTTAGCACCTATGGCATCCACTGAATTTTTAAATCTTAAGAAATTATCTCCATATAAAACAACTAACTCTATCTCTCCATTATCAGGCGAATATTGTTCTATCAAACTATTTAATATTTGCTTTGGTATTGTATTTATGAAATCTATGCCAACCTTAGCTTTATTCTCCATACCGAATACTCCTTATTTACTTATTCATTAAACTATTAAAGATTTCTTGCATATCCAAGATTCCATATCCCCACTGTCTATTTGGATAAGTATCACCATCTCTTTTTCTAGCCCCTCTAATAATATAAGACTGTAATTTGACTGAATACATTTGAGGATCATTTTCGTCTACAACAGCCCATTGAAATATCAAAGCACAGCATCCTGCTAAAATTGCTCCAGCAACACTTGCTCCAGACATAGTTGTAATTCCTCCACCCACCTTAGTCGTCATGGCATTTATACCACCAGCTGTTATTATAGGCTGTATATAATCTTTTGTAGTATACCCTCTTCCAGATTCTGATACTATAGCACCATTATTTTGATTGTAGTATGAAGTATTAATAATAGTCTTTGCGGTTCCTGGTATAGTTAATGTTGTATAAGGTGAAGGCTTCAAAAATTTTGTATCTTGATCTAATAATTCTCTTTGAAGAATCCAAGCATAATATTTACCATCAACTATATTGTTACCAGTTAATATAAACCTCCAAACCCCCTCCGTAACACCATCCATTCTTATAATAAACTTTTCATCTCCAGTAAATTCATCTGGTGAATCATAAGTAACTTGTACACTAGTTCCTTCATAAATAAACTTCCAAAGTGGTGAATCATCTATTAATATATGTTTAGTTTTTCTAGGATTAGTATTTGTAAATATCTCTCCTGAAGGAGAGATTATACCTAACTTTATCTTGCTTGGTCTTTGTGCATATATTTGTAAAATTAGACCCTGTTGATTCTTACCACAATTAAGTTCAATTATTTGACTTTCATTATTACTTTTTATTTTTCCAGATGTATGAGTATCTGTATTACCCTCATTCCCTGTTGATGTAACCACAGCCAAAGAATTTTTACTTGATATTCTATTATCAACATAACGTTCCAATATACTTGCACCTGCATGATCACCTAAATTACTTCCTAAAGGTAAGTATATTATCATTGGTTTATCTAATGTAAATGATAATTCATATAAATATTTAAGAGCCATTATTATATCTGTATTTCTATATTTAGGCTTATCTCCTTTTGCATAATAAAAATCTACATATTCTTTAGATGCTTCCTGTAATTTTATAATTACAAATTCACAATCTGGAGCTACGCCTACTATTTCCCTATTTATTCCTCTAGCTCCAACTATTCCTGCTATCTTAGTTCCATGTCCATAATTATCTCTTGAAGGAACAATATCATATGGGTTCTGCCCTTGTTTTTGAGCCAATATAGCTTTATTTATATCTTCTTCTGTATACTCACTTCCACTAATAAATCCGTCAGGCGTGTTGCCACTATCTATTGTCTGATCCCAAATCCTTAATATTCTAGTAGTTTCATCTTCTTTCATAAATTCCTTATTTAAATAATCTATACCAGTATCAACTATGGCAACAACAACCCCACTTCCTCTAAGATTCAAGGATGGATTTCTATGAAATATTGGAGCCTTTGAATCCTCTACAGGACTTTCACTTAAGGTGTATATTCCATTTAATTCTATATAAACTATACTTTTTATACTTTCTATTATTTCTTTATAGTTTTGTGATTTTACAGATATAATCGCAAAACTATCATCAATAAAAAAAATACTAGCATCATTTATATTATCAATTTCTTCTTGAATGTTACCATCATAGGCAACAACAAAATTTATATAATTTTCATTATTAAAAAAATTCTTATTCTTAGTTGACTCCACTAAATCCACTTCCTTCTTATCTACTATATTTTCTTATAGCTATTTTATTCAAAAATTATCCTTTTTGATAACCATAATAAGAAGTATTTAAATACAAAAGGGACAGTTCTAAATTCGAACTGTCCCTTTTTATGTTTAGTAGTTTATAAATCAAACTCTATTCTATAAAGCTTAGCTATAGCTTTAACTTCTTTTATGTTAGCAGTTTCTGTTCTCATACTACCATTGTTACTTATTAGTAAAGCCTTAACGTTATCTATCTTTTTAATTTGTCTAATAACTCTTTTTCCATTGAATTCAACTAAACAAATAGAATTATTTTCTATCTCTTTTATTGAATAACATAAAGCTAAATCATTCTCTTGAATTCTATAGCCAGTCATATCATTATTTTCTATCTTTAAATAAAAAACTTTGTTTGCTGTATGACCATCTATTTTATTTGAAGCAGTGGCAAGTTGTTTATATCCTTTAACCTGAGCTAATGAATAATCATATATTGGAACATTTTTTAAAACTGATCCAAAGGCTTGATTCCAAACTTCATTAACCTCTGCTGGTTTTGTTTGTCTTACTTGCTTTTCAGCTTTAAGTTCTTTTTGAAGTTCCTCATCAGTAACAACCATATTTATATCATTTAAATCAGTATTTAAAACCTTTGATACCTTTGATATAAGTGATTCATTTATAATTTTTCTTCCTGTTTCAACTTCATTTACAAACTTCTCAGCTACACCTAGCTTTTTAGCTAAAGCTTTTTGTGTAATTCCACTTTTTTCTCTAGCCTCTTTTATTCTTTCCCCAACTCTACTCATTTTAAGCTTTTCCTCCTTGCATACTTCTATACCATTCTCTTTCTTCAATTAAATGTTCAACAAGGTAGTTAAATTGCCATTCTTTAGAGGTTTCTGTAACTACAGCCATTATAGGATTTTCTGTAATAACTTTTGCTATTGAAACCATCATTTGTAATTCTTCATCAGGGAAATTACTGAATATAACAACTTTTTCATCAAAGTTTTTCTTTGAAACAACTTCAAATTTTAAGCCTTCTAATATATCTTTAACTTTCATAGAAGCCATTTCATTACTTATATTAATAACCTTGTGCCCTGTTGCTTGAAAGTCTTTTGTTTCCTTTTCATTTAAACCATAAGTTAGAATAGCTTTGCTATTATTAAGCATACTCATGCTAATCTTCCTCCCATACATTCATAAATTAAAGTATTTCTGGTTCTTCTATACCCTCTGCATTTTCTACAGTTACTTTTGCCATAACTTGTGGCTCATCTGGCATATCATTGTAATCAGTTTTTACATTTGCTATTTTATCAACAACGTCCATACCTTCTATAACCTTACCAAATGAAGCATATTGGCCATCTAAATGTGGTGAATTTTCGTGCATTATGAAGAATTGACTTCCTGCTGAATCAAAATTCATAGCTCTAGCCATTGATATAACTCCTCTTGAGTGCTTTAAGTTATTTGGGAATTGGTTTCTTGTAAATTCACCTTTTATTCTATATCCTGGGTTACCCATTCCTGTACCTTCTGGGCATCCTCCTTGTATCATAAATCCTGGTATAATTCTGTGGAATGTTAATCCATCATAAAAACCTTTTTTAACTAAACTAACAAAGTTTCTAACTGTGTTTGGAGCAATTTCTGGATATAATTCTATTTTGATTTTTTCTCCAGTTGCCATTTCTATTGTAACTATTGGATTCATATTAGTAATTCTCCTTTCAAATTTAACTATTTAGTATTATTTACTTAAACTAAAATGTTAATCCTTCTTTGTATAAAATTATATATTATTTCTCTTAACAATGGAATATTGGGAAAATATTTAAAAATAAAAATAAGACAACATAAAGAATCCTAATAACACAGATTCTATTATGTTGCCCACTTAGAGTTCAACTTAATATAATATTTTATATAATTCATATTTTCATTTTTAAGCAAAAGTAGTTCCAGCTACAACTCTTGAATAATCAGTATAGTTTGATAAATTCTTAACATTAATTTTTGAAATAATATTCTCTCTTCCCTTTTTATTTATCATGTTAGTAAATAAACAAGTTAAAAAAGTTGTTGAAACTCTATCTATACCATCAAAATCTAATTCTACATTTTCATTTAAATTATTTTCAATATAATCTCTTAAGATTATAGCATCTTCAACGTGTATCTTATCTCCTAAAAATTCTCTTACATTTATTTTCATTGTGAAATCCTCCCTCTTTAAGTAACTCCCATTAATCTTTGTTCAAATTTTCTGAAAATTCTCTTTACATTTATTATAATATCAACCACCTATTAATTTGTCAACATTTTAACAAACTTTTTTTTGTAAAAAATTTTTTTAAAATAAAAATCTACAGAAATACTAAAATAATATATACTAAATCATCATAAATAAAGTTATATATTATTTCATATTACTGTAGATTATTAATTTATTATTTAATTTCTATAAGCTTTTTACTTAGCTCTAATATTTTCTTGTCTTCTAAGGAATTAAATATATATAAATTACCTTTTTTCTTTGATTCTGATTCAATATTATTTTCTTCTAATCTTCTTTTTAACTCTCTTACTGTGCCTTCACTTCCATCTATTATGTCTACTCTTTCTCCAACAATATCTTGTATTACATCTTTTACAAAAGGATAATGAGTACACCCTAAAACTATACTTGAGATTTCCCTATCCATATAAGGATTTAATTTTTCTCTCAAGAAGTTTTTTACATTTTCTCCTTCTAAATCTCCTGACTCTATAAATTCAACTAAACCTGGACATGGAAGAGGTATTACTTCTCTATGTTCTCCATATTTATCCATAAGCTTTTTAAATTTCTCTTGAGTTAAGGTCGCCTTTGTTGCCATAACTATTACTGATCCAGTTTCATGTAACCTTATGGCAGGCTTTAAAGCAGGTTCTATTCCTATTATAGGTATATCTTTATAATACGCTCTAAGATCATGAGCTGCTGCTGAAGTTGCAGTATTACATGCTATTACAATTGCCTTAGCTCCCCTTTTTATTAAAAACTCAATAGCATTAAATGAAAGTTCTGTTATCTCTTGTGGAGTCTTCTCTCCATAAGGTGCATGCTTAGAATCCCCATAATATATATAATTTTCATTTGGCATCATTTCTAAGGCTTTTCTTAAAACGCTTAAGCCTCCTAAGCCAGAATCAAAAAAACCTATAGGTGCATTCTTTAAATCATCTTGCATCGCTATCCCTCACTTCTAAGTACTTGATTTAATCTTAAGATAATTTTATAACTTTCTATTAAATAAATCTATTAAAATTCATATTTTACACTTATACTAAAATATAAAATATATTGACAGTAATATTCTATTGTAATAAAATCTTTTTAAGAATATTTTCATAACGAATATTTTCATCTAATAATCATATTATTGTACGTTTGCAAACAAATAAAATAACTATTAGTCATAAAAATGAAAGGATGTGAACAGGAGATTATTGCAATTATGTTAATTTATTATAATTGTATTGCTTCTAAATAATTATGAATAAAGATTTATTATTTACAATTCCTAAGAAATATCATAATAAAGAAAGTTTAATTTCTATTTTTGAGGACCACCCAGAAATAAAATTTGTATCTTTAGTTGGGGTTGACTTAGCAGGTAATGATACTGACGAAAAAATTCCTTCCAAGTTATTCTTAAAAGATATAGATTCTTTCCTTCATGGAACTGCCGTACAAACAGACGGTTCATCAGTTGTCCTTCCAGGAATAGCAACTTTAAATAACGCAAAAGTGGATATGATCGCCGATTTAGATTGTAAGTGGTTCGTAGATTACAATTATGACTTCATAGACCCTTTAACTAATAGACCAGTAGGAACACTTAGAATTCCTTGTTTCTTAATCCACGAAGATAAAGCAGTTGACTCTAGACATATCTTAAAAAATTCAATTGACACATTCAAATCAAACATATTCTCATTATTAAAAAAATATCCTGAAACACTAAATGATTTAAATATAAAATTCGATGATATAGATGACCTTTTATTAACATCTGCAACAGAATTAGAATTTTGGGTTAAAACACCAAACGATAAAGCTTTAATTGAAGAACTTTCGACTTCTGAAGTTTTACAAGAACAATATTGGACAAGAACTAAAGGTAATGTTAGAACAGCCTTAGAACAAAGTTTATTATATATGGATGAGTATGGATTTGAACCTGAAATGGGACATAAAGAGGTTGGTGGAGTTAAAGCTAAGCTTACTTCTTCAGGTCAATTTGATCATATAATGGAACAATTAGAAGTAGACTGGAAATTCTCAGATGCTATGCAAGCTGCAGATAATGAATTATTTATAAGAACATTAGTTAAAGAAACATTTAGAAGAAACGGATTAGAAGTAACCTTCCTTGCTAAACCAATATCAGGAGTTGCTGGTAGCGGAGAACACACTCATTTAAGCTTAAGCTTAAAACTAAAAAATGGAAGAATTATAAACCTATTTAATCCAACTAAAAATCATTTCTTAAGTAAAATAGGATATGGTTCTATAATGGGTATATTAAAGAACTACGAGGTAATGAATCCATTTATCTCAGCTACAACAGACTCATTAAAAAGATTAAAACCAGGATTTGAAGCTCCTGTTTGTATAGTTACATCTCTAGGTCAAAGCCCTGAAGTTCCATCTAGAAATAGAACTATATTAGCAGGCTTAATAAGAGATCCTCATAACCCTCTAGCAACTAGATTTGAGCTTAGATCACCAAATCCATTTACCAATACTTATCTTTGCATAGCATCAAGCTATATGGCTATGTTAGATGGTATTAAGTATGCTTTAGAAAATGATAAAACAGAAGATGATCTTTTAGCTGAATTATCTAAAAAACCAGGTGAAGAAGCAGATTACCTAGAAAAATCTAGAGCATATAGAAGTGAAGAGGATGTATTTGAAGATTTCACAGATTCACAAAGAAATGAATACTTTGGTGTAGCTCCTGCTACTGTTTTTGAAAACTTAAGTGCTTTTGATAAATACCCTGAAAAGGTAGAGGTATTAAAAGTAAATTCAGTATTTACAGACAAGCTTATAAATAGTTTCAAAATGGCTACTACTAAGAGATGGACTACAGAAATAACTTCAAGAATAATTCCTTCTTACACAAAAGATATAAGATCAGCTAAACAACTTCATTGTTGTGATAAAGCCTTAGATCTTGACGTATCAACTTGGATGACAATAAATGAATTAAGACATATAACAATGAAAGATTCTTACCATAGAAGAAGTTTATTTACTCAAATAAAGAATGCTATAAATGAATCTGATTTTGAAAAAGCTTCTGATTTACAAATAAAACTTGATAAGAACATGAGTGAGTTAAATGAACTTTACTCAACTTACAAGAAAAATTTATTAGATATATAATAAAAAAAGAAACCAATGCTTTAAATTGATTTCTCATACTTTAAATAAATGATCTTTGTTACTTTCAAAGATCATTTTATTTTTTATATTAATGATATGTATTTCCTAAACTTATTGAATTTTTACTTAATATTTCAAAGGAATAATCCTCATAAAAAATAAATGGATTATTATTTATAATTTCTTCTGCTTCTTTAAAATTATTAGCATGGAATATTATAGTTCCTCTATTTCTGAAATATGACCCACCACATAATACATACTTGCTTACAGCTGTATCTTTATACATTTTAGCTTTATGCTCACCTTGGAATCTATTATCTCCATTAATTTTATAATTTATTTTTACAAACATACCGCTGCTCTTAGTCATATAAATTAACCCCCTAAAATTTGTTATATGCTATTATATTATGTTAATGTCCTATATATTCCTAAGCTGTCTAAAAAAATAAGAACTTATGTTCCCTCATCTTGTTTAATTTTATAAAACATATGTTCGCTTGTCAAGAAAAAAAGAGATGTAATCATTCATATTACATCCCTTTTTTCTATAAAATTCTTTATTTATATGTATATTTCTCTATTTTTTTACTTATAATGATTCTTATCTATGCAACCTCTTCTATATCATCATCTCTTTTTGAAACCCTATCTTTAATAAAGTAAGCTATTTTACAAATAAAATAAGCAATAAATATACCAACTAAATTTATAAATATATCCCCTAAATCAAAGAATCCTCTTTTAAATACATATTGAGCAAGTTCTATATTAAACTCTATAGATGCAGATAATATAAAGGCTAATACAAAGTTATATTTTCTTAACACATATCCTATAGGCATAAAGAATATTATATTACCTATTAAATATAATTGTCCTGTCCTATCCCCTCGTAGACCATGTAAAACCGCAAAAGGATCTAACTGGAATCCTCTGGCCATTTTAGGTCTAGCAAATAATAATATAAACATTGTTCCTAGATATAAGCCAAATAAGAATAATTTAAATAGTTTTGAAGTTTTCATTCTAGTTGTTGTTAAGAAAACTTGATATATAAGCATTACACTTGTTAACTTAAAAAAGTTATATATTACAAAACCTTTTTTACCACTCAAATCTATTTTTATAAAAACATCTATGCATTCCTTTACTATTAACTTATAAAATGCCATTGCTAAAAGTACTGAAATTATAAGCAAAATACTTTTTATAAAAAAATTTTTTAATACCCTCTTAGCTGTTTCCATAAAAATCACCCCCAATAATTTATAAATTTTATATTGAATATTAATATTTTTATAGTATAATAACTAAGTGCTTTTTAAAACAAGCCTCTTATATTATTATACTTTAATTTAATCACATTTCTAAAATCAAAAATTTATCCACAGAATTATTTTTTGAAAATTATCCACAACAATTCAAAATATTTTTTATCCACAAAATAAATAATTTATATTTCTTCACAGTATTTTTCTTTCAAAACAAATTTTAATACACTTTATCCACAAAAATACTACAATTATATTACCATTTAAATTTATATTGGATTTATCATAAGATTTTCTTATTTTAAAAAGGTATTATGAAATTTTTAGCGTCAAAGGGCTCAGTTAGAATAAATCAATAACTTTTATTAAAATTTATCCACAAAGAAATTATTTTTTCTTAACATAATTTAAAAACTAACTGAGCCCTAACTAAAAGGTAAATTTTAAACAACACATAACTAAAAAGTAGGTTTATTATATGAAAAATATAATTTTTACTTTAAATCTTTAGGTATAATAAAAAAATAAAAGTCCTATTTAGCTTCAGTTAACCAAAACTAAATAGAACTTATTTTATATTATTAATACTTTATATTAAGTTAAATACTTCTAACTCTCTATTATGTGCTCCTTCTTTTTGTAACTCTACTAGAGCTTTAAGAGTATCTAATGAAGTCATAACTCCTATATTTCTTTCTATTGCCGCTCTTCTTATATGGAATCCATCTCTCTTAGAATCATTAGCTTTAGTTGGAGTATTTACAACTAAATCTATTTCTTTATTCTTTATTAAATCCATGATGTTTGGAGATTCTTCTCCTATTCTTCTAACTTCCTTAGCATCTATTCCAGCCTCTCTTAATTCCTTAGCTGTTCCTGTTGTTGCTATGAAATTATATCCTAATTTATCTAAATCCTTAGCAAGTTCCATAAATTCTTTTTTATCGTGTTTCTTAATAGTAGCTAAGATTGTTTTTCCCTTATCTCCAGTGTACATTGAAGCCCCAACAAAGCCTTTGTATAATGCTTCAAAAACATTTCTTCCTACTCCTAAAACTTCTCCTGTGGATCTCATTTCTGGTCCTAAACTTACTTCAACATTAGGAAGTTTTTGAGTTGAGAATACCGGGACCTTAACTGATACTAAATCAGGCTCCTTATAAACTCCTGTTCCATATCCTAAATCTTTTAATTTTTCTCCAAGCATTATTCTAGTAGCTATATCTACTATTGGAACTCCACTTACCTTTGATATATACGGCACTGTTCTTGAAGCTCTTGGATTAACCTCTATTACATAAAGCTTTCCTTCAAATTCAATAAACTGAATATTTATCATTCCCTTTATTCCTATGCTTAAGGCTAATTTCTTAGTGTAATCTAGAACATCTTCCTTTATCTTATCTGAAATATTTTGAGCTGGGTACATAGTAATACTATCTCCTGAGTGAACTCCTGCTCTTTCTAAATGCTCCATAATTCCTGGAACTAGAACATCTTCACCATCAGATATGGCATCAACTTCTATTTCCCTACCCATTAAGTATTTGTCTATAAGTATTGGATTCTTGGAATCTTTCTCAAAGGCATTTGTTAAATAGTATGTTAACTCTTCTTCATCATGAGTTATTTCCATACCTTGACCACCTAAAACGAAGGAAGGTCTAACTAAGATTGGGAAACCTAATCTTCTTGCTTCCTCTAAGCCTTCTTCTAAGCTCCAAACTCCTTTTCCCTTTGGTCTAGCTATATTAAGTCTTTCTAATAAATCATCAAACTGTTCTCTATCCTCAGCTAGGTCTATTTGATCTGAAGTAGTTCCTAAGGTTGGAATATTCTTTTCTTTTAAGAACTTAGCAAGCTTAATAGCTGTTTGACCTCCAAATTGAAGTATAACTCCATCTGGATTTTCTTTATCTATTATGTTTAAAACATCCTCTTCAGTTAATGGCTCAAAGTAAAGCTTATCTGAAATACTGAAGTCTGTACTTACTGTCTCTGGGTTATTATTTATAACTATTGTTTCAATTCCTTGCTTTCTAAGTGCCATTACACAGTGAACTGAAGCATAGTCAAACTCTATTCCTTGACCTATTCTTATAGGGCCTGACCCTATAACTACAACTTTCTTATTATCAGAAACGACTACTTCGTCATATTGTTCATATGTTGAATAATAGTACGGTGATAAAGCTTCAAACTCTCCACCACAAGTATCAACCATTTTATAAGCAGGCTTTATATGCCATATATCTCTTAATCTGTAGATTTCATCTGGTGAAACCTTTAGCATATCAGCTATTGCCTTATCTGAGAAACCTCTTCTCTTTAATTTTAATAACCACTCTCTATTTAAATTATCTATTGTGCTTTGCTTAAGCTTTTGTTCTTCTTCAACTAACCATCTGAATTTTTCTAAGAAGAATATATCTATTCCAGTTATTTTTGAAACCATATCTATTCTGTATCCTCTTCTTAGCATTTCAGCTAAAGCAAATATTCTCTCATCATCTGGAGAAACTACCCTTTCTCTTAACTCATACATTGAAAGATCTTTAAACTTTTTATGTTCTAATGAATACTTACCTATTTCTAATGATCTTATACCCTTTAAAAATGCTGCCTCAAAATTACTTCCTATGGCCATTATTTCCCCAGTAGCCATCATCTTAGTTCCTAAAGCTCTATCAGCTCCTTGGAATTTATCAAAAGGCCATTTAGGAATTTTTACAACTACATAGTCTAATGAAGGCTCAAAGCAAGCATATGTCATTCCTGTTACTGCATTTTTTATTTCATCTAATCCATATCCTAAAGCTATTTTAGCTGCCACCTTTGCTATTGGATAGCCAGTTGCCTTTGAAGCTAAAGCTGAAGATCTTGAAACCCTTGGATTGATTTCTATTACTGCATATTCAAAGGAATGTGGATTTAAAGCAAACTGAACATTACATCCTCCTTCAATTCCTACAGCATTTATTATATCTATTGATGCACTTCTAAGCATTTGATACTCTTTATCTGATAATGTTTGGCTAGGAGCTACAACTATTGAATCCCCAGTGTGTATTCCTACAGGGTCAATGTTTTCCATGTTACAAACTGTTATGCAATTACCAAAGGAATCTCTCATTACTTCATACTCGATTTCTTTCCATCCCTTAACACTCTTCTCTAAAAGAACCTGTCCAATTGTACTTAATTGTAATCCTGATGTTAATGTTTCTATTAATTCTTCTTCATTATTAGCTATTCCTCCACCAGTTCCTCCAAGAGTATATGCTGGTCTAACTATTACTGGATATCCAATCTTTCTAGCAAAGGCAATACCAGAATCTAAATCAGTTATTATTTCACTTTGAATAACAGGTTGATTGATTCTATTCATCATATCTCTGAATAGTTCTCTATCTTCCCCTTCTTTAATAGATTCTATGGAAGTACCTATTACTTTTACATTATATTTATCTAAAATTCCCTTTTCATAAAGCTCAACAGCAAGGTTTAACCCTGTTTGTCCACCCATTCCTGCTAAAAGGGAATCTGGTCTTTCTTTATCTATTACTTTTTCTACGAATTCAACTGTTAAAGGCTCAAGATAAACCTTATCTGCTATTTCCTTATCAGTCATTATTGTAGCTGGGTTTGAGTTTACAAGTACAACTTCAATCCCTTCTTCTTTAAGAGCTTGACAAGCTTGAGTACCTGAGTAATCAAACTCCGCTGCTTGTCCTATTATTATTGGACCTGAACCTATTACTAAAACTTTTTTTATATCTTTATTTAATGGCATCTTACTTCCTCCTTATAGTGCATACTTCATAAACTCATCAAAAATGTATTCGCTATCCTTTGGTCCTGGACATGCTTCTGGGTGAAATTGAACTGAGAATATTGGTAATTCTTTATGTTTCATTCCCTCAACTGTTCCATCATTCATACTTACATGAGTTATTTCCATATTTTCTGGTAAAGTAGCAACATAGTATCCATGATTTTGTGATGTTATATGAACTCTGTTATTTATTAAATCTTTAACTGGATGGTTACATCCTCTATGACCAAACTTAAGCTTCTTAGTTTCTCCACCTAAGGTTAAAGCTAATAATTGATGTCCTAAACAAATTCCTACTATTGGTTTCTTCCCAACTATTTTCTTTATCTCATTTACTGCTTCTCCCATATCCTCTGGGTCTCCAGGTCCATTTGATAAAAATACTAAGTCTGGATTTATGTCTAAAACTTCTTCTGCCTTAAAGTCATAAGGGAATACTGTAACATTACATCCTCTTTTTACAAAGTTTCTAATAATGTTTTGCTTTATTCCAAAGTCGATTATAGCTACATTCTTTCCTTCTCCTGAGATCTCATATTTTTCATTAGTTGAAACTATTGAAACTGCATCTCTATTTGAGAAAGCTTCTAACTTATCTTTAACATCTTCTAAGTTTGAATTATCTAAAACTATAATTCCCTTCATTGTTCCATTATTTCTTAATATTTTTGTTAAGGCTCTTGTGTCTATACCATCTAAGCCTAAAATTTTATTTTGAGCTAAGTAAGTTTCAAGCTCTAATTCACATCTAAAATTGTTTGGATACTGACATTTTTCTCTCACTATGAATCCTCTTACTTTAGGTTCCTTAGATTCTAAATCCTCTAAGTTAATTCCATAGTTACCTATTAAGGGATAAGTCATAGTTACTATTTGTCCATAATAAGAAGGGTCAGTTAAAACCTCCTGATATCCTGTCATTCCTGTGTTGAAAACTACCTCTCCAACACACTCCTTTAAATATCCAAAGGCTTTACCTTCAAATACTACGCCATTTTCTAATATAAGCTTTGCTTTCATTTCTAGACCTCCTATTTAAAATCATATTTAAAAAACACACTTTAAAAGGTCTTAATTCCATTGCCATCATTCTAAATGTTATTTAATTAAAAGAAAGAGGTACTAGAGCGATTGCGTAAAAAATCAATCACTCTAATACCTCTTTTTCTCTTTTATATGGAATTGTATTAAAATACAAAGCTATTTCATTTTTTAATTTCATCTGTTTTTTTGTACAACAAAAAATTCTATTTAACATAATTATACCTCTTTCTGGCCTCACGGGACCAATTTAAAGTGTATTTTTATCTTATTGATAAATTCTTATTATCAATTTTAGTTTATTAAATTTATATAGTCAAGTCCATTTTATAAATTTAGCAAGTTTTAACAGCAAAATTTATTTTTCCCACAAAAAGTTAAGGTGCTAGATGTAAAACACCTAGCACCTTAACTTAATTTCAAACCTATACCTACTTCATTGTCCTATTGAAGCAATTATAATTATTATACATATAGAGCATTTTGTCAATGGAATTCATTGAAATTCTATAATTATTTCGTCAATTCTCTACAATTTTTATGATTATTAAATTTTATTAAAGCCCTTATAAAATTCACCTTTAGATAATAAAAAGCATAGTTTAATACTGAATAAAAATTTTATAGGAGATACTTATGGAAATAATTTATCCAAATGATTTTGTTAGATTTTTCAATGAAGATGAAGAAGTAGATGAAGTTGGTGAGTTTGAAGTCTTACCTGAGGATACAGAGAACTCCTTTGAAAGATACTACACTGGTAATGAAGATACATTTAATGATGACTATCCTATGAATTATAGAAATTCTGATTCAGATTCTAAATTCTCAGTAATACCACCAGTTATTAAAAATATTCCTGATAATATTGCAAATGTACCTGCTGTTATACAAGACCTACCTTATGCAATAAAGGATATGGGACATGACTTAATGCATAGCGCACCTGTTGGATATATGGCTAATATGCTTCCTACACCAACTAATTGGCAAAGTCCTCAATCACCTTCACCAATGGGACCACCTCCATCTTATATACCATCAAAAAAAGATGCAGGTGTTCAAAATTTTGGTCAAGGAAGTGGAAATCCAAATGCAAAAAATGTTAGTTCTGGCTCTATAAGATTTTGTCTATATAGATTCACTTATATTTGGCAAACTAATGGCAGAAGCTATTGGGCTTACTTAACTAGAGTTGATAGAAGATCAGTTTCTGGATGGCGTTGGGCTGGCTTTAGATGGGTTTACTTCGGAGTTGATTTAAGAAGAATTGATTCCTTTATTTGTTATTAATAAATAAAATATTATTTATTTCAAACTTTTATCCCTTATAAAATATATTAAATTTATTATTTTTCTAAATTAAAAGCCTTTACTAATTAACTTTAGTTAGATAAATGTTCTTTCCACTATAAGAACATTTTTACAGTTAATTAGTTAAAGGCTTAATTTTATTTTTTAGTATGGTTCTAATTTTATATAACTAAACTTCCATACTATATTTTTTAATCTTTTATATTTTAAGTCAGAATTATTTTTATATTACTCATTTTTAGATAGGTTTAAATCGTCAAATTTAATATCAGCTAAAGTGTCTTTTATCTTCTCAGAAGAAGATAATTCACCATATTTATCAACTTCTTTGCTATTTTTAATGTCATGATTTAATGATCCTGGCCCATTTATACATCCTCCTTTACAAGCCATTCCTTCTAAAAAGTTTCCCTGTGCTCTTTTTAGTTTTGCTAATCTAAGTTTTATGTCACAATCCTTAATACCATCTCCAAGTATAGGTCTAAAATCTACTTTTATCCCTTCGCTATCTATAAGATGTTTAACTGATTCAGTAACTCCTCCACTTCTAGCAAAAAGTCTTCCATAAAATGAACCATGCTTAGTATCACTTTCTTCACATTCATCTATTTTAATATTCCTAGAATCAAGTAAAGCTAAAAGTTCCTCAAAGGTTAATACATAATCAACATCTCCACTAACTTCACTTCTCTTAGATTCAGTCTTCTTTGCAATACAAGGTCCTATAAATACAGTTTTAACATCTTTATTTTGAGATTTTATTAATCTTGCCATAGCTACCATAGGAGATACAGTATTAGATATACATTCCTTAAGTTCTGGATAATTTTTTTCTATATAAGAAACAAAGGCAGGGCAACAACTTGTTGTCATGAAATCTAATCCACCTTTTTCTTTAAATTCCTTACATTCATGAACAGCCACCAAATCTGCCCCTAAAGCTGCTTCAAATACATCTTCAAAGCCTAATTTTTTTATAGCAGTAATCACCTTACCAATCTTACTATGATTAAATTGAGATGATATAGCTGGTGCCACAATAGCATAAACTTTCTTCTCATCTTTAAGTAATCTTATAACATCTACTAAATAAGATTTGTCCATTATAGCTCCAAAAGGACAATCAACTACACAGGCTCCACATTGAATACATTTTGAATCATCTATGACAGCTTTTTTACTATCAACATCATAAGATAATGCTTTTGGAATACAAGCTCTCATACAAGGTCTTTTAACCTCAGCTATTGCATTATAAGGACAAACTTCTTTACACTTTCCACATTCCTTACACTTTTCATAATCAATTTTGCATTTTCTATTATCAAAACTTATAGCTCCAAAATTACAGCTATCTCTACATTTCTTAGCTAGGCATCCTCTACATGCATCAGTAACTATAAATCTATTAACAGGACATTCATCACAGGCTATATCTATTACTTCAATCATATTTTCTCTATTTTCATGTCCACCTAAAGCTAGTTTCATTCTTTCTTCAACTATAGCTCTTTCCTTATATATGCAACATCTTACATTAGGTTTTAAATCATCTACAATTTCTTTTGCTATATTAAGCTTTTCTTTGTCTAAAGTGCCATCAAATTCTTTCTCTGCTATCCTTTTTAAAACCTCATATTTAAGAACTTGAACAGCAGTGTCAAACCTTATATATTGCTTGTTAGCATCCTTTATAGCCATAAAAAACTCCCCCACAAAATAACTATTGTAGCGCAGATATATATTAAGATTTAAAGAAAATGCTATTTATTATTTTTTAGAGACAAATTTATTATCCT
Organism: Clostridium sp. UMB9555A; assembly: GCF_030222355.1. Classification (NCBI taxonomy): domain Bacteria; kingdom Bacillati; phylum Bacillota; class Clostridia; order Eubacteriales; family Clostridiaceae; genus Clostridium; species Clostridium sp. UMB9555A. Next base: position 64,931 of record NZ_JASORQ010000004.1, on the reverse strand, counting down.
TAATATAGAATCTCCATAAAAAATCCCTAGCTTCCTCAGCATAATCTATGCCTATTCTCTTTGCTTCAACAATAGAAAAATCCTTTTTAATTAAGGAGTCATCTTCAACATAAATCTCTTCGCTACTAATAGTATTTATGCCATTCTCCCCCTTATCTATTCCTAAAGCCATACATAATTTTGATGGACCATTAGAAAAATTTTTCTTTTCATAGTTTGATAACTCTTCATAACTCTTCTTGTATCTTAATTTACTCATTTCTTCTATTCCCTCTAAAGGCTCAATTCCTCTTATGAGTACTCCTCCTGCTACATCTTTTTCTTCACTTATTAAATTTAAGCAATGATACATCCCATAAATTATATAAACATATACAGTTCCTGGATCTGCATAAAGAGTTTCCGTTCTATTAGTTCTCTTACCACCGTAAGCATGAGAAGCTTTATCTATAGCTCCTATATAAGCTTCCGTCTCAACAATCTTTCCTTTTAAAGTAACTCCATTAATCTTTCTAACTAAAACTTTACCTAAAAGTTCTTTAGCTACAGTTAATGTATCTCTATTATAAAAATCCCTTTCTAATCTCATAAAACACCTCTTCCATAATTCTTTTTTATAAAACTATTGGATCTACAATTTTATCTTTACTTACTAATTAGAATTCTATACAATAACTTCTCAGTTTTATAAATTTTTTAAATTTAATATTAAAAAATATATCATTTTACTGCTAATAAATTAAATATTAAATCTAAAAAACATCTAATTATCATAAAATTCTTAATAACAAAAATAAAAAGCACCATAACAATAGTTTAAGTGCTTTTTCTTATATAATATCTTTTTTATTTGATTTTACATAATAAAATATAAAATTTATACTATTACTAAAAATTTTTTTGATTTAATTTTTCATATAAATCTATTATCTCATTTGCTAAATCTTTTAATGTCATAGTAGTCATTAATTGATCCTGTGCATGAATTAATAGCATAGATATTTCTATTTTATTATCACTAGCCTCATCTTGAATCAAAGCTGTTTGTGATTTATGAGCTTTACCTAATTGTATTGATGCTTTTTCTATTAAGCTTCTAGCCCCTTCTACATCTCCTGCTTTAGCAAGCTGAATAGCTTCCATAGCATAACTTCTAGCTTCTCCACTATGAATTATTAAATCCATAATTATTTCTTTCATTTTCCCATACTTCCTTTTTCATAAATTAAAATCTCTTACCATTAAATACCTAAAATATTTCTTTAATATATGAAATTTAATTTTATAAGATTATATAATTTATCTAACTTGACCATTTCCATAAATTATATACTTATTTGTTGTTAATTCCTTAAGTCCCATTGGTCCTCTAGCATGTAACTTTTGTGTACTTATTCCAATTTCAGCACCAAATCCAAATTCTCCACCATCAGTAAATCTTGTTGAAGCATTTACATATACAGCAGCTGCATCAACTCTTTGAAGGAATTTCTCTGAATTAAAATAATTTTTAGTCACTATTGATTCTGAATGTTTTGTTCCATATTTATTTATATGAGAGATAGCCTCATCTAAATCTTTAACAATCTTAACTCCAAGGATATAGTCTAAATATTCTTTTCCCCAATCCTCTTCAGTTGCTAAGTTTATATCATTCACAATTGCCTTAGTTTTTTCACAACCTCTTATTTCAACGCCTTTTTCTTTTAAAGCCTTTATTGCTACTGGTAAGAATTCCTCTGCTATTTTCTCATTAACTAATAACTTTTCAGCAGCATTACATACAGCAGGTCTTGATGTTTTAGCATTTACTATTATATCTATACCCATATTTATATCAGCTTCATCATCTATGTATATATGACAATTTCCAACTCCAGTCTCTATTACTGGAACTGTAGCATTATTTACTACAGCTTTTATAAGCCCTGCTCCACCTCTTGGAATTAAAACATCTAAATAATCATTTAATCTCATGAAATCTGTAGCAGTTTCTCTTGAAGTATCCTCTAGTATTTGAACTGATCCCTCTGGAAGCCCTGCTTCCTTTAAGGAATCACTAATAATTTCAACTATTTTTAAGTTAGAATTTATAGCCTCACTGCCTCCTCTTAAAATAACAGCGTTTCCTGTTTTTAAACATAAGGCAGCAGCATCAGCAGTTACATTAGGTCTTGCTTCATATATTATTCCAACTACTCCTAAGGGTACTCTTTGTACACCTATTCTAAGACCATTAGGTCTCTTAAACATAGATGTAACTTCTCCTATTGGATCATCTAATTTAACAACGTCTGCTACGGCATTTGCTATAGATTTTACTCTTTCCTCATCTAATTTTAATCTATCAAGCATTGCATTGGATGTTCCCTTTTCAATAGCTTTTTCAAGATCCTTTTTATTTTCTTCTAATATCTCATTACATCTTTTTATTAAGGATTCACTTATTTTTAATAACCCATTATTTTTTTCATTAGTAGATGCAAATGAAAGTGTGTAAGAAGCTTCTTTTGCTTTTTTACCTTTTATAATAAGTTCATTATTCATTTTTATTCCCCCTTCTTAGCTACAAACATAGTTCCTATATCTTCACCATTTAATATGTCAATTAATATCTCTGGATTTTCTCCATTAGCTAAAATCATATCTATTCCATTACTTGTTGCTACCTTAGCTGCTGAAAGCTTAGTTACCATTCCGCCTGTTCCTCTATTACTTCCAGCTCCCCCTGCACATTCTTCTATTTCAGGAGTTATTTCATAAACTTCTTTAAGCATCTTACTATCCTCATTAGTTCTTGGATCTGAATCATAGAAACCATCTATATCAGATAATATTATTAAAGTATCTGCATTTACTAAAGTAGAAACTATAGCTGAAAGATTATCATTATCTCCAAAATTTAATATGTTTTGTATCTCATCTATTGATATAGCATCATTCTCATTGACTATAGGTATAATTCCTTTTTCTAATAAAGTATCGAATGTATTACATACGTTATTTTTCATTCTTTCATTTTCTAGTACATCTCTAGTTAAAAGAACCTGTGCCACAACATGGCTATATTCTCCAAAAAATTTATTATATATATGCATTAAAGCACATTGTCCAACAGCAGCTACAGCTTGCTTTTCTCTTATAGTCTCTGGTTTTTTCTCAAGTCTAAGTTTTCCAACTCCAACTCCAATTGCTCCTGATGAAACAAGAACAACTTCTTTTCCCATATTACATATATCTGAAATTACCCTAGATAGTTTTTCTATTCTCATTAAGTTTACACTTCCATTTTCATAAGTTAATGTAGAAGTTCCAACCTTAACAACTATTCTTTTACTATCCTTTAAAGCTTTTCTCATTTGTAGGTTTCCCCCTTTTTATTTATAAAAATTATTTTCCATTAAATCATAAGTATATTATATTCTAATACGTTAAATCATGAAACTACCCATTTATAATTTCTCCACCATTTACGTGTATTGTTATACCTGATATATAAGAAGCTTCATTGCACGCTAAGAAAACATAAGCTCCAGCTAGCTCTACTGGTTGACCTGCTCTTCCCATAGGTGAATTAACTCCAAATTCAGAAACTTTCTTTTTATTCATGGAAGATGGTATAAGAGGTGTCCATATAGGTCCTGGTGCCACAGCATTAACCCTAATTCCATTCTTAACTAACATTGTTGCTAATGTTCTTGTCATTGTTGTTAAGGCACCCTTAGTACATGAATAATCAAAAAGTATCTCATTTCCTCTATAAGCAGTAATAGAAGTAGTATTTATTATTGAGCTTCCGCATTCCATGTATTTAACTGCTGCCTTTGTCATATAGAAAGTTCCAAAAACATTTATTTTAAAAGTATTTTCTATTTGCTCTGGTCCAATATCATCTAAAGTTTTAGAATCATGTTGAACTGCCGCATTGTTAACTAATATATCAAGTTTTCCCCACTTTTCAATGACCTTCTTTACACTTGAAGTGCAGAAATCAATATTAGAAATATCTCCTTTTATAACTAAAGCCTCAGAACCAGTACTTTCTATAAGTTCCTTAGTCTTATTAGCATCCTTATCCTCTTCATCTGATAGATATATTATACAAACTTTAGCCCCTTCTCTTGCATAAGCTAAGGCTACAGCCCTTCCTATTCCACTGTCTCCACCAGTTATTATTGCTACCTTATTCTTAAGTCTTTTTCCATCATTTATATACTGTGGTAAATCATATATTGGTAGTGGATTCATTTCATCCTCTACTCCAGGATGAATACTTTGATTTTGAACTGGAAATGTTGTTGGGAATAATTTTTCATTGCTCATAAATAATTTCCTCCTTAAAAACTCTATTTTAAATTTAATTATTCATAAGCTTATTATTCTCAATTATTTTTTACTTATAGCTTTATTTTGTATTTTCTTTACTATCTTTGCATTTAAAGTTGTGGGAGACAATTTAGATAAAAATACTAATACCTTATTCATAAATCCAGGAATACATATTGCCTTATTCTTAATTAAAGCTTTATAACCATACTCTGCTACTTCTTTTGCACTCATTGCCACATCTAAATCTCCCTTTCCAGCTCTCTTAGAAAAGTTCGTCTTAGTAGCGCCTGGACAAAGAGTAATCACATTAATTCCTTTACCCTTAACTTCTTCTCTTAATGCCTCAGAAAATGATAAAACATATGCTTTACTAGCGTAATAAACTGAAATTAATGGACCTGGTTGATATGCTCCAGTAGAAGCAACATTTAAAATCTTCCCTTCCTTTTGATCTATCATATCTTTTAAAATAAGCTTAGTTAATTTTGTTAAACTTATAATATTTACATTTATTATATCTAATTGTTTTTGCCAATCTATTTCATTAAATTCTCCATTAAATCCTATACCAGCATTATTTATTAATATATCTACTTTTCCTACTTCAGTTTTAATTTTTTTATATAATATATCTATGTTTTCACTTAAACTTAAATCAAATTTATATATGTAAGCCCTTACACTTTTTTTCTTTGAAAAACCTTCTAATTCCATTAACTTTTCTAAATTTCTTCCTACTAATATTACATCATAATTGTTTTCCATAAATATTTTTGAAAATTCATATCCAATTCCACTAGTAGCCCCTGTTATTAAAACTGTTTTTTTCATAAAAATTCCTCTCTTAAAATAAATCCTTAATAAAACATTTATTATGTTTTCTTCTAATATGTCAAGTTTTTTCTGTAAACCTTTATTTAAAAAGCCTTTATTAAACGTTTAACATGTGATATAATAACATTTGCATCGCTTGATGTGGGAGGGTGAGGGAGATATTTTTGAAAAGGAGAAAGGATGAAAAACTTTTTTAAACTTAAAGAACATGAAACAAATATAAGAACAGAATTACTTGCTGGTCTTACCTCATTTTTTGCTGCAGTTTATATAATTGTAGTAAATGCTAGCATACTTAGTGATGGTGGTATGCCTATGGAACCACTTATAATCGCTACAGTATTGGCATCATTAATTGGATGTGTACTCGTTGCACTTTTGAGTAATGCTCCTCTTATTATAATGCCTGGTATGGGTATTAATGCACTATTTACTTACACCATAGTAAATACTATGGGACTTACATTCCAACAAGCCTTAGCAGCTGTTATAGTAGCTGGTATTTTGTTTATTGTGGTAGCGGTTACACCTTTAGCAGATATGTTAACTAGCTCAATACCAACTTCATTAAAAGAAGCAATAACAGTTGGAATTGGTATTTTTATTACTTTCTTAGGATTACAAAAAGCTGGATTAATAGTAGGAGATGCTTCAACGCTTGTTAAATTAGGTGATATTTCATCTAAGGAAGTTATAGTATTCTTTATCACTATGATACTAATGCTAGTTTTATTTATAAAAGATGTACCTGGTTCATTCTTAATAGGAATTTTATCTGGAACAGTTATATCAATGTTATTTGGAATTGTTGATTTATCAAGTTTTCAATTCTCATTACCTAATTTCAGTGAATATAAACAAGTTTTCTTATCAGCTAACTTTAGTGGAATAGCTTCAATTTCATTTTGGATTGCAACATTCTCTCTAACTTTAGTCCTAGTATTTGAAAACATTGGTTTACTTCATGGACAAATTGATGGTATGCTAAAACAACCAAGTAAAAGACAAAGAGCCCTTAACGCTGTTGCCTTTACTACTATAATTTGTGGTATTTGTGGTACTAGTCCTTCAGTTTCAACTGTAGAAGGTAGTGCTGGAATAGCAGCTGGTGGTAAAACAGGATTAACTTCTATATTTGCAGGATTTTTATTTTTAATATCAATCTTCTTTATACCAGTTATATCACTTATTCCAAACTCAGCAATAGCTCCAGTCTTAATAATAATCGGAGGATTAATGATTCAAAATATAGTTTCAATAAACTTTGAAGACTTTACTGAATCATTCCCAGCGTTTCTTACTTTAACTATAATACCTTTAACATTTAGTATAGTTGATGGTATTGCTTTTGGATTTATAGCTTATCCTATTTGTAAGTTAGCAACAAAGAAGTATAAAGATGTGTCTATCCCTATGTACGTTATATCAGCAATCTTTTTAGTATATTTTGTACTTCATGCTACACAAATATAGCTTTAAACTATAAATTAAACTCTCTTATTGATATCAATAAGAGAGTTTTTTTATATACTGGTTATATATATATTAATTTAGGAGCTAATTCCATGGAACTTTTTGATTTATCTCCTGACCAGCTTAATATTCTTGGCGTAATAATAGCAAAAGATTATTCTCTTAAATATAATGTTGATCAACTTAGTATTTTAGCTGATTTCTTTATTGCTGTAGGATCTAACATAGATATTTACGCTGCTAGCTTTGCTTATTTTCAGTCCCGAAATAATAATGAAAATTAAAAAAACCTAACATATTAATATGTTAGGTTTTTTAATTGTTATGGTTAGTTAAAATTGTATTAAATATAATTTTTTAATTATAAATCGAATTATTCTCCTAAGAACATTTTCATATCATCTTCTACATTTGTAATTCCACCAATTCCAAAGTTTTCAACTAAAACTTTAGCTACGTTTGGTGATAAGAATGCTGGTAATGTTGGTCCTAAGTGAATGTTTTTAACTCCTAAGTGTAATAATGATAATAGTACTATTACAGCTTTTTGTTCATACCATGCTATGTTGTAGCTTATTGGTAATTCATTTACACTATCTGTTCCAAATACTTCAGCAAGTTTTAAAGCTATTACAACTAATGAGTATGAATCATTACATTGTCCTGCATCTAAAACTCTTGGAATTCCATTAATATCTCCAAGTGGTAATTTATTATATTTATATTTAGCACATCCAGCTGTTAATATAACAGTGTCCTTTGGTAATTTTTCAGCAAATTCTCTATAGTAATCTCTTGATTTAGCTCTTCCGTCACATCCAGCCATTACGAAGAATCTTCTTATTGCACCTGATTTAACAGCATCAACTACTTGGTCAGCTAAAGCAAGTACTTGATTATGAGCAAATCCACCTACGATCTCCCCTGTTTCAATTTCTGTTGGAGCTTGGCAAGTCTTAGCTAACTCTATTATTTGTGAAAAATCTTTGTGTCCATTTTCATCAGCTGTTATATGAGTACATCCTTCATATCCTACAGCACCTGTTGTAAATATTCTTCCTCTATATGAATCTTGAACTGGTGTTATACAGTTTGTTGTCATTAATATTGGTCCATTAAATGATGCAAATTCTTTATTTTGTAACCACCATGCATTACCATAGTTTCCTGCAAAGTGAGTATATTTCTTGAATTTTGGATAGTAGTGTCCTGGTAACATTTCACCATGAGTATAAACATCTACCCCAGTTCCTTCTGTTTGCTCTAATAACATTTCTAAGTCTTTTAAATCGTGTCCTGATATTAATATTCCTGGGTTATTTCTAACTCCTATATTAACTTTTGTTATTTCTGGATGACCATAAGTTGAAGTATTAGCTTCATCTAATAATGCCATTCCATCAACACCGAACTTTCCTGTTTCTAATGCTAAAGCTGTTAATTCATCTGCACTTAATGAATCATCTAATATTTTAACTAAAGTTTCTGCCATAAATGCATGAACTTCTTCTTTATCATGTCCTAAATTCATAGCATGCTCCATGTATGCTGCTAATCCTTTTAATCCATACATAATAAGCTCTCTTAAGCTTCTTATATCCTCATTTTCTGTAGCTAAAACTCCTACTTGTGAAGCTTTTTCCATCATTTCCTCACTAGTTGTAGCTGTCCAAGTTGCGCATCCTTTAAAATCTGATCCAATTGGATTTCCACCCTTAGCTTGTACTCTTTCTTTTAGTTCTTCTCTTGCTACTAAAGTATCTTTAACTCTTTTTTCTATTGCTTTAAAGTCAAAGTTTGCATTAGTAATAGTAATAAATAAGTTATCTATTATCATTCTGTTTACTTTTTTGTCTATTATTCCTACTTTTCTTCCTTCATTAGCTACTGTAGCTAATCCTTTAGTAACAAAAATTAAAAGGTCTTGTATTTTTGCTACATCTTCAGTTTTTCCACAAACTCCTCTTACAGTACAGCCTTTGCATCCTGCTGTTTCTTGACATTGAAAACAAAACATACTCATTTTAAATTCCTCCATGCTCTTTATTTTTATATGTAAAATTCTTTTAAGATTCTTTTTTATTAGCAACTCTCTCGGTCACCTTACATCTACGATTATACACATGGTTTTTAATTAACTCGGTAACTAAAGTTACCTATTTAATAAATTTATTTCACTTTATAAAATTATGTATATAAAACTTAATTTATTGAATATTTATACATTATTCATTATTTTTATGCAATTTTTCATTGATTTTATACATTTTATTGTGTATAATAGGCTTTGTACTAATTGATTTGTTTATTAAAAAGGGGGACTAAAATTGAAAACTAAATATAAATCGTCTGATTTATTAAAGTTTATAATTCCATCTTTATTAGGAGTAATTTTATTTATGGTTCCTATAAATGATGGTGGAAATATAACAATACCAGTAGCCTTTTTCACAACTAGACTTAAGGATTTAATAGGTGATTATTTACCTACTTTATCAATGATAGTTGTTGTAATAGCTGCTTCATTAACAATAATAACTAAAGCATTTAAGCCAAAATTTATAATAGAAAATAACTTTTTAAATTCATTATTAAATGTTAATTGGATTTGGACAATCGGAAGAATCTTAGGTGGATTATTTATACTATCAGCATTTACTGGATTTGGACCTGAAATAATAAAATCTGATTTAACTGGGGCATTCATATTAAATGATCTACTGCCAACACTTATAGTAGTATTCTTCTTTGCAGGATTATTCTTACCACTTCTTTTAAACTTTGGTTTATTAGAATTCTGTGGTGCCTTACTAACTAAGATAATGAGACCATTATTTAAACTACCTGGACGTTCATCAATAGACTGTATGACTTCTTGGCTAGGTGATGGAACTATTGGGGTATTACTTACTTCAAAACAATATGAAGAAGGATTTTATACTGAGAGAGAAGCTTGTATAGTTAGTACAATGTTCTCAGTTGTTTCAATAACTTTTAGCTTTGTTGTTTTATCACAGGTTGGATTAGAGAATATGTTTATTCCATTCTATTTAACTGTTACTTTTGCTGGAATAGTTGCCGCTATAATTCTTCCAAGAGTTTGGCCTCTTAGCAAAAAACCTGATTCTTATTTCAACAATGCAGAACCTAAAAATGTAGAAGATGTTCCTGAAGGATTTACTCCTTTCACTTTTGGAGTTTTTAAGGCAGTTGAAAAAGCCCAAAATGAAAGTAGCTTAAAAAAATTCTTCGCTGATGGAATTAAAAACGTACTTGAAATGTGGATAGGAGTTTTACCTGTAGTTATGGCAATGGGTACATTAGCTCTTATGATAGCTGAATATACTCCTGTATTCCAATGGCTTGGCGTTCCTTTCATTCCTTTATTTAAGATTTTAGGAATTCCTGAAGCTTCTGCTGCTTCTCAAACTGTTATAGTTGGATTTGCAGATATGTTCCTTCCATCAGTTATAGCATCAAAAACTATTCTTAGTGATATGACTAAATTTGTAGTTGCTTGTGTATCAGTAACTCAACTTATATACTTATCAGAAGTTGGAAGTGTTATTTTAGGATCAAAAATACCACTAAACTTAAAAGAATTATTTATGATATTCTTAATGAGAACATTAGTTACTCTACCAGTTATAGCACTTATAGCACACTTATTGTTCTAAAAAGTAAAAGAGATTGTTTAAAACAATCTCTTTTTTATTTATCTTGGATTTTTTACACTTAAAGTGCTTACCGCATTTGGAGTTACTAAAAACTCAATTATAAGGTTATTATATGCAGGTTGCATAGTTCCTACCTTAACTCCAACATAAATCTTATAGTTAAATTCACATTCATTATCTTGCTTAGCCTTAAATACCTCTAATACTTCCACATCTTTTAAACAATAATACATATCATTGTTATATAACTTTGTTACTTCAGCTTTAATATATGGATTTAATAAAGTTGTTATGAAGTTATTTACTAAAGGGTCATTATCATTTAAAATACTCTCTTCCATGTAAATATTGTTATTATTATTTTGTACATTTTCCATACGATTATTACTATAATCCTTAAGTGTTCCATAATTTTCAATCTTATTAAGCTCTTCGTAAGCAGATATAAATCTAACTATTATATTGCTGCTTAACAAATCATCATTGTTATCTAAAAACTTTCTATCTCCATATGCTATGGCAGCTAGGGCTAAAGGTAACTCTTTTTTAAATATGCTGTCTCTCTTTATTGCTTCTTCTCTTCCTTGATTTCCATCAACATATAAGTATATTTTTAAGATAAATCTATTGTTTACTCTTTTCCAAACTCCAAATACTTCATCTCTTGCTGATGAATTTATTTTGTCATAAGCATATGCTAAAGCTACTGTAAGAAATAACTCTCCAGTATCATCATTATGAGTTAATGTGTACTTTCTTCCCTCTATTGGTCTTTCATCTGTAATTCCATTTCTAAATTCAACGCTTAACATTTTAGGATCAAACATAACTTAACACCTCAAAAATATAAATATTAGCTATTCATTATATGAAATTTTAACTATTTCTATAACTAATCTGATGAAATATATATATGTTACTGATAAAATAAGTGTGAGAATAAATATTGGAGGATTTTTTATGGCTATGACAGAAAAAGAAAAAATGTTAGCAGGTCTGCCTTATAACCCTGCTGATCCAGAATTAACTAAAGGTAGAATTAGAGCTAGAATTTTATTTCAAAAATTCAATAACTTAAACTTACCTGATAATGAAGAGGAAGCTGATAAGACTTTTAAAGAAAGAAGTAATATATTAAAAGAACTTTTAGGCTCAACAGGTGAAAGCATCTATATGGAACCTAACTTCAAATGTGATTATGGTTATAACATATCAGTTGGTAATAACTTTTACGCAAATTTTGATTGTGTAATGCTTGATGTTTGTAAAATTACCATAGGAGAAAACTGTTTTTTCGCTCCTGGGGTTCATATTTATACTGCTACTCATCCAATTGATCCTATTGAAAGGCTAAACTATGAATTTGGTAAACCTGTAACTATAGGTAATAATGTTTGGATTGGAGGACATGCTACAATAAACCCAGGTGTAACTATAGGAAATAATGTCGTGGTAGCCTCCGGAGCAGTTGTAACTAAGGATGTGCCTGATAATGTAGTGGTAGGTGGAAATCCAGCAAAGATAATAAAAAAAGTTGAGGCTAAATAATCATAATTATTTTATAAATAGGAAAGCTAAAATTTATAAGGAGGGTTCATTATGAAAAAAATTGTATTAGCAGGTGGTTGTTTTTGGGGTGTAGAAGAATTTCTTTCTAGAATCAATGGTGTAATAAGCACTGAAGTTGGATATGCTAATGGGCGTACTGAAAATCCTACTTATGAAGATATATGCACTAAAAATACTTACTTTGCTGAAGTCTGTCTTGTAAATTATGATGAAAACATAATATTTCTTAAAGAATTATTAGCTAAGTTTTGGACAATAATAGATCCAACATCATTAAATAAACAAGGCAATGATGTTGGTAGCCAATATAGAACTGGCATTTACTATGTAGATCCTTCAGATTTACAAGAGATTTTACATAGTAAAGAAGAACTTCAAAAGTCTTATTCAAAGAAAATAGTGACAGAGGTTAAACCCTTAGAAAACTATTATAAAGCTGAAGAATATCATCAAAAATATCTTAAAAAGAATCCTAATGGGTACTGTCACATAAAGTTAGATTAAACTAAGTAACTTCAACTAAGTACTTTTTAAAATTAAAAATTAGATTTTTAGACTCATTTGAAATTTTAGCAACATGATTAACAATATTGTCTATATGGCATAACTCAGTTTCTATACTAGAATTTTGTTTTCTTAACTTATAAGCCCTTTTAGCTAAATGAGAAAGTCTAGCTTTTTCATCTTTAGTAAATCTTAAAAGTGGGATTCTAGATACATATCCTGAAGTTATCATGTTGCTTCTTATTAATGCTCCCCTAACAAGGTAAGTTACTAGGGATGAATTTAAATAAGCTAGTAACCACCAAACCTGTTCTGATTCACATATTATATTAGGGTTAACTCCAAAGGTGGAGTTTTTAGGCAATATACATGCATTAAAGGAAACCCCCATAGATGAACATGTTATACCACTTTTATAAAGGGCATTTTTATTTCTAACATTAAAATTTTTATTAATCTTTTCTATTTCCAAAAAATCTTTATGTAGGTAAATTACTCTATCTGTATAAAACTTATCTTTTCCTGGATTTTTGTAAAAAGGAATAGTAAATTCATTGCTTTTTTCCTTAGATAAAAACTCTTTATCATTACCTGTTGATATGCCTGTTACACATTTAAACTTTTCTCCAAGTCTAATATTATTAAATAAAATTCTTATATCCTCAGGACATTCTATTAAAAACTCTAAATTATCCTTTTTATTTTGTAATACAATCTCTTGCATATTATAAAGTTTTTCCTTATCATTATCTTTTATCCTATTTAATAACTCTTTAAATTCTTCTATGGACTTTGGTCTATTATTTACAACTATCTTTTCTTGATACTCTTTTCCCTTTCTTAAAATAAGTATGCTTGTCCTAACATCTGCTCCTTGATTATGAAAAAGGCCTCTAGGACACATGGTTATTTCATGTATAGAACACTCCCTAATAATTTTATCCCTAAGCCTCTTATGATTTTTCGCTGTAAAAAATGAATCATTAGTAATTAATCCAATAACAGCTCCATTTTTTGCTTTATCTATTATGGCAAACATGAACATGCTGTACATATTATGCAATCCAACCTCATTGAAATATTTTCTAAGCATCTCCTTATTATCCTTTATAAAATTAACTTCATGACAATTATATGGTGGATTTGCAATATAATAATCATAGTCCCATGTTTTTTTATTTTTTTGAGAGCAATAATAATTTATAAAATTGCCTTTCTTGAACTCACATCTATAATTGTTTTTATATTTTATTAAATCCATCCCTATGGTTTTAACTCCTAAATCACTAAAGTAATCAGTTAGTTCCTCTTTTCCACAACATGGATCAAATAAAGTTTCCCCCTTACTATTTATATCTATAATTCTTTTTCCTATATATCTTGCAACAAATGGAGGTGTAGCATAATATCCTATCTCTCTAACATCAATAATCTCCTTATGCTTTATATCAACTGCTTTATATAAGTTTTTCTCTTTTCTTCCCATAAAACACCCCACATTAACAAGAAATATTTCCCCATTATATTTTACCACATATTTCTATTAATTATAATTTTAAGAAGCTCCTATAAAACAAAAAGAGTAAAGACTTAGTCTTTACTCTTTTCTTATTTTATAATCCTGATTCTCTAAATTTATGCTCTACAAACTCAGTAATTCTATGGAATGGCTTTTTAAGAATACATAGTAATAGGAATATTAATAAGAATATTCCTAAGGCTTTCATATCCTTAGATACAGAATCCCATATTGGCCCAGCTATAGCTTCTCTAAATCCATCTATAGAATAAGTAAATGGCCATAAAGGTTGTAGAACCTCAAATATTTTTGGATTTGTTTGTATTGGATAAATTCCTCCAGCACCTGCTACTTGGAATACCATTATAACAATGGCTATTGCTTTACCTATGTTTCCAAATAGTGATACTAAGGTAAATATCATTACTGTAAATACAATAGAACTAACTATTGCAAATCCAAACATCAATGGCATATTTGCAGGGTTTACGCCTAATATATATATATCCCCTAAAACTACTATTACTGTTTGAATTAATGATATAGTCAAGAATAATAACATTTTACCAAAGTGCTTTTGAAGAAGATTTAATTTTGTTCCATCTTCAAAATCCTCACACTCTGCTGTTAATAATGATGTAAGTAATAATGAACCAACCCAAATTGCTAAAGTTGTATAAAATGGTGTAAGTCCTACTCCAAATATTCCTGCATCATAAACTTGTTCCTCTTTTACTGTTATAGGAGATGATATAAATGATGCTATTTCTTCTGGATTCTTACTCATTAAATCTATTAGGTTATTTAAATTCTCTTCAGTTAATCCTGAAGTTTTTTCTATTAATTGACTAATTGCATCTTGGAACTCAGTAAGTTTACTTGTTACTTGATCAGCTTGCTGACTAGCCACGTCACTACTAGCTATACCAAATGTAGTTAAAGCATTTAACTGTGGAACAACTACCTTTGTTGTTTCTAATACTGAGTTTGCTGTATCTAATCCACCTTTTAATGAATTTCCAATAGTATTTAAAGCTGGTGCACCATCATTATAAAAAGTATTTGAAACATTTATTAAAGCTGAGCTTGTTTCAGTACTTATTGTAGAAACAGACTCTATAGCATTAGCTATATTTTCCTTACTTTCATTGTTTGATAATGCTGTTTTTAAAGAAGCTAATTGTTCTCTTTCTTTAGATACTAAATCTTTTGCAGTATTTAACTTATTTATTAAATTGCCTATTTTATTATTTGGTATTACTGAATTTATTTTTTCTAAAGCTTTAACATTATTATCTATAATCTTATTTAATGAATCTGTTAATTTTATTAACTTATCTACAGTTTCACCCATCTTAGTTGTATCCATAGAATTATTTAATTCTTTAAGCTTTGAAAGTAAACTTTGTAATTCCTGGTTTGTTGATTGCATTGTTACAACATCACTGCTAAAACTATTTGATACAGCATTAACTGTTTGTTGTGTTGAATTTATTAAACTTTTACTTGCTTCAACAGTAGTTTGTAAATTATTTATTTGATCTGTTACCTTTGGTAAATCATTTCTTACACTAGAAAGATAACTACTTAAATTTTTTGAATCTCCATTAGCTTTTTGAACAAAATCTTGGATTTCCTTTAAACTACTATTAGCACTTTGTAATGTATCTCTCACCTTTAATATTTCTGGTTTATTAGTTTCTAACTTTCCACCTAATTGATTTAAAATATCAAAAGCTTCTTTATTTACAGTATCAACAAAGTTAGATTTTATTTCATCTGTAACTTTATTTTTTGCAACATTTGTTATTTTGTTTGCTATAGCATTAGATTTTTCATTTACTTTATAAATTATATCCGGCTTTTGAGGACTTCCTGTAGTTAAACTTGTTAATCCTTCTGAGAAATCTGAAGGTATTTCAATCATTGCATAATACTTACCTTCATTTAATCCATAATTTCCTTGCCATGTATCTACAAACTGCCATCCTATAGCATCATTCTTTTTAAGTTCATCAATTACTTCCTTACCTACATTTATCTCTTTACCATTTACCTCAGCGCCCTTGTCATTATTGACAACGGCAACTGGTAAATTTCCTGTATTAACATAAGGGTCCCAACATGCCTTAATGTTAATCCAAGCATAAAGAGATGGTATTATACATAAACCAATGACTATTGCTAAAGCCGCTGGATTTTTCCTTATATTTCTTAAATCTCTTCGAAAGACTTTAAAAATTTTCTTCATAATTCACCTCTTAAAATACAGCCTATTCTGCTATTCCAGATTCTTCAAACATGTCTTCAAATTTTCTAACCCTAGGATTTAAAGGTCCTTTTAATAAATATCCTAGAAGTATAAATACCAATCCCATTATGGTTAAAATAGCAAAATCTAAAATCACAGTGCTTACTAAAGGTCCTGCTATAGCTTCCCTATACCCTGATATGGCATAAGTAAATGGGAAAGTTGGTTGAATTATTCTAAAGAATAATGGATCTACTTGTATAGGATATGATCCACCACTACCTGCTAATTGTAAAACCATAAGTATAATAGCTAAGGCTTTACCTAGGTTTCCAAAGACAGACATAAGCGTAAATACAATTATAGTGAACACAGCTGAAGCAAACATTGATACAAAAATTAATAATGCTGTATTTACTGTTTGAACTCCTAAAAGGAACTTATCCCCAAAGGCTACTATGAACCCTTGTAGTATTCCTAAACTTACGAAAGTTAACATCTTTCCAAAATGTCTTTCTCTTAAATTTATATTCTCACTACCTTCAAATTCAGCTGATTCAGTTTTTAATAATGATATTAATATTAATGAACCAACCCATAATGCTAATACTGAATATATTGGCGCCATTCCTGATCCATAGTTGGCTACTTTGTATATTGCATCTACTTCTATATTAAATGGATTTGCAATAAAATCTCCCATAAATTCTGGATTACTTTGTAGTATTCCAACTATTTTTCCAAGATCATCATCACTAACATCTTGTAGTTTTGAACTTAATTCACTTATAACACCTGAAAATTCTTCTAAACTATTTTTTAATTTTTCTGATGTTGAATTTGCAAGCTGAGATCCTTGATTAGCTGTACTTAATAAATTATTTATTTGATCAACTAAACCATTTGCTTTTCCTAATAAGTCTGATGCACCTTTAGTAGCAGTAACAAGTCCATCAGCAATTGTATTTAAAGCCGGTCTTGTATCATTATCAAATCTATTTAAAGAATTATCTACTTGCCCATCTATTTTCTTAGTTAAATCACTTATTGAACTAAGAAGTCCTTTATCTACATTTTGACCACTATTAACTTTGCTTTGTAAATCATTAAGCTTAGTTTTCTCTTCTGCTAAGGAATTTTGAATATTTTTTAATGAAGTTATCATATTAGATATCTTTTCATTAGCGATTTTTTTATTAATAGCATCTAAAAAGTTAATTACAGCTGTAACACTATTATCAACTTTATCTATTTCATTAATAGATTTACTTATTAGTGCGTTAATCTTAGCAGAGCTTGCATCACTAGCTATTGAAGATAATTCATCTAAATTACTTTGTACCTTATCTAATGATGTTTGTGATTCACTTAAGTTTAACCTTATATTATCAAAGGTACTATTTAAAGATTCTTTAGAAGTATTTATTAAACTACCAGTATTCTCAGCATTCTGAGATATATTATTTAAACCACTTGTTATCGATGGCATGGTACTTTGAACTTCTTTTAAATATGTGCTTAAATTTGATGAGTTACTATTTATATTGTTAAGCATATTTTTAATAGAACTCATATTTTTATCTATAGCTATTATAGAATTTTTTAACTTAATAATATTATCTTTATTTTTGTCTACATCATATCCTAAATCATTTAATGAAGAAAATGCTGTTTCATTGACAGTAGTTATAAAATTTGATGTTATTTGATTTACAAGAGTACTTTGCGCAACTCCTGTTATTTTACCTGCAACAGGGTTAGCTTTTGTGTTAACCTTATATATTATTTCAGGCTTTGTAGGATTTTCAGATAAAACACTAGTTAAATCTTCAGAAAAATCTTCTGGAATTTCTATCATTGCATAATAGGTACCATCTATTAATCCCCTATCTGCTTGTTTCGTATCAACAAATTTCCACCCAATGGCATGATTATTCTTTAATTCATCAATAACTTCATTACCTATGTTCATTTCTTTCCCATTGAATGAAGCCCCTTTATCATTATTTACTACAGCAATGGGAACGCTGCTAGTATTTTCATAAGGATCCCAACATGCCGCTATATTTACCCATGCGTAAAGTGATGGTATAAAGCATATTCCACCTATTATTAAAAGTGCTATCGGATTTTTTATTATTGCTTTCATATCTCTCTTAAACACTTTTAAAATGTTACTCCACTTCATTTAAACACCTCCATTTAATAAAGCTAAAATAAACACATCCCCCTATGTCCTATCTTAAAATTATAAATTTAAAAAGACTTAAAAACTCTTAATTACTATAGTATCAAAAATTAGTTTACAAATAAACCTTTTTAATAGCATTTTATAGATTTTTCTTAATTTATCGTTTTCAAATTACATTGTATTAATTAATTTATTAAATCATTATGTTCTTATTATATATCAATTTAATTAATTGATTCCTTTTCTTAAATATTAATTGTTTAAGCTTAAATAGGATTAAACCTAATTATATTAGTTAAATTTCAAAATAAAAAGGAACATACTAATATGCTCCTTTTTGGTGTTTAATTAAATTTTTTTAACGAATTCTGATTTTAAGCTCATAGCTCCAAATCCATCTATTTTACAATCTATGTTGTGATCTCCTTCAACTAGACGTATGTTCTTAACTTTTGTACCCTTTTTTAAAGCTGATGAAGCACCTTTTACTTTAAGGTCTTTTATTATAGTTACAGTATCTCCATCTTGAAGTATATTTCCGTTTGAGTCTTTAACTACTAATACATCCTCATCTGCATTTTCGCTTCCTGGAGTCCACTCATAAGCACATTCTGGGCAAACTAAAAGACTTCCATCTTCATAAGTGTATTCTGAATTACATTTAGGGCAATTTGGTAATTTATCCATTATACATATCCTCCGTTCATTAACTAAATTCTCCTTAGTATAAATATTTATTTATACATATAGGGATTTACTTATAGGCTTATATAATATCATAGTCTAATAATAATGACAAATTTTAAGCTTTTTAAAGATAAATTGCTATAATCTTTTAAAATATTGACTAATAATAGAATATATTATAATTTGCTAAATTTTAAAGTTTTTATTCTTATTTTAAGATCCTGATAAAACACTTCCATCTGAGCTAACTACAAAAAGTTCTGAGTTATTACTATCCCCATTCTTTTTAACAATTACTTGATAAACCTTTGCCCCATTTATATCTGTATATTCTTGAAAATTTTCATATGTATTATTAGGATTATCTCCTATTTCTTTTTTTACAAGTTCAACAGCCTTCTCAAAAGTAAAGTCTCCATTTACCTTTTCCACTTCTTCCTTTGTAACTTTTGAACTAGCTTCTTCATATATTTTATTAGCTCTAGCTTCTTGATTATGTAACATATAATTTCCTCTAATTAACTTGCTCATAAATACTTTTGCTTCAAAGTATCTACCTGAATCATAAAGTTTTTGTCCTTCATTTATCTCATCATTTATTTTTTTCGCAAAGTAAAATCTATCTTTCTCATATTCAACCTTGGCTAAAACATCTTTATCTGTTATGGTTTCATATAATCTTATGGCTTCATCAAAATCTTCTCTATTATAAGCATCACGAGCTTTATAGAATATTGTATATTTATCATTTAGTTCTTGTTCTTCTGGCTCTTTATTACTATCTTCTTTATTAGAACTATCTTTTTCATTATTTTCTTTGCTTCCTTCTAAATCGCCTGTATTATTTTCTTCTTTTTCCTCTTTATTATTTTGATCTTTTTCACTACTAATATGCTCTTCATTTTCAGCAACACTCTCTTGTTTTTCCTTAAAATAGTTATTATTTAAAACTATTCCTGTAGTTGTTCCTCCAATTAATATTAAACCTATTACAGCTGTAATTATTAGCTTTTTCCTCATTTTTCCCCCTAAACCAACTTATTTATATTACAAATTATTACCTTAAATTATACTATTAGCAATATAAAAAAACTATAAAAAAATTAAGTTGAATTTGTAAAAAATAGAGGATTACTTAATTAGTAATCCTCTATTTTTAAGCCTTTACAGCTACTATTAAATTTCTGTTTATTGATTGATCTACTCTATGTAAATAATTATGATAAGGTGTTTCATCAAGAACTTTAAATCCATTTTCCTCTAAAACAATAGCTACCTCATCATATTTCATAGTAAATTCATTGTATGAAAGTACTAAACTTCCTTTAGTTTTTAATGCATTATGCCATGCTGGAATTGCTTCTTTTAAAAGCCCTAGTGGACTTCTTTCCATAAGGGAATTTCTATCATTCTTACTTCCATGCTGAACCCCATAAGGTAAATCAGATATTATAATATCACAAGATTTTTTCTTAATAAGAAGATCTGCTTTTCTAGTATCTGAATTAAATAACTGCAATAATTGAACATCTCCTGAATTAAAAGCATTCTTCTCTGCTGCAGCAGTTAAATTAAACACATTAGCGATCTTCTTCTTTTTAGAATCTGATACCTTAGATTTTTCAACTTTATGCTTAAACTTTCCTTCTTTTAAAAATCTAACAACATAAGTTTGAATCTCTTGAGCCCATTGCTCATTTATCTCTATTCCTTTAACATCAAACCCTCTTATGAATCCTTCATATAAAGTTGTACCTTTACCACACATAGGATCTAATAAAGTTATCTTTTTACTTCCTGTTTTACAAGCACTTAAAGCTAAATTTACCATAAGTCTAGTAAATTGCTCATTTGTCTTTCCATTATATTTTAATATTTGAACCATACTTTCAGGGAATGTATGAAAATCTGGGACACTAATAGGTCTTAAAAGATTTCCTTCTACTATTTCAAATAAGGCATAATAAATTGATGAAAAACTTAATGCTTTAAAGTCTTCTTCCTTAAGCTCTCTATTAGTGCTAAAGCATATTGATGCTGGAAGACCTAAATTTCCTTCTCCAATCTCATTTATCTCCATATCATAAGCATCTGCAATTGCTTGTAATTCTGAAACTGCAATCTTAAGAGCTGTATCAAAATAAATACGATTATGACCTGGATTTGCAAGTATCGCATATTTGCTCATAAAAAAATCCTCACTTATTCTTATCTTTTAATTCTATTTTTTATCCATAATATTATAACATCACATACTTTAAATATTAATAAAAAAATAGAGCACTTTTATTAAAAGCACTCTATTTTAAAAGTTTTACATAATTTTATTTGGAATTACAGCATCTATTATTCCTATAACTACAGCAGCTAGTAATGCTCCTATAATTGAAACTCCCATGTTTGGAACTAAGAA
The DNA here is from genome assembly GCF_030222355.1 of Clostridium sp. UMB9555A. Classification (NCBI taxonomy): domain Bacteria; kingdom Bacillati; phylum Bacillota; class Clostridia; order Eubacteriales; family Clostridiaceae; genus Clostridium; species Clostridium sp. UMB9555A. Next base: position 43,484 of record NZ_JASORQ010000004.1, on the reverse strand, counting down.
TTGAGTTAAATATATTATTATTGCAGCTATTATAAAACCTTTTATTCCTTTTCCAAACGGTGATGCATCAACACCCATAAATAATTCTACTAAATAATCTAACACTGATATTACGACAGCAGCTAATAAAAATGACCATAGTCCATGTATTGAAAATCCTGGAGTTACAAATGATGTTATTACTAATACTATGGCAACTAAAATAAATCTTCCTATCCACTTTAATATGCTACCATCACTATTTTGTTTTCTATAACTTTCATTTCCCATAAGATTACCTCCTTTAATAATTTGATTGTAAAGTGCTACTCATTTTTAAACTTACTAGCTTTCTTTACACTTATATGTTGACCACTATATGAAATAATATTCCTAATAAAATTTAAATTAAATTGCAAGAACTCAAATTATAATAATCTTTATAATAAATTTCTTGATTTTAATTATGAAAAAGTTGAAATTCTCTTTTTAAAATCACAAATATAATTATATCTTCATAAAATAACTAGTATTATAAATATCTAAGGAGTATATAATGAATCCATATTGTGATAATAGTATAAACTTTGAAAAGTTACCAAAGAAATTCCCACCTCAACATCAATCAGTTCAACCTGGAATAGAATCAATAATGGTTCCTAGTCCTATATTTGATAATCCTGATTATAAGGGTAGTGGAAAATTAAAAGGAAAATCAGTTCTTATTACTGGTGGTGATAGTGGAATTGGTAGAGCAGTTTCTATAGCCTTGGCAAAAGAAGGAGCAAATATTGTAATCTCTTATCTTTATGAAAATGATGACGCTGAAACCACAAAGAAATATGTAGAAAAGTATGGTGGAAAATGCTACTTAGTTCCTGGTGATATATCTAATAAAAACTTCTGTGAAAAATTAGTTTTATTTACAGTAGAAACTTTAGGTGGAATAGATGTTTTAATAAATAATGCTGGGGTTCAATTCCCTCAAAATAATATAAACTGTATTTCACAAGAGCAACTTGAATTAACCTTTAAAATAAATATTTTCCCTATGTTCTATCTTACACAAGAAGCTTTAAAATACATGAAAAGAGGAAGTACAATAGTAAATACTACCTCTGTTACTGCTTACCAAGGTAAAGAAAATCTCATAGATTACTCATCAACAAAAGGTGCCGTAGTTACATTTACAAGATCACTTTCACAATCACTTGCTAAAAATGGAATAAGAGTCAATGCAGTAGCTCCAGGTCCTATTTGGACTCCTCTTATAGTATCAAGTTTTTCAGAGGAAGAAGTAGCTAACTTTGGATCTGATGTTCCAATGAAACGTGCTGGTCAACCTTTTGAACTTGCACCAGCATATGTCTACTTAGCATCTGATGATTCCTCCTACGTAACAGGACAAGTTCTTCATGTAAATGGTGGAACTATGGTAGATAGCTAAAAATTTTTACATGAAAATAATAAGCCTGTTTTAAATAAAAACAGGCTTATTTTAACTTTATAAAAAGTATTTGAAATTTTATTAATTATAAAAACTGAACTTTTAATAATTATAAACTATATATATTTATTTTAATCTTTCTAATATTTCTTCTGTTGTAAATGATCCACTTGATAACATACCAAAATTAACTTCAGCCGCTTTATAAGCTTCCATACCTGGAGCTGCAGTAGCATCCTTAGCAATATAAACTTCAAATCCTTGTTCAACTAAATCTCTCATATGTGATTCAATGCATATATTAGAATTCATTCCAGCAAGTATAACTGTATCTATCTTTTGTTTTCTTAGTTGTAATACTAAATCATTTGTTTGTGGTCCAAATATTTTATGAGGACTAGCTATTATTGTTTTACCATCTTCTATATATGGTTTAAATTCGTTAAGTATATCTGCTCTTGAATCTTTTTCAACAGCATCTGATGGTCCTTTTCTTTCAAACATTCTCATTTGATGCATCATATGCTCTCCATTTGTTCCAAACTTCCAAGTATAATCATGTGGATAGTAATAATGTGGTGATACAAATACTTTATATCCTCCATCATTTGATGCTTTTAGTAAAGATATTATATTATTTATTGTATTGTTTTCCTCAATTACCTCTTTAGCTAATTTATATCCTTCTCCCATTTCATGTAAAAATTCATTTTGTGGATCTACTAGCACTAATGCTGTTTCCTTATTGTTAAAATTCATATTAATCACTCCTATTTCATTATTAAAACTTTTTATTGTTTTCCTATGAGTAAATAATAACTTTAAGATAAAAAAACAACAATTAGGCACTTTTTTGTACCTAGTAACTATTAAGTTACTAAATATCTCTAATATTTAATTATTATTTATGGTATGGTTCTCCGTATCAGTATTAAGTGAGGTTTTTAATAGTAAAACTTAACATCCTTTATAAACCTTATAGGTATTTCTCCTTCAACATGAACATATTCTCCTATATTAATATAGTCATCATTTAATTCATTCCCTCCAAATCTAGTTATATTTTCATACTTAGTAGTATATCTAGACCCTTGTCTATTAGCAATTAAACTTGAATCTGTATAATATACATTAAACCCTTCTTTAATTAACTCTTCATCATCAATTAAAATAGCTACTACTTGTTCTTCTTTTTTTAAGTTCTTTTCTTCCTTAATTATATTTACTAAAATATTATTTTCATTTAATTTTTCAAATGATACCACTCCAAAATCTCTATCCTTTTTTTTTCTAGGTTTTATGACTCCATCTTTTATAATACTTTCATAATTAGATTTACTTGTTAAATGTCTTATCATTTATCAATTACCTCCTAAAAAATGTACTTATACAAATATATTTTTTTATTTTTCAGGTTAATAATAGTATTTATATTCTAACCTCTAAACTCAATACAATAACACTAACATTTCTCAATAGAAAAAGAAGAAGAATTATCATTTATAGATACTCATTCCTCACACTCTCATTTATTGTTAGTTTTTTTGTGTCATTATCAAATGAAATTTTTATCTATTTCTTTCCTGGTTTTTTTAATGCTATTGCTATTACAAAGGTTGCTAAAGCACTAGCCCCATTTATAATCATTTTTTTAGTATCTTCTCTTTTTGATTGATGATAATTACAATACTTACTTCCATTTAATGCTTCATTATTACAACCTTTTTTCTTACAAGTATTATTCATAATTATTCTCACCTACCTCTATAAAATCTTTTATATTATATTCTATTATTAGTTCATTATTATATTTAATCTTATCCAACAACCTATACTGCCACTCATTATTATTACATCTTGGAGCTAGCCAATTTGATATCTTTCTTTCTTTTAGCTGAATATCTATTTCATTTAAATCCCCTATCATTAAATCAATCTTATACTTATCCATACCTTGACTTAATTTTAACTCTATCAAAGATATTTTTGCACGCTTTAAATATAGATAATCTTCACAAAGTTTATTAAACTTTCTACTTATATTCCATGTAGAAAACTTAACACTGCCAATATTCTTTTGTAAAAAATTCCTTTCTTCCCATTCCTTAAAAAAGTTCAACCCATCTTTAATTTCTTTCTTTATTACCTCTATAGCTTCATTTATTTCTATCTGAGCTCCATCCTGTAATCTATTTTTTCTATCTAAATCCACTTCGTAAAAAGACTGTTTTATCGTTTTTATAGCTCCATCGACCTTACCATACCTATCATTTCTTTGACCTCTTTCAATATCTTCTACTACACACATAATACATTCTAATTGTTCTTTGATAGCATCTAGTTTTTGTGCTGTTGCATACTCCCCTAATTTATCTAATTTTTTGTCATCTAAACCTTCTTTTATTTCTTCTAATTTAACTTGTTTTATTATTTTATTTTTGCTATCTACTATATTAGGTAATATTTCTCCTGCCTTACTTTCCATCAATTTTAGGTTTCCAATTTTCAACTCTTCTATAAACTCTTCTGGAATAATAACTTTTAAAATTGGTTCAACATCCTTATTATATTCTTCTACAACGTTAACTATATCAGCTATTGGTTTAATAAATATATCTTTTATCTTCTCTATATCTTTTTTATCCATATGATTTAATTCTTTATTTTTTACATTAAATATTTTTTTCTCCATAACCCCCACCATATTCATAGTATTTTATTCCTATATTTTCTATTATATCAAATTTAATTATAATTTTTAATAAAGTACTAAATAATGATAATTAAGTATTTAAATTTTTATTTCCTAATTACTTTTATTTATCCTATAATAACAATATCTAAATCCAATACCTTCAATCCAATATTTCTTAACATAAAAGAAGAAGGAATACCCTTAATAGGTACCCCTCCTTCCTTTACTAGATATTCAACTAGCTTATCATTTATATTAAGTTTTATTGAGTCTATTTCTCTTGATTCATTCATTGTTATTTCAGATATTATCATATGTAGTAACTTTTTCTGTTGCTCTCTACTTACACTACTATTTAATATTTTACTGAAATTCATAAGTATATCTTTAATGAATTCATATGGTATCTCTTCACTTACATCCTCAGAAATTGTGTTTAGTAACGGCTTCTTTTCTTCTTCTAAAATTCTGATTTTCTCATTTAGTTCATCCTTTCTAGTTTGAAACTCCTCTTTAGTTAAGATGTCATCCTCATATGCTTCAAAGATTTTTCGTTTTCTTTTATCTAGTTTTTCAAGCTCTTTATCTATGTCACCTAACAATCTTTTAGCTGGTTTAACTTTATCTTTTCTTTCCTTATTAATGTTTTCAACAACTGCTTTAATCATTGCTTCATTAGATACTAATTCTTCAATCTTTTTAAACACATATTCATTAGCTTTATCTACTCTTATTGTATTACTATTACATACTGAAGTTCCTTTATTCTTCCAATTACCACAACAGTAATAAGCTATTCTCTTTTTAGTACCATCTGCTAATGTATTGGTTGTCCTAGAAATCACCATACCAGCTCCACACTTAGGACATCTTAGTATTCCAGTTAATGGATATTCTCCATCATATATTCTTGAGGGCTTTCCTTTCTTACTTTCTAAAATTAATTGAACTTTATCCCATAGCTCTCTATCTATGATAGCTTCATGCTTTCCTTTAACCCTTATTGGATTAGGATTTATATTCCTTCTTCTTTTCTCACTCCAATTTTGTCTTACATTATATCTTATTTCTCCTATGTATACTGGATTAGTTAGTATATCTCTTATACTTCCTACTGAAAAGTTATTTCCTTTCTTAGTTTTATATCCTAATTTATTCATTTTATTAGTTATTGCTTTATATCCCTTTCCTTTACTATATTCATTAAATATAAATCTTACTATTTCGGCTTCTTTTTCATTGATTTCTAGTTTATTTTTTCCCTTTTTTTCTTCTTCTGGTGAGTTATTAGGTACTAAGTCATATCCTAAGACTCGTCCACCACACCAATTTCCAGATTTTGCCTTTGCAATCATCCCCATCTTAACGTTCTGTGCAATAGTCCCCCTTTCAAACTCTCCTATTAAAGCCATCATTTGAAATTGCATTCTTCCTGCTGGTGTATCTGTTTCAAAAGGTTCTGAATAAGATTTGAATGTTATATTGTTTTTCTCTAATATATTTACAATCTTTAAAACATCTTCTAACTTTCTACTTACACGGTTTATCTTCCAAGATATAACCATATCGAACTTTCCTTCTTTAGCATCACTTAAAAGTTCTTTTAATGCGGGTCTATCTTTTATGTTTTTTCCACTTATTCCTCTATCAGAATAGCATTTATATATTATGTAATCATTAGCTTTACACCATTCTTCTAAAAGTCTTTTTTGTTCATCTATACTATATCCAAATTCTGCCTGTTCATCAGTACTCACCCGGCAATATATGGCAATTATTTTCCTCCTTTTTTCAATTTTTATATCATTAACCAATTTCTTAAATCCCATAGAACTCCTCCTAATATCTAATCAAATTTATAATATATACTTAACTTTCTATTTCACTACCCTAAACTTATTATGGAAAATATCGTAGTAATTACATTTCGATATTTCAATACTTCGATATTTTCCATTGTTAATTAATCTATATAAAATCAGCTAATTAAAAAATTCTGTCTCAACTCCTAATGGTTCAAAATTATATATGAATATATAATCTTTCAACCTAAATTTTCTCATTACTTTTTTTAACATTTCTCCTACATTACCAATGTCATTACAACATTCCTCTTGACTAAACCCATATGAACCTATTAAGTTAAAATCAAAAAAATTAATTACTATTTTATCTTTTTCTTCCCTGTTTAAACTTATATGGTAGATACCTGTTGAACAATCCAATTCTGTAATTAACTTTTCTATCCATCCTTCTTTTCTTCTACTTCTTTTATTTTTCATAATAACTAACTTATTATGAATAGCTACCCATACACTTTTATTTCTTAACTCCATGTATTCACTTGGTTCACATTCAAATTTTACTTTAATATTATTCATTTCTAATCTCTCCTCCATAATATGCTTATTAATTTACATTATATTTTTTAATTATTTTCTTCTTTTACACACTCTCTAGTAATATAATTCATTATTATTTCTGAAATTAAATCTATTATTTCTTGGCAACTATTAATATTATTCATTTTACTAACTCCTTTTATCTTTAAATTATCGACATTATCGAAGTATCAACTCCGATAATGTCTTATATTATAAAAATCTAATTACTGTTTAATTACTTCAATCACCCTTCCATGATTTCTTTGAGTTATTTCATAATAAATTCCTTCTAATTCTAAATTAGACTTAATTTCATTTAACCTTCTACTTAGAACATTAGGCTCTTTAGCCCATAGTTTGGATGTTGTATCAATTTTCTCTTTCTCTGCTACTTGATTTAAAACGGTTAATAATGTACTTACTGTTCCTGTGAACTTTATATTTTCATTCATATACTTAATTAATGCACTTGCTATTGGATTGGAATCAACTGCTTCTTGATTAGCTTTTCTTTGATTATTTAAATAAGCTTCTAAAAACCTTTCCCCTCCAATTCCACAAGCTTCTGCTATCGCATATCCAAATTTAGTGAAATCAGCCATTCTGCCCAACTTCTCTAACTCTATATTTCTATAAATTGGTATAGCTTTTGCCAATGTGTTAAACATAGCTCCTACTATTTTGGGTTTATCTTCATTAAAATTCTCCCATACTTCCTTTTCTTCTTTTCTTTCATATTCCGGTATTCTTTCTAATGTCAGAACTATACATCTATCTAAAAGGTCAGCTCTTGTAGCAATAACATTTATACCATTCAAGGTAATACGACTTTTAAAATTAACTATTATTTCATCATCGTTACTATAAAGTTTCCTTTTACTATATCCTCCACCAGTTGAAGCAATACATAATAAATCACTTTTTTCTGCTGAAATATAATCTAAGTTATCAAAGCATGGCATATAGTTATTAGAGATTGTTATTGCTAAATCCTGAGTTGCTTTAGGTATTGAAATTATATCTCTCGGTGCCGGGTCTATTAAGCTTCTATTCATTTTCATAGTAGTTGTCTTAGAAGAACCTTTTTCTCCATGTATTACTTCAATTGGATGAGGAATATTAGGTATTAATCTAGTAACAAGACTTACAGCATGAAGTATTTTATCTTCTTCTGACTTAAACCTAAAATGCTTACTTAATATTCCCATTAAATCTTCATAAGGTTCAGGCATTACTTGCTCACTCATATTATTCTTTCTTATGAATAATATTTTCTTTGAATCATCTACTTTCCAACCTTCTTCATCTATTCTTATTATTGTAGAATTCTTGTCGCATAAGTAATAATAAATAGTTCCATTCACTTCTGCACATCTCTTGTAAACCTCTAATTCATCTCCTTCATATAAAGCTTTAGCTTCTAAAACTCCTATTGCTTGGTTAATATTGTCCTTAGAAACAGACTTACCAACTTCATCATAAAACCTCTTTCTTAAAAGCATTTGATATTTATTATCCTCAATCCTATGTATTTCATAAAATTTATTTTTATCTATTGCTACAAAAGTTTCATCTATGGAATTATGAAAAAATACATCTCCATAATTTAATGCTTGTTCAATTACTATGTCTGCATAACTTTTTTTAGATTCTCCTTTATTATTATCAGAATATTCTGATTTATTTTTCGATAACTTAGGCTCATAAAGCTTTTTTAGAGAACTCCAATTTTCATGTGAACAACTATCATGATGACATTTAGCACTAATAGCTCCATTATTAAATTGTGTTATTGAAGCTGATTTATCTGTATGGTTAGAGTTCCATGGACATGTATCAAGTACATATACAGTTCTATCACTCTCCTCTTTAACCTTAAAAACATCTAATCCATTATCTGTTAACCACTCCTCAATCTTTATATCTCCTTTACTTTTTGATTTAATATGTACATTTTTTACATTCTTATCAATATTCTTTTTATTAATGTACAGGTCTGCTACTTTCTTTAATAAATCTTCCTTGACTACTTCAAGTTTATCTGGAGATTGTACTATTTTTGACCTCCTATGAGGTCTAGTTTCAGTACTATCTCCTTTACAAGCTATTGTTCCATACATCTTAGTTATTCTTGCTGGATTGTATGTTGTTTTATCTACTTGTGCTTTATCATCACTAAACTTTTCATCTAAAGCATAAAGAAAATCCTTAATTAGTTGAGTTACTTCTTTAGTATTAGGTAAATCTAATTTATATAAAGCATGATATCCATTACCACTACAAGCGATTACGGGTTTAGGAAATCCTTCACTTCTTAGGTAGCTTACTACCTCTCTTAATACTACTTCTGATGATTTTAGTTCTTCATCTGTTGAAGATACCCCTGCTGGTCTTACAGGGTCTATATCTATTAATAAGAATTCTCTTCTTGTAATTTCCGAATCTGATGTTGTATGACTTGCATACTCTATTAACCTATCTTTTCCTCTTGCAAGTAAATCCTCTGAGAATTTATTTAATGTAAAGAAGATATTATTAACTCCATCATATTTAAAAATATCTCTTAGAAGCTTTTCACTATCATCGTAGTAACCACTTACTGTTCCTTTTTTAGTCTTAATAATTCTTGTTTCAACTACTCTCTTATCAGCTCCTAAAACCTTTATTGCTTTAGTACATTCTTGTTTAAATTCTTTATAATTCTTGTTCATCCACATATCCTCCTAATCTTTTTTTGCTCCTCGCTACAAGAATTATTATAAAGTGATAGTTCCCTTTTCTCATCTCAATGGAATTAATTTCAAAATAAAAGACAGCGGAGAAACTCCTCTGTCTTAAATGTTATGTATAAAATATGATTTTAAAATTTTAATCTTTTTTCTTAATTTATCTCTATTTTTCTGCATAATACTATCTTTTTCACATGCAAATTCAACTCCATTTTCAAGTTTATAATTATCCTCAGTACTATCTAAGACATATCTTTTTATTTTGCCTTTTACAGTTTGACTTATCTCTTTAATATTTTTATAAATTCTTCCCGTATTATTTTCATTGTAAAAATAATATATTATATTTTCTCCATATTCTCCCTTATAAATATTTTGTCGTAAATCATTATATACTTCATCCTCAATTACATAGAATTTAAAATTATTCTTCCTACCCAATATCCTTTTGATATCTTTATCCCATTTAGTTGTAAATACAATTTTCTTATTACGTTCTTCCTTAAATACTTTATCTAAAATATTATATTTATCATTAACAATATCTTTTCTCTGTTTTTTTCGTATATTTACAATCCTTTCATACTCATCATTATTTTTAAATTTATTACTTAGCTCTCTTATGTTAACTCTAGGAGATTTATCTAAAACTTTTGCTTCCGATAAAATTATATCTAAATACATATTATTATTAGCTCTTATAACTACAAGATTAACATCTAACTTCTCTTCTGTATATTTTCTAAGTTCTAGACATTCTACTTCTCTTGAAGCTATTCTACCTATCTTTATATAATCTAATAAAACTATGTTATAACCTAAACTCTCCATCTCTTCTATCTCATTATATACCCTATCTTCATAGCTTATATCATTAATCTTTTTAGAATCTTCTATTAAATTTTTTGCCATTCGCCTATTAATATTGATATTATACTTATCTTTTATATATTTAATTGTAATTGCTTCATTCCATTGAGATATTTTAAATCCATTTATTATTGGGTTAGTATTTAAAATTTTAAGAATTTCATCTTGTATATTTAAATCAATATAATCACATCTTCTTCTCTTTCTTAACTCAATCTCATCAGTATTAACTTTAGATATCCATCTATCAATACTCCTAATTGATGTAGAATACTTACCAGCCAGATAGTGTTTATCCTTACCATTTAGATATTCATTTACACATTCTATTTTTTCATCATCAGTATGTCCTATTTTACTCATCTTATAAATCCTCATTTCTAATTAATTACTCTGTGATTATAGCATTCCATCTTAACTCTTCAAACTTTTTAATTGAAAATATCATCACTACCGTAATATCGATTGTAACGATATTTTATGTAAAAAAAAGAGGGGTGAACCTCTTTTTTTTATTGTTGTATTTCTACTAACTCTCCATTAGAATACAATCTATATTTCGCTAATATTGTATTATCATCAAACTTTATCCAATCCTTATCTTTAGCTACAACATTAAAATACTTTTTACCAGTTTCATCTATATTTAAATCTGATGATAGCTCATAGAAATTACGTGTATTTCCATTATCAGCATTCATTTTATCTAACATTTCTTGTGCTACTGTTTTTGAAAAGTTATTCTCGTCTGTTTCAATCTTCAACTTATTTTGTTTCTCTTTTTCTAAGGCTTCTTTTTCTTTTCCTTCAGCCTCTTCTTTAGCATAATTATCTTTTCTTTGATTAGATAACAATTCACTAGCTTTTACGTGTAAGTCATACATAGTATTTTTATCTGCTTGTTCTATATATTGCCATTCTGATGTTTCTTTACTTAATTCTTCTGCTTGTTCATATTCTCCTTTTTCAATTAAGCTTTTAACCTCTTCTATTTTTACTAAAAATTCTTTTCTTATTTTTTTAATATTTAACAATTCTTTTTTTAGATTGTCTACATCCTCTTTTAATCTATCATATTTTTTATAACTGTTATCAATTTCATTAAGATATTTTAATCCAGAGTCTACTCCCAAACTTTGAGCCTTTTGGTAACTAACAACTATATTCCATAATTTATCTATTTTTTTATTATTTCCATCAACAACAGTATATAATATATCTTTTGCATTATCATAGTCACCATTATTAATAGCTACTTCGGCTTTCTTTATTACTGCATTTTCTTCATTGATTCTTTTGCCTATAATTCCTCCTATAAATAACAGTATAAGAACAACTAATCCTATTATTATAGACTTATTTTTCTTATTCATATAATTAGCTCCCCCCTTTATTAAATTATTTCTCACCTTTAATTTTAGAATAAATAAAAGAACCTATTAGAAATAAAACTACGATAACTATAGCTAGTTTTATCAAAATCCATAATACTGTAAATATCCCTCCAATTAATCCACTCATCCAATTAACTATGAAAGCACCTACAGCACAACATAGAAGCCACTCACCAACCATTGCTCCAAATCCTAAATACCATATCTCAAAAATATTGTTAATTAGAATAAAAAATCCCGTTCCTAATATCAATGTAAATATAAGTGCAATTAACGCTGTTAATCCTCCAGCATCAAAAATATTCATCAAATTACCTCCCTAATTCCAATATTTTTATCTAATTTTAATATTATTTCTATTTATTATTGATTGAACCCATCTCTCTGAATAATCTAATTCTTTAGCTAATTTTCTTACATTTTTACCATTATAATTTTCTTGTAAATATTTAATTACATATTCTTTAGAGTATAATTTCTTAGGAAAATTAAATTGTTGACCTCCAAATACACTATGTATTTCTCTTGTAACTTTTTCACCCATATGTTCAAAAATAGTAGAATACACTCCATTAAAATGCTCTTTTTGAATATCCATATATTAACTTCACCTCCCATAAAAAATAATAGCTACTTTAAAATGATTATTCATGCGAATAATTCATTGAAAAAATCATTAAAAACTTACTGAAAATTAATTTTAAATTTAATATAAAAAAAGTTAATGCTCCTAAAATATAGAAACATTAACTCTTTTAATTTTATTTATTGGTATTATATATAATTTAATTATTATTATTAATTGTATATATTTATTATTTATTTTTTATTTTTTATTCTCTTTTTCTCTCTATTCTGATTATATTTTTTTATTTTTATTTATTTTTTTTATTAAGGCTTTAGCCCCCCTATCCCCCGTCACTCCTTTAGAGTTCCGAGTTCCCTCTTTCCAAGTTCCATTATTTATATGTTTTATCTTTTTCATTTTTTTATTTTTAAGTAAAATTAGTGACCTAAAACTTTTCTATTATCTACTTATTCAATTTAAAAGCAACTTATTTAGCTCTTTTTTGAGCTTTTTTAATCTAATGGCTACTTTCCTTCACTATCTAAAAAATCTCTGTTTTCTGATGGGTTTTTGTTGCTTTTTGCCCCATTTCTCTCTATCATCATATAGCTTTTTTAACTTATCTTATATTTTCACTTATTATTTACTGCTTCTATTGAAGTAGCAACAACTGTTAATATAGTACCAACTACTTTTATTACCGTTATAATATCCATCTATTTCACCCCCTTTAAATATGCATATATATATGAGTAACTATCTCTAACAGGAACTAATTTGATTACATACTTAGCAATCTCTAAATCTATATATACTAATGTTTCATTATCATATCCTCTACCATTACAGAACCTTACTACAGTATCAAAACTCTTTATTAAATCAAACTGAATGTAGTTTAATTCTTTCTGCAACTTCTTTAAATCTATTTCCTTTTTATCATTTAACTTAATTATTAAATCTCTAGGATTCCATTGATTAGCTAATCCTCCATCGTAGAAATCAAAACGCATTACTCCTAGTAGCTCTTTAGAACTATACTCAAAAATCTTTTCTTTACTTAGTTCTTTCATCTTATTACCTCCTAATATTCTTCTGCTAACATCATAGTTGAGTATTCATTATCATCTATAACGAAAACTTTTATGTTTCCATTAACCTCTATATTTTCTAAATCTATAACATACTTTTCTTTATACTCTGGAACTTCTTGACTATGTTCAATTACAATTCCTTCTTCACATTTTCTTATCTTAAAAACTTGTAAGTAATCTAACTCATTTCCCTCTTCATTTAATTTATCAATCATACTCCAAATTATAAGCTGTAATCTTAAATCTAACTTTTCATTAGCTCCTCTCGTTATATATCTGCTCTCTTTCTTAAACATCTTAATCCTCCTAAAAATAATAAAGCTACCTAATTACTTTTCTTGTAATTAAGTAGCTATTTTAATTCTTGCTTTAGCATTTCTATGAAGTCATCTGAAAATACTTTCTCTTTAATTGACTTCTTTATTAACTCCATTAACTCTAGTTCAGTTACATCTAAACTTCTTGGAACATAGATATCATCACCTCTTACAGTATCTTTATAGACTGAAAATCTTATCTCATTTCTTTTCATAGATTTAACAAAAATCTTTTCTATGCAGTATGTGTAATCTTCATCTTTTAGACTAGCTTGTCTTAGAAGATTACAATATCTAGTACTTTTTATTATTTTCTCTTCAACTTTTTTAGGCATACTATCACCTCTTTATTCTAAAAGTATCTTAGAAAGTTCTTCATCAGCTATGACTACTACTGAAAAATCGCTAGAAAGTAAAAATAGTGAAGAAGTATAATTAACTCCTTCACTACATATAATCTCATCTGTATATTCTGGTAGTATTTCTTTCAGCATTCCATTTCTAAGCTCTTTAACATCTTCTATGCTTTCAACTACTAAAACATATCCTCCTAAATCTTTATCTACATTTCTGTTTCCTCCGTAGTTTTCATTAAGTATATCTATTGTTTCAGAAATACTTTTAATTACTTCTACAGGGTAATCACTTAACTCTTCTAATTGCTTTTTTAAATAAATTTTCTTCATTAAATATTTTCTCCTTTCTAAAGTAAAAAAGACTATTACCCATATCTAAAATATAGGTAATAGCCTGTTAAATTAAACTTCTATAAAATTCTTCTGTTGGATTTTCATTCTCTACTAATAACATTAACTTTTCATATGTATTATTGTAAAATCCATTATCTTTAGCATAATTAATTGCTTCTTCATATGTTAACTCAAAAATATTATCTACTATGTTATAGTAAAAATCATCATTTAACACACCAAAGAAATATTTAACTGCCTCTTCATAAGTCATTCTTTGCTGTTCTTCTAAATCACAGTTTTCATCTGTGTAATATCCATTTTTATCATTCCATTGAAGAAATTTAGTTATTAAAAGTCGTTCTTTTTCCTTATTCATACTTTTCTACCTCTTTATTAAATATCTCAATATAATAATATATACTTATAATATAATTTAAAAAAGTCTTAACTGTATTGGTATATCTAATGACCCATCTGATTCAGAAGTTGTAGCAACCTCTAATAATGTTATATTATTATCCTTAACTTTATATTCTCTCATTTTTTTAGCATATTCACTTATATTATCTAAATCTGTATTACAATAGGTAGCATCTTCTGAACAAGCCGAACTTGCTAAATCATAAATTGCATCTTTAGCAGTTATTTGTAGCTCAATTTTTTCCGTGGTTTTATTTGGAAATAACTCTTCTGGAAATACATTTAAATCTTTTCTAGTGCAAATAATTATAACCCTCTTCCTTTTCTGTGGAACTCCATATTCTGAAGCTAACATAATTTTACCACAAGCTTTATATCCTATCTTGTTATATAATTCTATTATTTGATTATATATTTCACCTTTCATAAATGTTAACATTCCCTCTACATTTTCCATCACTACAACTTTAGGCTTAATTTTTTCCACTACTTCTATAAAGTCTTTGAACAACTGATTTCTAGGGTCATCTATAAATCTTTTTCCTGCATGTGAAAAGCCTTGACACGGTGGTCCACCACAAACTAAATCTACATCTTTGTCTACTGTGTACTCATATATTTTTTCTTTAATACTTAAATCAGTAATATCTCCATGTACAACTTCTACTTCTGGATTATTTATTTTAAATGTTTTACATGCACTTTTTTCAAAGTCATTTGCAACTATAGCCTTTATACCCGCTTCTTTAAAGCCAACGCTCATTCCACCTGCTCCAACGAATAAATCAACTGAAGTTTCACATCGTACTTTTTTACGAATACTCTTTGCTATTTCATAAGCTAATATAGGTGGCACTGCATTTCCAACTTGCTTTAATAACTCACTTTTATTACCTACGAATATATAATCATCCCTAAAACTCTGTATTCTTGCAGCTTCTCTTACTGAAATTACTCTTTCTTGCTCTGGATGTACATAAGTACCATTACCAGGTCTATTAAAGTAAGTTGTTATAGTATAACAAGGCTTTGAATAATCTATTCTTCCGTATAGAGTTGTTCTTCCTCCACTTTTAGTAATTTTAACTAACCTTTG
The DNA here is from genome assembly GCF_030222355.1 of Clostridium sp. UMB9555A. NCBI lineage: Bacteria > Bacillati > Bacillota > Clostridia > Eubacteriales > Clostridiaceae > Clostridium > Clostridium sp. UMB9555A. The sequence goes on along the minus strand of NZ_JASORQ010000004.1, from coordinate 27,799 downwards.
AGATTTATTAACAACCTCTCTAGGTATGTTTTTCCAATTACCGCCTTGAGGTACATTCTTAATCATTTCTAAATCTAAATCACTCAATTTGAAGGTAGTATGATTCAATATTTTATTTGATGCTATATAAGAATATTTTTTTATTATTCCATTTATTATGTCTACATCATCTTTATTCAACTTAATACCAGAAGAATGTATATATGATTCTATTGTTAATTTATTATAAAAAATATCTTTACATTCCTTTAATGTAAAATTACTATTCTTTATTATATATCTAATATCCTTATATAAATTATTTATAATAAAATTTTCATCTAATACATTTTTTATATCTACTGCTTTAGTTTCATCTTTTATATTTATTTTCTCATCTTCATTTTCTATACCTTCTCCAATATTTATATCAAATGCTTTATATACTAATTTATCAATCTTCTCTATTAAGAAATCCTCTTTTTTATTAAGCATTCTTAGCACAGTCTTGCCTATTTCTTTTAAATAAGGAGATTTTACAGGTATAGGCAATGCATCTATTTCATAGTTATTTACATGATTATTTGAACTTGTTAACTTAAATAGCCAATTCATTAAAGATGAATTCATTAATCCCATTAATATATATATATCAATTTCAAACTCATTTTGCTCTACATATAGAAAATTGCATGAATTAGCTACAACGTTACCTTTTTTACATAGTGCAAAAGTTAATCTTCTTTCTTTATGAATATTTACAACCTGTTGACAAACTATTCTATCTTCATTTATATACTTTGCTTTAGTACTATTTTTAATAAATTCATCAGAAACAAATTCCATTATTTCTTTAGAGTTTAACTTATAATATGAAATATCCCTTCCTCTAATTAACTTATAATCCGTAACATTACTTAATATAAATTCTTTATTGGCAGTAACATCTAGTTCTCCTCTAAGATTTTTTATAAAATTTAATTCTTTAATAACTGGATTTTCTCTTAACTTTCTTAATATTTCTTGTTCCGATTGGCTTACTGCAAAAATAGAGTTCCCTGTATATGGATTTTTTATATCCTCATAATTAATAATATTATGCATTACCTTTTTATCTAAATTTAACTCATTTATAATTTTAATTTTATCAGTCTTTTCTCCTTTTTTAATTAATAATGTACATAAAGCCTGTTTAGCATCCAAATATTTATTATTTTCAGGAATTAAGTTTATTGTTTTTATTGAGTGATTTTCTAATATCATAGTTCTTAGTTTTTCACAGGTTTTATCTGTTAATATTGTAGAGGGAACCAACAGAACTATTTCTGCATCATTTTTAGAGTAATTACAAACTATTTCTTCTATAAACACCTTGTATAAATTCAAAACCCCTTCATTAGCGTAATTAAATTGTTGCTTTACAAATTTCGAAAATTTCTTGTAAGATTCTTGTATTTTTTTTACTTCCTCATCCTTTAAGTACTTATTTTTTTCTGCTTTCAAATTTTTATATGGTGGGTTAGTTATAATAACATCAAACCCTCCATTTTTCATTACATCTGGAAATACATCTTCAATAGGTATATACTCGCTTCCCTTCTCTATATCAAAAACTAAGGTACTCCCAACCCTCCCCTCAAAATAACTATCAAATAATTCTATATCAAAATATATAAATATAAACCTTGTAAATATAGCTTTAAATAATTTTAATGCTGTTTTATCTATATCTGCAATATATACATTTTGCAATATAGATTCTACTTCATTTTTAGAATATCCTAACTCAAAAATCTTTTTAAAGTATGCATATATAAAACTTCCTATACCTACACATGGTTCTAATAAAACTTTATCTATGATTTCTTTTTTACTTTTATTAGATATTTTAAACATTTCATCAATTATATATTTAGCTAATTCAATATTAGTATAATAAATACCTTGTGAACGTCTATATATCTTATCTAATTTATTTTCGTAAATTGAACTAATTTCTATAATCTTATTCCACATTTCTTCTCTAGAATCTATATTATTAATATCTTTTATAAATTCAAATTCATTTATATTCAAAATAAAACACCTCATTTTCTTATATTATAATAACATAGCTTTGGTTACGAGACAACTTTTTAGAGACGTATTTTTTTGCAGACTAATTTTTAGTCTACAAACTATTGACTATTATTTACTATATATGTTATATTATTCTTACAACATGTAGACAAACTATACTATAGTCTACAAAATAAGAGGGGGATATCATGAGTAGAGAATCGAAAGAAATGTCAAAAGAATTTGTTGAATATCAAGAATTTATAGCAAGCCATCCTAATTATAAAGGTTTTCCTTTAACTAGGAACTCTGATGGTAGTTTACGCTGGGTTGTTTCTGGTAAAAGTGCTATTGGGCAACAACGTATTAAATGGCTTGATGATAAACGCAAAGAATTAGGAATACCAAAAGATTTAGGTTGGCGTACTAAAGTATGTTATGAAATTCATCCTTTAAAAGAAAAACCTTGTCAAATTTGCGGGAAAATTATGAGTCTTGACTATATCTATATTAATGAACGTATAGCAAACAAGCTTAATGAGGAAGTAGATATTCCTGTTGCTTTTAGTAATTGTTCATCTATACACGATGTTGTTTCTGAAATTGTAAGATATTTAGGAACAGATGGATATTCTGTTTTATCTAAGTTTTTTAAAGTTCCTAACTCTATTCCAACTACAATAGAAAACTATATAGACTATATTATAAGCATCGGTAAAGAAAAGAAACTTCTTGGTCCAGGAGCTATGGGAAATCCTCCAGACAGAGCTGATGGTTTTCACTCTTACAATAGATGTTGTAGAGGAACTTCAGATAAAGGTAGACACAGAGAAAATCTTAAACGTTATGGCGATGATAGACGAGCTTATGAAAATTGGTCTGATGGTAATTGGAAAGCTGCAAATAGATTAATGAAAGAATTTAATAAGCATGGTGTAAGTGCAGACCACATTGGTCCAATTTCACTAGGTTTTTGTCATAGACCACGTTTTCAACCTATGACAATTCAAGAGCAATCAATAAAAAACAATAGAATGTCTTTAAATGATGTTAAATTGTTAATATCAGATGAAGAAAAAGGTGATGAAGTAGTTTCATGGCATTCCAAACATCTTTGGGACAAGCTTAAATCTATGATTAATGATGATTATGAAGCTAAGATAGCAAGTGATTATATGAGAAAAAATTTACATTTTATACTTTCAAGCTTAGCTTATCTTCACATAAATGGATGTGATGAGTTCTTAATTGATAAAATTTTATCTAAGAATTTAAACTTTTCATTCTATGACTATTCATTTGATGGATTTGATGTCCATACAGGAAATTATAATCATATGTATTCTAAAGAATTAAAGGGAAAAAATCAAGAAAATAATGTTACTAGATATATTAGAGTAGCATTTGAAAGCCTTGAAAATTATATTGATAAAAAGAATCGTAAAATTAAAAATGATGAAATATTTGACCCTGTAATGCCAATCTTAAATAAAGTTGTTGATGAAATACATGCTTCAAAATTTAATGATGCTTATATACTTTTAAATAAAGCTTTTGATATAAAAGCTGATATATTTAAAGCTTCTTATGAATTTGAAGTGGAAAATAGAATTTATCAATACGAATACTAAAAATAAATAACCCTAGACAATGTATTAAATATTATCTAGGGTTTTATAATATACTATTTTAGTAAAAACCTCCGTTATTTATGGTACGGTTCTCCGTATCAGTATTAAGTGCGGTTTTTTTTATTTCTTCTTAAATGTTTTCCAATACAAAAGTCCTATTATTAAAATAGAAAGTATAATTAAAATACTAAGCTCTTCTACCCCATATTTTTGGTACATACTACTTATTATTGGTAAAATGCTAATTAACCCTATTATAGGAGCTACAATATTAATAACGAATAGATTTTTATTTAATCTATCTAAATTTTTTTCTTTTATATTAGAAGAAATAGCTTCTGTTATTTGAATTGTATAATTATACTGATTTTGAACTTGTTTTCTTAACCTATCAATTATATAAGTTCTATCGACTTTTTTTATCATTATTTTTTTAGTCATTCCTAAATTTATATTACCATATTTATTAACAAGCTTTCTAAAATCTTTCATATAATCTTTTTTTGTATTAATAAATTCATAATTTATTATCTTGTCTTCATCTACACTTCTATTTAGTAATTCTTTAACATTATCTCTATCTATCATAATACTATAATTAAAATCATTTAATTCGCTAGATTTAATTAAGTTTTCATTAAACTCTCTTCTTTTAATTACTATAAACCTAAGCGTATCAACTATTAACTCTTGAATTTCACTACTTAAATTTATACTTTCTACTATTATTTCATATAATTCTATAAAACCTTCGTTAAACTTAATATTATCTTTATTTGAAGTTAAAGTTACAGCAACCTCACTATAACATTCATTAGTAGTTTCATTTGATAATCTATACTCTATACTCATATATTTTTCATTTAATGTATTTATGGCTTTAACATACTCATCCATTGCAACATTATTCTTATTACAATTTTCTTTAGAATCTAAAGTTATAAATCCATCAAAAATATCCTTTATAGAATTTAAAAGATAAAAATCTTCCCTTAATCTTTGGTGAATTAGCCAAAAATCCTTAATTATATCTATTTTTTCATGATTTTCATGAATAATTTCCATGTATCTACCCTCTCACTCTCACTAACTAATTCTAAAATATCATATCAATTGTATTATATAATACCTTGTTAATCACTCTCTATATAACAATATCTAAATTCAATATTCTTACTCCAACATTTATTAACATAAAAGAAGAAGGAATACCTTTAATAGGTACTCCTCCTTCTTTTACTAGATATTCAACTAGCTTTTCATTTATATTAAGTTTTATTGAGTCTATTTCTCTTGATTCATTCATTGTTATTTCAGATATTATCATATGTAGTAACTTTTTCTGTTGCTCTCTACTTACACTACTATTTAATATCTTACTGAAATTCATAAGTATATCTTTAATGAACTCATAAGGTATTTCTTCGCTTACCTCCTCAGAAATAGTTTTTAGCAAAGGCTTCTTTTCTTCTTCTAAATTTCTGATTTTCTCATTTAGTTCATCCTTTCTAATTTGAAACTCTTCTTTAGTTATGATGTCATCCTCATATGCTTCAAAGATTTTTCGTTTTCTTTTGTCTAGTTTTTCTAGCTCTTTATCTATGTCACTTAACAACCTTTTAGCTGGTTTAACTTTATCTTTTCTTTCCTTATTAATATTTTTAACAACTGCTTTAATCATTGCTTCATTAGATACTAATTCTTCAATCTTTTTAAATACATATTCATTAGCTTTATCTACTCTTATTGTATTACTATTACATACTGAAGTTCCTTTATTCTTCCAATTACCACAACAGTAATAAGCTATTCTCTTTTTAGTACCATCTGCTAATGTATTGGTTGTCCTAGAAATCACCATACCAGCTCCACACTTAGGACATCTTAGTATTCCTGTTAATGGATATTCTCCATCATATATTCTTGAGGGCTTTCCTTTCTTACTTTCTAAAATTAATTGAACTTTATCCCATAGCTCTCTATCTATAATAGCTTCATGTTTTCCTTTAACTCTTATTGGATTAGGATTTATATTCCTTCTTCTTTTCTCACTCCAATTTTGTCTTACATTATATCTTATTTCTCCTATGTATACTGGATTAGTTAGTATATCTCTTATACTTCCTACTGAAAAGTTATTTCCCTTTTTAGTTTTATATCCTAATTTATTCATTTTATTAGTTATTGCTTTATATCCCTTTCCTTTACTATATTCATTAAATATAAACCTTACTATTTCGGCTTCTTTTTCATTGATTTCTAGTTTGTTTTTCCCCTTTTTTTCTTCTTCTGGTGAGTTATTTGGTACTAAGTCATATCCTAAGACTCGTCCACCGCACCAATTTCCAGATTTTGCCTTTGCAATCATCCCCATCTTAACATTCTGTGCAATAGTCCCCCTTTCAAACTCTCCTATTAAAGCCATCATTTGAAATTGCATTCTTCCTGCTGGTGTATCTGTTTCAAAAGGTTCTGAATAAGATTTGAATGTTATATTGTTTTTCTCTAATAGATTTACAATCTTTAAAACATCTTCTAACTTTCTACTTACACGGTTTATCTTCCAAGATATAACCATATCGAACTTTCCTGCTTTAGCATCACTTAAAAGTTCTTTTAATGCTGGTCTATCTTTTATGTTTTTTCCACTTATTCCTCTATCAGAATAACATTTATAGATTATGTAATCATTAGCTTTACACCATTCTTCTAAAAGTCTTTTTTGTTCATCTATACTATATCCAAATTCTGCCTGTTCATCGGTACTCACCCGGCAATATATGGCAATTATTTTCCTCCTTTTTTCAATTTTTGTATCATTAACCAATTTCTTAAATCCCATAGAACTCCTCCTAATATCTAATCAAACTTATAATATATACTTAACTTTCTATTTCACTACCCTAAACTTATTATGGAAAATATCGTAGTAATTACATTTCGATATTTCAATACTTCGATATTTTCCATTGTTAATTAATCTATATAAAATCAGCTAATTAAAAAATTCAGTCTCAACTCCTAATGGTTCAAATTTATATATGAATATATAATCTTTCAACCTAAATTTTTTCATTACTTTTTTTAACATTTCTCCTACATTACCAATGTCATTACAACATTCCTCTTGACTAAACCCATATGAACCTATTAAGTTAAAATCAAAAAAATTAATTACTATTTTATCTTTGTCTTCCCTATTTAAACTTACATGGTAGATACCTGTTGAACAATACAATTCTGTAATTAACTTTTCTATCCATCCTTCTTTTCTTCTACTTCTTTTATTTTTCATAATAACTAACTTATTATGAACAGCTACCCATACACTTTTATTTCTTAACTCCATGTATTCACTTGAGTCACATTCAAATTTTACTTTAATATTATTCATTTCTAATCTCTCCTCCATATATGCTTATTAATTTACATTATATTTTTAATTATTCTCTTCTTTTACACACTCTCTAGTAATATAATTAATTATTATTTCTGAAATTAAATCTATTATTTCTTGGCAACTATTAATATTATTCATTTTACTAACTCCTTTTATCTTGAAATTATCGACATTATCGAAGTATTGAACCACGATAATGTCATTAATAAATTAAAAAACAATTACTTCTGATTCTGCTTGTATAAAATTAGCTATATCGGATACTTCCATTGATGATTATCCACCAATAAGTTCTTTAGGACTTTTACGGATTTCAATTTTCCTCCCTAAACTAGTATTGCTTGTAGAAAATGTTATTCCCTCCATAAGAAGATTAGATTTTAATTCATTTAATCTTCTACTAAGTACATTAGGTTCTTTTGCCCATAGTTTTGATTGAATATCAATCTTTTCATCTTCTGCAATGGAGTTTAGAATTTCTAGTAATTTAGATGCTGACCCTTCAAAATAATGTGTATTTTCCATTAATCTAATAATTGCTATTGCAATTGGATTTGAGCTAACTGCTTCATCATTAGCTTTATGTTGGTTATTAAGGTAGGCTTTTAAAAACTTTTCTCCACCAATACCACAAGCTTCTGCTATAGCATATCCCCATCTAGTAAAGTCAGCCATTCTTCCTAGCTTCTTTAACTTTACACTAGGATAAATAGTTAACGCTTTTGATATAGTACTAAATATAGCTCCTAACATTTTAGGTTTATCTCTGTTGAACTCTTCCCATACTTCACTTTCTTCCTTTCTTTCATCTTCGGATATTCTTTCAAGTCCTAAAAGTAAACTTCTATCTAATAAATCTGGTCTTGTTGCTACAACATTTATTCCATTAAGAATTACTGGCACTTTATATTCATATATATTCTCCTCATCATCTGTATAAAGCTTTCTTCTACTAAACCCTCCCCCTGTAGCAGCTGTGCATAATATGTCACTCTTTTCTGCTGAAATACTATCTATGTTATCAAAACATGGTAAGTAATTATTATGTAAAACTAATGATAAATCTGTTGAACTCTTAGGCATTGATATTACATCTCTTGCTGATGGGTCAACTATGCTTCTATCCATTCTCATAGTAGTTGTCTTTGATGCTCCCTTTTCGCCATGATAAACTATTATAGGATTTCCTATACTTAAAAATTTGGTAACAGTACTAACAGTATGTAAAATTTTATCTTCATCTGTCTTAAATCTATAATGTTTATTAATTATAGATATGTCATCATACTCTTCTGGTAAAACCTGTGGTTTCATTGTCTTACGTCTTGTAAATAATATTTGTCCACTATTATCAAGCTTCCAACCTTCCTTAGTAATTTTTATGAATGACCATTCCTTATCACCTAGGTCATAATAAATAGCTCCGTCTCTTTCCGTGCACCTTTTAGCTACATTAATCTCTTCTCCATCATATTGAGCTAAAGCTTCTAATACACTTACTGCTTGATTAATTGAATCCTTAGATGGAGCTTTTTTAGTCTCTTTGAAAAATCGCTTAACTAAAAAAGATTTATAGTCCTGTCCATTAACTTTCAGTACTAACGGATTTCCTTCTCTCTTTATGGCTACATACTTTTCATTTAATTCATCATGAAAAAACTCATCTTCTTCATTCATTGCCATTTCAATCATTATATCTGCTTGGCTTTTTTTCTCCTCTTTTAGATTTTTATTTCTACTTTTTTTACCTTCATAGCGTTCTCTAAGAGTTTTCCAACTCTCATGTGAACAGCTATCATGATGGCACTTAGCACTTATTCCACCTTCATGAAATTGAGTTATTGAAGCTGATTTATCTGTATGATTTTCATTCCAAGGACACCTTTTCAATACATAACAAGTTCTATCTGACTCCTCTTTTATTCTATCTATATCTATTCCATACGTATCTAGCCATTCTTTAACGTCAATTTTACTTTGAATTTTGCTAGTATTACTTTGCTTTTTAGCTTTAGTTTTATTTCCCTTTTTAGGCATAAGCTCTGCTATCTTATTTATTAAAATTTCCTCTACTACTTCAAATTTTTCTGGTACATCTACAATTCTTGACCTTCTATGTGGTCTTCCTTCAATGCTATCGCCTTTACAAGCAATAGTTCCATAAAGCTTGGTTATTCTAGCTGGATTATAATTAGTAGTATCGACTTTTGCTTTCTCTGTACTGAATTTATTATCTAGCACTTGTAAAAAAACTTTTATATTTTCAGTTACTTCCTTAGTATTAGGTAAATCTAACTTATATAATAAGTGATATCCATTTCCACTACACGCTTTAACTGGTTGTGGAAATTCATTATCATCTAAAAACAACTTAACTTCATCAGCAATTTTATTAGCATATTCAAGTTCTTCATCAGTTGATGAAATTCCTGATGCTCTGCATGGGTCAATATCAATAAGTAGTAATTTTCTTCTTATAATATCTGAATCTGATGTAGTATGTTGTGCATAATCTAGCAACTTATCCTTTGCTCTTGCCATTAAATCATATGAAAAAACATTAAGTGTGAAAAAAATATTATCTACACCATCGTATTTCTGAATATCACTTAAAAGCTTGTTCTTATCAATGTAGTATCCACTTCTAGTTCCCTTTTTTGTTTTAAGCATTCTAATCTCTAATGGATTTTCCATCTTTTCTAAAACATTTAACCCTTTCATTACTTCTTCTCTTAATTTTAAGTTGTTATTACTCATTCTTCTTCCTCCTAGCCTTTGTAAACGTTTACTAAAATACATAGTATAAACCAATTTGCTATCTTTTCCTATAAATAAATCGAATTATTATTTATATTTATTCATAGCTTATCTTGTTTTATTTACTTTATATTCTGTATTATACCAATATTTTTTAATATGTAAATACCCTCAACCTTTGCTATATCAAGGCTTCCACGTATTTTAATTCACTATTTTTCAGTTACATTCATCGCATTCCAACCCAAGACTTCCTGGCATAAAAACCTAATCAACTTTTTAAGCCTAGATTTCCTTACTCTTAACCAAATTCCAACCAACCCATTGATTCCACTTGGTTTATAGCCATTTTTGCTCTTATGTATTTTATTTCCATTTGCATATTTATACTTAAATCACTTCATTTTTTGCATAAATATTTTTTTATTTTTTTAGTTTTTCCTAATTGTACTTAAAAATATCGTTGTTATCGTATTATATATAACGGTAACAACGATATATTCCCCCTAAAAAAACACCTTACATCATATTTTACAAAAAAAAATCACTAAATATCTATTAAAAATTTAATAAATATCTAGTGAAAATTTATTTATAATTAGACTAATTCCTCACCTGTTGCAGTTTTCATTTTTCCTCTAAAAATATTTACAGCATCTACTATTGACCATACGTTATTAACTAAAACTAAAGGCTCAAAGAATATTATTGCTATTAAAAATATTGCTACTTGGATAAATCCTTTTTCTTTATAGCCTAAATAAAAATTATGAATTCCTATAGCTCCTAACAATATTGCTGAAATACCAGCTACTACTTTAGAATTTCCTATTGGTTTACCTGTCCCATTACTTCCTTTTAAACTATTAGATATGTTTATTTTTGAATTCTTTAATTTACATCCACAATTTAAACATACTTCTGCTCCTTCTTTATTCTTAACTTCTGTACCACATTCACTACAGTAATTATTACCTTGTCCTTTATTTGTTCCACAATGAACACATACAACCGCTTTTTCATTCTTAAATTTATTTCCACATTCTTTACAATACATAATTTATACCTCCACTTTTTCCTTATTTTTTTCTCTAATTATTTCTTTATTTATAACTTGTTGTAGCCAATTACACGTATATCCTAATTTTCTTGACAACTCTTTTAAGTTTTTACCATTATAGTTTTTATTTAAGTATTCTAATATGTAACTTTTAGAATATAATCTCATTGGAAAAGTTACTTGCTGACCTCTGTAATTCTCATATATCTTTAATGTAATCTCCTCTCCCAATACTTCCACCATATCTTTATAAATACCACTATAATTTTCACTCTTTTTACTCATACATATATTTACTCCTCCTTTTCATTTATAATATAAATAATAACCTCACTTACATTTTTTGTAATGTTGATTATATATGTGATTTTCTATTGTAAAATCATATATATAAATTCAATATCTAAAAATAGACATTGAATTTATTGTATTAATATTACTTATCTGAATCATTAATATAAAAAGAGTTAATGCTCCTGAAATATAGAAACATTAACTCTTTTAATTTTATTTATTGGTATTATATATATGATTTAATTATTATTAATTGTATATATTTATTCTTTATTCTTTTTTTCTCTATTCTGATTATATATTTTTATTTTATTAAGGCTTTAGCCCCCCTATCCCCCCGTCACTCCTTTCGAGTTCCGAGTTCCCTCTTTACAAGTTCCATTATTTATATGTTTTATCTTTTTAATTTTTTTATTTTTAAGTGAAATTTATTTACCTACCATATATTATATGTTCTCAATTACACTTATTTTCAAGTGGAATTAATCACTCTAGGAGTTTCTACTCATTCAATTTTTATTGCTCTTTTCCTACTTGATTTCCTAGAATGTAAAATCTACTAAAATTTTTCTTGTGACCTCCAACTTTTTTATCTAATTATTCAAGTTAAAAACAACTTATTTAGCTTTTTTTTGAGCTTTTTTAATCTAATGGCTACATTTATTCACAATTTAGAAAATCTCTGTTTTCTGATGTGTTTTTGTTGCTTTTTGCCCTATTTCTCTCTATCATCACAAGGCTTTTTCAACTTATCTTGTTGAATCATTATTCTTTTCTACATTTAAACTTATTATTATTTAGATTATTAATTATTAAAATACTTTAAAATTTATCACAACTATACTATTATTACTTATTATTTACCGCTTCTATTGAAGTAGCAACAACTGTTAATATAGTACCAACTACTTTTATTACCGTTATAATATCCATCTATCTCACCTCCTTTAAATATGTATAAATATATGAGTAACTATCTCTTACAGGAACTAATTTGATTACATACTTAGCAACTTCTAAATCTATATAGACTAATGTTTCATTATCATATCCTCTACCATTACAAAAACTTACTACAGTATCAAAACTCTTTATTAAATCAAATTGAATGTAGTTTAATTCTTTCTGCAACTTCTTTAAATCTATTTCCTTTTTATCATTTAACTCAATTATTAAATCTCTAGGATTCCATTGATTAGCAAGTCCTCCATCGTAGAAATCAAATCTCATTACTCCAAGTAGTTCCTTAGAACTATACTCAAAAGACTTTTCTTTACTTAGTTCTTTCATCTTATTACCTCCTAATATTCTTCTGCTAACATCATAGTTGAGTATTCATTATCATCTATTACGAAAACTTTTATGTTTCCATTAACCTCTATATTTTCTAAATCTATAACATACTTTTCTTTATACTCTGGAACTTCTTGACTATGTTCAATTACAATTCCTTCTTTACATTTTCTTACTTTGAAAACTTGTAAGTAGTCTAATTCCTTTCCCTCTTCATTCAACTTATCAATCATACTCCAAAGTATAAGTTGTAATCTTAAATCTAACTTTTCATTAGCTCCTCTTGTTATATATCTGCTCTCTTTCTTAAACATCTTAATCCTCCTAAAAATAATTAAAGCTACCTAATTACTTTTCTTGTAATTAAGTAGCTATTTTAATTCTTGCTTCAACATTTCTATGAATTCATCTGAAAATACTTTCTCTTTAATGGACTTCTTTATTAACTCCATTAACTCTAATTCAGTTACATCAAGACTTCTTGGAATATAAGTCTCATCACCTCTTCTAGTAGATTTATATACACAGAATCTTATTTCATTCCTTTTTAGTTCCTTGATATATATCTTTTCTATTGTATATGTATATTCATCATCTCCAACTTTTCCTTGATTTATTATCTTACAATACTTAGTTTCCTTGATTATCTTATCCTCTTTTATATTCTTACTCACATTAAATTAACCTCCATTTATTCTAATAGGAACTTAGAAAGTTCTTCTGTTGTTACTACTACAATTGCATAATCACTTGAAAGCAAAAATAAGGAAGAAGTCCAATTAACTCCTTCCTTACATTCAATAATATCAGTATATTCTGGTATTAAACCTTGTAACTTATCTTTCTTTAACATTTCGATAACAACGATATTTTCTGCTATAACTATATATCCTCCTAAATCTTTCTCTATATCTCTATTAGCTCCATAATTTTCACCTAATACATTAATGACGTCTAAAACATTACTGATTACTTCTATAGGATATCCTTTTAATTGATTTTTTAAATAAACCTTTTTCATTATAAATTTCTCCCTTCTAAGAAAGTAAAAAACTTTTACTTGTATACATAAATACAAGTAAAAGTTTGTTTTTCTAAGTTAATAATATATATTTAATTTATCTTTTAATACAGTAATTAACCTAATTCTAATATTGTAATTTAAAAGTGTTTTTGAAGATTTCTACAAAAAATTTACGAACCTTCTTGTATTGTTCAATCAAATTATCTTCATTTTTAATCCCTTATATTCATGATATTTTTTTATCCATTATCATAGAAATAATATATAACACTAATACTGGTGCTACTAATAATGAAGTACATACTATACCAATACTTACTGAAATATTTGTAGCTATGATTCCTATAATCGGTCCACCTAAAATTTGACCTAAGGAATTCATTTGTCCATTTATAGAAAGCACAGTAGCTCTAGAATTATCATCTATATGCCCATTTAACCACGCACTGAATATAGGTTCATTTATAATTCTAAAGGTATTTGTTGCCAAATAAGCTATTAACATTAAACTAAAGTTTCTTGTAAGAGCAAATATCAACATAGACGATATATAAAGTATATTTATGCATAATAATAGTTTTCCATTTTTCCTATTATCCTCATTCTTAAGATTCTTTGCCATAAAATGCATTACTATGAAGCTCAATATCATTCCTAAAATTCCAAAAATTCCAAACCAAGTCACTGAACTAAGGTTTCCAAGTTTAGGAAGTGTAGTATCTTGTAAAAAATGCGCATTAGAAAGTCTATCATAACCTTCACTTGATAATCCATAAAATAAAGTTACTGCAAGTAAAATCATAATTATAGATTTACTTTTTACAAATTTAAGACCAGATTTAAATGTATATACCATCTTTTTGAATGTATTTAAATCCCCAGGAGCAGATGGTTTAAAATTATTTTCTGGCATATATAACCATAAAAATAATGCAAGAATTATAAATAAAACTCCACTAACTATAATAGGAAGCCTTACAGAGAAATTAGCTATTACAGTGCTTAGTACTATTCCAATAAATGCTCCTATCTGCCCTGCTTGTGCTCCCTTTATATAAATTTCATCTAAATCTTTATTCTTCTCTTCTTCCGCAATCCAAGCTTCAAGCGAGCCACTGATAAAAGTAGACCCTAATCCCCATACAATCTGTGCTACAAGTACGAAAACAAAACTAGAAATAGAACCTTCTAAAATAAATCCCACTCCTGTTAAAACTCCCCCAATAACAATAGATAGTTTACGACTATACACATCTGCAACTATACCTGTAGGAATTTCAAATATAAAGCATGCTAATTCCAAAGTAGTTCCAACAAGTATAAGCTGAAGTGGATTTAAATGAACTATTTCAATGTGATACACTATCATAACTGTAGCTACTAACGAAAAACACATTGCTGTAATAGCTGAAAATAATAAATAAGTTTTATATGCTGAAAGTTTATTAACCATTAATCATCACCATCCTAGTATTTCTTAAAAAATTTGTTTGTTTTTCATAATCTTCATATTTAAATATATAAATCATCAAAATAATCTCCTTAAACAAAAAAAGCTGTAAATGAACATAATTCACTTACAGCCTCATAATCATATAACCTAAATATAAACATAAAATATAGAACTTTAATTATATAACTTATGATTAAGCTATTCAAATTAAAATCTTATACCATATCTATATATAGCAAAAATAGACATAAAAATACCGTGTTTAGAACACGGTTTTCCTATCCTGCAAATAAAGATGTAACATGCTCATTATAATACTAATTATTTTTAGAGTACACAAATAAACATGGTAATATCAATATTATCAATAATTGATTCTACCACAAATAAACCTTGAGTTATTCAAGATTTTTCATATACTTTTAAAAATAATCCTTATTCAGTTAATTTAATTAAAAATTACCTCTTTGCGCATATTTACAACACCTTTACATTTATATTTTTTATGCTTATATTTTAGTATAATTATAGTATATATAATTTTAAAAATTTTTTCAATGCTACAGATTCTGAAAAACAAATTCTAATTTTCTCAAGTAGTGAAAAATGAAGAATCTATAAATAAAATTAAAATACCCAACAAAAATTCAAACTTTAGATTTTTGTAAGTTTCATTGCAAAAATTAAAGCACACCTATCGTCCATTTATATATCCAATTCTATCCAAAACCTCATTTATTTATGGTACGGTTCATTCTTCATTATTCTAAATGCTCTATAAACTTGTTCTAATAACATTACTCTAAATAATTGATGTGGAAATGTCATTTTTGAAAAGCATAATTTATAATCAGCTCTTTTTATTACTTCTTGTGATAATCCAAGGCTTCCTCCAATTACAAAAGTAATATTTGAATTCCCCATAACTCCACAATTCTCTATATACTTTGAAAACTTCTCAGAAGTTATTTCATTACCTTTTAAATCCATAGCAATTACATGCATATTATCCTTTATTTTTGAAAGTATTAACTTACCTTCTTTTTCTTTTATTTGTAGCTCCTCTTTTTCTGAAGCATTATCTGGTGTTTTCTCATCAGGAAGTTCTATTATTTCTAATTTGCAATATCTACTTAATCTTTTTGAATACTCATCTATAGCTTGCTTTAAATACTTTTCCTTTAGCTTCCCTACTGAAATAACTGTTATATTCATCTTTCGCCCTCCTAGTTTTAACTACCAATAATATTACCATAAAGTAAAGCTCTTAGTAATACTATAAAACATCCTATACCTCTTATTAATAATTCATATTTAATGAAATATATAAATATAAATTATTAACTTTTAGTACATAGTCTTAATCATTTTAAAATACCATAATATTTTAAAACTAAAATATTAATTTTTATATATAAAAAAGACTATGCAAGATATAATTCTTACATAGTCTTTTAAACTTTTATAGCATATGCATTGCAGCTCCTGTAAAGAATGGTATTAACCAAATTACCCAAACAATTATACTAAACTTGTGGAATTTAGCTATCATATTTTGATCTTTCTTTACTAAAACTACAGTTGCCCAGATAGCATGTACTAACATTAATATTAATGCTGCTCCACCTGTTATTGTGTGGAAACTAAAGTTTATTCCACCTGCTATTTTTTCCATAGCTCCAGTTCCTGTAGTATCACAAATTAGACCTAAGTAGAAAAATGCTAAGTGCCATGGTTTTAAAGTTTTTTGAATCTTTTCAGACCAAACACCTATACTATAAAATAATAGTGCTAAATTCATAAATATTATTGCTATAATTAATTCTTTTGACATTACTTTCATCTCCTTTTTATTTGAACCATGTTCATATTATAATACCATTGTATTCTACTTACAATTTAGTAATATTAATTTCTTAATAAAAAGACTTTATTAATTTTCAAAATTTAATAATTGCAAAGCAATACATTTAATAATAATTATTTATAAATTATCATTCTTTATCAGATTCAGATTTATAAAAAAAGTAAGAACATTTTTACATGTCCTTACTTGTAAATTTTAATATCCTAATTCTTCATTTAAGAATATTACATGTATTCTATTTGAATTACTTTGACTTCTGATTAAAGTATACTCCCTACATATCTTTTCTGGACTCTTACAATCCATGCAATTTCCTATCTTAGCACAAGGTGTTTTCTTATTTAATCTTTTTGCATTAGCAGGAGCTGAAATCCTTCTATTTCTTTGTATAGCCTCACTTAAATTTTCAACAATTTTATTATATCCTGCTACAATTATGACCTTATCTGGTCCATAAAGCATTGCTGCTACTCTGTTTCCATTACCATCAACATTATATATTTCACCTTCTTCAGTAATTGCATTTGTACTTGTGAAATATACATCTGATGAAAAGGCACCTCTGTATATCTTTTTTATATCTTCAGGTTTTAACCCCTCTTTATATCTATCTAAAAATTCATATCTTCCACTTCTAAGATGATCTATAACTCCAGCTTCAAATAAGGACATAGAGCCTCCGCAAGCTACTATATCTCCACTATTAGTTAATTCTTCTATCTTACTTATAAGTTCTTCTTTTGAATTTACTAAATAGCCATTCATATTATTTTCTTCTAAAGCCTTTATAACTTTATTAATTCTACATTCTCTTAACCACATAACATTCTTATCCATAATATAAACTCCCCCAAAATAATTAATACTTAAATTATATCATATTAAAATCTTAAAAAAGCACATAAAAAATAGGTAGACTAAGTCTACCTATTTAAAAAATTAATTATTTTCCACAACACTTTTTATATTTCTTTCCACTTCCACATGGGCATGGTTCATTTCTTCCAACTTTAACTTCTTCATTTCTTACAGTTTTTGAATCTCTGTATCTGAATTGGATTTCTCTTCTCTTTTCTCCTGAGAATATAGCATCCCATTGAGGTAAGTTAAATAAGTAATCTGCTTTCGCATCTAACATATTGTAGTATAAATTTTCAAAGTCTATATCAAATGATAATTCTGTATTGCTTTCAACTTTTTCTAAGTCATATGGAGTTTTTAAACTATCGTTTATTCCATCTACGAATCCCATTACAAACTCTTCTGTTGTACCGTATTCTTTAGCTAAATCTGCAATTGTAGCTTTCTTAACTTCTTTGTGATTAGCTAATAAATCTTTGTATATTTTAGTTTCTACATCACTATATTCTTTCCAGAATGCAGCTTCTCCCTTAACCTTAACATATTCTACAACCATGTCTGTCCATTGCTTATATAAACTCATACTTCCTTCTCCTTTTTAATCAACTTTATATCAAAATTATAATAATTTAGACAATATATTTCAATATTTTACTAATTAATAAACATATAAAATATATATTTTTAATACATATGAAATTATTTGTTTACATTTTTACAAATTCCCTAATTGTTTATCTTTAAATTAGGTATATCTTCTTTTCCGAAAGGTTTACTAATGTCAAAATTACCACCTAATGAATCAACCATTTGATTATCAACAAGTATATTAATCTTATTAATACTTGGTATTTGGGTTATTGTAGCTATTATACCTTCTAAGGTTGCCTGTTCTTTAGATGCACTCATATTTACAATAGCTTCCTTGCTTAAATTTATGATTGCAATATCATCTTTTATATCAAAAGATAATAATTTAGTATCCTTAGGTAATATAGGAGCTAAACTTCCCTTTTGAGATGGCCCTTGAATAAGAGCTTGTATTAAATACTGCCCTAAAATTTCATCACCATCAACAAGTATTTCTTGTTGCTCTATTTTAGGATTTTGTTCATCCTTAGTTCCATCAAAGTATAAAGATAAATCAATATCTCCTATTAAATCATTAGCTATTGTTTTTACCCTCTCATTATTGTTAGCTGCTAACTTATCCATCTTTATGCTGTCACATCCAACTAACAAAAAAGATGATAGAATTAATAAAATCATCCCTTTTTTCATATAAATTCCCCTTACTTAAAAACTTATATAACTACTTGGTTTATGTCTATCTGCTAACTTAAGCTCTAAATCTTTCCCTATGTTAATTTTATGTGCATTTAATACATTAATAACAGCTTGTTCAGCTAATTCTGGCACATTGTTAGTATTGCTTAAATGACCTAATATTATTTTTCTATGCATATCATGCTTCATTATATCAACGATAGCTTTTCCGCAATCTTCATTAGATAAATGTCCAACCTCACTAAGCACTCTTCTTTTTAACTCATAAGGGTATGGTCCAAACTTAACCATCTGTACATCATGATTTGATTCTAATAAAATAACTTCAGATTCTCTAATATTTCTTAATATTTCCTCTGTAAATGTTCCAATATCAGTTGCAATACTTGCACTTTTTCCCTTGTGCTTTATAGTATAACCTGTTGAAGCCACAGAATCATGTGGAGTATTAAATGATGTTATATCTAAATCATTTAAACTCATGGTGCTTCTCTTAGGCATAATTTTTATATTTTCTTCTTTTATTTTTCCTAGGGATTTCTCCATGGCTTTCCAAGTAAGCTCATTTGCATATATAGGTATATTAAATTTTCTTGATAATATACCTGCTCCTTTTATATGGTCACTATGCTCATGGGTTATGAAAATACCATCAATCTCATTTGGATTTTGACCTACTTCTTGTAAGCCATCTATTATTTTCTTACCTGATAATCCTGCATCAATTAGTATTTTAGTTTTTTCTGAACCTACTAATATGCTATTACCACTGCTTCCACTATATAGTGAGCAAAAAATCATATATTTCCCCCATTTTTTATTCTTATTTTCTGATTATATCAGCGCCAAGCATTCTGAATTTTTCTTCTATATGAGGGTATCCCCTATCTATATGTTCAATACTTGTTATCTCTGTAACTCCATCAGAAATTAAACCTGCAATAACCATTGCAGCTCCTGCTCTTAAATCAGTAGCCTTAACAACAGCCCCTGTAAGTCTATCTACACCATCTATAATAGCTGATCTTCCTTCAACTTTTATAGTAGCTCCCATTTTTTTAAGTTCATCTACATGCTTATGTCTATTTTCCCATATAGTTTCAACTATTATACTTCTACCTTTAGCTGTAGATAGTAGAGTACACATTGGTTGTTGAACGTCTGTAGGGAATCCTGGATATGGAGCAGTTTTTAAATTTACTCCTTTTAAATCTCCATCAACATAAACTCTAACACTATCGTCTCCCTCTTCTACTTTAGCTCCCATTTCTAAAAGCTTAGCTGAAATTGACTCTAAGTGCTTTGGTATAACATTTTGAATTGTTACGTCTCCTCTTGTAGCTGCCGCCGCTATCATAAATGTCCCTGCTTCTATTTGATCAGGTACAACACTATAATTACAGCCTTTTAATTCCTTAACACCTTTGATTCTTATGACATCCGTCCCTGCACCTTTAACATTAGCTCCCATAGCATTTAAAAAGTTCGCTACGTCTACTACATGTGGCTCTCTTGCTGCATTCTCTAGCACTGTAGTTCCTTCTGCTAAAGTTGCCGCAATCATAAGATTTATAGTAGCTCCAACACTTACTACGTCAAAGAATATATTTGTTCCTATTAATTTTTCTGCCATTATATTTACAGCACCATGCTCTATTGAAACCTTAGCTCCTAGTGCTTCAAATCCTTTTATATGTTGATCAATAGGTCTAACCCCTATTGGGCAACCTCCTGGAAGTTCAACTTTAGCCTCTTTAAAACGTGCTAAAAGCGCTCCTATGAAATAATAAGAAGCTCTCATTTTTCTTACGTCATTTCCACAAGCTTCTACAGTTTTTATTTCTTCAGCATTTATCTTTAATGTGTTATTATCTAATTTTTCAACATTACATCCTAATGATCTAATTATTCTCTCTAAGCAATGTACATCAGCTATATCTGGTACATTATCAATAATACATTCACCTTTGCTAGCTAGTATAGCTGCCGGTAATATAGCTACGGCAGCATTTTTAGCTCCGTTTATTTCTATAGATCCCTTTAAAGCTTTACCGCCATTTATAATTAATCTATTCATACAATTCACCCTTGCTAATTTTTTATATGTATACAATTACCATTTTCTTCTTTTTTATTCTTGTTTAGTTAAAAATTTTATTTCGATTAACCATATTTAAACTGGCTAAACCGTGAAATTTAAAGTATTACTCATAATTTTCATTATATCATAATAAGCTAATATTTAAAGATTTTTTTTATTGTTTACTTTTAAAATTTACCCAATTTATATTGTCTAAAAATACTTTTTATTCTGAAATTTCTCTCTTATTATTTTTTTTAAAAATTCTATATGTTATAATTTATAACAAAGTTTGTATTTATTTGGAACAAACTAATATTCAAGAGAGGTTTTGTTATGAAATATTATTTAGTAGCATTGTTTGATGAGGAGTCTTGTAAATCCCTTGAATCACTTCAAAGAGGTTTATTAAGGAAATACAAATTACCAAGAAATCATATAAGTTTACACATTCCTCTTGAAACAATTGATAACCCCAATCTAGATAAACTAGATGAAGTGGTCCTTAAATTAATCAAACCTTATAAGAAATTTAGGATAGAGTTAACTGGTAGTGCTGAGTTTAATGAAAGCACTAATAAAGCTCTAAACTTACAAATTGAAAACAAAGGTTATATTAAAAAAATTCATAGATTATTCAATGATATGCTAAAGTTACATGGTTTTAATGTTAGAGAGCGTGTTGACTCTCCTCTATACATACCTATAAATAACCCTAACTTTAAAGAAAATCATAAAAAGAATAATACACAACCTACTGTTTTTAACTTACGAGAATCTTCTCAAAAGAACATATTAAAAATTTCTAAAATAGAACTTTGGAGATTTCAAAATAACAAAAGAGAAATCCCTGTAAAATCATACGATCTAAGAAATTACTAAACAATTTATATGGTGTCTATTTATATTAATATTTATATGACATATATTCAATTAACTTAGGTTAAAATAATTGTAAATTAAACATTTCGTAACTTTTTAGGTCTGTATTCGTTTTCTCTTCTTTTCAATTGTGAAAAGATTCTGTAAAATTAACTAGTAAGCATTTTTTTGCTTAAGAAGATAGGGGGATATACTCATGGAGTTAGATAATTTTTTTATTCAACAAGATAAGTTTAACAAGGAACTTGTTATCGATAGTAATTTAAATAACTATAAAGTTACCACTAGAATGTACTTAGCGCTTCAAGTTAAAATAAGCGAATTAGCTGATGAAACAAAATGTTTTATTTATTGGAACGATAGCAATAAATCTAAAGTTTCAAAACAATTAGTTTTAGAAAAATATATCGATTGTTTAAAACAAATCCTTACTATAGGCTTAAATAAAAATTATACTTGCTTAAAGAAATTAATAGTTAAACCAAATGATTATTGTTTAAGCGATCAATTTTTAACTTTACTTATAGATGTAAATGACTTAATAATATCTCCATCTATTGATCACTATAAAACATTATTTGAAGATTTTATAAGTTTAGGAATAAGCTTAGGTTTTTCAATAAATCAAATAGAAGAAATTTTTTTCAAAAATGATTGTTGTAAGATAGCTCTCTAAAATTTAGAGAGTTATTTTTTTATTTGTGGAAATACTAAGCTTGAGGTGATTTATTATGCTTGGTATTATTTTAGCAATTATTTCTGGAGCAGCAATGAGTATCCAAGGAGTTTTTAACACAAGAGTTTCAGAAAAGATAGGTGTTTGGGAAACAAATACTATAGTTCAAGGTTCTGCTTTTGTTTTAGCACTGCTTATTATGCTTATGCTAAGAAACGGTAATTACTCTGAACTTCGTTCTGTAAACAAAATATATCTACTAGGCGGAGCAATTGGTGTTGTTATAACCTATACTGTTATGGCTGCTGTGGGAACCTTAGGACCAACCTTTGGTATATCAATAATCTTAATATCCCAACTCTTAACAGCAGGAATAATAGATGCTTTTGCCCTTTTTGATAGTGAAAAAATCAGATTTGCTGCCCACAATTATTTAGGAATCATATTAATGATAATTGGAATTATCATTTTTAAATGGAAAAGTTAATACATTGTCAAAATCATACTCCCATTCATATATTATAAAATAATAAATAATATGGGAGTATTTATTATGTTTTCAATAAAACAAAAATTGGATAGCAATCTAAAAATTTATATAAATCGCTCTTATTATACAAATTATAGAGTTCTTATAAAATGCAAAAAATTTATGGAAGATATAACAAAGAAAATACCTAAACTTAAAGGTATTGTTATAAGAGAAATTAAGTCATTAAATTTGATTTGCGCTATTCTTACACCAAAAGCTATTAATAGATTAATTGAATATCCTGAGATAGAATTTATTTCTTTTGATGATCATGCTATACTTTGCGGGCTTAGTATAAGTACTGCTAATAGAATTGCCACCAATAAATCTTTTAATTTTACTGGCAAGAATGTATCTATTGGATTAATTGATAGTGGAGTCTATCCTCATCAAGATCTAACAAATCCTACAAACAAAATAGATATGTTTTTAGATTTATTAAACAACTATTCTTATCCTTATGATGATAATGGACATGGAACTGCCTTAAGTGGAATTATATGTGGAAGTGGATATTCATCAAAGCTTGTTTTTAGAGGAATTGCAGAAAACACCAAAATATCTTGTATAAAGGCCTTTGATGCTAATGGAAAGGGCTATGTTTCGGATATACTTTTCGCCATTGAAACTCTTATAAATCAAGAGAATAATCCTATAAGAGTTTTATGTTTACCTTTTGAACTTACTAGCCATAATATTAAAATATCAGATTACTTTAACGAACTTTTTAAGTTAGCAGTTAGTAAAAATATAATTCCTGTTGTCCCTTCTGGAAGCATAGAAGGAGATAACACTATTCAGGGTTTAGCATTATCTCCTTGGTGTATAACAGTTGGTGGTATAGATTCTACAAAGACACCAACAACAACTTTTAAATTTTCTTCATCTGGAAATTCTAATGTGAAAAAACCAGATTTTTGTGCAGCTTGTGCTAATATAATGTGCTTAAACTCAGATAAAAAATATATTTCTGAAAGAAATGGAATAAAACTATATCCTCATAAATTAGATAGTAGTTACACAGTCTTTCAAGGAACATCCTTAGCCTGTGCCTACATATCTGGAGTATGTGCACTACTTTTAGAGGCCAAGCCAGAACTAAATTACAAGGATTTATGTTCTTTATTAAAAATAGCTTCTAATAATAAATATGAACTACCTTCTGATTCTGTTGGAGAAGGAGTCATAGATTTATCTTTTTTACTTGAAAATATTTAAAACTAACTTATATAATCTACAGGATTAATCGGATTACCCTTATATATAAGTTCTAAATGTAGGTGAGGCCCCGTACTTCTTCCAGTACTACCAACTTTGGCAATAGTCTCACCTTTTTTCACTTCTTTTCCAAGCTCAGTTAATATATAACTAGCATGAGCGTAGAGAGTTTCTGTATTATCATCGTGCTTTATCTTAACCATATTTCCATATATATCGTCATATCCAACAAAACTTACTACACCATCACAAGCAGCTCCTATTGGCGTTCCACTAGGCACAGCTATATCAACCCCTCTATGACCTCCTCTACTCTTTTCTCCAAAGACAGATGTTATAACTCCCCCTCTAGTTGGATGAGCTAAAAATGCCATATTGGAGTTAATTGGATTTTTTATTCCCTTATATATTTTTGTACTCTCAGCTTCTTTCAAAACTGATTCAGATATTATTTCACTTTCTGATTCTTTTCTATTTACAAAGGTTACTTTCTTTTTAACCTTTTTCTCTCCCCATTTTCCTTCTTCAATAGTATTTTCTCCTAAATACTTGTCTTCTAATTTTATAACTTCAACTGCCGGCTCTATTGATGCCACTTCATCAATTTCAGCTTCAATAGTTACATCTAGTAATGGCTCTTCTAAAATATCATTAGCAAGCATTATTTTTGAAGTTATATCCTCTACTGAACTTAAATCTTTAGACTGAATCATATTCTTTTTTAAATCTATTTTTGTATCAAAATTTACTTCTTTAACTAAAACTCCCTTTTCAGAAGCCTTATCTATGTATGTTTGTTTTATTTTATTTAAAACAGTTTCAACTGTATCAGGATTTCCTATATATCCTATAACCTTGTTATTTAGAGATAATTCATAAGCCTCCACATAAACATTAGCCATACAAGGCATATTTACAAAAATAAGTTTTTCACTTCCCCATCTTTGATATAAAGAGTTAGCAAAAACATTAGTTTTAACTGTAAAAAATAAAATAATTAAGGTAATTAGAAAAGCTTTAATAGAGTTTCTCCCCTCACCCTCTGAAATACTCATATTGGTAATTCTCCTTTTAATAAAAATTTTAGTATAAATTTAAACACGTAAATTAATTTTCCCACTTAACAAAAAATTATTCATGTAAATAAAATATTTTTTTGCAATTTATAGAAGCCTCCTTTATTGTTATAAAAAAGACACTTTGATATAATTAAACATAGTCTATTTTTTATTTATATACATTTTAAAATTTAGACTATTTATAAATCTAGAAAGGTGGTTATTTTTTGAGTACTTTTATGTTAAAAAACTCAGCCACTAAGTTTACTCCTGTTAGTAATGTATTCCTAGAAGAATACATGCCTAAAGCTCGTGGAGAATTTATTAAGGTTTATTTATTATTGCTAAAATATAATTTCACTGGAGAACCTGGAGTTAACTCTTCAATTTTAGCAACAAACTTAAATCTTTTAGAATCAGATATAATGAATGCTCTTAATTATTGGCATGACGAAGGTGTTATAAAACTAGTTCCTATAGATAAAATGAATAACTTTAAAATAGAATTTTTAGACTTATCAGAAGGTAATCATTCATCAAGTCAAAACTCTGTTGATTTATTATCAGCCCTTGATGAAAATAACACTAAGGATATGCTCAAAGATATAGAAAAGCTTATATGTCGTCCTTTATCCACAAAAGAAATGACAACTTATCTTTCTTGGCAAACAGAGCTTAATTTTTCCTCAGAGCTTATATTAATACTAATAGAGTACTGTGTATCTAAGGGTAAAAAAGATGTTAGATACATAGAGACAGTGGCTCTTGGATGGCATAATGCCGGAATAAAATCAATAGAGGAAGCTCAAGCTTATATAACTAAAACAGAAGATAAATGGGTTAAAATAAGAAAAATTCTTAAGTATTTAGGAATTCAAAATACTGAAATAATGAAGCCACAGGAAACTATGATGGAAAAGTGGCTTTTAACTTATAACTTCTCTGTTGAGTTAATACTTAAGGCTTGCGATATATGCTTTGAACGTTTAAACAGAGCTGATTTTAAATATATAGATGGTATATTAGGCAAATGGTTTAAAGATGGTATAAAAACTCTTGATGATGTGGCAAAAAAAGATATTAAAAAGACATCTAGTATTAAAAAACCATTTAACAAAAATAATTCAGCTCCAATTCAAAAGAAACCAGCTAGAGAAGCAAACTTTACCCAAAGAGATTATGACTATGATTCCTTAGAAAAACAATTGTTAGGATGGGATATTGAATGATTAAAGGTTATAAAAGTCAATTGATGGATATGTATGAAAAAATCCGTCAAAAAGAAAAATCAAATCTAGCTAATAGACAAAAAGAGTTAAAAGAAAAGCTACCTCAAGTTTTTGAGTATGAAAGAGAAATAAATAAGCTTTCTTTAAAACTTTCAATGCTTGCTTTAAGAAAACATGAAAAAGAAAGTTTTGAAAAATTAAAAAAAGAAATTGAAAATCTTAGAGATGAGAAAGATCAACTTCTTGCTATGAGTGGATATCCAAAAGATTATTTGGATATGCATTATACCTGTCCATCTTGTAAAGATACAGGATATATAGGCACTAAAAAATGTATTTGTTATAAGAAAAAACTTGTGGATATATACTATGAGAATTCTCATATGGCTGATGCTTTAAAGCTAAATAATTTTTCAAAATTTGATATAAATGTTTTTTCTCCTTTAAACAATGGTAATGAAAAGTATTCTCCAAGAGAAAATATGCAAATAATCATTGATAAGATGGTTAATGGATATATCCCTAAATTTAATAAGCATAATGAAAATATACTTTTCTATGGTAGTCCTGGAACTGGAAAAACATTTTTAACTTATTGCATAGCTAAAGAATTATTAGATAATGGATTTCTTGTAGTTTATAGAACATCTGATGAACTTATTAGAAATCTTAGAGAAATAAGATTTAATAATGATCATGAATTAGAAGATTTGCTTATAAATTGTGACTTACTTGTTATAGATGACTTAGGCGCAGAACAAATAACTGATTTCTCTACAACTGAGTTATTTACCCTTCTAAACAAAAAAATATTATTAAATAAAAAGATGATTATATCTACAAATTTAAATCTTCCTGAATTGAAGCAAGCTTATGCAGAAAGAATAACTTCTAGATTGCTAGGAAACTTTCTTCTATTTAAAACTTACGGAGATGACATAAGAATAAAGAAAAATCTTCAAAAAAGAAAAAATACACCTTATCTTACTTAAAAGATAAGGTGTACTTTTTTGCATAAATAAATTAAATGGCGAATTACTCTCTAAAAGAATAAAAAAAAACTTCAGTTTAACTGAAGTTCTTTGGAGCTGATGATCGGACTTGAACCGATAACCTGCTGATTACAAGTCAGCTGCTCTGCCAATTGAGCCACACCAGCA
>NZ_JASORQ010000049.1:0-240 GCF_030222355.1 Clostridium sp. UMB9555A | reverse complement strand
AATCAACTCTGGCGAGACGCTTTTTACTGGTTAGCCTGGCAAAATAGAATTCTGGAATTACGCGACGTGCAGCTCATTGGGCATAATTCCTACGAACAAATCCGCGCAACATTATTATCAATGATTGACTGGAATGAAGAATTGCGATCACGTATTGGTGTGATGAATTATATCCATCAACGTACACGCATATCGCGTTCTGTCGTCGCAGAAGTTCTCGCTGCTTTGCGTAAAGGCGGC
>NZ_JASORQ010000048.1:0-241 GCF_030222355.1 Clostridium sp. UMB9555A | reverse complement strand
CGGCGAATGGGGTGCGGACGCAGACATTACTGATCGGCGGCGCGGACCAAACGTGTAATATAATAGACTCCCTGCATTGATGGTGATCTATCGGAAGACCAATGGCGACGCTGACAGAAGATGATGTGCTTGAGCAACTGGATGCACAGGACAATTTATTTTCATTTATGAAAACTGCGCATACCATTTTGCTCCAGGGGATACGCCAGTTTCTGCCGTCGCTGTTTGTCGATAACGATGA
>NZ_JASORQ010000047.1:0-242 GCF_030222355.1 Clostridium sp. UMB9555A | reverse complement strand
GGAGAAAGGGCTCAGAGGAGGGGGTGCCGGAAAACCTCGGTGTTCCTCTCGAGGGAGACCGGGATTTCGGGGAACTTTGTGGGTCGCATCCAGGGTGCCAAGTGCCCTTTCGACCTCCAATTCCTAACGTGGGACTTCTCCTGAGGCGCTGTAGCGGGAAAGGGCTTCATCTTGCGATGACGGGGGAACCACGTGATTTTTCTCGAGTTGCGGCGGGATTCTCGAGTTAGACGGGGAATTCA
>NZ_JASORQ010000046.1:0-245 GCF_030222355.1 Clostridium sp. UMB9555A | reverse complement strand
TGGCGACTCAGAAGGGGCTCGAACCCTCGACCTCCGGCGTGACAGGCCGGCACTCTAACCAACTGAGCTACTGAGCCATTAAAAGTTTTGGTGGTCGCAACAGGGATCGAACCTGTGACCCCCTGCTTGTAAGGCAGGTGCTCTCCCAGCTGAGCTATGCGACCGTATATATGGTGACCCCTAGGGGAATCGAACCCCTGTTACCACCGTGAAAGGGTGGTGTCTTAACCGCTTGACCAAGGGGC
>NZ_JASORQ010000045.1:0-256 GCF_030222355.1 Clostridium sp. UMB9555A | reverse complement strand
ACGTACGTAATCCAAAGGTAATTCAAGTTAAGAAGAATAAAGTTGTTTTTGATAAAAGATTTTATTATTGTCTACGCCTTAATAAGCGAGGGACTTATTTTAGAAAGGTTAATTGTAAATACTTTTCAGAAGAATTATAAAGGAGGAAGAGTTTATGAAGGTATTAGGTTTATTTAGTGGAATAGGAGCTTTTGAAAGAGCTATTGAGAATAAAAATATTGAACATGAGATAGTTAATTATTGTGAAAAGGATAGG
>NZ_JASORQ010000044.1:0-262 GCF_030222355.1 Clostridium sp. UMB9555A | reverse complement strand
CACCGCCGCGACGGCGAAGTTCATGCAATGTCTGGGTAATCATCCGCGCGCCGGTCGCCGCGAAGGGATGCCCGTAAGCAATCGAACCGCCAAGCACGTTAAATTTGCTATCGTCCACTTCGCCAGTGGCATGTGCACGCCCCAGTGCTTCACGAGCAAAACGTTCACTACCCAGCAACTGAATATTCGCCAGCGTCTGAGCTGCAAAGGCTTCGTGCATATCGATCAATGTCAGATCGCTCATCGTCAAACCGGCACGCTC
>NZ_JASORQ010000043.1:0-264 GCF_030222355.1 Clostridium sp. UMB9555A | reverse complement strand
GGGGGTATAGCTCAGTTGGGAGAGCACCTGCCTTGCACGCAGGGGGTCAGGAGTTCGAATCTCCTTACCTCCACCATATGTGGGTCTATAGCTCAGGTGGTTAGAGCGCACGCCTGATAAGCGTGAGGTCGATGGTTCGAGTCCATTTAGACCCACCATTGTTCTTTGAAAATTGCACATAAATTAATATAGAAACAACAAGCCAAATTGGCAAAACCAATTTCTATTCTTTGTAAAATGAGAACTATAACTAATATAGGTCAA
>NZ_JASORQ010000042.1:0-272 GCF_030222355.1 Clostridium sp. UMB9555A | reverse complement strand
TCAGGCTGCCTCTTGTGTTGGCCCAGGCAAGTCCAATCTTCCATTCGAGTTGCGAAGGAAAGCTGGGGATTGCTCTCGAGTGACTGCAGGGCCAATAGACCTCATCTAGGCTTGTGTCCAGAAGCCAGTGTTCCTCTCCAGGGGCGACAGGGATCTCGGGGTTGCATTCCATACGCACCCGGGGAGACAGGCATTCATCTCGAGTGGAAGCAAAGAACCCCGCTCTGCTCTCGAATCGCGACGGGTGTCTCTTGGAGCTCGCTGGGTGGACT
>NZ_JASORQ010000041.1:0-273 GCF_030222355.1 Clostridium sp. UMB9555A | reverse complement strand
AAGAGTATAAAATTATCTATACAACATATACATATAAAAATATTAGTCGCAAATTAAAACACAATTTACTCCTAATATATTATATGTATATATTATATATATAATATATACTCTATAATACGATGTGCAACCAAATTACTATAAATCCTTATATAATCAATAACATAAGTGTGCAACTTCAATATATTTTAAAACATTGAGGTTGCACACAAAGTTGCACAAGAAGTTGCACATAAGGTTGCACACATTTTTGAATTTTTTAATCTTCTAAAA
>NZ_JASORQ010000040.1:0-285 GCF_030222355.1 Clostridium sp. UMB9555A | reverse complement strand
AAATAGAACAAAGTTCTATTTGAAATATTCACTTTTCATAGCTTTATGATATCAAAGCTATTGAAAAAAGTCAATGATATCTATTGACTTTTTAATAGAAATGTAATATTAGCAAATTTTAACTTCTTTCTATTTAGGATTTAGTGTAATTTCCTAGATGAAAGGAGTTATTTTTATGGCACACATACACTTATTAACTAAAGAACAATTAGAACAAGAGAAAAGGTTTAATCTCGAAGAAAGAGATTTTCATGTCTTAAATCAAATCGAATATAAAGAGTCTAG
>NZ_JASORQ010000003.1:0-435621 GCF_030222355.1 Clostridium sp. UMB9555A | reverse complement strand
GAACACGACGGTTAAGCCTTTAGAAGCCGATGGTACTGCACGGGAGACTGTGTGGGAGAGTAGGTGGTCGCCAGGTTTTTATTTTATGGCTCGATAGCTCAGTCGGTAGAGCAGAGGACTGAAAATCCTCGTGTCGCTGGTTCGATTCCTGCTCGAGCCACCAAAAGCTTAGTGAATTATTCACTAAGCTTTTTTTGTACATAAATTTCAAACTCTTATTTAAAATAAGGAGTTCTAAATAAGAAATTATAATATTATATTGAAATTTGAATAAGTCATAAATATCTATAAAATAGTTAGCTTACAATAAGACTATAAGTATAAAAATATATATATTTGTTTTTATTAAATATAGAAAAGTTTTAGTGATAGTATAATTATTTTCTACATACATAGAGGCTATTTTTTATAGAGCATAAAAAATATTTTTATATGAGATTATTAAAATGTAAAATAAGAATATAATTTATATTTTTATTTTATACTTTGAATTTATATTTTGAACTTATGTTGAAAATCAAAAGAGGATCTTAATAAGATCCTCTTTTAATTTATTTCTTTTAATTTATCTAGAACTTTTTCTATGTGTCCTTTAACTCTTACTTTTCTGAATTCTTCTACTAATATTCCTTCTTTATTTATTAAGAAAGTGCTTCTTTCTACACCCATATATTTTTTGCCGTACATATTTTTTTCTTTTATTACATCATATAATTTACAAACTGTTTCATCTGGATCACTAAGTAATACAAATGGAAGTGATAATTTAGTAATAAATTTATCGTGAGATGCTAAAGAATCTCTAGAAATACCTAAAATAATTGCATTTAAATCATGAAAGTTTTGTATGTTATCTCTAAAATCACAAGCTTCTGTAGTACAACCAGCCGTGTTATCCTTAGGATAAAAATATAAAATTATATTTTTTCCTTTGTAATCACTTAGTGAATGTTCTTTTCCATCAGAACCCATAAGTTTAAAATCTGGAGCTAATTTATTTATTTCAATTGACATAAGAATCCCTCCTTAAAATTATATATATTATATAATAATTACTATTCATTATCAACAAAGTGGAAGAGAGATATTCATACGTATAAAATTTAAATATAAAAATTAAAATTTTAGAGGAGGAATTTATAATTTATAAGTAAGAAATTTTTAATTATATATTATTAAAATATAAACTTATTTTATAGATTAGGAAAATACTCAGAATTTCTTTTTAATTCATTAAATGTATGTTAATATATGAAGTATAGGAAAATAAAACTTTAATTAAAAAGGAGATAATATATATGGAAAAGAAAGTTCTAGCAACAGTTGGAAATACAGAAATAACTTCAGACTATATAGATGAGATAATAGCAAGATACCCAGCTCAACAACAAGCTATGCTTGCTAGTGATGAAGGTAAAAGACAAGTTTTAGAGCAAGCTATTGCTTTTGAATTAATGTCTGAATTTGCAAAAGAAACTGGATTAGATAAGACTGAAGAGTTTAAAGATCAATTAAATAAATTTGCTAAAGAATTATTAGCTCAAATGGTAATGAAAAAGACTTTATCATCAGTTACTGTAACAGATGATGAAGCAAAAGCTTTTTACGAAGAGCATAAAGAAAACTTCGTTGAATTAGAAACTGTAACAGCTAAGCACATCTTAGTTGCATCAGAAGAAGAAGCTAAAAAAGTAGAAGAAGAAATAGCTTCAGGATCAATAACTTTTGAAGATGCTGCTAACAAATACTCAAGCTGTCCTTCAAAGGAACAAGGTGGTAACTTAGGTTCATTCTCAAAAGGAATGATGGTTCCAGAATTTGAAGAAGCTGCATTTAACTTAGAGTTAGGAGTAGTTAGTGCTCCAGTTAAAACTCAATTTGGATATCACTTAATAAAAGTTGAAGACAAAACAGAAGCTAAAACTAAAGCTTTTGAAGAGGTTAAAGAGCAAGTTGTTAATATGTTAATTCAAGAAAGACAACAAAAGAAATACTTAGAATTAATAAAAGAATTAAGAGAAAAATATGGAGTTAAATTAGCTTAATTTAAGACTCTATTAAAAAGTTAGGTGTAGAATTTTATTCTATATCTAACTTTTTTTATTGTTTTTAGTGTAGTAATATGTATAAATGACAATACTTAAGTTAGAGATTCTTAATGAACTTAATTTATATATTTTTAATATTAGAAAGTATTAAAAATATAAATTCTAAATTCTAAATTATAATTTATATTCTAAAATTTAGAATAATAAGAATGCCCTATGAACTTACTTCTTAATAAGATTAGTCTATATTTAGTATTTATATTTACTAGTTTTTAATTTAATTGGGTTTTATATGAATTTGATTTGTTGAAAGAAAATATTATATATATTTGTAGCTTTTAAGAAAAGGCTTAAATAAGAAGTATATTTTGCTACTTTGTAAGAGAAATGTATAAATATTTATTAAGTATTTGTGGTATAATTAGGTTTAGTTATTTTACAAAAAAATAGATGATAAGCAGAGGTGAACAACTTGAAGGATTGGCTTGAGATTGAGAAAAGTATTTTTTCTCATTGGAGAATGATATTTAGCATATCCAAAAAAGAATTTAAAAAAGAGTTTGCTGGTTCTAAGTTAGGTATGGCTTGGGCTATAATAAAACCACTAGCTATGATAACTGTTTTCTGGATGATATTTTCAACTGGAATGAAAACAACAAGTACAAATGTACAGGTTAATTATTTAGTTTGGCTAGTCTCAGCATACATACCATGGATATTTATTTCTGATGTAATTATGTCAGGTGCAGGTTCCATAAGGGTTAATTCCTTTTTGGTTAAAAAGGTTAAATTCCCTGTAGAAATATTACCTACTATAAGAATAGTAATTAGTTTTTACACATTTTTAATTTTGCTAGTAATAAGTTTTATAATATTTGCAGTCAATGGTAACTTAAATCTAATAAATATACCTAAATTGATTTATGCCATTATCATAACTATAATATTTTTGGCAGCTTTATCAAGATTACTATCTGCATGGGTAGTAATGTCAATTGATATATTACATGGAATATCTGTATTTATGCAATTTTTATTCTGGATGTGTCCAGTTATGTGGCAAGCAGGAGAATTACCTGTAGGTTCTAGTATGCCTTGGATTGAGAAAATACTAAAATTAAACCCTTTATATTACTTAGCTGTTTTATTTAGGGACGCATATTTAGGAACACATACAGTTAGTTTAGCATATGGAGTTTATTTCTGGGTAGTAACTATAATATTATTCATATTTGGATCTAAAGTATTTAAAAAATTTAGACCAGAATTTGATGATGTTTTATAAAAAGAGAGGTACAGAATATGTCTGTTGCTATAAGAGTTAAAGACTTAACTAAAAAATATAAGTTATATCAAAAGAGATCTGAAAGATTAGCGAATGCTTTTGGTAAAGAAAATAATATAAAAGAATTTTATGCTTTAAAGGGCGTTTCTTTTGAGATAAGCAAGGGAGAATGTGTTGGTATTATCGGTCATAATGGGGCCGGTAAATCAACACTTTTAAAATTACTAACAGGAGTGGCTTTCCCTACTTCAGGAGAGATTGAGATAAATGGAAGATTAGCATCTATGCTAGAATTGGGGTCAGGATTTAATCCTGAGCTTACTGGGATGGAAAATATTTATTTCAATGGTAGTTTAAATGGTTTAACTAAGGAAGAGATAGATGGAAAATTAAAGGATATACTTGAGTTTGCTGATATAGGTAATTTTATAGAGCAACCAGTAAAAAATTATTCAAGTGGTATGTTTGCTAGATTAGCATTCGCCGTTGCTATTAATGTAGACCCTGACATATTAATAGTTGATGAGATTTTATCCGTTGGAGATGTTGGTTTCCAAGTTAAATGTATGGAAAAATTCAATGAATTTAAGAAAAAGGGAAAAACAATACTTTATGTTTCTCATGGTCTTGGAACAGTAAAAAAGTTCTGTGACAGAGCAATTTGGCTTCAAAAAGGTGAAGTTGTAGATGATGGGAATTCTGTAATTGTAGTAGAGAGATATTATAATTTAAATTTTAATCCTGCTAATATAGAACAATTAAAAGATCATAAAAGTGACATAATAAATAGTATAGTAGTTAAATCTAATACAAAAAATGTAGAATATTTTGAAAAATTAGATTTAGAGGTTGAATATGATCTTATTTCAAATGACTTAAAAGACCCTAACATAGTTTTAGAGTTTAGAAAAACTGACTATGAGCCAGGTACAACTAGAGGAAATGATCAGTTTGTTTGTGGTATAAATAGTAAAGATAATATAAAAAATATTCCTTTTAATTTAGGAGTTAATAAGTTAAAGGTGTCTTTAAATAAGGTTAACTTAGTTGCTGGAGTTTATTATATTGACTTTGTTTTAAGAGATGGTGAAGAGGAAGTATATAGAAAAATAAATGCATATAGTTTTACTTTGAATGACAAGTATAGAGGAGAAGGTTTCTTAATACTGGGGCATTCTTGGGGTAATTAATCGGAGGAATAGTATGAGTGTAGGTAGAATTGCTAGGAGAACAACGGAAGTTCTTAAAGAAGATGGTTTAATAGAAGTTATAAAGAGAGTTTTAAGATATATAAAAAGACGTATTAAAGATAAATTAGACAATAATGCATTAACCTATAGAAAAAATTATGAAGAGGCTAATGCTATATTTCATAAGATATTAAAAAAAGAGAAATTCAAAGCGGTAGTAGTGTTTGATTCAAGAGTTGGATGGAATATTCCTTTATTCCAACGTTCTCAACACATGGCAAATGAGCTTACTGATGATGGATATCTTTATTTCTATAGAACTTCAGAGCAGTTTGATCCACATGTAAAGACTGTTGAAAAGCTGAAGGATAGGCTTTACTTAGTTAACATGGCTAATTTTGCTTTACAAAATGCTATGTTTGATCTTCTTAAGGAGTATAAAGGTCATAAATTCTTATCTCTTTATTCAACAGATGTTTATTTAGATGAGCAATATATTAAAGAGAAATACATCGATAATGGTTTTAAAGTAATATATGAATATATAGATGAACTTTCAGATGAAATATCAGGACACTTACCTGATTTTGTATATGATAGACATAAGAATATTATAGAAGATAAGAGTAATATAGCTGTAGGGTCAGCAGATAAGCTTATAGAAGAAATAGAAGAGATTAGAGGAAAAGAAAATGTTGCAATGATAACAAATGGAGTTCAATATGATCATTGGCAATATAGAAGTGATGAGGTTCCAGAAAAATTAAAAGATATAGTAAGCAAAGGTAATCCTATAATAGGATATTTTGGAGCTTTAGCAAAATGGTTTGACTATGAATTGCTTAAAAAAGTAGCTAAGGAAAGACCAAATTATGAGATTGTATTAATAGGATTTTTATATGATAACAGCTTTAAAGATAGTAAAATAGATGAACTTGAAAATGTTCATTATTTAGGTATTGTTGATTATAAGGAATTAAATCAATATTCTCAATACTTCACAATATCAACTATACCATTTTTATTAAATGATATAACTGAGTCTACAAGTCCAGTTAAACTTTTTGAATATATGGCAATGGGCCATCCTATAGTTACTACTGATATGAGAGAATGCAGAAAGTATAAGTCAGTATTAATAGGAAAAAGCCATGAAGATTTTATAGAAAAACTAGACTTTGCATTAACTCTTGATAAAAAAGATGAGTATTATAACTACCTAAAAGAAGAAGCTCTAGCAAATACTTGGAGAGAAAAGGCTGCTATACTAGATAGATTAATTGATAAAAACATTTAAGAGTGAGAGGGTAATAGTATGAGTTTAAAAAGAAGAGTAAAAAATTTATTAAGACCTATATTGAAGCCAATGTTGCTTAAATATAGAGAAAAAGGACATGAAGATCAAAAACAAGTATTTTTTGATGAAATAACTGGTGCAATAAAGAATGGAAATTATGATGCTATAGTTATATTTGATGTTTACTTTGGATTTGAGGTTAAAATGTTCCAAAGACCTCAACATATAGCATTAAACTTAGCTAAGGAAAATGTTTTATATTTTTATAAAGCATCACCTTATGTTGATAAGGATATTAAAACTTACAAGAAGATGGAAGAAAATCTTTATCTAGTTAATACAGATCTATATTGGTTACAAGAATGTTTAATAGATATAGTATCTCAAAGTGGAGTTCCTGCTTTTGGTCAAATATATTCAACTTCATTTGTTGAATATGACAGTTGGTTAAAGAAGTTTACAGATAGAAACTTTAAAATAATATATGAATATGTTGATGATTTATCAGATGACATTGCTGGATTTAAAATATCAGATGAAATTAAAGCAAGTCATAAGAGAATGCTTGAAGATACAGAAAAAGTTTATGTAGTAACTACTGCAGATAAGCTTTATCAAGAAGCTAAAGAGCTAAGAGGAGAAAATAAATTAGCCCTTGTAACTAATGGAGTTCAATATGAGCATTTTGCTAATATTGATTGCAAAAAGATTCCTGATAAGATGAAAAACATTGTTAAGAGCAAGAAGAAGATAATAGGATATTTTGGAGCCTTAGCTAGTTGGTTTGATTATGATTTAATTAAAGAGCTTGCAGAAGAATTTAAGGATGATTATGAAATAGTTCTTATAGGAATAGATTATGATCAATCTTTAGGAAAGAGCGGAATATTAAAATTAGATAATGTTCATTATTTAGGAACTGTTAACTATAATGAGCTTCCAACATATTCTAAGTTCTTTAATGTTTCTATAATTCCTTTTGTGGTAAATGAAATAACAGAAGCTACTTCACCAGTAAAATTATTTGAATATATGGCTTTAGGTAAGCCTATAGTTACAACAGCTTTACCAGAGTGTAGAAAATATGAATCACCTTTAGTAAGTGATTCACATGAAGATTTCATAAATAACATTAAGAAAGCTGCTGAGTTAGAGAATTCTAAGGAATATATAGAATTACTTAGAAAAGAAGGTAATCAAAATACTTGGAGACAAAAGGCAAAGGACATTAAGGAGCTTATACTAAACTCTTAATGGGGGAGAAATCATGGAAAAGGCAATAGAAGTAAAAAATCTTTGTAAAAATTACAGAGTTTATGATTCAAAATCAAGTAGAATAAGAAACATAATAAATCCTTTTGCAAAAAAAGAAGTTAAAGAGTTTAAAGCCTTAACTGATGTTTCTTTTCATGTAAATAAGGGTGAAATAGTAGGTATCATTGGAAATAATGGTGCTGGTAAATCTACTTTGTTAAAAATATTAACAGGAGTTTCATTTCCATCATCAGGAGAAGTTAATGTTAATGGAAGAGTATCTTCTCTTTTAGAATTAGGAACTGGTTTTAATCCAGAGCTTACTGGAGAAGAAAATATATATTTTAATGGAAGTCTCATGGGATTAACTCAAGATGAAATTGATAAGGTAAAGGATAATATTATAGAGTTTGCTGATATTGGAGAATTTATAAATCAACCAGTAAAAAGTTACTCAAGTGGTATGTATGCTAGATTAGCCTTTGCCGTTGCTATAAATATTAATCCAGATATACTTATTGTAGATGAGATATTATCCGTTGGAGATGTTGGATTCCAAAAAAAATGTATGGATAAGTTTAATGAATTTAAAGAGGCTGGTAAAACAGTTCTTTATGTATCACATGGCCTTGAAACTGTTCAAACCTTCTGTGAAAGAGCTATATGGCTTGAAAAAGGAAGAGTAGTTGATATTGGACCATCCTTTGATATAGTTGAAAAATATTATGATAAACTTATGAAAAGTGATGACAAAGAAGAGCTTGAAACAGGTAAGTTTGTTGAGCTTATCAATGTGGAAATATTAGATGATAAAAAAGTTTATAAAAAGGGCGAATCTATAGAATTTTTAGTTGAATATGAGGTGTTTAATCCATCAGTTAAAAATGCTGGTATTACTATTGAAATGAGAAAGGCATACAGAGAGCCTTGTGAGTATAGAAATGCAGATCAGTTTATATTCTCAGTAAATAGTAATGTTGATGAATTCACTATACCTTGGAAAAAGGGAAGAAATAAAATTACTTTTAAAATTGATTCTCTAGATGTTAAGGAAGGAATTTATTATTTAGATGCTATATTTTCAGAAAGCCAAAATCTTGTTGCTTTAGAAACACAAGAAGACGTAGTTTCATTTGAGGTGAAAAATGAAGGAGAGTCTGAAGGTTTTGTATTCTTAGATTCTACATGGACATAAAAAATAGAGGATATGACCATAGTTTATATGGCTTATATCCTCTTTTGTGTACTAATTATATGAAAAGATGTTAATAATGAAAAATATTAAAGTCTTTTGATAAGGAGAATTCTTATGAGTAATATTTTTGAAGTTATGTTAAAAAAGAATATTGGAGATTTTACATATGAAGAGAAAAGGGAATTAAATAACTGGCTTATAGAAAATTTAAAACTTAAAGAACTTATATATTCTGGATTAGAACTTACTAAAGTTATTAATGAGGATGGGGAAGAAACAGCATACTATGAGAATAAAATAACCGAAGAAGATATTTTATCAGGAAATTTCAATGAATTATGTTCTAAGACATCTAAATATATAGATGATGCTATAAGCTCAATATTATTTGAGGGACAATTTAATTGTTTTTATGAAAAGATTAAAAGCATATTGGAATTAGAAGACTTTGATGAAATTATTGTTTTTCATGCTTCCTTTGGATGGAATATAGAAATGAAGCAAAGACCTCAACATTTAGCAGAGGCATTAAGTAAAAAGAAAGTATTATATATATATAGAAGCGATGTAAAAAATGATAGCATTTATTCAATTAAAAAGATAAAGGACAATTTATATGTTCTTAATTTAGATATGTATAGTTTAAATGTGGCATTTTTTGAGGCAATAAAATCAATTAATAAGCCTAAATTTGTACATGTTTATGCTACATGTTTAAACTCAGTTGATTACGAAAAGATAAAAACATATATGGATAAAGGCTTTAAAGTTATATATGACTTTGTAGACGAGTTATCTAGTGAAATAAGTGGATATAACATAACTTCTAAAATGATAGAGGATCATGAAAAACTCTTGAGAGATAAAGAAAATGTATTAGTTGTTTCAACTGCAAAAAAATTAAAAGATATTGCAAATAAATTTAGGGGAGAAAATGAAAATAATATTTTAGCTCCTAATGCTGTTAATTTAGAAGACTTTAAAAATCATGGAAATGAAATAGGTGAAAAAATTCAGCCTATAGTTAATAAGAGAAAGCCTATAATAGGTTATTATGGAGCTTTAGCTAAGTGGTTTGATTATAAGTTAATTGAGCAATTAGCAAAGGAAAGAGAAGATTACGAAATAGTTTTAATAGGAATGGATTATGATGGGTCTTATGAGCAAAGTAATCTAAAAGATTATTCAAATATATCTTATCTTGGTATGATTGATTATAAAGATTTAATAAACTATTCAAGATATTTTGATGTGTGCATTGTACCTTTTATAAAAAATGATATAACTGACTCCACATCACCATTAAAAATATTTGAGTATATGGCTTTAGAAAAGCCCATAGTAACAACTGATATAAATGAGTGCAAAAATTATGAATCTTGTTTGGTTTCAAAGAATTATGATGAGTTTATAAAAAATATCGATAAGGCATTAAAACTAGAAGTAAATGACAAAGAGTATTTTAGCATCTTAAGAAGAGAATCTGAAGAAAATACCTGGAATAATAGAGCTGAATTAATAAAAGAGGCTATTAAAAACCTAGAATAAAATAAATTTTACAAAAAACTCAATTTAAAACTTAGTAATGTTTTAAATTGAGTTTTTATTATTATAACTACATAAGTAGTTTATCTTTTTATTATGTATTTTGAGTTTTATAGTTTTATAGTTTTATTATGTAAGTATAATATTAATTTACAAGTAAATCATTAAATGAATCTATGTATTCATGTACAATTTCTTTGATTTGTGCTTTTTCTTCTTCAGAAACAGTATGTTCTTCCACGGCGAAAACTTTCATTCCAGCACTAAGAGCTCCTTTAACTGCTGGCAATATATCTTCAAAGACTGCACACTCTTTAGGCTCTAATCCTAATCTTTCAGCAGCTAACAAGTAAACATCAGGAAAATCCTTTCCTCTAGTTACTTCACCTGTTATTGTTATTGAATCAAATAAATGAAAGATATCATTTGATTTTAAGCAAACTTCTAGTAAAGGATAAGAGTTACTAGTAGCTAATCCTATTTTTATATTAGATTCTTTTAATTGCTCAAGAAATTCTCTTGCACCAGATTTAAGTTTGATATTATTTTTATACTCTACATAGGCCATATCATGCCAAGTTTTCATTATTTCTTCTTCTGAACTTGCTATATTAAATCTTTTCTTAAAATATTTAGCAACTTCTTTGAAGCCTAAATGAGTGATTTCTTCTTTAAGGTTTTTAGGAACTTCAAGACCAAGATCAGTTAGGTAATCAGAATCTATTTTAGCCCATACTCCCATTGAATCAACTAAAGTTCCATCTAAATCAAAGATTACACCTTTTATATTGCTAAGCATTGTTGCCTCACCCCCAATACAGTTTAACATATAAATTATATAGAAGGTAAGGTTAAATATTAAGCTTATAAGTAAATATGTTTTAGAATTCTCTTTCAAAAATAGATATTTTTTCTTTATCCTCAAAAGACTTTAATGAATTTATTCCTAATCTTAATAGGACTTCATCCATAGTATGGCTATGAGTAGCAACTTTTATTGGAGAATTATAAGCAACTTCATCAACGTGTTTTTTACCTATGCTAGGATCTACTATTCTTTTGGGACCACCAACGCATCCTCCAACACATCCCATACCTTCAATAAAGTTTGCTTTTAATTCACCAGATTGAACTTTATTTAAGAGTTCTTTACATTCTTTAACTCCATTAGCTTGAACTGCCTTAAATATCTTAGCTTTATCAGGATAGAGTTCTTTAACCACATCATTTATGGCCTCTGATACCCCTCCAGTTCGAGCATAAAGCCTTCCACCTCTAGAGGTATATTCTATAGAGGGGACACCTTTCATAGATGATGGATCTATTTTTAATGCTTCAAATATGCCTTTTAATTCTTCAAAAGTTAAGACATAATCTATGGTACCAACTAAGTCTTTTTCTCTTGCTTCAGCTTTCTTAGCTATACAGGGACCTATAAAAACTACCTTAGCATCTTTATTTAATTTTTTTATTACTCTCCCAGCAGCTATCATAGGTGAAACAGAAGGGGAGACATCCTTTACTAAATCCTTATAACACTTTCTTAACATGGCCACCCACATAGGGCAACAGCAAGATGTTATTAATATATCTCCAGTTTTCTCTACATGATGATTAAATTCAACAGCTTCTTTAATTGAAAGCATATCAGCGGCAAATGCAACTTCAATCATATCTGAGAAGCCTATTTTTATAAATGCTTCTCTTAGCATATCTAAGGAGACATTTTCACCAAATTGTCCAGCTATAGCAGGAGCTACCGCGGCAATTACAGTCTCATTATTTTTTATTAAATCAATAATAGGAAGAAGTTCAATTCTATCTAGAAAGTGACCACTTTCGCATACCTGAACACATATACCACAATTTTGACATAGATTTGGATCTATATATTTACTATTATCTATAGGATCAGTCAGTATTGCATCAAAGGGACAAAGGCTTTGACATTTACCTTTACTTTCTTTTGAACAGTTTTTTGTACATACAGAAACTTTATCAACTATATTTTTTTTGATTTTGTGTGTTGTTATAGCTTTTCTTATGTCATAAGCAATATTATCTGAGTTTTTATCTATATCAACTCCACATAGGGATGAAAGAACATCAATAGCATCTTCTTTACTATTAAAATTATTTTTTACTATATCATTTAATTTTTCATCAAAGTTATCTTCTGAATAATATGAAGAGATAAGTTCTTTAAATAAAGAGTCATACTTTTTATTCATAATAGATAGATCCTCCTACAATCATTTTAATAAAATTATTATGTACAAAAATTCAAATTGTATTAGTAGAGTGTATAAATTTTTATGTTTTGGAAAGTATTTTAAGTAGATACTAATTTAAAAAGAGGGAGATATACAATGAAATATATTATATTAACTGTGATATTAGCACTTATATGGATGTTTTATATGGCTTTATTTACTGCAGCCGCAAAGGAAGATAGGTACTTTGAAGAAGAATTTGCAAAGAGTATTAAAGAAGAGGGAAATGATAATTTAGAATAAAAAATATGTTTAAGAATATAATTTATTAATAAGATTAAAGTAGATTATATATTTTATATTAAAATTATCTACTAATAAAAATAATACTCCAGTTAAGTCTAAATAGATTTAACTGGAGTATTAATATTAAAATTTTATATAAAATAAAAAAAGGAATTGCTGTTGCAATTCCTTTTGGTCGGGGTGACAGGGATCGAACCTGCGACCTCATGGTCCCAAACCACGCGCGCTCCCATCTGCGCCACACCCCGGCGACATTTATTATTATATGAGAAAATAATAAGGTTGTCAACAAAAAAATA
This sequence comes from Clostridium sp. UMB9555A, assembly GCF_030222355.1. Taxonomy (NCBI): domain Bacteria; kingdom Bacillati; phylum Bacillota; class Clostridia; order Eubacteriales; family Clostridiaceae; genus Clostridium; species Clostridium sp. UMB9555A. Next base: position 422,989 of record NZ_JASORQ010000003.1, on the reverse strand, counting down.
AAAAAAGTTTAAAAAATTAAAAAATATTATATTCTACTTAAAATATATTATATTTCTGTGAGGATGTTATAATGTTAAGTAGTAATTTAAAAATTAAAAGATGAGGTGAAACAAATGAAGATAAGTTCAATTGTTATGCTAGCAGCTAGTTTTTTCTTAATAGTTGTTGGAATAGTATTGTTTGCAAACAAAAAAAGATTTGAAGGAGAAAATCAAGCAGGAAAATATAGTGCTAAGTACATACAAAGCAATGCAATAGGAAATATTTTTATAGGATTTTTAGGAACTATTTTAGGAGTACTTGATAACTTCGTTAATGGAAATTCAATAAAAATAGCTTTCGTAATTATTATAATTGGTGGATCAATTATACAGAAATTAATTGGAAAACAAATCTCAAAATAGTATATATATGTAAGAAAGAGTTAAAAAAGTGTAAAAAAAGTGAAAAAATTATATTTATTTAACAAAAAAATGACAAATTTATATTGTTACAAAAAGGTTTCAAATGCTATAATGTATAAGTGTAAAACTTTTAACATAGGGGAGGGATGAGTTCCTATTTTTCATTAAATGGGAGCAAGTAGATATGAAGAAAAAAATAATTTCAACAGTTCTTGCTGCTACAATGACATTTGGAGTAGGACATAGTGTATTCGCAACTCCACTTACAGATGATCAAAAGCAACAAATGGAACAAGGTCAAGATAAATATGCAGATATAAATAGTAAGATAAGAGAGTTAGAAGATAAAATAGATGGTTTATCAGCTAAAATAGAGCCTTTATTTTTTCAAGTAGAAAAAAATAAAGAAGAAATAGCTAAAACAGAGGAATCAATTTCAACTGTTAAAGGTCAAATTGAGGAATCAAAGAAGAAAATAGAAAAACAACAAGAAGTTTTAGGTCAAAGAATAAGAGCAACATATAAAAGTGGTGGACAAGCAAACTACTTAACTGCTTTATTAGATTCTAATGGAATTGGTGACTTCTTATCAAGAGTACAAGCTATAAGTAAAGTAATGGGTATGGATAAGCAAGTTATTGATGAATTAACTTCTGAAAAGGAAAAGCTTGATAGCCAAGTTAAAGAATTAGAAGATAAGACTGCCGAATTAAATAAGCTTAATTCAGAAACTCAATCAAAAATAGATGAGTTAAACAAAATGAAAGCTGAGCAAGAAGGCGTTATAAAAGACATGAAAGCTGAGCAAGAAAAAGTTGTTGGAGAATTAGCTCCACTAGAAAGACAGTTAATGGAGCCATGGACTTCTAAAATAAATTCAAATAGTTCAATAAATGATTTAAATCAAGCTGTGACAGCCTTAAGAGGTTTAAGAAATCAAATAAAAACTCCAGAGGTAGATGCAGAAGCAGTTCAAGCTATAGAAAAAGCTAAAGATTTAATCGAAACTAAAAAAGCAGAAGAAGCAGTAAGTAGCGCACCTAATAGAGGTGGAGATGTTAATACTGGTGGAAGCTCATCTTCAGCTAGTAATGGAAGTTCATCATCAAATAGTGGAGGAAGCACAGTAGCTCCACCAAGTGAAGGGGCAGCTTCAGCAGTAGTATCATACGCATACCAATTTATAGGAAGACCATATGTATTTGGTGCAACTGGTCCAGATTCATTTGACTGTTCAGGATTTACTAGTTATGTGTATAGAAATGCAGTAGGTAGAGAAATTACTAGAACTACTTATTCACAAATAAATCAAGGTAGACCTGTATCAAGAGATCAGTTACAACCAGGAGATTTAGTATTTACTAATGGTGTAGAACACGTTGGAATATATGTAGGTGGTGGACAAATGATTCACGCTGCTAGACCAGGTGTTGGTGTAATAGTAGGACCTATATATAATTACTCATCAGCAAGAAGAATATTATAATTAAAAATATATTTATGCCAAACAGTAGAAATAGCTGTTTGGCATATTTTTTTATAAAAGGTTAAGAATTTTGAGTATATGCTATAATATAGACTATAACAATTAAAGAGGCCTTAATTTATTTACTGATTTTACAGGTCTACTGATTATAATAAAGGTGAGTGTGAAGAAGTATGAATAAAACTTTAAAAGAGTTGGATTTAACTTTAGTTAACGAGAATGAAACCATTGATGATTTACAGTTAGATGGATTACATCTAATTCAGAAAAAAGAAGGGTTTAGATTTGGAGTGGATGCTGTTTTACTAGCTAATTTTGCTAATGTTAACAGAAAACATTCTGTATTAGATTTGTGCACAGGTACAGGAATAATTCCTTTTATTATTTACGGAAAAAAAAATCCTAAAGAAGTAGTTGGAATTGAGATACAAGAAGAATTTGCTGAAATGGCAAATAGAAGTGCAAAGATTAATAATATTCAAGATAGAGTATCCTTTGTATGTGGAGATTTAAAGGATAAAGAGCTTAGCAAATCAATGCCTAAATTTGATGTTGTTACAGTAAATCCTCCATATAAGTTAAATAATGCAGGTATTGTAAATCCAGAAGATAAACTTGCCATAGCTAGACATGAGATTATGTGTAATTTAGAGGATGTTATAGCAGCAAGTAGAAGATTTCTAAAGGATAATGGAAGACTTTATATGGTACATAGACCTGAAAGGTTAGCTGATATATTTTGTCTTATGAGAAAATATAAAATAGAGCCTAAAAGGGTTAGAATGGTTCATCCAAATACAAAAAAAGCTGCAAACATAGTTTTAGTAGAAGGTCAAAGAGACGGCGGAGCTTTCTTAAAATGGGAAGCACCTTTATATGTGTATAAAGATGAAGGTGGATATAGTGAAGAAATAGATAAGATATATGGAAGGGAGAGTAAATAAAAATGAGTAAAGTTTATTTAGTACCGACTCCAATAGGAAATTTAGGAGATATAACTTTAAGAGCCTTAGAGGTTTTAAAGAATGTTGATTTAATAGCTGCTGAGGATACAAGACAAACACTTAAGCTTTTAAATCATTTTGAGATTAAAAAGCCTTTAATTAGTTATCATAAGCATAATGAGCAAGGTAAAGGTGAAGAAATACTTAGAAGAGTTAAAGAAGGAACTTCAGTTGCTATAGTTAGTGATGCTGGAACTCCAGGAATATCAGATCCAGGAAGTGTAGTTGTTGAGAAATGTATAGAGGAAGGTATAGAATTTGAAGTTTTACCAGGAGCAACAGCTTTTACAACTGCTTTAATATATTCTGGATTAGATACAACTAAATTTATGTTTAAAGGATTTTTCCCAAGAGAAAATAAGGATAAAAGATCTTTTATTGAAGATATAAAGGATAGAACAGAAACAATAATAATATATGAATCACCATATAGAATATTAGATACTATAGATACTTTAAAAGAAGGATTAGGAAATAGAAAAGTAGCTATATGTAGAGAATTAACTAAGCTTCATGAAGAAATATTTAGAGGAACTTTAGAGGAAGCAAAAATTCATTTTGAAGAAAATGCTCCAAAAGGTGAGTTTGTTTGTGTAATATCAGGAAAAACAGATAAAGAAATAGAAGAAGAAAATACTTCAAAATGGATTAGTATGTCTATAGAGGAACATATAATACATTATATAGATAATGAAGGAATGAAGAAAAAAGATGCTATAAAACAAGTAGCAAAGGATAGAGGCGTTGCAAAATCAGAAATATATAAATTTTCATTAGATATATAAATTACTTTAGATTTAACATAGAGGATTTAAGTATTATAATATTTAATTTAAGATATGTGGTAACTTTTAATAAAATTATATTTTAACTAAAGGGAAATTTAGTATATATAATTATTTGATTAGGATTAACAAATAAAAAATACTAATTTATAATTAAAGAATTGTAATTTAAAGAAAATATTTATTAAAGTATAGATAAATAAAAATAAAGCACTTCATAGGGGATTATGAAGTGCTTTAACACTATAAGGGGATATAGTGTTAAAAATTATTATTGGTTAGGGTTAAAATGTTAATTAATTATTTATATTAAATAAGTTAATTACTATTTTTTTAATTCATCTAAACATTTTTGGCAGATGTTTTTACCTTTGTAGTTAACAACATCTCTAGCATCTCCGCAGAATATACATGCTGGCTCATATTTCTTTAATATGATTTGCTCTCCATCTACATAGATTTCTAAAGCATCCTTTTCTGCTATATCTAATGTTCTTCTTAACTCTATAGGAATAACTATTCTTCCTAATTCGTCTACTCTTCTTACTACACCTGTTGATTTCATTATACTTCCTCCTTGCATTTTACAACTTTCGACAAAACGCATTATAATATTAACAAACTTGTCATATTAAGTCAATATGTTTTGTCAAAAAAAATGTTTGTTTACAATTTTTTTTATTCTCAATCAATTATATATTAAATATACTACCATTTTTTTGAAAAGTCAAGGTAAAGATTAATTTATTTTACATAAATAGACTAATTTTTATTTGACAAAAAGTTAAAAAAAAGGATAAATATTGATATATTAATATAAATTTATACTTAGAAAATAACAATTAACTTATAAAATATATATTTAAAAATAAAATTGGAAAAAAATAATAAAAATGTCGTATAGAAAATTATTTAATTTATATAATATTCTATGATTAAATTAATATATTGTTTATTATTATTTAAGAAAATAGGGTAAAATATATGAATTTAAAAATTTATAATGAAATATTTACTTTTTAATAAAAAAAATACATTAATAGATAAAATATATTTAAAGTTTTTCAAAAAAATTTGAATATATTTTACTTATATAGTATTAAATATAAAAAGCTTTTGTAATAAATATGATTTATTCTATATATTGTTTATAAATTTAAGTTATGTAAAACAAAATAGAGGGTATTAACTTGTAATGTGATTATAAATACTATATAATACATAATAAGGGTTTAAAACGAAATTTGAGGTGTGCTATGGATATTAATAATTTTAATTCTGAACAAATAAAAGTTTTGGCAGAAGAGATGTCAAAAAACAGTATGGTTTCTTATGATGATTTGCCAAAGTATGATTTATTTCTTTCACAGGTTATAGACTATCTAAATGATAAGTTTACGGAAGATAAATTTACTAATAATATAGTGCAAAACTATATTAAAAGTGAGGTAATATCAAAGCCGGAAGATGGGAAAAAACGTGGATATACTAAGGTGCACTTAGCTCAATTGGTTTTATTAAGTTATATGAGACCCCTATTAAAAACCGATGAGATCAAAAAAGTATTTGCTTTAGCATTTAATGATATTAATGATAGAAGCGATGATATAATATCTTGGGAAACGGCTTATAAGATGTTCGGAGAAGTACAAGAAGAGAGCATAAAAAGATTCTTAGAGGTGCCATTAGTTGATAACGATAAAATAGAAGAAATAATACAGGTTTCTGATATAAAAGAAGAAGATAGAGATTGCATAGTGACTTTCCTAACTGTTATGACATTAATAGCACAAGCAAGTGTAGTAAAGAAAGTAGTGCAAAAAATAGTTAATGGATATCATAAAGAAGAAAAATAAAAAAGTTGAAGATAAAGCTTCAGCTTTTTTATTTTTTTATTCAAAGAAAGATATATTATAGTTACAATGGAATTCTTTATTAGGCATAAGTGACTGGATTGCAGCTTTATCCTTAAATTCTCCATTAAATCCATCAAAGTCTGCATGTCCAAACCAAGGTTCTATACAAACAAATGGAGCACCAGTATCTTTTGTCCATAATCCTAAGTAAGGAAATTCACCAAAATCAAATTCTAGGTACTTTTTATGATTTTTTGATTTTAATGAAATTTTATTTGATTTTAGATTTTTAAAAACTAAAGCATCATTTTTAAATAAATCAGTAGATAGATTTATTATATTTTCATCCTTTAAATATGGTTTTTCTTCTTTTGAGAAATAACCAGGACCAACTAATTGCATTATGCTTGCATTTTCTTTCTCATTAAATTCGAAGTAGTAATCATCAAATTTATCATTTTCAATAGGACACATAAATGCTGGATGGGCACCAATTGAGAAATACATTTCTTTATTATCTAAATTCTTTACAATATAGTCTATGCTTAAGTTTATATCATTTAAAGTGTATTTTATTATAAGTGAAAATTTAAAAGGATAAACTTTTAATGTATCTTCAGAGTATTTTAGTTCAAAAGATATTGAGTTTTTAGTTTGTTCTATCATTTCAAAGTCACGAACTCTAGCTAATCCATGTTGAGGAAGTTCATAAGTTTTACCATCAACTGTGTATTTACCATTAAATACTTTACCAACTATAGGGAAAAGTATTGGAGCATGATATTTCCAATAAGCTTCGTCTCCAGACCATAAAAATTCAGTATTATCTTTTTTTCCCTTTATACTATGTAATTCGCCACCATGATTACTTAAAGAGATTTTTAAGTGTTGATTTTCAAGAGTATAAATCATAATCTTATCCTTTCAGAGTAGTATATTTTAAAATAATTATATCATTAATTCTCTATAGTAAAAAAGCTGAAAAACAATCTTTTAAGATTATTTTCCAGCTAGTTAATATATTATTTTGGATTAACATCCTTATAGATATAGTCTTGTATTTGTTCCTTTGTTTTAGCTTCATCAAATGTTAAGTACCAAACGCCATCAATCATTTCACCTTTACAATATCCATCTAGAGGGAAACGCATATTTTCAACTGGTGAAATACCAGTTGAGGCTACAGAAGTAGCAATACTAAGTATTTTAGATGGAGTTAAGTTTGTTTCAACATAAGGTAAAAGTTTTTTTACTGTTTCAGGGTATTCAGAAGGCTTTAATGCAGAAAGTTTTTTTATGATTCCATCAAGAACATTTCTTTGTCTTTCAGTTCTTTCATAATCTCCATCTCCAACATAACGAATTCTAGAATATCCAACAGCTTGAGTACCGTTTAATACTTGTTCACCTTCAGTAACTGGTTTATATTCTGTTCCAGCAATTTCTGCAACATTTTTAGCATAATTATTAACTTCCTTAACTTCATAAGGTTTTATGTTTATTGAAACTCCACCTAAATAATCTATTATTTCTGCTAAATGATCAAAATTAACAGTTACATAGTCTTTTATATCTAATCCAAAGTTTTCGTTTATTGTTTTTAATGCTAAAGTAGGGCCACCGTAAGCATAAGCGTGAGTTAATTTAGTTTTACCATGCCCATCAACTTCAACATAACTATCTCTCATAAGAGATGTAAGTTTTATTTTATCATGCTTAGTATCTATTGTAGCTATTATTATGGAGTCAGAACGCCCAACATTATTATGTTCCCTACTATCTACTCCAAAAAGAGCTATATTTAAAATACCATCTTGGAATAGGTCTTTATTTGATTCATCAATACCTAAAGATTTATCATCTTGAGCTATTTTCTTTATGTCCATTTTATTTAATGTTGAGTAAACATATGTAGCTCCAAGTCCTATACCTATAATTAATAAGAAGAATAATGTTAATACTATTACTTTCACTTTACTTTTTTTCTTAGGTACATTGCTTTTACTATTAGAATTATTATTTTTTGCATGTTTGCCTTGCGACATTGATTTCACCAACCTTCACCATTTAAAATTTTACACAATTCACTAGTATAATTTTATTCCTATAGATTAACAGAAAAGTTACATTTTTATTAATTATACATATTAATTATAAATGTGTATAATTAATATATCTATAGTTAATTATAGAATTAGTATGATTTATAAGGAGCAAGTTATGGAGAAGAAATCAAAAGGTTTTTTGAGAAAAACCGTAATATTTCTTGTTATGTTTATAAAAAAAATAGGAGATGACGATATTTTTGCATTAGGAGCTCAATTGGCATATTATATGGTATTATCATTTATTCCTTTTTTAATGTTCTTAATGACCTTAGTAGGATTTAGTCATTTAAATAGTGATGCAGTTCTTAATTTATTAAGTAATGTAATGCCAACAGAAGCCTTTAATCTAATACAAAGTACTGTTATTGAAATAGTAGACAGAGAGCAAACAGGATTATTATGGATAAGTATAGCTTTAGCCATATGGGTATCATCTTCAGGGTTTAAAGCCGTAATAAAGGGGCTAAATAAAGCCTATGGAGTTAAAGAAACCAGGTCTTATATAAAGTTAAAATTAATTTCTATGATATACACAATTTTATTAGCATTAATTGTTATAGCTACTTTATTCTTATTTGTATTTGGTGATGTAATAGGGGATTTCTTTATGAAAGTATTAGAGCATCCAGAGTTTATATATTATATATGGAATATGCTAAGGTATGTAGTAGTTATTTTAATAATGATATTATTTTTTATGTTTTTATACAATGCAACTCCTTGTGTAAGGTTAGGATGGCTTGAGGTAATTCCAGGAGCCGTCATAACAACATTAGGTTGGATATCAATTTCATATATTTTTGCCTATTATGTAAATAATTTTAGTAATTACTCAAGATTATATGGAAGTTTAGGAGCCGTATTTATGTTTATGACATGGATGTTTATAACTTCTATGATATTGATTTTAGGTGGAGAAATAAATGCTGTTTTAGCTGAAAAAAATAGATTAAAAGATTTATAGAGAAATAAAAAAAGAGTCATTGCCTTAATGGTTAAATGACTCTTTTTATAATTATCATTTATTATTTTTCATATCCATTTGGATGGTTTTTATGCCAATTCCAAGCAGTTTCAATTATTGTTTCTAATGAATTGAATTTAGGTTTCCAATTTAATTCTTCAATAGCTTTATCAGATGAAGCTATTAATATAGCTGGGTCTCCAGCTCTTCTAGGAGCTACCTCAGCTGGGATTTGGTGTCCAGTTACTTTTCTTGCAACTTCTACAACTTCTTTTACAGTAAATCCAGTACCATTACCAAGATTGTATATTCTGCTTTCTCCACCATTCATTAATCTTTCTAGTGCTAATGAGTGAGCAGATGCTAAATCTGATACATGGATATAATCTCTTACACAAGTACCGTCTTTAGTATCATAATCATCTCCAAACATCATTATTTTATCTCTTTTTCCTAATGCAACTTGTAATATTAAAGGAATTAAATGAGTTTCAGGAGCATGATCTTCTCCAATTTTTCCGTTAACATGAGCGCCAGCAGCATTGAAGTATCTTAAAGCAGTGTATTTTATTCCATAAGCAGTATCACACCATTTTAAAATCTTTTCAACAAGAAGCTTAGATTCTCCATAAGCATTTGTAGGAAGATTTTTATCAGTTTCTAATATAGGAATATTTTCAGGTTCTCCATAAGTAGCAGCTGTTGAAGAGAAAACTATGTATTTTACATTATGATCTCTCATAGCTTCTAATAAACTTATAGTTCCTGAAACGTTATTATTGAAATATTTTAAAGGCTCTGTCATACTTTCCCCAACAAGAGAGTAGGCAGCAAAGTCAATAACAGCTTCTATGTTATTTTCAGTAAAAATCTTGTCTAATATTTTTCTATCTCTTAAATCACCTTTATAAAGTTTTCCGCCAAGAATAGCATCTTCATGTCCTTTTTCGAAGTTATCTAAGATAACAACTTCTTTATTGTTTTCAATTAATTCTGCAACCATATGGCTACCTATATAGCCAGCACCACCACAAACTAAAATTGCCATGTTAATACCTCCAGTAAATTTTATTCTAATAACATTATATACTATTTTAGGTAAAAGTTTTACTAAAATAAACGAAATTTAATATGAATTTTGAATAAATTTCACTTTTTTGGTTAAAATAACAGGTGAGAATTTTTTAGGAGGTCATATTAAATGAATAAAATAGTTTTATTAGGACGTTTAGTAAAGGATCCAGAGTTAAGATATGTAGAGGGTGGGGAGAAGGTATATACAAAATTCACAATTGCTGTGGCAAGAAATTTTAAGTCTTCCACAGGAGAAAGAAAAAAAGATTTTATTCCAATAATAATGTGGGAAAAAAAAGCAGAGATAGCTTGTAAATATCTAAAAAAAGGAGATCTTTTAAGTGTTAGTGGAAGACTTATAACAAGAAGCTTTGAGGATACTGAAGGGAAGAGAAGATATATTGTAGAAGTATCTGTAGAAGATTTTAAATGTGTTAATTTTAATCATGATAGGGTAGATAATAACTTTTAATATAAAAAAGTAGTAAGCAAATATTTACTTACTACTTTTTGGTTAATGTATATTTAGTATAATTTAAGTTAAGAATTATTTTAAAGCATTTCCTATTTCAACACCAAAGTCGAAAGCTTTTTGAGCTTCTTCTTCTGATGGCTTAAATTTAATTCTTAAACCTTCAACAGGCATTTTCATTCTTAATTCTTTTAATCTACTTTCTATTCTAGGAACAGCTTCACCACTCCATCCATATGAACCAAAGGCACCAGCTATTTTTCCACCATGAACTACAGGGTTAAGTTTTGCCATTAAGTCTCTTACTGGCTCAACAAGTTCATTTACGATTGTTGGAGAACCAAATAATATAGCATCTGATGAACCAACTTCGCCAACTAATTCTGTCATATCATGTTCTATTATATTAAATAGATTTATGTCTAAGTTTCCAGTAGATTTAATACCTTCAGCTATTTTTTCAGCTAATTGTTTAGTATATCCATATGCAGAAACATAGAATATTGAAGCTTTTTTAACTTCCTTAGCTGGAGCTGGAGTACTCCATTCTTTATAAAGATTAACCACTTTATATGGGTTAGATCTTAAGATTGGACCATGACCTGGACAGATTATTTCTATGTCTAATTCTTTTATTTTATCAAGAGCTTTTAAAACATATGGTTTAAATGGTCCCATTATACAATCAAAGTAGTATTTTAATGCTTCCATATATTCTTCTTCATTAGGAATTAAATCATCAAACATTTCTTCACAAGAATAGTGGCTTCCAAATGAATCACAAGTGATAAGAGTTTTATCTTCTTCTACGTAAGTGTAGATTGTATCAGGCCAGTGTAAGAATGGTACTGACATGAATTTTAAAGTTTTATTTCCTAAAGAAATTGAATCTCCATCTTTAACTGGGATTGATTCGAAATCTCCATTAACTATTTCTTTTATATAGTTAATAGCTATAGGTGATGCTACTATTTTAGCATTAGGAGCTAATTCTAATATTTTACCTATAGAACCAGCATGGTCAGGCTCAGTATGACTTACAACGATATAGTCAATTTCTGAAGGTTCTACACCTAAGTCTTTTAATCTTGCTATATATTGATCAAAGAATTCAGCTTTTACAGTTTCAAATATTGCTGTTTTTTCACTACCTTTTACAACATATGAATTATAAGTTGTTCCGTAAGGTGTGTACATTATTATGTCAAATACTCTAAGGTTTGGATCTAATGCTCCTACCCAAAATAAATCGTCTTTAATATTTAAGTGCTTCACTACATACGCTACATATTTTTTGTAGAATAATATGCAGCTACCTCCCTTCAAAATGTAATATTTTTTATAAATTAAGAATTATTTTATACATAAACCTAAAATGATATTAAATTAATTAAAAGTACAAATTATCTTTATATATAATTACCAATAATTATTTTACTATGTTAAATAACTTTATAAATTTTTGATAAAATGATATAAAAAAACTTAATTAACTTCTTAATTAATTAATAATATCAAATAATAAATTTTATTAATTGATATTATTAATTATACACTTTTAGGGTTAAAAGTAAATAGAAATTGGGCATTATTAACTGATTTTTAAACTAAAAAACAATTGAGAATTTTCAGAAAATTAGCATGGATATTTAATAAGTTTTAGTTGAAAATTGCATGAAACCATTGGTATAAACTGTAAAAATATCTTTGGGTATAAGTAAAAATAGCCATACTTTAGTATGGCTATTTTAAATTTATTTTTATTTATAATTCATTATTTATTTTCTTTTTTTCTTTAAAGTTAAATAAACACCAGCAGATGATAAAGCAATTCCAGTAGTAGCTAAAGCACCAGCCCCTATAGGTGATCCTGTATTAGGTAAATTTCCATTATCTTTTTTCTTTGTAGTAACTTCTAATGATATTTTATCTGATTCTTTTCCATCTTTATCAATTGAAGATACTTCAAAGTTATATTTAGTGTTAGGTTTTAAGTCTTTAACTAAGAATTCAAGTGGTGTTTTGTCAGTAGGAACTCTACCAATTTCTTTTCCATCTTGATAAACAACATATTCTTGAATTGATTCTACTTTTTCAGGAGCCTTCCAGCTTAGTAAAGCACTATTTTCAGTGATTTCTTTACTAACTAAAGCAGATGGCTCAGAAGGTTTTTCACCTGGATTTTCTGTATCACCAGGTTTGTTTGGAGTTTCTGGTTTTTCAGAATCGCCAGGTTGATCAGGATTAACAGGCTTATCTGTATTACCAGGATTATCTGGGTTTTCAGGTTTTTCAGGATTATTTGGTTTGTCTGGATTTTCTGGATTATCAGGATCAACTGGTTTATTTGAATCATCAGGGTTCATTACAGGTGGTAAATCTACATTTCCATCTAATCCCTTTACAGCAACCTCGTATATTCTAGCTGCAGAGTCTGCACCTTGAGTTGGCTGAATAATATTTAATCTAACATATCTAGCTTTAGTAACAGGGAAAGCATCATTGCTTATAGCCTTTGTATTATCATCTACATTTAATACAGGAGTAAAGTTTTCACCATCATTACTAACTTCAAAAGAGTAAGCTTTAGTGTTCATACCACTGCTTTCTCCCCCTGCTTCTGCATGGCTTATTTCTAATTCTCCTATAGTTTTAATATCCCCTAAATCTATTGTTAATGTATGAGGAGCAGAGCCTACGGCACACCATTTAGTTTTAACATTTCCATCTAAAGCATATTGAGGAGCTTCATTCTCGTTTACAAAGCTTGATGCTGTAGCTGATTTATTAAGTGATAAGTTTACTAAACCATCTTTTGCAGCATTTGTAACAGTTATAAGTTCAGTTTTAGTTTCCACATTTTCTCCAGAAGAATTTTTAGCAGTAAGTATTACTGGATAAACACCTTCCTTTTCATAAGTAACTGTTGGATTTTGTTCTGTACTACTTTCAACTTTAGCACCTGGGAATTTCCATTGGATTTCTTCTGTAACTTCAGAACTAGTGTTAGTAAAGGTTACTGATTGTCCTGGTGCTATTAGTGTATTTGAAACCTTAAATGATGCTGTTGGAGCAGGGTAAGCAGGCCATTCCATATTTATACTTTGGCTATTTCCTCTGTTAAAGTTTTTGTTAACAGCAACTACCTCAAAATTAGTATTTGTTTCTTTATCATTTCTTCTTAAATCACTAACATAATAACTTGTATTAGGAGTTGCACCTAGTAAAACTTTAGTTCCATCATTCATAACTCTGTAAACTTCATAATGATGTACATCAGAAGAATTTCCTTCAGGGCTCCATGAAAGTCTAGCACCTGCATATATTCCATCTTTAAAGTCAACATCATTTAATTTAGCATTAGATATATTTACTTTTGAACTTGAGTTAGGAATTTCTATTGTTATATTACCTAAGTTTGCTGAGAAGTTATCAACACATACTGGGCTTGAAAGTTTATAAGAAATAGTTTTAATTGATTTTCCTACATATGGTGAAACATCATAAGTAAGTTTAGTCCAATCAGTACCAAGTTTCTTATCAGCAGAAATAGTAGTTTCTGTACCATCATGGAATGTAAGAACTAAATCCATATCTACAGTATTTCCATTAGCCTTAGCAGTAGTAGTGAATTGTACACCTTCAGGTAAAGTCAAATCAGAACTATAAAGTTTTATTGTAGAAGATTTTCCTTCAGCTAGGTAACCAGAAAGTTTAATTGAGTTACCACCATAGTAAGCAGTAGTATAATCTATGTCAGCTTTTACATTATTATTTTCTTCATTTGAAATAACCCATCTGTAAGTTGGCATTATATCATTTAAACTTCTATTATTCCAATCTTGAGTAGATACTTTATTACCATCAACATAAAAATCATATCCATTACCCATATTAAAGTTAGTTGTAAATGGAAGGCTAGTTACAGCACTTTTTTCAACAGAGTATGTTGAAATTCCTCTCCAATCAACTCCTTGGGCATTAGTTGCTTTTGATGGATCACCATGTTCATTAACCCATAATTTGCTTTCATTTTCTTGGAATTGTTCTGGAGTTTTAGCATCAAAATAAGTCCAGCTTGGACAATATAAACCTAATGAAGTAAATGGAGCTTGCTCATCTCTTTGATAATGAGTCCATCTAAGAGGAGTTTTATATCCATTTGCTTGAACATCTATTCCAGCATATAAGTCATAAGGGTTTATTCCTATTTCTTTAGCTTTTTCGTTAGATACTCTTAATAAATCTTTATCTTTTAAACTGTTATTTGTCCACCAGAAATTTAAGAACATACTATCAGCAACTTTGTTTTTATCTCCATCTAATAAGAAATATTCATTTTTATCAGTTAATGCATTTTGCCAATCCATATCCCCATCTTTTGTCATTGAATCATACCACATGATTTCAAGTTTTCCATTAGACTTAGCTTTAAATTGCTTTATTAATTCTTGCATAAGCTTAGCATGTTCAGGAGTTAAAGGCTCTTGTTCAGTTCCTTCAGTTTCTTGATTTATGAACCAACCATCAAAGCCATAGTTTTCTGCAACTTCAATTAATTTATCTACTATAGGGAAGTTTCCATTAGAATCTTTTTCAAGGAATTTATTTAACCATTCCATTTTTCCGCCATGAGCTGTCATAGGGAAGAATACAGTACCTAAAACAGGAACCCCATTTCTGTGTGCTGAGTCAGTAACATCTGGACTTGGAGGAACTATTAATCCTTCTCCAGCTGATCCACCCCAGTAAACTAATTTATCTATGTATTGCCAATAAGAGAATGTATTAGCACTAAATTTATTTGAACCTTGTGATGGGTTACCACTAGTGTTAGCATTCATTATTGAAATTGCTACAACTTTAACATCTTTATTTTGAGTATCATTAATAGTGTCAAGTTTATCTTTTTCGACTCTTTTTGCTAATGGAACTGTACTTTTATTGAATTGTGCATCTTTATCATTGTTAGCACTCCATTTTAATAAATCTTCTGGATACCAATAAGATGAGATTGGTTGATTCTGAATTGAGTTTGAAGTTTCTTCTTGAGTTTGTATCTGATTTACAATACTTGTGTTTTGTTTAGGTGTTGCGTAAGCTATCTTTCCTAAAGGATTAAAAGAAAATGCAAATGCTGCAAAAACACAAAGTAAAGCCCTTCTACGCTTACGCATTTTTTGTTTGTTAGTCATAAAAAATCCCCCTAATATTTAATTTATGTATAACGATTACAGGAAGAATTATTACATAATTAGATATTTTCATAAATATAACTAATTGCATAATAAGTGGATAAATTATAGCTTTTATATCGTTTTCATAAAATTTATTACTGAATTATGAAAAGATAAAAAAATAAAGATAAAAAAGAAGAAATTTTCACAGAAAAATACAAAAAAAATGAAATTTGGGTTTTGATTAAGAGACTTATGTCGTTAAATAACGATAAAAAATATATTTATATGTGCATGATTTGACATGTTTTTTTTAATAAAGGTGATAAGATAAAGATGATTAAGGTGTACATGCATATAACATAGGGAAATAAGGAGGAAATTAAATGAAAATCGTAAAAAATCTGTATAAGGAAATAAATTTAGAAGATAAATGTTACAAATTCTGTTATAGATTAATAGAAACTTGTTTTAAGGGAACAACAGTGTATGGAATAGAAGTTGAAAGAAAAGATTTTAAGGATTCAGATTTAATTAATATAGAAAGAGATTCAGTTGATAAGATATCTCCAAATAAAGATAAGGTAGAAGTCTTAGTGGAGAAATTGCATAAGTACGAAGTATCACCTATACATCTAATTGATGTTATAGGTGAAGACGTTGATAACTGTGTGGCTGATTTTGCTTTCTAGTAGTATCATAGTAGATAAATATATTAATGATTAAGGGAGAGGATCTCTATGATAATAGGTATTGGTGTGGACATCATTGAAATAGAAAGAGTTAGACAAGCTATTCAAAATAATAAAAAATTTTTAAGTAAGTTATTTACTGAAAGAGAAATAGATTATTTTATTAGTAGAAACATGAATAGTGAGGTTATAGCTGGAAATTTTGCTGCTAAGGAAGCTGTAAGTAAGGCTTTAGGAACTGGTATAAGGGGATTCTCTTTTAAAGATATTGAAATTCTTAGAAATGAATTAGGAAAACCTGAAGTTATTTTGCATAGTGGTGCAAATTTAATAGGGAATAAACTAGTTGGAAATAATAATTCACTAAGGATACATTTAAGTATCTCTCATAATAATAGTAATGCAATTGCATATTCTGTTTTGGAGGGTGAATATTATGGAAATATGTAGTTCTAATAGCATAAGAAATATGGATAAAGATTATATAGAAAAGTTTAATATGCCAAGCATAGTTTTGATGGAAAATGCCATAATTAAATTTTTAGAAAATATAGATTTAACTAAGGAAAGTTTTACTATTATTTCTGGAAGAGGCAATAATGGTGGTGATGCCTTAGGCATTGCAAGACATCTATTAAATAAAGGTAAAAAAGTTTATGTACATATATTAGAGAAAGAAAAAGAAGGATCTGTAGATTATAAAACTAACCGCACTATATTAGAAAATCTAGGTTGCTATATACAAGATATATCTAATACTAAGCATTTAGAGATATTAAAAAATAACATAATAAATAGTGAAATACTTATTGATGGTATTTTTGGAACTGGACTCAATAAAGAGATTTCTGGAATATATTTTGAAACTATAAAATGTATAAATGAAAATAGTAAATTTACAGTTTCTATAGATGTTCCATCAGGTATAAATTCAGATGATGGTAGTATTTGTGAAATAGCTGTTAAGGCTAATGAAACCATAAGTTTTCAAGTTTATAAATTAGGATTTTTAAATTACAAAAGCTTTGAATATTTAGGTGATTTAAAAATTGTAGATATAGGAATACCTAAGAGTATAGTTTATAAAAACTCAGATAGTATAAGATTTACAGATAGAGAATACATAAGAAATAAATTTCCTTATAGAAATAAATATGGTCATAAAGGTACATATGGAAGATCTTTGATATTTGCTGGACATAAAGGGTTTATTGGAGCTGCTTACATGGTAGGGCAAGCAACCATAAAGACTGGAGCTGGTTTAGTTACAGTATTTACTCATAAAGATGTCCAAAGTGAATTATCTATTAAGTTAAACGAAGGAATGACAGGAACATATAATTCTAAAGAAGAATACGAAGAATTTATTGGTGGGGCAAATGTAATTGCTTTTGGCCCTGGTATGGGGAATAATGATTTAACATTTGAAGTGTTAAACAATATATTTAATATTTATAGTGGAAATATTGTCATAGACGCAGATGGAATCAATGTATTAGAGAGAAAAAAATCTATTTTAAAAGAGTTTAAAGGGAACATAGTATTAACACCACATCCAGGAGAGATGGCAAGATTATTAGGTCTAGAGATTAAAGATATTGAAAGAGATCGAATTGGAATTGCTAAGGATTTTGCAAAAGAAAATGGAGTTATAGTTCTATTAAAAGGATATAATACAATAATAACTGATGGGGATAAAGTATTTGTGAATCCTACTGGGAATAGTTCTATGGCATCAGGGGGAATGGGAGATACATTAACAGGAATTATAACCTCATTAATATCCCAAGGAGTAAATAGTTTTGATGCGGCTATTTTAGGAGCATATATACATGGATACGTAGGTGATGAATTATCAAAGGAGAATTTCACAGTAAGTGCTATGGAAATTATAAAAAATATTTCTAATAAAATTAAAGAATTGATTAGCTTTTAGAATAAAAAGGATTACTAATTAATAGTATGTAAGGTATAAGGTTTCATTGGGAGGATTTTCATGAAGAGTAAAAGAAATGCCATACTCATAATACTATTAATTATAATCTTAGGGGTTATAGGTGGACTAGCTATCTATCAAAGAACTTATAATTTAATACCAGAAGATATATTGGAAGATATGTTTTCTATAGAATCTTATGAAACAGAAATAATATATGATGTTAAAAATTCTAGAGGTCAGTTCCAAGAAAAAGGTAGAATTTATTATGACGAAGAAGTTGGCACAAAAATTGTTTTAGATGATAGAGAACAATTATTTGAAAAGGACAAAATAATAATAAACTACGTTAAAGATGAAAAGACTTATGAAGTTGGAAGAGACTATGATCAGTTCTATAGATTTATGTTCATAAATGAATTAAAGGATTTATGTAATGAAGAACATGAATTTACTTACAAGTGGAATGATGAAAATGAGAAGTCTGAAATAATACTAGAATTTAAAAATTTAAATGGGAATGAAAATTTTTCGAGAGAAGTAATGATTATAGATGCAAAGAAAAAAGTTCCTAAAGAAGCTACAATTTATGATAGGGATGATTCAGAAAGTGTTTCTATAAAGTTCAACAACTTTAGTAAAGTTAAAAATTAAAATTAATATTGTGATTGCTTTTTTAGCAATCACAATATTAAAAGATTATAAATTATTTATATTTAGATATAGTTTTACATATTCAATATATTTTATTAAGAAAAAATAATAGTAAACAAGTTTAATAATAAATATTATGTCAAAAAATATCATGTGCATAAGATGAAATCTTTGACAAGGTGGCATATTTTGTAATATAATCTATACATAATTTTATAACTCTTTTTACATTTAGGAGTGATGTACATGTCAGTATCAAAGATTAATAAACAAGATTCAAAAAAAGAAAAAAAAATCGAAAATTTTAGTCAATTAAAAGGAAGAAATATAATAACATATAGTGAGGACAAAAAAGAAGACGACTTTTACGAAGCAATGAAGGAAGGATATAAGGCTATGGCTTTAATAAATTCACAATATGCTGAAGAAGGAACTTCTGTAGAATACTTTGATCAAATAGAATATGAGACATGGCTTTGCGGAGTGTGATATAAATGGCTAGTTTGAATGTAAAAAGAGGGGATATATTTTATGCTGACCTTAGTCCAGTTGTTGGATCAGAGCAAGGGGGAATAAGACCAGTCATAATAATACAAAATGATATAGGAAATAGGTATAGTCCAACTGTAATCGTTGCGGCTATAACTTCACAAATAAATAAGGCAAAATTGCCTACACATGTAGAAATTTCTTCTGAGGAATATGGGTTAAATAGAGATTCTGTTGTTCTTTTAGAGCAAATAAGAACTTTAGATAAGAAGAGATTAAAAGAGAAAATTGGACATATGACAGAGGACGATATGAAAAAGGTAAATAAATCTCTGTTAATAAGTTTAAACTTACAATAATTAGATAACTTAGGCTATGATTAAATATTTAATCATAGCCTTAATTTTTTAGTCTTAAAAAGGAATTTTTCAATATTTTTTAGCTAATAATATATAAAATTAAAAAAAATAATTAATTGTAATCGATATAATTTTTGTATAGTATTAAAGCTATAAATGTGATACTCTAATTAAAACTTTTTCATATAAAAATTTATCCAGGATATACTATTATAGTCTTTAATATTAAAAAAATGAGCTTAAGCTATAAAAATTAAAGAAAAATAGAGTAGTCTAATTAGGTATTAGAATACTCTTAATGAAAGCAAAAAGCATAAAAAGATTAGCATAAATAAAAAATTACTATATGAAAAATCAATTTTTTATGATAGAATGAACTTGGCAAAAAGGTAAAACAATATTTTAAAAAAGTTTACATAAATGTACAGGAGGTCATTATGAGCAACAAGATACAAGAGTTAAAAAGCATGTCTAAGGTTATAAGAAAAGACATAGTAACTATGCTTACTGAGTCAGCATCAGGACATCCAGGTGGATCTTTATCAATCGCAGATATAGTAACAATTTTATACTTCGATGAAATGAATATTGATCCAAAAAATCCAAAGGATCCAAATAGAGATAGATTCGTTTTATCAAAAGGACATGCAGCACCAGTATTATATAGTGCTTTAGCAAGAAGAGGATATTTTGATCCAGCAGAATTAACAACATTAAGAAAATTTGGTTCAAACCTTCAAGGACATCCAAATATGAACGACTTACCAGGAATCGATATGTCAACTGGTTCTTTAGGTCAAGGTATATCAGCAGCTGTAGGTATGGCATTAGCTGGTAAATTAGACAACAAAGATTATAGAGTATTTACTATTTTAGGAGATGGAGAGTTAGAAGAGGGTCAAGTTTGGGAAGCAGCTATGTCAGCAGCTCACTACAGATTAGACAACTTAACTGCTTTCGTTGACTTCAATGGATTACAAATAGATGGTGACATTAAAGAAGTAATGAGTCCATGTCCAATAGACAAGAAATTCGAAGCTTTTGGATGGAATGTAATAGTTATAAACGGACATGATTATGAAGAAATAATGAATGCTATACAAAAAGCTAAGAGTACAAAAGGAGCACCAACTTGCATAGTTTGTAACACAGTAAAAGGTAAAGGGGTTTCATTTATGGAAAATGAAGCAGCTTGGCATGGAACAGCTCCAACTAAAGAGCAATGTGAGCAAGCTATAAAAGAGATCGGAGGGGACAACTAATGGCGAAAAAAATAGCAACTAGAGAAGCATACGGAAAAGCATTAGCTGCTTTAGCTAACGAAAATAAGAATATAGTAGTTTTAGACGCAGACCTTTCAAAATCAACTAAAACTGCTGATTTCAAAAAAGCATGTCCAGAAAGATTTATAAATATGGGTATTGCAGAAGGAAATATGATGTCAGTAGCAGCAGGTTTATCAACTTGTGGAAAAATTCCATTTGCTAGTACATTTGCTATGTTTGCTGCTGGAAGAGCATTTGAGCAAATAAGAAACTCAATATGTTACCCAAGATTAAATGTAAAAATATGTGCTACTCATGCTGGTTTAACAGTTGGTGAAGATGGAGCATCACACCAAGCTATAGAAGATTTATCTTTAATGAGAAGTATACCAAACATGACAGTAATATGCCCATCAGATGCAGTTGAAACAGAAGCTGCAATAAGAGCTATTGCTGAATACAATGGACCTTGCTACGTAAGATTAGGAAGAGCAGGAGTTAATGTAATAAATGATAGACCAGAGTACAAATTTGAAATTGGAAAAGGTATAGAATTAAGAGAAGGTAATGATGTAACATTATTTGCAACAGGTATAATGGTTGATGTAGCTATAGAAGCTGTTGAAGCTTTAGCTAAAGAAGGAATTAATGCTAGATTAATAAACATTCATACTATTAAACCAATAGATTCAGAGCTTATATTAAAAGCTGCTAAAGAAACTGGAGCAATAGTTACATTAGAAGAGCATAATATAATCGGAGGATTAGGATCAGCTGTAGCTGAGGTTGTTGGAGGAGAATATCCAGTACCAGTAGTTAGAGTTGGTGTTAAAGATACATTCGGAGAAAGTGGTAAACCAGACCAATTATTAAAGGCTTATGGATTAACTTCAGAAGAAGCAGTTAAGGCTGCTAAAAAAGCAATAAGCTTAAAAAGATAATCTATAAGATATAGAAAAGAAGCAGCATGAGTAATTTTTCTCATGCTGCTTCTTATTTTATACATAAAAAGACAAAAAAGTATTAATTTGAATTTTATTGCCAAAATATGAATATAAATGTTAATATTAAAAATTGAGGGCAATAATATAAATGATGAATTAATAATTAATTTAAAATGGGGAGAGCAAATTAAATATAAATCTATTTAAGAGGGGGTTTTTAAAATGAAGATTAGTATGAAAACATTAAAAGAGTATGGAATAATTACTTTAGGAGTAATTCTCCTAGCTGTATCTTTAGAATACTTTTATTATCCTAATGATATTGCTGCTGGTGGAGTATCAG
The DNA here is from genome assembly GCF_030222355.1 of Clostridium sp. UMB9555A. Lineage (NCBI taxonomy): Bacteria > Bacillati > Bacillota > Clostridia > Eubacteriales > Clostridiaceae > Clostridium > Clostridium sp. UMB9555A. Next base: position 400,976 of record NZ_JASORQ010000003.1, on the reverse strand, counting down.
GTTTAGCTCTAGTTATTAATAAGATAACAGGTATATCACAAGGAATGTTTATGAATATTGCTAACGTTATATTATTTGCTTTAGCATTTTGGCTTATAGGTGGAAGTTTTGGAGGACGTAGTATATATGCAGCCTTTGGATTATCCATAACAATAAGTTTAATAGAAAGCTTTTTACCAACTTTTGCAGTAACAGAAAATATGCTTTTAGCTACTATCTTTGGTAGCGTAGTTGGAGCCTTTGGAATAGCATTAGTGTTTAGCCAAAATTCTTCAACAGGGGGAACAGCTATTGTAGCTAAAATATTAAATAAGTATTTACATATTGAAATAGGAAAATCACTTTTATGTGCAGATTGTGTTGTTGTAGTATGTGCACTTCTAGTATTTGGAGTTGATAAAGCCTTATTTGGATTAATTGGTGTTTTTATAATGGGAATATTGATCGACAAAATAATAGAAGGTTTTAACTCATGTAAACAACTTCTAATAATTAGTGAAAAAAGCGAAGAAATTTCTCAGGTAATAATGAAAGAAATTGAAAGAGGATGTACTAAAATAGAGGGTACTGGAGGATATTCAAAGGAACCTGTGACAATACTTTATGTAGTAGTAAATAGAAGACAGTTTATAAGTCTTAAAAAGAAAATTAAGGAAATAGATCCAAGAGCCTTTATAACAGTAAATGATTCTAAAGAAGTCTTTGGAGAAGGTTTTCTTGATTTAGTAGAAATGTAGAACTTTGTTATGATATAATTAAGATGCTTTACATTAAGGTATGAAATATTAACAAAAATTAAGTAGATTAATGTAGAAAAGTAGGGTAAAATAGTAAAATAGATTAGTGTTGATAGCAATCGGGTAAATTTATATATATTTTTTCTAAATATTTGTTTAGATTTTAATTTGTTGAGTAGAAAAAAGTTATTAAGGAGTGTTAACAATGATAGAATTTAGGAATGTTAGCAAGGTCTATAATAAGAATGTCAAAGCGCTTACAAATGTCAATATAAATATTGATAAAGGTGAGTTTGTATTCTTAGTTGGACCGAGTGGTGCTGGTAAGTCAACTTTCATAAAAATGTTATTAAAAGAAGTTGAACCATCAACTGGAAACATAGTTATGGGAAATGAAGATTTATCTAAGATAAAAAGAAGACAAATACCTTATCATAGAAGAAAAATAGGAATGGTATTCCAAGACTTTAGATTAATACCAACTCTTAATGTTTATGAAAATGTTGCCTTTGCAATGAGGGTAGTAGGGGCTTCACCAAAAGAAATAAGAAAGAGAGTTCCAATGGTATTATCACTAGTTGGATTATCTAATAAATATAAAATGTTCCCAACTGAATTATCAGGAGGAGAGCAACAAAGGGTTTCAATAGCAAGAGCTATCGTTAATAATCCAAAAGTTTTAATAGCTGACGAACCAACAGGTAACTTAGACCCAGAAACAGCTAAAGAAATTATGGAATTAATAGATGATATAAACAAGGCAGGAACAACAGTAGTTATGGCTACTCATGCTAAAGAAATAGTTAACTCAATGAAAAAAAGGGTTATAGCTATAGATAAAGGTGAAGTAGTTAGTGATGTTCAGAAAGGAGGATATGAATATGAAGTTTAGTACTATAGGATATTTCATATCAGATGCTTTCAAAAGTTTAAAGAGAAATAGAACAATAAGTATAGCCTCTATAGCAACTGTTCTTACTACATTATTTATATTTGGAGCATTTTTATTAACTGCTTTAAATGTTAAAAATGGGGTTACAGATGTTCAAGACAAAGTTGAGGTTAAGGTTTTCCTTAAAGATGACGTAACACAAGAGCAAAGGGGTGCAGTTGAAGCAAAGCTTAAGACTGTTCAAGGGGTAAAAGAAGTAGAATTTGAATCTAAAGATCAAGCATTCGCAAAGATGGAAGGTTCAAGTGATTATAATAAAGAGATTTTAGCTGGATATAGTAAAGAAAATAACCCATTACCAGCTTCATACATAGTAAGATTAGAAAGCCCAGAAGTAGCTTCAAGCGTTGAAAGCGCTATGAAGACTGATAATAAGTATATGGCTGGTGTAGAAGATGTAGGTAATGACGAAGAGCTTATAGGTACTATAAACTCCTTTGTAAAAGTTATTAATACAGTAGGATTAGTTTTAGGTGTAGTATTCGTAGGTGTATCACTATTCCTAATAGTAAATACAATAAAGATAACAGTTTATTCAAGAAGAAGAGAAGTAGGAATAATGAAATTCGTTGGTGCAACTGACTGGTTCATAAGATGGCCTTTCGTAATAGAAGGGATTATAATTGGTCTTGTAGGTGGTATTCTTTCAACACTTTTATTATTCGCAGGATATAACTTCTTATATGGAAAAATTGTATCTTCATCATCACTATATATGCCACAATTTGTACAACCAATGTATGTTTTAACAACAATGTCATGGCAGTTTATACTAGCAGGTATTGTTATTGGTGCAATAGGTAGTATAATAGCTTTAAGAAAATTCTTAGACGTTTAATATCTAATATAGAATATAAAAAGCTTAAAATACGTAAACTATTTAAATATAGCGTATTTTAAGCTTTTTTTTGAAAGGGTGGGTTTTTATGAGTCGCAATAAGGATGAAAAAAATAAATATAATAATATTATTAAAAATCTTAAGAAGAAAAAAGGATTCAGAGCTTTAGCCATGAGTGTTGCCTTAACTTTAATAATTGGTGTTTCTGTATATGCAGGAAATAGACTAACTGCCTTTGGGATTTTACCTATAACTAGTGTAAGTGCAGTTCAATCTTCCTTAGAGAAGGTAAATGATACAGAAAATTTTAAAAAGGTATTAGAAATAAGGGAAATGCTTTATAGATGGTATGATGGAGAAATTGATGATAGTAAGTTAGCTGAAGGTGCTATAAAGGGTATGGTTTCATCTTTAGGTGATCAATATACTTACTATATGAATGGAAAAGAGTTTTCAGATTTTAAAGAAAAAAGTCAAGGAAACTACATGGGAATTGGTATTCAAGTGGCTGCTAAAGATGGTAAGATAGTAGTAATTTCTCCTATTCAAGGAGGTCCAGCTGAAAAAGCAGGAATAAAAACTGGAGATGTTATCTTAAAGGTAAATGGAGAGCAAGTTTCAGGAAATGAATTAGATAAAGCCGTTTCAATGATGAAAGGTACTACAAAAGAAAATATAAAATTAACATTATATAGAGAAGGTAAAGGCGAATTTGACGTTGATGTTATGAGAGATGTGATTAAAACAGTTAACGTTAAAAGTGAAATGATTGATGGAGATATTGGATATATAGAAGTTTTAGCTTTTGATGAGGGAACAGCTAAAGACTTTGAAACTCAATTAAAAGCTTTAGAAGACAAAGGGATGAAGGGGTTAATCCTTGATTTAAGAGGAAATCCAGGAGGATTTATGAAGGAATGTGTAGACCTAGTATCAAACTTTGTTCCAAAGGATAAGGTTATAGTGTCTACAATAGATAAGTATGGTAATAAAGAGGAAAGTATATCTAAGGGCGGAATAGCACAGGGAATGCCTTTAGTAGTTTTAATTGATGGAGGTACTGCTTCTGCCTCAGAAATAGTAGCAGGAGCTATTAGAGACTATGATTTAGGAACTCTAGTTGGAACAACATCCTTTGGTAAAGGAATAGTTCAAGTTGTTTTAGATAAGATAGGTCAAGAAAAAGATGGTACAGCTTTAAAAGTAACTATTTCAAAATACTATACTCCAAATGGAGAAAATATTCACAAAAAGGGTATAGGACCAGATGTTACAGTTGAATATCCAAAAGAGCTTAAAGAAAAGACATATTCAAGAAGTACTGATCCTCAATTTGAAAAAGCCTTAGAAATCATACAAGAAAAGATAAAATAAATAAATTTTTGGAGGACTTAAAATGAATTTACTTATAGAAAATATAAGAGGTATATCTTATGCATTAGTAAGTCCTACCTTGTCTTTAATGTTAATAGTAATAGCTATCATATTTTATTTTAAAAATAGGAAGATAGCTTTTATGCAGAAGTTAATGCTTGGGAGGAGTATTCAATCTCCTCTTGAGATGACTTTATTACAGATATTAATTGGCATATTAGGAGGGCTAATAGCCAGTTTATTACTAAGTATTTTAGGAGTAACCTTTGAAAATAGTTCTTTAATAGATGTTATTTTAACAGTATCAGTATTTTCTATTGTCTATAAGAATAGATTTATTAAATTTCCGTATATAGCAGCCTTGCTAGGTATTATAGGCGTTTTATTAAGCAAAAATACTGAATACTTTGGAAGAGGCTTTAGTTTTTCTATTAATTTAACTTCAATTATTGTGTTAATAGGTGTTTTTTCAATAGTTGAAGGTATCTTAGCAATGATAGATGGAGACAAAGGTTATTTACCTATCTTTACTCAAAAGGATGGAAAGTTAGTAGGTGGATTTGGCTTTAAAAGATTTTGGGCACTGCCTTTATGCTTGCTAGTTGTTTTAGGAGCTAATAGTGGAAATTCAATTATTAATGAAGTTAAAGATTTACCACAGTGGTTACCATTTTTTAATGGAGATAAAGCAAGAGCACTAATGAGTGTTGCAGCCTTAGGAACCTTGGCTGCTTATGGAGCAACTTCATATGAAGGAACTACGTTTACTCAAAGCAAAAGATGTAAGGTGATAACATCTGGATTAATTAATATTGCATATGGTATAGTGGTTATAATATTAGCTTATTTATTAAAAGAAAGCTTTATTTTTACTATTGTATTAATTATTTTAATTCCATTACTATATGAACTTAGAATAAGAATGGAACTAAAATTAGAATCTCTTAGAGAGCCTTTATATTTTTCAAATGATGATGAAATATGTATTTTAGATGTTTTACCAAATTCTATTGCATACAAGAAGGGATTAAGAAGTGGAGATAAAATAATTAAAATTAATGAAGAAATCCCTAAGAATGAAAAAGAAGTATTTATGGCAATAAAGAGAAATTTTTATGGTTTAGATCTTGAAATAAGAAAAAATAATGGGAATATTGAGAAGCATACAATTACAGGCGAGGATAGAGGCAAGCAGTTTGGCATAGTGTTAGTTCCTAAGGGAATATCCTTTGATAAAGAGATAGATGAATTTTTAGAAAAATTGAAAAAAGCCAGTAAGGATGAAGAAGTAAAAAATAAATAATGGTTAACTTGGCTGTATCTAATATGCACTTATTAAGGTGATAATTGTTTTAAGATACAGCCTTTTATAGTTAGGAGGGAAAACATTATGGGAGAATTTAAAATACAATCAAAATTTAAACCTACAGGAGATCAGCCTAAAGCAATAGATACTTTAGTTCAGTCTATTGAAAATGGTAATAGAGGGCAAACTCTTTTAGGAGTTACAGGCTCAGGAAAAACATTCACTATGGCAAATATCATAGAAAGAACTCAAAAACCAACCCTTATTTTAGCTCATAATAAGACATTGGCAGCTCAACTTTGTGCTGAATTTAAGGAATTCTTTCCCGACAATATAGTAGAATATTTTGTTTCATATTATGATTATTATCAACCAGAGGCTTATGTGCCTCAAACAGACACTTTTATAGAGAAGGATGCATCTATAAATGATGAGATTGATAAACTTCGTCACTCAGCTACTTCTGCACTTTTAGAGAGAAGAGATGTAATAATAGTTGCTTCAGTTTCTTGTATATATGGACTTGGTAATCCAGAAGAGTATAAAAAGCTTACAATATCTTTAAGACCAGGTATGATTAAGGATAGGGATGAAGTTATTAAGAAACTTATAGAAATACAATATGAAAGAAATGACATAGACTTTGCTAGAGGAACTTTTAGAGTAAGAGGAGATAATTTAGATATAATTCCTTCATCTTCCTCTTCTAAGGGTATTAGAATTGAGTTCTTTGGAGATGAAATAGATAGAATAAGAGAGTTTGATGTTCTTACAGGAAATATAATTGGAGAAAGACAACATGTTAGTATAACTCCAGCTTCTCACTTTGCTGCCTCTGAAGAAACCTTAGAAAAATCAATAAAGGTAATAGAAGATGAACTTGAAGATAGATTAAAAGTTCTTACAGCTGAGGATAAAATATTAGAGGCACAAAGGTTAAAGCAGAGAACAAATTATGATATAGAAATGATTAGAGAAATGGGATATTGTCAAGGAATAGAGAACTATTCAAGAATATTAGATGGAAGAATGCCAGGAACTCCACCTCAAACTTTACTTGATTACTTCCCAGAAGATTTCTTAATGTTTATAGATGAAAGCCATGTTACACTACCTCAAGTTAGGGCAATGTATGCTGGGGATAGATCTAGAAAGACATCTTTAGTTGACTTTGGCTTTAGACTACCTTGTGCATTTGATAATAGACCTCTTAAATTTAGTGAATTTGAAAGCAAAATAAATCAAGTAGTCTTTGTAAGTGCTACACCAGGAGAGTATGAACTAGATCATTCTGAGATTGTGGCGGAACAAATAATAAGACCTACAGGACTTTTAGATCCTGTAATTGAAATAAGACCTATACAGGGACAAATTGATGATCTTTATGGTGAGATTCAAAGAACTGTACAAAGAGGATTTAGAGTTCTTATAACAACTCTTACAAAGAGAATGGCTGAGGATTTAACTAAGTATTTAAAAGACTTAAATGTAAAAGCTACATACATGCATTCAGATATAGATACCTTAGAAAGAATGAAAATAATAAGAGAACTTAGACTTGGAGAGGTTGATGTATTAATAGGTATAAACCTTTTAAGGGAAGGCTTAGATATACCTGAGGTTGCTTTAGTTGCAATATTAGATGCTGATAAAGAGGGATTCTTAAGATCTGAAACTTCCTTAATACAAACTATAGGTAGAGCAGCTAGAAACTCAGAAAGTAAGGTGATAATGTATGCAGATAATATTACTAAATCTATGGATAAGTCTATTAAAGAAACTGAAAGAAGAAGAGTTATTCAAATGGAGTATAATGAGGAACATAATATTACCCCTACTACTGTAATCAAAGGAGTTAGGGATATAATTGAAGCTACTAAGGTCTCAGAAGAAAAAGAAAACTATGAAAGCGAAGTTAAAAAGGCAGCTAAGAAAGATATTCCAGTAGAAAAACTTATAGAGCAATATGAGGAAGAAATGAAGGAAGCGGCTAAGAATCTTCAATTTGAAAGAGCTGCTGAACTTAGAGATATAATAAAAGATTTAAAAGAAAACTCTAAATAAAGATTTTTTTAGATGTATTTACATAATTATGTTTATTAAAGTAATTATTGTATTGAAAAGAGTTTTACAAATTTAAATTAGATGTTAAAATGGATAATAGATTATAAAAATAAACATAAAACGAGATAAAATATAATACAAATAAAAAAAGCATAAGTATATAATTAAAGGCACTATTAGAGTTAATTAAATAGATGGTAATGTTTAATTTTATAGGGAAATCTAAAAGAGCTGAAAGAATGTATTTAAGTTTTAGGAGGAATATATGGCTGTTAAAGTAATTACAGATAGCACTAGTTGCATACCAAAAGATTTAGCAGAAAAGTACGGAGTAGAGATAGTATCTTTAAGCGTTATAATGAATGGAGAAAGTTATAAGGAAGTTGATATAGATAGTGAAGCTTTTTATGATGAATTATCTAAATGTGATAAACTTCCAACTTCATCTCAACCACCAATGGATGAGTTTTATAATGCTTTTGAAAAATTTGCTAAGGATGGTCATGATATAGTCGCAGCGTTTATATCATCTAAATTAAGTGGAACATACACAACATCACATATAATAAAAGATATGATTTTAGAAAAATATCCTGATGTTAAGATTGATCTTATAGATTCTCAAACTTCAGTAATGGCACTTGGAATTGGTGTCTTAGAAGGAGCTAAGGCAGCTCAAGAAGGAAAAGATTTTAATGAAGTTTCAAAAATAGTTAGAAATACTATAGAAGAATCAGAAATAATATTCATACCAGGTACTCTAGATAACCTTAAAAAAGGTGGTAGAATAGGTGGAGCAGCAGCTTTATTTGGAAAAATGTTAAAAATAAATCCAATTTTAACAGTTAAAGAAGGCGCTGTTGTTGTAATGGATAAGGTTAGAACTAAGAAGAGAGCAATAGATAAGATCGTAGATGTAGTTAAACAAGATTTAAAGGAAAAAGGAATAAAGCAAGCAGTTGTATGTCATATATTAGCTGAGGATGAAGCTAAGGATTTAGCTAAGAGACTTAAAGAAGAATTAGATTTAGACTCTATGATTGGTGAAATAAGTGCAGTTATAGGTGTACATGTAGGAGTTAAAAGTGTAGGAATAGCTTACGCTAGAGAATCTTAATTAAATATAAATTAAAAAATAAGCCTGATAAACTCTAATAAGTTTATCAGGCTTATTTTATTGTTTTAGGTAAATAGAACATATATTTATAAAAGATGAATTTATAAATTTACGTAAAATAAACTACTAAGTATTAAGAGGTTTTGTGGTTAAAATTGTATTTAAAACTATAATATGTATATATATTATGTTAAAATAATGTTACTAAAACATTAAGGAGGGTCAAGAGAGTGATTATTTTAAAAGGGGTAGATAAGGAGTATACACAGGGAGTAAAAGCTGTAGATAATTTAAATCTAGAAATTAAAGATGGTGAGATATTTGGTATATTAGGACCAAATGGAGCTGGAAAGACTACTACAATAAGTATGATCACAGGAATAACAGAGCCTACTATGGGAGAAATAAAAATAAATAATATTGATATAAGTAAAAATCCTGTAGAAGCTAAAATGCAATTTGGATATGTTCCTGATAGTCCAGATATGTTTTTAAGATATAAAGGAATAGAGTATCTTAATTTTATGGGAGACGTTTATAATGTTAGCGAGTCAGATAGAGAAGAAAGGATTAAAGACTTAGCTAAAAGGTTTGAAATGACTAATGCCTTGGGAGATAAAATTCAAAGTTATTCTCATGGAATGAGACAAAAAATAATAATAATGGGTGTTTTAATTCATAAGCCTAGTATTTGGATATTAGATGAACCTTTAACTGGATTAGATCCAAAATCCTCATATATATTAAAAGAGATGATGAGAGAGCATGCAAGTGAAGGAAATACTGTATTATTTTCTACACATGTCTTAGAAGTCGCAGAAAAGTTATGTGATAGGGTAGGCATAATAAAAAAAGGGAAACTTATTTTTGTAGGTACATTAGAAGAGTTAAAAGAAGAATTTAAGGGTGATGAATCACTAGAAAAAATGTTCTTGGAGATTACTGAAAATGAATAGAATTAAATTATTATTGAAATATTTTATAGGAAACTCTTTTAATAATGCTTCTAGTAACATAAAATCTAGAAATCTAGCTATAGTTATGTATATCTTAATAATAATAGGAATATCTACACCTATAGCTAATATGATAGATTCTATGTACCCTAACTTTGCTAGTATTGGACAAGAAGGATATCTTCTTTCAATTATATTTTTAATTGGATCACTAACTTTATTGGTTTTAGGAGTTTATGATATTTTAGATTCATTTTTCTTTTCACAGGATATAGAACCCTTAATGCCATTACCATTTAAAAGTGGTGAAATAATGATAGGGAAATTCATAACATGTTTAGTGGATATGTATATTTATTTAAGCATTACAATAATTCCCTTAATCTCTTTTGGATTAAATGCTAAGATAGGATTTTCTTATTTTCTTATGATTATTCCAGTTTATTTATTCGCTCCAATTATAATAGTAATATTTTGTATATTAATAACTATGATTTTAATGAGTTTCATAAATGTATCTAAATATCAAAATACTTTTAAAATAATATTTGGTACATTAGGAATAGTCTTAATTTTAGGAGTGTACTCTTTAAATTCAACAGGATTAAATTCAGAGAATGTTTCAGTGGCACTAAGAAATAAAACAGCATTGGTAGACTTAACTAATAAAATATTCATAACTACTACCTTTAGTGTAAAAGCATTACTTTATAGTAATTCTCTAAAGGGATTATTAAACTTAGGTCTTTTAATTGGTATATCAATAGTAGCTTTAATAATTGCATATTTCTTAGGAAAATCAATGTATAACAAGATACTAAGTAGAAATTTAAATGTATATAGCGAGAGAAAGAATATACTAGAAAATAATAAGAATAAGGTTGTTGTAAGGAGTTCAGTAAGAAAAGCAATGGTATTAAGAGAGCTTAGAACAATATTAAGAGACCCCAGTAACTTTATAAACTGTGTTGTTATGATTGTTTATATGCCTATATTTATATTTATTTTCTTTATTAAAGGAAATATTTTAGTAAATGATACTCAATTAGCAAAGGATACAATAATAATGGCGGCTACTTTTATAGTTACAGCATTAACCATATCAGGTAACTCAGTTGCATCAACAGCCTTAAGTAGAGAAGGAAAAGAAATACTTATATCAAAATACATTCCAGTAGATTATAAGGTACAGATTCAATCTAAGCTTATAGTTTCTTTCATAGTAAATGGATTAGCTTGCTTAGTAATAGGAGGGTTTAATATAGGTTTAATTGTTACCAAAAGCCCATTAATAGTATTTTTAATAGACATGAGTATTTTGCTAATAGTAAGCTTAGTTTTATATAAAATTCTTATGAAAAAAGGATTAGAGGTTTATAAAAGGTTATAATAATTTATAAAAACGTAACCTTTTTATAAATAATAAAATAAGAATATTTGATATTATTTTAGTAAAGAACAAATTAAAATTACAAAATTTTAATTTGTTCTTTTTAAATATATAGACAATTTAAGATATATGCAAATATCATTGGATATTCATAATGAGTTAAAGTGAATATTTAAATGAAATATAGGCGAAATTTAAATTATAAGGAGGGAGAGAATGAAAAAGTTTTTTAAAGTATTAGGAATTATATTACTAAGTTTGATAATTATAATTGGGGCTTTAGCTTATTATTTTAGAGGACAAATAGGTTTTTATATAAACATAGGAAAAGAGTATTTAGAGTTAAAGGAAAATCCACCTAGTATTGAGGACTTAAAGAATATTAAAATGAGTGAGGATATGGATTTTAAGGATGTAGTTTATAAAAATACTAATGGCAAACCTCAGACTTTAGATATTTATGGACCAGAAAAGAAATTAAGACATGGGTCGCCAGTAATTCTTTATGTTCATGGAGGAAGTTGGGTCTATGGAAATAAAGAAATACCAAATGTTATAGCACCTCTTTTAGATTCTTTTAGGAAAGAAGGATATACCATAATAAGTGTAGGATATGAACTTGCTACTGATAAGGTTGATTTTAAGAAACAAGCTTCAGATGTTAAGGATGCCATAAGGTGGGTTTATAAAAATAAAGAAACTTATGAATTTAACACTGATGAAATAGGAGTTATAGGGGCCTCTGCTGGGGCGCATTTATCCTTATTAGCAACATATAGTGGAGATGATGAATTTGTTGATGACAAGGAACTCTCTAACTATCCATCAAAGGTTAAATATGTTGTAGACTTTTTTGGACCAACTGACCTTAGTGCCTTAGACATGACTATGGCTTCATGGGATTTAAATAATTCAATAGAGAAAACTGAAAAGCAATTAAGAGGGAAAGAAAGTATAACAGAATACATGTATAAATACAGTCCAATAAATTATGTTAAACCTAACTTACCAAAGACTTTAATAGTTCATGGACGTCAGGATAAATTGGTTCCATACAGTAATTCAATGGACTTATATAATAAGAGCAAGGATATGGGAAATGATATTCAAATACTTACCTTAGAAAATAGCGGTCATGATTTTTCACAAGTTGATGTAAATGAAGTGTTTGAACTAGGTTTCAAAGTTTTAAACTTTATACTTTTTAACACTAAGTTTTAATAGAAAGCTAAATTTTTATATATTTTAATAACTACTTATCATATAAGTTTTTTAAAATTAAAATTTATAAGTTATATGATAATTAGTTCAAATTTCACTTTTATTATAAAAGAAGATATAATAAAAACATCAATTTTTTTATGAAGGGCAAGGAGTTTTTATGAATAAGGGGTTATTAAAAGTATTAAAGTATGACTATGCAGTGGAAATGGATAAAAAGAGAAACTTAAAAGCAATAAGAACACTATATGATATGAGTGAAAAAGAAGAATACCATATAGATGAACAAACATGGCATGACTTGGATTTAGATAAGGTTTATTCAAAATTAGATAGAAATTATAGTAGCTTAGGAGAAGCTGCACTTTATTCAATGCTTAGAAATCCATTAAATGATGAAGAAAAGTTAAATAATAGAAGAGAAGAAATAGAATATTTTAAGGAAAATGAAGAAGTAAGATTTAATATTATGGGCATATTTTTTGAGTTAGGAAGGGATAAAAAGAATAGCTTGTTAGATATGATTAATGAAAAGCTAATAGAATCTAATAAGTTTAAATATTATTTCTATACAATTACAGGAAAGATATTACCCTTAATATTAATACTTACTGCAATCTTTGTAAGCGTAAGTGCAATGCTTGGCTTAATGGCTGTAACATTCTTTAATATTTATATAAATAGTAAGGAAAGAGATAGAATTAAGGCAAATGGACTTATGTATTTAAGAAGAGTAATAAAGGCGTCTAAGCAGGTAGTTAAAATTAATGATAAAAATTTAGAGGCTTTTAATATAAAGATAAGAGAAAACTTAAAAGATTTAAAATCAATAGATAGAAATACTATAATGATTAGCTTTATTAATATGTGGGGCGGAGTATTTGAATTTATATCCGTATTGTTTTTGCTAGAAGAAACTGCATATTATAAAATTGCTGATTCAATAGAGAAAAATAAAGATTCAATTTTAAGCCTTTATAAAAATTTAGGTGAAATGGAAGCAATAATATCTATTGGAAGTTATGAAGAAGAAAAAAAGGATAAGATAACTAGACCTAACTTCATAAGAGAAACAACATTAGAAATAAGAAATGGAATACACCCAATTATAGAAAATCCAGTGGCTAACTCCATAAACATGAGTAAGAGAGGAATTGTTCTTACTGGAACTAATATGTCAGGTAAATCAACTTTTTTAAGGATGTTAGGAGTAAATATGATTTTTGCTCAAGCTTTTAATTTTGTTTTAGCAGAAAAATATGAGGGGCCAATATTTAATATAGTTACTTCAATTAGTCCAAATGATGATTTAAGTGTTGGTAAAAGTTTTTACATGGCTGAAGCAGAATCAATTTTAAGAATAATAAGAGCCTTAGATAAAGAGTTACCAGTATTTTGTCCAATTGATGAGATATTTAGAGGAACAAATCCAATAGAGAGAATATCAGCCTCAGCAGAGATTCTTACTTATATCAATAATAGAAACAGTATTTCTATAGTTGCAACTCATGATAGAGAATTAGTTGACATATTAAAAGAAAGTTATGAGTTTTATTATTTTAGCGAAAATGTTGATAGCAAGAATGGATTAAGCTTTGATTATAAGCTAAAAAGAGGAGTATCTAAAACTAGAAATGCTATAAAACTATTAGATTATATGGGTTATCCAAAAGATATAATAAACAAGTCATATAGAAGATCAGAAAAGCTAGAAGGCTTTATTTAGAAAGGATTGTTAGGATGTTTAAACCAGTTAAAAACATGAAAGTTTATGAGCAGGTTGTTGATCAAATAAAAGAAATGGTTAGAATAGGACAGATAAAAAAGGGAGATAAGCTTCCTACAGAGAGAGTTATGGCAGAAGAGCTTCAAGTAAGTAGAACTTCTATAAGAGAAGCCATGAGAGCTTTAGAGGTTGTAGGATTAATAGAAAGTAGACAGGGAGCAGGTAATTATATAAGGGAAGAGTTTGATGATGTATTATTAGAACCGCTTTCAATAGTATTTATGCTTCAAAATGGAACAAATAAAGATATATTTGAATTAAGAGAAGTTTTAGAATTGTCTACTATATTTTTATCTGTAATGAGAATATCTGATGAAGAATTAAAAAAGCTTGGTGAACTTGTGGAGAGGTTTAAGACATCTAGGGATGAAGAAGAGAATGTTAAAATTGATAGCGAATTTCACAGCATAATTGTTAAAGGAGCAAATAATGTACTTATAACTAATTTGTTAGAAGGGGTATCTGAGTTAGTTGATAAGTTCATAAGTGAAGGAAGAAGAGCTATTTTAAGTGATGAGGGAAATAGAGGAAAGCTATTAGATTTTCACGAAAAAATATATTTAGCTATAAAAAATAGAGATGCTTATTCTGCATATAAACATATGCAAGAGCATTATGAATTAATAAAGGAAAATATTTAGTAATAGAAACTTTATCTAAAATTAAAGTGAATTTTAATCTATTATAAGTCTATATAATAACTGTAAAAATTGACTAAAATATCTAAAAGGTATATGGTTAAATTAGGGTATAAAAAGAGACTTTTAGTTATAAATATTAATATAGCATATTATTTTAATATGCTATATTTTATAAAAGAAAATTGGTCATACCAAAGTTTTTTATGGTATAAAGGTTATTGTGAGGGGAAAAAGAATTTAATATGTATCTTATGTTTTTTCTTGCTCTTATACCTATAATAATTCTAATTATAGGTTTAGGAGTTCTTAAAATTCTAGCTCATAAAATATGTCCTATAGCTTTAATAATTACCATTTTGCTTTTCATATTTATTGGAAGATGCCTGTTATAGATTCTTTAACAGCAGTCTTACAAGGTATTGCTTTAGTAATATGACCAATAATGATAGTTATTATAGCAGCAGTATTTATTTATAACTTAGTAGTTCACACAAAGGTATATGTAATTTTATTAGGTGTAATAAGTTATTTAAGAAGCTTAATTTTTATGGGATTCTTGAAAACGTTTATTGATGTTTCTTAATTAAAGTCTCAATTATTAAAGTATTAAAAATTAAAGGATTTATAAAGGGAATGGAGTGATTTTTATGAAGATTATGGTTTGTATTAAACAGGTTCCAGGAACTTCAAAGGTTGAGGTTGATGAAAAAACAGGGGTTTTAAAGAGAGATGGAGTAGATTCTAAAATGAACCCTTATGATTTATATGCTTTAGAAACTGCATTGAGGATAAAAGAAAAGAAAGGTGGAAATATAAAGGTTATAAGCATGGGACCACCACAAGCTAAGGCAGTAATAAAAGAGGCTTACTCTATGGGAGCTGATGAAGGAACCTTAGTTTCAGATAGAAAGTTTGCTGGGGCTGATGTTTTAGCAACTTCATATACATTATCACAAGGAGTTAAAAAATGTGGGGATTTTGATATTATTCTTTGTGGTAAACAAACTACAGATGGAGATACAGCACAGGTTGGACCTGAAATGGCTGAATATTTAGGAATTCCTCATGTTGCGAATGTTAGAAGAATATTAGATGTTAATGATGATTTTATTAAAGTTGAAATGGATATGCCTAATACAATAGAGGTGCTAGAAGTAAAATATCCTTGTCTTTTAACTGTAGATAAAGATATTTTTCAACCTAGATTACCTTCCTATAAAAAGAAACTTGAAACAGATGAAAGAGAAATAAATGTAATATCTTTAAATGATTTTGAAGATAAAGATGAGAAAAAATATGGTTTAAATGGGTCACCAACTCAAGTTGAAAGAATATTTCCACCAAGCAATAATGATGACCATGAGATTTGGACAGGAGATTCATCTGAATTAAGTGAAAGAATGGAAGATAAATTAAGAGAGCTTAAATTTATATAGGGGGTAAGAGTTATGGGAAGATTAGTTGTTCATCAAGATAAAATAGAGGATGCAAATAGTGTAATAAAAATTTGTCCCTTTGGAGCTATGGAAATAGTTAATGGGAAAGTTGAAATAAATGCAAGTTGTAGAATGTGTAAGGTATGCGTTAGAAAAGGATCTAAGGGAGCCTTTGAGTTTGTTGAAGATGAGAATAAGGTCTTAGTAAATAAGGATGAATGGAAAGGTATAGCCGTTTATGTTGACCATGTAAATGGAGAAATTCATCCAGTTACCTTAGAACTAATAGGAAAAGCTAGAGAATTAGCTGATAAGGTTAATCAAAAAGTTTATTGTTTATTTATGGGGAATGGAATAAAAGATAAAGCCGGAGAGCTTTTACACTATGGAGTAGACGAAGTTATTGTATATGATTATAAAGAGCTTGAAAACTTTAGAATTGAGCCATATACAGCTGTCTTTTATGACTTTATAAACAAGATTAAACCTTGTTCAATTTTAGTAGGAGCCACTACATTAGGTAGATCATTAGCCCCAAGAGTAGCTGCTAGATGTAGAACAGGACTTACAGCAGATTGTACTATACTTGATATAAAAGAAAATACAGATTTAGTTCAAATAAGACCAGCCTTTGGTGGTAATATTATGGCACAAATAGTAACTCCAAATTCAAGACCTCAAATGGCAACTGTTAGATATAAAGTTATGTCTGCTCCTGAAAGAAATGAGGAATGTACTGGAGAAATTAAGTACTTTGAAATAGAAAAGGATAAATTAAAATCAGATATAGAAGTTAAAGAAATTAAACAAAAACCTAAAGAACACAGTATATCTGATGCTGAGGTAATAGTAGTAGCTGGTAGAGGAGTTAAATCAGAAAAAGATTTAGAAATGATAAAAGAGCTTGCTGATTTATTAGGTGGAGAGCTTGCAGTTACAAGACCTCTTATAGAAAATGGATGGGCTGATGCTAATAGACAAGTTGGATTAAGTGGAAGAACAGTAAGACCAAAACTTATAATAACTTGTGGAGTTTCTGGAGCTATTCAATTTGTAGCAGGAATGAACAATGCAGATTATATATTTGCCATAAATAAAGATGAAAAAGCACCTATATTCAAGGTTGCTCACTATGGAATAGTTGGTGATATTTATGAAATTGTTCCTAAACTTATTGAAAAAATAAAAGGGGAAGGGGTGCTTTAATATGAGTTATAACAAAATAAATGAAAGTGGAATTGAATTTATAAAAGGAATAATAAATGATAATGAAAGGGTATTTATTGGAGAAGAAATAAGTGAAGATTATTCTCATGATGAGCTAGGTTCAGAAAAGCATCTGCCTGATATTGTTGTTAAGGCTATGAGTAGAGATGAAATTGTAGAAATAATGAAATATGCAAATAATAATAATATTCCTGTAACAGTAAGGGGAGCAGGTACTGGGCTTGTTGGAGCAGCAGTTCCAATACTAGGAGGAATTTTATTAGATTTAAGTGGAATGAATAAAATATTAGAGTTAGATGAAGATAACTTAACTCTTACAGTTGAACCTGGAGTTCTTATTATGGAAATAGCTAAATTTGTTGAGGAACATGATTTGTTTTATCCACCAGATCCAGGAGAAAAAACAGCAACCATAGGTGGTAATGTTAGCACAAATGCAGGTGGAATGAGAGCTGTTAAATATGGAGTAACAAGGGATTATGTAAGAGGAATGGAAGTAGTTCTTCCTAGTGGAGAAGTATTAGAACTTGGTGGAAAAGTTGTTAAAAATAGTTCAGGATATAGCTTAAAAGATTTAATTATTGGATCAGAAGGGACATTAGGAATAATAACAAAAATAGTATTAAAACTATTACCACTTCCAAAGAAGGTAATAAGTCTTTTAGTTCCATTTAATGATTTAGAAAGTGCCATAGAAACAGTTCCTAAAATAATAAAATCTAAGAATATTCCTACAGCTATAGAATTTATGCAAAGAGATTTAATAATATCAGCAGAGGAATTCTTAGGAAAGAAATTTCCTGATAACTCATCAAATGCTTATTTAATATTAAGCTTTGATGGAAACTCAAAGGAAGAGGTTGAAGGATATTATGAAAAAGTAGCTGACATATGTTTAAAAGAAGGAGCTTTAGATGTATTTATATCAGATACAGAAGAAAGACAAGAATCAATATGGTCAGCTAGGGGAGCTTTCTTAGAAGCCATAAAGGCATCAACAAGTGATTTAGATGAGGTTGACGTTGTTGTACCAAGAAATAAGGTAGCAGAGTTTGTAAAATTCACTAATGAAGTAGAGAAAAAACTTAATGTTAGAATAAGAAGTTTTGGACATGCTGGTGATGGAAACTTACACATTTATATATTAAAAGATGAATTATCAGAGGAAGAATGGCATAAAAAGCTTAATGAAGCCATGGAAATACTTTATAGAAAACAAAGAGAACTTAATGGACAAGTTTCTGGAGAACATGGAATAGGCTTAGCTAAGAGACTATATCTAAATGAATCCTTAAATAAGGCCACAATGGATATTATGAGAGGAATAAAATTAGCCTTTGATCCAAATAATATTTTAAATCCAGGTAAGGTTTGTGAATAAAATAAATTAAAAATTTAATTAGCATATAAAATTTAATAATAAAAAATACTCCTTTTAAACTTAGTTTAAAAGGAGTATTTTTTATTATGATGTCATTCCGATATACATACCTACAAAGTATGGTATAAGCCATATGAACCAAACTACTAAACTGAATTTGTGGAATATAGCTTTTGCTTTTTCACTACCTCTGTTTAAAACAATTGTTGCCCAAACAGCATGTATAAGCATTAAAATAATAGCAAGCATACCTGTTGATTGATGTATTAATAAATCAGTTGGAGTAATACCTTTGTCAGTTCCAGATGCAACGATTCTACTCATTGTATAAGTTCCAAGAGTATCGCATACTAAACCACACCAAAAGATAATTACATGTTTTTTCTTTAAGATACCTGCTCTATGCTCGCTCCAAACACCAATTGTATAAAATATTAGTGCTAATGTTATAAATATAATAGCTGGAATTAATAATTTAGGCATAAAAAAACCTTCTTTCTTAAATTAGAATAATATTTTATAGCCTGTCCTTAAGTTGAAGTTTTCATATATTAAAAGAAATCTAAAGTTTGGATTTACTTTAATATGTGAAAATTAAATTACCATTATGGACTAGGTTCATATTAATAATAACATATTCACAAAAAATTCATAGACCTAATAAGAAAGTTTTGTTCACAATTTGTTTAAAAAATGAAATTTATTTTTAATTTAATATATTTATCTAATTAAAATTAATTTTTAGTGAAACAATTTGTATTTTAAAAGAAATTAAAGAAAAAAATGTATTTGGTGGTATAATATATTTAATTAATTATAATAAAAATTAGGTTTAGAAAGGGGAATAGGAATGGCTAAAAACTTAAAAGAATACGTAGTTATTATTTTTACAGCAATAGTATTAACACTTCTTATAAATAAATTTTTACTTTTTAAAATAGTAGTTCCAACTCCATCAATGGCACCAACTATTGAGCCAGGAGATCAACTTTTTGCTACAAGAATACATAATTTATCTAAGATGCAAAGAGGAGATATGATAGTTTTTTATTCAAAGGAATTTGATGAAAGGATGATAAAAAGACTTATAGGATTACCAGGAGATAATGTGGAAATAAAAGATGATGGAACAGTATATGTAAATAATGAAAAGTTAGATGAGCCGTATATAAAATATCCAGGTGGGAAAGTGAATATGAATTTTGAAGTTCCAGAAGACAAATATCTTTTATTAGGCGATAATAGAGATAATAGTAAAGATTCAAGGTATTGGAGTGATAAATATATAGGTGGTGATGATATATTAGGAAAAGCTCAAATAACAGTATGGCCTTTGAATAGGTTTAACTTTGCTAACTAAAGAATAAGATTAAGGGGGTTCCTATGAGCACATGGTTATTTATAGATTGCTTTCTTTTAATATTAATTATATGGTGGATTTATGATTTGCTTAAAGGAAAATTTCTAATTAATAAACTAGGAGCAAAGGCGAGTTTTAGATGGTTAATTGGACTTTTAATTACTACTATAATAACAATTATTATTACATTTCCTTTAGTAAAAAATACATATGAAATAAAAACTTCTATTAAAGACTCAAGATTAAATCAATATATATCAAGTTATAAATTATCGGGATTTAGAGACTCTACTGTTATAGCAAAAGGTAATAATAAATTTGAACAATTAGACAATGATTTAAAGTTTGAGTATATGGATTCTGTTAGAAAAAAAATAATTTCTATTGTTTCATCTAATTATGGCATTGGCGATGGTGGATATATTGAAATTCATGAGATGATTTCAGATATGAAAGTAGAAGTTGATGTTGGAGAAGATAAGTATGTAACTAAAGGAAGTGACTTGAAGTTAAATGGAGAGATATTATATAAAAATGATTTAAGTTTAAGTTTTGGAGGTATTGGCGTTTCTGGTGAGGAGGATTTAGAATATGTACCTATATATTTTGACATAAGGGTATTTAATAATTTAGATGAGGGGTTTATAGAAAATATAATTTTTGATCCTATTGTAAATGAAGCATTAGAAAAAAATATTTATAAAAAAGAGGGACTAATTTCGAGAGAATATATAAACACTAGTCTAAGTGCCAAAGAATCTAGTCAGTATGAATATTGTATTATATTTAAAAAGAATGGTTTTACAAAGAATGAGATTGTGGAATTGGCAAAAAAAACAAAATTTAATGTTAGCTATGTTAAGTGTAATGGCAATGATAAAAAGTTTGAGCAAAAGCAATGGAGTTTAGAGTAAAGAGATGAATTTTAATATTTTTATTTAAAATAAAAATTTATAAAACAAGGAATTAGTTTTCACTTATATAAGAGACTAATTCCTTATTTTGTGTTAAGGTTAAATAGTTTTTATAAAAACTAAATTAGTTAGTATATTTTGTTTATGAATTTGAATTAGAATACTATAAAGTTTTATTTAGTTATTTAAAATATCTAATTAATTTTAAAGCCTTAATTTTTTCTTTGTCTGATATATCAGGATTATTATATTGAACTTTCCAGACATAAGATTCAATTAAGTAATATATTAATCTATAAATATTTTTTCTAATAATCTTTTCAGGAGAATCTTTTAATTCAATACCATATCCTTTTAAAAAGGATTCATTTATAATCCAAGGGTTTGCAAAATCAAAATCTATATCACCAAATAAGGCTCTATCTATATCAATTATTGCTGCCACCTTAGGATTTTTTGAATTATAATCTTTAACTAATATATTGCCTGTCCATAAATCACAATGAACAAGGTGAGGTTCTTTAATTTCATCCAATACTTGAGAGTTATCACGTATTATGGATTCAAAACAATCTAGTTCTTCTGTAGTGAAAACTTTATATTCATGAAGTTTAATCCTTATTTTTTGAAATTCATTAAGCATGAATTCGCTCCATGAATTGAATCCATTGCCCTTTAAGACATCATAAACTCTTCCAAATTGGTTAGCTGTTATTTGATGTAACTTACGAGTATATTTACCGGTTTTTTTGTATAGAGAATTTTCAATTTCTTTATCAAGTTTTAATTCACAAAGTGGTTTACTATCTATATATTCGATAATCATATAATCTCTAGAAATTAAGTTTTTACTTTCATCACATTTTAAAACTTTTGAACTAGGAATATTTCTATCTTCACAAAGAGAATATACATATTCTTCTCCTTTCATTAGATTAAGTTCAAATGGTAGAAG
This sequence comes from Clostridium sp. UMB9555A, assembly GCF_030222355.1. Lineage (NCBI taxonomy): Bacteria > Bacillati > Bacillota > Clostridia > Eubacteriales > Clostridiaceae > Clostridium > Clostridium sp. UMB9555A. Next base: position 379,320 of record NZ_JASORQ010000003.1, on the reverse strand, counting down.
TAGGTTAGTGTTTATAGGACCAACCCTCAGTATGAATTTTTCTTTAGTATTTAATAATTTAATAAGGTATGTTGTATTGAACAACCCACCATTTATTAGGTTTGCTTTGAATTTAGTATTATGACCAAAATGATTTGTAATTATTTTTCTTAGCTCAAAGTCTGTTAACTCTTTAAAAAGGTTTGAATCCTTATTCATTAATTAATCCTCTCAATAATAAAAATATTAGATTTTGTTTTAAAAAGTGTTTAAAACATATAAGATAATAGAGTTTATGATTAAATTTTAATATTAATAATAAGTTGTAGATAGAGTATTTATTTAAGATTAACTTGTAACATTTCATAAATTAAATAAATATATTAAAAATGGAGCCAAAAATTAATCTCTAGTTTAAGTGGCTATCTTTGAATGAAGACTGCTACAAATGCAGATTAAAGGACAACTACATCTGCTAAAAAAGTTTAAATGGAGATTTAAGAATAGCTTTTTCTAGTGGAGCAATAATAGGATTAGTAGCTGTTGGTTTAGCACTTCTTAATTTAGGAGTTTGGTAGTATATTTCGGTAGCTACAGGTAAAGGATTTTTAATAGGCTCAGATTTTCATAAGGCATATGTAGTTAGAGATACTGTAGAAGATCCATTTAAAGATACTACAGGACCATCTATTTAATATATTAATAAAATTAATGTCTATGATTTCTATTGTATTTGCATCATTAATACTTGCAATAGGAATATTTTAAGGAATATTTGAATATAAGATAATAAATAGCTTAAAGATAGAAACTTAAAGCTATTTATCACATAGTGGTTGCTATTGTAGATACCTCTTCTGGGCTCTAAGGTTTTTTGCTTACCTTAGGGCTTTTTTTTAATAAAAGCAAGTTTGTCTATAAAAGATCCAATTAATATTCCTATGGTGTAACAAAGTAAATCACTCCAAAGGAAGCCATGTCCAAGAACCAGAGAACCTAGGGTTGTAGCTCTAATATTATTAATCCACTTGGCTTGATATATTTGGCTAAATTCTATTCCAAAGGAGAAAATAATAGCAATTAAAAAAGAAGTATTAGTACTTAGTTTGGGAAATAGAAATCTAAAGCCAAAATAAACCATAGTTGCCCAAAGTATATCACCTAAGTATGGTGCTATTAAACTAGGAATATAGGACATGAATTTTCTAGATAAAAGACCAAGAATCATGGTTAAAATGGTTAATATAAAATATTTTTTTCTCATAAATTTATACCTTTCATTAAATTATATTTTATTAAAAAACTTTATAGAAATCATAATTAAGATTAGCTTAATTAGGTTCTTTTAAATCATGATTTAATAAAGAGATAAACTTTATAATTAGTAATAGATTTAAAAGGTTTATTACCTAAATCATAGTTTTATATGAATCCTATTGTTTAAATTATATCAGATAATAAAGTGAAATTTATATTTTAATATATTACTTAAGTTTTTGTGTTAATTATTGAAGATTATGAATAATATAAAAGTAATTAGATGTATTTAATTAAGCAATCAATTTTTAGGAGGCGCTATTTAGTGACTGATAGAGTAGAATGTAAACTAAAAGCCAAGGAATTATTAAGAGGAAGATGGGAAAATGCTGTAGGAGCATGTTTGTTATTTTTTGTTTCAACATTTTTATTAAGTTTTTTATTATCTCCAATACCTATATTCGGGTGGATTATAATTGCACTAATCTCAACATTTTTAACTGGAAGCTTTATAAAGTATTGTATTAAGCTAAATGAAACAGAGGAAAAAGTAAAATACTTAGAATGCTTAATAAGTTTCAAGACTACTCTTAAAATTTTATTGAGTGATATTTTAATTGGATTAGTTGTAGGAATAGGTTGGATTATATTTACAATGATATTTTCAGTTGCTTTTATAGCTAGTCAAAGCATAGTAGTAATTATTGTAGTTCTTATTATTTTAGTTGCTTTAGGATTTTTTATAGAGGCAATATTATTCCCTGTACCTATGATATTAACAGAAGACGAAGGTGTTGGAGTAATGGAAGCTATAGAAATGAGCTTTAATATAACTAAGGGATATAGATGGAAGTATATAGTTATGAACTTAAGCTTTATAGGATGGATGATATTATCTTTCCTTACTTTTGGAATAGGTATGCTTTGGTTACAACCATATATGATGTTAACTTTCTATCTTTTCTATAAAGGAATAAGAAGTGCTAACACTACTATCTAATAAAAATATATAAAGGAATAAAAATAAATTTTATCACAATTGATAAAACTATTATTTAATTAAAAAAAGATTAAATTAATAATTAATAGTGAAATAGATAATTTAGAATAAAATTTAAGATTGTTATTTAATTAAAAAAGACTGTGCTAAAACTAAGAAATAAGATTTTAGCATAGTCTTTTTAATTATAATTATTTTGATATGTTTTTTTCTTTTTTGAAAAACTTAAGATAAATGAAAATAATCACAGCAATAATTAAAATAGCTAAAGTGACAAAGGTGTATTTCTCCATTATTGAACTTATAAGTGGTAGATTATCACCTATAAAATATCCTAAGGAAACTAAAAAAATGTTCCAAATACTTATACCTAAAGAAGAGTATAAGATAAAATATTTTAAGCTGAATTTTTCAGCACCAGCTAATAAAGATACATATGTACGAGTAAGTGGAACTATCCTAGCTAGTAATACAGCAGGTTTTCCATATTTTTTAAACCATTTATTTAATGCTAACATACTTTTTTGACTGCTTGGGAATTTACGTCCTAACCATTCTTGAAGAGGGACACCACCATAGTAGCCAATGGCGTAACAGATCAATGAACCTAATAATCCACCTATAATACTAAATATTATAACTCCAATAAGTGAAAATTCTCCTTGAGATGCACTAAGACCAAAGAAGGTTAAAACCACTTCGCTAGGTAATGGGAAACAAGCATATTCTAACCCAACTATTAATAAGATTCCAAAGTATCCAAAGGAACCTACAATATCAATTAAAAATGTTAATAGAGATCCTAAAAACTCCATGCAAAATAATCCTCCTGTATATTCTTAATTGGTATTATTAGATATAAATATAGACCATGCTAATACCATTGGCATGGTCTATAGAAAACTATAATTAAGCTGCTTTATTTTCTTTATTTGATTCTTGAACAGTGTTTATTTTATTTTTGTTAAGTTTTTCTCTTATAAATTTAACAACTTGAACAACTATGAAAGTACATAATGATAATCCATATATAGTTAATAAGTTATTAAGTGTAAGTGGAGCAACTTGGAATAATTCTTCAAATACAGGTACTAAAAGAACAATGTTTAATAGTACAAATCCTATACCAAATGCAGCCCATAAATATTTATTAGAGAATAATTCTTTTGATAATACGTGTTTTTTAGATTTACTGTTAAATCCGTGAACAAGTCTTGATAAACATAAAGTAGCAAAGGCCATTGTACTTGCTAATAGAGGTCCACCTTGGTTTAATCCAATATGGAAGGCTATCATAGTAACAATAGTAATAACCACACCTTCAAATAAGACATCTGTAATGAAGTCTTTTGTTAGTATAGAAGCATTAGCCTTTCTTGGTTTTTCTTTCATAACTTCTTTTTTATGAGGTTCAAGACCTAAAGCAATTGCAGGTAAACTATCAGTTAAAAGGTTTATAAATAATAAGTGTACCGCAGCAAATGGAACTGGTAATGCTAATATGGAAGCATATAATACTGATAATATACCAGCAGTATTACCAGATAATAAGAATTTAATAGCATTCTTAATATTTGAGTAAATATTTCTACCATTTTCAATAGCTTTTACTATGGTTGCAAAGTTATCATCTGTTAAGACCATAGAAGCGGCATCTTTAGCAACTTCAGAGCCTGTAATACCCATTGCAACACCTATATCAGCTTGTTTTAAAGCTGGGGCGTCATTTACACCGTCACCAGTCATGGCAACTACATTGCCTTTTTCTTGCCATGCTCTAACTATTCTTATTTTATGCTCTGGAGAAACCCTAGCATATACTGAAATGTGTTCTACCATATTCTTAAGTTCTTCGTCACTAACTTTATCTAAAGCAGAACCTTCAATAGCTTCACTTTCATCTTTTAATATACCAATTTGTTTTGCTATGGCAGAAGCTGTTATTTTATGGTCACCAGTTATCATTACAGGTTTAATTCCAGCTTCTATACAAGCTCTTACGGCTTCAGCAGATTCTTCTCTTGGTGGGTCCATCATTGATATAAGACCTATGAAGGTTAAGTCATTTTCATCATCAAGTTTTATATCTGTTCTACTTTCAATATTTCTATATGCAAAAGATAAAACTCTAAGACCTGTTTTTGAGAATTCTTGGTTAATTTCTTCTATTTTAGCTATATCTTCTTTAGTTATAGGTCTAACCCCTTCAGAAGTTTCAATCTTAGTAGATCTCTTAAGAAGAACATCAACAGCTCCCTTAGTAGCTATAATATTTTCACCATGAATGTTATAAACAACACTCATAAGTTTTCTATCTGAATCAAAAGGAATTTCACCAAGTCTCTTAAATTTATCCCTTTGAACAAGTTCATCTACTCCGTATAAATCACCTAAGTTTACAAGGGCAACCTCAGTTGGATCACCTATTTCTTTTTCACAATCTGTAATTGCATCATTACAAAGTAAACTCATAGTTAATAAATCATTATCTATTTTCTTTTCTAAGTTTAATTCATTTGAATCTATTACTTTTCCATCAACAAAAATCTTTTTAACAGTCATTTTATTTTGAGTTAATGTACCAGTTTTATCTGAACATATAATAGATACACTACCTAAGCCTTCAACTGCTTGTAATTTTCTTATGATGGCATTTTCTTTAGCCATTTTTTGGGTTCCTAAAGAAAGAACTATTGTTACTATAGAACTTAAAGCTTCTGGGATAGCAGCTACTGCTAAGGCAACTGCAAACATGAATGCATCTATAATAGCTTCACCTCTATAAAGACTAAGAGCAAATACTATTGCACAGATAACAAGTATTCCAATTGCAAGCTTTTTACCAAAGTTATCTAAGTTAGCTTGAAGAGGAGTTTTCTTTTCCTTGGTATCATTTAATAACTGAGCTATTTTACCTATTTCAGTATCCATACCAACGGCTGTTGCTAAAATAGTAGCTCTACCATAAGTTACTAAGCTTCCAGAGAAGACCATATTTTTTCTATCACCAATAGGAATTTCTTCTCCTTTTATTATTTCAGACATTTTAACTATGCTTTCAGATTCTCCAGTTAATGAGCTTTCATTAACTTGTAAGCTATAGTTTTCAAGAATTCTACCATCAGCAGGAACATAGTCTCCAGCTTCAAGAAAGATAATATCTCCAACAACTACATCCTTTGAGTCTATTTCTATTCTTTCACCATTTCTAAGCACCTTAGTAGAAGGAGAGGAGAGAGCCTTTAAGCTACTTAAAGATTGTTCAGCTTTAAGATGCTGAATAGTTCCAAGAGTAGCATTTACTATTAATACGAATATGATAACAGCGGCACTTTCAATATCTCCTAAAAACATTGAAATAGCGGCAGCACATATAAGAATTATTATTAGCATGTCCTTAAATTGATCAAGAAATACTTGGAAAGTAGATTTTTTCTTACCTTCAACTAATTCATTTTTACCATATTTTTCTTCCATGCTTTTAACTTCAGTGTCATTTAAACCGTTCTTGTTTACACCGAGTTCTTTAAAAAGTTCTTCTTTTGATTTTGAATAAACTTTCTTCATATTATTGTCTCCTTTCTTTAATATAAATTATTGATTAAGGATAATTTCTAACAAATAATATCTATGTATAGGAGGCAAAAAAATAAGACTCCTAATATAATCTAAGGAATAGTACATAAAATACCTTAAATTCCTTAGATTATATTAAAAGTCTTGTAACCAAATTGGTGTATAATACCAGGTAACTTTTCGTTAACCGCGATGTTGATATTATAACTTGCAACTACTCCCTCTTAATACAATAGATATTAAATATTAATAAGTTTAATATCATATTATATCTCTTTGAGTTGTCTGTCAATAAGTTTTTATTACGAAAATACTATGATTTTATTAAGATTTTGAAAACCCTCTTAATAAATACTATGAGCTTATATAAAGATGTGTGAATAAAGGCTTTAGTATTACGAAAAGAATAATAAGGGCTTTATTTCTTGGAATATTTTTATTGTAGAAGTTATATATTCTATGATAGTATGTAAAATAAAATTATGATTTAGTGTTGGAATAGATTTATTTATTGGAGGATGTGTATATGATGAATTCACATGAAATTGACTTTGAACTTTTTGGAGATGATATGCAATTTGTAGAGATTGAATTAGATCCAAGAGAAACTGTTGTTGCCGAGGCTGGAGCAATGATGATGATGGATAGCAGCATAGAAATGGAAACCATTTTTGGTGATGGAAGCAATAGTAGTGGATCAGGTGGATTTTTTGGAAAGCTAGGAGGAGCTGCTAAGAGAGTTTTAACAGGGGAAAGCTTATTTATGACTGCCTTTACAAATATGGGAGTAGGCAGAGAAAAGGTTGCCTTTGCTTCACCATATCCAGGTAAGATAATTCCAGTAGATTTAAGAAATTATGGTGGTAAACTTATATGCCAAAAGGATGCTTTTTTATGTGCAGCTAAGGGAGTAAGTATAGGAATTGATTTTAGAAGAAAATTAGGAACTGGGTTCTTTGGTGGGGAAGGATTTATACTTCAAAAACTTGAAGGAGATGGTATGGCCTTTATTCATGCTGGTGGTACTATTGTTAGAAAGAGACTTCTACCAGGACAAAAATTAAAAGTGGATACAGGATGCTTAGTTGCTATGACAAAGGATGTAAATTATGATATAGAGTATGTTAAGGGAATAAAGAATGCTGTCTTTGGAGGAGAAGGGATTTTCTTTGCAAGTTTAGTAGGACCAGGAGAAGTTTGGATTCAAAGTTTACCATTTAGTAGACTTGCATCTAAGGTTGTTTCATCTGCACCTCAAGTTCCAGGATCTAGAGATGTTGGGGAAGGTAGCGTATTAGGAGAGTTTGGACGACTATTCCAAGACTAGATTTTAAATAAGATTATATATATATTAACTCTATTTTAAAATTATCAGAGTAAGTTTTAAAGTTTTCATTTTTAGAAAATATAAAATTAGTAATGTTTCATTTCTAAGATATAATAAATTAAATAGGTTCTTTAATGTTTATATGTTCATTAAAATTTTTTTAGTGATAAAACTTTACATTGAAAGAATAAGTAGTTATAATACTACTTAATAACTTAATATGTACTTATATAAGTATATCGTATATGCTCGACGATATGGGTTGAGTGTTTCTACTAGGAGGCCGTAAACATCCTAACTACGAATATATAGGTGATTTCTATATTTTTTTGTGAGATTATTATATATTCCTAGGCTTTTTGGCTTAGGAATTTTTTTAATTCATATAAAATTATTATGTAAAAGCTTTAATTAAGCTTTCTTTTTAATATGCTTATAGGAATTATCTTTGTAGTAAAGTAGGCCTCTACATAGAGCTTTAATAGATTCAATAAGAAAATTCTAAACATAGTTATTTATTATAATGAAATAATTTTTATAGCAGGGGGAAAATGAAGATGGAAGCATTAAAAGAAAAGATATTAAAAGAAGGAAAAGTTAGAGAGGGAAACATACTTAAAGTTGATTGTTTCTTAAATCACCAAATGGATATAAAATTCCTTAATGAAGTTGGTAAGGAATTTAGAAAAAGATTTGAAGGTGAAAAAGTAGATAAAATACTTACAATAGAAGCATCAGGAATAGCTATTGCAGGTATCGCATCTCAATACTTTGATTATGTTCCAGTAGTTTTTGCTAAAAAGACTGAAAGTTTAAATTTAGATAAAGATGTTTATGAATCAAATGTACATTCATTCACAAAGAAAAAAGATTACAAGGTTAGAGTTGGAAAGCAATTCTTAAATAAAGGTGAAAGAGTTTTAATAATTGATGACTTCTTAGCTCAAGGATGTGCAACTAAAGGAATGATAGACTTAGTTGAGCAAGCAGGTGCTGAGTTAGTAGGAATAGGAATAGTTATAGAAAAAGGATTCCAAGATGGAAGAAAAGTTTTAGAAGATTTAGGAGTAAGAGTTGAGTCTCTTGCAATAATAGATAAATTAGAAGATAATAAAGTTTACTTTAAATAATCATAGTAACTTTTAGCACATAAGTTAGTTACATAATAAATATAAAGATATTGTTTAAAGAAGTTGTATCAAAATAACTTGTAAATAAAGCTTAAAAATAGTATGAAGTTTTATATATTCATAAGTTTTATTTATTAGTTTTGATATAGCTTCTTTTTCTTTATAAAAATATAGAGCTTTAATTTGTTTTATGAAAGTGTTAAAAAAATTAATTTTATAAACTTAGTATTGAATAATTATTAAAATTTTCCTTCAAAAATAATATGAAACTGACAACTTTTAAGAAAGTAAAAAGTTTTTAATTTTAATCAAGAACCACATTATAAGCTAATTTGAGTAATTTTAAGATATAACAACTAAAATTATATAATAGGGCAGAAAATGAAAGTTAATAAAAGTAAAATGTCATTTTTGGAGCTTTTAAATTTTCTTAATAAGTATATAATAGAATTTGTGTTAAAAACTTAGAAAAAGAGGAATTATAATGAACAATAAGCAGAAGGGAATAAGTCTAGTTTTAATAGCCACAGTTTTTTGGGGCATAATGGGAATAAGTAGTAGAATCCTATATGAAGCGGGATTAAGCACAATGTTTATAGCTTTTAGTAGAAGCTTTTTATCTTCTATTTGCTTTTTTATTTGGATAATGATAACTGATAGAAAAATTTTAAAGATAGATCGAAGAGGTTTAGCTATTTCAGCATTATATGGAATAGGAACTTTTGCATTATGTTTTATTGGATATAACTTGTCCGTAGAATATATACCTATATCTGTAGCTACAGTATTGATGTTTACTAACTCAATATGGGTAACAATCTTTGGGGTATTATTCTTTGGTGAAAAGTTCAATATGAAGAAGGGATCTGTTATCCTATTAACTTTAGTAGGATGCATAATGGTTTCAAATATGTCTTTAGGACATTTTAATATGAGTGCAATAGGAATAGCTGCTGGATTAGGAACAGGATTTTTATTTGCTTTTCAAATAATATTTCCTAAATTTTTTAGTGGTTATAGAAAAGACACATTGCTTATTTATGGCTATATATTTGCAAGTATATTTATAGGTTTATTTACAGACTTTAAAGAATCATTTGATATAATTGCAAATACACCTAATATTGGTATGGTCATATTAAATATATTATCTATAGGTATTTTAAGTACATTTATATCTAATACATTCTATATAAAATCAACTGAATACATAGAGGCTAGTGTTACCAGTATATTAGCTTCTATGGAACCAGTATTATCAAGTATATTTGCTTTCTTTATTTTTGGAGAAGTATTAAATGGTAAGCAAATAGTTGGTGCTATATTAATAATTATAGCTGCCATAATATTAGAGTTGAAATTAGATAAAGAAAGAATAAATAATGTATTTAAGTTGAAATTTATAAATCAAAATTAATTAGCTAATAAGTTATAATATAAATTTTAAAAATCCCTGACTTAAAATGAATATTATAAATTATTGATTAGGCTGTATCTATTTAGATGCAGTCTTTTTTTATGCAATAAAATATTTCTTAATGATGAATAAAGTGTTAACATATAATGTATAAAGCGAAATTTACTAAATTTAAAAGGGTGATTAATTTATGGAGATTTTTAAAAAGCAAAGCTTAAAAAGAATACTTAGCGAAGCAAATGAAAATAAGGAAAGAACCCTAAGTGCTTTGGATTTAACACTAATGAGTGTTGGGTCAGTAATTGGTACTGGAGTTATGGTTTTAACGGGGATTGTTGCAGCTAAACAGTCTGGACCAGCTACCTCCATAGCCTTTATTGGAGGAGGAATTGCGGCGGCTATAATAGTTTTATGCTATGCAGAATTTAGTTCAAGTATTCCAAGTGCTGGAGGGTCTTATTCATTTACTTATGTCTCTTTAGGTGAGATTATTGCATATATATCAGGATTGTGCATTGTTATTGGATATACATTATCTACAGCCACAGTAGCATCGGGATGGGGATCTTATCTTTTAAGTCTTTTAGATATTCTAGGAATAAAATTACCAAAGACATTTACAGCTATTCCAAGTGAAGGGGGAATAGTAAATCTACCAGCAATGATATCAATTTTATTTATAGTTTTTGTAATATCTTTAGGTACTAAAGAAAGTAAGAAGGTTAATGATATTATGGTATTTATAAAGATTGCAGTTATTGCTTTATTCATAGGAGTTGGAGCTTTTCATGTAAATACTAGTAATTGGCATCCATTTGCTCCCTTTGGAGTTAAGGGGATAGTCACTGGAACAGCTTCTTTATTCTTTGCTTATTGTGGATTTGATGCAACGGCCTCAGCTGCTGAAGAGGTTAAAAATCCACAAAAATCTTTACCATTAGGGCTTATAAGTTCTTTAGTAATATGCACAATTATATACATAGCTGTCTCCTTAGTCTTAACAGGAGTAACCTCATATACTAATTTAAATGTTGGTGATGCATTATCCTATGCTTTAAAATTAGTAGGACAAAGGGGAGTTGCCTTTGTAGTATCCTTAGGAACTGTAATAGGAATCCTTGCTGTAATATTTGCAGGGAATTTTACAACATCACACATACTTTTAGCTATGAGTAGAGATGGATTATTACCAAAATTCTTTAGTAAAGTTGATAAAAAAGATGTGCCATATACAGCATTATGGACTGTTGGTATAATAGGTGCCTTATTAGCAGGATTTTTTAATCTAGGACAGTTAGCTAACTTTGCTAATATAGCCTTTTTATTAACATATACTTTAGTTTGTATATCTTTAATAGCCTTTAGAAAAAAATATCCTCATGTAAAAAGAGGCTTTAAAACTCCATTGGTACCATTTATTCCTTTACTAGGGGCATTTAGTTGCTTATTTTTAATGAGTAATTTATCAGAAGAAACATGGAAAATATTTATTGTGGTTTTAGTTTTATTAATCATAAGTTATTTAATTTATGGAAGAAAGCATTCATTAATCAATAAAAACAATGATAATTAAAATAAAAAGAGCTATAAAATTTATTTTAAAATCTTTTATAGCTCTTTATTTGTGTTTTATATTATGAAGTTTAAAGTTTTTTATTTTCTTTTAGAATAATTTTTTTAAATATTTTTTAAAAATTACTTTTTAGAAGTTCCTTAATATAAAAGCTATTGAGGTTTTGTATTTTCCTTATTTGAATCTTCTTTTTCAAAGTAAATTTTAGCATTTTTTAATTCAGGGTTAGATAGAATATAAGCATTAATAGCATCTTTATCAATATAATCTTTAGAGTGATTTATAATAAACACAGGCAATTCATTATCTAAAATTCCACTGTAAACTTTAGTTATGTCATCAAACTTTCCTGGTAAGGATGAAGTAACTGAGTTTAATGCTGATGTAACATTATTATTGCTATTAAAGTTATTTTTTCCTTTATTTATTTCTAAATCACCTATAAAACCAGAATCTTGCTCTTTGATTTTATCTAAATACATTTTTAATTCAGGGAAATTATCAGTTGACTGTTGAATTATAAGTTTATATCCACTGAAATTATAATATTTTAATGTCTCTTGTAATTTTTCTTCTTCTGAATTATCTATGGTGTTACCTATTATAACTAAGTCTATTGTTTTATTCTTTGTGTTTATTTCTTTGTTAAGAATATATTCAGAAGGCATTTCATTTTCAATAAAGTTACTAAGATTAGTATTGTTTAAAAAGCTATTAACCATAGTTGCTGCTGATATTAAACTTGGTATAGTAACTAAAATAGTTGAAACTATGAGCATTTTTTTTAGTTTCTTTTGTTTTACTTCTGACAAAGTATTTCTAGTTGGTATTTTCATAAATTTCACAACAAGTAAGGTTGAAAGTGCTATGAAAAATGAGTTTATAAAAAATAAGTAACCTGCACCTAAGAATATATGAATGTTTTTAGTTGCTAAACCATAACCGCTTGTACAAAGTGGAGGCATTAAGGCAGTTGCTATGGCAACTCCAGGTAAAATGTTTCCTGATTTTTTACGAGTTATACCTATTATTCCTGCAATTCCTCCAGTAAAAGCTATTATTACATCCCATATATTAGGGGAGGTTCTAGATAAAATCTCACTTCCTGCACTGGATATTGGACTTAAAGAAAAATAAATAGTGGCAGTAGTTATACTTATGAATATTTCTATTATTAGTATAATTGCAGATTTTTTTAAAAGTTTTAAATTATAAATTCCTACTGAATATCCTATGGCTATTATTGGCCCCATAAGTGGAGAAATAAGCATTGCACCTATAATAACAGCAGTAGCATTCATATTTAAACCAACAGAGGCTATTATTATGGCACACATTAATATGATAAAATTAGCCCCACCTATATTAACCCCATCTAATATATTTTCATGAATTTCATCATATGTAGCTTGATCTTTCTTAAATTCATTAAAGAATCTTTCCTTAGTAATACTCACATTAATTCCTCTTTTCCTTTAATTTAAAAATAAGTTCAATAACCTATATTTTAAGCTAATTAACATTGTATGTCACTTTTCAAATCTTATGTAAATAGATGATAACTTTAAGATGGATTGAAAAAGCTAATTAATTTAAAATTTTTTATAATGATAATATTTCTTTTAATTATATAATTTTCATGTTTATACAATTAAAATAGAATTAAATATTTAAAATAAGGCATAATCTTATTAAAGATAATTGTTTATTAATTTGGGGAGTGATTTTATGTTAAGTAAAGATACTATTAAAAAAGTACTTTCTGTAGCTCTTAGTACAGGAGGAGACTTTGCAGAAGTTTTTGTTGAAGAAAAGTTAAATAATAATATTGTATTAACTTCAGGGGCGGTTAAGGATATTATTTCAGGAAAAGATTATGGAATTGGTATAAGAATTTTTAAAGGACTAAAGTGCATATATGCATATACCAATGATGATTCCCTTATGAGTTTAGTTAATACTGCTAAAAAGGCGGCTTTAGCTTTAGGGGATGTTATAAATGGACATACAGTTAATTTAAATTTAGTTGAAAGAATAAATACCAATATTCATCCTATTTTATATGTTCCTTCATCTATAAGTTCAGCTAAGAAAATTGAGAAAATGAAGGAAGCTTATAAGGGAGCAAAGGGATATAGTCATGAGATATCTCAAGTTACAGTTACTATGAAGGATGAGGATCAAAGGGTTTTAATTGCTAATAGTGAAGGATTATTTACTGAAGATAGAAGAATAAGATCAAGAATAGCCATAAGTTCCATAGCTTCAAATGGAGTAGATAATCAAGCTGGAACAAGATCTCCAGGGGCATCTATGGGATTTGAATTTTTTGATACCATAGATTTAAGTGATTTAGGAAAAGAAGCCTCTAAGTCAGCAGTAACAATGCTTCATGCAGATTATTGCCCAGCGGGTAAGATGACTGTGGCTATTGAAAATTCCTTTGGCGGGGTTATATTCCATGAAGCTTGTGGTCATTCTCTTGAGGCAACTGCTGTTGCTAAAGGAAATTCTATATTCTGTGATAAACTTGGTATGCAAATAGCTTCTAAAAAGGTTACTGCAATAGATGATGGAACTATAGCTAATGCATGGGGTTCATTAAATATAGATGATGAGGGAGAACCAACTAGAAGAAAAGTTTTAATAGAGAATGGAATACTTAAATCATATATGATTGATAAGTTTAATGGAAGAAGAATGGGTATGCCTTCTACAGGAAGTGGAAGAAGGGAATCTTATAAATATGCTCCTACTTCAAGAATGACAAATACCTTTATAGCAAATGGCGAAGATGATAATGAGAAAATCATAAAATCTATAGAAAATGGATTATATGCTAAGCAAATGGGTGGAGGATCAGTAAATCCTATAACTGGCGATTTTAATTTTAACGTTCTTGAAGGATACTTAGTTAAAAATGGAGTTATTGATAGAGCTGTAAGAGGAGCTAGTTTAATAGGAAATGGTGCTGATATCTTAATGAACATAGATATGGTTGGGAAAAACTTAGACCATGGGCAAGGAGTTTGTGGTTCCTTAAGTGGAGCAGTACCAACTAACGTAGGTCAGCCACTTTTAAGAGTTAAAGAAATCACAGTTGGGGGAAGATAGGAGGTATTTGTTATTATGGAATTTAAGGATTTTAAAGAAAGATTATTTAATAGAGCTAAGGAACTTAATTTTGAAAAATATGAATTATATTATGGTAAAAGTGAATCATTAAATATTACTTCATCTAATGGAGAGGTTGAAAGATACGGCTTAAGTACATCTATAGGAGTTTCTTTTAGAGGTATATATAGTGGAAAAATGGGATACTCATATACAGAGAAATTAGATGAGGAATCAATAGAAATTTTACTTTTAAAAGCAATGGAATGTGCTGAACTTGTAGAAAGCGAAGATGAGGAGTTTATATTGGGGGATAAAGCTAAGTATGTAGAAGTGAATTCATATGATGAAAATATTCTTATCTTAACTCCAAAGGAGCAAATAGAAAAGGCTTTAAAGTTAAGTACTGAGCCATCAAAGATAAATTCTGAAATAATAAAAAGTGAGTACACTAAATTTAATACAGCTAAGTTAGAGAGAGTAATAGTTAATTCAGAGGGAATTGATTTAAAAGAAGAAAAAACTATTGTTCAAGCTACAATTTCTCCTATAGCTAAAGATGGAGAAAATATGATTGTAGATGGAGTTTCTAGGGTTTCAACTAAGTTAAATGATGTTAATATAGATGAATTAATGAAGAAAGCAATAAATAATACTTTAAGAAAAAAAGGAGCTACTTCAATAAAATCAGGTAAATACAAAGTTATTATAGATGGAGAGGTTATGGCTTCCTTAATAAGAACTATGGAAGATAATTTCTTAGGTCATATAGCTCAAGAAAATAAAACACTTTTAAAGGATAAAATTGGAGAGAAGGTTGCGTCTAATAAAATTACTCTTGTTGATGATCCTTTCTTAGAGGGAGGAATTTCAACTTGTTCCTTTGATGATGAGGGGGTACCTACAAGAGTTAAAAATATAATTGAAAATGGAGTTTTTAAAGGATTTTTACACAGTTTAAAAACTGCGAAGAAGTCAAAGATTAATCCAACTGGGAATGGTTTTAAAGCAGGATTTAAATCTACAGTAAAGGCAAGTCCTACTAACCTTTATATAAAAGAAGGGGATAAGTCCTTTGAAGAGCTTTTAAGTTCTGTGGAAAATGGACTTTATATAATAGACTTAGCAGGTCTTCATTCAGGTGCAAATGCAGTAACAGGAGATTTTTCCTTAGCTGCTGAGGGGATAAAAATAGAAAATGGAGTTTTAAAAGGGGCAATAAAACATATAACTATTGCGGGAAACTTCTTTGATTTACTAAATAATATTGAAGAAGTAGGAAATGATTTAGAGGAAAGTGGAGTAACTTCAGGATACGGTAGTCCAAGTATTCTTATTAAGGAACTTTCTGTAGCTGGAGAGTAATATTTTTTATTAATAGTTTTGTATTATAGGACTATACCAAAATAAGATTTAAGGGTTTGTATTAAAATAACTTTTTATAAAACTTACAAATAGTATAAAGAAAATACCTATATAATTTTCAGAACTATGTTTAGAGTAATAATTCTAAAATCTTAGTGGAATATAGTAATTATTAAAGGGATTGATTTTGTATCTTTATAGGAAAATTATGCTTAAATAATGTGAGAATTTAACCATAAAAGTTAACAAAGTGTTAAAATAAAGGTATAAACCATTTGGGGATAATTTACTATAAGGAGTGGTTATTCATGATAACAAAAGATCTTGAAAAAAAGCTAGAAGGATTAGGAGCTTTTGAAATTAGTAGCAAGATGTTAAAGTTAGCTAAAAACAATGAAAAACACAATAAATTTTTAAATGCAGGAAGAGGAAATCCTAACTGGATAAATACTGAAGGAAGACTAGCCTTAAGCAGAATAGTAGAGTTTGGTGTTTTTGAATCAAGAAGAACTATACATGAGGGAAATTTAGCTGGATACACCAATTTAGATGGTATATATGAAAGATTAATGGATTTCTTAGATGGTGGTCATGAAGTAGATAAATTTTTACGTGATGCCATAGATTATAGCATTAAAACTTTAAATGTTAATAAAGATGAATTAGTTAAGGAATTTGTAGATGGAGCAATTGGGAATGATTATCCAGTTCCAAATAGATGTTTAGTAAATACAGAAAAGATTTTAAAATTGTATTTAGAAAAAGAACTTTTTGGAGGAGTAAAATTAGCTAATGAAACTAATGTATTCCCAACAGAGGGTGGAACAGCAGCTATATGCTACATATTTAATTCATTAAAAGAAAATGGATTAATAAAAGCTGGAGATAAGATTGCTATAAACACTCCAATATTTACACCTTACTTACAAATACCAGAATTAAAAGATTATGAGATGGTTGAAGTAGATTTAATTTCAAAGGAAGAAAATAATTGGGTTATAGAAGATTCAGAATTAGACAAGTTAAGAGATAGGGAGATTAAAGCCTTATTTTTTGTAAATCCTTCAAATCCAGCTTCTAAGGCCTTAAGTGAAGAGGCTTTAAATCACATAGCTGATATAGTTAAAGAGCGTAAGGATTTAATGATAATAACTGATGATGTTTATGGAACCTTTGTTGAAAACTTTAAGACCATATATTCAGTAGCACCTCATAACACCTTATTAGTTTATTCATTCTCTAAATTATATGGTGTAACAGGATGGAGATTAGGATTAATAGCTGCTAATGAAAATAATGTTTTTGATGAGTTAATAAGTAAATTACCAGAGGAAAAATTACAGGATTTAGATAAAAGATATGGCCTTGTAACTTTTGAACCAAGAAAGTTTAAATTTATTGAGAGAATTGTTGCAGATAGCCGTTCAGTTGGCCTTTATCACACTTCAGGCTTATCAACACCTCAACAAATTCAAATGGCTTTATTTGCTTTAACTTCATTGATTACTAAGGGCAGAGATCCATATATAGAAAGCTCTAAAAAATTAGTGAGAGAGAGATATCATGATTTATGCAATACCTTAGGAATTAAAGAAGATGATAGTAGAGAAAATGCTAAATACTATTCATTAATAGATATTTATGAGTTAGCTGGAGATTTGTATGATGATAAGTTTAAGGAATATCTAAAGGAAAACTTTGAACCTATTGATTTCTTATTACGTTTAGCAGAGATAAATGGAGTAGTCTTAATGGAGGGAGTAGGTTTTGGAGCAGCACCAGGAATATTGCGTGTTTCTGAAGCTAACTTGCCAGATGAGGCATATAAGAAAATAGCAAAACAAGTTTTAGAATTGTTATCTGAATATTATAATCAATATAAATCACAAAATTAGTATAGAATAAGTTATATAGAAAAAAAGACAAGCTTAAAAATTAATAGTAGGTAAATAATAAAAGTAAGGCAAGTAATATTAGATATTATTTGCCTTATTTTTATATTTTAGAAGTTTTAGTTAAAAGCATTAGAGTTATGTTTATAACAATTATTATTAGTAGAATATATAAAATTTTATATGAAAAATATATAGTATAATTAATTTATATATTTAGCCGAACACTATTGATCTAGAGATAATAAATGCATGTTTAAATATTGATAATGTTAATTTTAGTTTAATATGTGTAAATAATTAAAAGGGAGATGATGTTTATGAAAGAAAGTTTAATAAAAAAGGGATATTACAATTCTCCTATAGGAATTTTAGAGATAATAGAGTCAGATGGATATATAGTAGAGATTAACTTTGTAGAAGATGATAATTGTTTAGAAGAATTTATTAGTGAAGAGATAGAAAAGTGTAAAATAGAATTAGAAGAGTATTTTAATGGTAGAAGAAGTGAGTTCTCAGTAAAGGTTGATTTAGCAAAGGGAACTGAATTTCAAAAAAAGGTATGGAATGCTTTAAGAGATATTCCCTATGGAGAGACAGTTTCATACAAAGAAATAGCTGAGAAAATAGGAAATCCAAAGGCTGTTAGGGCTGTAGGAGGAGCAAATAATAAAAATCCTATTCCTATAATAATTCCTTGTCATAGAGTTATAGGAAAAGATGGATCATTAACAGGATATGGTGGGGGATTAAGCAAAAAGGAATGTTTACTTAATTTAGAGAATGAAAATAAGTAGTATTTAGCAAATAATTTTGTTGGTTTATAAATTGGAAGGAGAGAAATATTGAATAGAGCGAAAGAGATTTTAAAAAGTTTTTACGGATATAGTGAGTTTAGAAAAGGACAAGAGGAAATAATAAATGAGATTATAAGTGGAAATGATGTTGTAGCTATAATGCCAACTGGTGGAGGAAAATCAATTTGTTATCAAATTCCTGCATTGATTTTAGAGGGGGTTACAGTTGTAATTTCACCACTTATTTCTCTTATGAAAGACCAAGTTGATGCCATAAATAGTATGGGAATAGAGTCAGCATATATAAATTCTACTCTTAGTAATGAAGAGATAAATAATATATTTCAAAGTGTTAAAGATGGATATATAAAAATATTATATGTAGCACCTGAAAGACTTGAATCTATGGAGTTTTTAAATTTAGTTTCTAATATAGATATTTCACAAGTGGCTGTTGATGAGGCTCATTGCGTTTCTCAATGGGGACATGATTTTAGAAGTAGTTATAAGTTTATTGGAAGGTTTATAAATCTTTTAAGAAAAAGACCTGTAGTTTCAGCCTTTACAGCAACTGCAACAGAGGAAGTTAGAAAAGATATTGTAAAATTACTTGAGCTTAATAATCCAAAGGTTTTTGTTTCTGGATTTGATAGAGATAATTTAAAAATAATAATAGAAAAGGGAGTTAACAAGGCTCACTATATATTAGATTATTTAAAAGAAAATAAGGATGTTTCTGGAATTATTTATTGTGCTACTAGAAAAGAAGTAGATTCCTTATGTGAACTTATAAATTCAAGAGGAATAGGGTGCACAAAATATCATGCTGGACTTTCAGATGAGGAAAGAAAGAAAAATCAAGAGGATTTTGTTTTCGATAAGGTAAGTGTAATGGTTGCTACTAATGCCTTTGGAATGGGCATAGATAAGCCAAATATAAGATATGTAATTCACAATAATATGCCCAAAAACATAGAGGGATATTATCAGGAAATAGGAAGAGCGGGAAGAGATGGAGAAAAATCAGAGTGTATTCTTATTTTTTCACCAGGAGATGTTCAGACACAGAAATATATAATAGAAACTGGTACCTTAAATCCTGAAAGAAAGATAAATGAATTAAGTAAGCTACAAACAATGATGGATTTAGTTTATTCTAATGGATGTTATAGAAGATTTATACTTAATTATTTTGGAGAAGACCTAGAGGAAGACTGTCATAATTGTAGCAATTGTGAAATGGAAGGAGAATTAGTTGATAAAACAATAGATGCTCAAAAAGTTATTTCCTGTGTTTATAGGATGAAAAGACCCTTTGGAATAGGGGTAATAATAGATGTTTTAAGAGCCTCAAAAAATAAAAAGATAATTGACTTAGGGTTAGATCAGCTAAGTACCTATGGCATAATGAAGGATTATTCTAAAGAAGGGCTTAAGGACTTTATAAACACTCTAATTTCGCATAGATATATAGATTATATAGGGGAGTACCCTGTAGTTAGACTTAATCAAAGTTCCATAGATATTCTTAAGGGTAATGAAAAAGTTATGTTTAAGGAAAAGATAAAAGCTAAGAGGGTATCTAAAAATAATGAATTGTTTGATTTATTAAGAAGCTTAAGAAAAGAAATTGCTTCAGAAGAAGGGGTACCTCCATATATAGTATTTGGTGATAATACACTTAAAGAGATGAGTGTAAGAATACCAGTAAATGAGAGTCAACTTTCAGAAATAAGTGGTGTTGGGGAAAAGAAAATACTTAAGTATGGAGAAATGTTCTTAAATGTAATAAAGGAATATGTTAAGGTAAACAATATTGAGGTTAAGTGGGAATCAGGATTAAAAATTAATAAGGATGAGCTAGAAGAAAAGTTTAAAAAAGGTAATGGTAAGGATGGAAAGAAAAAATCCTTTGAAATTACCATAGATATGCTTAGAGAAGGGGAAAAATTTCATAACATTGCAAAGGAAAGAGAACTTTCTATTACTACAGTGCTTTCTCATATTCAGCAATATTTAGAAGAGGGAAATAAAATAGACTTTGAAATAGATTTTGATTCCTTATTTTCAAAAAGGGAAGAAGAATTGGTTTTAGACGCCATAGAGAAGGTTGGGTATAGCAAGTTAAAACCTATTAAGGAAAATCTAGAAGAGGATGTTTCCTATGAAAAAATAAGATTTATAGTGACTAAATTAATTATAAACAATCTAAGAAAAGAATAGTATAAAGTAAAAGAAAAAATATAAAAAATTTTTATATTTAAGTTAGAATAAGGCTAAGTAAAATTAAGTACGATAAGATGATTTCTAATAATAAATCTAACTTTTGTTATAATAAAATTAAGAGGAACTATATATTTTTTATAGTTCCTTATTTATTATAAAGTATTATATTTTGAAACACAGCTTTGTTTTTACTTGTATTTTTATAGACATGGTTTTTATTAGCCATAAATCTAATTGAATGTTCCTTTTGAAGAACAAAAGTCTCAGTATCTATTTCAATTTCAAGTTCTCCTTCTGTAACTATGATATATTCTTCAACGCCATCATTATGAGGTTTTGATATGTGATTACATCCAGGTTCTAGTTCTATAGTAAAGACTTCAAATCCCTCTTTAGGATCAAAGGGGAAAATAGGATATAATTTCATTTTATTATCATCCTCTATTATTGGAGTAATATCTCTTTGATATATTACTTTTAAATCTTCTTTATTTTCATCAATAAACATTGAAAAAGATACTTTTAATCCATTAGCAATTTTCCATAAGGTTGAAACTGTTGGGTTTGATTGCCCTCTCTCTATTTGACCTAACATGGCCTTACTAACCCCTGTTATTTCAGAAACTTCACTTAAACTTAAATTTCTATTATTTCTTATAGTTTTTAGTCTATTACCTATAATTAAATTCAAATCTTCCATTACAAAACTCCTTATGTTTTAAGGCTTATATCTTTCATTAATATATATAATTCTATAATATTATGTTGCTTTTGTAAATTACATATCATACAATATAACATATTAAATATGTTATATTATACGATATTTGTTAGGAGGAGTAATTTTGAAAAAAGCACTTACATATGGAATAGGATCGGCGTTCTTTTTTTCATTCACTTTTATATTAAATAGAAACATGAATATTTCAGGAGGAAGTTGGATTTGGAGTTCATCTTTACGTTATATTTTTATGTTGCCTATTTTATTTTTTATTGTACTTACAAAGAATCAATTAATTGATGTTTTAAAAAGTATAAAAAATAGTCCTATTAAATGGATTCTTTGGAGCACAGTAGGATTTGGATTGTTTTATGCACCATTAAGTTTTGCATCAGAATATGGTGCATCTTGGCTTGTCGCAGGAACTTGGCAAATAACTATAATTGCAGGAGCACTTATGTCTCCGTTATTTTTTAAATACATAGAAACTGAAAGTGGAATAGTTAAAGTAAGAAATAAAATCCCCAAAAAAACTTTAATAATATCTTCAATAATTTTAATAGGAATATTTCTAATGCTTTTTGGAGAAGCAGAACATATTTCTTTCTTAAAAAGTTTTTTAGTAATAATACCTGTCATTATAGCAGCATTTTCTTATCCTCTTGGAAATCGTAAAATGATGGAATTTTGTAGTGAGGATCTTAATACTATTCAAAGAGTTTTTGGAATGACTTTATGTAGCATGCCTTTTTGGATTATATTATCCATATATGGAATATCATCAGTTGGTTTTCCTAGTACACAACAAATTTTTCAAACATTTTTAGTAGCTATTTTTTCAGGGGTTATTGCTACAATATTATTTTTTAAGGCAACTGATATTGTAAGTAAGGATGCATATAAACTTGCAGTAATAGAATCAACTCAGTCTGGAGAAGTAATATTTACGGCCTTAGGTGGGATTTTTATACTTAATGATAGAGTACCAGGGGTGTTTGGAGTAATTGGAATAGTATTAGTTGTTTTTGGAATGATTTTAAATAGCCTTAGTAGAGAAAATTCTAATTAAATATAACTTATTATAGAAATATACTAACCTAGATTTATTACAAAATATTTAATAAACAAAAGATAGATTATTAGGATATATGAATGATAATTTTCAAATAATAAGGAATAAGTATTTTGTATAAAATGAGGTGAAAGTATGGAAATAAGAAATAATAAGGGATATGGAAAACTTAAAACTGTAATAGTGTGTTCTCCTTGTAATTTTAAAGTTAAAGGGAAGGTACAAATAAATTATCCTTTAATGTATGAACAATACAATAATTTTATAAATTTAATTAGCAGAGAAGGGGTTAAAGTTCAACTTTTAGAGCCTATATATGGAGAGAATCAAGTTTTTACAAGGGATGTAGGTTTTGTTATAGGTGATATATTGTTCATTTCTAAGATGAGCAATAAAGAGAGAATAGAAGAAACTAAAGCCTTAGAAAAGTACATAAAAAATCATAACTTAAAAGTATATAGAATGGAGAATAAAATAGAAGGTGGAGATGTAATAGTATATGAAAATTACATCTTTATAGGATTAAGCGAAAGAACTAGCTTAGAAGCGATTAAGGAACTAAAAGAATATATAAATGAATATAATATGGGATATGAAATTATAGAAATAAATTTTAATAAGGAAAAGATGCTTCATTTAGATTGTGTTTTTAATATATTAGGTAAGGATCAATGCATAATTAGTGATTACTTATATGATAAAGATAAAATTAAAAAGAGAATAAAAACTTGTTATAACATTGATAAAAAGACATCTGAAGAACTAGGAGCTAATATAGTAGCCTTAGGTGATGGAAGAATATTGACTTCAAATAAAACAGTGTTTGATATGTTAAAAAATGCTGATTTTGAAGTGTTTTATTTAGATTATTCAGAGATTTTAAAAGCTGGAGGAGGATTTACATGTAGCACTTTATATTTTTATATTGAATAATTTTTACTGAGACTTATTTCTTATTAAGAATCATGTTATTATGATATAGTGTTTTTATCTAATGATTTCTTTAGTTATTAGATAAATTTTTTTAAATAAAATATATGAATTAGGGGGAGATTTTTTGTTTAGACTTTCACCAATGTATTTTGGAGTCTATTTCTTTGTTACAGCTTTGATTATATTAGGAGTAACTTTATTTCTAAAAAAGAAGCTAGTAGGTAAAGATAGAGAATTTTACAAGGTATTATTAGTTTTATGTATTCCAATAATAGTTCAAAACTTTATATCAACTTCTGTAAATGTAATTGATACAGTTATGATAAGTAGTTTAGGTGAGGAATCTATAGCAGCTGTTGGAGTAGCTAATCAGGTATTTTTCTTATTTAATATGGGATTAATAGGATTAACAGGAGCTACAGGACTTTTCATATCTCAATTTTATGGGAGTAATGATAGAAAAAGTATAAAGAAAGTTATGGGACTAAGTACTATTTTATGTGTAGGATTTAGTTTTATATTCTTTGTTTTAGCCTTTTTCTTTCCAGAGCTTATAATAGGAATCTTTTCTACTGACCCAAAAGTAGTTGAACTTTGTAAGAGTTATTTAGTTGTTATTGCGATTTCATATCCTTTAACAGCCTTGAGCATGGTAATAAGTGCAGGGGCTAGGGCTGTGAGAAATCCTAAACTAGGAATGTTTTGTAGTGGAGCTTCTCTTATTATAAATATTATATTTAATTATTGCTTAATATTTGGAATAGGTATATTCCCAGAGTTAGGTGTTAAGGGAGCAGCTATCTCTACTGTATTTGCCAGAATAATAGAATGCTTATTACTAGTTGGATATGTTATTTTAAAAGATAAAGATTATATAATTAAGTTTAATATTAATGATATTAAAGGAATAAATAAAGACTTTTTCAAAGTTTATATGTCTAAGGGAATGCCTATATTTATAAATGACTTCGCTTGGGCTATTGGATCAGTTTCATACTCTGTAGCTTATGCAATGGTTGGCACATCAGCAATAGCAGCAAGTCAGATTGCAACTAGCACAGCTAATTTATTTATAATGTTAGCTATGTGTATTGCTACTGGAGCAGCTATTATGCTTGGAAATGAGCTTGGTGCAGATAATACTGATAGAGCTATAGATTATTCTAATAAGTTTTCTAAGATAGTTTTTGTTGTGGGAAGTATTTTAGGAGGAATGTTAATATTAAGTATTCCAATATTACTTAAAGTTTATAGTACATCTTCAACTATGGCTGGAGATTTAACTAAAATTTTTGTAATAATGGGAGTTCTAATGGGCTTAAAATCATTTAATATTCTTGTCATTGTAGGAATATTAAGAAGTGGAGGGGATACAAAGTATGCCTTTGCACTAGAATTTGGCTGTATGTGGCTTGTATCAATACCATTAACATTCTTTGGAGCAATAAATGGCTTTCCAATATATATGTTAGTATTATTTACTTATTCAGAAGAAATAGTTAAAGCCATCTTTGGATTACCTAGAGTTTTATCAAAGGTTTGGGTAGTTAATTTAACTAAAGACATAGAAATAAGTGGGTAATAGTATTTAAAAAATAGAAAGTATATTAACTTAGTTAAGAGGTTACATTCATATTAAGTGAGTGTAACCTTTTTATTTTAAAATATATTAATATTTTCTCCTTGACTCTAACATTATGTTAGGGAGTAATATAAATTCCAGGAGGTGGTTATATGTATAGAGTTAAGGAAGTTTCAGAATTAACAGGAATCTCAGTTAGAATGCTACATCATTATGATAAAATAGGACTTTTAAGACCTACAGCTATAAGTGAAGCTGGATATAGATTATATAAGGATAATGATCTAAAGCTTATTCAACAGATATTAATTTACCGTGAATTGGATTTTTCTTTAAAAGAAATAAAAGAAATTTTAAGTGATGAAAATTTAGATTTAAAGGAAACTTTAAGGAGACAAAAACAATTCATAATAGATAAGAGAAATAGATTAAATAAAATAGTTGAGACCATAGAAAATACAATTAAAGATATGGAAGGGGAATTTATAATGAATAAAAAAGGTATGTTTGAAGGATTTGATATAGAAAAACACAATAAACTTTATGAGGAAGAAGTAGAAAATAAGTATGGAAAAAGTGATGCTTATAAGGAGTCAAAGGAAAAAACAAGTAAATATTCAAAAGAAGACTGGAATAATATAATGGGAGAAATAGATGATTTATATAAAAGTTTAGCAGAACTCATGGATAGAGAGGTTTCAGATGAAGAGGTTCAGAGTTTAGTTCATCAGTGGAGAATGCTTATAAGTAAAAATTTCTACAAATGTAGTATTGAGATATTTAAAGGGCTTGCAGATATGTATATCTATGATGAAAGATTTACTAAGAATATAGATAAATATGGAGAAGGATTTACTAACTTTTTAAGTGAGGCAATGAATTATTATTGCAATAAAAATTAATGTTTATTTTAAACAAATAAAATAAAACTTAAAATAATTAATAATAATATTAAATAAATCAATATATAAATTAATAAAATTAATTTATATATTGATTTTTATTAATTTAAGATAGTATAATGTATATAAAAGGAGGTGCTTTTTTGAGATACGTAAGACCAAGCAAATGTCCAGTGTGTAATAGTGAATTAAAAATAGTTAAATTAGAATGTGAAAAATGTAAAACTAAAATTGAAGGTGAATTTAAGGGCTGTGATTTTTGTAATTTAACTCCAGAAGAGCAATATTTTCTAAAGATATTTGTTAAGTGCAAAGGAAGTATAAAAGAAATAGAAAAAGAACTAGATATATCCTATCCCACTGTAAAGAGTAGATTAAACCAACTAATAACAGCTTTAGGGTTTGAAGATAAAGAATTAGAAGATGAAAAAAAGGATAAAAAAAGGGAGAGGGGGATTATACTTGGAAAGCTAGATAGAGGAGAAATAACATCTAGTGAAGCTTTAAAGGAATTAGAGAAATTAAAATAAAGGGGGAGAATTTTTATGGATGAAAAGAAAAAAATATTAGAGATGATAAGTGAAGGTAAGATTAGTCCAGAAGAGGGAATGGAGTTATTAAATGCCTTAGGGGAAAATAAAGAAGAGTTTATTATAAAGAAAAAGATATATAAAACACTTAAAGTTAAAGTTGAAGTTGAAAATGAGGAAGTAAAAGTTAATTTAAGTATTCCTCTAAGTTTAATAAAGGTTGCTAGTGGATTTACTAAATTTATACCAGAAGATGCTATGAATAATATTGAAAAAGGTGGAGTTAATTTAAAGGATATTGACTTTAAAAAAGTAATTGAAGAAATTGAAAATGGTGAATTAGATGATCCAACTATTTGTAATGTTGATATAAACGATAAAGATGATGGAAAAGTTATAGTAAAAATTTATGTGGACTAAGAAAAATTTTGTTTATATAAAAATAAGTTTACCTAGTATTAACTGGTTAAGAATTAGCCTTCCTATTGCTGTGATTAATCTTATATTAAATGATATTATAGATTTATTAAGTTTTCTAAAGTGGATATTTAGGTTAAGAAAATTAGAAAATTATATTAATTATCTATATGGTGGTTTAGAAGCATTAAAGGAATTTAGAGAGTGTGAAGAAAGTGAAATTCTTGATTTGAGTTTAGGAAAAGAAAATATAAGTATAAAGATTAAACTAGTATAGGAGGAAAAATGAGGAGAATAATTAGTAATTTTTTTATTAACCTAATGGTTGTATTGATATTAATTTACCTTTTTAATCTTGGAGAAGCAAAAAGTGTGCTAAATATAGTTCTATTTTCAGCAATTTTTACTATACTAGGGTTTATTTTAAGACCTATTCTTCAAATTATATCTTTGCCAATTACAGTTCTTACTTTTGGAATATTTCTTTTTCTAGTAAATGTATTTATAGTATATATAGCCGATATATTTACTATTGGATTTAATATATCTGGATTTTTAAATAATCTAATAGTATCAATAGTATTATTTATAGCAAGTTTTATAGTTAATAAGTATAGATTAAAAATTAAAATTAAAAAAATTAACAAAACAGTATAAAAAAGAAGAACCCATTTATATTTTGATAAATAGTTATTATCTAAATATAAATGGGTTCTTTTAGCTTTATTATGGTTAATTTAAGTCTACACAAATATTTTCTAACTCTTCTTTATTAATAATTTTTATTTCATTTTTATCTTTTAGGATTATTCCTTTTTCAATTAATTTATTTAAAACTCTGTTTAAATGACGATAACTTGTACCTAATAAATCTGCTAAGTTTGAATAATTATCAATTCTAATTATATGCTTACTATTCATTGCTAAAAGATAACTAGCAAGTTTGGTTTCAAGTGGATAAGTAATAGTTATGGAACTTGTTACAGAGCATTTTGCAAGTTTGCTTGAAAGGTTTTTAGTTATGTACATAAGAAAATTAAGGTCTTTAAGAGCTATTGAATTTACGGCTTGTATAGGAATAGCTATACAAAGACTAGATTTTAATGCTTTAACATTACAGTTTGCCTTTATTTTAGATATTACCTCTAAATCACCTATTAATTGGACAGGTTCGTAAAATTCTAAAAGTAAAGACTTCCCATTAGGCAAGGTTTTGTATACCTTTGCTTTGCCATGAACAAAAAAGTAAAAGTAGTTAAGTTCTTCATTCATAAAGCATATATGCTCATTTTTTTTAAACATATGAAGTTCTAAAAAAGGCATAATTTCTTGTGAAAATATGGAATTAAGTTCGTATTTATTTATTAATTCAAGTAGTTTTTCTTCATTTTTTACCAATATCAATGGCCTACCTCCTATAAAAGCAAATATTATAAGACATATGTCATAACTATACATATAGTATACATGATAAAATAAATTTGTTAATAGGTGTAAGTAAAATGTTTACTGAATTAACAATAAAATTGCCTTAATACTTTAAATTCTATAAAAGAGTGGTAAGCAAATTGATGCTAACCACTCTTTGTTTTTTAAATAGTACTTATTTCAAAAAATAAATCCTCATCTTCCTTAAAACTATATGAGTAATATGAATTATTCCATTCATTTATATCAATAATATTTTCGCATGGAATTTTAGAGGAAAGGTTGTCTAAAAAATCATAATAGATATTCTTAGTACTTTGAATATTCTTGATTTTAAACAATTCTATTATGTCTTTAAAATAATTTTCAACATAAAGAGTAATAAAAGGATATAAGTCACATTGATTATTTAGATAGTTATAAAGAGGTTCTTTCTTGTAATCCCAATCTAAATAAAGTTCAATCAATCTTTCACTTACATTAAAAGGTATATTGGATTTTATGGCATTACAACTTATAAAATCATCATTTATTGTACAAACCTTAATCATACATTCACCAGATTCCCTCATAATAATCCTCCTATAAAGCTATATAAGTGGTTTCATATTAATTTAGGCATTAATAGTTTTTTGTTTTGGAGGAGTATTTTATTAAAACAAAATAAAACTTAATATTAATGCCTAAATGAGATGGCTTTTAAAGGTTTTATTACTATATAATATGAAAAAATACTAAAAAGTATTCTGAATTATCTGAAAATTTAGAAAATAATTTAAGGATAATAATTATTATAAAAAAAGAGTTTGACATATAAATGAGAGAGAATTAAAATATTATTATGCGAACTTATGTTTGGTTTTAGAAGAGACTAATCTGGTAATAATATAATGAAATGACTTAAATAATTTTTCATGTAAAACTAAATAAATTATACTTATTAAAGTTATATTACTGCTTTGATTAGAGATTTACATAACAAATAGTAAATAAAGATAGGGTTTAATTGGTAGGCTTATAGTCTTACTAAAGTTTATATGTTTATTAAGGAGATTTTTATGAAGGATAAGATAATAGTAAAAGGAGCAAAAGTACATAATTTAAAAAATGTAAGTTTAGAAATTCCTAGAGATAAGCTTATTGTTTTTACAGGACTTTCAGGTTCAGGTAAAAGTTCTTTAGCTTTTGATACAATCTATGCAGAAGGACAAAGAAGATATGTAGAATCTTTATCATCTTATGCAAGACAATTCTTAGGACAGATGGATAAACCAGATGTTGAGTCCATAGAAGGACTTTCACCTGCTATATCTATTGACCAAAAGACAACTTCTAGGAATCCAAGATCTACTGTAGGTACAGTAACAGAGATATACGATTATTTAAGATTATTATATGCAAGAGTGGGAGTACCTCATTGTCCTAAGTGTGGAAAAGAAATCACTCAACAATCTGTGGATCAAATAGTAGATCAAATTATGGAATTGCCAGAGAGAAGTAAAATAATGATCTTGGCTCCAATAATAAGAGGAAGAAAAGGAACTCATGAAAAAGTTCTTGAAAATATTAAGAAGCAAGGTTTTGTTAGGGCTAGAATAGATGGAGAAATTTATGATTTAACAGAGGATGAGATAAAACTTGAAAAGAATATAAAGCATAATATAGAAGCTGTAGTTGACAGAATAATTGTTAAGGACGGAATAGAAGGTAGATTAACAGATTCTATAGAAACATCTCTTAAAATGGCTGAAGGATTAGTTTTAGTCAATATAATAGGGGAGGAAGATAGACTTTATAGTGAACATTTTGCTTGTGCTGACTGTGGTATAAGCATAGATGAACTTGCACCAAGAATGTTCTCATTTAACTCGCCCTTTGGAAAGTGTGAAAGATGTGATGGATTAGGAACTTTAATGGAGATTGATGAGGATTTAGTGGTTCCTAATAAGGATTTAAGCATAAGAGGAGGAGCTATTTCTACTTGGGGAGACTCAAGAATGAAGGAAGAATCTTGGACTTATTGCGTTCTTAAAGCTTTAATGGAAAAGTACAACTTTGATTTAGACACTCCATATAAGGATTTACCTAAGAAGGTTCAAGAGGTTTTAATGTATGGAGAGCCAGAAAAGTTAAAGGTTACATATACAAAAGAAAATGTAACGGCTGTATATAATCATTCCTTTGAGGGAGAAATAAACAATTTAAGAAGAAGATATATGGAAACTAACTCAGATACCATGAAGGCTGAAATAGAAAAATATATGAGTGATAATCCATGTCCTAAATGTAAGGGTGCAAGGCTTAAGCCAGAAGCTTTAGCCGTTACAGTGGGAGGAAAAAATATATTTGAATTCACAAGTATGGCTATAAGAGAAGAGTTAGATTTTATAAACTCCATAGATTTCTCAGAAAAGGATAAGATAATAAGTAGTCAAATTATAAAGGAGATTCAATCTAGATTAAGTTTCTTAATAAATGTTGGCTTAGATTACTTAGACTTAGCTAGAAAAGCAGGAACTTTATCTGGGGGAGAAGCTCAGAGAATAAGACTGGCTACTCAAATAGGATCTCAACTTATGGGAGTATTATATATATTAGATGAGCCTTCAATAGGATTACATCAAAGGGATAATGATAGACTTATATCAACATTAAAACAACTTAGAGATGTGGGAAATACCCTTATAGTAGTAGAACATGATGAAGATACTATGAGAGAAGCAGATTACATAGTTGATATAGGGCCAGGAGCTGGAGAACATGGTGGAGAGATAGTTGCCTCAGGAACTTTAGATGAAATAATGTCAAATGAAAATTCCTTAACTGGTAAGTATTTAACTGGGGCTAAAAAGGTTGAGCTTCCAGAGGAAAGAAGAAAAGGCAATGGAAATTTCATAACAGTTAAGGGTGCTAAGGAAAATAACTTAAAAAATGTTACTGCTAAATTTCCTTTAGGAACTTTAACTATGGTTACTGGAGTTTCAGGATCAGGAAAGAGTACTTTAGTTAATGAAATTCTTTATAAAGGATTAAATAAAATCGTAAATAAAGCTAAGGATTTACCAGGAAAGTTTAAAGAAATAACAGGCTATGAAAATATTGATAAGATTATTGATATAGATCAAAGTCCTATAGGAAGAACTCCAAGAAGTAACCCAGCTACCTATACTGGAACCTTTGATATAATAAGAGAGCTTTTCTCACAAACTCAAGAAGCTAAAATGAGAGGGTATAAACCAGGAAGATTTTCTTTCAATGTAAAAGGTGGAAGATGTGAAGCTTGTAGTGGAGATGGAATAATAAAAATAGAAATGCAGTTTTTATCTGATGTTTATGTTCCATGTGAAGTTTGTAAGGGAAAAAGATATAATAGAGAGACCTTAGAAGTTAAATACAAAGGTAAAAATATAGCTGATGTATTAAACATGACTGTTGAGGAAGCTTTAGAGTTCTTTGAAAATATTCCAAGAATAAAAAATAAGCTTCAAACCTTAATGGATGTTGGTTTAGGATATATAAGATTAGGTCAACCTTCAACTCAATTATCAGGTGGAGAAGCTCAAAGAATTAAATTAGCCTATGAATTATCTAAGAGAAGTACAGGAAAAACCTTATATATCTTAGATGAACCTACAACAGGCCTTCATATACATGATGTAAATAGACTTGTAAAAATACTTCAAAGATTAGTTGATGGAGGAAATACAGTAATAGTAATTGAGCATAATTTAGATATGATTAAATGTGCAGATTATATAGTTGATTTAGGTCCAGAAGGCGGAGATAAAGGTGGAACTATTATTGCCACAGGAACTCCTGAGAAAATAACAGAGGTTAAGGAATCTTATACAGGTAAATATTTAAAGAAATATCTTTAATAAGGAATATAATTTTAAAAAGTAAATATATTATTTAAGAATAGATTAATCTAAATAGCTACCAGAATTTATGGCTATAAATTCTGATAGCTATCTTTTATTGATAGATATTATATTAAGTTAGTAAGTTAATGGTTATAAAATTAAAATAATGTTAGAAAAATATAAAAAGAAGTAAAATTAAAATATAAATATCATAATTTTCCCTTTTTTAGATGATATAATAATTAGGGATTTTAATTATGATTATGAAATTGTAATCTTTTATTGTATAATCAAGTTATTAAATAAAGTAAAATATAAAAGAAATATAAAATATGTAGAGGTGAAGTGATGTTTTCGAAACTAATGACATGGGTTTTTGGAATAATATTTATAGTAATACTATATTCCATAATTTATTATGCATTAAAGATAATGTATAAAGATGTTAAAGGCGGGAAAAAGAAGAAAGCCCCTGGAAAGAAAGCACATGGATTAGAAGTCTTAAAGACAATCTCTAATGGAACTCTAGGCATTGGCTCGGTTATACCAGTGACGAGTACTATATCTATTGGTCGAAGAGAAGATAATTCAATTGTGCTAAATGATCAGTTTGTATCATCATATCATGCTAAAATTTATGTTAAAAACAATGATTTTTATTTAGAAGATTTAGCAAGTACAAATGGTACATTTATAAATGACTCAAAAGTAGAGGGAAGAGTGAGATTAAAAGTAAATGATCAAATAAGAATGGGAAGCACCGTATTTAAGGTTATAGGATAAAAGAGGTGATAATATGAATACTACTTTAAAGTATGAAAAAAGGATGTTGCTATTAGTCTATCTTTTATGCTTAGCCTTATTTACTAATATAGCTGTTAAGCAAACCCCTATAGACAAAATGGCCTTTATAATAGCAGGTATATTAATAATTATTATTGGTTTTTCACATTTTATAATAAGAAAGTTTTATCCTGATGGGGATAAATATATGCTTATTTTTGCATCGGTTTTAGCTGTAGTTGGAATAGCAGTTCTTTATAGATTAGATCCTAAATTAGCAATTAAGCAATTAGTTTGGTTTAGTTTAGGAATAGCCCTTTATATGGGAATTGTAATAGTTATGCCAGATTTAAAAAGTTTTGCTAAGTATAAGTATATTTATATGGGTGGTACTTTAATTTTTATGGCTATGGCTATGATTATTGGTAAAACTGTAAATGGTTCAAAAAACTGGGTTTATATAGGTAGCTTTGGTTTTCAACCTTCTGAAATAGGTAAAATATTTTTAATACTTTATTTAGCATCTGCTTTAATGAAGTATGAAAAGAAAGATAATATAAAATATGAATTTAAACAACTTTTAGAGCCTGCATTAGTTGTAATGTACTCTTTAGGATTTATGGTTTTACAAAAAGACTTAGGATCAGCTCTTATGTTCTTCTTTGTATCTATAACTATGCTTTACATAGCTACTTGTAATTGGAAGTATGTTGGTACTGGATTAGTATTATTTTCACTAGGTGGAACAGTAAGTTATTTCTTGTTTAGCCATGTTAAAAAAAGAGTAATGATTTGGAAAGATGTTTGGAAATATGCTAGCAATGAAAGTTATCAGATAGTTCAAGGATTTTATGCCATGTCTTTAGGTGGAATGTTTGGGACAGGGCTTTATAATGGTTATCCTAAATTAGTACCTTTTGCATCTACGGATTTCATATTTACATTAATAGCACAAGAGTTAGGTCTTGTTTTTGGTATAGGATTACTATTATTATATTTCTTATTATTCTATAGAGGAATAAGAGCGGCATTAAATACAGATGATCCATTTTCACAATTAAATGCTGTTGGATTTAGTACACTTATAGTTGCTCAAGTTTTAGTAATTATAGGAGGAGTATTTGCAGTAATTCCATTAACAGGTATAACTTTACCTTTAGTTAGTTATGGTGGAACATCTATGCTTACAGTGTTCATCGCCTTAGGAATACTTCAGAAAATTTCAGAGGAGGGACTAAGATAGATGGCAAAGAAAAAAGATTTATCAGGAAGTATAAAAAAAGTTATGTTTGTCTATTTAGTGCTATTAGTAGGGCTTATAAGTTATATAGCTTACTTCCAATTAATACAAGTTCCAAAGATAGCTGAGATGGATAGCAACTCTGCTGTTATGGCTGCTCAGAACGAGGTCATAAGAGGAGAAATAAAAGATAGAAATGGAAATGTTCTAGCTAAAAGTACTAAAAGTGGTGATTTAACTCAAAAAAGAGAATATCCTTATGGAGAAATATATTCTCATCCAATTGGATATGCTAGTGGAATATATGGAAATGCAGGTTTAGAAGGAGCATATTCAAAAGAGTTAACTACTTATGAAAATGTATCATTAAAAGCTTTCTTAAAATCATTTAACTTTAAAAAAGATTTTAAAGAAAGAAATGAAATTGATAAAAAGGTAGGAAATAGTATTGTAACAACTTTAGATACTGATTTACAGAAGGCAGCATATGCGGCTTTAGGAGCTAATAGAGGGGCTGTAGTTGCTTTAGATCCTAAGACTGGAGCGGTGTTAGCAAGTGTTTCAAAGCCAGGATTTAATCCTAATAATATGAAAGAAACATATGAAATTGCTAATAACCCTAATGGAAATCCTAAAGATGCCATATTAGTTGATAGAGCTTTAAATGGTCAATATCCTCCAGGATCTACATTTAAGGTTGTAACTTTAACATCTGCTTTAGAAAATCTTCCAGGGGTAACTGAAAGAA
Source organism: Clostridium sp. UMB9555A (assembly GCF_030222355.1). Lineage (NCBI taxonomy): Bacteria > Bacillati > Bacillota > Clostridia > Eubacteriales > Clostridiaceae > Clostridium > Clostridium sp. UMB9555A. The sequence continues at coordinate 344,448 of NZ_JASORQ010000003.1, read as the reverse complement.
CTTTCAATGATACTGGTTCTATAAATGTTGGTACAAAAGATTTACCAAATGAAAATGGAAATGCTTATGGAAATATAAGCTTAAGAAAAGCTTTATCAGTTTCAAGTAACGTAGTATTTGGAGGAATTCTTGGAGAAGAGCTTGGAAACAAAAAACTAAGAGAGACAGCAGAAAAGTATGGATTTAATAAAGATTTATATTTAGGAAATCTTAAAGCTTATTCTGGAAGTTTCCCAGATAGAAAAACTGTTGACAAAGGGCTTATAGCTTATGATGCTATAGGTCAAGGGGAAGTTTTATCAAGTCCTATTGAAATGGCAATGGTTGCAGCAACAGTAGCTAATAATGGGGTTAGAATGGAACCTTATATAGTTAGTAAAGTTGTGGATAAAGATGGGGATACTGTAAAAGAGTTTAGCTCAACTAAAAAAGATACAGTTATGAGCAAAGAACAAGCTCAAATCATAAATGAATATATGCAAGGCGTTGCAAAAGATAGAATAAATGATAACTGGGGATATTTTAAAGGAATGAATGTGGCAGCTAAGACTGGTACAGCACAGGTTCCTGATGGAAATTCTCATGCATGGTTAATAGCTTTTGCTCCAGCTGATGATCCTAAAATAGCTGTTGCAACAATAGTTGAAAATGGTGGCTCAGGTTCAAAGGTGGCAGCCCCTGTTACAGCTAGGGTAATGCAAGCATATTTTAATAAATAATTATAGAATATAACTAAATACTTAATAAAAAAATAATCGCCCTAATATTACTATGAGAAATAGTATGTTAGGGCGTATTAATTTATAGTGATTTTACATAAATGTTATTTAATTTATAAAAATAAGTTTTATAATAAAAGATGCGAGGTGATAATGATGTTTGATTTTCAACACCAATTAAAGATATTGCCTGATAAACCAGGAGTTTATATAATGAAAAATTCTCTTGGAGAAGTTATTTATGTAGGAAAAGCAAAGGTATTGAAAAATAGAGTAAGGCAATATTTTCAAAACTCTAAGAATCACTCTGAAAAAGTTAGAGCTATGGTTAAGAATATAGCTGAATTTGAGTACATAGTTACAGATTCTGAAATGGAAGCATTAATTTTAGAATGTAATCTTATTAAAAAATACAGTCCAAGATATAACATAGCCTTAAAGGATGATAAGTTTTATCCATTTATAAAAATAACCACTAATGAGGATTTCCCAAGGGTTTATGTTACAAGGAATTTTGCTAAGGATGGAAATAGATATTTTGGACCATATACTAATGGTACAGCCGTTTATGAGGTTATGGGACTTATAAAGAAGTTATTCCCCTTAAGAACCTGTAAAAAGGCCATTGTGGAAGGTGGAGAGCCTACGAGAGCATGTTTGAATTATCATATTAACCTTTGTAAAGCTCCTTGTGCTGGCTATGTATCTAAGGCTGAGTACTGGGAAATGATAGATGAAATTATAAACATTTTAAATGGTACAGATACATCAATAATAAAAAAATTAAAACTAGAAATGGAAAAAGCTGCAGAAGAATTAGAGTTTGAAAAGGCAGCTAAAATTAGAGATAGAATTTTGGCCATAGAATTGATTAGTGAAAAGCAAAAGATGTTTACTGTAAAAGAAGGAGACGAAGACTTTATAGACTTATATACTGATGAAAAAGATGGATGTGCTCAAGTTTTCTTTGTTAGAGAGGGAAAAGTTACAGGTAGAGAGCACTTTATGATTGAAAATATTGGTGATGATCCAGTTAAAGAGGTAATAAGTTCCTTTATAGCATCCTTTTATGGAGGAACTGCGCAAATACCTAAGACAATTTATGTGCCAGAGGAAATAGAGGATCAAGAGCTTATAGAAAAGTTTCTTACAGAAAAAAGAGGATCTAAGGTTTGGATAAAGGTCCCTAAGAAGGGGGATAAAAAGAATCTTTTAGATATGGTTAGAAATAATGCTAAGATAATGCTTGATCAATTTAAAGAAAAAATGGTTGAGGAAAAAGAGTTAAATAAGTCTGCCTTAACTGAACTTGCAGATGTTTTAGGATTAGATTCTTTGCCTGCTAGAATAGAGGCTTATGACATATCAAATATACAGGGTGTAGACTCAGTAGGAACCATGGTGGTTTTTGAAAATGGAAAAGCTAAAAATTCAGATTATAGGAGATTTAAGATAAAAAGTGTTAAAGGTCCTAATGATTATGAAAGTATGAGAGAAATATTAAGTAGAAGATTTTCTCATGGATTAGAGGAAGTAAATAAAATAAAAGAGAGAAATTTAGAATACTCAAAGGGAAAGTTTTGTATTTTCCCAGACTTGATAATGATGGATGGGGGGAAAGGGCAAGTAAACATAGCCTTAGAGGTTCTAAAGGACTTTGGCATAGAAATTCCTGTCTGTGGCCTTGTTAAAGACGATAAGCATAGGACTAGAGGAATTATATTCAATAACGAAGAAATCCTTATTAGAAGGGGCTCAGGGCTTATGAATCTAATAACTAGAGTTCAGGATGAGGTTCATAGATATGCTATAACATATCACAGGAGTTTAAGAGATAAAAGAACCTTACATTCCATATTAGAAGATATACCTAGAATTGGGGAAAAGAGAAGAAGAAATCTTCTTATGAAGTTTGGAAGTATAGATAATATTAAAAAGGCATCTATGGAAGAATTATTAGATACACCAGGGATAGACAAAAGAGCAGCAGAGAGTATAAAACAATATTTTTCAAGTTAATTTTATTAACAGAAATTGACTTAGGATAATATATATAATATTATGGCATAGGAAAATAAAAAAAATTTGTACTAAATATTGAAAATATGTCAAGAATTAATTTATACTATTAAATTAGGATATTAAATTTAAAATTGAGGAGTTTGGGTATGAATCAATACATGGAGTTTTATAAATTATTAGGTGAATTTTATAATGAAGAAGATATTACTGTGGATTCTCCAATGAGCGAACATATTTATTTTAGAGTAGGAGGACCAGCAGATATACTAGTAACTCCTGTTAATGAAGAACAAGTAGTTAATACTTTAAAACTTTGTAGGGAATATAATGTACCTTATTTTATATTAGGTAACGGTTCTAATATTTTAGTTAAAGATGGGGGCATTTCTGGAGTTGTAATTAAATTTAATAAGTTAAATAAGATCACAACAGAGGGAAATTGCGTAACAGCTCAGAGTGGAGCTTTATTAAAAGATGTATCAAAGGCTGCTTTAGAAAATAACTTAAGAGGCTTTGAATTTGCATGTGGAATACCAGGAAGCATAGGAGGCGCAGTATTTATGAATGCTGGAGCTTATGATGGAGAAATGGCACATGTAATAAAATCAGCTAGAGTAATTGATGAAAATTGTAATATTAAAAATTTAACTAAAGAGGAATTAGAACTTGGTTATAGAAGTTCAATAGTTATGAAAAAAGGATATGTAGTTATAGAGGCTACAGTTGAACTAGAAAGCGGAGAGTATGCTAGTATAAAAGATAAGATTGATGATCTTACAAACAGAAGAGAGAGTAAGCAACCTTTAGAATATCCATCAGCAGGTAGTACATTTAAAAGACCAGAAGGATATTTTGCTGGAAAACTTATTCAAGATTCAGGATTAAAAGGTTTCTCAATTGGAGGAGCTGCTGTTTCAGAAAAGCATTCAGGTTTTGTAATAAACAAAGGTGGAGCTACAGCTAAGGATGTCTTAGATGTTATAGCTCATGTTCAAAAAACAGTTAAAGAAAATTTTGATGTTGAACTTCATACTGAAGTTAGAATAATTGGTAGAGATTAGTAAGAAGGAGTATGCAGGTGCATACTCTTTTTTTAGCCGTATTATAATATAAAAATTCCCTAAGGGGAAAATAGAAGAATATATAAGATTAGAGGCTTATAAAATAAGTAATAATTGACTTATTTTATGTTATAATCTATTTAAGAAATTAGTTTATTTGCTTTAATTACTAAGTGATTAAAGCATTTCTTATGTTTTGAAGTTATTAAACAGATTATAGATTTATAGGAGATGATAATATGAGATTTGTAATAGTTACTGGACTTTCAGGGGCTGGAAAAACAGAAGCAACAAGAAGTTTAGAAGATTTAGGATACTTTTGCGTAGACAACTTACCTCCAAAGTTAATACCTAAGTTTGCAGAGGCCTGTGTTCAAAGTGAAGGTAAAATAGATAAAATAGCATTAGTAATAGATATAAGAGGCGGAATATTCTTTGATGATTTATTTGAAAGCATAGAGTATTTAAAAGCTAATGATTTTAATTACGAAATTTTATTCTTAGAGGCTTCTGATGAGGTTTTAGTTAAGAGATTTAAAGAAACAAGAAGAAGTCATCCGCTTTCACCAGATGGAAGAATAATAACTGGTATAAGTGAAGAAAGAATGAGACTTAGAGAACTTAAGGATAGAGCTGATAATATAGTAGACACTTCAAATTATCCTATAAGAAATTTAAGAGAAAAAATAAATCTTTTATATGGAGACGGTAAGCCAGTAGAGCAAAATCTTTCAATAACTGTTTTATCTTTTGGATTTAAGTATGGTATTCCATCAGATTCAGATTTAGTTTTTGATGTTAGATTTATACCAAATCCATTTTATATTCCAGAATTAAAGCCATTTTCAGGTGAAGATGAACCAGTTAAAAATTATGTTCTTGCTCAAGAAGAAACAAAAGGATTTTTATCAAGACTTTCAGATATGGCAGAATTCTTAATCCCTAATTATATAAAAGAAGGAAAGAGACAACTTATTATCTCTATTGGGTGTACAGGAGGAAGACATAGATCAGTAGCTATAGCTAATGCTTTATATAAAGAACTTCTAGCTAAAAACTTCCATGTTACTTTAGAAAATAGAGATATTAATGAGGATATAAATAGGGGAGATAGAAAACTATGATGATGAAAAAAATGCTAAAGCCTGGTATCAGAGTTAAAAGATACATTTTTTTGGCTTTAGCATCTATAATTACTATGGCTGTTGCCATTGCAAAGTTAATTGATGAGAGGCATGTAACCACCATTCATGATAAAGCTGTATTTATAATACTAATAATTTTTTCTGGGTTAGTAGGATATAAATCAATAGTTTGGTGCGTGAAGTCAGTGGTTTCATTAGTTAATAAAGGATATATAAATTTATCTATTGAAGAAGATGATTTAGAAGACCTAATAGAAGATGATAGACTTTTAATTAAAGGGCCAAAGATTGTTGTTATAGGTGGGGGGACAGGCCTTTCCACCATGCTTAGAGGATTAAAACACTATACATCTAATGTAACGGCTATAGTAACAGTTGGAGATGATGGGGGCGGATCTGGTATTTTAAGAGAAGATTTAGGAATACTACCACCTGGAGATATAAGAAACTGTATTTTAGCCCTAGCAAATACTGAGCCTTTGATGAATGAATTATTGCAATATAGATTTAATGATGGTAGACTAAAGGGCCAAAGTTTTGGTAATTTATTTTTAGCGGCTATGGATGGAATATCTGAAAATTTTGAGGATGCTGTCCAAAAAATGAGTTCTGTACTTGCAGTTAAGGGTGAAGTTTTACCTGTAACTTTAGAAAATATGGTTTTAGAAGCAGAACTTATGAATGGACATAGGGTAAGAGGGGAATCTCTAATAGGAGAGGAAGTAATAGACCAAAGTAGTCCAATAAAAAAATTAAAGATAATACCAGAGGATGCTAAGGCATTAGACAGGGCTTTAGAGGCTATAGAAGAGGCTGATGCTATAGTTTTAGGACCAGGAAGTTTATATACTAGTGTATTACCTAATCTTTTGGTAAAAGATATAAGTAAAGCTATAAAGAAAAGTAAAGCATTTAAAATATATAATTGCAATATAATGACTCAACCAGGTGAGACTGATGGATTTAAGGTATCTGACCATGTTCAAGTTATATTAGATCATTGTGGAAAAGATATGGTAGACTGTATAATTGCAAACTCTAAAGATATTTCAGAAGAATTAAAAGAAAAGTATTTAGATAAAAATTCTGAGCTTGTAGAACTTGATATTAATAAGCTTAAAAAGATGGGACTATGTGTTGTTGATGGAGATTTAACTAAGGTTAAAGGGGATTATATAAGACATAATTCGGATTATTTAGCACAACTTCTCATTGAAACAGTAATGGAAAAGCATTTATTATATGATAGAAAGAAAATTTTAGAGTATATATATTTATCACAAAGAATTAAGAAAAGAGAAGGTTCAAATAGGAAGGAGCAATCATGTCATTTTCAGCAAAAGTAAAGGGAGAAATATGTAGATATATTGATATATCAAAAGAGGAAGCTCTTGCTCAAATATCAGCTATCATGAAAGTATGCGGTACACTTGCTTTTAGTGGTAGACAAATAAGCTTCAAAATGACAACAGAAAATCCTGCGTCTGCAAGATTGATGTTTACTATATTAAAGGATTACTTCGACATACATGCAAAGCTTATGGTTAAAAAAAGTAATTCCTTAAAGAAAAATAATATTTATATGGTTGTTGTAACCGAAGAAATGGGAGTAAAAAAATTACTTGAAATAACAGGTATATTAAGAGAGATAGATGGAATAATGTCACTAGACTATCATATAGATGAGAATTTAGTTGATACAGAAGAAAAGAAAAAAGCTTATATTAGAGGAGCTTTCATTGGTGGAGGAAGTATAAGTAATCCAGAAAAAACTTACCATTTAGAGTTTGTTACTCACTCTCAAGAATATGCAGAGGATTTAGGAAAGCTAATTAATACTTTTGGGTTAAAAGCTAAGGTGATACAAAGAAAAAACAGTTACATAGTTTATATAAAAGAGGGAGAGCAAATAGTAGATTTATTAAATATAATAGGAGCTCACACTGCCCTTTTAGAACTTGAAAACATTAGAATCATGAAAGAGATGAGAAATAATGTAAATAGACTTGTAAACTGTGAAACTGCAAACCTTAGTAAGACTGTAAATGCAGCGGTTAGACAGGTTGAGAGTATAAAGCTTATAGAAAGGGAAATAGGTCTTGCAAGGCTTCCTAAGAATTTAAGAGAAGTTGCAGAGCTTAGATTAACTTATCCTGAGGAATCCTTAAAGGAGCTTGGTGAAATGCTTGAACCACCAGTTGGAAAATCAGGAGTAAATCATAGATTAAGAAAAATTGAAAAAATAGCTGAAGAGCTTAGAACAGGCAACTTCTAGCAGAGTTTTTAAAATCTTTTAAGTAATTATTTTAACAGCGAATATTAAATTTGCTGTTAAAAAACTTAAAAGTTTTTTTATGCAAAAAAATACCTACTAAATGGAATAATATTAATTTGTTTTTATGGGGAAGATAATTTTGAAAAAATATTATTTTAAGTGGAGGTATTAATATGGCAAGAAATTTTAAAAAGGCAATTTGGCTTTTAGTAGGAGTAATGATCTTTGGAATTATAGGTATGGTTGGATGTACAAAAAAGACTAATGAAATGACAGAGAACTCAGGACTATCAGCAACTACTCCAGCAGAATATAAAACAATGCTAGAAGAAAAAATAAAAACTTATATTGGTGATGTAAATTTAGGTACAGAATATGATTTTTCAAAGGTAACAGAGGATACTAAGCAAGCAACTTATGAAGAGTATGAAAAATATTATAAAAATCTAGATACTGAACTTACAAATCTAAAAAATGAACTTAACAGCAAAGTTTCTCCATCAGATGGAAAAGTTAATGATGCCAACAGAAAGATAGTTGAAAGCATAGATAATTTAAAAATGTCTATAAGCACTGTTAAAAGTGATTTAGACGCTAACAGAAATAAAATATTAGCAATGCCTAAAGATGAGTTTATTGGTGCAATGAAAGACATTGAAAAATCTGCATATGATGCTAGAGTTAAAGTTCAAGAATCTATAGATGCAGCAAAAAATAGTTTTAAATAAGAATTTAAGCCTATATTAAAATTTTATTTTTAATATAGGCTTAATTTAGTTTAAATGTTAATTTAGCTAACTATTTAAATTGATTAATTTAAAAAAATTAAGTTAAGTTTCAGTAAAAACAAATGAGTTTGAATTAATTTATTTCTATTATTTGATCATATAATATTTCAATATCATCATTTGAAATATACTCATATTCTAAAAGGTAATCAGCATCAGCGGTGAAGTCTGGTATAACATATGTTGTTATAGTATCTAGTATGCCTAGAACTTTTGTTTCATACTCATACATATTAAGTCTTGAATTAATATTTTCTTTTTTTATAATATTAAAATCATAAGAATCTACATCATCTGTTTTTCTTATTGATATATAAGTTTTCCCATCTTTAGTTTCTATATTTTCTATGGATACTTTTCCAACTTTTCCAAAAGTTTTAGTTTCTCCTATTGATAAAGGCATAGATTCTTTTATAAGGTTATCTACATTGAGTTTACTTCTAGTTTTAGGAACTATATATAATTTCCCAGGAGTATTAGGAAGTAAATAATTAATTTTACCTAAAGTTTCATGCCAAAGTATAAAAGATAATTTGTTTTCTGGATTATTAAATTTTTCATCATAGTCAATAACTATGGAGGTAGGATATTTTTTTACTGAGGATATTAAAATTGAGTTCTTATTAGCCTGTATTTCTTTATTAATTTTAGTTTCTTTTACATTTAAATCCGTTATATCAAAAGAAAGATTTAAAGTATCGCTATTAACTGCAAGTATTTCAGAATCTGCAATTATGTTTGGAATACTGAGTTTAATGTTAAATTTATCTGGTAACTTATTTCCACTATAAGGATTTATATAGAAAGTCATCATACCAGCAAAAGTGTAATCATCTATAAATTCACCTTTTTCAAGACCACCTTCATAGGAAATATCTTCATTATATTTAAAATTTGCTTCAAAGAAGTATTGCCCAGATTTATTTAATTTTGCATTTCCTTTAATTTTAAAGAAAAATGTTGTTTCAATTCCATCATAATAAGCGCTTTCTATTGTTAGGGTATAGTCCTCATTACTAACTTGATAGTTTAGGTTTTGTGCATTTATTTCATAGCCACTTAGATTGAATTTATTGCTTAAAATTTCTACAACATCACCTAGGATAGGAATATTCATTGCATACGTTGGAAAGTAAATTCCTACACTTAAAATACAAAAGATTAAAATAGAAGCTATTGATCCTAAATGTCTGAAGTTAAACTTATTTTTTTTAAGTTTTTTAAAAGTATAATCAACTTTGTATTTTAAAGCATTTGGTTCTTTTACTTTAGATTCTCTAGCCATTTCAAAAAGTTTTCTATCAAAATCATCAATCATAAATACATCCCCCTTAAATATTATCTTTAAGAATTTCATATAAAGCTTCTTTAGCTCTAAAAAGTCTAGATTTTACAGTTCCTTCAGCTATATTTAGTGCCACTGAAATATCTTTATAAGACATGTCCTCGAAGTAGAAAAGTATTGTTATTACTCTTAAATCTTCTTTTAAACATTTGATTGCATCATATAAATCTATATTTTCATAGTTTTCAGTTATATATAATTCAGAACTTAACTCCTTTGGAGTGTTTTTATTTTTCTTATAGATTTTATTACACTCATTTATTAAAATTCTTATTAACCATGTTTTAAAATACCTTTCATCCTTTAGAGTATTAATTTTATTAAAGGCTATTAAAATAGTAGTTTGAATAGCATCTTCAATATCTTCTTCAACTTTTAAAATTCCTTTAGCTACCCTATACATAGAAGTGAGATTTTCTTTTATTAATAGTTCAAAGTTTTGAGACAATCTCTCTTTGGTTAATTTTTTATACGAAACTTTATTAAATGAATTTTTATTAAAAAAGCTTATTAGTTCCAACATCATCCCTCCTTTTTCAACTATTAGAGAGTAAATTATACAGAATTGTTCCATAAAAAAATGGGTGTTTTTATTTTATTTACAAATAATAAAAAGTTTTTAATATTATTTAAAACTTAACTGGTTTTAAGCTCTATTAAAAATTATTAGGTTGATAATTTCACCATATAAATTAGAATTTTAAGAAACAATAATTAGAATTAATATGGTAAATTGGGTATATTTTTATAAAAAGATTATTTTTTCTTAAGAGGTTAATAATTAGAACTAATACAATAAAGTTTTCTTAGTGTATTTCTCTTTAATATGGTAAAATTAATATATTACACTTAATTTAAAACATAACTTTTAAGTGTTTGCTTTAATAAAAAAATAGAGATTATTTTTAAGATTTAAACTTAAAAAATAGCATTTTATATATGATTAAAAATATTTTATATAAACAATATTAGATGAAAGGATGTGAAGAAAATGGGGGATAAGAAGTTTTGTCACTTGCATCTGCACTCTGGGTATAGTTTGCTTGATGGTTCTGGAAAGATAAAGCCACTTATTAAAAGGGCAAAGGAACTTGGAATGGAAAGTATAGCATTAACTGACCATGGTGTTATGTATGGATGTGTTGACTTATATAAAGAAGCTAAGGCTGAAGGAATAAAACCTATCTTAGGATGTGAAGTTTATGTTGTGCCTAAGTCTAGAAAGATAAAGAGCAATGATGAAGATAATAAAACGTATCACTTAGTTCTTCTTGTTAAGAATGAAAAGGGATATGAGAACCTTATGAAAATTGTTTCTGTAGCATCTATTGAAGGCTTTTATTATAAACCAAGAATTGATAGAGAATATTTAAAAGAACACTCAGAGGGAATAATAGCTTTAAGTGCTTGTCTTGGAGGAGAAGTTCAAAAAGCTATTTTAAATGGAAAGATAGATAAAGCAAGGGAAGCTGCAATATTCTATAGAGATACATTTAAGGATGGGTTTTACTTAGAACTTCAAAACCATGGAATAGAAGAGCAAAAAAAGGTTAATGAGGTAAATATACAATTAGCTAAAGAGCTTAATATTCCTTTAGTTGCAACAAATGATGTTCACTATATAAATCAGGAAGATTCAAAGGCACATGACATACTTATGTGCATACAAACTGGAAAAACTGTGGATGATCCAAATAGAAGAAGATACCCCTCTGACCAATTCTATTTAAAATCACCAGAGGAAATGTGGGATATGTTTGATTACGTTCCAGAAGCTTTAGAAAATACATTAAAGATTGCAGAAGAATGTAATTTTGATTATGAATTCCATGTTTCAAAGCTTCCAAAGTTCCCACTTCCAGAAGGGGTAGAGCCCTTTGAATATCTAAGAAAGACTTGCTTTGATGGCCTTATAGATAGATTAGAAGAACTTAAGCCTCTTAAGGAAAATGGAATATATGATATAGATAAGGTTTATGAAATTGGTGAGAATAATGAGAAGGTAAAAGAAGATATTGAAAGGCTTGAATATGAGCTTGGAGTAATTAAGCAAATGGGGTATGTTGATTACTTCCTAATAGTTTGGGATTTCATTAAGTATGCCAATGATAATGGAATACCAACTGGCCCAGGAAGAGGATCAGCAGCTGGAGCCTTAGTTGCCTATACCTTAGGAATAACAAAAATAGATCCTATGAAATACAGCTTACTCTTCGAGCGTTTCCTTAATCCGGAGAGAGTAAGTATGCCAGATATAGACTCTGACTTCTGTTATGAGGGAAGACAAAGGGTTATAGACTATGTTGTTGAAAAGTATGGTCACGACAATGTATCACAGATTATAACTTTTGGAACAATGGCAGCGAGAGCTTGTATTAGGGACGTAGGTAGAGCTATGAATTACACTTATGCAGAGGTTGATAGAATAGCTAAACAAATACCTACAGTTCTTGGGGTAACTATAGATAAGGCTTTAGATTTAAATCCAGAGCTTAAAGAAATTTATGAAAGTGAAGATAGAGTAAGGGAGCTTATTGATGTAAGTAGAAGGCTAGAAGGGCTTCCAAGACATTCATCAACTCATGCTGCTGGAGTAGTTATAGCTTCTCAGCCTTTAGTTGAGTATGTGCCACTTCAAAAAAATGATGAATCAATTGTAACTCAATTTGATATGACAACCCTTGAGGAACTTGGTTTATTAAAAATGGACTTCTTAGGTCTTAGAACCTTAACTGTTATGCGTGATGCTGTGGATATGATCAAGTATAACAGAGGAGTGGACATAGATTTAGATAACTTAGACTTTGATGATAAAGAAGTTTATAAGATGATTGGTGAAGGAAATACAGTAGGGGTATTCCAGTTAGAGTCAGCAGGAATGACCTCTTTCATGAAAGAACTTAAGCCAGATTGTTTAGAGGATATCATAGCGGGAATATCATTATATAGACCTGGTCCTATGGCAGAAATACCAAGATATATAAGTGGTAAAAGGGATCCAAAGTCAGTAGAATATATAGTTCCTGAACTTGAAAACATATTAAATGTAACCTATGGGGTTATGGTTTACCAAGAGCAGGTTATGGAGATTGTTAGAAAATTAGCAGGATATTCCATGGGAAGAAGTGACCTTGTTAGAAGAGCTATGTCTAAGAAAAAGCATAAGGTCATGGAAGAAGAGAGAAAGAACTTCATTTATGGAATTGAAGATGAAAATGGAAATATAGAGGTTCCAGGTTGCTTAAGAAATGGTATTTCAGCTGAGGCTGCTAATAAAATATTTGACTCCATGATGGACTTTGCATCCTATGCATTTAACAAAAGTCATGCTGCTGCCTATGCCGTAATAGGATTCCAGACAGCTTATCTTATGAGATATTATCCAGTAGAGTTTTTAGCTGCTATGCTTAACTCTGTTATGGGTAACAGTGATAAGGTATCTGAATATATAAGAAGTGCAGAAAAGCTTGGAATTCAGGTATTACCACCAGATATAAATGAGAGTTATACTAAGTTTACAGTTAAGGGTGATACTATAAGATTTGGTATGGGAGCTATAAAAAATGTAGGGGTAAATGTTGTAGAAAACATAGCTAAATCAAGAGATGAAAAGGGTAGATTCACTTCCCTTATGGATTTTTGCAATAAAATAGACTTAAGTATTGTAAATAAAAGATCAGTAGAAAGTTTAATAAAAGCTGGTACATTTGATAGCTTAAAGGTTTATAGATCACAATTACTATCTGTTTTTGAAAAAATAATGGATGGAGTATATTCTCAGAGAAAGAAAAACATAGATGGGCAAATGTCATTGTTTGGAGCACTTCAAGAAGAGAGTGAATCAAACTTAGAAATAAGATACCCAAACATAAAGGAATTCAACAAGAAATATATGCTTGCTATGGAAAAGGAAATGACAGGACTTTATATGAGTGGTCATCCACTAGATGATTATGAAAAGCCTTTAAAGGAGCAAACATCAATAACTATAGAAAAAATAATAGAAGCTCAAAAGAATTTAAATGAGCAAAAGAATGTTGAATTAGAAGATTTAGTTGTAGACAGTTCTTTAACTGATGGAACTAGAGTAATTATAGGGGGAATTCTTACTAATGTTTCTAGAAAGGTAACTAGAAATAATACTCTTATGGCATTTGCAAAGGTAGAGGACTTAACTGGCTATTTAGAATGTGTTATATTCCCTAAAACCTTAGAAAAATGTAATGCACTAGTAAATGAGGACTCCTTTGTTTTAATAAGGGGAAGAGTTTCTCTAAAGGAAGATGAGGAGCCAAAAATACTTTGTGAAGATATACAACCACTAGAATTAATAAATTCTTCAAAGGTGTATATAAAGGTTGAAGATGGAGAAAAAGCTAATATGATAGTTAAGCCTTTAAGAGTTTTATTATCACAATATAAAGGTGATTCTCCAGTTTATATATTTGCAGCAAAGGAAAAAGCATCTTTTAGATTAAACAGAGATATGTGGGTTGATTTAGATACAGATGTAATAGACTTTTTAATTAACAAATTTGGAGAAGGAAATGTAAAAGTAGTTGAAGGATAATATTATAATTCAGAGTTAAAATAAATTTTTCCGTATTTTGAGTGAGATTGAAATTTTAAATTTAATCTTATAATATTAAATTTAAAATTTGTTAAAACTAAATAAAATAGGAAATGAATGTCCACTTTAGAAGGAAAACTAGAGCATAAAATATTTTTTTAATAGAATGGGTATTAACGATTACTTATTGAGTTTGAGGGAGATATTTTAATCGAAGCACTAGTAATAGTCTTTTTAAAAGTGGACTTTTTTTAAAAAAGTGCTAAAATTAATTTGTAAATTTTCTTAAAATTAAAAAAATAAAAATTTTTTTAAATAAGTGAATAAATTTATTATATTAAAATTTATGATTTGTTTTAAGTAAGATATATAGTGAAATTTAACTTAGAATTTTTTATATTTAATTAAATATTAAAAAGATTTTAGAGCATAATAATAATTGAAAAAATTATCATATACCGAGTTTTTTTTCTTTAATTCTACATAAAAAGGTTGAAAATAAGCACTACTTTAAGTACAATTAATTGTGGTAGAATAGTATTAATAAAGTTACATAGGGTATTTAAATTTTGAGATGAATTTTTAAAGAGTTTAAAATTGATAAACATTTAACATATATAAATAATATCTTAAAAATGTGGGTAATATTTGACACTGTTGGGACTTAGTTTGTCCCAAGTGGTGTAGAGGAGGAAAATATTATGAAAAAGATTGCTGTTTTAACAAGTGGTGGAGATGCACCAGGAATGAACGCTGCCTTAAGAGCAGTTACAAGAATGGCTTTACACCATGGACTTGAAGTAATGGGAGTTCAAAGAGGGTACGCTGGATTAATAAATGGAGAACTATTCAAAATGGATAGAAAATCTGTTTCAGAAATCATAAACAGAGGTGGTACAATCTTAAGAACTGCTAGATGTTTAGAATTCAAACAAGAAGAAGTAAGAGAAAAAGCTGCACAAATATTAAAAGCTTACGGTGTTGAAGCTTTAGTAGTTATAGGTGGAGATGGATCATTCATGGGAGCTAAACTTCTTTCAAAATTAGGAGTTAAGACTGTTGGATTACCAGGAACAATCGATAACGACTTATCTTACACAGATTACACTATAGGATTTGATACTGCATTAAACACAGTAGTAGATGCTATAAACAAATTAAGAGATACATCAACTTCACACGAAAGAGTATCTATCGTAGAAGTTATGGGAAGAAACTGTGGAGACCTTGCTTTATATGCTGGTATCGCAGGTGGAGCAGAAGCTATAATCGTTCCAGAAATGCCATTTGATAAAGATGAATTAATCAAAACTATCTTAGAAGGTAGATCAAATGGAAAAACTCACAGCATAATAGTTGTTGCTGAAGGAGTTGGAGGATCAGCTGAATTAGCTAAAGAAATAGAATCTGTAACTGGTATAGAAACTAGAGCTACAATTTTAGGTCATATCCAAAGAGGTGGATCACCAACTGCTGATGATATAGTATTAGCATCAAGAATGGGATCTAAAGCTGTAGAAGTTTTATTAGAAGGAAAAACTTCAAAAGTTATAGGAATTAAAGAAAACAAAATATTCGATATGGATATAGATGAAGCTTTAGATATAGAAAGAAGCTTTGACGAAAGTCTTTACGAAATGGCTAACGCTATAAACAAATAATTTTAGTTAATGACATAATAAATTTTTTTAATTTATTATTTATTATATATTTTTAAACTTAGGGTTAATTTTTTTACGAGGGAGTGTTTTTTAAATGAGAAGAACAAAATTAGTATGCACTATCGGACCAGCTAGTGAAAACGAAGAAATCTTAACAAAAATAATCGAAGCAGGTATGAACGCTTCAAGACACAATTTCTCACATGGTGACCATGAAGAGCATAAAGGAAGAATGGTTAAAGTAAGAGAAATATCAAAAAAATTAGGTAAAGAAGTAGCTATATTATTAGATACTAAAGGACCTGAAATAAGAACTGGAAAATTCGAGCCAAGCAAAGTTGAATTAACTGCTGGAACTGAATTTACTATATATGCTGGAGCAGAAGATGTAATAGGAGACACTACTAAGTGTTCAGTTACATATGCTGGATTAGCTAAAGACGTTAAAGCTGGAGATACTATCTTAATAGACGACGGTTTAGTTGGATTAGAAGTTGTATCAATAGAAGGAAACGCTGTTAAATGTGTAGTAAGAAACACTGGATTAGTTGGAACTCACAAAGGAGTTAACGTTCCTGGAGTATCAATAAAATTACCAGCTATGACTGATAAAGATAGAGCTGACTTAATATTCGGTTGTGAAATGGGCGTTAACATGGTTGCTGCTTCATTCATAAGAAAAGCAGAAGACGTTAAAGCTATAAGAGAAGTATTAGTTGCTAACGGTGGAGCTGATATACAAATATTCTCAAAAATCGAAAACCAAGAAGGTGTTGATAACATAGATGCTATCATCGAAGCTTCAGATGGTATCATGGTAGCTAGAGGAGACCTTGGTGTTGAAATACCAATGGAAGACGTTCCTTCAGTTCAAAAAATGATCATCGAAAAATGTAACAATGCTGGAAAACCAGTTATAACTGCTACTCAAATGTTAGACTCAATGATGAGAAACCCAAGACCAACAAGAGCTGAGGTTTCAGACGTAACTAACGCTATCTTAGATGGTACTGATGCTATCATGTTAAGTGGTGAGTCAGCTAACGGAAGCTGGCCAGTAGAAGCTGTTGAGACTATGGTTAAAATAGCTACTAAATCAGAAGAAATGTTAAGCTACGAATTAGCTTCATCAAAAGCTAAAAAACACATACCAGCTGTACCAGGAGTTATCTCAAGAGCTGCTTGTAATGCTGCACACGAGTTAAAATCAGCTGCTATAGTTTCATTAACTCAATCAGGAGCTACTGCTAAGAGAATATCTCAATGCAGACCAGATGCACCAATAGTTACTGTAACTCCAAATGAAAGAGTTGCTAAGAAAGTTGCTTTATGCTTCGGAGTTTACCCAGTTGTTGCTGAAAATGCTACAATGGAAAACGCTGTTGAAATAGCTAAAAATGCTGGATTCGTTAAAGCTAATGACACTGCTGTAGTTGTTGCAGGTGTACCAGCTAACGAAGGAAACACTAACATAGTAAAAGTTGAAGTTGTAAAATAATTTTATAACTGATTATAAAAATAGGTAGATTATTCTACCTATTTTTTTTATGAAAACATACTCTCATTGTTTAAATATTTATGAGAGTATGTTTTTGTTGTTTAATATAAAAATTTTTTGGTTTATATTTTTATTGATTAAAAATATAAATTTTAAAAGGTTATAAAGTTAGATAAAATATTATAATCTTAAATGGAAAAATGAGTAGATTTTAAATAGATTTAATTGTTAATAAAATGTTAATAAAACTTTATAAGTTTAAAAATGTAAATATTTTAAAAGAAAATAAAGATAAAAATAAATTATATTAAATAAAATATATAAAAATATATAGTTTACAAAAAGTTAACAATATTTTTATGACAAGTAAAAGAAAATAGTGTATATTAGATAGTGCTTATGAAATAATATAAGTAGAATCAAATGGCAACTGATTCCAAGATAAAAAAGTACTTGATGACTGATACCATCGAGTGCTTCTTTTTTTATTTAAAATTATAAATTAAAAATAAAGTTAAAATTTAAAAAAGATTATTATAGATCATTTATAATATTTATTTTTAACTTAATTTGAGAGAATTCTATTATCTTCTATAAGTAGTGAGTATTTCACATTTACTAGATTAATATAGTTTTATAGTATAAATTTAAGGTAAATACAAAAAATAACCTCAAATAATATTTTGAGGAGGGTTTGAATATGACAAGATTAGCATGTTCAGCTCATAATTGTGTTAATTACATTAATGGAATGTGTTCAGCTTTGACCATTGAAGTTGACGGAGAGAGTGCAGAGAATAAACAAGAAACTTGTTGTAATACCTTTGCACCAAGAACTTTTGTTAATGCAATTAAAAGTGCATTTAATACTAATTATGCTGGAACAATAATGCAAGCACTAGATAGTCAAGCAGATGTAGACCATAAGATAAAATGCTATGCTATGAATTGTACATATAATGTTGGAATGACTTGTACTTCTACTGATATACAAGTTTTTGGACCAGAAGCCACAACATCTACTTCAACTGAATGTGAAACTTTTTATAAAAAATAATTATTAGGAGCTAGAACTAAAATATTCAATTTTAGATTCTAGCTTTTTTTATATGATAAAATATATTCTTAAGAAATTAATATAAATCACTTTAAAATTAATTAAATAAATGATATTTTATAGTAAGTAATTAAAGAAAAAATTATATATATCTATATAGTATGGTGATAAAAATCTTGTATTAAGTAAAAAGATATAAGAAAATAAATATTTTAAATAAGTTATTATTTTAAATTTGATATTTAGAATCTGTTAGGGGTTATGAAAAAATAGTTTAATTATTTGTGAAATATAAGGGGGAGTAAAATGAATGAGTTAGGTAAGATAGCTGTAATTACTGGAGCAACTAGTGGGATAGGGAAAGAATATGCTTTTCAATTAGCTAAAAAAGGATATGATTTAATATTAATAGGTAGAAGAGTTGATAAAATTAAAGCTGT
This sequence comes from Clostridium sp. UMB9555A, assembly GCF_030222355.1. Taxonomy (NCBI): domain Bacteria; kingdom Bacillati; phylum Bacillota; class Clostridia; order Eubacteriales; family Clostridiaceae; genus Clostridium; species Clostridium sp. UMB9555A. The sequence continues at coordinate 325,867 of NZ_JASORQ010000003.1, read as the reverse complement.
TGCAGAAGAAATAGAGAATAATTTTAAGGTTAAGACCTATGTAGAAATTTTAGATTTAACTGATGATAATAAACTAGATGATTTTATAAAAAGATTAGAGAAAAAAGATAATATAGAATTTTTAGTGAATAATGCAGGATATGGAGCTGATGATTCCTTTACAAGGGATGAATATAGTAAGCAATATGATATGGCAAAGGTTCATATGCTAGTTACTATGAAACTTTGTCATAGTTTAAGCGGAAAGATGAAAGAGAATAATAAAGGGTACATAATAAATGTTAGCTCTATGGCTGGATTTAACGTATTTCCAAGTTCAGCAATGTATTGTTCAACAAAGGCTTTCTTAATAAGTTTTACTCAATGTTTAGCTATGGAACTTTTAGAGAATAATATAAAGGTTCAATGCCTTTGTCCTGGTTTTACTAGAACAGACTTTCATAGTAAATTAAACATGGAAGAGAGTAAATTGCAAAATAAGGGCTTTGTAAGATGGATGAGTACAAAAGAAGTAGTGGAAATAAGCTTAAAAAATATAAATAAGAAGTTAAAGGTAATAGTTATTCCTGGATTTTGTAATAAATTTTTATATTTTGTTAGTAAGTTTACACCTAGATGGCTCTATTATAAGGTAGCTATAAAGGGATGGGAGTTAATGGACTAATATTATATTAGTTTAGAGGTGATAATTTTAGTGTTAGAATTAAATCTAGGGTCGATTGATTAATATTAGATACTAATTTATTAGTTATCTCATTCTTTGAAAGAGTTAAGGGGAAGAATTTTTAATATTAAAAAATTAAAGAGGTAAATTAGATTCATAAGTTTAAGGAGGATTAAATGGAAAAGTTTCTGAAAAAACTACTAAGTAGAGCATTTATAGTTGGATTTCTTATATTCATACAGTTTGTTATACTTATGGGAGCTATATGGAAAGTAAGCGAAGATTTTATATATGTATATTTTCTATTTATCTTTATTAGTGTGGTAGTGTTTGTTTATATTGTTAGTAGAAAAGATAATCCATCCTATAAATTAGCCTGGGCAGTTCCTGTATTATTAGTTCCTGTCTTTGGAGGATTATTTTATTTAATATTTGGGGGAAATAAGACAAGCAAAAGATTTAGAAAACAAATAAAAGCTTCTTATGATGAAACGGCACATTTATTATATAATGATAGAAAAGTTTTAGATGAGCTAGAAGAACAAGACAAAAGTATAGCTAATCAATCAAGGTACATAGCTGATTACTCTCAGTTCCCAGTATATAAAAATACTACTACAGAGTATTTATCTCCTGGAGAAATATTTTTTGAAAGGTTAAAGGAAGAGTTAAAAAAAGCAAAACACTACATATTTATGGAATATTTCATAGTACATGAAGGTGTTATGTGGAACTCTATTTTAGAAATATTAGAGGAAAAGGTTAAAGAAGGGGTAGAGGTTAGATTTGTTTATGATGATATGGGATGTTTAGGCACTTTACCATATAAGTATAATGAAGTTTTAGAAGCTAAGGGAATTAAATGTATGGTATTTAATCCTTTTGTACCCCTTTTATCCTTAAGGATGAATAACCGTGATCATAGAAAAATAACTGTTATAGATGGACATACTGGATTTACTGGGGGAATAAACTTAGCTGATGAATACATAAATGAAATTGTTAGATTTGGACATTGGAAGGATGCCTCAATAATGTTAAAGGGTGATGCTGTTTGGAATTTAACAGTTATGTTTCTGCAAATATGGAATTTCTATAGTGAAGGAAAAGAGAAATATGAAAAATATTACCCATATTTTCATCATGAAGATGAATTTGAAAGTGATGGATATGTTCAACCTTATGGAGATAGTCCTTTAGATGATGAAATAGTAGGAGAAAATGTATATTTAAATATTATAAATAAGGCGAAGGACTATGTTTATATAAATACTCCATACCTTATTATTGATAATGAGCTTGTTACAGCACTTACTCTTGCTGCTAAAAGTGGAATAGATGTTAGAATAGTTACTCCTCATATTGAGGACAAATGGTATGCTCATATAGTTACAAGGGCCTATTATCCTCAGCTTATAGAATCTGGTGTTAAGATATATGAATATACTCCAGGATTTATTCACTCAAAGACCTTTGTCTCTGATGATGAAATAGGAATAGTAGGTACTATAAATATGGATTATAGAAGTTTATATCTTCACTTTGAATGTGGAGTTTGGCTATATAAAACTAAATCAGTAGGACAGATAAAAGATGATTTCTTAAAAACTTTAGAAAAATGTCAAAGAATAACTTTAGAAGATTGTGCTAAGGTTAAAGTTCCTACTAGAATTTTAAGATCTATAATAAGAGTATTTGCTCCACTTATGTAATTAAAATAGTAATAGTAATTAAAAAGTTTTAGAAGAATTTAAAGCTTATTTTCTTCATTTATGTAATTAAAATAGAAAAAAATTAAGTTGTAAAATTTTGGTGAGAGATTTAATGAATTAAGGCTTAAAATAATATAATTCAACATAAAAATTTGGAAAAGGAGGCTAAAACATAGCCTCCTTTTTAGTGTTAGAGTGAAAATTTATTATTTTCTTTCGAAACTTCCACAATCAGTACATTCTGTAGAAGAAGCATCAGCAGTATGCTTTACAACTTCAATTTTGTCTAAAGTACAATAATTATCATCTTTACAATGATATTTGCACTCATCAACTATACATCCGATACTTGAATTATGTTTCATAATAAATTCCTCCTTAAATTAAGAACCTCTTTGTTGGATCTACCAACAGTATATATAATGTGTAAAAATGCTTTTATTTATACTGGAATTTGAATCTATGAATGGATATAGTTGTTTGAATAAAAACATATATGATAGAATTTATTTAGTTTAATGTTGAAAGCGTGGATTAAAAAGAGATTTTATTTGATTTTTAAAATTATGTAATTAAAAATAAGTTTTATCCTAAAAGAAAGGTTTTTTATGAATTTACTTTGGAGGAAGTTATGTTTAAGAATTTAACTTTTAATGAAAATGAGAAAAAATATATACAAATAGCAAGGTATATTAGAGAGCTTATTAATAGGGGCGTTTTAATAGAAGGAAGTAAACTGCCTTCCTCAAGGGAGATTAGCAGTATTTTATCAATAGGAAGAAATACTATTATGTCTGCTTATGAAATTTTAGAAAGTGAAGGCTTTGTTGAAACCATAAAAGGTAAGGGAACCTTTGTAAAAAAAGAATTTTCTAATGAAAAGTCTAATAAAGTTTCATCAATGAAAAAAGAAAACTCTGAAATTAAAGAGGATAATAAGTGGAATATTGATTGGAAGTATAAAACTAATGAATATGGAGTCTTAGCTGAAAGTTTAGATATTATAAAAAGTGAAGAGAAGTGGGAAAAAGGAATGATTTCTTTTAAAAGCATAGCTCCTCCAGGAAATCTTTTTAATATTGAGGAGTTAAAGAGATCCTTTTCTAATAGAATTGCCTTAGAAAAACATAAAATAGTTAATTATGGTTATGCTGTGGGATATAAACCTTTTATAGATTATTTAAAGGATTATATGAAGGAAAAGGGAGCTTATTCAGAGGAAAAAGAAATAATAGTAACTAATGGATTTACAGAAGGACTAGATATGATGCTTTCTGCATTTACAAAAGAGGGAGATTATATACTTTGTGAAAATCCAACCCATAACACAGCTTTAAAAATAATGAAAACTCACAAACTAAATATTATTGGAGTTAAAATGACCAAAGATGGTATGGATATAGAGGATTTAAATAAAAAAATTAAAAAATTTGGGGAAAATATTAAATTTTCTTACTTAATTCCCTCATATCATAACCCAACAGGAGTTGTGGCATCTATTAAAAAGAGAGAAGAGGTCTATAATATTTTAAAAGATGCTGGTATTCCTATTATAGAGGATGGTTTTAATGAGGAGCTTTTATATGAAAGTTCACCAACTATTCCTTTAGCATCCTTAGATAGAGAAAGTAATGGAGTTATATATATAGGAAGTTTTTCTAAAATATTATTTCCAGGTTTAAGAATAGGTTGGGTATATGGAGATAAGAAAATAATAGGGGTATTAGAAAGCGTAAAAAGATGTAGAAATATCCACACTTCCTTCTTAGACCAAGGAATTCTTTATGATTTCATGATAAGTGGAGCCTTTGAAAAGTATATTAAGAAAGTTAGAAAAGTTTATAAGGAAAAATATAAATTTACCAAGAGTGTCATAGAAAAATATATTAAAGAGGCAGAAATTTGGGGTGAAGGTGGACTTTATATGTTCTTAAAAATAAAAGGTGTTGATACAAGAGATCTTTTAAAAAGATGTTATGATAGAGGAGTTCTTTTTATGCCTGGAGATTTATTTTATATAGATAATGACCTTTACTTAGAAAAAGAAAATAGAGTGTTTTCTTTAGATGGATATAATATTAAAGGTAGAGATAAGAGAAATACCTTAAGGATTGGCTTTACAAGGCTTTCAGAGGAAGAAATAGAAAAGGGAATAAATATGATTGGTGAGGAAGTTAAGAGTATTTTAACTTAATCTAGTAGAAAAAGCTTTAGAGCATATAATAAAGATTATGGTTTATAAGAGAAGAATCTGAGATTGGATTAGTAAAATTTATAGTTTTAAAGGGCACTTATATAAGAAACGTTATTAGAATTAGACTTAAAGTTAATTATTTAGCTTATCAAAAGGTATAACAAGAAGTATTAAGAAAAAGCTTATTAATAGTGCGTTGTAAAAGGTAATTTCATATGATAAACTTTAAAAGTTAGTTATTATGAAATAAAACATATAGAATATATGATTAAATATACATAAGGGAGTTTTGGTGGATGGTTGAAAAGAATAAAGAATATATTTTTGATATAATCTCTCAAGGATATGAGGGTGAAGGAATAGCTAAAATTGATAATAAATACCCAATTTTTATTGAGGGAGCTTTAAAGGGCGAAAAGGTTAAAGTAAGAATAGTTAAGGTTAATAAAAATTTTGCTTATGGAAAACTTATGGAAGTATTAGAGGCTTCAGAGGAAAGAGTTAATCCGACTTGTGCTATTTATAAAAGATGCGGTGGATGTAAGCTTCAGCACGCTTCTTACAAGGCACAATTAGATTTTAAATGGGATAGAGTTAAGGATTGTGTTAGTAAGATTGGAAAGTTAGATCCTAGCATAGTTAAATATCCCTTAGGAATGGAGAATCCTTGGAGATATAGAAATAAAGTTCAGTTACCAATAGGGTTAATTAATGGAGAGGTTAAAATAGGATTCTTTGCTCCAAGAAGTCATGATATTATCGACATGGAATCTTGCTTAATTCAAGATGAAATAGGAGATAAGGTTGTTAAACTTACTAGAGAGTGGATAGAGAAATTTAATATAAGACCATATAATGTAGATGGTGAGTATGATGAAAAGGGAATAGTAAGACACATAATGATAAGAAGAGGTTTTACAACTAATGAGGTTATGGTTGTCTTAGTTACAAATGGAGAAAAACTTCCTCATAAAGAAGAGTTTGTAGACTTAATGGTTAAAAATATTCCTGGAATAAAGAGTGTTATACAAAATATAAACTCAAAGAAAACTAATGTAATATTAGGCTTAGAAAGTAAAACTCTATGGGGAGAAGATACAATATCAGATTACATAGGAGACTTTAGATTCAACATATCTCCATTATCATTCTTCCAAGTAAATCCTACTCAAACAGAGGTTTTATATGGTAAGGCTTTAGAATATGCAAATCTTACAGGAAATGAAGAAGTTTTTGATGCATATTGTGGAACAGGAACAATAACATTATTCCTATCACAAAAAGCTAAAAAAGTTTATGGAGTAGAAATAATTCCACAGGCTATAGATAATGCTTGGATAAATGCAAAGGAAAATAAAGTAGAGAATGTGGAATTCTTCGTTGGAGAATCAGAAGTGGTGATTCCAGACTTAATAAATAATGGAGTAAAAGCTGATGTGGTAGTAGTAGACCCACCAAGAAAAGGGTGCGATAAAAAATTACTAGATGCCATAACAAATATAGATGCTAAAAAAATAGTATATGTAAGCTGTGATCCAAGTACTTTAGGAAGAGATCTAGCAATATTAGAAGAGAATGGCTATAAAACTTTAGAAGTTCAACCAGTGGATATGTTCCCAAATACAGCACACGTAGAAAATGTAGCTAAGTTAATAAAAAAATAATTGTAAAGATACATAAAACACGAAAAAATACCTTGAAAGCTTAACTGGAAACAAGAAAATCGAAATAAAAGAGGTTCAAAAAGGATTAGTTAAAAGGAAATAAAAAGAATAAAAAAAGAAAAAACAATACCCTTTGAAGGCAGAAGAAAAGAGCCTTTAGAGGGTTTTTTATTTTAGAAGATATAAGGGTTAGACAGAGAAAAGAAAGGAGAAAAAGTAAGACAATTAAGGAAATCTCTAAAAGTCCAAAAAGAAAAAGGGTAATTAAAACCATGAGAAAAAGGGGAGAAAAGTAGTTCGATAATTGGGGGAGTTTACCAAGACAAGCGAGTTTGATGGGGATGTTTTGGTGTGACTTTTTGGGAGGAGTACAATAATTTATAAAGTTTAAACTTATTAGTGTGACTGAGTTGTGACATACTAATGACAGAGTTGAAACCAGAGCTTTTTTAGTGATATCAAGGGGTGTGCTAGAATTGACGGACTTTTTTTAAATCAGTCACAAAACTGCTTGCATTTACAAAAAGTCAAAAAAATTAATAAAAAATCAAAAAAATAGTACCCTCTAAAGGCAGAAAAAAGAGCCTTTGGAGGTTTTTTATTTTATAAAAGAGAGTTAAAAATAAAGGATAAAAAGTTAGGTAATTATAGAATTTTATAAAAATTGAAAAAGAACAAGGGTAATAAAAACATGAGAAAATCGTTGGAAAGTAGTTCGATAATTGGAGATGTGTACTATTAAATAAAAAATAACTAGTCAAGAGTTTTCTTACAAAATTGTAACATATATGAAAGGTAAATAAATATGTTATTTCTTTTAAAGGGAATAAAATAGCATTGTAAGGAGAATAAAAAACAAAATATAAAAAATACTTACATATAAAAATAATTAAATATTATGCATAATACAACAAAAAAATTGTGATTTTTATATAGTGAGAATAACATGTATTTTAAAATATAGGAGGCTTATTATGAGTAAATTAACAACTATTAATATAGAAAAGTTCTCAACTGAAAGAAAAATTATATCTTATATGACAACAAAATCTTGGCAGACAATACCACACGTATCTTATATGTATGAACCTGATATTACAAATTTTATTGATGAATTTAAAAAATTAAAAGAAGAAGATAAGTCATTAAAAAATGTTTCAATTAATTCATTAATGTTAAAAGTATTTTCTGAAGGATTGAAATTTGCACCAAAGCTAAATGCTCATATATCTTATGATCAAAATACTGGTGAAGGAGAAATTCATACAATTAAAGATATCAATGTAAATATGCCTTGGATTTTACCAAGTGGAAAAATGATGACAATAAGTATAAATAATATTGAAGAAATGTCTTTATATGAAATTAATAAATATATTAAAGATTTAAATAAGAAAATTTCAAGTATAGATTCAGAGTCTTTATCTAAGTCATTTTCAGATAAAATAAACTATAATATTATAAACAGTATAATAAGTGGAAAACATGAAATATCTGGGGATAAAAATGAAGATAAATCAAAAGTACCTTTAGAAATTGGAACTATAACTATATCAAATATTGGTTCTACATATAGAGAACAAAGAGGGGCAATTGCTTTGTTAGATATCATACCTCCGCAAGTTTGTGTAATAGGTTTTGGTGCAATCTTAGAAAAACCTGGTGTATATATTGACGAAAATGGAGAAAAGGCTATTGGTATTCGTAAGGTATTACCAATATGTTTAGCTTTTGACCATCGTGCATTAGATTTTGGAGAAATTATACCTTTTATAAAAAAATTAGATAGTATATTTGAAAATCCAAATATACTAAAAAGTTTTTAATTATACTATAATGATATTTTCATAGTTAAAAGGTATTAAGAAAAATAAAATTAAATTTTTAAAGGTTTAGTCTAATAAAATTTCTAAATATTTGAAAGAATATAATTTATGGGGTTAATAATCTATCCTTAAAAATAGTAGCTAAATTTAAAAATTTAGCTACTATTTTTTATATAAGATACTAACTAGTCTATACTCTCACAATACATTTTGTAGATATTTTACCACAGCCAATTAATATAACTTTTCATTAATACTTAACTTATATTAATACATTTAAATAGAAAGTATTTTTCATAAATAAAGTATATTTAATATTTTGTAAAATATTAATGCATTAATTGAAAATGTTATCATAAGATGTTACTATTTTATTGAATTTAACAACCATATTGTTACTTTTTAGGAAATATGTTAACGAAGTAGCATGAATTTGTGATGTTTTGTTTGATATTACTTTATAGGGGGAATTTTAAAATGCAATTTAATTTAAAAAGAAAGGTTTTAATTACAACGGCATTAACGACAACTTTATTAACTGGATTCTGTAATTTAAATGCATATGGAAGTATCAAAAATACTTCTATAAATGATTTCAGAAATGTTTTAAACGTTCAAGGAAATCCGCAGGTAAATTTAAATGATTCCTATTCAACTAATGTCTCTAATCCATTTTCGGATATGGGAGCATGGCATGCATATTATTTACCTGAAAAAGGAGCTACAAATTTATACGGTGGATTTGCAGGACCATTAATTGTTGGAGAAGAGTATCCAATTAACTTATCAGATACTATAAGCAAAATAACTTTAACTAATAGTGATACTGGAGAAGTATATGATTTGTCAAAGGCCCAAAATATAATGTTTGATTTTTATCCAGGTAAACTAGTTCAAACATATGAGTTAAATGATTTTAATTTAAAATTAGAACTTATTTTTGCAACTAATAGAAGTGCATTAATTAAAACAGAAATTGAAAATAAAAAGAATACTGATTTAAATTTAAATCTAGAGTGGTCAGGAAATATATTTAATAAATCACCATATACTATAAGTGTTAATGATAATGGAGAAAAAAATTACGATTTAGGTCAGACATTAGAAGCAACAAAAAATGGTGTACAAGTTAATTTTTCTAACATAAGATCTACATGGTCATTTTTTTCTACAGATCAAACAAAGTTTAATGTTGAGTATGATGGAAATACTAGTACATCTATAAATGGAAATTCATATGTAACTAAACTTGATAATATCGTAAATATTAAACCTCAAAATACATTTAAAACTTTTTCTACTCAAAGTTATACATTTACAACTGAAGAGTTTAATAATGAACAAGTTAAAATAAATGATTTAATTGAAAATGGTGATACATATTTTAATGATAATACTAATCGTTGGCAAAATTATTTAAATAAAGCTTTTTCAAATACAGAAAAAGATAGTGATCCTCATTATAAAGATGCTGCTGTAAAATCAATAATTACTCTAACTACTAACTGGAGAAGCGCAGCAGGAGCTATTAAACATGATGGAATAGTACCATCTTTATCATATAAATGGTTTGTAGGAATGTGGGCTTGGGATTCATGGAAACAAGCTGTTGCAACTGCAAACTTTGATGGAGAACTAGCTAAAAATAACATTAGAGCTTTATTTGACTATCAGATAAAAGGTGATGATTCAGTTAGACCATATGATAAAGGTACAATAATAGATGCAATATTTTATAATAAGGATGAGCAAAGAGGAGGAGAAGGTGGAAACTGGAATGAAAGAAATTCTAAACCACCACTAGCAGCTTGGGCAGTATGGAATGTTTATAAAGAAACTAATGATATAGAATTTTTAAAAGAAATGTATCCTAAGTTAGTTGATTACCATAATTGGTGGTATACAAATAGGGATCATGATAAAAATGGAATAGCTGAGTATGGTGGCATGGTACATCCAGCTAATAATAGTGAAGATGAAATAATATTAGCAGCAGCATGGGAAAGTGGTATGGACAATGCTACTAGATTTGATAAAGAAGGATTTGGTTCAGATGATGCTGGAGTTCATGTTTTTGAAAACAAAGATAATAATGGAAATACAGTAGGATACTCAATAAACCAAGAATCAGTTGATTTAAACTCTTATTTATATGCTGAAAAGGGATTCTTAAAATCAATAGCTGATATTTTAGGAAAAACAGAAGACTCTCAAAAATATGAAGTAGAAGCTAAAAATGTAGGAGAATATATTAGAAATAATATGTTTGATAAAGAAACTGGTTTTTTCTATGATTTACAAATAAATGAGGATGGAAGTGAAAAAAAATTATTAGTTAATAGAGGAAAAGGAACAGAAGGTTGGATGCCACTTTGGGCTAAAGTTGCAACTCAAGATGAAGCTGAATTAGTTAAAGAAAATATGATGGATTCTAATAAATTCAATACTTATATGCCTTTACCTACAGCGTCAAAAGATAATCCTAAATTTAATCCAAATAAATATTGGCGTGGACCAGTTTGGATGGATCAAGCATTATATGGAATAGAATCACTTCAAAATTATGGTTTTAAGGATGAAGCTGAAACTTTAACTAAAAAACTATTTGATAATGCAGAAGGGTTAATAGGAGATGGGCCTATTAGGGAAAATTATAATCCTGAAACAGGACAAGGCCTACATACTAAAAACTTTAGTTGGTCAGCTTCAGCATATTATTTATTATATAAAAATGTATTAACTTCTAATAATACAACTTGTCAAGAAAGTTTACCAATTTTAGAAAGTGATAATATAACTCAGCCAGAAGATGATTCTCAAAATTCAGCACCACCAGTAATTGAGGAGGAAAAACCAGAAACAGATAATACAATACCTCCTGTGAATGATTCTCCAGAACAAGAAAAGCCTGTTGTAAAGCCAGAAGAAAATAATGATAATATAAGTTCGTTACCTAACACAGGAAATATGTTTGGCAATAATTCTTTACTAATGGGAGCTTTTAGTATGCTCGGAGCGGGAATATATTTCCTAAAAAAAAGAAACTAATATGTTAATATGAATAAATCATATTATTGATTGATAAAAAAATAGTAGTCAATATATAAAATCAACAAAAGATTTTAAAATATTAAGTATGTTAAAAGTTAAGCTTTTCTATTTATAAATTTAAAATGCCTATAAAAACTTATAGTTTTTATAGGCATTTTTATAATTATAATAAACCTAAGTGCTAAAATTGGGGTTATATAATAATTTAGTGAAATAATACAATATATTAACTATAAGATTAGAAAACACCAATTTAGTTTATGGTTTTCTTTTTTAAATTGAAAAATATTCATTATATTTATAAAATAAGGTTATATTTGTAAATTAAATGAAAGAAGGGGTATTTTGAAAAATAGTTTGAGTTATTTAATAGATATTAAAATAGGAGATATTATATCTGTTGTTGGTTCAGGTGGAAAAACTACTTTTATATATAATTTAGCTAAAGAGATTAAAAATGAAAAGATTCTTATATCTACAACAACAAAGATGTTATATCCAGAAGAAAATCAAGTTGATTATTTTTTCTGCTTGGCTGAAGATAATGAAATTAGCATAAAAGAAGGAAGAACATTTATTGCAGGAGAAAAAGTAAGTAAGAATAAGATTTCAGGAGATATATCGCTAATAAAAAAATATATTAGTAGATTTGATTATATATTACTTGAATGCGATGGATCAAAGACAAAACCTCTTAAGGGATGGAATAGTACTGAACCAGTAATATTAAATGAAACTACGAAAACAATAGGGATAATTCCTTTGCATATTGTTGGAGAAAAGATCACAGAAAAAAACATACATAGAATTGAAATTTTTAATAATGTATTTAAAACAAAAATTGGAGATGAAATAACATTAAATGTAATCGCGGAGATAATAACAAATCCTAAAGGACTATTTAAGGATGCAGTAGGAGAAAAAATATTATTTTTAAATAGAATTAATAATAAGAAAAGTAAAGAATTGGTATGGAAATTGCTTGAAATATTAAGTAGAAAAAATAAAAATTCCTTAAAAATTATTGGTGGAGATTTAAAGAAAAATAAATATTATGAATTTTAGTTGGAGGTGACCTAAAATATTAGCTATAATTTTAGCTTCTGGAAATGGTAAAAGAATGGGAGGAAATAAGCTTTTACTAGATTTTTGTGGTAAACCTTTAGTGGAATGGGTAATAAAAAATGTTAGTTCTATAGGATTTAATGAAGTTGTTTTAGTTTATAGAGACAATAAAGTAAAGGAAATTGCTCAAAAGTATGGAATATCTACTATATATAATAAAAGAGCTAACTATGGACAAAGTGAAAGTATAAAAATTGCTTTAAAAAAATCATCAGATTTAAGCCATGGATATATGTTTTTTACTGGAGATCAACCATTATTAAAAAGGGAAATTATAAGAAAAATGATACAAACGTTTAATGAAAATGGCGGTATAGTTATTCCAAGAGTTAATGGTCAAAATAAGAGCCCTACAATATTTTCTAGTTATTTTAAGGATGAATTAATGGATTTGAAGGGAGATATTGGGGGGAGACCTATCATAAAAAATAATTTGGACAAAGTATCATTTGTGAATTTTCATTCAGATATTGAATTCTTTGATATTGACACCAAGGAGGAATTAGAATATTTAAGGAGAAAGTATAATGAGCGAAATAGTAGTTGTAAGAGGTGCAGGAGATATTGCTACTGGAGCAATTCAAAAATTAAATAGATCTGGATTTAAAGTAGTGGCTTTAGAAATAGAGAAGCCAACTTCAATAAGGAGAAGAGTTTGTCTAAGTGAAGCTATGTATGAAAGTGAATTTAAAGTTGAGGATGTAGTTGCTAAAAGGGCAGATTCTTATAATGAAATATTTAGTATATTAAATGAAAATAAGGTTTGTATTGTAAATGATATTTCAGGTGAAATAATAAAAAAGATTAAACCTATGGCTGTTGTTGATGCTACTCTTTGTAAGAAAAATATTGGGACTAATAGGAGTATGGCTGATATAACTGTGGCTTTAGGACCAGGTTATATAGCTGGTAAGGATGTTGATATAGTAGTTGAAACCAATAGAGGACATAACTTAGGGAGATTGATTTTTAATGGATCAGCTGCTAAAAATACAGGGGTTCCAGGAATAATAGAAGGCTTTGGTATTGAGAGAGTAATTTATTCTCCTTGTGAAGGGAATATTGAAATAATTAAGGATATTGGAAGTATAGTAGAAGAAGGAGAGACAATATGCATAGTTGGAGATAAATATGTTAGGGCTTCATTAACTGGGGTAATAAGAGGAATGATAAGAAATGGCTTTTATGTAAATAAAGGACTAAAAATAGCAGATATAGATCCAAGGATTAATCAAAAGAAAAATTGTGATTTAATTTCAGATAAAGCTAGATGTATTGGTGGAGCAGTTTTAGAGAGTATAATGATGTTAAGACAATGGAGGAATAGATAATGGATGAAAAGGTATTAAAGAGTATTATTTATGGGTTAGAAAATGGGAAAAGAATGGGATTAGTTACTTTAACATCTTCTAATGGATCCACACCAAGAAAAAATGGATCTTTAATGAGTGTAGATGAAAATGGAAATATTGTTGGTTCTATAGGTGGTGGTAAAATAGAATGTGTAGTTATAGAAAGTGCAGTTAAGTGTATAAAATGTGGACAAGGGAAAAAGTTTGCCTATAACTTAAGTGAAAATGGAGTTAAGATGGCATGTGGTGGAGCTGTGGAAGGATACATAAAGATATTTGAACCAAAACCTAATTTAATTATTTTGGGGGGAGGGCATATATCTCAGAGTATATGTAAAATAACTGATAATATGAATTTTAGAAGAACAGTAATTGAAGATAGAGAAGAGTTTAAAGAGTATGATGCTTTTAAGAATGTAGAAGACTTTAGAATAGCTGAAAGTATAGAAGAATTAGGAGATATAAACTTTAATAATAGCTATATAGTAATTGTAACTAGAGGGCATAAAAGGGATACATATTGGGCTAAAGAGTTAATAAATAAAAATCATAATTATATAGGTGTAGTTGGAAGTACGAAAAAAATTATTGAATTAAAACAAGCGGTATCAGAAATTGGAGTTTCAGAAGAATTACTTGAAAGTATGCATGCCCCAATTGGACTTGATATATCAGATGGAACTCCTGAAGAAATAGCATTTAGTATTTTATCAGAAATATTATTAGTGAAAAACAATGGTAGATTGGCTCACTTACAAGATGTAAAAATGAAAAAATTACAAAATCAATAAAAAGGAGAATCACCATAATGATGCAGATAAATTTAATAGATATCTCAAATGTAGTAAATAAATATGCAAATTTATTATCAAACATATTGAAATTGGACGTAGAAATTGTTGATTACAATATGCAAAGAATAGCTGGTACAGGAATATATAAAGATGGAGTAGGAGAAAATATTGAGTCTGCAGGTTATGTATATAAGGAGGCTTTATATACAGGGGAATCAAAAATAATAGAGGATCCAGGTGAAAATTTTCTCTGTAGAGATTGCTTAAATAAGGGCAAATGCAAAGAATGTATGGAAATATGTGTTCCTATAAAATATGAAAACTCTATATTTGGAATAATTGGGCTTATATGTTCAACAGAAAAACAAAAAAAGCATTTACTTTTAAATCTTGATACAATTATGAGCTTTTTAGAAGAAATATCTGAATTTATAGCAATAAAATTAATAGAACAAAATGAAATACTAGCAAATAAAAATAATTTAGAGTTTTTTAAAGAAATTATAAACTCTGTAGATGATGGGATTATCACAATAGATAGTTTAAATAATATAAAAGTAATAAATAATAAGGCTCTTAAAATGTTAAATTTAAAGCCTAATATAGTTGGAGAATATATACAGATTAAAGAAACAGATGATTATTTTCCAGGAGGAGATATATTTGAATTATATATAAGGGGAATTCCATATAAGGTAATAGGAAAGATAATATATAATTATATAAATAAAAGCAATTGTGAAAAGATAGTAATATTTAATGAACTTAAACAGTTAAAAAATGAAGTTGTAAACTTAACTCATGGAAATAATAAAATAAACTGTGATGAAATAGTTGGGGAATCTGCGGCTATGAAGCAACTTAAAAATAAAATAAAGAGAATATCATATTCAAAATCTACTGTTTTAATAACAGGTGAAAGTGGAACTGGGAAGGAACTAGTAGCAAGAGCAATACACGCAGAAGGTAGCAGAAAAAATAAGCCTTTTATAGCTATAAACTGTGGGGCTATACCTGAAAGCTTACTTGAGAGTGAGTTATTTGGTTATGTTAAAGGTGCTTTCTCTGGTGCTAGTTCAAGTGGCCGTGTAGGAAAATTTGAGCTTGCAAATAAAGGTGTTATATTTTTAGATGAAATTGGTGATATGCCTCTTTATCTTCAGGTAAAATTACTTAGAGTTTTGCAAGAAAGAACAATAGTTAAAATAGGGTCTAATCAATTAATAGAGCTTGATATAAGGGTTGTAGCAGCAACTAACAAAGATTTAAGAAAGCTCGTAGAAGAAGGAAAATTTAGAGAAGATTTATATTATAGATTAAACGTTATACCAATAGAAGTTCCTCCTCTTAGAAAAAGAGATGGTGACATTGAGCTTATTATGAATGAACTTATAAAGAAATATAATAAAATATTTAATAAATATGTTCATACAGTAAATGAAGATGTAATTAAAAAGTTAAAAAATTACAAGTGGAAAGGTAATGTTAGAGAGTTAGAAAATGTTGTTGAGTTTATGGTAAATTTAAGCGGAGAAGATGGAATAGTTACATTAGATATGTTACCTCAAACTGTATTAGAGTATGAAAACAAGGAAAAGGAATATTCTAACAGTAAGTCTTCTGGTGATTTTGAAGAAATAAGAGAACTTAAGGAGATAGAAAGCGAATATATAAATAAGGCATTAGATTTATATGGGAGAGATACAGCAGGAAAGAAAAAAGCTGCAAAAAAATTAGGTATAGGTATTGCCACATTATACAGAAAAATTGGAGAACAATAATATATAAGCAAGAGAATTTATCAAAATGATAAATTCTCTTGCTTTTTTGTTAATAAAATAACTAAGATATATTGAATTAAAAGGATTATCAAAATGATAAAAGAATTATCATTTTGATAATAATTAAGAAATTTTTATATAACAGCTTATAAAAATATACAGAAAGGTTTCTTAAATAAGAAAAATTATAAAGATATAATATGAAATCAATATAAAATATAGAAAAACTTGGCATGAATGTTGCTTTAAATAATAGTATGAAATAAAAAGAAGAGCTTGGGAGGAACTAGTATGGAAAAAATACTATGGAAATTAAACACATTACCAAAAACAGATAAAGAAGATTGCATAAAATTTTTAAGTAAAGAAGAAGTATCAAAAGCAAAAAACTTTCATGAAAGTTTTTCAGAATATGATAAGACTCCATTAGTTGAGTTAGATAATTTAGCTAAAAGAATAGGAGTTAAAGGGATATATTTAAAAGATGAGTCTTATAGATTTGGATTAAATGCTTTTAAAGTGCTTGGTGGATCATTTGCTATGGGGAGATACCTAGCAGATAGATTAGGAGAAGATATAAAAGATTTACCTTATGAAAGATTAACATCAGATGAAGTTAGAGAAAAACTTGGAGATATTACATTTGTTACAGCGACAGATGGTAATCATGGAAGAGGAGTAGCATGGACAGCTAACAAATTAAAACAGAAATCAGTGGTTTATATGCCAAAGGGATCATCACTTCAAAGATTAAACAATATTAAAGCCGAAGGTGCAGATGCTAGTATAACTGATTTAAATTATGACGATGCAGTTAGATTAGCCGCTAAATATGCCGATGAGCATAATGGATTAATGGTACAAGATACTGCTTGGGAAGGGTATGAAAAGATTCCAGCATGGATAATGCAAGGGTATGGAACTATGGCATTAGAAGCCTTAGAACAATTAAATTCTATTAAAGTTATTAAGCCAACACATATATTTGTACAAGCTGGCGTTGGTTCACTTGCAGGAGCAGTTCAAGGATTTTTTGCATCTGAGTTTGGAGAAGAGTGCCCAAAAACAGTTATTGTTGAATCAAACTTAGCGGATTGTTTCTATAAATCAGCAATAGCAGATGATGGAGAGGCAAGATTCGTTGGAGGAGATATGCAAACAATAATGGCAGGACTTGCTTGTGGTGAACCAAATACTATTGGATGGGAAGTGTTAAAAAATCATTCAACAGCATTTGTATCATGCCCAGATTGGGTATCAGCTAAGGGTATGAGAATACTTGGAAATCCATTAAAGGGAGATGAAAAAGTAACATCAGGAGAATCAGGAGCAGTTACAACAGGGCTTTTATATGAAATCATGACAAATGAAGATTATAAGGATTTAAAAGAAGCTTTAGAACTAGATGAAAACTCAAGAGTTCTTTTATTTAGTACTGAAGGTGATACAGATCCAGAAAAGTATAGAGAAATAGTTTGGAACAGTGAATGTTAATAGATTAAATAATTTATTGGAGGAATATAGAAATGCTTAATAATCAAAGAAAAGAAATCCTAACTAAATTATGTCAAGACTTAATAAGAAATCAATCAGTTTCAGGAGAAGAAGGAAACGTATTAGAAGCTATCAAGAAGGGATTTAAAGAATTAGGATATGATGAATGCTTTGTAGATAGCTATGGAAATGTAATAGGACATATAAAAGGTAATAAGCCAGGAAAAACAATACTTTTTGATGGTCATATTGATACTGTTCCAGTACCAGATGATTCAAAATGGACTTATGCACCATTTGGTGGTGAAATAGTTGATGGAAAAATATATGGTAGAGGGGCTTCAGATATGAAAGGCCAAACTTCAGCAATGATTGCAGCAGCAGCTTATTTTGCAGAAGATTTCAAAAAGGATTTTGCTGGAGATATATTTGTAGCAGGTGTAGTTCATGAAGAAATATTTGAAGGAGTATCAGCTAGAAAGATAAGTGAAGCTGTTAAACCAGACTACGTAGTTATTGGTGAATCTTCAGAATTAAATTTAAAAATTGGACAAAGAGGAAGAGCTGAAATAGTTATTGAAACTTTCGGAAAACCAGCTCACTCAGCTAACCCAGAAAAAGGAGTAAATGCAGTATATAAAATGTCAAAAATAATTGAAAGAATTCAAGATATAGAAACTCCTGTGCATGACGTACTTGGAAAAGGAATTCTTGTATTAACTGATATTAAATCATCACCATATCCAGGAGCTTCAGTAGTTCCAGATTATTGTAAGGCTACATTTGATAGAAGACTTTTAGTTGGAGAAACTAAAGAGGAAGTTTTAGCTCCAATTAAAAAGATTATAGATGAGCTTAAGAAAGAAGATAAAGAATTAGATGCTAAGGTTTCATATGCAATTGGTAGAGAAACTTGCTATACAGGAGAAGTAATAGAGGGAGAAAGATTCTTTCCTGCTTGGTTATATAGTGAAGATGATGAGTTCGTACAAGCTGCTTATAATGGATTAAAACGTGCAGGTATAAGTCCAGAAATAACTCAATATTCATTCTGCACAAATGGTTCACACTATGCTGGAGAAGCAGGAATAAAAACAATTGGGTTTGGACCATCAAAAGAAAATTTAGCTCATACAATTGATGAATATATTGAATTAGAACAATTATTTACTGGTGCTGAAGGATATTATGGAATATTAGAATCTGTTTATAACAAATAAAAGGTGGTTTTGAGGATGAGGATATTAATAAAAGATGGCTTTATAGCTGATGGAAGTGGCAATAAAGGATACATCGGAGATATCTTAATCTGTGATGAGAGAATTGAAAAAATAGGACATGGACTTTGCGAAAATGATGTAGATAGAAAAATAGATGCTAGGGGCTTAGTAATAGCCCCAGGATTTATTGATACCCACTCACACAGTGATCTTAAGATATTAGAAAATCCATTTAATGAAATAAAAATTAGACAAGGAATTACTACAGAAGTATTAGGACAAGATGGTATATCAATGGCTCCATTACCAAAAAAATATATTTCTTCTTGGAGAAAGAATATAGCTGGTTTAGATGGAGAATCAGATGAGATTGATTGGAAATATGAAATAACTGATAATTACTTAAAAATGATGGAGAATAATGGAGTAGGCTTAAATGAGGCATATTTAGTACCACATGGCAATGTAAGAATGGAAGTTGTTGGTCTTGGAAATGTACTAGCAACTAAGGATGACATAAAGAAAATGTGTGAAATAACAAGAAGGGAAATGGAAGCAGGAGCATATGGATTATCAACTGGTTTAATATATATGCCGTGTGCTTATTCTCATACTGAAGAGCTTATAGAAATGTGTAAGGTTGTAGCTGAATTTGATGGAGTATTTGTAGTACATCAAAGAAGTGAAGCTGATACAATTATAAACTCAATGAAAGAGATAATTGAGATTGGTGAGAAATCAGGGGTAAGAGTTCATTTTTCACACTTTAAAGTATGTGGTAAGAAAAACTGGAAGTATATTGACAAAGTAATTGAATTATTTAACGAAGCTAAGAAAAAGGGAATAAGAGTTACTTTCGACCAGTATCCATATGCAGCAGGAAGTACAATGTTAGGGGTTATCTTACCTCCATGGGCTCATGATGGTGGAACAGATAAGCTAATGGAAAGGCTTGCTTCAAAGGAAATGAGAGAAAAGATGATATATGACATGGAGCATGGAATAGAAGGTTGGGATAACTTTGTTGATTTTGCTGGTCTTGATGCTATATATGTAACTTCAGTTAGAAATAAAAAAAATGAAGATGCAATAGGAAAGAATTTAATAGAGCTTGGAGAGTTAAGAGGAAAAGATCCATATAATGCAACTTTTGATCTTTTACTTGAAGAAGAGAATGCTGTAGGTATGGTTGATTATTATGGTTTAGAAGAACACATAATTAAATTTATGAAGCTTGCTGAACAAAATGTATGTACAGATGGATTATTAGCTGGAAGACCTCATCCTAGAGCTTATGGTTCATTTCCAAGAATACTTGGAAGATTTGTAAGAGAGCTTGGAGTATTAACCCTTGAAGAAGGGGTTATGAAAATGACAAGTAAAGCAGCTACGGCTTTTAGCATAAAGGATAGAGGGATTCTTAAAGAAGGATACTTTGCTGATATAGTTTTATTTAATAAAGATGATGTTAAGGATACTGGAACTTTTGAAGATCCAATTAAATTCCCAGAGGGAATAAATTATGTAATTATAAATGGTCAAGTTGTAATAGATAATGGAGAGTATAAAAAGTTAAAAGCAGGTAAAGTATTGAGAAAAAAATAGGGAGAGGATTCGTGTGTTAGTAGTAGGTAATGGAAGGTTAATAACTCAAAATAAAGAGAATCCATTTATAGAAGATGGAGCTGTAGTTATAGAAGAAGGAAAGATATTAAGCTATGGAAACACTGAAGAAATATTAAAAAAGTATAAAGATATTAAATATATGGATGTAAATGGCAAAGTTATAATGCCTGGCCTTATAAATACTCATGGTCATATTTATAGTGCTTTTGCAAGAGGAATGAACTTAGACGGACCTACATCAAAGGATTTCTTAGATATATTAAATAATTTGTGGTGGAGATTAGATAAAAGCTTAACTCTTGAAGATATGAAGTATAGTGCATATAGTACTTTAATGGATAGTTTAAAATATGGAGTTACAACTTTTTTTGATCATCATGCAAGTCCTAATGCAATTAAAGGAAGTCTTTTTACTATAGGTGAGGTTGCTGAAGAGCTTGGCATAAGAACTTCTCTTTGTTATGAAGTATCTGATAGAGATGGAGAAAAGGCTTTAATTGAAGGGATAAAAGAGAATGTAGATTACATAAAGCATTGCAAGGAAAGCAATAGCAATATGAAATCAGGTATGTTTGGAATGCATGCAAGTTTTACACTTTCAGATAGATCATTAGAAAAGTGTATGAATGCTTCAAAAGAATTAGATTGTGGATATCATATTCATGTTGCAGAAGGTTTAGCTGATGAAGAAAAGTGTATAGAAGAGTATCATATTAGGGTAGTAGAGAGATTAAAAAAATTCAATATACTAGGAGAAAAAACAATAGCTGTTCATTGTATTCATGCAGATGATAATGAACAAGATATAATTCTGGAAACTGGAACCACAGTTGTTCATAATCCGGAGTCTAATATGGGGAATGCAGTAGGAGTATCACCTGCAATTAATTTAATAGCAAAGGGAATAACTGTTGGACTTGGAACAGATGGCTATACTTCAGATATATTTGAATCAATGAAAGTTGCAAATATAATTCATAAGCACCACTTAAAAGATCCATCAGTAGCATGGGGAGAAGCTCCTATGATGTTATTTGAAAATAATAGAAAGATTGCAGAGAAACACTTTAATGGAACATTTGGAATCATTGAAGAAGGTGCAGTTGGAGATGTTATAGTAGTAGATTATAATCCATTAACACCAATGAATGGAAGTAATTATAATTCTCATATTCTATTTGGAATGATGGGGAAATCCGTTGATACTACCATAGTGAATGGTAAGGTTTTAGTTAAAGATGGAAAGCTTTTAAATATTAATGAAGATGAAATCTTAGCTAAATCAAGAGAGGTTTGTAGTAAGTTATGGAATAGAATCTAGTGAAAGGGTTTGGGTTTGTTATGAGAGAGGAGAATGGAAAAGAAAATATAGCACCAGTTGATGAAAAAATACCTTTTTCAAAGGCATGGATATTTTCACTTCAACATGTTATGGCAATGTGTGCAGGGGCTGTAGCTGTACCACTTATGGTAGGAGAAGCAGCTGGGCTTAATCACACAGAGATAGTATTTCTTATAAGTGCAGGACTTTTTATGGCTGGAATAGGTACTTTAGTTCAGACTGTAGGAATTAAAAAATTTGCTGGAGCTAAAATACCAATAATAGAAGGGACAAGCTTTGCGGCAGTTTCAGGAATTCTAGCAATAATAGCAGCTACATCAGGTGGTAAAGAGTTAGCAATGACCAATGTCTTTGGAGCTGTAATCTCAGCAGGGTTATTTTGTTTAATAATTGCTCCTATTTTTGGTAAGCTAATAAAATTCTTTCCAAAAGTTGTTACAGGTACTGTTGTTTTAGTAATTGGTATATCCATAATGCCAGTAGGTATAAAGTGGATTACAAATAGTAAGGTTCAAGCAGTAGAGCCAAAAGATTTAGCACTTTCAATGACTGTTTTAGTAATTACATTATTACTATTTAAGTATTTAAAGGGTATATGGAATAGCGCAGCTATTTTATTTGCGATAGTCATTGGAACTATACTTGCAATGTTCTTTGGAATGGCAGATTTTAGTGCTGTAAGCAGTGCAGATTGGTTTAGTATAAATTTACCATTAAAATTTGGTGTGCCGACTTTTGAGCCATCAGCAGTGCTTTCAATGATATTAATAATGTTAGTTTTAATGACTGAATCAGTTGGAAATATGATTGCTATTCATGAGATGACTGATAAGGAAGTTACTGAGGAAAACATAAAAAAAGGATTGAAAGCAGATGGTATATCAACATTGTTTGCAGGATTTTTTAATACATTTCCAATTACTCCATTTGCTCAAAATACAGGGCTTGTAGGATTAACAGGTATTAAGTCAAGATTTGTTGCTGTGTATGCAGGGATAATACTTCTAGCATTAAGTTTTGTACCTAAATTTGCAGCAATCATAGGAGCTATACCAAAGCAAGTGCTTGGGGGAGTCGGCTTTGCTATGTTTGGAATGGTTTTAGTTGGTGGAATAAGAACTTTAGGAAAGGTTCAATTTGATGGCAATAAGAACTGTGTAATAGTAGCTGTTAGTGTTGGGCTTGCAATGATTCCACTTGCAAATCCAGGATTTTATCATAACTTCCCATCATTGGTAGAAACAATATTCGATAGTGGAATTACAACAGGAAGTTTATCAGCTGTAATACTAAATATATTCTTTAATGTTTTAGGAAGTAAGGAACCAATGCCTGAAACTTTAGAGGCTGATATAGAAGAAATTGAAGAAGAAGTAGATAAAGAAAAATTAGCTATACAAGGAAATAAATAAAATTTAGATAAATATGATTGAAGTTTAGAGGAGAGTGTTTGTTATGTCAAAATTAAACGTTAACATTTTAGGGATGAAATTTAATAATCCAATATTTACGGCAGCAGGTCCAGGAGCAAAAGATGGAGATCTTTGCATAGAAGCAGTAAAAGGAGGAGCTGGTGGTTTAGTTACAAAAACTATTTCAGTAGATCCAGCTCCAGTACCAAGACCATGCATGGGAAGAACAAATTCAGGATTTTTAAATACAGAACTTTGGTCAGAATTACCAAAGGAACAATGGATAAAAGAAGAATATAAAAAAGCTAAATCAGCTGGAGTACCTATGATAGTAAGTATGGGATACTCAGCAGACCAAATCAGAGAAGTTGCACCACTTGTAAAGCCTTATGCTGATGCAGTTGAATTATCAACTCATTATGTTGGTACTGATGTAACTCCAATAGTAGAAGCTATGAAAGCTGCAAAAGCTGCATTAGATTGTCCTGTATTTATGAAAATGAGTCCACATACAGATATTCAAAAGATAGCAAAGGCTCTAGAAGAAGCTGGAGCAGATGGTCTTGTAATGATTAACTCTTTAGGACCATGTATGGCAATAGATGTTGAATCAGGCTATCCAATAATGGGAAGTAAAACAGGATATGGATGGTTATCAGGAGCTCCAATAAGACCTGTAGCTATAAGAAACATATACGATGCAGCACAAGCTGTTAATATTCCAATAATAGGAGTTGGTGGAGTAACTTGTGGAAGAGATGCAGCTGAAATGTTAATGGCTGGGGCTACAGCAGTTCAAGTATGTACTGAAGCAATTCTAAAGGGACCTGGAATATATGGAAAAATTGCTAAGGAATTAGATGAGTTCTTAGATAGTCACGGATATAAAGATGTTAATGAAATAATAGGTTTAGCTCACAAAAAGATGGAAGATAGAAAATTTAGAACAGAAGCAATAGCACCAATAGTTGATCAAGATACTTGTATAAAATGTGGACAATGTAAAGTAAGTTGTGTTTATGATGCAATTGAAGTTGGAGAAAAACTTGTAATAGATGAAGATAAATGTTTTGGATGCGGATTATGTGTAACAAGATGTCCAAAACACGCATTATCAATTCAATATAAATAGTTAAAGGGAGAATGAGTTATGGGAACAGTGCTAAAGGGAGCTTATATAGTAACAAGTAAAGAAATAATAAGAAATGATTTAAGAATTGATGGAGAAAAAATTGAATCTATAGGATTATCTTTGGAAAAGGATGGAGATGAAATAATAGATTTAAAAGGAAGCTATATACTTCCAGGTGGGATTGATGCCCATACTCATTTTGATTTAGAACTACCTAATATAAAAACATCTGATGATTTTAATAGTGGTACAAAGGCAGCAATAGCTGGAGGAACTACAACTATTATTGATTTTGTAAATTGTCATAGGGGAGAAAAACTAAGTAGTGTCTTAGAGGTTTACAAAGAAAAAACAAAGGATATCTGTTATTCAGATTATGGATTCCATATGACTTTATGTGAATGGAATAAAGATGTTGAATCTGAAATGGAGGATATGGTAAAGCAAGGAATAACTTCTTTTAAAATGTATATGGCATATAAAGATACTCTTCAGGTAAATGAAGAAGAGATAGAACAAGCATTAAGAAAGGCAAAAGAACTTGGAGTTCTTATTTCATTCCATTGTGAAAATGGTGATGAAATTATAAAAAATATAAATGATTTATTAGAAGAAAACAAGTACGATGTGAAGTATCATGAAATCTCAAGATCCTCAGAGGTTGAATATGAAGCAGTAAATACTTTGATAAAAATAGCTACCAAAATTAATTACCCAATATATATAGTACATCTAAGTTCTAAAATGTCACTAGATGCTGTAAGAAAGGCTAGACAAAAAGGGGTTAAGATATTTGTGGAAACATGTCCTCACTATCTTTTGTTAGATAAATCTTATTATGAATTAGAAAAAGATGAGGAGTTAGAAGGAGCTAAATACGTTATGTCTCCACCTCTTAGAAGTAAAGAAGATAATAAGGCATTATGGAGAGGTATAAAACTAGGAGAAATAGATACAATTGCAACAGATCATTGTTCATTTAATTATGAAGATAAAAGAAAAAATGCAAGGGTTGATTTTTCTAAAATACCTAATGGGATACCTAGTGTTGAACATAGAATGGAATTGATTTTTAGTTATGGAGTAGAAGATAAGAAAATATCTTTAAATGAAATGGTTCAATTAACATCAACTAATCCAGCTAAAATATTTGGATTATATCCTAAAAAAGGTGAAATTAAAGAAGGCAGTGATGCTGATTTATTAATAATAGAAGCTGATTATGATGGAGTTATAAGCCATAAGGATAGCATACAAGAAGTTGATTACACTCCTTATGAAGGATTTAAAAGTAATGGAAAAATAAAAAGGGTGTTTTTAAGAGGTAAGGAATTGGTTAAGGATGGAAAATTCATAGGAAAAGAGCCAACTGGCCAATATATCTCAAGAAAGAAATGGAGTTATGAGGGGAGATAATATATGTTTGAATTTATTCTTAACGGTGAAAAAAGATTAGTAGAAGAAAATAAAAAACTTCTTAAATATTTAAGAGAAGATTGTAATATAACATCAGTTAAAAATGGTTGCTCAGAGGGAGCGTGTGGAACATGTATGGTTATTGTTGATGGTAGAGCAGTAAAAGCATGCATATTAACAACTGAAAAGGTTAATGGAAAAGAAATATTAACTATAGAAGGTTTCACAGAAAGAGAAAGAGATGTCTTTGCATATGCATTTACTGAAGCAGGAGCAGTTCAGTGTGGATTTTGCATACCTGGTATGGTAATTAGTGCAAAAGCACTTTTTAATAGAACCCTTAATCCTACAGGAGAAGAAGTTAAAAAAGCCTTAATCGGAAATATATGTAGATGTACAGGCTACGTAAAAATAGAGAAAGCTATTATGCTGGCAGCTGAAATTTTTAGAGAAAATAAGGAAGTTCCAAAAGTTGTTTGTAAAGGGCTTGTTGGAGAAAGAATGGGGAGAGTTGATGCTAGGGATAAGACATTAGGAATAGCTGAATATACTGATGATATAAGAATAAATGGAATGTTACATGGAGTTGCACTTAGAAGTAAATATCCTAGGGCATTAGTAAAAAGTATAGATTTTAGTGAAGCAGAAAAATTAGAAGGTGTAGTTAAAATAGTTACTGCTGAAGATATTCCAGGAGAAAGATATTTAGGTCATATTCGAAAAGATACTCCTGCTTTAATAAAAATTGGTGAGGAAACAAGATATCTTGGAGATGCATTAGTTTTAGTTGGAGCAGAAACTGAAGAAATTGCAAGGGAAGCTTTAAAACATATAAAAATTGAGTATGAAGAATTGAAGCCAGTAACTTCTCCACAGGAAGCTCTAGCAGAAGATGCTCCTAAAATACATGAGAAGGGAAATATATTAACTCATGAACACTTAGTTAGAGGTAATGCTGATGAAGCAATAAAAAATTCTAAATATGTTGTTACATACAATTACAAGGTTCCTTTTACAGAACATGCATTTTTAGAGCCAGAGTGTGCTGTTGCTGTTCCAGATGGTGATGGAATAATAGTTTATACAGGAACACAAAGTGTATATGATGACCTTCGTGAGATAGAATCACTTTTAGGACTTGATGATAGCAAAGTTAGAATAATTTCTAAGTATGTTGGTGGAGGCTTTGGAGGAAAAGAAGATATGAGTTGTCAACACCATGCAGCATTACTTGCTTATCTTATTAAAAGACCTGTTAAGATGGTTCTTCCAAGACAAGAAAGTATTATAGTTGATACTAAAAGGCATGCAATGGATATGGAATTTACAACAGCTTGTGACGAAAATGGAAAATTAACTGCTATGAAAGCAGTAATACTTGCAGATACAGGTGCCTATGCATCTCTTGGTGGGCCAGTTCTTCAAAGAGCTTGTACACATGCTGCCGGCCCATATAATTATCAAAATATGGACATTGATGGTAAAGCACTTTATACGAATAATACACCTGGGGGAGCTTTTAGGGGCTTTGGTGTTACTCAATCAGCCTTTGCCACAGAATGTAATTTAAATAAGCTTGCTGAGATGGTAGGAATAGATCCTTTTGAAATAAGAAGAATAAATGCAATAAAACCAGGAGAAGTACTTCCAAATGGTCAAATAGCAGATGAAGGAACTGCTTTAATTGAAACTTTAGAGGCAGTAAGAGATGTTTATTATGCTAATAAAGATAGAGCCGGAATAGCTTGTGCCTTTAAAAATGCTGGTGTTGGAGTTGGGTTACCAGACACAGGCAGATGTAAAGTTAAGGTTATTAATGGCAAAGTTCATATAAGAACATCAGCAGCATGTATAGGTCAAGGACTTGGAACAATAGTGGTTCAAATTGTTGGACAAGTTTTAGGAATACCAGCTTCAGAAATTGTATATGAATCACCTGACACAAGAATTACCCCAAATTCAGGAACCACAACAGCTTCAAGACAAACCGTATTTACAGGGGAAGCTACAAAAATTGCGGCTATGAAACTTAAAGAGGCTTTAAAAGAAAAGTCACTTGAAGAATTAGAAGGGGAAGAATTCTATGGTGAATATTTAGGAGTTACTGATAAAATGGGTAGTCCAAAGAAGAACCCAGTAAGTCATGTTGCTTATGGATTTGCAACACAAGTAGTTATTTTAGATGATCAAGGAAAAGTTACCAAGGTGGTTGCAGCCCATGATGTTGGAAAAGCAATAAATCCTAAAAATGTAGAAGGACAAATTGAAGGTGGAGTAGTTATGGGGCTTGGATATGGTCTAACAGAAGATTATCCTATAGAGAATTCAATACCAAAGGTTAAGTTTGGTACACTTGGACTTCTAAGAGCAACTCAAGTTCCAGAAATACAGCCTATAATAATAGAAAAAAACACTCAAGAATTATCTTTTGGGGCAAAGGGTGTTGGGGAAATAACTTGTATTCCAACAGCTCCAGCCGCACAAGGAGCATATTACAAATTGGATGGTGAGTTCAGAACTGAACTTCCACTTAAAAATACATTTTATAAAAAATCAAAAAAATAGAAAGAAGGAATTAATATGAAAAAAATAATTAACACAGAACATGCACCAGCTGCTATAGGACCATATTCACAAGGAGTAATAGTAGGAGACTTAATATATACATCAGGTCAATTACCATTAAATCCAGAAACTAAGGTCTTAGAAACTGAAATAAAGGCTGCAACTAAGCAAAGCCTAGAAAACTGTAAAGCTATATTAGAAAATGCAGGATCATCAATTGATAAAGTGTTTAAAACAACTGTTTTTGTAAAAGATTTAAATGATTTTGCTGCAGTTAACGAAGTATATGGAACATACTTCAATGAAAACCCACCAGCAAGAAGTTGTGTACAAGTAGCTAAACTTCCAATGGATGCACCAATAGAAATTGAAGTAATAGCCAAGTTATAAAATTAAATAAAATTTATTATAAGTAGGGAGTCATATAGAACTTCCTACTTAATATAGGTTAAGGGCTTAGGAAGGGGTTATATGCAATATAAAAATATTCTTTTAACTGGTAAAAGAAATTGTGGGAAAAGTACACTTGTGAATAAAATATTAGATCATATGGGGATTGAGTACACTGGATATAGAACTCTTCCTTATTATATAAATGGATATATGCAAGGATATTATTTACATGGTTATATAGATGAAGTTTATAATGGGTATTTATATAGTCCAATATCAATAAAAACTAGTAATAATAAATGCATAAGAGTTACAGAGACATTTGATACAATTGGATATTTAATATTAAAGAATAGTAGAAAACAAAAAGGTTGTAAGCTTATATTATTAGATGAAATTGGATTTTTAGAAGATGATTCAGAAAAATTTAAATTAGAAATAAAAAAGTGTTTAAATAGTGAAAAATTTTGTTTAGGTGTTTTAAAGGATAAAAATAGTGAGTTTTTAAATTCAATAAAATTTAGGAATGATACATTAATTATAAATATAGAAGATATAAGTTATGATGATAGAAAAATAATACAAGATGATATAGAAAATTATATAAAATTACATAGATTAAAGGGGAAGGATTAAGTTATGAAAGGGATTAAAAAGTTAGCTAGTTTAATACTTATATTTGTAATGAGCGTGACATTTTTCATTGGATGCTATAGTGAGGCTAAAGTTAAGGAGTCAGATAACAAAACAATTACCGTTGAAGATCAACTTGGGAGAAAGGTTGAAGTTAAAAGAGATGCAAATAGAATAATATCAAGTTATTATATATCAACCTCAATATTGATTAGTCTAAATGTTAAAGATAAGGTGGTTGGAATAGAGGCAAAGGCAAAAAATAGAGAGATGTATAAGAAGGTAGCAAAAGAGTTTTTAGATTTACCAACAGTTGGAACAGGAAAAGAAATAAATGTTGAAGAGTGTATGAAGCTAAATCCAGATGTAGTAATTATTCCTACTAGGCTTAAGAGTTTTATTCCGCAGTTTGAAAAATTAAATATACCAGTTATAGCAATAGAGCCAGAAACACTAGAAGGATTTAATAAATGTGTAGAACTTTTAGGAAAAGTTTCAGGTTCTGAAGAGAGGGCAAAGGAACTTTTAAAATATTATGATGACACAATAAATAAGGTTAAAGATATGACAAAAGATATAGAAAATAGACCAATAGTATATTTATCAGGAAGTGATAACATACTTAAGACTTGTACATCTAAAATGTATCAAAATTACATGATTGACACAGCTGGTGGAAAAAATGTTACTGGAAATATTGATGAGGGGTATTGGACAAATATATCAGCAGAACAGTTAATAGATTATAATCCAGATGTTATTTATGTAGTAGGTTATGCAAATTATACTGTTGAAGATGTTTTAGCTGATAGTAAATTGAAAGGTATAAATGCTATTGAAAATAAAAGAGTATATTTATTCCCATCAACTTTAGAACCATGGGATTATCCAACACCTTCATCCATATTAGGTATGCTTTGGATAGTAAATAATCTTCACCCTGAAAAGTATAGTACTGATGAATTTAAAAAAGATGCTAAAGGATTTTATAAAAGATTTTATGATTTAGAAGTTACTGATAAGGAAATTGGACTATGATTAAAAAATATTCTATCTTATCATATATATTTATTTTAGTAATATTAGCTTTAGTTTCATTATGTATAGGAAGATATGCACTTAAAATAAGTGAAATATTCAGTATATTATTTGGAAATAGGGCTAATTGGCAGGAAGTTAATTTATTGGTAAACATAAGATTGCCAAGAGTATTATTAGTAATAGTTAGTGGGGCAGCATTGGCATTATCAGGTATGGTTTTTCAGAGTATATTTCAAAATCCATTAATATCTCCAGATGTGCTAGGGGTAAGCTCTGGGTGTTCATTAGGTGCAGCTATAGGAATAGTATTTTTATCAGCATCACCATTTATGATACAAGGATTATCTTTTATATTTGGTATATGTTCAGTTATATTTTCATTGATTTTATCTAAAAAAATGAGAAGTAATAGGGTATTAGCACTTATTATATCAGGAATAGTAACTGGGGCATTGACTTCATCATTTATTATGATAATAAAGTACTTTGCAGACCCATATAAAGAGTTGCCTGCTATAGATTTTTGGCTTATGGGAGGATTTTATAATAGTGATTGGAAAAGCGTTATAAATGTTTTAATTTTAGTTTTTATATCAACAATTATTTTATTTTTACTTAGATGGAAATTGAAAGTTTTAACTATGGGAGATGATCAGGCTAAACTTTTAGGTGTAAATGTTAAATGCATAAGGACAATAGCAATATTTTCAGCAACTCTTTTAGTATCTTCTGTGGTATCAGTTGCTGGTCTTATAAGTTGGATAGGAATACTTGCACCACATATAGTTAAATCATTTGCCAGGGACGATATATCAAAGATTATTCCATTAACAATGGCTGTAGGTGCCATTATTTTGTTAATCGCAGATACAGTAGCTAGAAGTATTACTACAACAGAAATTCCAATAAGTATATTAACTTCTTTATTTGGTGCACCTTTCCTTGTATATCTTCTCAATAAAAAAGGAGCTGTTATTAGATGAATAAATCATTACGAATAAGGAACTTAAATGTCTCATATGGAGAAAAAATAATACTTAATGGAGTAGATATTGAGATTAATCCAGGAGAATTTACTGTTCTTTTAGGATTAAATGGAGCTGGAAAAACTACATTACTTAAATCAATAGCTAGTTTAAATAAGATAGATTATGGGGAGATAAAATATGGAGAGACTGATTTAATAAGTTTATCAGATAAGGAAAGAGGAAAATTAATATCATATATTCCACAACATATTCATACAAATCAGAATTATAGTGTAGAAGATATAATTTTAATGGGGATAACTCCATATTTAGGCGTGTTTGAAATGCCTAATAAAGATCATTATAGGTTTGTAGATGAGATTTTAAATGAGTTGAATATATCTCATTTAAAAAATAAGTTTATAGGAGAACTTAGTGGGGGAGAACGAAGATTAGTATATTTAGGACGAATATTAATTCAAAAATGTAGTATTTTACTTTTAGATGAACCAAATACATTTTTAGATTATGTAAAGCAACATGATTTTTTTAATTTTATTAAGAGGCTAATAATAAGGAAAAACTTAGTTACTTTAGTTACATTACATGATATTAATCTGGCTTTGAGATATGGAGATAGAATAGTAGTTTTAAGTGATAGTAAAATAGTAGATTCAATAGATTGCAGAGAGAAAGACTATGAGAAAAAATTTATAAGAATAATGGAAGATATATATGAGCGTAAACTTGAAATAGCTTATACGGAAGTAGGACCATTTATAATATGTTAAAATCAAATCTAAAAAAGGTTATGTTTTAGTTAGATTTTTATAATAGGTTTAAAAATTTGGGAGTTTATCTTAAGTATTTAACTTTAGGTAGATTCCCATTTTATTTAAACCAAAAGATAATTATAAAAATGAATAAAATAAGTGATATAATTTAAAGATAGAAGTTATAAGGGGGAGATTCTTTTGGCTCAGCAATATACTAAAAAAATGATTCGTAGCGTATTTATAGAGTTGTTAAATGAAAGACCGCTAAATAAGATTACTGTAAAAGATATAGCATCAGCTTGTGGAATTAATCGAAATACTTTCTACTATTATTATTCAGATATGTATGAGCTTTTATCTGAACTTTTTCAAACTGAGCTTCAAAATGTTATAGATGAATATAATGATACTATGTCCTGGGAGGAAAGCTTTGTATTAGCAACAAGGTTTGCCTTAGGAAATAAGAAAGTAATTTATCATGTATATAATTCAATGCAGAGGGAAGAATTGGTCAATTATATTTACAATGTTTCAGGAAACATGATGGAGAGGTATGTTAAGAAGTTAAGTCATGGAATAAATGCTTCTGAATATGACATGAAACTAATAGCAACCTTCTATCAATGTGCACTTACAGAAATGGTAATTCAATGGATTTCCTCTGGAATGAAAGAAGATCCAGATACAATTATAAGAAGAATAGGTGAATTATTTGATGGAAATATAAAACTATCCCTTCAACGTAGCGAAAAGCTCAACAAAATTTAGCAAAGGCAATCATAGAAAATTAATAAATTAAGTATTAAATCCCTTAATAGTTAAAACAGATGAAATCGTAAATAATCGAAGAGAAAACCTAGAAATAGCTAAAAGTATTTAAACTAGGTTATAAAATATTTATAAAATTAGGCATAGAGTGAGATATGCCTAATTTTTAGGCAATTATGTTTAAGTGTTTGAATTTTGAACACTCCCCTTATTTATCTAATGAAATATATGGTAAAAGGTTATATTATAGATTTAAAGGAACTTAGAGTTATTTTTAAAACTTACACTTAGTAAATAAAATCTTATATTCATAAGATTATAACTTATTAATAAAGGATTGATTTAAAGGGCTAAGATTTGTTTTAAAACCTATAGCTAGTTTTAAGAAAGAAGGGGATTTTATGAAACTTAAAACACATGATGAGAGACTTACTTTAACAAATGGAAGTTATCATGCATTAGTGCATGCTAGAAAACCTAAAGGAATTGAAAATAAAAGTGCATATTTAATTGGTACTGGAATAGGTGCATTGGCAGCAGGATGTTTTTTAATAAGAGATGCACATATGGATGGTAGCAAAATAACATTTTTTGAACAATTAGATCTTCCAGGAGGCTCTTTAGATGGAGAAGTACTTCAAAATCTAGGATATGTGGCTCGTGGTGGACGTGAAATGGGACATCACTTTGAAGTTTTATGGGATTTATTTAGTTCACTTCCATCCACTGAAGATCCAAATATGACAGTATTAGATCATTTCTTCTACACAAATTATGATGATCCTAACTATAGCAATTGTCGTATAACTCATAAAAATGGAGAAAGATATGACAATGCTAAATTTAATTTAGGACAAGATTTAGCTAAGGAACTAGCAGAGTTTGTTCTTATACCAGATGAAGAACTTCAAGATAAAGCAATTGATGAAATATTTTCTGAAGAACTTTTAAATACAGACTTTTGGACATTATGGAGAACTATGTTTGCCTTTGAAAACTGGCATAGTGCTTTAGAAATGAAATTATATATGAATAGATTTATACATCATGTTGGTGGATTACCAACACTTTCAGCCTTACAATTCTCAAGACATGATCAATACACATCTTTTGTAAAACCAATGGTTAAATTCTTAAAAGAAAATGGGGTTAAGTTTGAATATGGAGTACATGTTGAAAATGTAGAATTTGATATAAGTGATGATAAAAAGGTGGCTAAAAAAATAGTTGCTAAGAATAAAGACGGAAAAGATATTTCTGTAAATTTAACAGAAAATGATTTAGTATTCATAACTAATGGTTCTATTACAGAAGGATCAGGATATGGAGATGATAATACTCCTGCTCCATTTAATAAAGAACCACAAGGATGCTGGGAATTATGGAGAAATATTGCTAAACAATCAGATGAATTTGGACATCCAGATAAATTCTGTACTGACACTGAAAAATCAAATTGGGAATCTTGTACAGTAACTTGCCATGATGAACGTGTACCAAAATATATTGAAAAAATAACAAAACGTTCACCATATGGAGGAAAGACTGTAACAGGAGGAATAGTTACAGCTGTGGATTCTTCATGGTTAATGAGTTGGACTATAAATCGTCAAGAACAATATTATGGTCAACCAGAAAAAGATGTAGTAGTTTGGGTATATGGACTATTCTCAGATGTTAATGGTGATTATATTAAGAAACCTATGAGAGATTGTACTGGTAAGGAAATTATAAAGGAATGGTTATTCCATATAGGAGTTCCAGTTGATGAAATTGAAGAACTGGCTGAGTCTTGTACAGCAATTCCAGTAATGATGCCATTTATAACTGCACAATTTATGCCCCGTGAATTTGGAGATAGACCTTATGTTGTTCCTAAAAATGCAGTTAACTTTGCCTTCCTTGGACAATTTGCAGAAACTTTAGATGATCCAGGAAGAGATACAGTATTTACTATTGAATACTCAGGACGTACAGCTATGGAAGCAGTATATGTATTAACTGGAGTTGAAAAGGGAGTACCAGAAGTATATGCATCAAGATATGATATACGTTATTTATTAAATGCTGGAGTATGCTTATTAGATGGTGAAAAACCAAAAGTTCATATACCATTTTTATTAAAGAGAAAGTTAATGAAGCAAATATCAGGAACTGACATAGAAAAATTATTAAAAGAATATGGAATTATCTAAGTAAAAAGTGCTGAAGATTATAAGCAGAATAATCTTAGATTAAAATAAAAATATAGTAAGTATATTTAATAGACCATGATAAATAGCAAACTCTTAAAAGTTTGGGGCAGTTATTATGGTCTATTTTTTATTTGGGTATTTCAAATATTTCTAAGATATAATACAAATCAATATATATAAAATTTGAAATATAATAATATAAAATATTAAAAATGTATTTTTAGTATAATAATATTTGATGGAACCTATAAATTGAAGATTAAATATATTAATTAAAGAATATGAACAAAATTAACATATAAATAACTAAAAATATACTTATGAGAAAGATTTAGTTTTGGTATAATTAATAATTACATTATAAAATTTTTAAGAAAGGGAGGGGTATATAGCAATGAAACTAATACTAAAATATTTAAAGAACTACAAATTAATTTTTATCTTAAATGTTATATCCGTATTTGGATTTGCTTTAGTAGAACTTGGAATTCCAACCATCATGGCAAAAGTAATAGATACTGGAATAATAAATAGCGATATTGGTTATATCAAAAAAATGGGATTATTAATAGTAGTTATTTCTATAGTTGGTGTTATGGGAACAATATTACTTGGATATTGTTCATCTAAAATTTCAACAGGTATAACTAAAGACATTAGAAATGATATATTTAAAAAAGCTCAAGAGTTTTCCCATACAGAATATGATGAGTTTGGAGTTTCTTCTATGATAACAAGGACTACAAATGATCCATTTGTTATTTTACAATTTACAAACACACTTTTAAGGATGGCTTTAATCACACCAGTTATGTTTACTATAAGTTTAGTAATGATACTTAGAACAAGCCTTTCCTTATCTTTAGTTTTAGCAGTGGTAATCCCTATAATAATTTTAGGGGTTATATTAATAGCTAAAACTTCTGAACCTTTATCAGAAAAGTTACAAAAAAGGTTAGATAAGTTAAATAGGATATCTAGAGAAAACTTAACTGGTATAAGGGTAATAAGAGCTTTTGGAAATGAAAAGTATGAGGAGAAGAGATTTGATGAAACAAATGAGTCCTATGCAGAGGTAGCTAAAAAGTTAAATAAACTTATGGCAATATCTCAACCGCTTTTCTTTTTCTTACTTAACATCGCTATTATAGTTATCTTTTGGATATCTAGTAAGATGATAAATGTAGGAACACTTCAAGTTGGTCAATTAGTTGCCTTTATTGAATATCTATTCCATGCAATGTTTTCAATAATGCTATTTTCTATGGTTTTTGTAATGTATCCAAAAGCACAGGTTTCTGCTAATAGAATTATGGAAGTTTTAAATACAGAACCAATAATAAAAAGTCCTAAAAATGGAATAAAGGATACAGAAAACAAGGGAACAATAGAGTTTGAAAATGTATCTTTTACTTATCCAAATGGAGAAGAGCCTGTTATTAAAGATGTATCCTTTAGTGGTAAAAAGGGAGAAGTTATTGCCTTTATAGGAAGTACAGGTAGTGGTAAGAGTACACTTATAAACTTAATTCCAAGGTTTTATGATGTTACTAAGGGAAGTATAAAAATAGATGGAGTAGATGTAAGAGATTATGATTTAAAATATCTACGTAAAAAAATAGGTTTCATTCCTCAAAAGACTCTTTTATTTACTGGTAGCATAGCAAATAATATAAAGTTTGGTAAGAAAGATGCAGAGTATAAAGAGGTTGAGGATTCAGCTAAAATTGCACAGGCCTATGAATTTATTTCAAATAAGCCTAACAAATTTGATGAGATAATAACAGAGGGTGGTTCTAACGTATCTGGTGGACAAAAGCAAAGACTTTCCATAGCTAGAGCAATAGTTAGAAAGCCTGATATATACATTTTTGATGATAGTTTCTCAGCTTTAGACTTCAAAACAGATGCAATCTTAAGAAAAGAACTTAGATCTGAAACAAAGGATGCCATTGTATTAATAGTGGCTCAAAGAATAGGTTCTATAATGGATGCAGATAAGATTATAGTTCTAAATGAAGGGGAAGTAGTTGGAATAGGAACTCACAAGGAATTAATAAAAAATTGTTCTATTTATCATGAAATAGCAACATCACAACTTACAGAGGAGGAGTTAGCAAATGAATAAATTTAAATCAGTAGTAAAAAAGATTTCTCCTTTTGTTGGTAAGTATAAGTGGGCTTTTTTAGGTGCTATTTTATTTATAATTTCAGCAGCTGTTTTCACTGCCATAGCACCAAGAACAGAAGGATTAATAATAACTCAATTAACTAAGGATTTTGAGGGGATTATAAGAGGAGTTTCTGGAGCTTCAGTTAACTTTAATTATATTTTTAAGGTATTAATCTTATTATTCTTAGTTTATGCAGGTGGTACAGGATCAACTCTTATAGCAAGTTTCTTATTAACTAATGCAATTCAAAATACCATGAAAAATATTAGAAATGAAGTTGAGAAAAAAATAAATAGACTTCCAATAAGATATTTTGATGGTAATAGTTATGGAGATGTATTAAGTAGAATCACTAATGATGTAGATACCATCTCTAATGCATTGCAGCAAAGTTTTGTACAGGTAATAAATGCATTTTTATCTGTAGGATTAGCTTTAATAATGATGTATTCCATAAATATTAAGCTAGCGTTGATTGCAACCTTAATAATACCTTTAAGTATTTTAATTACAAAGATAATAGTTTCTAAATCTCAGAAATTATTTAATAGTCAACAAAAGGCTTTAGGAAATCTTAATGGAAAAGTACAAGAAATGTACACAGGCTTTAATGAATTAAAGTTATATGGAAAAGAAGATGATGCTTTAAATGAATTTGTAAAGGTAAATGAAGAGTTAAGAGAAACAGGTTTTAAAGCTCAATTTATATCTGGTATAATGTCACCTTTAATAAGTCTTGTTACTTATTTAGGAATAGCTGTGGTAGGGGTAGTAGGTTCTATAATAGCTATAGGTGGTGGAATTACCGTTGGTAATCTTCAAGCTTTTATACGTTATATTTGGCAAATAAATCAGCCTTTATCTCAAGTAACTCAATTATCATCAGCAATACAATCAGCAGTGGCTGCTACTAATAGGGTTTTTGAATTCTTAGAGGAAAAAGAAGAGGTTAAAGATCCTAATAATGCTATAAAAATTGAGAATCCAAAGGGAGATGTAACTTTTGAACATGTTAAATTTGGATATAAGGAAGATAAGCCACTTATAAAAGATTTAAGCGTAGATGTTAAAAGTGGTCAGATGGTTGCCATTGTTGGAAAAACTGGAGCAGGTAAAACTACTCTTATTAATCTTTTAATGAGATTTTATGATGTTCAAGGGGGTTCAATTAAAATAGATGGTGTTGATATTAGAGATATGAAACGTGAAGATTTAAGATCTATGTTTGGTATGGTTCTTCAAGACACTTGGTTATTTAATGGAACTATTTATGATAATATTAGGTATGGTAGATTTGATGCCACTAAAGAAGAAATAATAGAGGCAGCAAAGGTTGCAAATGTTCATCATTTTATAAAAACATTACCTGGCGGATACAATATGTTATTAAATGAAGAGGCTTCAAATGTATCTCAGGGAGAAAAGCAACTTTTAACTATAGCTAGAGCAATTTTAAAAGATCCAGCTATATTAATACTAGATGAGGCCACAAGTTCAGTTGATACTAGATTAGAATTATTACTTCAAAAGGCCATGAGAAATATAATGAAGGATAGAACTAGCTTTGTTATAGCTCACAGGCTTTCAACTATAAGAAGTGCAGATTTAATATTAGTAATGAATGATGGTAATATAATTGAACAGGGAACTCATGAAGAGTTAATGAAGCAAGGTGGTTATTACGAAAGTCTTTATAATAGTCAGTTTGCTAGTAAAGAAGCAAATTAAATAAACTTTAAATACTATGATATATTTTAGGGGAATATGGATTCCTGGATATATATTTAACACTATAGAAAAAGCAATCTAAATTAGTTTAGATTGCTTTTTCCTATTAATCCTTTTAATAAATTACCATGTTTTATTTCATCCTTAGCTATTTCTTTAAGTCTAGGGAATTCTTCTCCAAGCTTTTCATATACTGGGCCACCATTAATTTCAGCATTTATAAGCATTTCAAAAACTTTTTCTTTACCTAAGTTTTTATAAGCAGCTTCTATTTCTTCAGATGATTTATTACAAGGTTTTAAAATTTCTTTTGAATATTCTCTTATTATTGAGGCATGTCTTCCTTCATCTGCTGCTATGCTTAATAAAACATTTTTTTCTTCTTCAGAGCTAGCAAGTTCAGCTAATTTTCTATAAACAAGAACTGCATCTAATTCTCCTTGTTGTAATTTTAATAACATTTCATTTCCATTTTGTTTCATAATAAAATCCTCCTAAATCTGTTTTGTTAAATTAAATTGTGTACAATTAAATTGTATGAATTAATTGTATATCTTTTATAAGCTTCTGTCAAATAATTTTTAAAAATAAAATGTAAGTTTACAAATTTTAAGTAACTTACTTTTTACATTATGAAGATAGGGTTTAATAAATAAAAACTTAAAAAGAATAATTAAAGTTATGTAGCTTTAGTAAAGAAAATCATAGAATGTAATATAAAAAAATATACAAAAGAAGGAGTAAATTATGGAAGGAAGAAATGATAATAATTTAAAGGGAATTGATGTGTCAAATTGGCAAGGTAATATAAATTTTAAAAGTGTAAAAAATGAGGGGATTGAAGTAGTTTATATTAAGGCAACAGAGGGTGACTATTTTAAAGATTCATATGCAAAACAAAATTATGAAAAAGCAAAAGCAGAGGGCTTAAAGGTTGGTTTTTATCATTTTTTTAAGCCTAATAAGAATGCAAAAATACAAGCTAACTATTTTATTGATTATTTAAATGATATAGGAGCTACTGATTATGAGTGTAAGTTAGCTTTAGATATTGAAACAACAGATGGTAAGGGAGTAAATGAATTAACCACTATTTGTATAGAATTTTTAGAAGAAGTAATAAAAATCACAAATAAAGAAGTTGTCGTTTACACTTATACAAGCTTTGCAAATAATAATTTAGATAAAAGATTAGGAGTTTATCCACTTTGGATAGCTGAATATGGAGTAGAAGCACCAAAGGATAATGCTATTTGGAATAGCTGGATTGGATTTCAATATTCAAATAAAGGAAGTGTAGCTGGTGTATCAGGGAATTGTGATATGAATGAATTTAAAGAAGAAATATTAGATGGAAAAAATAATTTTAAATTGTATAATGCCACCACTAAGAATATATCAACTCATCTTAATATAAGACAAAAAGGGGATTTAGATTCTAATATTGTAGGGGAGATACCAGCTGGAGAGAAATTTATGATAAAGTGGGTATATTCTAATTATTTAGGATGGTACTTTATTGAATACAAAAATATTACTGGCTATGTAAATTCTAATTATGTAGAAAAATTTCAAATGGCTACTACCTACAATGTAAGTAGTTTCTTAAATGTAAGGGAAAGAGGAACTACAGATTCAAAAGTAGTTGCAATTATAGATGCTGAAGAAATATTTAGAATTGATTGGGTAGACTCAGATTATATTGGATGGTATAGAATAACAACTAAGTATGGTAAAAATGGTTTTGTTAAGGCTGATTTTGTTAAGAAGATTTAGTTATAGTTCTTCTCTCTTAAAAATTTTAAAATGTGATTATGAATTAAATATTATTAATAAAAGTATATTTAAAAAATAAGGACAATTAAAGAGGATTATAAATATAATATATTGATATAGGTAACAAAAGTTAAATTAAGTTTAAGAGGTATAGTTCTTATGGAGAATATAATAAATTATATAAAGTTTGGGATTGTATCCTTAGGAACTTTATTCACTTGGATATTCGGTGCATGGGATATTCCCCTAATAACTTTATTAGTATTTATTTTTTTAGATTATTTAACTGGAGTAATTAAAGGGTGTAAAAATAAAGAATTATGTTCAAATATAGGATTGAAAGGAATAACTAAGAAAGGTCTTATATTAATAGTTCTTTTAGTTGCTGTTATGCTAGATAGGTTATTAGATAATGGAACTTGGATGTTTAGAACAATGATAGCTTATTTTTATATAATGAATGAAGGTATAAGTATATTAGAAAATTGTTCAGCCTTAGGAGTACCTATACCTGAAAAATTAAAACAAGCTTTGAAAGAGGTAAATAATAAAAACAAATAATAGGTTTGGGAAATATGTATTTAAAGTTAGTATCACTTAATTAAAGTATATATAAATACGTATTTTCCTTTTTTAATACAAATAAAATTGTAACTATTTTTTGAATATTCAATTAATTTATTGGAAAATAAGTAAATTTTTATTATAATTTCTTATTAGAAAAAAACATATCTATGTGAGATTTATAAGAGTAAATTATTATTTTATTTATATTATTTAATTAGGTTTTATATAGATATAGAAAGGAATTATTATGACAAATATTACTTTAAATGATAAAGATATAAATGAACTGGTTGAAGATAATATTAGATTTATACTAAATACAATCTCTAACTTGACTGGAAGATATGTATCTATTGAAAATGATGAAGAATTTAGTTTGGGAATATTAGCCTTTGTTGAAGCTGTAGAAAAATATAATTCTCAAAAGGGTAACTTTCATTCATTTGCGAAATTAGTAATAGAGAGTAGAATAAAGAATTATTTAAATAAGGAAAAGAAATATAGGGAAATGATTTCTGTGGAGTATTTAAAGGATTTAGGAATAGATATCACTAATATAGTACATAATCCCATCGAAAATAAAGATGAACTTATTAAAGAAATACATAAATTTAAAAAAGAAATATTGTTATTTAAAATTAAACTTGATGATTTAATAAATAATTCTCCTAAGCATAGAGATACAAGAACATTTTCCATAAATCTTTCAGAGCAAGTTAGCCATGATTCAGAAGTAACTACATTTATGTATGAAAAGAGAAGATTACCTGTAAAAAAAATTTCCTTAAAATATGTAGTTACAGAAAGAATTTTAAAGAGAAATAAATTATTTATAATATCAGTTATAGTAATTTTCTTTAAAAAATATAGGAATATAATACTCTGGATAAAAAAATAAGGGGGAATAACTTTGTATTATAAAGGAGTAATTATTGATATACATGATAAGTATATAATAGTTATGGATGAAAGTGGAGGATTGCTAAAAATAAGGAGAAAAGAAAATGCAAATATTGGACAAGCAATTCTATTTACAGATGATGATATTATAGTGGATAAAAAAGTAAATAAAATTATAAAAATCTGGACTGTTCCAATAGTTACTGCAGCGTTAATATTTATTAGTATTATCTCTGGAATTATAAATGTCAATAATAAAAATACACCATATGCCTTGTTAACATTTGATATTAATCCAAGTTTTTCAATTGAGGTTAATAAAGATAATACTGTAATTAATGCAGTGGCATTAAATGATGATGCGAAGAGTTTAGATATTGATAAAATAAAAAATAAATCTTTAGATGATGCACTTAAATTAATTAAAACAAGTTTAAAAGAGAATAAGAAGTTTGAAGATAAAAACTCGCTTATAGTTGGATTTTCATTTTTAGAAGAAAATAAAAATATTGAATTTGAGGATAATGTTAAAGCAGTAATAAATGAAAATTTCAATGATTTTAAAATTGTTTATATTCAAGGAGACAAAGGAGATCATGAGGAGGCTAAGAAAGTTGGTATTAGTTTGGGGAAATATTCTATTAATAAAAGATTAAATAATAGATTTTCAGAGGAACAGATGAAAAATATTACTATAGATGAACTTATTGATATATTTAACGAAGAAAATATAAATTTAAAAGATAATGAAGAAGATTATGATGATGTAAATGATGAAAAAAATCATGATAATAAAATAGATTCTGACAATGAAATAGAGCAAGATGATGAAGTAGAAGATGATAAAACAGATAAAACAGATGATAAAGATGATAATGATAATAAGGAAAAAGAACAGGATAAGAATAGTAAAAGTGTAAATAGTGATTTAAATGATGATGATACTTATGAAGATGATAATAAGTATGAAAATTATAAATATGAAAATGATAATGATGAAGATGAAAATGATGAAGATCATAATAAACAAGAAATTAGTGATGATAAAGACTCAAGTGACAATTTAAATGATTCAGATGATGATTAGGTAAAAATAAAAAAAATTAAAATAGGCAGTATCAAAATAGTAAAATAAAAAAATTATTTTGATATATGCCTTTTTTTATTAAAAAGGTACACAAAATAAAAAATACTTTTGTATTAATTAATGAGAAAGGAGGGGGAAGATGTTATCAGTATCCAGAAAAGAAGTGAAATTTTTAGTTTCAAGTACAGATAGAGTTTATTTATTAAATTCTTTAAGTCAAATATTGGTTCCAGATAAGTACGGAGATTATAATGGCTATAAAACAAGAAGTATATATTTTGATAGTATAGACAATGAAGATTTTAGAGAAAAGCAAATAAAAACTGAAAAGAGAAAGCGTATAAGAGTAAGAATTTATAATGAAGAAGACAAATTTGCTAAATTTGAAATTAAACGAAAGCATTTTGAAAGAGAATTAAAGGAAAGTATAACTATCACTAAAGAAGATGCAATTAGGTTAATAAATAGAGAATATTCTGTTTTATTGAACTATAAAGACAATCCTTTATATGAATACGCGTTTAATTTAATGAAAAGTAAATTATATAGACCAGTTTCTATGGTTGAATATGACAGAAGAGCTTTTACACATGAATTTTTCAATACCAGGGTTACATTAGATAATAATCTAAGATTTACTAACTTCAACTATGATCTATTTAATAAAAACATAAATTTCAAAAAAGGATTACCAGGAGATAAAAGTATCTTAGAAGTTAAATATGATAGATTTTTATTCCAACAATTACAAGAAGTTTTATCTAAATGTAATTTCGTTGGGAAACCACCAAGTAAATTTGGTACTTCAAGACAATTATTAAATACATATTATTATTAATAAATACAAATGATTTTAGGAGGAACATAACTATGAGTCAAATTTTAAGTGGAAATTTTAATATAAATGATTTAACTTCATTAGTTCAACATGCAAAAAATCCAAATGTAATTTTAAAAACTATTTTTATATCTTTAATCTTTTCAACAATTATTTATTTTACATATAAAGCATCATACGATACTTTAAATTATAATAAGAAGTTTAATACAACTCTTATTATGATAACATTTATTACAACTGTGCTTATGGAATTAGTACAGATAAATTTAGCTGTTTCATTAGGGATGTTAGGATCATTATCTTTAGTAAGATTTAGAACAAATGTAAAAGATACAAGAGATATAGGTTTTATATTTTGGAGTATATTTGCTGGACTAGCATCAGCTACAGGAGCTATATTTTTATGTGGAGTAAGCTCAATAATACTATCTATTTTAATGATTACTACAAGTAAGCTTAGATTAAAGGATAATAAATTATTACTTGTAATAAGAGGACAAAATGTAAATCTAAATAATATTGAAGAAATATTTTTAAAAGAGAAAATAAAAACTAATATTAAAGCTAAAAATATATTAAGTGATTCATTTGAATTAGTTTATGAAATAAA
This sequence comes from Clostridium sp. UMB9555A, assembly GCF_030222355.1. NCBI lineage: Bacteria > Bacillati > Bacillota > Clostridia > Eubacteriales > Clostridiaceae > Clostridium > Clostridium sp. UMB9555A. The sequence continues at coordinate 281,040 of NZ_JASORQ010000003.1, read as the reverse complement.
TACATCAAAATCTAAAGAAAATTTATTAATAGATAACCTTATAAATTTCAAAGGAATAGATAGTGTAAATCTATTGGTTCCAAATACTGAAGTTGCTTAAAAAGATATTGATTAAGGTTTATGTAATATTTACCTAAGCCTTAATCTTATGTTAAAATATTTTTAAATACAAAATTTTATTTATTAATAATAATTTCATATTGAAATTTTTTAATTTTAATTGTAATATAAAATTATATATGTTAATTTGAGTAAAAATTAATTTAATAGGTGATTTAATGAAATTGGGATACGCAAGAGTAAGTACAGAAGAACAAAATTTAAACAGACAATTAGATATATTAAATTCTGTTAATTGTGATAAAATTTTTGCAGAAAAAATATCTGGTATAAAAAATGAACGGCCAGAGCTTAATAAATTAATATCTTCTCTTAATATAGGAGATATTATTATAATTACTGATCTTACAAGATTAAGTAGAAGTGTTAAAGAACTTTTTAGTATAGTAGAAAAAGTCGAAGAAAAAGGTGCTCATATTAAATCACTTAAAGAATCTTGGCTTGATACTACGACTCCTCAAGGAAAATTAATGTTTACTATTTTTGCAGGTATTAGTCAATTTGAAAGAGATCTTATTTCTCAACGTACAATTGAAGGACTTATTGCCTCCCGTGCAAGAGGGAAAAAAGGTGGAAGACCTCCTAAAAGTAAACAAGATATAAATTTAGCCATTCAAATGTATAATAGTAAAAAGTATAAAATATCAGAGATAACAGAATTAACAAAAGTCAGTAAATCCACGATTTACAGATATCTTAACAAAATCTAAAAATTAATTATGTAAATTTTAATTAATCATTCCCTAAAACGGTCGTTTTTGATTCAAACTTATAAATATTCTACATCTTTAAAACTATCATTAAAATTCTAATTTTATTTCCAGATTATTGACTTAGAAGAATATATTTAAATCATTATTACATTTATGGCTTTGTGTTCCCAAAAACGACCGTTTTTGGGAAAATAAAGCTATTTATTTTAATTATATAAAAACAAGAAAGGAGCCTAAGATGATTGTAAACAGGAGAGAATTAAAATATGTAATAAGCGAATTTGATTATTACAAATTAGAAAATTTATTAAAAAAAATACTGATTCCAGATAAAAATAATGGAAATTATGGATACAGTATTAGAAGTTTATATTTTGATTCCATAGATAATTGTGATTATTATGCCAAACTTGGAGGAGAGGAGGTTAGAAAAAAAATTAGACTTAGGATATATAGAACAGATTGTCAATGGGTTAAATTAGAAATAAAAAGAAAATTTAATATTAATCAAAAAAAGGAAACTTTAAGTATAAGTAGAGAAGATGCAATAGCTTTAATAAATAAAGAGTATGATGTTTTATTAAAATATAATAGTCCAATTGCAGAAGCTGCTTATAACATAATGACAATAGGACAATATCAACCTGTTGTTTTAGTAGAATATAATAGACGAGCATATATACATGAAGAAAATAGTATAAGAGTTACATTAGATAGCAATATAAGAGCTAGTGAAACTGATTTTGATTTGTTTTCTGAGGAGGTGTTTTTAACACCTGTATTTACTCATTATGATGGACTTTTAGAGGTAAAATATGATGGTGATTTTTTTTGCTGGATATCTCAAATAGTTAATGGAAGAGAGGCAGTAAATCAATCCATGAGTAAATATTGTGCTTCAAGAAGATTTTTTGAAAATTACTTAGCTTAAACTTAAGAAATGAGAGGTAAACAGGATGAAAGAAAAATTATATGATTATTTAATAAGTAATAGTAGTGAAATTGGAGCATTTAAAGCATTTGAAATTTTATTTGTGGCTTTAATTATAAGTTTAATAATATTTCTAACCTATAAAAGAACCTATAGTGGTGTTATGTATAACAAAAAATTTAACGTATCACTTGTTATGATGGTTTTAATTACAAGTATGGTTATGATTGTTATAGGAAGTAATATAGCATTATCTTTAGGTATGGTTGGAGCCTTATCTATTGTGCGTTTCCGTACTGCTGTTAAGGATCCTAGAGATACAATGTACATATTTTGGGCTATTTCAACAGGAATATGTGTAGGAACACAAAGTTATGTAATAGCTATAGTAGGAGCTCTATTCTTAAGTGTAATAATATTTTTAATAAGTATAGGTGGGTTAGGAAAAGAAGATAGATATATTTTAATAATACGAGGAATAAGAGAAAAAGAAGAAGATATGATGAGTTGTGTTTTTAAGGCTTTTAAATCTGGACAATTAAGAGCTAAAAATTCAACAGGAAATAGTATAGAGTTAGTTTATCAAATAAAGATAAAAAAGGATGACGATAGAGGGATTTTAAAGGAGTTATATGCAATTGAGGGGGTTTCAGCAGTTAATATAGTTGCTCAAAATGGAGAAACATTGGGTTAATATGAAGTTGAAAAGAATATTTTTTATAGTATTTATTCAGATATTATCGTTTATTTTTTTCATTGGATGTACTAGTGAAACCTTTAAAGAGAAAGAATCAGTAAATAGTAAAGCTGAAGTCAATAAATATTCTTTAGAAATGGAAAGCACAAAAAAAGAAGGTTATAACCTCCCACTAGTAGTTATAGACACCAATGGAGAAAAAATAAATGGGAATGAGAGTATAAAAGGAACTATAAAAATATATGATTCAGAAGGAAATATAAATAATTTAAATGATGAACCAGTTTTAGAATCTGATATACAAATAAAAATAAGAGGAAATACTACTAGGAGAGTACCTAAAAAACAATATAGTATAGATTTGATTGATGAGAGTGGAAATAAAAAAGAAGAAGAGATATTAGGTATGCCAAAGGAATCAGAATGGATTTTAAATGCTCCTTTTGAGGACAAGTCTCTTTTGAGAAATTACATGGCTTACAGTATATCTGGGAAAATAATGGAGTATGCTCCAAGAGCTAAATTTTGTGAAGCATTTATAGTTGATGATGGGAAAGAGATAAGTGCCAATCACTATAAGGGAGTATTTCTTATGATTGAACAGATAAAGAGAAATAAAAATCGTGTTAATATCTCAAAAAGTAATCCATCAAGGGTTGAGACTAGTTTTATAGTTGAAAAAAATAATCCTAAGGAAAAGGATATTATTTTTAATAATTATGGAAAAGAAGCATATTTATATGATTATCCTATTTTAGCATCATATCCTAAAAAGAGTTTAACTGAAGGGCAGAAAAATTATATAAACAAGGCCATAAGTATATTTGAAAGAAGTCTATATTCTAATGAATTTAATAATAAGAATAGTGGATATCAAAAGTACATAGATGTAGATACATTTGTAGATTATTATATTATAAATTAATTCTTTAATAATACAGATGCTGGAATATTAAGTACCTATATTTATAAAGACTTTGGAGAAAAGATTAAGGCTGGTCCAGTATGGGATTTTAATGCTTCTATGGGAAATAGTGATGTTTTAAGTCCTTATTATGATTATAAAGGCTTCTATATGAATAGAACTGCTTGGTTTGATAGGCTTATGGAAGACAAAAATTTTGTTGAAAAGGTAGTTAATAGATATAAATTACTTAGAAAGACTTATTTAGGTGATGAGTATTTAATTGATTTTATAGATAATACTGTAAAAATGTTAGGAGAAGCTCCTAAGAGAAATTTTGAAGTTTGGCCTATATATATGTGTAATCAATTTGAGATGTTTAAAGATTATAGAAATGATTTTTCTAAGTTTGAGGATGATCCTAAAAAGTTAGACGAATATTTAAAGAATAATACCAGTCTTTTCAAATCAACAGAAAACATGGCAACTTCCTATGGAGAAGAAATAGAAATGCTTAAGGTATTTTTAATAAATAGGGGAAGATGGATGGATGAAAATATAGAAAAACTTTATAAATGGACAGAGTAAAGGAGAAATATAAATGAAGAAATTTTTAATTTTTAGTATTTTTACATTTTTCTTTGTCTTAATAGGAATTAACTTTATAGGGAAAATGGCTTATAACAAAAAGGATATTAATATTCTTTCAAAAATAATTGATAAGGAAGTTTTTTTAGGAGATGACAAGGTTAGTATAAATGGAATAAATATTAGTTCTACTAAGCCTGGAAGCTTTCCAGGAGATTTTAAAGCCAATAAGGAAGACTATATTAGATGGTTTAAAGATATAGGTGAATTAAATTTAAATTGTTTAAGAGTTCAAGGTCTTATGAATAAAGACTTTTATGAAGCTTTATATGAGTTTAATTTAAATAATAAGAAACCACTTTATTTATTGCAAGGAATATCATTAAATGAAGTAGAAATAGATGATGGAGAAGATATTCAAGGAGAAAAAGTTTCAGATGAATTTAAAAAAAACATAGAAACAACTGTGGATGCAATACATGGTAATAAGATTCCAATTTTAAGCAGTAATTCTAAAAAAATTTATGAAACTAATATTTCTCAATATGTGATTGGTTATACCATAGGAAATGAATTGGCTTATGATGATGTTATTTATTCTGAGATAATGAATGATTTACCAGAATTTAATGGAGAGTACATACAGAGTAAAATTGGTGCTTCGGATACAGAAAAGTATTTAAGTTATTTAGCTGATTATTTAGTAGAATACGAGAGTAAAAACTATAAGGAACAAAGAATTATAAGCTTTGTTTCAGTTGAAGATGACATAATGAAATTAGTAAGAGATGGATATGTAAATAAAAAGAATAAAGAAAAAAGATTTATTGATATTGAAAATATTCAAAAAACAGAGAAGTTTAAATCTGGAATAATGGCATCTTATAACATTTCTATATTAAAAAATGATTCTTTAATAAATAATGATATTTTACATCAATATTTTACTGAGTTAAATAAGTATCATAGTGTACCTGTCCTTATATCTGAGTATTCAGTTCCATCAGGAAGAATGGCTGGTGACTTTATTAAAAGTGATGAAAATGGATATATAACTGAAAAAGAGCAGGGAAATATGTTAATAGAAACATATAAAGCAATTAAAGAATCTGGATGTGTAGGAGGAATATTATTTGAATGGCAAGATAGTTGGTATAGATCATCTTGGAACACAAAAGAGTTATTTATTTTAGATAAGAGTGCTTATTGGAGTAATGCTCAAGTATTTAGTCAAAATTTTGGACTTATTTCCTTTGAGCCAGGGGATGAAAAGGAAACTTCTTATCCAGATGAAAGTATAAATGAATGGGGATATAACGATATATTGGGAAGTAATAATGGAGTAAATCTTTCTATGAAATATGATGAAAAATATTTATATTTTCTAGTAGAACTTAATAAACCTATAGATGAACAGGATAGGGTATACATTGATTTGGATGTAACTCCTAATTCTGGAGTTAATAAATATGATGAAAAAGATTTAACCTTTGAAAATAATGTGGATTTCATAATAGATTTAGGGAAAGAAGATAGTAAGGTATTAGTCCATGAATATTATGATACATTTAAGTTTATAGAAAATAGAAATGAATTAAAGGTAGATCCTAATAAAATTGATGTACAAAAAAATGGTGAAAGATTTTCAGTAGTAAGGCTTCCATCTAAAGAAAAAAGTTATTCGGAGGTAACTAATACATTTAAAGATGCTAAATCTTATGAGACAGGAAAGTTAGTTTTAGGAAATGGAAATCCTAAAAGTGAAGAGTTTAATTCAGTTGCTGATTATTATATTAATAATAATTATATAGAACTTAGAATTCCATGGGGGTTATTAAATTTTAAGGATCCATCAACTAAAAGTATAATAGATGATTTTTATAAAACATTTTCTTTTGATTCTAAGAAAATAGATTATATAAATGTTGGTGTCACAATAAAAAATAATAATGGAGAAAGTTCACGAATAGATTCTAAAAAGTTTAATTTGACTTCATGGGTAAAGCCTAAATATCATGAAAGGCTTAAGGAGTCTTATTATATGCTTAAAGAAGAGTTTAATAAAAAATAAGGAGGAAATATGAAAATAGTATCATATATATTTTTTTCTTTAATCCTTTTTATATATGTAATATTTATATCAATAATATATATAAAATTTGAAAAAAGAGCTACTAAAAGAAGAGAGAAAAAAGTAGACAAAATGGAGCAAGAGATTAGAGAAGGTATAAAAAAACAGCTTCTAAAAGTAACTAAAAATAATAAGCTTTCCAAAGATGAAATTTTATATGTGGAGAAAATTTTAAAAAAAAGTAAAAGTAGACAAGCTTTTAATAGAATAATTTCAGAATTAAGTAATAATCAAGAAGTTAAATATGACATATCAATCTTTATGTATAACTTTTTAGAAATAATAGAAAATGAAATTGAAAAATATGCAAAAAAGGATTCAATAAGAAAGTGTTATTTTATATTTAATTTAGGATTATATAAAATAGATTCTTTTAAAATACAAAATTTTTTAATGGAATGCTTAAATGATAAATCTATTTATGTAAGATATAATGCTTTAAATTCAATAGCTAATATTGGTAAAGGGGATAAATTCATTGAGGCTTTAATCTATATGTCTAAAAATAGGATATATATAAATGATAAGGTTTTTATTGAGATTATTGATAAATTTAAAAATAGTCATGAAATAAATAGAGAACTGGCAAGGATTTTAAATGAATTAAATACTAAAATGCAATGCCTTATAATAAATAGCTTTTCTAAAAATAAAAATGATTTTTTAAAAGAAATTCTTTTGATGAAATTAAAAGATGAAAGTAATAAGGAAGTAAGGATAAGTATAATAAAATATTTTGAAAAGAATTATTATGATGAAGCTTATGTGGAATTGATTAAACTATTAGCATCTAAATGGTGGGAAGAAAGAGCAATAGCGGCAAAGAGTCTTTCTAAGTATTATTCCTTTGAAGTGGAAAATAGCTTAAAAAAATCTCTTAAGGATAAAAATTGGTATGTTAGACTAAATTCAGCATCAAGTATTTTAGAAAATAACTGTACTAAGGAACTCATTGAAGAAGTTTTAAATGAAGAAGATGTGTATGCTAAAGAAATTTTATTATATGTTCTACAGAAAAAAAATAATACTTTATATAATAAAATTTTAAATTATAAGGAGGAAAGAATTACTTTGTCATGTTAGAAAAAATAGTTGATTTTATAAATTTATTTTTTATGTATTATATATTTATTTATGCAGTAATATTCTTTATATCAACTGTATATTCAATTATAGATTTATATGAATTTAATTTAAAGAAAAGATTTAATAGTACAATAAATATTTATGATAAGAAAAATTATACACCTATTTCTATTTTAGTTCCTGCTTATAATGAAGAAAGAACTATCTTAAAATGTATAGATTCTTTATTAGCATTAGAGTACCCAGAATATGAAATAATAATAGTTAATGATGGGTCTAAGGATAAAACTTTGGAAGTATTAATTAATAGGTTTGGCTTAAAAAAGGTCCAGAGGCCTATTAGAAAATCAATAAATTGTAATAAAATAATTGATATTTATGAAGGGTTTGAGAAGGTAAATATAACTTTGATAAACAAAGAAAATGGGGGGAAAGCAGATGCTTTAAATATGGGTATTAATGCTTCAACATATCCATTGTTTCTAACATTAGATGCAGATTCTGTATTGCAAAGGGATTCTTTAAGCAACATAGTTGTTCCTTTTATTGAAAATGAAAATACAATAGCTGTTGGGGGAAATGTAAAAATTTCTAATAATGTTTTATTAGAAAATGGCATAGTTAAGAAAAATAGACTCCCTAAAAAATGGTTAATTATTTTTCAAATAATAGAGTACTATAGAGTCTTTTTGACAACAAGGGTTTGGTTCAATAAATTTAATGGAAATCTTATAATATCTGGTGCTTTTGGATTGTTTAAGAAAAGCTCTGTAATAAATGTAGGAGGATATAATTCTAATAGTATTGGAGAGGATATGGAACTTGTTATGAAGTTACACTCATTTAATAAAAAGAATGAAAATAAATATAGTATACAATATACACCAAATGCTATTTGTTGGTCTCAAGCGCCTGAAAAGCTTAAAGATTTAAAAAGCCAAAGAAAAAGATGGCATATGGGGCTTATGCAAAGTTTGGCTGAGCATAAATACATTTTTTTAAATATAAAATATGGCTTAGTAGGAGTATTTTCATTCTTATATTATTTTATTTATGAAATGTTATCTTGCTTGATTGAAGTATTTGGAGTTGTATTTTTATTTATATCTTATTTTACTGGGTTTATAAATTTAAAGTTTTTTATTACTTTTATGGGTATTTACATTTTTTATAGTTCCCTAATATCTATATCATCAATTTTTTCAGAAGAATATTTTTTTAATATAAACTTAAGAATTAAAGATAAAATTAAACTTATATTGTTTAGTTTTTTAGAAGCTTTTGGTTATAGACAAATGTGTTCCATATTTAGAATAGTTGCTATATTTAAATATAGAACTAAAAAAAATCATTGGGAGAAGATCGAAAGGGTAAGTTATTTAGAACAATAATGTAATTATTAGATTAAACTAAAAATTTATTTAAATTTGATTATTTTAAAGCTCTAACTGAAAATTTTATTTCCAGTTAGAGCTTTAAGATTTTCATTCAGAATAAGTTATTTATTTTTCTGAATAAAAATTATTTACCAGTTAATCTACTTTCGAATTTTTGTAATGAATCATTATTACTAACATAAATTCTATCAATGTTGAAATTATTATCTTTTCTGTCAGCAAAGTTTCCATTTAAATTAAAACCTAATTTATATCCAGCTTTTTCTGATGCAACTCTAGTACTAGAATTATATCTTCCAAAAGGATAAGCAACAAAATCTACAGGTTTTCCAATGATTTTTTCTAAAGCTACTTTAGAATCTTTTAGAGTTTCAAGTTGTTTAGCTTCATCTAATGTAGATAAGTCATCATGTTTAAAAGTATGGCTTTCTATTTCTATGCCGTTATTAGACATTTCTTTTAATTGTTCAGCAGTCATATAATCCTGTGCTCCAACATAATTTGAAATTACAAATATTGTAGCAGGAAACTTAAATTCTTTTAGTAAAGGATAAGCATATTCATAGTTACCTTTATATCCATCATCAATGGTTATAACAACAGGCTTTTCAGGGATAGGCTTATTATTTCTTAGATAATCATAAAGTTCATCTAAAGTTATAGGTGTATAATTATTATCCTTTAAATATTGAAGTTGTTCTTTGAATTTTTCAGGATTTACTAGAAGTTCATTATTATCAGGGTTGTTTGGAGTTACATCATGGTAACATAAAACAGGAATATTCATATCTGCAGAAGTAGTTTTTAACCCTTCAAATCTATTCTTAGTATCTTCAGCATTTGAGCTTGATTTTTCATCATTATTATTTGTAGAATTTTCCTTATTGCTAGAAGCATCATCTGTTTTGTTATTTTCTAAATTAGCTTTTTCACTTTCTACATTGCTTTTATTGGCTTTCATGTCACAAGCAATGAAAGATGAACTTATAATTAGTGCAGAAACTAGAGCTATTAGGAATCCTTTGTGTTTTATTTTTCTCATCTTTTAAATCTCCTTACTAATAAATTTTGTTTACAATAATTTAGTATATCATAAAAAAAGTAAAATTTAGGTTACTTTATTATTACGATAACTTATATGTATTTTTCAAATAACTGAAAGAAATCATTATTTTAATAAATTTACAATTAAATATTTTAAAGTTTATTATTGGTCTAATTATAAGAAATATTCACTAACAAAAGAACTTTAAAAAAGAGTTATATTTTAAGATATGTTAGGGGGCAAATATTATTATAAAAATGTGCAAATTAGAGTAAATAAGCCATTTTAATATGTGTTGACATTAGATTTATTAGAGTATATATTACTTAATAATATAATGGGTTTATTGGAGTTTATTGGAGGTGAGTTGTTATTATAAAATATATATTTATATTTTATGATAATAGAAGTTTATGAGTAAGATAATTAATGGAAGATTTAGTGACAAAGTAATGATTATTACAGGAGCAGCTGGGGGGATAGGAAAGGCTGTGGCTTTAAGAGCAGCTAAAGAAGGAGCTAAATTAGTTTTAGCAGATAGAAAAGAAGAGATGAGTAAAGAAACTCTAAAAGAAATTAGAGAAATAACTTCTAATGTTGAGTTTTTAATATGTGATCTAAGAGTAGGAGAAAATTGTAAGAAAGTAATAGATACTGCTATAAAAAAATTTGGTGGCTTGGATATTTTAATAAATAATGCTGGAATTACAGGAACACCAGCACCAGTACACGAGATGAGTGAAGAGATGTTTAGAAATGTTTTGGATTGCAATATAATGATAGCATTTCATTGTTCTCATTATGGTATTAAAGAGATGATAAAGCAAAATAAAGGAGGAGCTATTGTTAATGTTTCTTCTGTTGCAGGTTTAACTGGATTTCCAGGACATTCTGCTTATGTAACATCTAAACATGGATTAAATGGACTTACTAGAAATATGGCATTGGATTATGCTAGATATGGTATAAAAGTAAATGCAGTAAATCCAGGAACTACAGATACTCCAATGTATCATGAAGCTTTAGAATTTTTAAGAAATAAAAGAGAGGCTGCTGAAAAGGCAGGAGTTAAAATTGAAGGGGGAATAGTATCAGGAAAAGTTACCTCTCCTCAAAATAGAGTAGCAAGAGCAGAAGAAGTTGCCGATGTGATATTATTCTTAGCATCACCAGAAGCAAGTAATGTAACTGGAATATTTATGCCAGTAGATGGTGGTTTTACAGCATTTTAATAAAAGTAAATCCTATGAAATATTTATTTCATAGGATTTACTTTAATGGTGCTGTGTTTCATTGGGAGATAATGCTTATTAAAAATAACTGGAAGTTCTGAATTAGAATATATAGCTTCCTCAATTAAATAAAATTGACTTTCATCTGGAATTGGGTGACGCTTAGTTACAAAGTTACCAGATGTAGTGAATTTAATAGTACTTTTTATCTTTGAACATTCTTTATAAGATTCTTCTTCAATGAATTTCAATAAATTATTTTTATCTGATAGATCTATATTAAATTTTGAAATTGCTTCAATAGGTATTATTGTGTAAGAATAAGCTAGAGCTAAATTATCATGTAAATACCATCTATCAATGCAAACCGTTGCTACAGAACTATCTCCTAATATCTTTTTATAATAATCTGAGGGTGGATCTATTTTAAAATCTAATTCAATATTATTTGTATCTACATCTAAACACTTATAGACTGGATGTCCTATTTTTTCTAAACCTGTTGTATCAGTTTTATTTTCCTTAATTATGTAATTTCCTTTACCTCTAATGTTTTTTATTAATCCATAATCTTGAAGCAGGGCTAAAGCTTGTCTAAGTGTACTTCTACTAACACCTAATCTTTTAGCTAGTTCTGGTTCAGAAGGAAGTCTACTATTTTCAGGGAAAGTTCCTTCGTTAATCATCTTAAAAAGTTTATCGTATACGGTAACATACAATAGTTCTTTATGTTTATTTACAGTTAATATTTCCATTTATAAATCACCTTCCTAAAAATAGACAAGTTACAACAAGTTGTAGTAGGACAAAGTATTACTTACTTAAATTATAAAAGATTTTATATTAATAACCAATAAATAATTTTAAAAATTTTCTGTAAACGTTTGATAATTTCTAGAAAGTGTAGTATTATATAAATATAAAATAGACAACTAAGTAGACAAGTTTAAAATTGTTATAAGGAAACAAGTTATTAGGAGGAAATGTAAATGATTTATACACAAGGTTCAGACAAACAGTTTCATATAGACGTAGCACCAGGAGAAGTTGGAAAATACGTAATAATGCCTGGAGATCCAAAAAGATGTGCTAAAATAGCAAAATACTTAGACAATGCTAAGTTAGTAGCAGATAAAAGAGAATATGTTACATATACTGGATATTTAGATGGAGAAAAAGTAAGCGTTACCTCAACTGGTATTGGTGGCCCATCAGCTGCAATAGCATTAGAAGAATTAGTTAAATGTGGAGCAGACACTTTCATCAGAGTAGGAACTTGTGGTGGAATAGATTTAAACGTTAAAGGTGGAGATCTTATAATAGCAACTGGATCTATAAGAGCAGAAGGTACTTCAAGAGAATATGCTCCAATAGAATTCCCAGCAGTAGCAAACTTAGATGTAATAAACGCTTTAGTTAAAGGAGCAAAAGAATTAAAAGTTCCTTATCATACTGGTGTAGTTCAATCAAAGGACTCTTTTTATGGACAACACTCACCAGAAACTAAACCTGTAAGTTATGATTTATTAAACAAATGGGAAGCATGGAAAAGATGTGGATGTTTAGGATCAGAAATGGAAGGTGCGGCATTATTTATAGTAGGAAGCTATTTAAGAGTAAGAGTTGGAGCTGTTTTCCTAACTATAGCTAACCAAGAAAGACAAAAAGAAGGACTTGATAATCCTCAAGTACACGATACAGAACTTGCAATAAAAGCAGGAATAGAAGGAATAAGAAACTTAATTAAAGAAGATAAAATGAAAAATAACGCATAAGATCTTAAGTGACCTATAAATTTTAGTTGAATTTATCTAATAGCTTAGTAATTCTTAGTAAAATCTTTTTGATTTAGCTTTAGAATTACTAGTTATTAGGGAATTTAGAGCTTAATGCATAAGATAAAATCTTAAAAATTATAATAGATACGGAAATACACTTAGGGGGTTTTAACAATGAGCAAATATAAAAGAATTTTTACAATAGTAATAGATTCATTAGGAATAGGTGCAATGAATGATTCAGAAAAATATGGAGATGTTAATGTTGATACATTAGGACACATTGCTGAATCAGTAGACACATTTAATATACCTAATCTTCAAAAAATGGGTATAGCAAACTTACACCCAATAAAACATGTAGCTCCAGTTGAGAATCCAATAGGATACCAAGCTAAAATGGCTGAAGCAAGTGTTGGTAAAGATACAATGACAGGACACTGGGAAATGATGGGCTTACACATAACTAAGCCATTTAAAACTTTCACAGATACTGGATTCCCACAAGAATTATTAGATGAGTTAACAGCAAGAACTGGTCATAAAATAGTAGGAAACAAGAGTGCTAGTGGAACAGAAATCCTAGATGAATTAGGAGAACACCAAATTGCAACTGGAGATATGATAGTTTATACATCAGCAGATTCAGTTTTACAAATTTGTGGTCAAGAAGAAACTTTTGGCTTAGAAGAATTATATAGATGCTGTGAAATTGCAAGAGAATTAACTCTTAAAGATGAATGGAAAGTTGGAAGAATCATAGCAAGACCTTACTTAGGAAGTAAAAAAGGTGAATTCAAGAGAACAAGCAATAGACATGACTATGCTCTTAAACCATATGGAAGAACAGTTCTTAATGAATTAAAAGATAACAACTTTGATGTTATTTCAGTTGGTAAAATAAAAGATATATTTGATGGAGAAGGAATAACAGAAGGAAATAAATCTAAGAGTTCAGTTCACGGTATGGAACAAACATTAGAAATAATGGATAGAGACTTTACTGGATTCTGCTTTGTTAACTTAGTTGACTTTGATGCTTTATGGGGACATAGAAGAAATCCTCAAGGTTATGCAGAAGAATTAGAAAAATTCGATGTTAACTTAGGAAAAGTATTAGAAAAGTTACATGAAGATGATTTATTAATAATAACAGCTGACCATGGTAATGACCCAACATACACTGGAACAGATCACACTCGTGAGTATGTACCATTCTTAGCTTATTCACCATCAATGAAAGGTCATGGACAATTAGAAACTCCAAAAACATTTGCAACTATTGGAGCAACAATTGCTGATAACTTTGGATTAAAAATGCCAGAAGGAACAATTGGTGAATCAGTTCTAAATAAATTAGTTTAATAATTTGTAACAATATATGAAAGCTATATCAAATTTTATATTTGATATAGCTTTTCTTATAAAGATAATAATAAACTTTACAAACATATTCAGAGAATTACTAGATTTCGCTAAGAATTTATAATTATTACTCCGAAGATATTACTAAAGCTCATCTAGATATTCTCTTCATACTGTTTGTAAGTTTTATTAAAAGTTATCTTTATACAACACTTTTTTATAAATATAATAATTTTAAAAAAAGACTTTGGTGAATTTTGAAGTTTTATTAATAAATACAAGGATTCAAAAGTTACCAAAGTCTTTTAAATTTTAGATAGGGTTTTGATATGTGTGTAGTTTACATAAATTTAAATAAATATACTAAGCCTATTAAGGCAAGTATTATCAAAACTATTGCAAAGTAACGCTCAGCTTTAGTAAATTCTTTTTCATTAGGACTAGTCTCATGTCTAGCTTTTATAAATACAGGAATTCCTAAAGCATATATAACTATAGCTATAAGCATATAGTTGATTCCAGCAGCGTAAATTAACCAAACACCATAAATTGATCCTAATATGGCAGTAATCATTGCATATTTTCTTTTGGCAAAGATATCTGTTGGATAATTTTCATTTTTATATGTTATCTTAAATAAATATAATGTAGAAACAAGATAACAAGGAAGTGCCATAACACTTGTTATACTAAGCATCATATTCCATGCGTTACCTGCAAAATGAACAAGTATTAGTATTATTTGCATAATGATTGTTGATGCTAATAAAGAAAATGAAGGTGATTCATTTTTATTTTCTTTAGCAAATATTTTTGGAAATGTTCCACTTTGGGCTGCTGCAAAAGGTAACTCTGAAAGCATTACAGTCCAAATAAGCCAAGAACTTAATATTGCTATAATTACACCAAGGTTCATTATAATACTTCCCCAATTTCCTATTAAATCCATTAATACTGCAGCTGTTGATGGTGGAGCCATTTTAGAAATTTCTCCTTGTGAATATACACCAAGTGGTAATAATGAAAGTAGTGTATAAATTAAGAGACAAGTAATAAATCCTAAAAATGTTGCTTTACTAACATCTTTTTGAGATTTAGCTCTTCCAGAAACAACAACGGCACCTTCAATACCAGTAAATACCCATAATGTTACAAGCATTGTACTTTTTACTTGAGGCAATATTCCTCCTAAGTTTGTATCATGAACTTTTGCAACTGTTTTTAATCCCCAGAAGTCAGTAAAGAATGTAGAAAATCTAAATGAGAATAATAAAACTAGTAAGAAAATTGCTAAAGGTAATAATTTTCCAATTGTTCCTATTACATTTAAAGCACTTGCTTGTTTAACACCAGCCAATACTATAAAGAATATAATCCAAAGAACAATAGATCCACATGCTATTGAAAGCCAGTTATTACCGCCCTTAAAGTAAGGTGGGAAAAAGTAGTTTAGTGAATCCATTAAAAGTACTGCATAGCCAACATTTGCAAAGGAGTTACATATCCAATATCCCCAGGCCATTAAGAACCCTGTAAATTTTCCAAAACCAAGTTCACCATAGGTATATATACCTGTTGTGGCATCAGGTCTTGCAGCAGCAAGGATTCTAAAGGTGTTAGCTATGAACCAAATTCCTATCCCTGTTATTATCCAAGAAATTAATATTGCACCTGCAGAAGCGGATTGGGCCATGTTTTGGGGAAGGTTATAAACACCTCCACCCAGCATAGCACTAATTACTACCCCAGCAAGAGCAATTACGCCTAATTTTTTATTATCATTCATAATAACTCCTCCTAGAATAATTTTATTTTAAGAAATTATTATTGATTATTTTTTACTAGGATTAACTAAAGAATCAAAATTCATATCATCTAACCATTGAGAAAGAGAAATTCTATTTAAACTTGGGAAACCTTCAGAAGGAACAGCATCTCTTGCCAATGTTACGTAAGGAGCGCAAGTTAAAGCGTTTCCAATTTCACCAGGTTTCATTATTACATAAGCGAAACCTATGTAAGTTCTTTCAAAAACAACATGAGAATCTCTACCACATTCAACTACTGACCAAGTTACAGCTTTTCTATGATCTTCTAGGAATTTCTTTAGGTCTTCTGGATTATCATTCTTTGTCCAAAGTCCAGCATCTTCTATAAATAAGTCAGCACAGTGATCTCTATCATTTGATAGTGATAAAGCTATAAATGACCATACACCATAAGCTTCTCCTTCTTTCAAAGGTCTATTTTCCTTTGGTCTATAAGCTGTAGCACTCTTATTTGCACATATTACGTGGGCACCTGGAGCAGTTGTAAAACGTCTATTTTTTTCTGTACCAAAAAGTTCTATACCAGCTTCTAATAAAGGTTTGGCATCATAAACTTTAAGTGGAGTTCCATCAAATTGTTTTAATTCATATAAAGGTTTGATTTCATCCTTAGCAATTGAATCATGTGCTGCTAAATCATGTCCCCAAACTTGACCTGCAACTCCACAGAATGATGAAGCTGTAAGCATATTAATTTGTCCAACATAAGCATCATTTATTTCAGCTCTATCATAAGAAACTATACCATCTAGTAAAATATCGTCAGTTTTTTTAACTGTACCAACGGAAACCTTAAGAACTGATACATATCCATTACCATAAGCTCCTGGCATTCCATAACCATCACAATAACGATCATAAGGACTTATAGCTGTTTTATCAATTTTAGGGGCTCTTACTTTTATATTTTTGTGTATTCCTTCAGAAAGAGTCCTATTTCTGTTTGCTTCAAGATTTTTATTCATTTAAATCACTCCTAAATAATATAAGTTTAACTATTAAATTTTTAGAATAAAAATATATTATTTGGCCAAATAATAATTTATCTTTCGTTATGTAAAATTATAACACTTTAAATATTTGTTACAAATTTAACATTTATAGTATTTAAAAGTTTTCATATGGATTTTTTTTAGTTATATATAAAAATGAGTTAAACTTTAAAATATTAACAATTAATGAATTTAATGTATACAAGGTTTATAAATTTCTTTATATTTTTATAAAAGATTTTTATACGTATTTTAACTAAATATATTTAAAGACTTAAGTAGTTATTTGTGATAGAATAAGAATATTTTATAAGATTATAAGTATATAAAACCTTAGAATTTTATAAATTAAAAATAATAAAGAGCCAAATTTAATAAATATTAATAAGATAAATAAAAATATTATTCTGAAATTTAAGAGTATAGGTGTGATATTATGGAGATTTTATTAGGCGCATTAGGTATAACTTTAGTAACAGGATTTTTTTATTATGAAAACAATGGAGTAAGCACAACTAATTATGAAGTTGATTTTGGAATTGGAAAAGATATAAATGTGGTTCATTTATCAGATCTTCATGGAAAAGAGTTTGGAAAAAATAATGAAAAGCTTAAAAGGTTAATATTAAAAGAAAAGCCAGACTTAGTTGTTGCAACTGGAGATATGATAGATTCAAGTCTTAAAAATATGGAGGGTGCAATAGATTTTTTAAGTGACTTAAGTAAGAGGGTTAAAGTTGTTTATATCTCAGGAAACAATGAACAGAGGTGCAAAAAAGCTGAATATATTTTTGAAAGTTTAAAGTCAAAGGGAGTTATAGTTTTAAGAAATGAAATTATAACTTTAAGTTTAAATGAAGTGAAAGTGAATATTTTAGGTATGTTTGAAAAGCCAAAGGGAGATTTACATTCTTCACTTAAAAAAATTAATGGAAGCTATGCATATGAGGATTTTCATAAACTTTTTAAAAGCTTAGAAAGCTTAGAGGGATTAAAAATTGTTTTAAGTCATTACCCAGAAATTTTTGAGGCTGAATATTCAAAATATGATTTTCATATAATGTTTTCCGGTCATGCACATGGAGGTCAATTTAGAATTCCTATAGTTAAAAGAGGATTAGTTGCACCTGGACAAGGGTTTTTTCCTAAATACACTGAAGGAATGCACGGAAATAAAAATAAACTTATTATTAGTAGAGGCCTTGGAAACAGCACTAAAATAACAAGATTATTCAATAGACCTGAAATAGTAAAGGTTAAAATTAAATAATAGATAATTTAAAATTAAGTTTTGTTTAAAATATGCAACATATCTATTTAAACTAGGATGATTTCTTTTAAAGAATATATTAAAATTTATTATATATTATGAAATTAAAAGGAGAAATTTATAATGAACAAGAATATGGAAATGATGAAAAAATTAATAGAAGAAAAAAAGAATAAAGGGAAGAATACTAAATCTAATGTTAGAGCTCAAAAAACTATTGGATTTGCTCAAGGTGGAAGAAAGAGCAACAATGGTGGAGGATTATTTGATAAATAATCTTTAGGTTTAGAATAAAGAAAGATTATTATGGTATAGATAAAGTTTGAAATTTTTATAAATAACTTAAGTGGATTTAATATTAGGAGGAAAGAATTTATGACGAAAATAGGTTTTATTGGTGTAGGAATAATGGGAAAATCAATGGTTCGTAACCTTATGAAAAATGACTTTGAGGTTTCTATTTTTGCTAGAAATAAAGAAAAAGTTTTAGATGTAATTTCTGAAGGAGCAAATTTTTATCCCACTATAAAAGAGTGTGTTTCTGGATGTGATGCAGTAATAACCATAGTAGGTTTTCCAAAGGATGTTGAAGAAGTTTATTTTGGAGAAAATGGAATACTTGAAAATGTTAAAGAAGGAACTTATGTTATTGATATGACAACATCAAGTCCAAAGTTAGCAGTTGAAATATTTGAAAAAGCAAAAGAAAAAGGGTTAAAAGCCTTAGATGCTCCCGTTACAGGGGGAGATATTGGAGCTAAAAATGGGACTTTAACTATTTTAGTTGGAGGAGAAGAAGAGGATTATAAAGCTTGTTTACCTATTTTTCAAGCAATGGGAACTAATATTCACTATGAGGGAAAAACTGGCTTTGGACAACACACTAAGTTAGCAAATCAAATAATGATAGCAGGGGCTATATCAGGGGTTTGTGAAGCCATGGCATATGCCAAGGATAAAGGATTAGATGTGAAAAAAATGCTTGATTCAGTATCTACTGGAGCTGCTGGAAGTAAGCAACTAGAATTAGTATCTCCTAAAATTTTAGGGGAAGACTTTGCACCAGGATTCTTTATAAAACATTTCATTAAAGATATGAAATTAGCTAAGGAGGAAGCTTTAACTGATAATGTGAATTTAGATATTTTAAGCAAAGTTTTAGAAAATTATGAGGAGCTAGAAAGAGAAGGTTTTGGAGATTTAGGAACTCAAGCTTTAATAAAGCATTATAATAAATAATTTTAAGTTTCTTTATGAGGATTGTATAAGAACTAAAAAGTAAATTGCCTGTATCAAATATAATAATAAAACTTACAAACATATTTGGAGAATTATTAGATATTCTTTTCATAATGTTTGTAAGTTTTATCAAAAAATTATTTTGATATAGTTACTTTATTTTTGAGGTGTTTTTGTACAATCTTTTTTATTATAATTAACAAAATGAAAACAATATAGATAAAATGTTAATGAATGTTCGTGTTTTATTGAACTTGTATAAATATGGTGATATTATAAATTAAAATACATAAATTGGGGGAGACAAAATGGATATAAGGGACGAAATATTAAAGTTAAAAAAAGAGAAGGGAGCTATTATATTAGCACATTATTATCAAATTCCTGAAATACAGGAGATTGCTGATTATGTAGGCGATTCATATTACTTAAGTAAAATAGCAAAGGATTGTGAAGAAAATATAGTAGTTTTTTGTGGGGTTAAATTTATGGCGGAAAGTGCAAAGATACTTTCACCAGAAAAAACGGTTATATTACCAGTTATGGAAGCAGGTTGTGTTATGGCAGACATGGCTACAGAAGAGGGACTAGCTAAATTGAAAGAGGAACATCCAAATGCTAAGGTTGTTTGTTATATAAATTCTTCAACTGAAGTAAAAGCCTTATCTGATGTTTGCTGCACTTCATCTAATGCTGAAAACATAATAAATAATTTAGAAGAAAAAGAAATTATATTTTTACCTGATAGAAATTTAGGGTCTTATATTCAGGAGAAAACACCAGATAAAAAGTTTATATTATGGAATGGATTTTGTATAGTCCATGAAGCCATTCAAAAAGAAGAAATTTTAAGATTAAAAAGTGAGCATGAAGGAATTTTAACAGTAGCTCATCCAGAGTGTAGTAAGGAGATAAGAGATATTTCTGATTTCATAGGAAGTACTAGTGAAATAATAAATTTTGTAAATAGTTCTTCAAATAAAAAATTTATTATAATAACAGAAGAAGGGGTACTTCATCAGTTGAGAAAAAATGGAGAGGAAAAAGAATTTTATATTCCATATGGAAAGATGGTTTGTAGAAATATGAAAATGACTACCTTAAAGGATCTTTATGAAAGTCTTTTAAAAATGGAAAATAAAATTGAAATAGATGAGGATTTAAGATTAAAGGCATATAATTCATTAAAAAATATGCATAAACTTGGGGGCTAAAACTATGAAAAGGGTAGCTGATGTATTGATAGTTGGAAGTGGGGTAGCAGGACTATATGCCTCATTAAACTTAAGAGAAGATTTAGAAATAATTATGGTTTCAAAAAAGTCAGTTAATTTATGCAATTCTTCCCTAGCTCAGGGGGGAATTGCAGTAGCTAGAGGAAAAGAAGATTTTCAGTCATTCATTGAAGATACTTTAAAAGCTGGAAAGTATGAAAATAACATTGATTCTGTTAGGGTTTTAGTTGAAGAATCAATGGATAATATAAATAAACTTATGGATTTAGGAGCTAATTTTGAAAAGGACAAAAATGGAGTTCTTTTTACAAAAGAAGGTGCACATGAAATAAATAGAATTGTTTATCACAAAGATATTACTGGAAAGCATGTTGAAGATATTCTTTTAGAGAATGTGAAAAGAAGAAAAAATATAAAAATAATAGAAGATTGTGAAATGGTTGATATATATCATAGGGATAATAGATGCATAGGGGCTTTATTTAATAAAGATGGAGAAAATTTAAGTATTTATGCTAAAGTGGTGATTTTAGCCACAGGTGGAATTGGTGGTTTATTTAAAAAATCTACTAATGAAAGAATCATAACTGGAGATAGCATAGGGGTTGCAATTAGAAATAATATAGAAATAAAGGATCTTTCTTATATACAAATTCACCCTACTGCATTTTTCTCAAAAAAATCAGAGGAAAAAAGATTTTTAATTTCTGAATCTGTTAGAGGAGAAGGAGGAAAACTCATAAACTGTAATGGAGAAAGATTTGTAGATGAGTTATTACCAAGGGATATAGTTGCTAAAAAAATATATGAAGAAATGAAAAAAACGAATTCTAATAATGTATTTTTAGATGTGTCATTTATGGAAAAGAGTTTTTTACAAAATAGATTCCCTAATATATATAATAAGTGCTTAGATGAAGGAATTGATATAAGTAAAGAGCCAATACCTGTAGCCCCAGCTCAGCATTATTTCATGGGGGGAATTAAGGTTGATTTAAATGGAAAAACTTCTATGGAAAATTTATATGCTTTGGGGGAGACAAGCTGTACAGGAGTTCATGGTGCTAATAGACTTGCTAGTAATTCTTTATTAGAAGCTTTGGTTTTTTCAAGAAGAGGGGCCTTAGAAATTAATAGTTATATAGATGATTTAGAGCTTATTATAGAAGAGAGAGAATGTGAAGATTTAGATAAATACAGATTGTTAAATAGGAAAATATTAATTGATGAAATCTGTAGGCTGAGAGGAGATATTAAGGATGAATTGGTTACTTGTGGAGGGGAATGTAAAAAGAGCTCTTAATGAGGATTTACAATATGGAGATATAACAACGGAGTCAGTAGTATTAGATCACAAAATAGCTAAGGTTGATATTATAGCTAAGGAAAAAGGGGTAATAGCAGGTACAGAAGTTTTCAAAATGGTTTTTAAGATTTTAGGAGATGTAGAAGTAGATTTTTCAGTAAGTGATGGAGATCAGGTTGAAAAGGGGCAGCACTTTGGTCAGGTTTCTGGAGATGCAAAAAAAATTCTTATGGGGGAAAGAGTTGCTTTAAACTATATGCAAAGAATGTGTGGAATAGCAACCCTTACTAGAGAATTTGTTGGAAGATTAGAGGGAACAAAAGTTAAGCTTTTAGACACAAGAAAAACTACTCCTAATATGAGAATTTTTGAAAAATATGCAGTGAAGGTTGGAGGAGGAACTAACCATAGATTTGGATTAAATGATGGGGTTATGATAAAGGATAATCACATAGAGGCAGCAGGTGGAATAAAGAATGCAGTTTCTCTAGCAAGAAAAAATTCTCCCTTCGTTAGAAAAATAGAAGTTGAAGTTGAAAGCATTGAGCAATTAAATGAGGCTTTAGAAGCAAAGGCAGATATAATAATGTTAGATAATATGGACATAAAAACCTTAAAAGAAGCTGTAAAGTTAATAGATAATAGATCAGAGGTAGAAGCTTCAGGAAATGTAACCTTAGATAATATTAGAGAAATAGCTGAAACAGGAGTTGATTTTATATCAACAGGAGCAGTTACCCATTCCTTTAAAGTATTAGACATAAGCATGAAAAATTTTAGATATATAGATTAAAAACTTGTTTATATTAAAACTAAAATAAAACTTATAAATAATATGAAGAGAATATCTGAATGAGCTTTAGAATTTAAGCTATTACGTAGAAGATTTTACGTTAAGAAGCGAAACTGTTTGACCGAAGGGAGTTTTTCGCTTTAGTAAAATCTTCGGAGTAATTGCTATAAATTCTTAGCGAAATTCAGTAATTCTCGGAATTTATTTATAAGTTTTATTTGTATATTATGTAATAAAAATATATTTAGTTTTTAACTAGCCTTTTTTTCTTCATCATACATATTTTCAAATTCCATTGATGTTTGACTTTCTTTTAATACTGCATTTAGGATTAGGGCAGCTATTGTTCCAGTTGAGATTCCAGAAGAGAAGATCATTCTAATTGCTTCTGGAAGGTTATGAATTACATCAGGTCTAAATGTAACTCCTAGTCCAAGTCCCATGGAAATAGCTATTATTAAAAGATTACGCTCTGTAAGTTTTATATTACTTAGTGTTCTGATACCAGCTGCCGCAACTGTTCCAAACATCATTATACCTACGCCACCTAAAACTGGATTTGGTATTCCTGTTATTATGGCAGCCACTTTAGGTAAGAATCCAAGGATAACTAATAGTATTCCAGCCATTACAGCTACATGACGGCTAGCTACCTTAGTTAGGGAAATAATACCTATATTTTGGCTAAAAGAAGTATTAGGACAAGAACCTACTAGTCCACCTAAGGCACTTCCTACACCATCAGATAATACTCCAGCGGCCACTCTCTTATCACCAATATCAATATTAGATGTTTCTCCAATAGCCTTTAAACATCCTACAGTTCCTATTGTAGCTACAAAGTAAGCAGGTATAAAGGCCATAACTGCCTTAGCATCAAAAGTTACTCCGAATTCAAGGATCTTAGGGAATGATAGCCAACTTGCTTCCTTTACAGGAGTAAAGTCAACTAGTCCAAGTGGAATACAAACTATATATCCTACAACTATACCTATAAGTATTGAGGCACTACTAATCATTCCTTTTCCATAGTTATTAAGTAAAAGAGTTATTACTAATACAAACATAGCCACAGCTAAGTTTTCTAAACTAGCATAATTAGCTGAGCCAGCACCACCAGCGGCCCAATCAATTGATACAGGAAGTAAAGTTAATCCTATTAAGGCAACTACGGTACCTGTAACAAGAGGTGGGAAAAATTTCATTAAAGGTTTTATAAAGAAACTTAAAATAACTTCAAATAAAGATCCGAGTATTGTAGCTCCAATTATTCCAGGTAATCCAAGAACTGAGCCAACTGAAATTGCAGGTGATACAAAGGTAAAGTCAGTACCCATAATACAGGCCACTCTTGCTCCAACTTTGCCAACTCCTTTAGCTTGAATAATTGTAGCTAGTCCAGAACCAAGTATAGAAGCACTTATTAAGGCTGTTGTTACTTTACTATCAAAGCCAAGAGAAGTTGCAATAACTAAGGGTACTACTATAATTCCACCAAAAGCAGCAAATATATGTTGAAGTCCAAAGAGAACTTTTTTTGGCAAATCTAAATCATCGTCTACTCCATAGATTAAGTTAACTTCCGTGTTTTTTAAGTTTTGCTTTTCCATAATTTCATCTCCTTATAGTTTTTTAGAATTTACATATTAAGATTTAAATTTATATCCAAAATAAAAATTCCCTATAAGTTTTAAAATAAAAAATATGAGTTCTATTAAAAAGTATTTTAAGAGAATTTTTTATTGGAATAATATACTTTAAACCTTAAAACTCATATAAAGAAAGGTTTCTTATAACTTTTAGGAAGTTATACTTAATAAAAAAACAACACCTTTTTAGAGGTGTTGCTTTAAAAACTAGAAATACTAGAATTAGAGTACAACTCCTCGTAGTCTGCTATTTTACGGTTAGCAGGTAGAAACTTTCGGACCATATTACCGATTATATACGAGTTAAAATTTAATATATTTATTATATCACGAAAAATTCAAATATCAATAGTTTATATTGTTCGCTATAATAAATTTATTTTATTTTTAAATTATTTTTAATTAGTTTAAAATAGCCTATTTGTAGTGCGTTATATGAATGATTTAATTTATAGAAAATTATATCATAATGAAATTTATGTATAAATTATGATAAAATGTTAGTGGTATTGAGAGGGGGATAAAAATGCAAATTACAGATGAAAAAGTTAAAAAGAATTTTGTAATAAGAGCTCTTAAACAAATAGGAACTTTCTTTATTTTTACTATGGTTTTTGCTATTGTATTTAGCTTTTTACAGCCACGGGTTTATAAAACATATAGTGAATATACTGCTATGAAAGATAAGTATGATAATCTTCAAAAAGAGTATGATTCATTAAATGAAAGGATAAGTAATGATACTAATGCTTTAAATTCAAAAAAAGAGAACTTAACTAAAAGCAATGGAGATTTACAAAACAAATTAAATTCATTAAATGAAGAAATAAAAAGTTTGAATTAGGAGTAGGAGCGTATGGTAGAAAAAATTATAAAATTTATAAAGACTCATAAGATAGCTCTTATATTAGCGTTAATTTTAGGAATTTCACCTAGTCTCATGGTTAAAGATTATTCACAGGAATTTAATGAAGTAGCTCTTAAAGTTAATGAGTTAGAATATAAAATACCTTCCTTAAAAAATAATACAGAGATTAAATCAATTCAGGAAGAAGTAGATAAATTACAAAATGAGAACAATATCTTAAATAAAGATGTACAAGATAAACAAAAAGAATTAGATAATTTAAAAGATAAAAAAGAGGAACAAGCTAGAATTGAACAAGAAGAATCAAAAAAAGCAGAAGAGAACTCTAAAAATAAAACTGTTGAAAATAGTAATAGTACATCAGATAATAACAGCAAGAATACAAACAAATCCTCTGGTGATCCATCAAATTTAGCTAATTCTTCAGGAGATTCAACACCTAAAACAGCTGGTTCAGGAGAAATAGTTTATTGGACAAGTGGTGGAAAAAGCTATCATAAAAGATCTAATTGTACAACCTTAAAAAGAAGTAAAAAAATATACAGTGGAACACAGGCTGAAAGTGGTAAAAGTGATCCATGTAATGTTTGTTGCAGGTAATACATAATTATATTAAAAGAAATTTAAGATAAACTTATAAATATTATGAAGAGAATATTTAAAAAAATTAAATAATTCTCTAGATGTATTTATAGGTTTTCTTTTTACATATTTTTATTTGACTTTATGATTTTTGTATTTATTACTTTTATATATTTTGATAAAATATTCTACATATACTAATGGAAGAGGTAAGGAGCAAGGCATGAGTGATAAAAAATTATTCACAATAAAGACATCTATAGATAAAAAAGATTATAGTAGATTTCTGTACATAGCAACTTTTTTAAGAAAGAAATTTACAATCCCTACTATTATAGTAATTACAGCTTTAATGGCTGGATTTGTTTCTTATAATAGGATTTTTGAATTAAAAAGCTTTTTAATTTATTGGTTAATATTATTAATCATAACTTTATTTTCAATAGTTGTGAAAATTGAATTTCAAAGTAGGGAAAGGGAAAAGGCTGATAAAGCTGGTGTTTTAAAATCTATAGAAACTTTAGAATTTTTTGATAATATTTTAGTAATTAAAAGTACAGCATTTAAGGGTAAAAGCAAGATTAAATATTATAAATTTTATGAGGTAATAGAGACTAAGGATTATTTTATAATATATTTTAATAGAAGACAGGCTTCAATAATAAGAAAAATTGATTTAGAAAGTTCTTTAGTAGATGAATTAAGAAATTTATTAATAGAAAAAATAGGGACTAAATATAGGAAAATTTTCAAGTGAAGTGTTAGGAGATAAAACTTTTAAAAGGTGTATATTAAAAGCTAAGCATAAGATTTAGCTGATATATTACCTTTTATTTTTTATATTTTTAAGATATATTTTAAAAAATATTTATCTAAAGTAGCTACTGTTTTAAAGAAATTAATATGATTTTTTAAATTTTAAGGTGAATTTTAGAAATGAATTTTGTTTTAAATTGGAAAATATAATTCGATATAATTTATTTTTTATTAATATATTATATAAAAAAGTAGAAAATAAATAAAAAACACACTTGTAGTTGACAGGTAGAAAAATAAGAGATAATATACTTATAAATTCAAATTTAAATTCTATGAAGAGAAAAAGTAAGACATATTTATTGATCCACAGAGAGTTGATAATTTGCTGAAAGTCAATGTTCAAGGTATATCTGAAAATCATCTCGGAGAAGTAAAGCTGAAGCTATATTTTAGTAAGTTTTATCGGATTTTCACCGTTACAGGAAAAGCGTATTATTTAGTACGTATTTTAAGAGTGCTATAAATTAAATCTATTTTTTTAGGTTATATTTATAGAATTAGGGTGGTAACGCGATTAAACCTCGTCCCTTTTATAGGGACGAGGTATTTTTATTTTTAAAGGGGGTTTTTTCATGGACATAGAAGGAGAAATTATAATTTTTTATAGTGATTAAAATAATTAAAAACTATATTTTTACGGAAAAAATATAGTTAATAAAAAAGAAATGGGGTCATTGTTTATGAAAGATTTATCAAGAAAAGATTTATTATTAGTAAGTTTAATGTTATTTTCATTATTTTTTGGAGCAGGGAATTTAATTTTTCCACCATTCTTAGGTCAAGCAGCTGGAAGTGCTACTTGGATTACTATTTTAGGATTTTTTGTTACGGCAGTAGGATTTCCAGTACTAGGGGTAATTGCTGTGGCAAAATCAGGAGGATTACATGCATTAGCAAGTAGAGTAAATCCTGTCTTTGCAACATTTTTCACAGTTCTTATCTATATTTCAATAGGACCTGGTTTAGGAATACCTAGAGCAGGAAGTCTTCCATTTGAGATGGCAGTTGCGCCATTTTTACCAGAAGGACTTATATCTAATAATTTAGCATTATTTTTATATACTTTTGTATTTTTCGCAGTTGCATACTGGCTATCTTTATCACCGGCAAAGTTAGTAGATAGAATGGGTAAAGTATTAACTCCAAGCTTACTTGTATTAATAGGATTAATTTTCGTAGCAAGTATTTTTAAACCTTTAGGAGCATATGGAGAGGTTACAGGAGTTTATAAAGAATCACCATTTATAAGTGGATTTTTAGATGGATATATGACTATGGATACAATAGCTGCCTTAAACTTTGGAATTGTAATAGCACTTGTAATAAAGTCTAAGGGAGTAAAAGAAGAAAAATTTGTTGTAAAAACATCTGTGAAAGCGGGGGTAATTGCTGGAGGATTATTAATAGTAATATACTCAATGCTTGCTCATCTTGGAGCAACTAGTGGTGGAAGATTTGGTTTAACTGAAAATGGAGCACAAACTCTTAGTAATATAATCACATATATTTTTGGAAAACCAGGAGCTATTTTGTTAGCGGTAATATTTACATTAGCTTGCTTAACAACTTGCGTAGGTCTCATTACATCTTGTAGCCAATACTTTCAAACTTTGACTAAAAAAATAAATTATCTTTCTTGGGTTAGAATATTAACATTAACAAGTATGATCTTAGCTAATATGGGATTAAATAAAATATTAGCAGTATCAGTTCCAGTTTTAAATGCAATTTATCCTATGGCAATAATGCTTATTGTCTTAGCAATGTTAGATAAATATATAAAAGGAAACTCAATGGTTTATACTACAACCATAGCATTTACAACAATAGTTAGTGTTATTCATGCTTTAAATGGTACAGGTATTAATATAGAATTTTTAAATAGAATTTTTGAAAATTTACCTTTCTATTCAAAAGGATTAGGATGGGTATTGCCAGCCCTATTTGGTTTAGGATTAGGTTTAGTTTTAAAATCATTCTTTGAAAAGAACAAAGAAGAAGTTTTAGAAGTTAGTTAAATAAAATAGAGAATAATTCACTTTGTTTCGTAAATTTTTTCTTTAGACACAAATAATAAACTAGTATCGAATATTAATATTTAAACTTAAATGTATATAAAATAATAAATAGATATTAGAAAGCGCAAAATATCATAAATTGCAAAAAGAGTAAATAAAACACTTTAAAAGAATTTTAATGATGATATAATAAATTAAGCAAATTTACAAGCAATAATTTACAATGAAAAAATAATTTTGAACGGAGTGAAGTGAGTGAATAAAAAGAACGGAAGAATTTATCAGATTGTCTATAGAATTACTGCTATAATTCTTTTTGGGGCTTTAGCTGGAATTGGGGTTAACTTTTTCCTAACACCTGCACATATTTATTCATCAGGTGTTACAGGAGTATCACAGCTATTATCATCTATTGGTGGAGATTTCTTTAATGTAAACATTGATATTTCAACATGGGTTTTAATTTTAAATCTACCACTTGCTTATTTATCCTTTAGAAAATTAGGAAAGAAATTTACCTTGTATAGTTTTCTTTCTATAATTTCATTATCATTTTTTATAGGATTTATTCCAACAAGAGAGGTTACTAATAACCAACTTTTAAACGCCATCTTTGGAGGAGTTCTTATGGGAGCTGGAGTTGGAATGTGCTTTAGAGCAGGCTTCTCTACTGGAGGTACAGATATTATAGTTTTAGTTGTTCAAAAAATGACAGGAAAGTCAGTTGGTCAACTAGGATTTATAGTAAATGGAATAATATTATTAGTTGCAGGATTAGTTTATGGATGGGAATTAGCTTTATATAGCTTAGTTTCAATTTACGTAACTACTAAAGTTATAGACTTATTTTACATTCAACAATATAAACTTACAGTAACAATTTATACTAAAAAAGAAAAAGAAGTTGTTGATAGTTTGATTAAGAGTCAAATGAGAGGAGTTACAATTGGTAGAAATCTTTATGGTGGATATACTAATGAACCATTAAGCTCAATTACCACAGTAATTTCAAAGCATGAATTATTAATTGTTAAGAAAAATGTCATGGATATAGACCCAGAAGCATTTGTAAATATACAACCAACTGTTGAGGTTATGGGTAATTTCTATGATAATTCTCTTATATAAATAAAAAAGGTGAAGGATTAATTTAGTTAAATTAACTAAAGTTATAATCTTTCACTTATTTTTTTTATTTTATAAATAAAGAACTTATGATATCATCATTAAATAGAGTATTTAGTATAGAAGGTGAGAGTATGGAAAAGGTTGATTGTTCTAAATTGACTGGTGATTTAATAACTAGAGAAAATATAGAGTATGAAAAAAGTATAGAATCTTGGAATAGAGCTATAAAAAAATATCCTTTAGGAATAGTTTTTTGTAATAATATTGATGATGTAAAAAATGCTTTAGAATGGGCTAAAGAAAATAATATTCCATTTAGAATAAGAGTTGGACGTCATAACTATGAAGGATACTCCATAGGAAATGATGTATTAGTAATAGATTTAAGTAAAATGAATAATATAATAATTGATGAAGAAAATATGAAGGTCACTATAGAAGGTGGCGTTAAGAATGAAGAAATATATGAAGCCTTAGGTGTTTTAGGATATCCATTTCCAGGGGGAGGATGCCCTACAGTTGGTGTAGTAGGCTTTGCCCTTGGTGGAGGTTGGGGATATTCAAGTAGATTATTTGGACTTGGATGTGACAATCTTTTAGAGGTAAAGTTTATAAATAGCAAAGGGGAAATTATCATAGCTAATGAATATGATAATTCTGATTTATTCTGGGCTGCCAAAGGGGGCGGAGGTGGAAATTTTGGAGTGGTTGTTTCAATGACCTTTAAAATTCCTCAAAAAATAGAAATGGCAACTTTAATAGATATAGATTACCCTAATGCGGAAAAAGAAGAATTGGTTTATGTAATAAGAACATTACAAAAAAAGTTCAAAAACTTAGATAGGAGAATGAACTTAAAAACAGCTATCTACAATTCAAAGGATAAGGGAATTGGAGTTAAGATTACAGGATTATTTTATGGACATAAAGAAGAAGCTAATGAAATATTACTTCCATTTAAGCTACCAACAAGGGTTAATTTTAATTTAAGTTATATGAGAGTTTTAGAAGCTAATAGAAAGATTGAATATAGTCATCCTCCTTATGAAAAATATAAATCAACAGGAAGATTTGTATTTAGAGATTATGATAAATGTGAAATAGAGAAACTTATAGATATAGTTTCAAATAGAGCAGAGGGAGCATACTATACGGCCATATCATTTTATGGTCTTGGTGGAGCAGTAAAAGATGTTCATAAGAATTCATCAGCTTTTTACTATAGAGATGCAAGATTTATTATGGGAATACAATCTGTTTGGGAAGATGATATTTTTGCAGAAGAAAATATAAAATGGATTAAAAATAATTTTAAATACATAGAAAGTATAACTACTGGATCATTTATAAACTTTCCTTTTAAAGACCTTAAGGATTATGAAGAAGAATATTATGGAGAAAACAAGGACAAGCTAAGAGAGATTAGAAAGAGATATGATGAAGATAAATTCTTTGCTTTTGAGCAGGGAATAAAATAGTATATAGAACAAGAAGCGTAGAAAGTTTAAAATTTTTTCTATGCTTTTTTTATTTGTTTCTTTTATTAAAACTATAGGTAATAACTTATTACAATTATAAAAAACAAATATTTAACTTATTTATTATGTAGATTTATAATAAAAATGCAGACAGAAATAATCTACAAAAGAAAGAAGTGTTTAGTATGAGTATAAAATTAATATGCATTGATATGGATGGTACTTTACTTATGGATCAGCAAAATGTTGCAGAAGAAGATAAAAAGGCAATAAAAGAAGCTGTAGAAAAGGGAGCAATAGTAGCCATAACCACAGGAAGAATTTATGATTGTGCAAGAATGTACTCAGACACAATAGGTTTAAAAACTCCAATTATAGCTAGTAATGGAGCTTATATTGGAGGAGTAAATGACGAAGAAATATATAATAACCCTCTTAAACAAAGTGATTTAGAGGATTTTAATATAATAACTAAGAAAAATAATTTATTTACATATGTAACTACAAACTGGGGAATTGTTTCAACAGTAGAATTACCAGAAAATCATGTTTATAAGGTTTTAAATAGAACTTTACCTAAAGATAAACAAGTGAGATTAGAGGTTGTTAAGGACTTAGATGAAGCATTCAAAAAGTATTACGGAGAAATATTAAAGGGTGTTTGTGTAGAAAAAGAATTTAAAGATAAATTAAAAGAAGCAAAAGAAGAATTAATAGCTTGTACAACTGATTTAGAAGTTGTTTCTTCTTGGGATGATAACTTTGAAATCATGAAAAAGGGAAGTTCAAAGGGAGAAGCTGTTCAAATGCTTGCAAAATATTTAGGTGTTTCTCAAGAGGAAGTAATGTGTATAGGTGATAGCGAAAATGATTTATCAATGATAACTTGGGCTGGAACTGGTGTTGCTATGGGAAATGCTATAGATTCAGTGAAAGAGGTTGCAAATTATGTAACATCAGACAATAAGCATGGCGGCGTTGCAGAGGCTATAAGAAAATTTGTACTTTAAAATTGTGGACAAGCTTAATAGATTTTATTAAATTCTGTTTAAAGCTAGGGAGAGTTTTAGGTATATAAAGTTATTTATAAAAGTGTTGTTAACTTGGAAAATATAAATTTTTGTTAAAGTAAAATTTGTTTTAAAAGGAGATACAGTATGAGAGATATTATAGTAATAGGGGCTGGAGTAGTTGGATGCTCTATAGCTAGAGAATTATCAAAATATAACTTAGATGTCTTAGTGGTTGAAAAAAATAGTGATGTATCAGAGGGAATATCAAAGGGAAACAGTGGTATAGTACACGCAGGCTATAATGAAAAAATAGGTACTTTAAAAGCTAAATTAAACATAGAAGGAAATAAAATCTTTGATGATTTATCAAGAGATTTACAATTTCCTTTTAAAAGAAATGGTGCATTTATTTTAGCTTTTTCAGATGAAGATATGAATATATTAGAAAGTTTAAAGGAAAATGGAGAAAAGCTTGGAGTTGAAGGCCTTGAAATATTAACTAGAGAAGAAGCTTTAAACATTGAACCTAATTTAAATAAAGAAATAGTTGGAGTTTTAAATGTAAAAACTTCTGGAATAGTTAGTCCATATGAAATGACAATAGCTTTAGCAGAAAATGCTGCAGAAAATGGAGTTGAATTTAAATTAAACTCAAAGGTTACTAATATAGAAAAAATATCTGAAGGATATAAAGTAACTTTAAATAATAAAGAATTAGTAAGTGGAAAAATTATAATAAATGCATCAGGATTAGAAGGAGCTTTCTTAAATAATCTTGTAAGCATGACTAAGAGAGAAATAAATCCTGTAAAAGGGGAATATTGTTTATTTGATAAAGTAGCAGGAGCTATGATTAATAAAACTTTATTCCAAGTTCCAAATAAATTAAGTAAGGGAGTTTTAGTTACTCCAACGGCAGAAGGAAATCTTTTAGTAGGACCTAATGCAGTAGAAGGAAAAACCTTAGAAACATCTAGAGAGGGTATAGATGAAATTTTAGATAAGAGCAAAAAATCCCTTGAAGAATTACCAGTAGCTAGGATTTTAAATACATTCTCAGGAATAAGACCTAAGACTAACCATGGAGATTTCATAATAGAAGAAGTAGAGGATGCTAAAAACTTTATTAATGTTATAGGAATAGATTCACCAGGATTAACTGCAGCTCCAGCAATAGGAGTATATGTGGTTAATATGATTAAAGAAAGATTAGATTTAGTTGAAAAGAAAAATTTCAAAAAAACTAGGGAGAAGATAGCTAGATTTGCAGAACTTTCTTTAGAAGAAAAAAATAGATTAATAAAGGAAAAGCCTGAATATGGACATATGGTTTGTAAGTGTGAGCTTGTCACTGAAGGTGAAATAGTAGAAGCTATTCATAGACCTATAAAAGCTCTTACAGTTGATGCAATTAAGAGAAGAGCTAGAGCTTCAATGGGAGGATGTCAAGGAATTGGATGCACACTTCCTATAAGTAAAATACTAAGTAGAGAATTAGGAATAGACATAAGTGACATAAATAAAAATAGTGAAGGTTCACCAGTAATTGGTTTTAAGGAGGATTAAGACTATGAGAGAATATGATTTAATTATAATTGGGGGAGGAGCATCAGGTCTTCTTTCAGCTATTAATGGTAAAAAGGACGGAATAAAAAATATTCTTTTAGTAGAGAAAGATCCAATTTTAGGTGGAGCTTTAAATTCAGCTGATTACAATATAAGCGAAAAGGGTAATTTAACAGGTATAGAATATAAAGAAAGTTTATTAAAAGAATTTAATGAGCTTAATATTGATGTTAAATTAAATACTATGGTTTTAAAAATAGAAGATTCAAATGAAATACTTTGTACAAGTAGTGAATGTGGCGTAGAGAAAATAAAAGGTAAAAACATAATAATTGCTAATGGTGGAAAAGAAAAAAGTAGAAATGCAGTTCAAATTCCAGGGGATCGTACAGCAGGAGTTTTAACTGTAGGAATGGCTAAAAAGATTTTGGGAATTAAAAATATGGTTCCAGGAAGAAATATCTTCATAGTAGGAGATAGTACTCTTTATATGATTCAAGAGGATTTAAAAAAGCATAATATTAAGGTTTCTGGAATCATAACAGATAAAAATAAAAATGAAGTTTTTAATTTAAGTGAAAATTTATACCCTGGATATGAAATTATTGCAATACATGGAGAAGGAAGAGTAAGTTCTGTAACTATAAAAAATGGTGATGAAAAGAAAAATATAAAATGTGATACAGTAATTTTTGCTTATCCAATGATTTCAGATGGATTAGTTGCATTAAGAAGTGGACTTAAATTAAATCCAAATACAACTGGTCCAGCTGTAGATGAAAATTTAGAAACTTCAAATAAAAATATATATGCTTGTGGAAATGCAATCTATATTCATAAATCAATAGAAGAAATTGAAGATGAGAGTAAAAAGCTTATTAAAACTATAAGTTAAAAATTATATTCCTATTTTATGTGTTAAAAGATATTAAAATAGGAATATAGATCATATATAATAAATCTATTAAGAAGTAGTATTTGGCAATATTACATAGATTTTTATAAAACAAAGAAATTAACTTTACTGAAATTTAAATTTTGGTAGAGTTAATTTGCTATATTATGTTAAAATTAATTAACGTATTATAGATTATGTGGAATAATATGTAATAAGGACAAAGAAAAGGTGGAGAGTATATGGTCTATTTTGCTTATGGAAGTAATTTATGTTTAGAGCAAATGAAAAAAAGATGTCCAGAAGCTATTCCTATGATAAGTGTACATCTTGATGATTATAAATTAGTTTATAACAAATATGCAGATATAATACCTTGTGAAGGTGAAAAGGTTTATGGTGCAATTTATGAAATTTCTCTAAATGATTTAAAGAATTTAGATAAGTATGAAAAATATCCAGATTTATATGAGAAGATTGATCTTATTGTACAAGATATAAGTGGAATTTCATATGAAGCTTTTGCTTATGTTATGAATGAAAAAGGAGATAAAACTCCAGATAAAAGATATCTAGATATAATAAATAAGGGATATGAGGACTGGGGTATTATTTATTAATATTAAACAATAATAGATAAGTTAATATATTCAACTTGTATAATTAAATGAAGATAAAAAGTGATAAAGAGAGAATTTTTAAGTGGGTTTAGAGTAAAGACTTTAAATCAATTTTTTTATATAAAAAGTTTTTTAGGATGTAATTAAATCTTTGTGGTATAGTAGTATAAATAATTAATTTAAAAGAATAATAAATATTATTTAGAGGTATTTAGTATGGAAAAGAATGTGAGAAGACTAGAAGAGATTTTAGAATTTAATAAGAGTTTTGTGGAAAATAAGGAATATGAGAAATATAAAGCAACTAAAAAGCCAGAGAAAAAATTAGTAATTTTATCTTGCATGGATACTAGGCTTACTGAGTTACTGCCAAAAGCTATGAATATAAAAAATGGAGATGCAAAGATAATAAAAAATGCTGGGGCTACAATAATGCATCCCTTTGGAAGTATTGTTAGAAGTATACTTGTTGCTATTTATGAATTTAATGCAGAAGATGTTTTAGTTGTAGGACATCATGGCTGTGGTATGAGTAATTTAAATTCTAAAGATATGATAAGCAAAATGGAAGATAGGGGAATATCAGAGGAGACAATCTTAACTATCAAACATTGTGGAATAGATGTGGAAAAATGGCTTCATGGATTTGGATGTGTAGAAGAATCTGTAAAAGAAAGTGTAACATCATTAAAAAATCATCCCTTAATGCCTAGTGATGTAAATATTCATGGCCTTATAATTGATCCACACACAGGAGAACTTAAGGTTATAGTAAATGGATACGAATAAAATAAAAATTAAAAAACACTTACTTTAATTTATTTAAAGCAAGTGTTTTTTTGGACGGTTAATTAATACTTAATATCATTGATACATAAATTTTTTATGAAAGTTATATTATTATATAAATTAATATAGGGGGAGATAGTATGGATATTAGTAGTACCATAAATATTTATAAAATAATATGGATATTTACCATTGGATCTATTTTAGGATATTGTGTAGAAATGATTTGGTGTTATGTAAGAAATGGATACTTTGAAAGTAGAAAAGGATTAATTTATGGACCAATTAGTCCTGTATATGGCATAGGAGGAGTTGCTCTTACATTATTACTTTATAGATTTATTGATTATAATGGAATAATAATATTTTTTATAAGTGCAATTATTGGAGGAGCCTTTGAATATTTATGCTCTTGGGTTCAAGAAAAGGTGTTTGGTAGTGTTTCTTGGGAGTATAATAGTAAAGCTCTAAGCATATATGGAAGAACAAGTGTTGAATATTCTGTCTTTTGGGGAATTCTTGGAGTATTTTTCTTAAAGGATATTTATCCATTATTCGATAAGTTTATGGGGATATTTTCTTCTCAAACAGTAAAAATAATCACAGTAATGTTTTTAATACTTTTAATACCAGATATCATAATATCATCTTTAGCTGTAAGGAGAGAAGTAGCAAGGATGAGAGGAATAAAAGCTAAAAATGCATTAGATAGGTTTCTTGATAAGAAATATACAGATGAATTTTTGAAAAAAATATATCCTAATATGATATTTAAGTAATAATAAAATTTATAGGAGAATGGCATGTTTTTTATTGGTATATTTGGAATTGAAAATAAACAAAAAGAAGTAAAACAATTAGAAAATATATATTGTAAAACTTGTTCAACAAAAACTATGGGAACTTTAATAAAGAGTTATGAGTATTTTCATATATTCTTTATTCCTATTTTTAGATGGAATGAAAAGTATTATGTTATGTGTAAAAGATGTAATTCAATATACGAAATTTCAAAGGAAAAGGGAAAAGCCATAGAAAATGGAGAAATTAATGAAGTTAATCTAGAAGATATGACTCTTATTCAAGAGGGGCAAGTTTATGGAAAAAGAGCAGTGAAAAAAGTTTGTCCTAATTGTGGAAAAACTGTAGAGGGAGATTATAATTATTGCCCTTATTGTGGAAGTAAAATTTAAGTGAATATCAATTTGATAAGTACATATTTAAGACTTTTTATTTGAAAATTAAATATATAGGAGTTTGACTTTAAATTTATGGGTGTATTAAATTAACTATAAAACCTGAAGAAGTATTATTTTTATAATCTTTGTAGGGGAAATAAAGTTAATTTTATACACCTATTTTGCTGTTAAAAATAATATTAAAAAAGTTAAAACCTCATTTTAGATTAAATATTGACATTAATTTCAAAAAGTGTTATATATAAAAATAGAGATTAGCACTCGTTATGTTAGAGTGCTAACAAAGAAGTTTTTTGTTTTGGGAGGGAATAATTCAAAATGGAAAAAAGAGAATTTAAAGCAGAATCAAAAAGACTATTAGACATTGTAATTAACTCAATTTATACAAACAGGGAAATATTTTTAAGAGAATTAATTTCAAATGCTAGTGATGCAATAGATAAGGTTTATTATAAGACTTTAGGAGATAGTTCATTAACTTTCAATAAAGATGATTATTATATAAAAATAAAACCAAATAAAGAAGAAAGAACCCTTACAATATCAGATAAAGGTATTGGTATGACAGAAAAGGAACTTGATGAGAATCTAGGGGTTATAGCTAAGAGTGGTTCTTTACAGTTTAAAAAAGAAAATGAAATCAAAGATGGTTTTGATATTATAGGACAATTTGGAGTTGGATTCTATTCAGGATTCTTAGTTGCAGATAAGATAACAGTAATAACAAAAGCTTTTGGAGCAGATAAAGCATATAAGTGGGAATCAGATGGAGTGGATGGATACACAATTTCAGAAGCTGAAAAAGATTCTTTTGGAACTGATATAATTTTACACCTAAAAGCAAATGATGAGGATGAAAATTATGATGAATTCTTAGAAGAATATAAATTAAAATCATTAATTAAGAAATATTCAGATTTTATAAGATATCCAATTAAACTTGATGTTACTAAATCAAGAGTTAAAGAGGGAACAGAAAATGAACATGAAGAATATGTAGAAGAAGAAACAGTAAATAGCATGGTTCCTTTATGGAGAAGAAATAAAAATGAACTTACTGATGATGACTACAATAATTTTTATGTTGAAAAAAGATTTGGATTTGATAAGCCTTTAAGACATATGCACATAAGTGTTGATGGTATGATAAGCTATAATTCAATTCTTTATATTCCAGAAAATATACCATATGATTATTACACTAAGGAATATGAAAAAGGATTAGAATTATATTCAAATGGTGTTTTAATAATGGAAAAATGCTCAGAGCTTTTACCAGATTACTTTGGATTTGTAAAAGGTATAGTAGATTCTCAAGATTTATCACTTAATATTTCTAGGGAAATGCTTCAACATGATAGACAATTAAGTCGTATTGCTAAAAATATAAAAACTAAAATCAAAAATGAATTAGAGTCTATGATGAAAAATGATAGAGAAAGTTATGAAAAATTCTATAAATCATTTGGTAGACAGTTAAAATACGGAGTTTATGATGATTTTGGCATGAATAAAGATGAATTAAGAGATTTATTAATGTTCTATTCATCTAAAGAAAAGAAAATGGTAAGCCTAGCTGAATATGTTGAAAGAATGGCTGAAGACCAAAAATATATTTATTATGCTGTTGGTGAATCAAATGAAAGAATAGAGAAAATGCCACAAACTGAAATGGTATTAGACAAAGGTTATGAAATTCTTTATTTCACAGAGGATGTAGATGAATTTGCAATAAAAATGCTTATGAACTACAAAGAAAAAGAATTCAAATCAGTATCTAGTGGTGATTTAGGAATAGAATCAGAAGAAGAAAACAAAAAGGAAAATGAAGAAAACAAGGGTATATTTGAAGCTATGAAGGAAGCTTTAGGAGAAAAAATAAGTGCAGTAAAAGCTTCAAGTAGACTTAAAAACTATCCAGTATGTTTATCTTCAGAAGGTGAAGTTTCAATAGAAATGGAAAAAATATTAAGTGCTATGCCTAATAATCAAGGAGTTAAAGCACAAAAAGTATTAGAAGTTAATACAAATCATAAAGTGTTTAACTCATTAAAGGATGCACTTGAAAAGGATAAAGATAAATTTAACCTATATACAAAATTACTTTATAATCAAGCTTTACTTGTTGAAGGGTTAAGCATTGAAGATCCTGTAGATTTCACAAACGATATATGTAAACTAATGAAATAATAATTTTAAAAGGGGTTATATCAAAATGGTTTTTTTATAAAACTTTTGATATAACCTTTTTATTTTATAAAAGATAATAAATTGAAAAGTTATTAAGGTTAATATAAATCATATAACATTTATATTAACCTTAATGTTTAGCATAATTTATATGGGTTTTAAATGATAAAATAATAATAAAATAGTTAATTTATAAATATAGTAATAATAATTTTGTTTTAAATATGTTATTTATATAATAAATTATTGAAATTATTAATATATTGTAATATCATATATAAAAGCAATTGGAAATAAAAAGATAAAAAAAGGGGGCATTAAAATGGAGGAGAAACGAGAGCAGTGGGGATCGAAAGTTGGTTTTATTTTAGCAGCTATAGGTTCAGCTGTAGGGTTAGGTAACATTTGGAGATTTCCTTATATAGCTTATTCAAATGGAGGGGGAGCATTTCTAATACCATATTTCTTTGCAATATTTACAGCAGGAATTCCACTTTTAATTTTAGAATATTCTCTTGGTCATAAATATAGAGGATCAACACCTCTTGCTATAGCAAGAGCATCTAAAAAATGGGAATGGATAGGTTGGTGGCCAACAATAACTTCAGCAATTATAGTAGCTTATTATTCAATGATTTTAAGTTGGGCAGCAAATTATTTTGCATTAAGTTTCACTAAGGGTTGGGGAAGTGATTCAAATGCATTTTTTCATAATGATTTTTTAAAATTAAGTTCATCACCTTTTGAATTTGGAGGAATTGTTTGGTATGTACTATGTGGAATTGCACTTATTTGGATTATAAATTGGTTTATATGTTATAAGGGAGTTAAAAAAGGAATTGAAAAAGCAAACAAAATTTTACTACCTACATTAGTTATAATAATGATAATAATAGCAGTAAAATCAATAACTTTAGATGGAGCAACAGAAGGATTAAATACTTTATTTACTCCAGATTGGAAAATGGTTATGAAACCTTCAGTTTGGATATCAGCTTATGGGCAGGTCTTTTATTCACTTAGTTTAGCCATAGGTATAATGATGACCTATTCAAGTTATTTACCTAAAAAGACTGATATAAATAATAGTGCTTTCGTAACTGCTTTTGCTAATTGCAGCTTCGAATTTTTATCAGCTATAGCAGTTTTTGCAATATTAGGATTTATGGCAACATCTCAGGGGGTACCAGTTTCAGAGGTGGTATCAAGTGGAGTTGGACTTGCTTTTGTAGCTTTTCCACAAATATTTAGTGAAATGGGAACTGTAGGTTCATTACTTGGGCCATTATTCTTTTTATGCTTAATATTTGCAGGAATAACTTCTTCTGTTTCATTAACAGAAGCAGTTTCAGCACCTTTTAGAGAAAAATTTGGGTGGAGTAGAAAGAAAGTCGTAACTGGAATGTGTATAATTGGATTCTTAATAAGTTCTGCTTTTGCAACAGGGGCAGGTCTTTATATGTTAGATATTGTTGATGCTTTCATAAATAATTATGGAATAGTAGTGGTTGGATTATTAGAGGTTATATTAATTGGATGGATAGTTACTCCAGAAAAAATTAGAGAACATGCAAATGGAATATCACATTTTAAGGTAGGAAAGTGGTGGGATATAACTATTAAGTTTGTAACACCAACTCTTTTAATATACATGATAGCACAAAATATAATAACTGAAATAAAAACCCCATATGGTGGTTATGAATTATCAGCATTATTAGCTTATGGATGGAGTGTAATAGCCTTTGGAATAATTTGTGCTTTAATAATTGCGAAAAAACCTTGGAAGAATAAAAAAAATGAAGATTATCTCGAAGAAGATGAGCTTATTTCCAATGCATAAAATCAATCAATAATAAATTTTAAGATTTATATATAAAATTAGGCTAAAAATATATAATATAGGAGGAAGTAAAATGAATACAACAGCCATAGTATTTTTTTTAATAGGAGCAACTGTTTTATGGGGAGGACTTGCTTTAACTCTTAGTATGTTATTAAGAAATGAGAGAAAGACTATTTAAAAATATATATTTATATAGAATAAAAGCTTATGAAATCTCAAAAATTCCATAAGCTTTTATTATATATTCGATAAAATATGTACTTTTATATAATTAAATTACTTTGTAGATTGTAGAAGAATTTTATGGTATATTTTAAGTTGTGAAGGAGTGATTTTGTGAAAGTTACAATTAAAGATGTGGCTAGAGAAGCCAATGTAGCCCCTTCTACTGTTTCAAGAGTTTTATCTGATAGCCCCAAAATTAGTGAGGAAACAAAAATAAAAGTGAATAAAGCTATAAAAAAATTAAATTATAAACCAAATGCTATAGCTAGAGGACTTGTTAATAATAAGACAAAAATATTAGGGGTAGTTTTACCTAACGAGGCAGACGATTCATTTAAAAATCCTTTTTTTGTAGAAGCTATGAGAGGGATGAGCATGTCAGCAGAGGAAAATGGATACTATATCATGTATGCTTTTAGTAAAAATGATGAAGATGAACTAAAGACCATAAAGGAATTTGCAAGTAATAATTTATTAGAAGGATTATGTTTACTATCCGTTAGAGAAGAGGACAGAACTATAAAATACTTAAAAGACATAAATTTCCCCTTTGTAGTTATTGGAAGACCAGATGAAGAAGATGTTTTATGGGTTGATAATGATAATTTCCAAGCTATGTTTAAGTTAGTTGATAAATTTATAAAAGATGGGCATAATGAATTAGCTTTTATTGGAGGAAAAAGAAGTTGGAATGTTTCCAAAGATAGATTAAATGGGTTTAAAGACGCTTTTAAAGCAAATAATTTAAATTATGATAAAACTGTGGTTTTTGAGGGGATAGATTTTTCAGAAGAATGTGGATATTTGGCTATGAGGGAGATAATATCAAAAAAAATTCCTAAGATAGTTGTTACAACAGATGATTTACTTGCTTTTGGAGCAAATAAATTTTTAAATGAAGAGGGAATTGAAGGCGTAAAAATAGTAGGTTTTAATAATACACCTATGACCAAATATCAAAATCCACCAATTTCATCTATAGATATTAATGCAAGAGAATTAGGGTATGAGGCGACTAAGCTACTAATAAACTATTTAAATGGAAATTTAGTAGATAGAAAAAGATATTGCATAGTAGATACTCAATTTATTGATAGAGGATAGGATTCCTCATGCAAATTGGGCAAACGTTTGCATAAAAATTTAAGTATTGAAGAGAAAATAAAAGATAAATAGAGAAAATAATATGCATTTTCTCTTAAATCAATTTTGTAAAGGGTTTAATTATCTGATATTATAAAAATATAAAATGAGACTTAATTCAAAGGAGCTTTGAGAACTTTGAATTTTAGCCTTATTTTAAAATCTGTTTTTTAGTAATTCTAAAAAACAAATTTTTTTGAATGATGGGCAAACGTTTGCACAATGTTCAAATTTAAAATTCAATCAATATACGTAAACATAAGGAGAAAATATGAATAAAAAGTGGTGGAAAGAATTAATTGCTTACCAGATTTACACTAAGAGCTTTATGGATTCTAATGGTGATGGTATAGGTGATATTCAAGGGATAATATCTAAATTAGATTATTTAAAAGATTTAGGTATTGATTTAATCTGGCTATGTCCAATGTATAAATCACCAAATCATGATAATGGCTATGACATTAGTGATTATAAAGATATCTTAGATGAATTTGGAACTATGGATGATTTTAATGAATTGCTTAATGAGGTTCATAATAGAGGGATGAAACTTATTATAGATTTAGTAATAAATCATACTAGTCATGAACATCCGTGGTTTATAGAATCAAGATCTTCTAGGGATAATCCTAAAAGAGATTGGTATATTTGGAGAGAAGGAAAAGGGGATGAGGAACCTAATAACTGGGAAAGTATATTTAAAGGTTCAGCTTGGGAATTCTGTGAGAATAGTGAAGAGTATTACCTCCATTTATTTGCTAAAGAGCAACCAGATTTAAACTGGGAGAATGAAGAGGTAAGAAATGAACTATATAAAATGATAAACTGGTGGCTTGATAAGGGTATTGATGGATTTAGAGTTGATGCTATAAGTCACATAAAAAAAGAAGAAGGTCTTAAGGATATGGATAATCCAGAGGGACTTAAATATGTTTCATCCTTTGAAAAACATATGAATGTAGAGGGAATAAATTCTCA
This sequence comes from Clostridium sp. UMB9555A, assembly GCF_030222355.1. Lineage (NCBI taxonomy): Bacteria > Bacillati > Bacillota > Clostridia > Eubacteriales > Clostridiaceae > Clostridium > Clostridium sp. UMB9555A. The sequence continues at coordinate 237,380 of NZ_JASORQ010000003.1, read as the reverse complement.
TCTTAAGGAACTAAAAGAAGAAACTTTTTCAAAGTACGATATAGTTACCGTTGGAGAAGCCAATGGAGTTAGTGCTAATGAAGCTGATCACTGGGTAGCTGAAGATGAGGGAACATTTAATATGATATTCCAATTTGAACATCTTAATCTTTGGAATTATGAAGAGGGACAAGGATTTGATGTGAAAGCATACAAAGATGTTTTAACAAATTGGCAAAATTCTTTAGAAGGCAAAGGATGGAATGCACTTTTTATTGAAAATCATGATATACCTAGAGTTGTTTCAACTTGGGGAAATGACAAGGAATATTTAACTGAATGTGCAAAAGCTTTTGGAGCAATTTACTTCTTACAAAAGGGAACACCGTTCATATATCAAGGACAAGAACTTGGTATGACAAATGTTAAATACCATAGTATCTCTGAGTATGATGATGTTAAAACCATAAATACTTATAATGAAAGAATTGAAAGTGGTGTTTCGGAGAAAATAGCATTAAAAGAAGCTTGGATCACTTCAAGAGATAATTCAAGAACCCCTATGCAATGGAACTCAAGTAAAAATGCAGGATTTACTTGTGGAAAACCTTGGATAGGAGTTAATGAGAATTACAAAAGAATAAATGTAGAAGTTGAAGAAAGGGATGAAAATTCAGTTTTAAATTTCTATAAAAAGCTTATAAAACTTAAAAAGTCTAATGAAGCTTTAATCTATGGTGTATATGATTTAATCCTTGAAGAGGATGAAAATATTTTTGCTTATACAAGAACTTTAAATAATGAAAAGTTCTTGATAATAGCTAATTTAACTGAAGAAAAGGCCAAATACATATATGAGAAAGAAAAACTTAATTCTAAGGATTTAATTCTTAATAATTATGAAGTTTGTGCACATGAAAATTTAACAGAGTTTACATTAAAACCTTATGAATGCAGAGTATATAAGCTTTCTTAAAGATTTTGTTATATTTTAAATTAAAACAAATCTAAAAAGTTAAACTGAATTTAAAGTTTATTTTTAGCTTTAAATTTTAGCTAGATCTATCTAAAGACAAAATTTAGAGGTTATAGTGTACATGACCAATAACCTTGGAATGAGTGTTATAAGAATAATAAATGGAGGGATTTGAGAATGAAGAAATTTAAATTAGGGTCTTTTGATTTCTGGCAAAAGTTTGGTAAGGCATTATTAGTAGTTGTTGCTTTAATGCCTGCTGCCGGACTTATGATTTCAATAGGTAAAGTAATGGGAATTTACATTGATGTAGATTTCATAAAAACTATAGCGAGAGTTATGGAGGATATTGGTTGGGCAATAATTGGTAACCTAAACTTACTATTTGCCGTTGCAATAGGAGGATCTTGGGCTAAGGAACGTGCTGGAGGAGCTTTTGCAGGTACCATAGCATTCGTTCTTATTAATAGAATCACTGGTGTAATATTTAGTGTAAGTAATACTATGTTAGCAGGGGATTCAACTGCTACCGTTCAATCCTTTACAGGACAAACACTTTTAGTTAAAGATTACTTTGTTTCAGTGTTAGGTGCTCCAGCACTTAATATGGGTGTATTTGTTGGTATTATTTCAGGTTTCTTAGGAGCAGCATTATATAACAAGTACTATAATTATAATAAATTACCTAATGCATTAGCATTCTTCAATGGTAAACGTTTTGTACCTTTCATGGTTATAATAGGCTCAACAATTTCAGCAATAATACTTTCTTTTGTATGGCCATTTGTACAATATGGATTAAATACTTTTGGTCAATGGATAGCTACATCTAAGGATACAGCTCCAATAATAGCACCATTCTTATATGGTACATTAGAGCGTTTATTATTACCATTTGGATTACATCATATGCTTACGGTTCCAGTAAACTATACAGAGCTTGGTGGAGTTTATCATATACTTACAGGTCCAACAGCAGGACAAGTAGTTGCAGGACAAGATCCATTATGGCTTGCTTGGATAACTGATTTAAATAACTTTAAGCAAGCAGGAGATATAACTTCATACAATCAACTTATAGGGTCAGTGGTACCTGCTCGTTTCAAAGCTGGACAAGTAATACTTTCAAGTGCTTCATTAATAGGGGTAGCATTAGCTATGTATAAAAATGTTGATCCAGATAAGAAGAAAAAATATAAATCAGTATTTTTCTCAGCAGCCATAGCAGTATTCTTAACTGGTGTAACTGAACCAATTGAATTTATGTTCATGTTTATTTCACCAATATTATATGTAGTTTATGCAGTAATTGCAGGTTTAGGATTTGCTATAGCTGATATAATAAACTTAAGAGTTCATGCGTTTGGATTTATAGAGCTTATAACTCGTTCACCACTTATGATAAATGCAGGTTTAACTAAGGATTTAATAAACTTTATAATAGTTGCAGTAGTATTCTTCTTCTTAAATTACTTTGTATTTAGCTTCCTAATTAAGAAGTTCAAAATAGCTACACCAGGACGTATGGGTAACTATATTGATAATGAAGATGAAAATTCAAATAAAGTTTCATCAAATAGCAATGCTTCAATGGATGAGTTAGCAGTTAAAGCTATTGAATTACTAGGTGGAAGAGAAAACATAGTAGATGTAGACGCTTGTATGACTCGTCTTCGTGTTACTGTTAAAGACATTGAAAAAGTTGGAGATGAAAAAGCTTGGAAAGATAATAAAGCCTTAGGTCTTATAGTTAAAGATAAAGGGGTTCAAGCTATATATGGTCCTAAAGCAGATGTGTTAAAATCAGATATTCAAGATATCTTAGGTGTTTAGGAGAATAAAAATGAAATTACTTACTTTAAACTGTCATTCTTGGCTAGAGGAAGAACAATTATACAAAATAAAATACTTAGCAAAAACAATAGTTGAAGAGAAATATGATGTTATAGCTCTTCAAGAGGCTAGTCAAAGTATTAAGGCTAGTATTAAAGAAGGAAATTTAAAAGAAGATAATTATGGATTAGTATTAATTGAAGAAATAAAGAAACTAGGTGGAGAAGAATACCACCTAGTTTGGGATTACTCTCATATTGGATATGATATATATGAGGAAGGGTTGTGCATATTAACTAAGCATAAAATAGTAAATAGTGAAAGCTTTTATATATCAAAAAGTCACTGTAAAACCTTTTGGAGATCAAGAAAAATAGTAAAAGCAACAATTGATATTAACAATGAAAATATAGATTTTTATTCTTGCCACATAGGATGGTGGCATGATAAAGAGGAAAGCTTCACATTTCAGGCTGAAAACTTACTTGCACATGCTAAGGAAAGCAAAAACAGAGCTTTCTTTATGGGAGATTTCAATAATAATGCCTTTTTAAAGAATGAGGGATATGATTTTCTTAAGAGTAATGGGTTAATTGATACTTATGATTTAGCAGAAAATAAGGATTCTGGTGTTACAGTTAATAAAAATATAGCTGGATGGGAAGATAACACTGGAGAATTAAGAATAGATATAATTTTTACTAATAAGAATACAAAAGTTTATGATAGTAGGGTTATATTTAATGGGAAGAATAAAGAAGTTGTATCAGATCATTTTGGATTAGAAATAGAAACTATGTAAAGTGATTTAAAATTTTAATTGTGAAAAGTAATATAATATTTTTTTGGAAAATATAAATTAAATTATTCCTGTTAATTCTGTTTTAACTATATAATATTGTATTAGAAAATAATTTTAAGAAAAATAGTACAAGTAATAAAAGTTTACTTGTACTATTTTTGTTTTGAGGAAAAATTCTTATTATAAATGATTAAATTGTATTTTATATATAGGATATAATTGAGAATATTCATAAATTATTAAATTTATGGTATTAGATTAGAATAATAAATTTATCAAATTTGTATTAAAAATACAAATTTAAACATAAAATACCAAAAATATTTTTAATGTTTGAAAATTATATATGATTTAAAAAATAAAATGTTAAAAATATAGTGCCTTTTTTTAACAAATAAATAAATTTCAACTTTTAGTAAATGTTTTCATGATTGGTATAATTAAATTACAATTAAATATTTAGGAAAAAAGTAAGTTAAACTAAGAGAGTGTGAGAGAAAAGTTCAACTTAAAATTATTTTATAGTTTTAGGGTGAACTTTATTTATTTTTAGGGAACTATAATCTTCAAATATATTTCCAATAATAGTCGAAAAAAGATAGGAGGAACAATTATGAAAAAAATATTAAATGTAGCACATAGAGGGTTAAGTGGATTATATCCAGAAAATACTATGATAGCTTTTAGAAAGGCAATAGAAGCAGATTGTGATGGTATAGAAATGGATGTTCATCTTACAAGGGATGGAGTTCCAGTTGTAATTCATGATGAAGAAGTTGATAGAACAACTAATGGAAGGGGGTATGTAAAGGACTTTACTTATGAACAGTTATGTAACTTAGATGCTGGAATAAAATTTTCTGATGAATTTAAAGGAGAAAAAATACCTACACTAAAAGAGTTTTTTGATTTTATGAAGGATAATGACAAACTTATAAATATAGAGCTTAAAAATAGCATCATACATTATGAAGGTTTAGAAGAAAAGGTATATAAAGAAATAGAGAATTATGGATTTGAGGATAGAGTTATAATATCATCCTTTGATCACTATTCAATAAGAAAATGTATAAGACTTAATAAAAATATAAAAACAGGAATACTTTATTGGGATTGTATTTTTGAACCACATAATTATTGTAAGGTAGTTGGTTCTTCAGCACTTCATCCTGAATTTAATAGTATAACAGAAGAAATAGTTAGGGATGCACATGAAGATTTTCAACAAGTAAATGTATACACAGTAAATGAGAAAAAAGATATGGAAAAAATGATAGATTTAAACGTTGATATGATAATAACCAATTATCCTAATATTTTAAAAGAAGTTTTAGAAAATAAAAATAAATAAATATAATAAGGGTTTAATAATTTATTTTTTATTTATTTTTAAGAAATAAAATTTTAACTATGGTAGATGAAATAACAAAAGAGGGGGTAGAAAGGGATGAAAAACAATAACGCTAAAAAATGGATTACTCTTTTAGTTTTGTGTGCTGGTGGAGGAATTATTTATAGATTACCTTATTTAAGAGAGGTTTTTTATATACCAATGCAACAAGCCTTTCATTTAACAAATTTTCAAATGGGTTTTTTAACAAGTATGTATGGAATAGTTAACTTTTTACTATATATACCTGGTGGAGTTATAGCAGATAAATTTTCTTATAAGATATTAGTTCCATTTTCTCTTATAGCCACAGGGCTTTTAGGATTTTGGTATGCAACAATACCATCATACACAGTATGTTTAATCATAAATGGAGCTTGGGCAATAACAACAGTATTTACATTTTGGCCAACTATGGTTAAGGCTGTCAGAATGCTTGGAGATAGTTCAGAGCAAGGTAAGTTATTTGGTATTTTAGAAGGGGGTAGAGGAGCAGCTTCTACAGTTGTTTCATTTATAGCCTTAGGAATGCTTGCAAAACTTGGAGAAGGTTTATTAGGAATTAGATCAATAATAATATTTTACTCAGTAGCACTTATAGTTATTGGAATTATAGCTTATTTCTTATTAGATGATTCTAAAGAAGAAAAGGAAATAAATAAACAAACAAGAGGAGATATTGTGCATGGTATAAAGAAGGTTGTAAAAATGCCAGAAGTTTGGTTAGTAGCAGCCTTAGTATTTACAACTTATGCAGCATTTTCAGGACTTGCATTCTTAACACCTTATGTAACTGAAATATTTGGTATGTCAGTAGCCTTAGGAGCATTTATAGGAATAATAAGAAGTTATGTAATTATGATGCTTGCTCCACCTATATCAGGGATTATTGCAGATAAAATGCATTCAACTATTAAATTTATGATAATAGGACTTAGTTTATCAATAATATTCACTTTAGTATATGTATTTATGCCAGGAAAAAGTGCATTTATAATACCTGTACTTATTAATATGTTAATCTTATCAATAATTTTACTTGGAATGAAGGGTGTTTTCTTTGCACCACTTGATGAAGTTAAGGTTCCAAGAGAATATACAGGTATTGCAGCTGGTATAGTTTCATTTATAGGATATGTACCAGATATGTTTATAAACTCTTACTATGGAGGACTTCTTGATTCACATCCAGGCATAAAGGGATATAATCTTATATTCTTATCAATGATAGCACTTTGCGTAATAGGATTAATTTGTGGAATTGTCCTTTATAAATTAGTTTATTCTAAGAAAAAAGAAAGTGTAGGAGAAAAGGAGCTTGAAATAGCAAAACTTAATTCATAATAAAAAAGGGGTTGTATCAAAATATAATAAAACTTATTTTGATACACGCCTTTTTTTTATTTTATTATGGCTTTACATTTTATAAAATTTGTTATGAAATTTTGGAATCATTATATTTTTAAACTAATTGTGAGAAATTCTCCCGATTCTAAAGTGGGAGATGGATAGCACTTGACGATAGTCAACGAGAACAATACAGTATAATCAGTAATAAATGATATAATGAAGTGAATATAGTGGATTTAGATACTAATAATCATTCAGTATTCAAGTTGTCATATTACTTATTATTGGTTATAAAATATCGTAGAAAAGTAATTAATGATTATATATCCAACAGACTTACAGAAATATCAAAATTTCTAAATGCTTATAAATCTGCAAGTAGTAGACTAATAAAAAAAGAATATCCAAGTATAAGAAAACAACTTTGGAAAGAATATTTTTGGAGTAGAAGCTACTGTTTGTTAACTATTGGGGGGATCATATTGAGGTGGTGAAAAAATACATGAAAATCAGGGGAGGAAATAATGCTCAAAGCTTATAAGTATAGGATATATCCTAATTCAGAACAAAAAGAATATTTAGCTAAAACTTTTGGATGCACTAGATTTATTTATAATAAAATGCTTAATGATAAGATTGAGTATTATAAACAAACTGGTGAAATGTTAAAGAATACACCAGCACAATATAAGAAAGAATTTGAATGGCTAAAAGAAGTTGATTCATTAGCGTTAGCAAATGTTCAGCAAAATTTAGAAAAAGCCTATAAGAATTTTTTTAGAGATAAATCTGTCGGATTTCCAAAGTTCAAGTCTAAAAAGACAAATTATCATAGTTTCACTACTAACAATCAAAAGGGAACTGTAAGTATTGACAATGGATATATAAAAATACCTAAATTAAAAACTAGGATTAAAATTAAATATCATAGAAAATTTATAGGTAAAATTAAAAGTTGTACTATTTCTAAAACACCAAGTAACAAATACTTTATTTCTATTTTAGTTGATACTGAAAATATGACATTGATTAAAACTGATAAAAAAGTAGGTGTTGATGTTGGGTTAAAAGAATTTGTAGTTTGTTCAGATGGATACAGAGTTGATAATCCCAAATATTTAAGAAAATTAGAAAAAAGATTGATAAAATTACAAAGAGATTTGTCAAGAAAACAAAAAGGAAGCAATAATCGATATAAAGCAAGATTAAAAGTTGCTAAACTACATGATAAAATCGCCAATCAAAGGAAAGATTTCTTACATAAATTATCTATAAAGCTTATTAGAGAAAACCAATCAATAGCAATAGAAGATTTGAAAGTAAGTAATATGTTAAAAAATCATAAGTTAGCAAGAGTAATATCAGAAGCTAGTTGGTATGAATTTAGAGTGATGCTTGAATATAAGGCTAAATGGTATGGAAGAAATATTGTTGTTGCTCTATCAAATTATGCTAGTTCACAACTATGTTCTGAATGTGGATATAAAAATAGTGATGTAAAAAGTCTAGCACTTAGAAATTGGATTTGTCCAAAGTGCGGAGCAGAACACGATAGAGATATTAATGCAGCTAAAAACTTAGAGAAATTGATAGTATAAATAGATATTATATTGGGGTAGGAACTACCCTATAAGCTTGGGGAAACTTGTGCCACTAGGTATATTGACCAAGAAGCTCCCACTTCTATAAGTGGAGAGTAGTTCACAATTAATAACATATAAATAAAACTTTTAGCCAATTTTATATGGAAAGGAAGGCTGGTATGATTAATTTAAATGAAGAGCAACAAAAGGTTATAAATGAACAAAAAAATAATATTATTTTGCTTGCCTCTGCTGGAACAGGAAAAACTAATACCTTAGCAGAAAGAGTCACTTCCATAATAAAGAATGGAAATTCAAAGCCTTCAGAAATTTTATGTATCACTTTTACAAATAAGGCATGTAAAGAGATGAGTGATAGGGTAATGAAAATAGTTGGGGGAGAGGCTAAGGATATAACCATAAGAACTTTTCATAGCTTTTGTTTTGATGTAGTTAGAACTTATGCAAAGAGAAATACAGATATTTTTTCAGATTTCACAATATTTGATGAAGATGATTGTAGAGAAGTTATAAGTAAATTAAGTTATTACTATGCTACAAGCAATTTAATGGCTACTAATATGCAAATTCAAAAGGTTATTGATTTTATAAAGGTTGAGAGAGCAAGAATAGAAACTTTAGAGGATAGAGTTTTAGATGAATATAAAACTGTAATTGATGAAATTTTTAAATTTAGAGAAGAAAAAATAAATCAAGTTTGTACTAACAAAGGAAATTTAAATTTAAACCTTAAAAATTATATTAAGTTTCATGGTCATGAATTAGTAACACTATATGATTCTAGGCTTAGAGATGATCATGCTTTAGACTTTAATGATTTAATAATACTTACTAAGGAATTATTTAAGGATGAAAAAGTTGTTAGGGCTCTTAAAAATAAATTTAAGTATATAAATATAGATGAGGTTCAAGATACAAGCATTATAGAGTATTCAATAATTGAGAAGCTTTTTGAAGGAAATAATGTTCTTATATGTGGAGATTTCTTTCAAACCATATATAGTTGGCGTGGATCTGACCCAGAGATGATTTTTAATAAATTTAAAGAGAAATATAATCCTATAGAAATTGTTTTTTCTAAGAATTATAGGGCAACTAAAAATTTAAATAAGGCTTCATTAGAATTTTTGAACAATGCTTTTTCGAGTAAAGTTTCTACTATGTATAAGGATGGTATTTTAGCAGAATCAAAAGAAGATGGTGAGAAAATATTATTAAAGGAAACTAGAGGATTAAGAGAAGAAGCTAGGTTTATCTTTGATTATGTAAACAAGCTATGCAAAAATGGTGAAGATTTAAAAAGAGTATGTGTTCTTACAAGGGATAATAACTATAATATAGGACTTAGTGAAGAGCTTTATCAAATCGGTGGATATGAGGGGGCAGATTTTGAGTTTATACTTGTTGATCAATTTAAGTTTTTTAGGAGACAAGAAGTTAAAGATATATTAGCCTTTTTAAAATTAATAGCTAATAGATATGATTCACTAAGTTTAAAAAGAATAGTCAATAGACTTCCAACAGGAATTGGTATGAGAACCTTAGAGGCTATAGAATCTTATAAGTACAAAGAGGTTGGTATAAGATTAGCAGATTATATAGATCCTCTTGTATTAGAATATGGAGAAAAATTTTCCCTACTAATAAATGAATTTGAAAAAGAAAATATAATAGTTTTTGATGTGGAAAGTACAGGGATTGATGTTACAGAGGATGAGATAATTCAAATAGCAGCCATAAAATTAAATAAGAAGGGGGAAGTAGTAGATAAGTTTGAAAAATTTTTAAAGAACAAGAAACCAGTTAAGGATTCTTATTATGTTCATGGTTTTTCAGATGAAATGCTTCAAAGTATTGGAGAAGACAAAGAAAAAGTTTTAAAGGAATTTGTGGAGTATTCTAAGGATTCTATAATAGTTGGGCATAATGTTCAATATGATATAAATATCCTACGTAGTGAACTTGAAAGAAATAATTTAGGAAAGCCTAAGTTTAAAACTTTTTATGATACTTTAGATATATATAGAAGATTTTATCCTGGAAATATAAATTATAAGTTAGAAAATCTAAGTAATGTTTATGATACTAAACATAAGCCAAGCCATGATGCTATGGATGATATTATTGCTACAGGTGAGCTTTTAGTTAGGGCAATAAATGAAAAGATAATTCCAACTTCAATGGAAAGAATGGCTTTAATGTCAAAACATCTAAAAGTATTTAAGGCTATTAGTAAGAAACTAAATGAGCTTTTTAAAATAGCAGAAAGTAAAAGACCTTACGAATTAGTTGCCTGTGTAATGAATGGCTTTAATATTAAGAGTATGTATGCTGGAAATGAAAACAAAGAAAAGTTAAATAGATTAAGAGATTTATATGCTTTATTTAGAGATTTAGATGATAAGAGCAAAGGAAATAGAGATGCCTTGTTAGATATTATAAGAATAACAGGCCTTTCTAATGGAGAGTTAGAATCTTTAATAATAAATAGAACTAAAAAGCCTAGAATACCAATAATAACTGTGCACCAAGCAAAGGGCTTAGAGTTTGATACTGTATTTTTAGCAGGTATTCAAAATAATACATTTCCTTCTTATATGTCTATTAAAGAAGGAAATCTATCAGAAGAAAAAAGAGTATTTTATGTGGCAATAACTCGTGCAAAGAAAAGGTTAGTTATAACATATAATTCTCAAGGGAAATATGGACATAGAAATGAAATAAGTCAGTTTATAAATTATATTCCAAAGGAGTTCTTTAAGATTATATAAGAAATATTTTAATTAGATATATAATTTTTATAGGTTAGGAAAAGCCTAAGGTTGATATACTTCATATAAATCTGTATAATAATTCTGAAACTAAAGGATGGAGTGGATTTTAAGATGAGAATGAGAAGAAAGCCTTGGGCTAGACCAGAATTAGAAGCATGTGACTTCTTTGTAGCTAATCCAAAAGAGAATAAAGGTAATTGGAAAAATACTTTTAAAAATACAGAAAACCCAATATATTTAGAATTAGGATGTGGAAAAGGAACATTTATGGCTGTACATGGTTCTGACCATCCAAACATAAACTATATAGCAATAGATATAAAAGATGAAGTTCTTGTTTTAGCTAAAAGAAATATAGAAAAAGCATATGAGGAGAAAAATCAACCTTTAGATAATGTTAAATTAATGCCTCAAGAGATTGCTTTAATAGATACTATATTAGATAGCAATGACAAGATAGAAAGAATTTATATAAACTTCTGTAATCCATGGCCTAAAGATAGACACAAGAAGAGAAGATTAACTCACACAAGACAGTTAACAAAATATAGAGATTTCTTAGTTGATGGTGGAGAAATTCATTTTAAAACTGATGATGATGAGCTTTTTGAAGAATCTTTAGAGTATTTTAAAGAGTGTAATTTTGAGATAACTTACATAACTCGTGATCTACATAATAGTGGATATGAATATAATGTAGTAACAGAGCATGAAGAAATGTTCTCAAAACAAGGAATAAAAATAAAGTTTTTAATAGCTAAAAAGTTATAATTTACTTGATAGTTTAAGTGTACAAATATTGAAAATAAGATATTTAAAAAGGACCAATGATTTATTGGTCCTTTTATTTTGTTATTTATTAAAATTGTTCTTGAATTAAAGTATAGATTAGTATATTATTTATTTTTTTATTCGTTTAAAATCAATCCATATTTCTTTAATAATGCTAAGTATACAAAGGATAATAAACATCCTGCTAACCCGTATATAGCATCAATAATATCCTTCGTGTTTATAATACTTAAAAATAATTCATATATAAAATTTCCTAAAATTAAACTTATACCTAATGCAATTACATATCGAAATTTAACATCAAATAAGATAATAATATAACCATAAAACAAGTAAAAAAGAATACTTAAGGAAAAGTTTGATATATGTGAAGTAATAGTGTTATTAATGAATACAATGTTGCTATCAAAACTATTAATCCATCTAATAATAATTAAAGTGAGACAAAAACAAACTAGTGAAAGATAACATATATTAAATCCTTTTTTTATATTGTATTTATATTTTAGTTTCATAGTATTTCTCCAATTTATATGTACTTAATAATATAATAAAGTTTTAATTCTATTATAATACAGAAAATTATTTTACTTTACTTGTTTTGGTGTTTTTGATTAAAATAGTTATTTAAAAATTGTAATATAGTTTTATACAAAAAACATATTTTTTTAACTGATGTGTATAAAACTTATAAATAGTATGAAGAGAATATCTAAATAAGCTCTAGAATTTAAGCTATTACGTAGAATATTTTACCTTAAGAAGCGAAACTGTTTGACCTAAGGGAGTTTTCCGCTTTAGTAAAATCTTCGGAGTAATTGCTATAAATTCTTAGCGAAATTCAGTAATTTATTTATAAGTTGTTTATTCTGAACTTGTCTAGTTTCTAGATTTAAGTGATAAATTTTAGAAACATAAAGAACTTTAAAAAAGTATATTTATTACAATGATGAAATGGTATACAATGTATCTGAAGTTGCTTAGGAATTCTATAAAATTAAGTCAACTTTTAGTTAAATAGTAAAGCATAGAAGTTAAATAAATTTAGTTTTTAATTAGTGTTTATTAAAAAATTACTTAGTTTTTAATTATAACTTAAGAAGCACATTTAATTAAAATTTAGTTTTAATTTAGGAAATAACTAAATAATAAATATTTGAACTTGGGGGTAAAGAAAATGAGTTTATCAACTAACGAATTAAAAGAGATTGTAAGAAAAATTGGTAAAGATTTATCAGCTAAAATAGAGGACAAGAAGTTACAAGAATTATTTTATAATTGCTTTATAAATACAATGGATACAACTGTAGAGGTTTCAGAGGGAGATGCCTTTGTAATTACTGGTGATATTCCTGCAATGTGGCTTAGGGATTCCACTTCTCAAGTAGAACATTACTTACCATTTGTTAAGGAATATCCAGAATTAAAGGCTATTTTTACTGGATTAATAAATAGACAAGTAAAATGTATATTCATAGATCCATATGCAAATGCCTTTAATAAAGAGCCTAACGGACAAAAATGGGACAATGATATAACTAAGGATAGTCCTTGGGTTTGGGAAAGAAAGTATGAAATAGATTCACTATGTTATCCAGTTAGATTAATACATAAGTATTGGAAAGAATCTGGCGATGAAACTTTCTTTAATGATGATATCAAAAAAGCTTTCAATATGATAATAGATCTTTGGAGAGTGGAGCAATATCATAGAGAAAAATCAGATTATAGCTTCCAAAGATTAAATTGTTCAGTAACTGACACTTTAAGCCATAAAGGATTAGGAACTCCAGTTACTTATACAGGAATGACATGGTCAGGATTTAGACCAAGTGATGATGCGTGTGAATATGGATACTTAATTCCAGCAAACATGTTCGCTGTAGTTGCCTTAAGATACATTTCAGAAATTGCAGAAAAAGTTTATAAGGATGAAGAGCTTAAGGAAAAAGCTGATAGTTTAAGAGAAGAAATAGATAATGCTATAGAAAAGCATGGAAAAGTTTATAAAGAAGGATTTGGAGAAGTTTATGCATATGAAACTGATGGTATGGGGAACTATAACTTTATGGATGATGCTAACGTACCAAGCCTCCTATCAATTCCTTACTTAGAGTACAAAGGAATTGAAGATGAAGTTTATCAAAATACTAGAAAATTTATTTTGAGCAAAAATAATAGATTCTTCTTTGAAGGAAAAGCTGCTAAAGGAATTGGAAGTCCACATACTCCAGACCAGTATATTTGGCACATAGCTTTATCAATGCAAGGATTAACAACAAATAATCAAGAGGAAATAGATCAGTTAATTAAATTATTAAAAGAAACTGATGCAGGGACTGGATACATGCATGAAGGTTTCCATGTAGATGATCCAGCTAAGTTTACAAGAGATTGGTTTGCATGGTCAAACTCATTATTCTCACACTTTATATATGAGAAAGTTATAAATAAAAAATAATAAATTTGCTTGTTTTAACTTAATTAGTGGTTATTTTAAAGAGTTATACTCTTTAATACTATCTCCAGTGTTGTTTAAAATATAAAATTTTATTACTCTTAATAATCCTCTAATTAAGTTAAATATATATTTATAGATTTTAATAAGCTGTATAAAAAATAACTATAAAACTTATAAATAAATTCCGAGAATTACTGAATTTCGCTAAGAATTTATAGCAATTACTCCGAAGATTTTACTAAAGCGAAAAACTCCCTTCGGTCAAACAGTTTCGCTTCTTAACGTAAAATCTTCTACGTAATAGCTTAAATTCTAAAGCTTATTCAGATATTCTCTTCATATTATTTATAAGTTTTATTATAATTTATTTTTATACAGCTTTTTATTATTTTCAGAGTTTTATTGTTTAGGGTTTTATTTGAATAGAGTTTGGAGAAAAAGGTAAAAATATACTGAGGTGAATTTATGAAAAAGGTAAGCCTAATTTTAATAAATATAATCTTAGTATGTAACTTAATAGCTTGTGGAGCACAAGGAAATGAGATTGCCATAAATTTTATTGATAATGAAATTGAAGTTGAAGAAAATGAGAAAAGAGATATAACAATACAATCGAAAGATAAGTATAAGCAGTTTAGAAATAGTAATACGAAAATAAAGAAAGAAGATTTAAAAACTTATTTTAATAATGATAAAACCTTAAAAGATTTTGAAGTTCCAAAGAAGACCATAGAGGAATATGAAAATTGGTTTATAAATATGGCTAGAGATAGAGGTGAAAGTGCTAAGGATATTTCTGATGCCTTTAGGTCAGTAGATATGTTAATAGGAGAGGATATAGTTAAATTTCCAGTTATAATAGATACTGTTAGCTTTAATGATAGAGAAGCTTATGCCATAGCTTACTTATGTGAAGAAGGAGAAAACTTAGATATGGAAGCTCAGGAGGCAATGGAATTAAAAAGATTTGATGAAGTATTAATAATTGGAGTATATAAGGATTCTTCTGATATATTTTATAAAGATAAATATAGTTTAAAATAAAATTTGTTTGAAAAATATATTCTACTTAAAAATTAATTATTTTGTGGATTTTTATAAAGATATTATACTAATAATTTAAATATAAAAACTTATTATACATGAAAAACTTAATTTTATAATTTAAAAGAGAAGACTTGTATTAGTGTTATTTCATTATTTACCATAATAATATTTTCTTTTTATGAGAAAAATAAAATTGAATTTAACTAACTAAGGAGGAATATATTTATGACAAAGGATAGTCAACCAGATAATAAGGTAGCAAGAATGGAGAAATGTAACTTTCAAACTCCAATAACTAGCGAAGAAGGAAAAAATCATAATAGAACAGCAAAAAAACATTCTGTAAAGAGAGAAGGATTCCAAAGTCCTCATATAAACTAACATATAATCTTCTATATTAAAATATGGTTTTAGTCCTATATTAGTTTTGTATAAATCGTTGGTGCGACGGGGTTAGCTTGGGAAAACTTGTACCGTTGGGTATATTGACCAAAAAGCTCCCACTTCTATAAATGGAGAGTAGTTCACTTGTGAAATATAGCAAAGAAAGCTTAAATAAAAAAACTTCCTTTTTTTATAGGAATTAGAATCAAAAAATGTTTAATTTTTGAAAAAATACTTGAATAATAAGTAACAGTATGTTAATATAATATTAACAGGTTAAAGCATAAACCTAATTTCCCTATATTTCATATATATATGCATTTGTCCTATAAGTATCCCTTAGCTTATAGGACTTTTTGTTATATATGAAATTTTTTGGAGGCGTTATTATGGTAAATAAAAAATTTGGCGTATTAGCAAGAATATTTTTATTACTTTTAATATTAGTACCTATAACTTTTAGAGTTTATGATCTTTATTATCTAAATTCAAGTTGGGATATAAATTCTAAAGTTGTTAAAAGAGGTAAGGTATATAGAGACTATATTAAGGAAAAGAAATTAACAGGAGTTCCTAATATTTATTATAAATATAATTCTTTAACTCCAGAAGAAATGATGACTTTAGATGTTTTAGCAAATACTAAGGGGTATAATATGGAAGAGGTTTTACCAGATATTCAAAAATATGTTTTATCAAAAAATCATGAAAAAAGTGGAGCAAAACTTAATGAAGATGAAAAAAGAGAAGTAAATCAATGTATTGAAGATATAAAAGAGGGAGTAAATGAAAGCTTAGAAAAAAATTCATCTTATATATATTGGATGAAAATGTTGATGTCAGTCTTTACTGCATTAATGCTGGGTTTAAGTATATATGCAATTTATATGACTGTTGTTTTTATAAATGAAAAGTAAGATGAAAGTTTTAGAGATGTTTTAAGTTATTGTTGATTTTTAACTAAGCTTGTTAATTGAAAATCAACAATAGCTTAAAATAGAGATTTATTTTAAAAATCCAATTCTGTCTTTAGGATATACAGTAAAAAGAGCTTTCCCATCTAAATTTTTTTTAGGAACATAGGGGTTTTCCCATCTTCGTGCATCTTCTGATCTTGCTCTATTATCACCAAAAAATAGGTAGTTTCCTTCAGGAACATAAAAAGTTTTATTCATTGATTCATTATTTTTCACATAAGGTTCATCAATAAAAACATCATTTACATATAAAAGCCCATCTTTTACTTCAACTTTTTCGCCAGGAAGACCAACAACTCTTTTTATAAGCAATTCTTCGGAGGATTCATGACTGAATACAAAGATATCCCCTCTATTTATACTAGTGTAAATTTTACTCACAATTACTTCATCTTCTTCCATTATTGTAGGTCTCATAGAACCAGTAGGAATATAAGCTTTGAAAATTAGGTAATTGGTCAAAAAATAAGAGCCTAAAAAAACTATTACACAAAAAATTATTAAATTTTTTATTTTTAAGTATGATTTTTTATTTAAGGTAGATATATTTCTTTCAGATAATAAATTCATAAATATATTATGTTGCCTTAGGTACTATATTTAATTAAATTTAACTAAATTTGCAACAAGGACACCTCCTATCTTAAAATAATAATATCACAAAAACCAATATTTGGAAATAAAAGAAATAAAAGTAAATTGGTTTGAGAGTTTTAATTATATTTTTATATTCATATATAAAATATAAGAGCAAAAATTTAAAGGATTAGTATTCATATGAATGAGATTTCAGATTTGGCAAAGATAACTTCAATTTTAGGAATTGCTGCTACCACTTATTTATTTTATGAAAATAATAGTATTTTTATAAATGAATATGAATTATTTACTAGAAAAACTCCTAAGGCCTTTAGAGGATTTAAGATTTTACATTTAAATAATTTATATGGAAAAACCTTTGGAAGTGAAAATTATAGACTTATAGAAAAAATAAATTCTTTAAAGCCAGATATTATTGTTACAACTGGAAATATGTTAACTTCATCCTTAGATAAGGATTTTGTTTTTCTTGAATTATGCAAGAAGTTAAGAAGCTTTTATCCAATTTATTATTCTATAGAAGGATGCAAAAATTTAAGTGGGAAAAAATATGAGAAATATAGAGATTATTTAAAGGGGTTAACGGATATAGGGGTGATACTTTTAAATAATAGTAAGGTTTCACTTATAAAAAAGGAAGATAAATTAAATATTTATGGAATTTACATAGAAGATGAAATAAAGTCTTTTTCTTTTAAAGGAGGATGTAAGAAGGAAAATATATTCTCAAAAGAAGAGGTAGTAAATAAATTAGGGAATCCAAATAGAAGTGAATTTAATATTGTGCTAGCAAATGATGTAATAAATTTTGAGGCCTATGTAAAGTGGGGAAGTGACATTACTTTTTCAGGATATACTAGAGCCATAAATAGATATATATTTAATAACTTAATGGAGAGAAAAAAGGGGATTTTCATAGAAAAAGATTCATCTATGATTTTAAGTAGAGGGCTTGGAAATGATTTTTTTAAAATGAGAATTATGAATAGACCAGAAATAACCTTGATTACAATAAGGTAATATTGCTTAGGTTTAAACAATGTTAATGCTGTGTAAAATTTTATTCAAATATCCATAGACAGTAGAATATAGTGCATGAAAAGGTGATAGAATTTAAGAAACATAATTAGACGTAATTTAAAATAGCTTTAAAAGGGACTGTATCAAAAGTTAATAATAAAACTTTATTTTGATATCCCTAAAAATATATGACTTAAAATTTTTCTGCTAAAGAGATTAAGCTATTAACTCATAAGATGAATGTGAAAGTTTTTAAATCAGAATATTAAGGAGTGCAATATAAATGCTATATTATAAAGTAGTAAATAATAAATATCTCCATAAAGATAAAGAATGGATTCTGATGCTTCATGGAATAGGTGGAAATTTAAATATATTTAAAAAGCAAATAGATGTGCTGTCAGAAAATTATAACTTGCTTTTAGTAGACCTTCATGGCCATGGAAATTCACAAAATTACACTTTGAAAAATATGAAAAAAACTAAAGGTGAAATATCTTTTAAATACATTTGTGAAGATATTGTAGAGATAATAGATAAGTTAAATATAGAAAAAGTAAACGTATTAGGTATATCACTTGGTACTATAGTTGGAATGCAATTTGAAAAATATTTCCCTAATAGAGTTTCTTCTATGATATTAGGGGGAGGAATTGTAGGTATGAACTTAAAGTCTAAATTTTTCTTGAATTTAGCCTTATTTACTAAGAATATTATTCCAAGGGAAATCTTTTATAAAATTGTAGCTTATATGTCGATGCCATGTAAAAATCATAAGCTTTCAAGAAATATATTTTTAAAGGCTGCTGAAAAGTTGGATAAAAATGAATGTTTTAGATGGGTTGAGCTTATGAGGGAACATCTAGAAAATTATAAATATGTAAAGAACAATGTAAAGAAAATTTTTATTATGGGAGATCAAGACCATGTTTTTCTTCCTACTATAAAAAAGTTTGTGCCAGAAGAAGATATTGTAGTACTAAAAAATTGTGGGCATATATGCAATATTGATTCTTTTGAAACTTTTAATCATCTTACATTAAACTTTTTAATAAATAATCATGGATATATGTTGGGGACAAAAGAAAAAAGAAAATATGTTTATAAATATAACTTTACATAAAATATCTTATGTAATATTTTAAGAGGAAAATAAAGGAGAGTGTTTAATTAATAATAAGTAGATATTTAAAGGGGGGAATTTTAGTATGAGACTAAAAAATATTTGCTTCATGGCTATGGCTACCATATTATGCACTTCAGTATTAACAGAATGTGGTACAAATAGTGCAAAGGAAGATATAGATAATGAACTTTATATTGTAACAGAAGATAAATCTTCAAGGTCTTTAAGTAATTCTAAGCCAGGTATGTTTGGAGTCACTGAAGACGGAGAAATATTTATGGAAAAAGGATATGAAGGCAAAGTTGGTTATATAGATAAAAAGGGAAAAAAATCTATAGGGTTTAAGTTTGATAAAGGTAGTGAGTTTTCTTATGGAATGGCCGGAGTTAAAGAGGGAAATACTTACAAGATAATAAATCAGAAGGGTAAAACTTTAGTAGAAAAAGAAGATGGTGTATTATCACCTTTAAATAATAATCTTATAAAATATGAAAAGCTAGCTAATGAAATCTTAACTAATGAAAATACTACAGAAGCAATTGAAAGCTTAGCTCAATCTGGTAAGACTTTAAAAACTACTGGAATACTAAATACTAAGGGTGAAGTTATTGTAGAACCAGGAAGATATGATGAAATCATAAAGGATATTGGAGAGGGATATATATTAGTTCAAAAGAATAAAATGTATGGACTTTTAAATGCTGAGGGAAATGAAATAATTCCTTGTGAGTATACATCTATAGGAGCTATAAATGAGGGATTTATTCCTGTATCAAAGGGTAATCTTTGCGGAGCACTTAATGAAAAGGGAGAAATTATAGTGCCAATAGAATATTTCTATGTTGGATCTATGAACGAGGGGGTAGCTCCAGCAAGATTAGATGAGTCTGGAATAGGATTTTTAAATAAAGAGGGAGCTTGGGCAATAATGCCAGACTTTGATGGTGTAACAGCAATGAATGAAGGTGTTGCTTTTGCTAGAAAAGATGATAAGCATATAATAATTGATAAAGATGGTAAGGAAGTAGAAACTAATATAAACTTTGAGAATAAAGTATCTATAAATGGATTTAGTGATAGTGGATTAGCAGTGGTTAATATATTAGATGGAGAATCAAAATATATGTCTGTTATAAACACTAAGGGGGAAGAAATTAAAAATCTTGAAAAGAAAGATTACTCAGCTTTAGAAGTTTATCCAAGTGGATTAATAGTTTCTATCAATCAAGAGGGAAAAAAAGGTTTGCTTAATGAGGACGGAAGTGTAATTTTAAAAGAGGAGTACAATGATATAAGAGTTATATCAAAGGATGTTATTTTAGTAGACAAGGATGGAACATATTCATATATTGATTCCACGGGGAAAACATTATATTAAATATTGGGCTATGTTTTAGGTGAATTTTGATTTTTAGTTAAATGTAGATTTATCTTAATTTCGGAAATGGTTTAAGATATAGAAAAATATTAAAGTCATATTAAAACTTTTATTTAAAGGTTTTGATATGGCTTATTTTTTATCTAATATATTATTGTTGGTTATATTGGATATATACATCTAATATGAGCATTAATGGAGGGAAATGAATAATAAGTTACTAGAAATATTACAAAAAGAATTCTATAATTTAGTATAAGTAGTTATATAAAATAATATTGTTGTAACTAATAAAATGAAATTATTGGTTAAAATTATAAGAGAAATAGGAATATGCTAAAACCTTAATATAAAGCTTTATAGGGAGGATTGAAAATGGAGAGTCAAGAAAATAGTAAAAAATCTTCAGTAGCAAAGAATAAACTAGAAAAAATTTATAGTACTTCCCTGCCTGATGGATATAGATTTACTGATTTTAGAATTGGTGATGAGAACAACTGGGCGTATATTCAATATTCAGCAGGTGTTTTTAAAGATTATCAATTAGCAATTAGAAGGATTTTTAAAGAGGAAAATAGCTTAAAAGGAAATTTTAAAAATCGTTGCGTATTTCTTGAAAATGAGAATGGAGAGAGAATTGGAACCATAATGATTGTTCCAAGCCTTTCAGAAGAAGAGGGAGTTCAAGAAATTAAATATTTAGCACTTCTTCCTAAATATCAAGAGATGGGTTTAGGTAAACTTCTTATATCAAAGGCATATAAAATGGTTGATGATGTAGAAGGGGCAACTAGAATAAATTTAGAAGCTTATAATGATAAATCTATAGGAATTTTTGAAAATTTAGGTTTTGAAAGAGTATAATAAAAAAACTCATTCCAAAAAAATCTTAAAAGATTTAGATTGGAATGAGTTTTTTTATTTTTTAAAGAAAACTTGATTAATTATCTTAGCAATTTCTTTAACTGTTTCAACATTAGATTCTATATTTTCTTTAGCAACAATTAAGTCAGCTGTAGTTTCAGTTGCAACATCAGATATATCCTTAATGTTTTGACAAGCATCATTCACATTATTAGCTATTGCAGGTAAATCGTTAATAGTCTTAGTAAGGTTGTCCTTATTTTGATCTAAGAGACTATTTATATTTGATACTAACTTTAAAACTTTGTTTAATGTCAGTATCAAATAAACAATAGCCACACAACCTAATAGAGCTAATAATAGGTAAATAAAATTTAAATCTATATACATAATTATTAGTTAGATTCTTTAACTTCTTCAGTTTCTAAAGAAGTAGCTTCATCTGCAACCTCAACAGGAACATTTAAGTTTTCTTCTACAGCCTCTTCAATGTTTTTGCATTTTTTACTATTAAGATAGTCTTTTATTTTACTTTTTGCATCAGAAATATTTTCTTTTCCTTTTGCAACTTGTGTATTTAAATTTTCTTTTAATTCAACACTTTTATCATTTAATTTTTGAGCAGCCTTTTTTGAACCCTCTTTTATATCATTTCTTGTTTCTTTTCCAGATTTAGGAGCAAATAGTAAACCACCTAATACTCCAGCTAATGTACCAACGGCAGCTCCAGTTACAGCAACTTTAGCTTTTTTATTTCTTTCAGCTCTAGCCTTAGCTTTTCTTTTTTCATCTATTAATTTTGCTAAACTCATAATCCATACCTCCCAATAAATTATTCATATCGTTTAATTAAATTATACTATATAGTACAAAAAAATCAATAATAATTATTAGTTAATATATTTATCTTACAGAAACCTATTTTATTTACCTTTGCGAAGTTTAGCTTTCAAAGTTGTTTTTGTATATCTTATGGAATTTAAGATTATATCTTTGCTTAAACCACATAAAAGAATCGTTGTTCCAAAAAGAAATTTAAAAAGATTCAAATTTTCTTTCACAATAAATCACCTTACTTAATATTAAAGCTTATATTTGCTTTCTTTATCATATGTAGAAAAGATAATAAAAGTTAAATATTATAGTATTATTTTTCAAATATATGTAATAAATAATATAAGTGACTTAAATTATTTATTTAGTATAATTTAGGCTAAATTGTGCATATTATATAATTGAATAAAAGGTACCAGTGTGGTATTATGGTCTAAAATTGGTTATCTTATATGACATTTTATTTCAAATTAATCTATAAGATAAAGAAGAAAATTCATTTTTTTAGAGGAGGAGTTAAAGAATGGACCCGAGTCCCAGTATTTTACCAAAAATTATTCTAATATTAGTTCTTATCTTAATTAATGCGTTCTTTGCAGCTGCAGAGATGGCAATGGTATCTGTAAATAAATCTAAGATAAAGATGCTTGCAGAGAAAGGGAACAAAAAAGCCCTTTTATTAAAAAAGGTTTTAAAATCACCTGGCAACTTCTTATCTACTATTCAAATAGGAATAACATTTGCAGGATTTTTTGCCAGTGCATCAGCAGCCACTAGCATTTCAGAAACTCTAGCGCAATTCATGTACAAGCTAAATATTCCTTATGGTAATGAGATATCAGTTATACTTATAACTGTGCTTTTGTCTTATATAACTTTAGTGTTTGGAGAATTACTTCCAAAGAGAATTGCATTACAAAAGCCAGAAGAAATTGCTTTAATGGCTATAAGACCAATCAATGTTATTTCTAAAATATCAACACCATTTGTAAAGATTCTTTCAGCTTCAACAAACTTATTTATAAAAATATTAGGTTTAAATAAGTCTGAAGACAAAGAAACTGTGTCTAAGGATGAAATAAAATCCATGATAAGTATTGGACAAGAGAGTGGTGTAATTGATAAAGCTGAAAAAGATATGTTAGATAATATATTTGAATTTGATCATAAAGTTGTTAAAGAAGTTATGACTCCTAGGGGAGAAGTCTTTGCTATAAAATCAACAACTCCAAATGAAACAATTGCTAAGAAACTTATAAGTGAGCAATTTTCAAGAGTTCCTGTTTATAATGAAACTAGGGATAATATAGTAGGAATACTTTATTTAAAAGACTTCTTTGAAGCCGTTGTAAAGGTTGGAGTAGATAACATTAAATTAGATCAATTAATACGCCCAGCTTACTTTGTTATTGAAAATAAAGCTATAGATGATTTGTTTAAAGAACTTCAAGATAGTAAGCAACATATGGCTGTAATAATAGATGAATATGGTGGTTTTTCTGGAATTGTTACTATAGAAGACTTAATTGAAGAAGTTATGGGTGATATATTAGATGAGTATGACGATTCAGAGAACTATATAGATAAAATAGATAATAATACCTATGTAGTTGATGGTTTATTAACATTAGATAAGCTAAATGATTATTTAAACCTAAATCTTGAAAGTCAAAATATAGAGACTATTGGTGGTTTTGTTGTTAACTTAATAGGAAATATTCCGCAAAGTGAAAATCAAATGGTTGAATATGACAATCTTTCTTTCCAAGTTTGTAAAACAAATAAGAAGAGAATTGAAAAACTAAAAATTTATTTAAATAATTCAACTAGTTTCAATTCAGATGTTATATTAAACAATTAAAATTATAAATAATAGGGCAATGAGCTAATAAGTTCATTGCCCTTTAAGTTTGTTAAATTTAGAAAGGGGATTAATTTAGTAAAGCATATAATGTTAATGAAAAGAAATGATAATGTGTATTAAATGAAAATAATTATTTAATAATATTAAAAATCATTGACTTTAGAAATGATAACCGATATCATTATTTTGAGGTTTTTAAATTTATTAAATATACATAAAGATAAAGTGAATTTTTTAAGTTGTTATAAAAAAATAACTTAATTATTTGTAAATTTAAGGGGGAAAAGAAAATGTTAAAAAGAAAAAAAATATTAGCCTTAACATTAACTGCTTTAGTATCTATGGGAGTTTTAGCTGGATGTGGACAAAAAAATCAGGAAGCTAAGGCAGAAGAAACTGGATCAGGAGAGAAAGTTGTTAATGTTTATTCATCAAGACATTATGATATAGATAAGCAATTATTTAAAGATTTTGAATCTGATACAGGGATAAAAGTAAATTTAGTTGATGGAAAAAGTGATGAGCTAATTGAGAGAATGGCAAGAGAAGGAGATAATACATCTGCTGATGTATTTTTAACTGTTGGAGCAGAAAATATAGCTCAACTTAATGAGAAAGATTTAATAAAGGATATATCATCAGAAAAAATAAATGAAAATATACCTTCAGAATATAGAGGGAAAAACTGGGTTGGATTAACTTCAAGAGCAAGAATCATTGTTTATAATAAGGAAAAGGTAAATCCAGAAACAATAAAAACATATAATGATTTAACTAAGGATGAATTTAAAGGAAAAGTATTAACAAGAAGTTCAAGTTCATCATATAATAATGCTTTACTTTCATCTTTCATTCAATTAGATGGGGCTGACAAGGCAAAAGAATGGGCTCAAGGTATTGTTAATAATTTTGCTAGAACACCAGAAGGAAATGATAGAGATCAGGCTAAAGCTATTATGGCTGGAATAGGTGATGTTGGAATAATGAACTCATACTATATTGCAAAGATGATATCTTCATCAGATGCAGAAGAAGCTAAAGTTGGTAAGGAAATAGGAGTTTTATTCCCAGAAAATACTCATTTAAATTTAAGCTTTGGAGCAGTTACAAAGAATGCTAAAAATGAAGAAAATGCAGTAGCATTATTAGAATATTTAACTGAAGAAAAAGCACAAAAAGCATATGTTGACGAAAATGGAGAGTTTGCTTTAAATACTAAAGTTGGTAAGAGTGAATTACAAAAATCATGGGGAGACTTTACAGTTCAAAATTTAAACTATGAAACTTTAGGAGAATCAAAACAAGAGGCTACATTAATTTTTGATCAAGTAGGATGGAAATAATGAAAAAAATTAAATTTAATGGGTGGGCACTTTTAAGTACAATCATCAGTTTGATGATTGTACTTCCTAATATAGATATAATTATTCATTTATTTCAAAAACCAAACAAAACATGGTATCACATAAAAGAATATTTATTAAAGGATTATATAGTTACATCTATAATAGTAGTCTTTTTTACTGTTTTATTAAGCATAATAATAGGGGTAACTTTAGCTTGGCTTATATCTGCCTATGATTTTCCATTTAGGAAATTTTTTAGATGGGCTTTAATACTTCCATTAGCTATACCACCATATATAGGAGCATATACATATTCAGGGATGGTTAGCTATACTGGAGTTATACAGAGATTTTTTAGAAATATTTTAGGGGTAGAATTAAATCAAAAATACTTTGATATTATGTCTATTGAGGGAGCTATTTTTATATTTACATTGTTTTTATTCCCATATGTTTATATGGTTACAATGACATTTTTAGAAAAACAATCGGCAGGATTAATAGAAAGTGCAAGACTTTTAGGAAGCAGTGCAATAGGAATATTCTTTAGAGTTATCATACCTGTAAGTAGGGGAGCTATAGTAGCAGGCTCAACCTTAATAGCCTTAGAAGTTTTAAGTGATTATGGAGTTGTATCATATTTAGGTGTACAAACATTTAGTACAGCTATATTTAAAAGTTGGATATCCTTAGGGGATGTGGATTCAGCCATAAGATTAGCAGGAATACTTATGGTAGTAGTATTTATAATTATTTCGTCAGAAAAGGCCTTAAGAGGAAGAAAAAAATATAGTTTTACTAATACAAAGGTTAGACCAATAAAGAGAAAAAATCTTAAAGGCTTTAATAAATTTATAGTTACATTATATGTTTTAATAATATTTTCACTAGGATTTCTTATACCAGTACTTCAAATGATAGCTTGGGCAATTGCTAGCTATAAAAATATCTATTATAGTCAATTTTTAAGTATGATATTTAATTCAGTAATACTTGCCTCTGGATGTAGTTTACTTATAGTTATAATGGCTTTAATAGTAGCAAACTATGTAAGAACTAGAAGTGGATTATTATCAAAAATATATGCAAAAGTAACTTTAATAGGATATTCCATTCCTGGGGCTGTAGTTGCCATAACTATGATCTTATTTTTTGTAGATATTGATAATAAAATAAAAGGATTAGCCTTAAGTACAAGTATAATAATGTTGGTATTTGCGTATGTAATAAGATTTTTAGCAATAGGATATCAAAATATAGAGGGTGGCTTTGAAAAGATAGGTAATAAATTTACTGAAGCTTCAAGAACTTTAGGATATGGGGTTACTAAAACATTCTTTAAAGTGGATATACATATGTTAAAACCTGCTATTTTAGGAGCTTTTGCTTTAACTTTTGTTGATATTATAAAGGAATTACCTTTGGTTTTAACTTTAAGACCATTTAACTTTTATACTTTATCAACAAAGGTATTTGAGTATGCCAATGATGAGATGATACCTGAGTCAGCAATACCATCTCTAATAATAGTTTTTGTTAGTTTTGTGGCTATATATTTCTTATATAAAGTTGCTGACAAGGAGGATTAGTAATGTTTATTGAAATAAAAGAATTATATTTTAAATATCCTAAGTCTAAGAATGATATTATAGATAATTTTAATATGAGCTTAGAAAAGGGAGAGATATTATCTATTCTAGGTGAAAGTGGAAGCGGAAAAAGTACAATACTTAGAATAATTGCTGGTTTAGAAGAGTCATATAAAGGAGAAATTAAAATTGGTGGGAAAATAGTTTTTTCAGATAATAATTTTGTTGAGCCTGAAAAAAGAGGAGTTGGAATGGTCTTTCAAGACTATGCTTTATTTCCTCATATGACTGTGAAAAAAAACATTCAGTTTGGACTAAAAGGCAAAAATAAGGAAGAAAAAGAAAAAATAGCTATGGATATGCTTAAACTTGTTAATTTAGTGGAACATAAAGATAAATATCCTTATGAATTAAGTGGAGGACAGCAGCAAAGGGTAGCCATAGCGAGAGCTATAGCACCAAAGCCATCAGTACTTTTATTAGATGAACCTTTTTCAAACTTAGATGCAGATCTTCAAGAAAAAATAAGAGGGGAAATAAAAGAGATTCTTATAAAAGCTGGAATTACATCTATATTTGTAACTCATGATAGAAGTGATGCAAAGGCTTTAGCAAATAAATTTATAGAGTTAAAAGAAGGAAAAATAATAAAAGCAGCTCCCATTAATGAATTAAGGTGTTAGCTTTATAAATTAAAATAGTATATATGAAGAGATTGGTGAAAAATAAAAGGTGTGAATTAAAAATAAGTTTTATTAAAATTTATTTTCATTCATACCTTTTATTTTTAAATTAATATTAGGTTAGTAAGGGACTATCTAATATAGTTAAATATATTTTGGAAAACTTTAGTTTTTAATTGATATTATTTTAGTAACCTAAGTTACTTCTGAAAAATATTTTTTAGTGTATACTAAAATTAATTTATAAATTGAAATCTTTACATTTAATATATAGGAGGAATTTTTAAGGATGGATGGTATAGGAATTGGAATACCTAAAATGGTTAGCGGAACTCATTATGGAAACTTACAAAAGGTTAGAGGAGGAAAAAGAACTTTTGGAATAACTCCTCATATTCCAGGAGGATTTATTACTCCAGAGCAATTAGAAAAAATTGCAAAGGTAACTAAAAAGTATAATGGGGTAATTAAAATTACATCAGGTCAAAGGCTCTTAATAACAAATCTTAAGGGAGAAGATTTGCCTAAAATATGGGATGAACTAGGAATGGAGCCTGCTGTTAAAAAACAAAACTCAGTAAAAAATGTGGAAATGTGTCCAGCTGGTTTTTGTAAGAGATCAAAATTTAATACCATAGGCACAGGTATGAAATTATTAAATAAATATAAGCATATGGATATGCCATGTAGAACTAAAATCGGAGTAGCAGGCTGTAGAAATGCCTGTGGAAGTGTTTATTCAAAGGATGTTGGAGTTATAGCTGATAAAACAGGATTTTTAGTAACGGCAGGAGGGTCAGCAGGTCATAATCCAAGAATGGCAGACATACTTATAAAGGATGTAGATGAAAAGGAAGCTTTAAGAATAGTTGATAAAATCTTTGAGGTTTATAAAGGGGAAGCTGAGGCTGGAGAAAAATTAGGAGATTTTATTGATAGAATAGGAATTGAAGTGTTTAAAGAGAAAGCCTTAGTATAATAAAGAAATATAGATTTAATTTGATATAATAGCTTTTAAAGATGAAAAATAAAAGAATTTAGCATGTGCAAGAAGAGTTTTTATCTGTTATTATCTATTTAAACAATAAAGATTATTAATTAATAGTAATGATGAATTTAGAGATAAGTAATATATAATATTCAGGTAAAACGAGAGGAGAATTTTATTATGTCAAATGTTTGTTTATGTAAAGGTGTTTCAGAAGAAAAAATAGTTGAGGCAGTAAAGAACGGAGCTCTTTCTTTTGAAGAAGTAGGAGAAAAAACAGGAGCAGGAACTGGTGCTTGTTGTGGTGCTAGATGCAAATGTAAAATCGAAGAATTAATAGAAGAAAATAAATAATTATATAAACCTAAGAGGTGCACATTTATGTGCACCTCTTTTTTTGTCCCTTATTCTAATATCTTAATAGTAAAAACTTTAAATTAATTTTAGCTATGTATTAAAAAAGGATTTTTTATACGTAGCTTTTATTTTATAAGGTTTTAAGTAAAGATGATTTTAAAGATAAAAAATTAAATAATGAAAATATATTGACACTATATGAAAATGGTGTATATACTGTATATATAGAATATATACAGTATATACATAGAAAGAGGTGAGTTTTTGAATATAGTAGTTTCAAACACTTCAGGGGTACCCATATATGAACAAATAGCTAAAGCTATAAAAAATGAGATTTTATCTGGAGATTTAAAGGAAAATTCAGCATTGCCGTCAATAAGAAGCTTAGCTTCTGAGCTTAGAGTAAGTGTAATTACAACTAAGAGAGCTTATGAAGAACTTGAAAGAGATGGTTTTATATACACTTTACCTGGTAAGGGATCTTATGTGGCAGAGCAAAATAAAGAACTTTTAATGGAAGAAAAGCTTAGAGAAATAGAAGAAAAATTAGGAGAAGCAATTGATATTGCAAATAGCATAGGACTAAATTTTAATGATTTAGTTGGAATGCTTAAAACTTTAAAGGAATTATAAAGATAAGGGATAGGTTTAAGGAGGAAGGTTTATATGGAAAATGTACTTGAAATAAAAAATATAAGTAAAAATTATAAAGGATTTTCTTTGAAAGATGTAAGCTTTAATATTCCTAAAGGTTTTGTAATGGGATTAATAGGGCCAAATGGAGCAGGAAAGACTACAACAATAAAAGCCATAATGAATTTAATAAATTTAGATAGTGGAGAAATATATATTTTTGGTGAAGATATAAAGAAAAATGAAAT
Organism: Clostridium sp. UMB9555A; assembly: GCF_030222355.1. Classification (NCBI taxonomy): domain Bacteria; kingdom Bacillati; phylum Bacillota; class Clostridia; order Eubacteriales; family Clostridiaceae; genus Clostridium; species Clostridium sp. UMB9555A. The sequence goes on along the minus strand of NZ_JASORQ010000003.1, from coordinate 207,475 downwards.
ATCAATAAAAGATAGAATTGGATTTGTTTATGATGATTGTTGTGCTTTTGAAGATTTTACAATAAAAGAAAATAAAAAAATAATATCTAAATTTTATTCAAAATGGGATGAAGAAAAATTTAAGTATTATCTTGAAAAATTTGAGTTAAATGAAAATAAAAAGCTAAAGCAATTATCAAAGGGACAAAAAATGAGATTTTCTTTAGCCTTAGCTTTATCTCATAAGGCAGAACTCTTAATATTAGATGAGCCAACATCAGGCTTAGATCCTGTTTTTAGAAGTGAACTTTTAGACATTTTATTTGAAATAATAGGTGAGGAAGAAGTATCAATACTTTATTCAACTCATATAACAACGGATCTTGAAAAATTAGCTGATTATATAACCTTTTTAAACAAAGGAAAAGTTGAATTTTCCTTAGAAAAAGACTTGTTATTAGAAGAATACTTTTTAGTTAAGGGACCTTTAGATATTTTAAATAAGGATTTAGAAAAAGAATTAATAGGATTAAGAAAAACAAGATATAACTTTGAAGGGCTAACTAACAATATGAGAAATTTAAAAGAACTTTTCGGTGAAAAAATTATTTTTGAAAAGGCTACTTTAGATGATATAGTTGTTTATTATTCTAAAAAGGATGTGAAGTAGTATGAAAGAATTACTTAAGTTAGATTTTTTTATACAAAAGAAATATATCAAGAGTTCAATTATTGTGTTTCTTTTTTTAGGCATTACTTTTGCGTTAACTCAAGGAATGAATTATTTATATACTATGGGAACTTTTATTGTATTTTATCTTACCATAATACCAATTGAAGTTGAAAGAAAAAGTAAATTTAATATTTACTTTAATTCTTTACCAACTAAAAAATCAAATTATATTTATAGTAAATATCTATCAACATTAATTTATATTATAGTAGTTAATTTATTTTTATATTTATTCTGTACTATTTTAGGAGTAATTTCAGGAAGTGATTTTACATTAACATTAAGAGCAATTCTTCCAAATATAATAGTTCAACTATTTTATGTATCACTGACTTTACCAGTATATATGATTATAAGTCATAAATTTTATAGAGTGGTTAATACAATATTTATTATTTTAATAATGATGATTAGTTCAATATTATTTAATTCTCTTGAAAATGAAAATTTACAAGTATTATTTAATATTACTAATGGAGTTTATGGTTTAGTATTTGGAATACTGGCTCTAATAATATCATTAATAGTGTCTCTAAATATTTATAAAAAAAGTGAGGTGAGTTAATATGAAAAATTTAATTATTAAAGACTTAAAAAATATAAGAGTAATATTTATATTTTATATCCTTACAATGACTTTTGGATATTCTCCTTTTTTTATAGACTTATCGAAAGATAGATATGATTTTTTAATAAATAGTGTTTTCATTTATTTTACCTTGTTAGCTTCAATGATTAGTGTTAATTTTATAATTGCAAAAAATACTAATAAAGGAGCAATGACAAATAAATTATTAAGATCACTGCCAATTGATGCAAGAAGTGTAGTACGCACATCTTTTATATTACCTATATTAATTTTTTTAATATTTTCTTTACCAAATATATTAGCAGGCATGGGTGTAAGTTTTATGTTAGGAGAAAAAATCATTGTAAATCCATTTAATTTACTTTTAACATTTATAATTTTCTATATATATGCATCAATAACATTTAGTATGGCAATTATATACCCAGAGAGCAGTGTAGTATCTTATTTAAGAAGCGTTCCATTATTTATATTAATAATCGGTCTTGCTTTAGTAGAAAAATTTATGAAAAATATAAATTATGATGTTTCAAATATTTTAAATTCATTACCTCTTGTGGTACTTATATTAGCAGTAATATCAATATTTATATTAATTGTTTTTTACAAGTTTTCCTTAAATAAATTTATAAGAAAAGAATTATAATACTTGTTTTATAAGAATATAGTGTTATTTGAAATTATATAGAGATATGTAAATATAAATATGATAACATATAATAAAAAACAAAAAGTATTATTTGAAATATGGAGGTTATGAAATGGCAAGCAAAATGTTACACACATGCATAAGGGTAAAAGATTTAGATAAATCTTTAAAGTTTTATAAGGAAGCTTTAGGACTTGTTGAAACAAGAAGAAGGGATTATCCAGAATATAAATTCTCTTTAGTTTATCTTTCAGATAAAGAAGATGGATATGAAGTAGAATTAACTTATAACTATGATCAAGAAAAGCCATATGATTTAGGAAATGGGTTTAGTCATATAGCTGTCGGGGTAGAAGATATAGAAGCTGAAAGAGAAAGACATATATCTTTAGGATATGAAGTTACACCTATGAAAGGTCTTTCAGATGGAGCTGCAACATATTATTTTGTAACAGATCCAGATGGATATAAAGTAGAGGTAATTAAACTTTAGTTATAATCCTATAAAAATAAGGGCGTATATAAAAATAATTTTGACAAAACTTACAAACAGTATCAAAAGAATATTTAGTAATTCTCAGAATAAGTTTGTGAGTTTTGTTTTTATATTTTTATACAGCCCTTTATTTTCTATTGAATTTGTATGACTTCTTCAGAATACTTTAAGGAATATTGTTTAGGTGTTAATCCAAACTTCTTTTTAAATAATTTTATAAAGTGAGAAATATTTTCATATCCTAAATCATAAGCAACCTCTGTAACTGATGAAAACTTAAGAAGTCTTGCAGCCTCATTAAGTTTTAAGTTTGTAAGATAATCATTAGGAGTCATTCCCATAACTTTTTTAAATTTAGAAGAAAAGCTTGGAAGAGACATGTTGAGGTCATATGCAATTTCTGAAACTGTTATATTATTTTTAAGATTCCCTTTCATTATCTGAATTGAACGATTTATTGGATTATTAAAATCACTAGCAAGAATATCTCTAGCCCCTTTAGTATTTAATAGGCTATAAGTTATTTCTTGTGCATATAAATCAAGTAAAAATTCTTTATTATTTGTATCTTTAGTAGCAGTCTCTACAATTCTTTTAGTTGTCAATTCTATTAATTCATTATTTTCATTAAAAAATGGTTTTTCTAATATAGATTTATTTAAATCTACATCTAATTCATAAGATAGTTTTTCTGAAACTGTATTTATTAAATCTTCATTTAATTCTAAAACTAGAGCTTTAGTAGGTTTTTCAATTTTCATTTCTACACTTGAGTTTGGTGGAAGAAGCATATATTTAGATGAATCATATATGATATTCTCACCGTTATTAATTCTTACATTTTTTTCTCCATCAACTATAGTGCATAGTCTTTTATATTCATAAGATTTGTATGTATCTATGTAATTTTTCTCAAAGGTGTAATATAGAATTCTTAAATATTCAGTTTCTATACCATCTGCCAATTCAAGTTGTCTATCAAATCTGTCCATAAAATTCTCACCTCATAATAAATAATATAAAAGCTTATTATAGTATTGTCAATTTCTGTCGATTTAAAAATGAGATATTTTTTAAAAAAATGGATTAGTTAAATTTTTAACGATAAATTAAAATTAAATTATAAAAGAAAGCAAATATTGAGAATATACTCAAGAGAAAGACTTGGAGGAGAAATATATGAGTTATAAATTTTTTATGCCAGCTATAAGTTTAATGGGAGCAGATTGCTTAAAAGACGCTGGAGAACAAGTTGCAGAATTAGGATTTAAAAAAGCTTTAATAGTAACAGATAAAGTTTTAGGACAAATAGGGATAGTTAAAAAAGTAACAGATGTTTTAGATAATAAAAGTATAGAATATGCAATATATGATGAAACTAAACCAAATCCAACAGTTAAAAATGTTAATGATGGTTTAGCATTATTAAAAGAAAAAGAATGTGATTTTGTTATTTCATTAGGTGGCGGCTCAGCTCATGACTGTGCTAAAGGAATAGCTTTATTAGCTACTAATGGTGGAGAAATAAAAGACTATGAGGGAGTAGATAAATCCAAAAAACCTCAATTACCAATGGTAGGTATAAATACAACTGCTGGTACTGGTAGTGAAATGACTTTATTCGCTATTATAACTGATGAAGAAAGACATATAAAAATGGCTTTAGTAGACAAGCATTTAACACCAATAATAGCAGTTAATGACCCTATGTTAATGCTTGCTATGCCAAAATCATTAACAGCGGCTACTGGTATGGATGCCTTAACACATGCTATAGAGGCTTATGTTTCAACTTCTGCTACACCAATAACAGATGCTTGTGCAGAGAAAGCTATAGAACTTATAAGTAATTATTTAGTGAATGCTGTTGAAAATGGAGAAGATGTGGAAGCCAGAGATATGATGGCTTATGCTGAATACTTAGCAGGAATGGCATTTAACAATGCTAGCTTAGGATATGTTCATGCTATGGCTCACCAATTAGGTGGATTCTATAACTTACCTCATGGAGTATGTAATGCAATATTATTACCTCATGTTCAAGAATATAACAAAGCTACAAGTGCTTCAAGATTAGCTAAAATTGCTAAAATAATGGGTGGAAACATAGAAGGATTAACTGATGAGCAAGGAGCAGACCTTTGCATAGATATGATAAAATCATTATCACAAACTGTAGGAATTCCAGAGGGACTTGGAGTATTAGGAGTAAAAGAAAGTGATTTTGAAACTTTAGCTACTAATGCTTTAAATGATGCTTGTTCATTAACAAATCCAAGAAAAGGAAACTTAGAAGAAGTAATAGCTATATTCAAAAAAGCAATGTAGTTACTAGATAATAAAAAAAGAGCTTCAAAAAACTGATATATTTAATTTAAAATAAATATAATTACATTGACCACTTTAAATTTCATAATATATGAGCAACAAGGCTTAGGCTTTGTTGCTTTTTTTAAGTCTTTGTTAAGAATTTATGATATAATTTTTTTTGTATAAATAGATGGAAGGAATGGTTTTAATGAGTATAGCAATAATGGCATGCAGAAAAGTAATAGGGAAATGTGCTGCATCAGGATGCTTTAAGGCATATAATAATTCAACAGCTGCTTTTAGTATTTATGGAGAAAATAAAGAAGATTTAGCTAGTTTCTTTTATTGCGCTGGTTGCAAGGATACCCTAGTTGAAGGAGAAAATTGGACACATAAAGTAAAGCAATTAAAAAAGAATGGCGTAGAAAAAATACATATATCTCACTGCGTAGAATCTAAATGTGATGACTTAAAAAAACATGAGAGAATTTTAGAAAAAGAGGGCTTTAAAATAGTTCACGGAACTCATTAATATTGATTCTAAGTTAAATTAGCCTTATTTTAAATTTTAGTTTGGAGAAGAATTTGTTAGGTTATTATGAAAAAATAGCTTAATTATTTATGGAATTTAGGGGGAAATAAATGAATTTAAAGAAGATACATCATGTGGCAATTATTGCTTCAGATTATAGAAAATCAAAAGATTTTTATGTAAACTTATTAGGTTTAAAAATTATAAGAGAAGTTTATAGAGAGGAAAGGGATTCCTATAAGCTTGATTTGGAAATAGGGGATTCACAAATAGAATTATTTTCATTTAAAAATCCGCCTAAAAGACCAAGCTATCCAGAGGCCTGTGGACTTAGACATCTTGCCTTTGAGGTTGAAAATATTGAGAAGCAGGTTAGAGAACTTAAGGAAAAAGGTATTGAAGTGGAAAAAATAAGAATAGATGAATTTACAGGACGTAAATTTACTTTCTTTAGTGATCCAGATGATTTACCTATTGAATTATATGAAATCACATGTAACTAAAATGGTTACATGTGATTTTTTTGTTAATTTTATTTAAAAAGTATGATTTCTATTAATAAATTCTTATTTTTTTATGAAAAAATGTTTGAAAATCATTTTCGATTATGAGATAATCTAATCTACCAGACTAATTCATTCATTTTAGACTTAAATTTTCTTCGCATTAAGGAAAGTTTAATAGTATAAGATTTATATAAAATCTATCAATAGAATGAATTTTATAACCTCTTTAAAGCGCAAAAATATAAATGAACTAATTATAAAAATATTTAATGAACTAATTATGAAAAATTTTTAAGGAGATAATATTAAAAATGAAGAGAAAAAAATTAAGTATTTTTATACTATCAGCAGCTATAGTAACAAGTTCAATATCATATGGGATATCAGCAAAAGCTGATGAGGTTAAGGAAGTTAAAGGGTATAATCAAAATATAAATGTATCAACTCAAAAAGGTGTAGCCAAAAATAAGGTTTCAGTAAAAAAAGTTGATGGAGAAATTTTAGGCTATGCTAATCCGTTTACTATGTTAGAAATACTAAATACCAATGAATCAACAGTAGAAGTAATTACTCAAAATGGATTAAGAGGATATGTAAATGCAGACGAATTTACTTTAGTAGAATCTGCAGTTAATGATAAACTAATTGAAAAAAATATGGAGGGACATGTTACTAATGTCTCAACAGTATTAAATTTAAGAAAAGAGCCTAGAATAGGTTCTGAAATAATAAATAGATTACTTAATAATACAAAAGTTAACATAATTGGAAAACAAGGTTCTTGGTATAAGATTGAATTGAACGGACAAAAAGGATATGTTTATGGTATGTTCTTAAATGAAGGAACTATAAAAAATAATAATTCAAATGTTGCATCAAATAAAAAATCAGAAGTTAAAGAAGATGATAAAAAGAGTACAAACTCTTCAGTTAAGTCAGAGGTTAAGAAAGAAATAAAAATTGAAGCTAAACAAGATACTATTTCAAGTGCCAAAACTAAAGTGACACAAAAATTAGGCCAAGAGGCTAAATCTCAAACAATTAAAAAAGTAAACCCAGAAATGAATAAAGAGAGAAATCTTAAGGGGAATACTGAAGTAAAGTCAGAGATGAAAAATGAAGTTAAACCTGAAATAAATTCAGAGGTTAATACTAAAGCAATAAAACAAGTAGATCAAGAAATAAGACAAGAAAATAAATCGGAAATTAATTTGCAGGTAAGACCAGAAATTAATACAGAATTAAAGTCTGAAGAAACAGAGATGGTATCTAAAGAAAACTTAGAGGTACTTCAAGAGGGGATCTCAGAAGAGAAATCTGAAACAAAGTCAGAAATGAAGCCAGAAGTTAATAATAAAGAAGTTTCAGAGATAATTGCAGAAACAAAACTAGAAGAAAAAACAGAATCTAAACCTGAGAAAGTTGAAGAAGTAAATACTGAAAAAGAACCAGAAATTAAACCAGAGGATAAAGTCGAAGAAAAAACAGAAACTAAGTCAGAGAGTAAAACAGAAACTAAGGCAGAAGATGTTTTACAAAGTGAAGAATATAGATATTTAAGAATGAGTATATCTTATGGTGAAAGATTAGTTGATAGAAAGGATAAATACACAAAAGAATCATTAAAAACTTTAAGAACTGAATTAGAAAAAGCGAAAAAGGTATTTAAAGATTCACAAAATTTAACTATGAAGTTAGTTGAAGATACAAGATATGATTTAGATAAAGCTATAGTGGATTTAGTTAAATTAAGTGATGTTAAGAAACCAGCTGAGTCAAAAACTAAGGTGGAAATAAAGAAAGATTCTAAGACAGAGAAAAATCAAGAAATTAAGGCTGAAGAAGTTAAAAATGAACCAAAAGCTAAAGTTGAAGAAAAACAAGAAGTTAAATCTGAGAAAGTTTCAGAAGAGAAAGTAGAGCCTAAAAAAGAAGCTAATACAGATAATGTGGAAGCAATAGTTACAGAGGCAAAAGAACAAGAAAATAAAGAGATTAAGGAAGATGAGCCAGTTAAATCTAAAGAAGAAGTCAAGTCAGAGGTAGCTCCAGAGAAGAAATCTAGAGAAGAAGAAATAGAAGAAATTTTAAAAAGTGAAGAATATAGATTTTTATTAAAAGATATAGCTTATGGAGAAAGATTAGCTGATAAATTTACTGTGTACACAAGAGATTCAATAAAAACATTAAATATTGCAATAGAAAAAGCTCACAGAGTAGTTAGCGAACCAGAAAAATTAACTAAGAAATTAGTTGAAGATACAAGAGATGATGTAGATAGAGCTATAGTAGATTTAGTTAAAAGAGATAATTAAAGAATTTAGTTAATCTATTTAAAAACTTTTTCTAAAATATTAGTAAGATTTAATGTAGTAGTATGTAAATTACATATTAATTTAGCAAGTGTTTATATAATTTAAAAGTTTAATCAAGGGAGTTTTGTGTAAAGGCAAAACTCCCTATTTTTTTAGTTATTAAATTTTAGAGAAATTTATAAAGCCTTATATAAGTTTTTAAATAATGTAGATAAGTTTTCAAATTTCGTAGCAAAGTTTGTAACTCTTATATAAAAGTTTTTATGAAAAGAAAGTATTTTAAGAGCTTATTATATCTTCTACATCTTAAATTCTATTTTAAATTAAAATTTGAAATTGAAATTCTTCTTTTGGAAGTGTTGTTAGGACTAAATTTAAAATTGGTCCTTTAACTTCAATATTATTTTCTTCAATATAGGATTTTAATTTAAAAATAGCTTTATCACGTTCATTTTCTTTATATGAAAGACATAAATAGTTACCACTAGGTATAATAAAATTATGAATGTTTTCATAATCTTTTAGAAGCATATAAACCTCTGTATTATTATTTTCTAGGTCTTCTAAGGTATGTAAATAGAGTCCTTTTTCTAGAGAACGAGGAGGTTCTAAATTATTTATTTCTGATTTAAACTTTGAAAATACTTGTTCTCTATGGGAAACAACAAAATTTATATTTTTATTTAGGCTTTTCTTTACTACATATCTTTCATCAATATACTTTTTATGAATATAATTTATATTGCTTAATTTAAAGTTACATTCAAAGGTATGCTTAATTTCACTTATATCTTCTTTTATCATATTTAAACTTTCAATTTCTTTTTCAATATCCCTTATTTTGAGTTCAAGAAACTTCGCAAATTCCTGAGAGTCTATATTTTTATTTAGTATTAAATCAATTTCTTTTAAGGGAGTACCAATTTTTCTAAGATATTTTATGATTCTTAATTTTCTAAATTTATTTTCTGAATAATATCTATATCCACTTTTAGGATCAATATAAGAAGGTTTTAATAATCCTATTTTGTCATAGTTTCTTAGTCTATCTATGGATAAACCAGTAATTTTTGAAACTTCACCAATTGAAAAATATTTATCCATTAAAATAATCGCTCACTTTCTAAAAAAGTCTTTACTCTAGTATTATACTAGAATTTATAATACTTATTATTATAAATTTTATTAATTATAAAGATAAGAAGAGTGAAAATTACAATGACAATTAAACAAATTAATATAAAAAGATTTAAATTACCTTTAATATTTGCAGTTTTATCTGTGGTATTAATGGGATTATACAAAACAATATTTGGAGTGGAAAACACTGTTATAGGATTAATAATAGCAATGGCGTCATATGCTTTTCTAAGATTAGATTTAACTTCATATCCAATCTATAAGTCTATGATATTTCTCATATTAAATTTATTTTTAGCCATAAGTGCTTATATATCTGCCATAAATCCATTTGTGGGATTAATAATAAACTTTTTAATACTTTTTACAGTATCATTTATATATACAACAGAATTTAAAAATGTTATTTCCTATATCTTTCTATTATTATATGTGTATATGTGGGAATATCCTATTAGTTTAGATGAGTTGCCAAGAAGGTTAGTAGCTATGGGGGTAGGGGTTTTCATTATTATTGGAATTCACATATTATTTAATAGAAGAAATTTCAGAAGGAATTCAAATAATATAATCATAAAATCTATAAGAAATATTCAAAAGGAAATCTATCATATAATAAATGAAAGTTATGAGGAAAAAGAAAATATCTATATAGATAGTGAATTAAGAAAACTATTAGTTTTGATTAAGGGTAGAAATAACAATAAATTTATAGGAAATAATAAAGATGATATTTATTTTAATATTGTACTTATATTAGAAAGAATAAATTCAATAATCAATAAAGTTGGTAAAGTTAATAATAAATCTAAAGACATAATAGATTATTTAAATAGCTTAAATCATGATTTAGAAAACATAACTTTATTTTTAGAAAGAAAAGTAGAATTCATTAATGAGGAAAAGGATGATTTAAATAAGTCTTCTATGATAAATAATTGGACTGAGAAAGAATATGCCTTTTTAGGGGAATGCACTGAGCTTATAAGACTTTTAGAGAAAAATATAAATAATTTATATGAGTACAGTAGGAAGAAACCAAGGAAAAGAATTAAAGTGAAATTTAATCTTAAGGAACTACTAATAGGAAATAGCTCTTTAAAAATGAAACATTTAAGAGTAGCATATTCTTTAAAACTAGCTATAGCAGTCTCCTTAATAATGTTTATAGTAGATTTATTTAAAATACCTCAGGGAAGATGGATTGTTACCAGTGTTTATGTTGTTATACAGCCCTATGAAGAAGAAACCTTAACAAAAGCAATAAAAAGATTCAAAGGGACAATAATAGGAGTGATACTTTATATCTCTATATTTACATTTTTCCCACATATTATTCCTTTAGAATTACTTCTATTAATATTAATGTTCTTTTACTTTGTTCAAAAGGATTATGATAAAAAGGTTGTATGCACAGCACTTATGACCTTAAGTTTTGGATTATCTAGAAGTACAGTCGGATCTTTAGCTTTTTATAGATTTTTATTTGTAATAATAGGAATAGCAATAGCTTTAGGAGTTAATAAAATTATTTTCCCACAGAGTGTAAAAAATTCTATATATGATTTAAAGGAAAGGTATTTAGAATTAACAAATAAACTTCTTTATGAGTTAAAGAGCATATTATATGAAGATAAATATAATGAAAATACAATTAAACTTCTATTAGATTGTAACCTTATTGAATCTAAGTTAATGGAAAATAAATTAATCGCTGAAAATTTAGAGCTTAAAGATTTAGTATATAAGCAGAGCGTAATTTTAAGCAAGATAAGGTGTCTTATATTATTTATAAATTACTCAAATTGGGGAATTACATCAAAACATATTAATGTAGATAAAAATTTACTAAATGTAATTTTTAATAAAATAGAGGAAGAACTAAGGGAAATTTATTAAGAAAAAAGGTATATAAAAATTAGGTTACTTGAATTTTTAGAAGTTAAAAATTAAGTGCCATTAAGATTACTAACTAAAATCAAAAAAATATTAAGAAACTCTTTAGAAAATCTTTAGATTTATCTGAGGAGTTTCTTTATTTTTAAAGTTTATTATAAGAGTGTAGCAAATGAGAAGAAAGCAATTAACAATTTAGATAATAGAAATTCCCTTTGAAATTAGGTTGGGTTAAAGGGAAGCTAAAATCAAAATTAATAAAAATATAGATTAAATAAAATTTTAAAATTGGAAGGTAAGGGTATGGATTTTGGAACTATAACAAACTATTTTGCAGAGTACGGGCTTTTATTTTTATTTGTGATTATTCTTTTGGAATATATGAATTTACCAGGGCTTCCTGCAGGGATAATAATGCCTGCAGTGGGAGTGTTAATTTCTAAAAGTGAAATGAGTCTTATAACAGCACTTTTAGTGTCTGTAATAGCAGGACTAATGGGAAGTTGGATACTTTATTGTATAGGAAGATTTGGAGGAGAGGTAATTCTTAAAAAATATCTAGATAAATTTCCAAGTCATGAAAGCTTTATCAATAGTAAAATTGATTATTTAAGAGAAAAGGGTTATACAGGAATTTTAATAAGCAAACTAATTCCAATGGCTAGGACAGTAATATCAATACCAGCAGGAGTCTTAAAATTAAATTTTTTTAAGTATAGTGCTTATGCAACTTTGGGAATTTTTATATGGAATACAGTTTTAATATCATCAGGGTATTTCTTAGGAGAGGAATTATTAAAATTTTTAGGATAGAAATATGGAGGTGTTTTTTTGAAAAATAAATTTGAAAATATATAAAAATAAAGGTTAGGGGGGGAGTAATAAATTGAAGGCGGTAGTTAAGCGAGTTTACAATGGATATTTAAACTTTGTCCTAAAGACAAGTACAGTAAGTTTTGAAAACTTTTATGAGATAGATGATGAGATTATGGATAATTGTATTTTAGGCTTTTGGCAGGAAAATAGTTATTCTATGAATCTTCTACTAAAAAAATTAAATAGATATTATAAAGTTAAAAAAAATCAAGAGTTAGATGTAAATGTAGTGGTTACAGATGATTCTAGAGGTGAGTATATAGAATATATTCTTAATTCTTATGGAGCTAATGCTCTTAAAATGCCAGATGCTATTGAGAAGAAAGAGTTTCTTAAGAAATTAAGGGAAAAAAGCAAGGAGGATTCCTTAGTTGTTTTAGCTTTAGATGGCCCCATAGGCCCATTACATGAGCCAAAGGAAATAGCTTTTTCCTTAGCAAAAGATTCAAATAAACCTTTTGTTGGAATAAAGGTTGAACATTCAAAGAAGTTAAATTTAAAAAAGAGAGGAGATAACTATGGCATACCCCTTCCTTTTACAAAAATACAGTTTTCAGCAGATGTTTTTGGAAATATAGATAATGATGTATTAACAAACTTTAAAGAATATAAGGAAATAGTTAAGGAAAGGCTATGTTTCTAACAGTGAAAAAGCTTTCTATGATATTATTATATTGAAATTATTGGATAAATTAAAATATTAAAGAAAATTTCTAGTTTAAATTTATGAAATTATGTGATGCTAAAGAAAGTGTTAAAATCAATACTAATTAAATTAAGAGTAAAATTCAAAAATCATAGAGGTAAAGTTAAGCTAGATCTTTATATGAATCTAATAAAAATATAGTAATAAAAAAGGGAGTAATAAAGAGATGGAAAAGTATAATGTTTTAGTTGTTGAAGACGAAAAGGAAATAGCAGAGGCTATTGAAATATATCTAAAAAATCAAGGGTACAATGTATTTAAAGGAAGTAATGGTTTAGAAGGATTAGAAATAGTTGAAAAAGAAGAGATTCATCTAGCTGTTGTTGACATAATGATGCCTAAAATGGATGGGGCGACAATGGTAATGAAAATTAGAGAAAGTTATGACTTTCCTATAATAATGTTATCAGCAAAATCAGAGGATATGGATAAAATTTTAGGACTAAATATTGGAGCTGATGATTATGTAACAAAACCATTTAATCCATTAGAACTTCTTGCAAGAGTTAATTCTCAACTAAGAAGATATTCTAAATATTTAAATATGGTAAAAAAGGATGAGAAGAAAACAAATTCTTATGCCATAGGTGGATTAGAAGTTAATATTGATAGAAAAGAAGTAATGTTAGATGGAGATGTAGTAAAAGTAACTCCTATAGAATTTAAAATACTTCAATTACTTATTAAAAGTCTAGGAAGAGTTTTTTCAGCAGAGGAAATATATGAAAGAGTATGGAATGAAAATGCAGTAAACACAGACACTGTAATGGTCCATGTAAGAAATATAAGAGAAAAAATAGAGATAGATCCAAAAAATCCAAAATATTTAAAGGTGGTGTGGGGAGTTGGCTATAAAATCGAAAAGCAATAAGGAAAATTTACAACCTAACAAAGAAAATAGAACTAATAAAACAAATTGGATTCTTACAATAATAACCTTAACGTTAATAGGAATTATATCTGTATGTTTATTATTATCATATCCAATAATGAAGAAAAATGTTCCAAACTATATTACCAATTATAGTGTATTTGGTAATTATGATTTTAAGGAAAAAATAATAGATGTAAGTTATGGAATTTACTATGATTATTTAGAAAAAAAGGCTGAGGAAAATGAAAAAGCAATAAATCCAATGGAAGATTTCTTTAATTTGAAAAAAGAAAATAGATATGAGTATGGACAAGATTATGAGTATAAATTAAATGAGGATAAGGCATCTCTAAATGAATATGTTAACTATCTTATTAATGAATTGCACGACCTAGGAAATTTAAGAGTATATGCTATGGATGAAAATGGAAATACAGTGTATGAAACTAAAGAAGATCAATCATGGCTACTTGAAGCACTAGCAAAGAATTCATATATGGAAAAAGATGATTTAAAAAATTATTATAGATTTTATGTGGTACTTAAGTATGATGATAGAGGAAAACTTTCTATTGAAGGTTGGTATGGTGAGAATGAATATAAAGCAAGACAATTATTAAACAGTAGTAGGTTAACTTCTTTAAACAATTATAGTTTTTATAATGAATATGAAGCAAAACCTATAGAAAATATGACTTATGTTTATGCAATACCAAAAACTTTAGAATATCATGATAGTTTATATTACAATGAAATATATAATAAAACTATGGCACTTAGCGATTCAAGTATGGTATTTATAATGATTGGAATGGCATTTGCTTTTTTACTTGCATTAGTTATTCCATTTAAATATACGAGAAATATTTTATGTTTTAATAAGTTTTCAAAAATTCCTTTAGAGATCAATTTTATAATAGCTGCAATTATAATGGCATTAACATTTGAAAGTGCAAGTCTTATAATAAGTCCAACACTTCAAGGAGGATTAAGCGAAGCACTTAAAATGACCAGCTTACCTCATTTAGATATAGTTACTTATATAATTAATGTACTTTATTGGATGGTCATATATGGATTTGTATTTTATGAAGTAATCAATATTAAATATATATTTAATATTGGATTTAAAAATTATATAAGGAAGAATGTTTTAGTTTACAAATTTAAAGAGGTTATATTTGCTATATTAAGAAAGTTAGTAAACTATATTAAAGGAGTAGATTTAAATAAGAAGAGTGATAAAGTTCTTTTAATAATTTTAGTAATAAACTTTTTCATTGTATCAGTCCTTTGTTCAGTGTGGTTTTTTGGAATACTTGGATTGATTATATATTCAGTACTTTTATTCCACTTTAGCAGAAAATATATAAACAAGTGGAAAAAGGACTATAACAAAATTTTAGAAAAGACCAAGGAAATATCAAATGGAAACTTAGATTCTAAGGATGATGAGGATTGTGGATTCTTCAATCCAATGAGAGATGAATTAAATAATATCCAAAAGGGATTCAAGGCAGCCGTTGAAGAAGAAGTTAAGAGTCAGAGAATGAAAACAGAGCTTATATCAAATGTTTCTCATGATTTAAAAACTCCACTAACATCAATAATTGCTTATGTTGATTTATTAAAAGGAGAAGAAGATGAGGAAAAAAGGAAAGCTTACTTAGAAACTTTAGAGAGAAAATCACAAAGATTAAAACACTTAATAGAAGATTTATTTGAAGTAAGTAAAGCTACTACTGGAAATATAAATTTAAATATAATGGATGTGGACATTTCATATCTTATGAAACAAGTAGTTTTAGAATTAGATGATAAAATAAATGAAGCTGGTTTAGATATGAGACTTTCATTGCCAGAGGAAAAAGTAATCTTGCCACTAGATGGACAAAGAACTTACAGAGTATTTGAAAATTTAATAATTAATGTAGTTAAATATGCGCTTCCTAATTCAAGAGTATATATAGACATTAAGAATGGAATAGAAAATGTTGATGTCATCATAAAAAACATTTCAGCAGATGAAATAACCTTTAATATTAACGAAATTTCAGATAGATTTGTAAGGGGAGACAAATCTCGTAACACAGAGGGTTCAGGATTAGGGCTTGCAATAGTTAAGAGCTTTGTCGAACTTCAAGGTGGAAAATTTAATATAGAAGTAGATGGTGATTTATTCAAAGCAATAATAAGCTTTAAGAAAAAGTAATTTAAAGAGTTACACATATTTACTTAATTTCATAGGGGATTTTTAAAGGGGACTTTGATTAATTTTAAATTTTCATTGTCTCCAGTTTTCTTTACTCCAAAGCCTCATGTAAAGTTCCTTGTAAAATATAAAATTTTAGGGGTAACAAAATGACTTTTTAATTTCATTTTGTTACCTCTTTTGTTATACTTCAAATTGATTCTATTTGAAATCTTTTTTATCAAAATAATTCAAAAATTTTATAAAATCTATAATTTTATAAATAACTGAAAATAATAAGTAAATTAATCCAATAAGTTTAAATTCATCACTTCTAATAATAAATATAGAAATTAAAAAAGCAGGAATAATCTTTGATAAAAAATAAAAGTAAAAATTATATTTTTTATAATCTTGATTGAATTTAATACTATTGATCTTGAAAAATATAAAGTTTAAAGATATAAGTAATCCAATAGAAAGAAAATAATCTATTGCTATAAATAAAATAAATATAAATATGTTTTTCATAGTTTTTCTTTTATTCCCTCCAAAATTCCATTATATATACAAGTAAATTATAAAAATTAAATAAAAAAAGTTAAATATTAGATACAAAACTGGTCAAATTTTAAACATAAATGGGCGAAAAAATAGGACTAAAAATATTTTTGGTCTTATTTTTATTAATTAAAATTTGAATTTTTATCTAAATTATGAGTTGCTTCTAACCCTCTAAAGTAATCTATTTTTATATAATAGTTTGGTGTAAGTTGTAAAAAAAGTTTTTTAAAGACACTAGAGATATTAATAAAGTAATGAATAAGGGTTCAAAGTAATAAAAAAATGCTTTGAACTATAATTTTTTACCTAAAAAACTTATTTCACTAAAATTTATAAATGTGGTATAATGCTCGACAGAAGAAATGACTAGATGGAAAAGAGGAAGAAAGAGAATGATAGAAAGTATAAAAAAGAATTTAAAACCTAAGATTCTTATAAGTAATTTAATTTTGATAATTGGAATAGTTTTATTTGTTACTTTATATGGATCTGTCTTTGGAAGTTCTAATAGTCTTATAGGGGTATGCGCCATAACTGCAATGCTTATGTTTGTAGATGTTCATTTAAGTTTAAAGTTAAATGAAGCTATTATAACTACAGTGTTATCCTTTGTTCTTATGGGAGTTTCAAGTCAAATAGCTTCAATAAATCCATTTTTAGGATTTATAATAAACTTTATAAGTATATTTGTAGTTTCATATTTAGTTACTAATACTATGGAAACAAAGGCATATTTACCTTTTATACTTTGTTATGTATTTATAGAGGGAACTCCTATTACATGGAGTGAATTGCCAAGAAGGCTTATAGCTTTATTTGTTGGAGGAGGATTAATAGCTTTAGTTTATTATTTCAGTCATAGAAAAAAAGATGACTCTGATCATATGAATATAAGTGAAATGATAAAAACCATTAATAAAGACACCCTTCAATTTAACTTTTCACTAAGAATGGCACTTGCTGTATCCATAGCTATGTTACTTGGAAGCATACTTGGTTTTCAAAAATCAATGTGGATAAGCATTACTGCAATGTCAATAACTCAACCACATTTTGATGATACTAAGACTAGGGTTAAGGAAAGATTTTTTGGTACTTTAATAGGATCAGCAATATTTGTATTAATATTTGTTTATCTTGTACCACAACAGTTTAGCAGTATAGTTTTACTTATCCTAAGTTATATTTACACATTCATCAAGGAATATAAAATAAAGATGATATTTATAACCATGAGTTCTTTAGGAGCTGCAATGATTTTATTCCAACCAGGAGTTTCAGTACCTATGAGAATAGCTTTTATAATAATGGGAATAGGTATAGCTTTAGTAGTAAATAAAGTTATATATGGAAGATTAAAATTAGATGAAAGCAATGAAGAATTAGAAGATACCGTAAAAAGTATAGATAAAGTAAATGATGGATTTTAGAGTAAATATACTATGTTATAATTAGAGCTTTATAGAATCAATTAAAGAGTATAAAGCTTAATTTTAGAAGAAGTATATTGTATTGATTAAAGTATATAAAATTAGCTTTTAAGAAAAGTATATTAAATATGATTAAGCTAAATATCCATAATAATTAAAAATATATATTAAATTATTAAGAGGCTTGTACCAAAGTTACTCCTTAATAAAATTTATAGATTCCTAAAGAGAGATAATATATTACTTTTTATATTTCAAAATAATATAGAAGGTTTTATATTAATTGATTTAAGGAATAGGTTTATAAGTTTTATAGTGAGTTTAGGTACAAGCCTTTTTTATTAGATTTTTTTATAATAAATATAAGAATGAACTAAAGATTTAAATAGTGACAATAGGGAGGTGAAAAAGTTCTAGGGATATTTTAAAAGAAGTAATAATATTTTTTATATAATTTATAAATAAAATTTTTCTATAGAATTAAAGGTGTAACCACAATATAAACTTTCTTTAAAAAGTCTAGTATGATTTAAAAAATAAAATGAAAAAATTAAATTTAACAATGAACATGTTGTAAATTGTAAAACGAATTAAATTTACCTAAATATTATGATTTGATAATATGAAACTGTATTAGAATAGGGAGTATAAACATAGGAAGTAAAAGGCCATTTAAGGAGGAATTTAAAAGAAAATAATAAATTTATATTTATCAAAGTTTATTAAAAAATCATTTGTCTAGGGATTCTTATTGAAGTGAAAATATTTTTAGATGCTTAGATGGTTTTCATAAAAATAATATTGATAGTAGGTGGAATTATGAGTTTATGTAAGGGAAAAGTTAAAATTGGGAAAAAAAATCTTAAAAGAAGAACTAATAAGTATTTTTTCAAGAGATACTTAAAAAAGAATTATGAGTTTACACTCTCAGAATTTAAGGATAGAAATAAATTCGAACTTTTAGAACCTGTTAAAGTGGAAGGATTAGATTTTTTTATTGATGTGGAATTTAAAGGAATTAGACCAAAGGAAATAGATCTTAGAAGCATTGATAATTTAGAAAAATATCAATTTGAGCGATATGAACAGTGGATTTCTAATGATTTAGGAATTACTTTAGAAAATAGCAAGTGGAAAAAAAGAAAGTTTAATTGGGGAAATTTAAGCGTGAAGCTTTCAAAGACATTAAAAGATGATTTAGGATGTATAACAATAAAAGTTGTATACAAGTAATAGTTTCAGTTCAATGACCTAAATTAATAATACTTCTTTTTTATAAATAAATGTATACAATAAAATGCTTTAAAAGTTATAAGAAAAGTTAAGTTAACAAAAAGTTCACAAATGTGAGTATTGTTGAAAAAAGTCAAATGTATTATTTGTCAAAATGTGATTTTATAAGAAAGAAGTGCTTTTATTTACAAATGAAAACTTTTTATTTTGAAAAAATTAGTATTTTTAAGAGGAAATAATTCATATTTTTTAAAATAATTAATTTACAAATAAAGTATATGAAAATTTAAACATTTTTTGGGGATAAATTTAATTATTTTTAAAAAATAATGGATATATATTTAAAAATAATTTATTAAAATAGAAAAAAAGAAAATATAGAAACTATAGGGGGCTTTATGAAAGAAACATTTTGGTATATTATAGTTAAGTGAGATTAATTTGTTAAAAATATTAAAAACTAAATAAAGTAATAGGAGGATTCATGGAAGAGAATACTATAAGCTTACAAGAAATTGCTTACGCTTTAAAGAAAAGATGGAAACTAATAGCACTAATAACTATAGCTGCTACCTTAGTTTCAGCAATATTAAGTTTTTTTGTTATAAAACCACAATATGAGGCAAAAACTAAGCTTTTCATTGGTAAGCAAGAGACTACTCAAGAAAATGCATCTTATAATAATAATGATGTTATGATGTATCAAAAACTTATGAAGACTTATGCAGAACTTGTAAAGACTTCAGACTTAGTTACTAAGGCGGTTAAAAGTGCTAACTTAGATTATAATCAAAAGGAAATAAAGGGAATTTTAAATAATCTTAATGTTACTCCAAGTGCTGATACTCAAATATTAGATTTAAGCTATAAGGGAGGAAATCCTAAGGATGTCTTAAAAGTAACAGAAGCTATAACAAATGAATTTATTTCAGAATCTAAGGAGCTTATTCCAAATGGAAATGTACAGATTATACAAAAAGCTCAAATTCCAGAACATCCAGTAAGTCCAAATAAGAAGCTTAATATACTTATAGCCTTCGTTTTAGGACTTATGGTAGGGGTAGGAGTAGTACTTTTACTTGAATACTTAGATAATACATTTAAATCAAGAGAAGAGCTGGAAAAAACTTTAGAGTTACCTATAATAGGTGCAATTCCAGATTATGATAATATGGGGAAATAAAGGAGGGAAGTAGATGTTAATATTAGAAAGTAATTCACAATCAGTGGCAGCTGAAAGCTATAGAACCTTAAGAACAAATATACAATACTCTTCCTTTGACAATCCTGTTAAGTCAATTGTTATAACTAGCTCTGAGCCAGGAGAAGGAAAGTCAACAACAAGTGCCAACTTAGCTCTTTCTTTTGCGCAAGATGGAAAAAGGGTTATTATTATAGATTGTGATTTAAGAAAACCAGTTGTACATAAAAACTTTGGAATAAGTAATTCTATAGGGCTATCAGAATTTTTAATTGGAAAGGCTGAATTTTCTAAGGTGGTTTATAAGCATGAATCAGGACTTCATGTACTACCTTCAGGATTAGTGCCGCCAAATCCAGCTGAGATGTTAGCTTCAAGAGCAATGGAGCATCTTTTAACTCAATTAGAGGAAAAGTATGATTATATAATATTAGATACTCCTCCAGTTAATGCAGTAACTGACTCAAAAATACTTTCAACAAAGGTTGATGGAACAATACTAGTTGTAAAGTATGGATATACAAAGAAAGATGCTGTAGTAGAGGCTGTAAAGGGATTAAGAGCAGTTAAGGCTAATATAATAGGAACAGTATTTAATGGTGAGGAAATTCAAAGGGGAAAATACTATCATTATTATAAAAAAGATTAATATTAAATAAAGCAACTTAACACTCCTACTATGGAGTGTAAGTTGTCAATTTTGATGTAAAAAAACTGAAAAAAAGTAATAATATTTTAAGGGTTAAAGTGTTTACTTTATATAAATAAAAATAACTAAAGTAGTTAGTTAAGAAATTAATTTGGTTAAGGGGGAGTTAAGGAACGTGTCCAAAATAAGTAAAGTAAAAGGAATTTTATTAGTACTAATTGATATACTCCTTATAAATATAGCTTATATTTTTAGTATGCTAGTTAGATTTGCCTTTAATGGCCCTGTGTTAGGAGATATTCCAGTAGAGCAATGGAATTTATATTTTAAATGGATGCCTCTTATAGTATTAATATATGTTGTTTTATTTGTATTTTTTAAAATGTATAAGAGTCTTTGGAGTTTTGCTGGGTTAGATGAAGTTATGAAAGGTGTTGCAGCTTGCATAGCAGGATGTTTAATAAATGTTATTATTATGCTTTTCTTAAATCCTAGAATTCCTATGATGGTAACTTTATCAGCAGGAATATTAACAATGGTACTTACTCTTGGGTTTAGACTTTCCTTTAGAATGTATAGAAGGCTTGTAATCTATGGAACATTAAAGGGAATTGAATCACAAAAAAATGTTTTAATAATAGGAGCTGGTTCCTGTGGTAGATTAGTTATTAATGAAATGAAAAGAGAAACGGGAGCCGGATTTAAGCCTATAGGAGTTATAGATGATGATAGAAGTAAACTTGGGACTTATATAAATGGAGTAAAAGTTTTAGGAAATAGAAATGATATAAAAAATATTGTAAAAAGTCAGAAAGTTGATTTGATTTTAATAGCTATAGCATCAATAACTTCTGATGAAAAGAAAAAAATCATAGAAGCATGTCATGAAACTAAGGTTAAGGTTAAAATAATGCCTGGAGTTTATGAAATGATAGGTGGTAAGGTTAACTTAACTAAGATGAGAGATGTTGATTTAAGAGATCTTTTAGGAAGAGAAGAGGTTAAGCTTAGTAAGGATGAAATAGCTAATTATATAAAGAATAAAAGAGTTTTAGTAACTGGTGGAGGGGGATCTATTGGTTCAGAACTTTGTAGACAAATAGCTAATTTTAATCCAAAGGAATTAATGATTTTAGATATTTATGAAAATAATGCTTATGATTTAGAAATGGAATTAAATAGAACACATCCAGAGCTTAAGAAGCAAGTAATCATAGCTTCAGTGAGGGATAAGGAAAAGTTAGATTCTATCTTTAGAAATTTTAAACCACAAGTAGTATTCCATGCAGCGGCACATAAACATGTTCCTTTAATGGAGACAAGCCCAGGGGAGGCAATAAAAAATAATGCTGGTGGAACTTTAAACACTGCAGAGTGTGCAGATAAGTATGGAGTAGAAAAGTTTGTATTAATTTCAACAGATAAGGCTGTTAACCCAACTAATGTAATGGGAGCAACTAAGAGAATGTGTGAAATGATAATACAAGCTATAAATAAAAAAAGTAAAACAGATTTTGTTGCTGTTAGATTTGGAAATGTTCTTGGAAGCAATGGCTCAGTAATTCCTTTATTTAAAAAGCAAATAGCTGAGGGAGGACCAGTTACTTTAACTAATAAGTATATAACAAGATATTTTATGCTTATTCCTGAGGCAGCTCAGTTAGTTCTTCAAGCAGGAGCCTATGCTAAGGGAGGAGAAATCTTTGTTTTAGATATGGGTAAACCAGTTAAGATATATGATTTAGCAAAGAATTTAATAAAGCTTTCCGGATATGAACCTTTTGAAGATATAGATATTAAAATAGTTGGATTAAGACCAGGAGAAAAGCTTTATGAAGAGCTTCTTATGGATGAAGAAGGATTAACGGAAACAAAGCATGAGAAGATTTTTATAGGAAAACCTGGAGATTTTGATTTTGACTATATAAAAGATAGTATAGAAGAACTTATTAATATAAGTAGATTTGGAACAGGTGATGATATAAGAGATAAAATAGAAGAATTTGTTCCAACATACAATAGATTAGATAAGAATGAAAAAAATATTAAGTTTAAGGAAATAACTTTAGAGGCAGCTGTAACAAAGGTTTAGATAAGGAGGAATTTATAATGAGAAAAGTATCATTTTCACCACCTGATATTACTCAGAGTGAGATTGATGAAGTAGTAGATGCATTAAAGTCTGGATGGATTACAACAGGACCAAAAACAAAAGAATTAGAAAGATTGGTAGCACAATATAGTGGAACATCAAAAGCAGTTTGTTTGAATTCAAATACAGCATGTTCAGAGATGACACTTCGTGTACTTGGAATCAAAGAGGGAGATGAGATTATAGTTCCATCATATACTTACACGGCAACTGCCTCAGTTATAGAGCATGTTGGAGCAACTATTGTTATGGTAGATTGTGAACCAGGAAAATTTACATGGGATTATGATAAGTTAGAAGAAGCAATTACAGAGAAAACTAAAGTAATTATTCCAGTTGATCTTTTTGGTATTCCAGCAGATTATGATCGTATTATGAGTATTGTGGAGAAGAAAAAATCATTATTTAAACCTTCAAATAATAAAATTCAGCAAGCTCTTGGTAGATGTATTGTTATGACAGATGGTGCACATTGTTTTGGAGCTAAATATAAAGGTAAACCGGTTGCTACTTATACAGACTTTATTAACTATAGTTTCCACGCTGTAAAAAATTTAACGACTGCTGAAGGTGGCGCAGTTACTTGGAGAGATATTGAGGGTATTGATAATGAAGAAATTTATCATGAATATATGTTGTTAAGTCTTCATGGACAGAGCAAAGATGCTTTAGCAAAAACACAACTTGGAGCCTGGGAATATGATATTGTAGGACCATGGTATAAATGCAACATGACCGATGTTCATGCAGCAATTGGATTAGGACAAATCAGAAGATATGATAGTATTTTATCAAGAAGGAAAGAAATTATTGAAAAATACAATAAAGCTTTTGCAGAATTACCTTTAGAATTAGTTGAACATTATTTTGATAGTTATGAAAGTTCAGGACATCTATATGTAGTACGTTTATTTGATAAATCAGGAGATTTAGTAGATTCTGAAATAAGAAATAAATTTATTATAAAAATGGCGGAATTTGGAGTTGGAACAAACGTTCACTATAAACCACTTCCAATGCATACTGCGTATAAAAATCTTGGCTTTGATATAAAGAATTACCCCAATGCTTATGAACAGTTTAAAAATACAGTGACATTACCACTTCATACTTGTATGAGTGATGAGGATGTTGAGTATGTAATTAATTGTGTGAAGAAAGTAGTTGATGAAATATTATGTTAAAGTGTTGGGACGATCTTCCAAAGAATATGCAAACTGAAGCAGTTCGCCCTTATTATGATATATTAAAAAAGAGAAAAATAAGCCTTTTATTTAAAAGAGTTTTTGATATTATTGTTTCTATAATAATGTTAGTAATTCTTTCGCCTATAATTATTATATTGTCTATAGCGATTGTACTAGACTCTAAAGGCGGAGTTTTTTTTAGGCAAGAACGTATTACTCAATATGGAAGAAAATTTTATATACATAAATTCAGGACAATGGTTGCAAATGCTGAAAATCTTGGATCACAGGTAACGGTTGCCAATGATATGAGAGTAACTAAGATTGGAGCAAAGATTCGTAAATATCGTCTTGATGAATTGCCACAATTAATTGATATCCTTCAAGGAAATATGAGTTTTGTGGGTACAAGACCTGAAGTTACTAAATATGTTGAAAGATACACACCTGAAATGTTGGCGACTTTATTATTACCAGCAGGGGTAACATCAGAGGCAAGCATTAAATATAAAGATGAGGAACGATTATTACAAAATGCAGATAATGCTGATGAAGTATATATAAACGAAGTACTTCCAGAAAAGATGGAATATAATCTAAGAAGTTTATATGAATTTAATTTTTTTAGTGAATTAGGAATTATGATAAAAACAGTGTTGGCTGTAATAAAATAATGAAGTTTAGATTTGTTGGAAATTATAAGATAATAGGAGTAGTAAAATAATGGGGGAATTTAAGAAACCTTTAAATAGAAAAAAACCAGTTATAGCTTTAATTACAAATCATGATGATGATGTTTACTGTTTTCGTAAAGAATTGATAGAGGGTATCATAGAGAGCGGTTATGATATTTTGATATCGTGCCCTAATGGTGAAAAATTAAAATTAATGGAAGATATTGAATTTATTCATGATGATGTATTTATAGATAGGAGAGGAACAAACCCACTTTCTGATTTTAGACTTTTAATTCATTATCGTAAAATGATGTCTAAATATAAACCAGATATGGTGCTGAATTATACTGTAAAACCTAATATATATGCGAGTCTTGCGGCAGGAAGTTTAGGAATACCATATATTAACAATGTGACAGGGCTTGGTAGTATTCTTAGTATGGGAAAGCTTATGAAAGGTTTTGTTTTAACTTTATTTAAAATAGCATTTAGAAAATCAACTTGTATATTTTTTCAAAATGAGGAAAATATGAAGTTAGCAATAAAGCAAGGGTTGGTATATGGTGATTATCAATTAATTCCAGGGTCAGGTGTAAATACAGAAAGATTTCCATTACAAAACTATCCTAATGGTGGGGATGGAATTAATGGTGAAAAGATTGTTTTTAATTATATAGGTCGTGTATTACGTGATAAAGGGGTAGATGATTATATAGAAGCTGCAAAAAGGATTAAAAAGAATTATCCCAATACAGAGTTTAATATTATAGGTTTTATTGAGCCTACAGAAAGTCATTATGAAAAAAAATTAGAAAGACTTAAAGAAGATAATATTGTAATTTATAGGGGACAACAAAAGGATGTAAAACCATTTATAGAAAGATCTCACGCAATTATTCATCCATCAACATATGGAGAGGGGATGAGTAATGTACTTTTAGAAAATGCAAGTTCTGGCAGATTTATTATTACAACTGATAATCCGGGATGTAAAGAGACATTGATAAATGGTACTACTGGTTTTCAATATCATGGAGGCAATGTAGTTGAGTTAGTATTAAAAATCGAAGAGTTTTTAATTATGGATAATAAACAAAGACAAGAAATGGGAAAAAAAGGAAGAGAGTATGTAGAAAAAAATTTTTCCAGAGAAATAGTTAAAAATGCTTATATTAAAAGAATTAATAAAAAAATAAATAGATAGACAGATTTATAATATTTAAAGTCTAATTTATTTATTAATAAGATTTTGGATATTGAAAATATTTAATGAAATTAAAATATTTACTAAATATATAGCTTTATAAAGTTATAAAAATTAATGGAAATTGTAGGTGGAAAGATGAAAATTTTTATTGCATCAGAATTTAGATGTACAGTATTTAAAGGTAAGTATTACTTAGCACCTAAAGCATTCACTATATATAAAAGATATGCAGATGCATTTGGAAAAGTAACTTTATGTTGTCGATTTGAAGAAAAGGAAAAATTAATGGAAGGTTATAAAGAAGCAACATTCGTAAGTGAAATTGTACCAATTGATAGTTTGTATGGTGTTTTATTTGGAAAATATAAAAATATAATGACAAATGAAATAAAAAAATGTGATTTAGTTATTGCAAGGATGCCATCTATAATTGCTTACAGAGCAACGGATTATGCTAAGAAGGTAGGTGTTCCTTATTTAGCTGAATTAATGGGAGATGCTTGGGACAGTTATTGGAATCATGATTTATGTGGCAAATTTATTGCTTTTTACATGGATCAAAAGATGAAAAAAGTTGCATGGCAAGCAAATTATTCATTATATGTAACAGATAAATATTTGCAAAAGCGATATCCGTGTAAAAATAAAGGAATTAATGCTTCAAACGTTGTTATAAAAAGTGTGGATGAAAGAGTATTAGAGAAACGTATTGAAAAAATTAGAAAATTTGATAAAACTAAAATTTCATTAATGACAACAGGTGGAGTTGGTGTTCGACATAAAGGACAACAATTTGTAATTAGAGCAATAAAAGAATTGAAAAAACAAGGAATTGAAGTGGTTTATTATTTAGCAGGTGGTGGAAATCAAAATTATTTGAAAAAAATTGCATTAAATGAAGGTGTTGAAGATAATGTTATTTTTTTAGGAGAATTAACAGTTAATGAAGTTTATAAATATATAGATTTAGTAGATATATATATTCAACCTAGTTTACAAGAAGGTTTACCACGTTCAGTAATAGAAGCGATGAGCAGAGGATGTCCTTGTATTGGCTCAAGAACAGCTGGTACTCCAGAACTTATAGAAAATGAATATATATTTAAAAGATCATCAGTTAAAGGAGTAGAATCCGCAGTTATAAAAATATTATCTGAAAATTTAGAGAAGATTGCACAAAGAAATTTTGAATTTTCAAAACGATACAAAGAAGATGTTTTGAGTGAACGACGAAATGAATATTTTTATAAGATTAAAAATGAAATCCTATTCTGATATTGTCTTAAATATAGAAAAGAGGTATAAGAATGAAAAAAATACTATTTGTTATTAATAATATGCATTTAGGTGGAACTAGAAAGAGTTTATTATCTCTTTTGAATGAATTGAGTAATATTAATGATTTACAAGTAGATTTGATGATATTGTCTCATAATGGTCCGTTAATGAATGAAATTCCAAATAAAATAAATATACTTAAAAAAAGTAAAATTATGGAGACGATTGTATGCAAAAAATCTGAATTAACTTCAGTCGGATCAAAATTATTTAGAGCTAATATTGCCTTTTTACATAAAATAATAGGATATGATAAATTATATTCATATATATATAGGATTATAATAAGAAGAACAGTTAAATTAGTTTATGATGCATCAATTGGGTTTCAAGAAGGAGTTAGTAACGATGTTGCATTTTACATAAATGCAAAAAAACATTATGCTTGGATTCATAATGATTTTGATAATTTTAAACATTCAAAGAGTAATTCTGGAATAGAAAAAATATATCCATTATTTGATAAAATACTATTTGTTGCAGAAGCGAGTAAGAAAAATTTTGTGAAAAATCATCCATTATTAGAAGAACAATGTGAAGTAATTAAAAATACAATTGACTCAAGGTTACTGTTAACTAAAGCAAATGAGCCTGTGAAAAATTACTTTAAAACTAATTATCCTCATTTTATTACTGTTGGAAGAGCTAGTCATCAAAAAGGATACGATAGAATAGTTAATATAGCTAATAAAATGAAAGATAGAAATTTAAAATTTGAATGGATAGTAATCGGTGATGGCCCTAATCTAGAGGAATTAATTGAAAGTGTAAAATATAATAATTTAGAAGGATTCTTAAGATTTATAGGAGGAAAAACTAATCCGTATGCAATAGAGCGTCAAGCAGATTTATATGTTATGACTTCAAGATATGAATCTCAACCACTTGTTTTAATTGAAGCAGCAATATTAGGTCTTCCGATATTGACAACCAATTTTGATTCGGCACACGAAGTTGTTGGGTCCTTAAAATCAGCTTATATTTGTGATAATAATGAAGAAAGTATTTATAAATTTTTAGAAGATGTAATAATCAAGCATGATATACTTGAAAAAATGAAGAGAGAGTCTGGTAAATACGAATATGATAATGATGCAGTTGTTGAAAGGTTACTTAAATTATGCTGATATCTAAGAAAAAGTTTTTAAAAATTACTATTATTGTTTTATTTTTGGGAATAGTGCTTTTCTTTTGGGGATCAATTGATAGTAGAGATTCTAGTAGTGCTTATTACACTATGAATTTATTAAGTTTCGCATCATTTATTATTTTTATTATTACTAATCCGTTTCAATTCATTTCTCCATATACTTTTATTTTTTTGTTTATATATCTATATAATTGTGGTCAATTATGGATGAACCTTTTTGGATTTAGAATACCATTTGGTAGTTTTGTTATTTCTAGATTTTCAGATAATTTACTTACAGAATGTGTGTTTTATTTTATTATGTTTTCTATGTTGACTCATTTATTTGGTTTGATATTTTCAAAAAATAAATTAAAAATTAAAACAGATGTTTTTAATTGGGATAAAGCATTAAATGATTATAATAATATATTATTTAAAAAAACAATGTATATTTTACTTATTGTAATTATACCTTTATTAGTACTTTTGGATATAAATCAAGTAGTATTGGCTAATAATGGAGGGTATACTGTAGCATTATATTCAAGAAGTAATAATGTATTTTTTGAAATAGCAAATTCTATGTGTCCATTACTCATATTTGGAATTATTATATGTGAGGAAAACAAAAATAAAAGAAAAGTAGTTGCTCTTTATGGAATTTTTAGATACATAATTATGATGGTTTTAGTTGGATATAGAATGCAAGCAATGGCTTTCCTTTGTGGAATATTTATTTCATGGACATTACGTGATAATGAAAAAACTTTGAAAAAAAAGGCTATTTTAGTAGTTATTTTGGGAATAGTATTACTAATTGTTACAACAATAGTATCACAATTAAGAAATGGATATGTTAATAATAATATGAGTATAGAAGATTTACTGTTAAATGCAATAAAGGAAATTGGAGGTTCATTTATTGATATTCCAATAGTATTTGAATCAATTGGTAATATAGGTTTTGCATATGGTAAAACTTATTTATATGGTTTAATTAATATTATTCCTTTTATTATAAGATTATTTCCAAATTCAACTCAGTATTTAACTCTTTCATCAACGTTAAATGATAATTTTGTTATATATAGTTCTTCTTCATTAGGTGGAAATATTTATGCTGAGATGTATTATAATTTTGGATGGTATGCTTTATTAGTAACCCCTATCTTAGGATATCTTATTAGTATGATAAACAAAAAGGTTGATTCAAATAAAATGTTGATAAGTAAAACAATAGATATGTATTTGTTCTTCATTTTTGCTTTGTATATTCGTGGAAATATGGGAGAAGTTACAGTTTTTTTGAGAAATATTGTATATTTACTTATAATTTACAGTGTTTTTAAAGCGTATTATGTTAGAAAGAAACAAGTAAAAAGGAGAATGGAAATATATGATTAAAGCTCTGTCGTTTATAAAGTTTTTATTAATGAAAATTAAGCTAGGTAAATATTTAGATATGTGTCCTCAAAATATAATAAAAGGGAAGGTTGAAGTTATTATTAATAAAGATTCTTTAATAAGTATAAATCGAGGTATGCATTCAACTGGTCCGCTTTATTTGAAAGCTGTTAACGGTGGAAAAATAAAGATAGGACGTAACTGTTTTTTTAATCATAATTGTTCAATTACAGCATGTTCTAATATTTCTATAGGAGATAATTGTTGCTTTGGAAATAATTTGGTAGTTATTGATCATGATCATAATTTTAGAAGTATTGGTAATAATATATTTATTAGTGATGAAATTATAATAGGCAATAATGTATGGATTGGAGCAAATGTTACTGTATTAAGAAATACACATATTGGAGATAATTGTGTGATTGGAGCTAATTGTGTTGTTAAAGGAAATATTGAAAGTAATACAATATATACAGAAAATAAAGATTTTATAAAAAGAAAGATATAGGTGAATATTATGAATCAGATGTCTAAAAATATAATTTCATCCATATTATCGCAAATAATTACAATAATTACAGGGTTTTTAGTTCAAAGATATGTGTTAGTTTCATTTGGATCAAATATAAATGGATTAACATCCTCAGTTACGCAAATATTATCATATCTTGTTTTACTTGAGGCAGGGATTACAACAGCGTCTATTCAGGCCTTATATAAACCTGTCGCAAAACAGAATTATGGAGAAATTAATAGTATAATATCGGCTACAAAAATTAAATTTATAAAAGTCTCATGTGTTTTTTTTATAATACTTGGAATATCATCATTGATTTTTCCATTTATAATTGGCAAACAATTAAATTATAGTTTAGTTTTTGCTATTACTTTTATTTCTGGTGCGAGTTCAGGGTTATCATATTTATTTGTAAATAAATATCAAGCTTTATTGTATGCAGATGATAAAACAAGAATAGTTTATAATTCAAATTCTTTTTGCAATATATTTGTTTGTGTTTTAAAAATACTTACAATGAAATTAGGATTTGGAATTGTAATTGTGCAGTCAATTCAAATAATTGGTACTATAATTAAAACTTTGATATTATTTTTATATTTTAAGACTAAATATCCTAAATTAACATATAATTATAATCCAAATTATAATGCAATAAGTAAAAGTAAAAATGTGTTTGTACATCAAATTGCAGGATTTATTAATAATCAAACGGATATTTTAATAATTAGTATTTTTTCTACTCTTAAATATGTAAGCTTATATAGTGTTTATAGTCTTATTTATAATCAACTAAACACATTATTACAAGGTGTATTTGCTCAAGCTTCTATGGGCTTTTTTGGTAAAAAATACAGCTCTGAAAAAAATACTTTTAAAAAAGCATTTGATATGTATGAATCAATTTATACAAGTATACTTTTTGTGATATTAACAACAGCTCTTATAATGACTATACCTTTTGTTAGATTATATACATTAGGTGTCAATGACATGAATTATAAGGATATTACATTAGCTTGGTTATTTTTCTTTGCTCAATATTTTAATTTAATTAGAATACCATCAATTTTAGCAATAAATGTTTCAGGTACATTTCAAGAAACTCAAAAAGGCGCAATTATAGAAGCGGTGATTAATCTTGTGGTATCAATTCCATTATTTTTTATTTTAGGTATAAAAGGATTATTATTAGGTACAATTGCTGCAATGTTCTTTAGAAGTTTTGATGTTACATATTTTACTTATAAAAATGTATTGAAGAAAGATATAAAAACATTTTATTTGCTATCATTTTCACATTTAATTTCTGCAGTAATAATATCGATATTAATTTGTAATAATGTTAGTAATATAGTTAATAGTTGGACATCCTGGATTTTTACGAGTATAGTTATTGTTATTATATTGTTCGGAATAACAATAATTATACAAAGATTATTATTTAAAAAACAATTTATCTATACTGTTAATTTTATTAAAGATAGTATTTTGAGGAGGTGATGTAATGAAAAAGGGAAGAATACTTTATGTAGGTCCATTTATAATGCCAGATGGAAATGCTACAGCACATAGGGTGATGCAAAATGCAAAAATATTTAGTATATGTGGATTTTCTACTACTTTCATAGAACTAAGAAATGGAGATAAACAAGTTTATGAGAATATAAGAAAATTTGATGATTATGATACTTGGAAAATTAAATATACAAGTAAAAGTAAAAGAATATGGAAAGAGAAATCAGTAATTGAGGATATTATTAAATATTATGACGATGTTGTAGCAATTATGGGTTATAATCTTCCAAGTACAGTAACAATATTAATAATGAACATATGCAAAAATAATAAGATAAAGTATTTAGTTGATTGTACAGAGTGGTATTCTGCAAAACATATGAATTTTTTTAAAAAACCATTTTTTGCATTAGACACATTTTTAACCATGAGGATATTAAATAAAAAGGTTGATGGTATAATTGTTATAAGCAGTTACTTAGAAAAGTATTACAAAAAATGCAACAATATTGTAAGAATACCACCATTGGTAGATAAAAAAGAAGTTATTTGGAATAATGATAATAAAAAAGATAATAGTATAATTAGATTTATTTTTTCAGGAACATTAAGAAAAGGTAAGGATGATTTAAAACCATGTGTGGACAGTATTAAAAGAATTGATAATGCAATATTAGACATATATGGTATTACAAAAGAAGAATATTGTAAATTTTATAATATTAAGAAAAATGAAATAAATGAAATAAATGAAAAAATAATATTCCATGGATTCGTTAGTCATAAAGAATCTGTTAATGCTATAAAGAATGCAGATTACATGTTGTTGATTAGGGAATCATCAAGAAAAAACAATGCTGGCTTTTCAACAAAACTTGTTGAAGCAATCAGTGCAGGAACTGCAGTTGTAGGCACTGATACAAGTGATTTGAGATATTTAATTGACAAATATTCTTGTGGACACATTATTTCTTATAAAAGTGAAGAAATGGAGCAAAGAATACAAGAAATATCAAAAAATCCTAAAGTGTTATTGACAAAAGAATGTACAGAACTATTTGATTATAGAAAATATGTAAAAAGTGTAGATTATTTTTTGAAATCAATATAATAACATATAATTTATTCAATTAGAATATTTTTATTAAACAGCAAATTAATGATTAAAGGATTTTAATCATTAATTTGCTAGATTAGAAGAGTTCAAAGGAGTAAGAGAAATATGAATAAATCTTATTTTTTTAAAAATAAAATACTTATGATTACTGGAGGAACTGGCTCATTCGGAAATGCAGTATTGAATCGTTTTTTAGAAACTGATATTAAGGAAATTCGTATATTTTCAAGAGATGAAAAGAAACAGGATGATATGCGTCATGAATTTCAAGCAAAAATGCCAGAAGTATCTGGAAAGATTAAATTTTTTATTGGAGATGTAAGGGATCTTCAATCACTAAAGAGTGCTATGTATGGAGTAGACTATGTATTTCATGCTGCAGCATTAAAACAAGTTCCATCTTGTGAGTTTTTCCCGTTAGAAGCTGTTAAAACTAATGTAATTGGTACCGATAATGTATTAACAGCAGCAATAGAAGAAGGAGTAGAATCTGTTATATGTTTATCGACAGATAAAGCAGCATATCCAGTAAATGCAATGGGAACTTCTAAGGCAATGATGGAAAAGGTAATTGTTGCAAAGTCAAGAACTGTAAACCCAGAGAAAACAAAAATATGCTGTACACGTTATGGAAATGTAATGTGTTCACGTGGTTCTGTTATTCCTCTTTGGATTGAACAAATAAAGGCTGGTAACCCAATAACTATTACAGAACCATCTATGACACGTTTTATTATGTCATTAGAAGAAGCAGTTGATCTTGTACTATTTGCATTTGAAAATGGGACAAGTGGTGACGTGCTAGTTCAGAAAGCTCCAGCCTGTACTATAGAAGTTCTTGCACAAGCTGTAAAAGAGTTATTTAACTCAAGAGATGATATTAAGATTATAGGTATCCGTCATGGAGAAAAAATGTATGAAACTTTACTTACTAATGAAGAATGTGCTGGAGCAATTGATATGGGAGAGTTTTACAGAGTTCCTTGTGATAAACGTGATTTAAACTATGATAAGTACTTTAAGGATGGTGATATAGACCGTAATCCATTAACAGAGTTTAATTCAAATAATACAGAATTACTAAATGTTGAACAAGTAAAGGAAAAGTTGTTAGAACTAGAATATATACAAAATGAATTAGCTGATTGGGAGAATAGATAATGAATATATTAGTTACTGGTGCTAAAGGATTTGTTGGTAAGAATCTTGTAGCAGCTTTAGAATGTATAAGAGATGGTAAGGATAGGATACATAAAATTAATGGGTTAAATGATCCATCAAAATTAGTAATTTATTGCTATGATATTGATTCTACTAAAGAGCAATTAGATGAATATTGCAAAAATGCTGATTTTGTATTTAATTTAGCAGGGGTTAATCGTCCAAAAGATGATAATGAATTTAAAAAAGGAAATTTTGGATTTGCATCTAGTTTATTAGATACATTAAAAAAATACAATAATAAGTGTCCAGTTATGTTAGCATCATCTATTCAAGCAACATTAATTGGGCGTTATGGACAATCAGAGTATGGTAAATCTAAACTAGCTGGAGAAAAAGTATTTTTTAAGTACTCAGATGATACTGGAGCTAAAGTTTTAGTATATCGCTTTCCTAATTTATTTGGTAAGTGGTGCAAACCTAATTATAATTCTGCAGTAGCAACGTTCTGTAACAATATAGCTAATGATATGCCTATTCAAGTTAATAATAGAGCAACAGAATTAGAATTATTATATATTGATGATTTAGTAGAAGAAATGTTACTTTCATTAAATGGTGAAGAACATCATTGTGAATTTAATGGACTAGAAACAATCATTAATGAGTATGGAAAGTATTGTTGTGTTCCAGTAACATACAAGGTTACTTTAGGTGAGATTGTTGATTTATTAAATTCTTTTAAAAATCAAGCAGAAACACTTATTATGCCAGAAATACCTTATAATTCATTTGAAAAGAAGTTATACTCTACATATTTATCTTATTTACCTAAAGAAAAAGTAATTTTTCCTCTTAAGATGAATATTGATAGTAGGGGAAGTTTTACAGAGTTGTTAAAAACTCATAATTGTGGTCAATTTAGTGTAAATATTAGCAAACCTGGTATTACTAAAGGAGAACATTGGCATAATAGTAAATGCGAGATATTTATTGTAGTAAGTGGACATGCGTTAATTCAAGAGCGTAAAATTGATTCTGATGAAATTATAGAATTTGAAGTTTCTGGTGATAAAATTGAAGCTATTTACATGCTACCTGGATATACACATAATATAATTAACCTTTCTGATACACAAGATTTAGTAACTATTATGTGGGCAAATGAACAATTTGATTTATGTAATCCAGATACATTTAGTGATAAGGTAGTTCGCTGAAAAAATTTATTAAAAATTAAGTGTATTAGATTATAGAAGATATAACGGTATAGTTTAAGATATTATTAGAAAGAAGAAATATATATTTTCTAGATATAAGAAAATTATAATTAATAATCAATAGCTGCATTTAAAGATATAAAAAATTAAACCTTGATAAAAATTTATAGAGAGTAAGAATTTAAGTTATTTAAACAGACATATAAAGAATAAAATTTGTTCTCTAGGATTCACAGAGTGTACTTTCTAGAAAAGCTTTAATATAAAGCTTATTCTATACATTTTGCATAAAAATTTTTATTTTTGTAGTCTCAGAGTTATATAAAATATTATGAAATTTTTCTTTTAAATTAAACCATATAGATATGAATATATAAATTGATATTATAAAGTGATTCATAATTATAATTGAGTAGTTAGTAATATACTTTAAAGAATTTATTAAAAATAATATTTTAATAAAAGCGATTGTTTAGAAAGAAAATCTATAATGATATATAGACAATATTAAGGAGTTAAAATTTATGATTAATACAAAAAAAGAATTAAAATTTTATATAAAAGCTGATTTAATGATGAATAGAGGAACTTTTGATGTTGGATTTAAGCAACGCATAGTAAATTTTTTTTCGCCAGATTATGTCATACACTTTCTTAAAGTTTTGAGAAAAAGTGAGTATTATTATAATAAAAATAAATTTTTATCTAAGTACTATAATTGGAAGAAACATAAATTGGAATTGAAATTAGGGTTTTCTATAGGAAGTGGTGTTTTTGGATATGGTTTGACAATACCTCATTATGGAACTATTGTTGTAGGAAGTGGTAATAAAATAGGAAATTATTGTGTTTTACATACTGGTATTTGTATTACCGCTGGTGAAAAACAAATAGGTAATGGTTTATATTTAGCTTCAGGATCAAAACTTGTAAAAGATATTAAATTAGGAAATAATATAACTGTTGGAGTAAATTCTGTAGTTAATAATTCATTTGTACAAAATAATTTACTTTTGGTTGGAATGCCAGCAATTAAAAAAAGTAATTCAATAGAGTGGTATTTACGAGATGGAAAAGAATATTCTAGAAGAGTTAATATGTGTGAAAGCTTGAAAAAACAGCTATCAATTAAGTAAAAAAGTTGTAATGTTTAATAATTTAATGATATTAATATAATATTAATGATTTAAATTATCCATATATAAATATAATATAATTATTTGTTAAAAGTATTTTTCTATATGACAAATAGTTTTACAGAAATTTTCCACACATTAATAAAAATATATAGAAATAAATACTATAAGTTGTAAGAATACAATAAATAATATTAAATTTCTGTTTTATTAATTCAATTTTTATATAAAATTAGTAATGATTTAGTTTTTTTATAATGCAAAATTTTAATATATGAGAATTAAAAATAAGATTAGTGTAATAAATTTTATACTAAAATATTATTGAGAAGGTAATTAGATGAAAAAAATTAATAAAAGACTTATTATACTAGGGGCAGGTGGTTATGGAAAAGTTGTAGCTGATATAGCAGTGCAAATGAATTCTTATAAGATTATTCTATTTCTTGATGATAATTATAGGAGTAGTAATGTTATTGGCAAATGCTCTGATTATAGGAATTTTATTGATGAATACACAGAGTTCTATCCAGCTTTTGGAAGTAATGAACTTCGTATTGATTGGATTAATAAGTTAATTAGTGAAGATGTTTCAGTAGCAACAATTATTCATCCATCATCCTATGTTAGTTCTTTATCCAATATAGATTTAGGTACAGTTATTTTACCCAAGGCAATAATAAATAGTTATGTAAATATAGGAAAAGGATGTATTATAAATCTTGGTGCAATAGTTGATCATAACTGTTATATAGGGGAAGGTTCTCATATATGTCTTGGTGCTATTATAAAGGCTAATAATAATATTTATCCGTGTACTAAGATTGAAGCTGGAACTGTAATTAAAAACGGATTTTATAGGTAAAAACTTATAGATTAATATGGAGGTAAAATAATGAATGAAATACGATTAGATTATTCTGATATAAAATTTAAAGATGATGGTAGGTTAAAACTTTTAATAATTGTTGGAACAAGACCAGAAATAATTCGTCTTGCGGCAACAATTAATAAATGTAGAAAATATTTTGATTGTGTATTAGCGCATACAGGTCAAAACTATGATTATAATCTTAATGGAGTATTTTTCAGTGATTTAAAGCTAGTAGAACCTGAAGTATATATGGATGCAGTTGGTGATGATTTGGGTGCAACTGTTGGTAATATAATAAATTGCTCTTACAAGCTTATGAATGAGATTAAACCAGATGCATTGTTAATTCTTGGTGATACAAATTCATGCTTATCAGCTATTTCAGCAAAAAGGCTTCACATACCTATATTTCATATGGAAGCTGGTAATCGTTGTAAAGATGAGTGTCTTCCAGAAGAAACAAATCGTAGAATAGTTGATATTATTTCAGATGTGAATTTAGCATATTCAGAACATGCGAGAAGATACCTTGCTGAATGCGGATTACCAAAGGAAAGAACATATGTGACTGGATCACCAATGGCAGAGGTTTTACATAATAATTTATCAGAAATAGAAGCAAGTGATATTTTGGAGAGATTAAATCTTAAGAGAAAGAATTATATGTTACTTTCTGCTCACAGAGAAGAAAATATTGATACAGAAAAGAACTTTTTGTCATTATTCAATGCTATAAATAGACTATCAGAAAAATATGACATGCCAATACTTTATTCTTGTCATCCAAGAAGCAGGAAGAGATTGGAGACAACTGGGTTTAAGTTAGATAGTCGTGTTGTTATGCATGAACCTTTAGGATTCCATGATTATAATCACTTACAGATGAATGCATTTGCTGTAATTTCAGATAGTGGAACATTACCAGAGGAAAGTAGTTTTTTTACAAGTCAAGGATATCCATTTCCAGCTGTATGTATTCGTACAAGTACTGAGAGACCAGAGGCTTTAGACAAGGCAGATTTTATACTTGCTGGAATAGATGAAAAAAGTTTATTACAAGCGGTTGCTACTGCAGTAGAAATGGTGAATAATAACGATAATGGAATACCAGTGCCAGATTATGTAGAAGAAAATGTTTCAACGAAGGTTGTTAAAATTATTCAATCTTATACGGATATAGTAAATAAAATGGTTTGGAGAAAGTATTAGAAGTAATATTTAAATAGATAGATTATTTTAAGATAAAGTATAAGTAAAATAGGGGGGATTGATAATGAACCATATAGATCTTAAAAATAGAATGATTTTGGTAACTGGTGCTGCTGGTTTTATTGGTAGTAATTTAGTTTTAGAATTATTAAAAACACAGGAATCAGTACATATTGTAGGAATAGATAATATGAATGATTATTACGATGTTAGTATAAAGGAATGGAGACTTAATAAAATTGAAAAGGAAGTTAAAAATCATAAAGATTCTACTTGGAAATTTATTAAGGGTTCCATTGCAGATAAGTCTTTAATAGATGAGGTTTTTGCCACATATAAGCCTGATATAGTTGTGAATTTGGCAGCACAAGCAGGCGTTCGTTATTCAATTCTAAATCCAGATGCTTATGTGGAAGCAAATTTAGTTGGTTTTTATAATTTGTTAGAAGCTTGTCGTCATTCTTATAATAATGGTGAAAAGGGTGTTGAACATTTAGTATATGCATCTTCATCATCTGTATATGGATCTAATAAGAAAGTACCATATTCCACAGATGATAAGGTGGACAATCCAGTATCTTTATATGCAGCAACTAAAAAATCTAATGAGTTAATGGCTCATGCTTATAGTAAACTTTATAATATTCCATCAACAGGACTTCGTTTCTTTACAGTATATGGTCCAGCAGGAAGACCTGATATGGCGTATTTTGGATTTACAAATAAACTTTTAAAAGGTGAGACTATAGAGATATTTAACTATGGAAATTGCAAACGTGATTTTACATATATAGATGACATAGTAGAAGGTGTAAAACGTGTTATGCAAGCTCCACCAGAGAAAAAGAATGGAGAAGATGGATTGCCAATTCCTCCATATATGGTATATAACATAGGTAATAGTAATCCTGAAAATTTACTTGATTTTGTAACAATTCTTCAGGAAGAATTAATTAGAGCAAATGTGCTTTCATCAGATTATGACTTTGAAGCACATAAGAAGCTGGTTCCAATGCAACCAGGAGATGTACCTGTTACATATGCTGATACAA
Organism: Clostridium sp. UMB9555A; assembly: GCF_030222355.1. NCBI lineage: Bacteria > Bacillati > Bacillota > Clostridia > Eubacteriales > Clostridiaceae > Clostridium > Clostridium sp. UMB9555A. The sequence goes on along the minus strand of NZ_JASORQ010000003.1, from coordinate 167,702 downwards.
CACCTTTAGAAAAAGATTTTGGATTTAAGCCAAGTACAGATTTAAGAACTGGATTAAGAAAATTTGCTGAATGGTATAAAGAATTCTATAATGTTTAAAGTATTTAAAAAGCCTCAGAATTGTAATTTCAATTCTGAGGCTTAAGTTTTTATTAATCTCTTTGGAATAAGTCTCTTGTATAAACTTTTTCCTTTATATCATCTAAACAGCTATCATATCTATTAGCTATAATGCTCTTACTTAATTTTTTAAATTCATCTATATCATTTACTACTTTTGAACCAAAGAATGTAGTTCCATTTTCTAATGTTGGTTCATAAATAATTACAGTAGCTCCTTTTGCCTTTAGACGTTTCATAACCCCTTGAATACTACTTTGGCGGAAGTTATCAGAATTACTCTTCATAGTTAATCTATAAACACCAATTACAACTTCTTTTTCTTTTGAAGCTTCCCATGTACTATTTGCTTCATATGCACCTGCAAGTTCTAAAACTCTATCTGCAATAAAGTCTTTTCTTGTACGATTACTTTCAACTATAGCACTCATCATATTTTGAGGAACTTCATTATAATTTGCAAGTAATTGTTTTGTATCCTTTGGTAAACAGTATCCACCGTATCCAAAACTTGGATTGTTATAGTGTGTTCCTATTCTTGGATCTAAACATACACCATCAATTATTGCTTTAGTATCTAACCCTTTCATTTCAGCATAAGTGTCTAATTCATTAAAATAAGATACACGTAATGCTAAGTATGTATTAGCAAATAACTTTACAGCTTCAGCCTCAGTAAATCCCATAAATAAAGTAGGAATATTTTCTTCTATAGCACCTTCTTGAAGAAGAGAAGCAAAAGTATGAGCAGCTTTTACTAATCTTTCATTATTAATATCAGTAGATACTATAATACGGCTTGGATAAAGATTATCATATAATGCTTTTGATTCTCTTAGGAACTCAGGGCTAAATATAATATTTTCTGTGTTATATTTTTTACGTACACTATCTGTGTAACCAACTGGAATTGTAGATTTTATAACCATTATTGCATCTGGATTTACTTTTAAAACTAATTCAATAACAGACTCTACAGCAGATGTATCAAAATAATTTTTTTTACTGTCATAGTTAGTTGGAGCAGCAATTACAACAAAGTCTGCATTCTTATATGCAGATTCTCCATCAATAGTAGCAATTAAATCTAAATCATTTTCTGCAAGATACTTTTCAATATAATCATCTTGAATTGGAGATTTCTTATTGTTAATCATTTCAACCTTTTCAGGAATAATATCAACTGCTGTTACATGATTATTCTGTGCTAATAATGTTGCAATAGATAATCCAACATAACCAGTACCAGCAACGGCAATATTAAGAGGAGAGCATTTTAAAGGAGAAGCTTTATCTTCATCATTTAAAAATAATGAAATAGGCTCAAATTCAAGAACTTCACCTAATTTTTCTAATTGAGGAATTGATGGAATATAATCCATAGACTCCAAACGACTAATCATTGCACGATTTATATTAGTTAAATCTGCTAGCTGTTGTTGTGTAATATTTTTTTCTTTTCTGGACTCTATAACCTTCTTTGCTAGAAGGGATAATGATAATTTCTTCATATTTATGTATTTCCTTTCAAATTTATTTTTGTTATTTAAAAAAACAAAAATAATAAAAATTTATATTAAAGACATTATTATTATACTAAATATGGACAAAAATTACAATTTAAAAGAAAAAAATAGAAAATAAAAGATATAATGGCGTTTAAAATAACAAAAAAATATTATTGATTTTAAGTTGTTATAATCAAAATTTCATTTCTATGTGTAAATAGTAGAAATTTATGATAAAAAATATATATTTGAAAAAATAAAGTAATTTATGATATAATTTGAAATGTAATTTTTTAGATATTAATATATTTATAATTAATGTGGTTAATTATAAATGAAATTATACAATAATGTAAAATTTGTAATAATTTATAAAAATAACGAAATTTTAAAGAATAAATTATTTAGAGGTTAAATTATGAATAGAAGTACTAAAAATAGTAAAATAAAAAATTCAAAGATTAAATATATTATTTTACCTTTAATTTTAGTAATTTTAGGGTTAGTAGGTGTAGGTACTTATTATATAAATTCAAAAATTAATAAAGTTCAAAAAGTTGAAATTAATAAGGAAAATTTATCAATTAATGAAAAAAAGGTAAAAGAAGAAAAGCATATAAAAAATATTGCTTTATTTGGGATTGATGCACCTAAGGGGAAAGCTGGTAGAAGTGATGCTATTATGATTCTTACTTTAGATGAAGAACATAAAGTTATGAAGTTAACTTCTATTATGAGAGATTCTTATGTTGATATTCCAGGACATGGGGATGATAAGATTACTCATGCCTATGCCTTTGGCGGACCAGAACTTGCTATGAAAACTTTAAATGAGAATTTTAAGGTTAATGTAGAAGAGTTCATGGCTGTTAATTTTACGTCTCTTCCTGAAATTATTGATAAATTAGGTGGAGTTAAGATTAATATAATTCAAGAAGAAATTCATCATATATCAGGAATAACTTCTCCAGGAGAACAAGTTTTAAATGGAGAACAAGCTTTATCTTATTCTAGAATAAGATATGCCACTGGTGGAGATTATAAGAGAACAGAAAGACAAAGAGTAGTATTAGAAGCCGTTTTTGAAAAGTTAAAATCAACTCCTACAAAAGAGTATCCTTCATTAATTAATGACTTTTTACCATATATAGAGACAAATATGTCTTCTATGGATATGATAAAACTTGCTACAGATGCTGCACCATTAGTAAAAGGAAATTTAGAAACAGCTAGATTCCCATTAGATGGTTATTGCGATGGGAAAATGATTAATGGGGTTTGGTATTTGGTTTATGATAGACAAGCTACTTTAAATCAGATTCAAGAATATATATATGATAATAAAAACTTGGATTCATTTAAAAAGCAATAATAAGAGATTTTAATTTGAATAAAGTTGTAAAATAGGTTTTTAATATTTTACAGCTTTATTTTTATTAATTAAATCTAAATGAATAAAATGTAGAAATTTGTTGGAAAAAATTTATTTAAGTAAAATTATTATGGTGTTAAAATATTTAAAGTAGGTTATTGTTAATTATTATAAAAATATAAAATCAAGGGGATAAAAAAGTGAATAAGAAAATAAGAAAAGCTATAATACCAGCAGCAGGTCTTGGTACTAGATTTTTACCTGCAACAAAGGCACAACCTAAGGAGATGCTTCCAATAGTTGATAAGCCAACTATTCAATACATAATAGAGGAAGCTATAGCCTCAGGCATTGAAGAGATTCTTATTATTACAGGAAGAAGTAAAAAGTGTATTGAGGATCACTTTGATAAGTCTGTTGAGCTTGAAATGGAACTTGAGAAATCAGGTAAGAATGAGCTTTTAGATTTGGTTAGGGATATATCAGATATGGTAGACATTCATTATATAAGACAAAAGGAGCCAAGAGGACTTGGACATGCTATACATTGTGCAAAGACTTTTGTAGGGGATGAACCTTTTGCTATACTACTTGGGGATGATGTAGTTTATAATGAGGAAAAACCATGCTTAAAACAGTTAATTGATTGTTATAATGAGTATAAAACTAGTGTATTAGGAGTTCAAACTGTTCCAGAAAGTCATGTTTCTAAGTATGGAATAGTAGATGGAAAACATATTGAAGGAAAAGTTTATAAGGTTAAGGGCTTGGTTGAAAAACCATCTGTTGAAGAAGCGCCTTCAAATGTTGCTATATTAGGAAGATACATAGTAACTCCAAGAATATTTGATATTTTAGAAAATACTAAGCCTGGAAAAGGTGGAGAAATTCAATTAACAGATGCGCTTCTAGAACTTATGGGACAAGAAGCAATGTATGCTTATGACTTTGAGGGAAGAAGATATGACGTTGGAGATAAACTTGGATTCTTAGAAGCTACTGTTGAATATGCTTTAAGAAGACCAGAGCTTAGAGAAGGATTTGTTGAATATCTAAATAATTTATCAGAAAAAGAATCTTTATTCAAAAAAGAAGTTGAAAAAGAGATTATTACTGTATAATTTCCATTAATAGAATCCAGTAGAGAGTTAATTTAAATTCTCTACTGGATTTTTTATATTTAATAAAAGTGGAATTTGGAATATTATAGATATATTTAAAGAAACTTAACATAATATTACAGCTTTTTCTCCTACTAAAGCATATTTAAATAGTGAAGAGGTTTTAATATGTATTTATTGTTAAAAAATAGAAAATCATTTGTTATTCTGTTGAAATGTAAATGTAAATGTTTAAATGATAAGATGAATTTACAATAAATAACATAACTTTATATATTATGAAAAATAAAAAACTATTTAATTTAAAATTAAAAACATAACTAGGTATATTAATAGGTATTTTAAAATTCTGCATTTTAAGGGGGATAATTAGGTATGGCAGAAAAGAAGCAAAGATTTATTAATAAGACTGCTAGGGAACTTAGACTTTTAGGGGAAAAGGGAAATAAGGAAGCTTTAAATGAGTTAATTATTAGGGGTAAAAAGGGTGATAAGTGTGCTATGGCTGAGATTGTTTCTATTTATGAAGGGTTAATTCATAAATACTCTACTAGGTTTTTTATTAATGGTTATGATGTTGATGATTTAAAGCAAATAGCTAGAAGTGTTATTATTGAATCCATAAGCAAATTTGATGGAGATCATGGTTCTGAGTTTATATTTTTTATTAGTACAAATGTTAAGAATAAACTTGGAACTATGTGTAAGAAGAAGGAGAATAGATTGGATTTTTCAAGTTTAGATAGTCCTATAGGGGAGGGTATTACTATTGGTGAGACAATTAAGGATGATATCTCCATAGAGGATGAATATGTTGAGAGGGAAAAAATGAGAGCTTTCGTAAAAGCTTTAGCTAATATTTCAAAAAGCGATAGGGAATTTATACTTTATGTATACAAAGATAGAGGAAACTTTCAGAAATATTGCCAAGAGCATAAGCATATTACTACCTATTCAAAAGCAAGATGGAGAAAGGAAAGAATACTAAAGAAACTTAGGGAAGAAATGAAAAACTTTGAATAATATGATTTAACTATAAAGATCAAAGGAAAAAATTATAGGAGAAACTTAATATGGATAAGATTTTTATGAATTATTAAAATAGGCAATATCTTTTTTAGAAGAGAATTGTCTATTTTTATTTTTTTCTTTTAAATAAGCAGTGCTTTTTAAGTAGTATTTTTATAAATAGAGTAAAGAAATAATTTATATTAATAGTTTTTTTATAGTTGCATCTAAAAATTTATATAGTTTTAAACTATTGGAGATTAAATCTATAAGCTTTAAATTTATTATTAATATTACACTGTGAGCATAATATACCCATATAAATTCATTATAATTTAAATTAGAAATTAGTTTATATTTTAGTATTAATTTTTGTTTATATTCTAGTTAGGGATTAAGATATTAGCTATTTTTATTTGGATTATGGAAGGTGAATTTATGAATAAGTTAAGAGAAAAGGGAGTTTCATTACTAGAGCCAAAGAATAAGGGGGTTCTTACAGTAAACTTTAAGCATCCTATTTTAAAGGATTATAAGGGGAATGGAAGAATTATAACTAAAAGTTTAGGTGCTGATGTAGGGAAGGATTATGAAGCAGCTAACAAGTTTCTTAATGAAATTAAGAGCATTATAAATAATAGTGATTGTTATGAAAATTATTACGGCTTTTTAAAAAGCTTAGAAAAGTATAGTGAGAAATCTATGAAAATTGTTTTTGATAATACTCATTTTATGGAAGAGTTTTATTATGATTTTAGAAAAAGTATTTTAGAAAAATTTATTGGAATTTCTCATAATAATATTAATAAGAAATTAGAAGAGAATTTAAAAGAGTTTTTTAAACTTCTTAAACTAGAAGAAGTTGAATTGAGGGAGAATAGCAATAAATCCTTTGAAGTTTTTGTGGAAGAGGAGATTAAATCTAGATTTAACTTTGAATTTAAAAAGAAAATTCAGTTATTAGGTGGGGATTATGGATATAGAAAAAAATTAATTTCTAATCTTATTGGATCAAGTGGAGAGTTTAATGAAGCATATAAAAATACTAATAAAACAAGAGAAAATAAATTAGTGAATAAGTTTTTTAATAATATGGGAGTACCAAATTTTGAAGTGCTTTTTAAAAAGGATTCTAATAAGTTTAAATTTGTTGGAACTCCATATTCAAAATGTATTATTAATAAAAAAATAGATTTTAAGGGGATTTTGGAAGAGTTTTTATTTAGGATAAATAGTTTGGAGAATATTTTTCAATATAAGATTGAGTTTAGGGAAAGAAAAAGTGGAAAAAGTTATGTTTTTAATAATGAGTTTTTAGTTAATGGGAATTTTATTAATAATAAAGATTTAGATAAGCATTCTTTAGATAATATTGGAGAGCTAGCTTATATTTATTTTCATATAGGTTATAAAGAGAATTATAAAGAAAAATCTCAAGAAGAATTAAAATTAAAGTTTTTCTATATATTAGAGAGTCTTTTTAATGAGAAGGATAATCCTAATAGTAGTAATTTAATATTTAGTGATATAAGATTAGAAGGAAATTTTAGGGGAGAAGAAATTTTACATAATAAAGAGAAGGATTTTATTTTAGCTGATTATAGTGGAAATATTAATGAATTTAGAAATCAATTATTAAATTATGAGACTAGGAAAAACTTAGCGAGTAGTGATGAGATAATATGGCTTTTTAATATTGAAGAAGAAGCTTTTGAAAGAAATTTAGAAGTTTTAAAATACTTAATTATAAATGGATATTTAAATAAAACTAATATATATATTTATGAAAAACCTATTTATAAGGATTATTTTTCTTCTGAATTTGATAATAGTGAAAGTAATTTTATGAATGTATTAAATGAAAAAGAGGCATATCATATGCCTAATATTTTTAATTCTTTTTTGAAAGATAACTTTCAAAATTTATTGGAGGAATTAGGAGAGGAAGAGGCTTCAATAATAATTAGGGAAAGAGAAGAGTATTATTTAAATTTAATAATGGAGAGAGTAATATTTCCTTGTGATGAACAGAAAAAGGTATTAAATGATAAAGGCTTAATAGAAAAAATAATAAATCAAAGTGAAGAAGTTTTAATAAATAAAATAAAAGAAAAAAGTTTTCTAATAAATGAGTATAAGCCATCTTATAAATATGGAAGATTAGCAATATTATCCCTAGGAATTAACAGGAAAGTTAAGAGAGAATTTATAAGAAGAGTAAGGGGAAGCTATGATAAGAATCTTAAAGAGTTTTCCTTAAGAATGGCTTATAACTTTGGAGGAAGAGAGTATAAAAGCCTATGTCCAGAGAAACTATTAGAAGCTTCAATAAAAAATAGTATAAAGACCTTTTTATTAAGCCCATATAAAATAAGAAAGGATATAAATATTTTAGAATTTGAAAAATCCATAGAATATATTATGGAAGGTATAAGTGAGGAAATAATAGAAGAAGTTAAGATTTTAATAAGAGAAGATAACTTATTGAAATGGAAGGAAGCAGCAGAGCTTTTAAAAGATGATATTATAGAGGGAAGAAATTTAATAGAAGAGATAATAGAAGAGACATTTGTAGTAAGTGATGATATTTTTAGAGAAGATAAAATATTAAAAATAATAAAAGAGGTATTAAAAAATAATAGTATATTTAAAGCAATAAAGGGAGAGTTTGCTATATAAATAGTATATAATTTGAAAATTTAAATTACTTTATGTTATAATTTAAACTGTAATTTTTTGGTGAGGGAGAAGTGTTAATGAATATATTATTAACTGGTGGAATTGGCTATATAGGAAGCCATACAATAGTAGAATTATTAAGGGATGATAATAATTCTGTGGTTGTTATTGATAATTTAGTAAATAGTAGAAAAGAAGTTAAGGATATAGTTGAAAAGATAACAGGAAAAAATATAAAGTTTTATGAAGGCGACTTAGTAAATTTTGAAGATATAGATAAGGTTTTTAAAAATGAAAAAATAGATGCTGTTATACACTTTGCTTCTCTTAAGGCAGTAGGAGAATCAGTGGAGAAGCCTTTAGAATATTATAATAACAATATTATTGGGACTTTAAATCTTTTAACAAGTATGAGAAATCATAATGTTAAGAAATTTATATTTAGTTCTTCAGCTACTGTTTATGGAGAAAGTGAAATAGTACCTGTACATGAAGGACTTCAAGCAGGATTTGCAACAAATCCATATGGTAGATGTAAGTCTATGACAGAGGATATTTTAAGAGATTTATATATATCAGATAATTCATGGGATATTGTACTTCTTAGATACTTTAATCCAGTTGGAGCTCATGAAAGTGGATTAATTGGAGAATTACCTAATGGAATACCAAATAACCTTATGCCTTATGTTTCAAAGGTAGCTGATGGTGAATTAGACTATGTAAGAGTATTTGGAGATGACTATAACACTCCAGATGGAACTGGTGTAAGGGATTATATACATGTTGTAGACTTAGCAAGAGGACATGTAGCTGCTATGAAAAAGTTAAAGGATGGTTCTGGGATTAGTACATATAATTTAGGAACTGGACAAGGATATTCTGTATTAGATATAATAAAAGCTTTTTCAAAGGCATCAGGGAAGGAAATACCTTATAAAATAGTAGATAGAAGAGCAGGAGATATTGCCATAAGTTTTGCAGATCCATCAAAGGCAGAAAAAGAGCTTGGATGGAAGGCTGAGAAAAACTTAGAGGACATGTGCAAAGACTTCTGGAAATGGCAATGCGTTGGAATGAAAAACTTTAAATAAACTTCATATTAAGCTTTATTTTTAGTTAGTTTTGATTTTGAAATAGCCTTAAAGACCTAACTTAATTTCGCAAAGAGTTGCTATTATCTACTTCAGAATAATAGATAAAGCTTTTAAACTCGCTATATTCAAACAATAAAAGCTTCTTAACGCTATTATTCTTATGTATATAATGTAACACTAATTGCTTATTAAGATGGTCTTATAGGTCTATTTCAAAATCAAGAGCACTTTAACTTAGAACTTAATATTAAAATTTTGATTTACAAGGGGATAAGAGGATGAACAATAAAATAAGAAAAGCTATAATACCAGCAGCAGGTCTTGGTACTAGATTTTTACCTGCAACAAAGGCTCAGCCTAAGGAGATGCTTCCAATAGTTGATAAGCCAACTATTCAATACATAATAGAGGAAGCTATCGCTTCAGGTATAGAGGAAATACTTGTTATTACAGGAAGAAGTAAAAAATCAATTGAGGATCACTTTGACCGTAATGTTGAACTTGAAATGGAACTTGAAAAGTCAGGAAAAACTGAACTTTTAGATTTAGTTAGAGATATATCAGATATGGTTGATATCCATTATATAAGACAAAAAGAACCAAGAGGACTTGGACATGCTATATATTGTGCTAAGACTTTCGTAGGGGATGAGCCTTTTGCTATATTACTTGGTGATGATGTAGTTTATAATGAAGAAAAGCCATGTTTAAAGCAATTAATTGATTGTTATAATGAATATAGAACTAGTGTATTAGGTGTTCAAACTGTTCCAGAAGAAAATGTTTCTAAATACGGAATAGTTAATGGAAAACACATTGAAGGTAGAGTTTATAAAGTAAAAGGCTTAGTTGAAAAGCCATCACCAGAAGAAGCACCTTCAAATGTTGCTATACTAGGAAGATATATAGTAACTCCAAGAATATTTGATATATTAGAAAACACAAAACCAGGTAAAGGTGGAGAAATTCAATTAACAGATGCACTTTTAGAGCTTATGAGTGAAGAAGCTATGTATGCTTATGACTTTGAAGGAAGAAGATACGATGTGGGAGATAAACTTGGATTCTTAGAAGCTACTGTTGAGTATGCTTTAAGAAGACCAGATCTTAGAGATGGGTTTATTGATTACTTAAAAGAATTATCTGCTACAGAAAATATTTTTAATGAAGCAAATGGTAAAGAAAAAAAGGATAAAGAAGTAGAGCTTGTAACAGAAGCTTAATTTTAGAAAGCTGTATCAAAATAACTTATAAATGGCCTTATAAACCTTTAATTAACTTTATTGATTTTGTAATTAGGTTTGTAAGAGGTTTAAGGATTTTTGATACAGCTTATTTTTGTAATTAATTTGATTAAAATAAGAAGAAAGAGGCTATACTTATTAAAGTAATATAAAGCTATTTATTATATTTTTATTAGGTTTTGATTTCTAAAAAATATATATAAGATTATCTTAATGAACAATAGAAGTCTTTTTATTATTAATATTATATTTAAAAATCAACATTAACTTAAATAATATATTAACTAAAATTTATAATTAAAAGGAGAATTTATGCTTATTATTTCCCAAAACACATTTTTAATATTAGGAATTCTACTCTTTTGTTTATTTAGAGGAACAATTAAAATTAAAGGAATAATTAAAGAAGAATACACATATAAGCAAATATATTCTAATGAAGAATTTATCTTTGATTTATTTTGTATTTACTTAATTGGAGTTGCTTCTAAGGTTTATTTTCCACTTACCATAGCTTGGGGAAATAAACTTGTTCACAATCCGCCAGAAGTTTGGCTTAGTCCTCTGTGGAGTATAAAGCAAATATACCATGCAGGAGGATTGGGAGATGTTATTTATCAGCTAATAGGAAATTCAATTATGTTAAGTCCAATGGCATTTTTTCTTTGCTATTTTTACAGTATAGATGAAGAAAAATTAACTTTAGGAAAAGGGATTATAGATAAAATAAATAAAATTTTAGAAAGTTTTGAGTTGCATAATAAAAAGAAGCTGAAAGAGGATTCATATGTACCTTCATTAAATACAGTGTTGAAATTCTGCTTTTTTATGTCTTTATTCATAGAGAGTTCCCAGGTTATACTATCCTTAGTTTTTCCTAATACAAAAAGGTTTTTTGAAGTAAATGATCTTATGTGTAATACTTTAAGTGGAGTTTGGGGATATTATATTTATATTAAAATTATTAAATTAGATATAATACCAAGAAAGATATTTAAGTTATAAAATAAAAAGTAAATTTCTTATTGAGGCTATAAGTAGGCTAAGAGTATTTAATGTAGAAATAAAAAATATTTTCTTAAAATAACATTTGACTTATTAGAGAATTAGGAATATACTTAATACAAGTCAGAGAGACAATTTAATGACGCGGGATGGAGCAGCTGGTAGCTCGTCGGGCTCATAACCCGAAGGTCGTAGGTTCAAGTCCTGCTCCCGCAACCACAAAAAGTTCTACTTTTTTAAGTAGAACTTTTTTTATTTTAGAATAAATAAGACTACCTGCTATGGGGGGGCCATAAATTCTTATAAAATTATTGCAATCCACCAGTTTTACAGGTGTTTATGACTTTGTTTGATTATAAATTAGAAGATTTTTTAGAGAGAATTTTTTATATATCTACTTTAAATGAATATCATAATATATTTCTTATTGAATTTATATGTAATAATATTACTTATAATAATATTAACGGAAAATATCTATATAATTAACTTTATTTACAATATTTAAATAAAATGTTAAAATAATATTTGGAAATTTTTAATATATTAGTTAAATTGAGTGGATTAATAGAGGTGTTTTATGAAAAAAGTAAGAGAGAAAGTAGCTATTGCCGTAGCTATAGCAAGTATAACTACTATATCTAGCTTTGTAATAAGCAATGGAAAGAAAGTTTATGCTGAAGAAGTAAGGGTTACAGCTACTGCTAATGTAGATAATATTAAGGATAATGGAAAACAATTAAAAAATGAAAGCCCTAAGGCAAATACGCAAGAAGATACAAATGTTAAGAATGAAGATTTAAAAACTGATGAAAAAAAAGATATAAAAGAAGTTGAAAGTAATTTTGTAAAGAATGCTGAAAATAAAACAGAAAAAATCAATGAAGATAAAAGTTTAGAGAATAATAATAACAAGGTGTCTACTAAATTAGAGTCTAGTGATAAAGATGTAAAAGAAATTAAAAATGATAAAGATAGTAAAGACAAAGATTCTAAAGAAGTTAAAGATGAAAATATAGAAAAAGTTCATAATAATAAAAAGGATATTTTAGAAGAAGTAGAAAATAAATCTAATAAAAATAATGAAGATAAAATAAATAGAGATAAGAAAGTAGAAGTAAAAAGTGAAGATAATGAAACTTCTAAAAGAGATGAAGAAAGCAAGAAAATAGAAGTAGAAAATAAGGAATCTGAAAGTAAGTTAGATAAAAATCAAGCTTTAAAAAGTGATTACATAAATATTAATGAATCTGGACAAGCGTTAACAGTAGGTACAGAAAGTCAAAAGAATAGTGTAATTGATGAAAATAAAAAAGATGGCTGGCAAACAATAGGTGGTAAAACATATTATTTTGAAAATGGAAAGGTATCAACTGGAAAGAAAGAAGTATATGATACTAAGAATGGAGAGTATAAAACATATTTTTTTAATGAGGATGGAGCTCTTGTAACTGATACTGGAATTCATGATTATTGTGAATCTTGGGGAGGAAAAAGAAAGGTCTATGTAAACAATAAAGGTGAAGTTGAAAATGGTTGGAAAACAATAGATGGTAAGACATATTATTTTGATCAATATAATGGTATGTTAACTAATGTTCATGAAATAGATAATGGTGATAAAAAAGAGGCATATTTATTTGATAATGATGGAGTTTTAAGAAAAGGCACTGGATTAAAAGAAATAGATGGGAAGTGGTATTACTTTAATAGAGATAATAGCTTAGAAACTGGCTGGAAAGTAATAGATGGTAAAACATATTATTTTGATACGTATAGTGGTAGAGCAAAGGGAAGTATAAGAATATATGATTCTAATCATGAAAAATACAAAGTGTACCTTTTTAATGAAGACGGAGCTCTTATAACTGAACCAGGTATTCACACTTATCATGAAAATTGGGGTGGAGAAAGAAAAATATACGTAAACAATAAAGGTGAAGTTCAAAGTGGATGGCAAATAATAGATGGTAAGACATATTATTTTGATGAAAGTAATGGTATGGTAACTTGGGTACATGAAATAAATGAGAATGATAAAAATAAATCATATTTATTTGATAAAGATGGAGTTTTAGTAAAGGGTTCTGGATGGAAAGAGATAAATGGAAATTGGTATTATCTTAATAATGATAATAGTTTATTAGAAGGTTGGAAAACAATAGATGATAGGACATATTATCTTGATAAATATAATGGAATGGTAAATGGGGTTTATGAAGTAAATAGTGGGGATAAAAAGGAAACTTATTTATTTAATAAAGATGGATCATTGGTAAAAGGCAATGGTTTAAAAGAAGTAAATGGTACATGGTACTACTTTAATAGTGATAATAGCTTAGAAAATGGCTGGAAAATAATAGATGGCAAAACATATTATTTTAATAAGTATGACGGTAGGTCAAGAGGATGTGTAAGAGTATATGATGATTTAAATCATGAAAAATACAAAGTATATTTCTTTAATGAAGATGGAGTCCTTATAACTGAACCTGGTATTCATACTTATCATGAAACTTGGGGTGGAGAAAGAAAAATATGCATAAATAATAAAGGTGAAGTCCAAAGTGGATGGCAAATAATAGATGGTAAAACATATTATTTTGATGAACATAATGGAATGGCAAAGGGAGTAAGTTGTATAAGTAACGGGGATAATTATGAAGTTTACTTATTTAATGAAGATGGAAGTTTAGTAACAGGAAATGGTTGGAAAGAGATAGATGGTAAGTGGTATTATTTCAACAATAATAATAGTTTAGCAAATGGGTGGAAGACTATTAATGGAAAGACATATTATTTTAGTTCTCACATGAGTATAGGACCAACTTTAATACAAGGTAATAGACCAGAAAAATTAGATTTATATTATTTTGGAGAAGATGGAGAATTAATAAATAGAAAAGGATGGTCAAAATTAAATGATGACTGGTTCTATTTCAATGATGATAGTTCATTAAAAACTAAGTGGCAAACAATAGGTGGAAAGACATATTATTTTAATGAAACAACAGGGGCTATGGCAACTGGACAAAGAAAAATTAATTACGATGGAGAAATATATTGTTTTACTTCTGATGGATCCTTGTTAAAAGGAAAAGGCTGGTTTAGCAAATATGATGAATATAATAATTATAAAAAAGTTTGGTGTTATATAGATGAAAATGGAGTTTTAAAAACAGGTTATCAAACAATTAATGGTAAAGATTATTATTTTGATTATGATGGAAAAATGGTAACTGGAGTAGTTAACATCGGAGGTGTTATAGGAGAGCCTAATTTTTATTGTTTTGATAATAATGGAGCACTATTTAAAAAAGAAGGATGGAAAAAAATAAATGAAAAATGGTATTATTTAAATGAAGATGGATCTTTAGTTAATGGGTGGAAAAATTCAGGAAGCGATTGGTACTATTTAAACTATCATCATGGAATGGTTAGTGGTCCTACAAAGGTTATAGATAATAAAAAATTAGATTATGATGTATATTATTTTGAAGAAGATGGAAGATTAACTAATATAACTGGATGGATTAACCATATAAATGGAGAATTTAGTGATTGGTACTATGTTGAGAATGGTGGAAAGGCAGCATTAGGATGGAATAAAATCAATGGAACTTGGTACTATTTTAATAGTGATGCAAAAATGGTTACAGCTCCAACTAGAATATTTGATAAAGATAGTTCAAAAGATAAGATTTACTTCTTTGACAAGAATGGTGCATATAGAAGATATTCAGGATGGTATGAACTTAAACCTGTAGATGGAGAGCCATGTTGGTATTATTTTGGAGAAGATGGTTTAGCTAAAACAGGTTGGCAAACAATAAATGGAAATAAGTATTGGTTTGCACCTAATGGAATAATGTGTAAAGGAACTAGTACTATTTTTGAAAATGAAGTTGAAGATGGTTGTTATAAAGTAGATTTACCAACATATTTATTTAATGAAAGTGGAGCTTTAGTAACTAGTGAAGGATGGCATAAGGTTACTTTATATGATGAAGATAAATGGTGTTATATAGATAATACTGGAGTATGTAAAAAAGGATTAGCAAAAATAAATAATAAATATTATTATTTTGAACCTCATGCGGCGTTAATGGAAACTGGAGTAATTTCTATATATGGGTTTAATGGAAATAAGGAAGCAAATTATTTCTTTGATGATAGTGGAGCATTAAATACTTCAAAAGGATGGCATAAGTGCAAAGATAGATATAATTCTTATTATATTTGGTGTTATATTGATGATAATGGTGAATTAGCAGAGGGATTTAAAGAAATAAATGGAAACAAATATTATTTTAAGAATGGAGTTATGAGTACAGGAAATACTCAAATAGAGGGAAACCAATATTACTTTAATGAATCTGGATTGATAGCAAAAGGTTGGAGCCAGAATAAAGATGGAGAATATTACTATACAGATAATAATGGTATTATTCAAAAAGGATGGCAAAAAATCAATGGAATTTGGTATTATTTTAATGACGGTGGAGTAATGGCAACTGGTCCTAAATATATGTTTGATGAAAACACTTATGACACAAAACTATATTATTTTGATAATAGTGGAGCTCTACAATATAAAAAAGGTTGGGTTAATCATATTGGGAAATATAATAATGATTGGTACTATATAAACTCAAATAATGAATTATCAACTAGTTGGCAAAATATAAATGGAACATGGTATTATTTCTATGAAAATGGAAAAATGGCAAAAGGTTCAACTGCAGTTACTTATTCAAATGGTGATAAAAGATATTATTGTTTTGATAATAGTGGAGCATGGGTTACTAATCCAGGATGGCATTCATGGCAAGATGAATTTAATAATACATGTTGGGCTTATATAAATAATGATGGAAGCTTGGCTGAAGGGTGGAAAGAGATAAATAATAAATGGTATTATTTCTACAAAGAAAATAAAGTTATGGCTAAAGGTGCTGTTAAGGAATGGGATTATAAAACTAATAAACCATATATTCAACATTTCTTTAATGAAGATGGATCTTGGGATGCTTCAGAAGGATGGAAGTCATTTAAGAATTTAGAATACTCACCAGATTTACAATGGGCTTATGTTGAATCAAATGGAAGATTAGCTTCTGGATGGAAGATGATTGGTGGACAATGGTATTATTTTGATGAAGGTAATGGTTTCATGGTTACAGAAAAGAGAGATATTAATGGTAAGTTTTATGAATTTAATTCTAATGGTACTTTAAAAAATTAATTATAGGGCTGTTTTAAATAATATTTAAATAAAAGAAATTCTGTAAAACAGGGATCTAATATTACTAAATAAATATTTATTTAGTAAAGTGAGGAGTTATATTTAAAGTAAGTTTATTAACTTTAAATATAACTCCTTTTTAATAGTTTAAATGTTATCTAAAATATTGAAATTTATATATTTAAATTTGATAAAATTACCTATATAATGCTATTAAAGGATAATTTGTATGTAGACTATTTAGATTTTTGATTTGACTTTTTATAATGAATTTAGTTTAATTAAGACTTTTATTTATAGCTATTAGCAACTAATGTTAAGGTTTTCTTAAAAGGTTAAATTTTCTTTAGAAGTTAAAATCAATTTAGAAGAGTTCATACAAAATATTAGTATTAATATAGGGGGAAAGAGTTAATAGATAACTTTATGAGAATTATGAGTATAAATTATAATGAGAATTTTAAAACTTTTCATCTAAGGACAAAGAAAACAAGTTATGTTTTGAAGGTTATGGAGACAGGACATTTAAGTCATTTGTATTGGGGAAGAAAGTTAAAAGCTGATAACCTAGAGTATTTTTTTAGAAGAAGAGGCTTTGGAAGTTTTGCCGCTGATACTGATAATATAAGTGGATTTCAGTTAGAGTTAATACCTCAGGAGTGTCCAACCTTTGGAGCTACTGATTTAAGAAGTCCAAGTTTAGAGTTTCAATATGAAGATGGTACATCAGCTACTGATTTAAGATATAAGTCACATAGAATTTATGAAGGAAAGCAAAGACTTTCAGGTTTACCAGCTGTGTATGTTGAAAGTGAGGAAGAGGCTACTTCTCTAGAAATAACTTTAGTTGATTCTTTAAAAAACTTAGAGGTTATCTTAACATATAATGTTTTTGAAAACTTTGATGCTATTACAAAAAGTTTAAAGATAGTGAATAATAGTGATGAAAAGATAAATATAGAGAGAGTTTTAAGTGCCAATGTAGATTTTACAACTGATGAATTTGATTTTATTCAGCTTTCAGGATCTTGGGGAAGAGAGAGACATATTCTTAGGAATCCTTTAAGAAGTGGAAGTCAAGCTATTGAAAGTAGAAGAGGGGCAAGTAGCCATGCTCAAAATCCATTTATGGCTCTATGTAGTAAGGATACCAATGAAGAATATGGAGAAGTTTATGGTTTTAGCTTAGTTTATAGTGGAAACTTCTTAGCTAATGTGGAAGTTGATATGTATAGAAATGCAAGAGCTCAAATAGGAATAAATCCTTTTGATTTTAAATGGTTACTTGAGTCAAAAGAAGAGTTTCAAGCACCGGAGGTAGTTTTAGTTTATTCCTCAAAGGGACTAAATGGCATGTCTCAAATTTACCATAATCTTTATAGAAAGAGATTGTGTAGAGGAAATTATAGAGATAAGATAAGGCCTATACTTATAAATAACTGGGAAGCCACATATTTTGACTTTAATGAGGTTAAGATAAAGGAAATAGCTAAGGAAGCTTCAAAGTTAGGAATGGAACTTTTTGTTCTTGATGATGGATGGTTTGGAAATAGAAATGATGATAAAAGTTCCTTAGGAGATTGGTTTGTTAATGAGGAAAAATTAAAGGGTGGACTTAGTAAACTAGCTAAGGACATAAACAATATGGGTTTAAAGTTTGGATTATGGTTTGAGCCTGAGATGATTTCACCTATTAGTAAACTTTATGAAAAACATCCAAATTGGTGTATTCATATTCCAGGAAGAACTAGATCACAGGCAAGAAGTCAGTTAATATTAGACCTATCAAGGAAAGAAGTATGTGATTATATAATAGAATCTATTAGTAAAATTCTTGAAAGTGCTAATATATCTTATGTTAAGTGGGATATGAATAGAAATATGACAGAGGTGGGTTCATTAGGATTGAATTCAGAGAGACAAAGAGAAACAGCTCATAGATATATTTTGGGATTATATAGGGTTATGGAGGAAATAACAAGTAGATTCCCTAATGTATTATTTGAAAGCTGCTCAGGTGGTGGTGGAAGATTTGACCCAGGAATGCTTTATTATATGCCTCAAACTTGGACAAGTGATGATACAGATGCCATAGAAAGATTAAAAATACAGTTTGGAACCTCTATGGTATATCCTCCAATTTCCATGGGATGCCATGTATCAGCAGTTCCTAATCATCAAGCTAATAGAATAACTCCACTTGAAACTAGAGGGGTATCTGCCATGGCTGGAAACTTTGGATATGAGCTTGATATAACTAAATTAAATGAGGAAGAAAAGGAAGAACTAAAGCAACAAATAAGTTTATATAAAGAAATTAGAGAAACTGTACAATTTGGAACCTTATATAGATTAAAGAGTCCTTTTAATAGTAATGAAGTAGCATGGATGATGATTTCAGAAGATAAGAATGAGGTTGTTGTAAGCTATGTTAGACAGTGGGCTTTAGTAAATGAAAGCTTTAGCAATTTAAAACTTACAGCCTTAGATAAGGATTCAGAGTATGAAATAATAGGCGAGGATATAGTGCTTAGTGGAGATGAACTTATGTATATAGGTTTAAATATTCCAGAACTTCAGGGAGATTATGTTTCAAAACTTTGGAGGCTAAAGAAAAAAGTTTTATAATGGTGAATTTTAGTGGAAATGAGCTCAGCTATATACCTATAACTAACTTAAAGTTAGCATTATTACTTTAAGTTTAGCTTTTAATTTATATCTTTAAATAAAAAAGAATTTTCTATCTTTAATTAGAGAATAGATATGGTTATATATAACTTGAAGCATATGGAAAACCACTTAAAATACAGTATAGAATAATAGTTCATAATTAACTTTTTTTATATGTTTTTATAATATATAGGAGTTTAATTATGAACTTTTTTAAGTTATAATTAACAATATATTTTTATTAGGATAGTTTATTTTATAAAAATTTTTTGAAATAAATTATTGATGGAGAAGTATATTAAATAAGTTGCAAATGAGGATGACTATGAATAAAAAAATATTTAGAAACTTTATATGGTTAATGAAATATAATTTAAGTACTTTATTTATTTTTGAATTATTCCATAAGGGATTAGCTTTGATATTAATTTGGCCAATTATTCAATTATTCATAAATTTATCAATAAAAAAATCAGGATATGTGTATCTTGTTACGGAAAATCTAATTAAGATATTAACTAATCCATCATCAATAATATTAATGTTAATATCAATTATAATTTTAGGGTTTTATATGTTTTTTGAAATAGCTGCTGTAATTATATGTATTGATGAGGCGAGGATAGGCAATAAAATTAAGGTGTCTAAGTTGATTGTTGCTGCTTTCAAAAGAAGTTTAGTAATATTAAATCCTAAAAATATACTATTATTTATATTTGTATTGCTAATAATCCCACTTACTAATTTGAATTTAACTTCTGGATTAGTAGGAAGTATAAAGGTGCCAGAATATATTTTAGACTACATATACTCAAATACTATTTTAAATATAATTTATACAATTATATTCTTACTATTATATATACTGGTTAGTAGATGGATTTTTAGTATTTACGAAATAATATTAAATACTAAGAGTTTTAATAGGGCAGTAAAAGAGAGTTTGAAGTTTACAAAGGGAAAGTTAATTAAAATAATTCTTTATTCCATAAGCTTATTTACTATTATGTATTTAGTTGGATTTTTAATTAATATTATTGGGATTTTTTTAATCGCAGTATGGACTAAATATGTTACTGATATGAATGGCTTGAAAGAATTATTTATAAGTAGAAGCATTATGTTTAACTATTATTCTGCTTTTATTGGAGGAATATTTTTATTTTTAATAAGTATAGGCTTCTTTTTAACTCTTTATTATGAATATAAAGGAATTGAGATATGTAAAAATAAAGTTCAGAATAAGAGAAGATCTGAAAAGAGAGAAGTATTAAAAAAGTTTTTAAAATTAGTAATTATAGTACTAGTTATTGATATAGAAGCATTTGCTTTTTCTAATAATAGTCAAAGTATTTTTAATCTAGAAATGTTTTATAATACTACAGCTACAGCTCATAGGGGAGCATCTTTGTTAGCACCAGAAAATACCTTAGCAGCTTTTAAAATTGCAGCTGATAGTAAAGCAGAATATGCTGAGCTTGATGTGCAGGAAACTAAGGATGGTCAACTAGTAATAACTCATGATTCTAATTTAAAAAGAGTTACAGGAGTTAATAAAAATGTATGGGATGATAATTATGATGAAATCAAAAAATATGATGCAGGTAGTCATTTTGACGAGAATTATAAAGGCGAGAAAATGCCTACTCTTGAGGAAGTTTTAAAGTTTTCTAAAGGAAAAATAAAATTACTAATAGAGATAAAGTTACATGGTCATGAAAAAGATGATGTAGTTAAAAAAGTAGTGGATTTAATAAAAGAAAATAAAATGAGTAATCAATGTATAATAGGTTCCATGGACAAAAATATATTAAAAGAAGTGAAAAAGATAGATCCAAATATGATTACTTGTTATATAACAGCTTTTGCTTATGGTGATTTTTATGATTGGGATTTTGTTGATATATACTCTATAGAATCAACATTTGTAAATGAAACTACAGTTGATAATGTACATGATATGGGAAAACAAATTTTCGTATGGAGTGTAAATAATGAGAGTGAAATGGAACGATTAATAGATTTAAATGTAGACAGTATAATTACAGATAATCCATACTTAGTATTAGATACGATACATTGGAAAGAGAATAACTTTATAAAATTAATTGCAGATGAGCTTTTCTGATTAGTTTAAATAAGGAAATGTATAAGATATAGGGGTAAATTATTGTGTAATAAATATTTATAAAATAAACTTGAAATTTCAAACTGTTATGAAAGTATTATCACCATAATTTTATTGAATAAGTAAAAAGCATCAAATTAAAGTTTGGATGCTTTTTACTTATCTTTTTATATTTATAAAGTTTTTTTAATCAATTTCTTTTGCAACAATTACTATTCTAGCGTTAACAAAATCATATCCACAGGTTATTAAAGTTAAGATTCTATCATTATCATTTAAATCTATGCCTTCTCTTTTAAATAGTGATTTTGCTTCCTGTTCCTTTAAATATTTTTCATACTCTTCTTTATTTGAAAATTTGATTTTTATTTGAGATTCTAAGTCCTTAGCATTTTCTTGGTAAACTGAAAAAATTTCAAATGTTGATTTTTTTCCATCTCTATAAAGAGTTATATATTTATTTGAATTGAAGAAATTCTCATTTTTAAAATGTTTAATTTGAGCAAACATAGTATCATTTCTCATGTTATGACCATAAACAACTATATTAGAATCATCATTTAAATTATTTTCTGAGTTAACAAAAATTGAACCTGAGAAGCTTTTTTCTTTGTTAAAGTTATGATGCAAGTAGAAATCATTATCTTTTCCTTGAACCACTGGGAAATCTATATTAGTTCCTTCAACTTTTATCCAAAATCTATAGTCTGAATTTATATTTTTTAAATTCTTTTCATTCTCTACATCTTTCTTATTTTCATCTGGATCTTTATTAATAGAAGAATCAGATAGAGGAGAAAGACTTCTTAAGCTATCATAATCCCTTGAATCAGTATAATATCCTAAACGTTTTTGGTATATTTTCATTGCACAAAAGAAAATTATAATTAATAGAATTAAACTTATTATTTTCTTAATTCTTTTTGAACTTTTCATAATACTCACCTCTAAATAACAACTTAAATTTTTCCAAAAAAACTACGATAGTTTCAATGTTACACCAATTTATTTATGAATACAACAATAGATTTTTATATTTTTGAATTTACATTTACGCAGTAAAAAATGTAATTCACGCCATATTTATTGAGCTAGTGAATTTATGATGATATAAATACTTTGCAAGTAAGAGATTTAAATAAATTATAAAATTGAAAAGGAACAATATATGAAAGGTAGTATAAAGATTTTATGTAATATTTTGTTTTATGCTTTTTTAATAATATTTATAGCGTTTTTAATTTTAGGTTTTATTGATAATAAAAGTGAGTGTGGAGTTAGCATAAGCGGATATAGAGTTTATGATATTTTAACTGGAAGTATGAGTCCTACTATAAATCCAGGAAATTTTGTAGTTGTAAAAGAAATTTCACCAAATGAGGTGAAGATAAATGATGTTATAACCTTTAAAAGCGATATAACTAATAATGTAACAACTCATAGAGTTATAAAAATAATAAATAATAATGGAGAGATTAAGTTCATTACAAAAGGAGATGCAAATAATACTCAAGACCCTATGCCATTAAGTGAAAGACTACTTATAGGAAAGGTAATATTCCAAATTCCTTATTTAGGTGGGATTTTAAGGAGTCTACAAAACAATAAAATCATACTTATTTGTGGATTTTTATTTGTTATTTTTGCTAGCCTCATATCAGATAGGTGTAAAAAGGCGAAAAATGGTTTTAAATAATAAAAATAATATAAATAATCGTTAATTTAGGAGGTAGATTTAATTGAGTAAGAAAAAAATTATAGGTTTATGCATAGCTAGTGCTTTAGTAATAGGAAGTATAGGAGGATCTTTAGCTTGGTTTACCTCAAGCGATTCTGTAACTAACCCTTTTGCAACAGCAAGTACAGATAATCCTAATGATCCAAATTCAGGTATAAAAATAAATGAGAATTTCGATAAGGATAAAGCTGACAATACTTTACCAGGAGATAACATAACAAAACAAGTTAATGTAAGTAATAAAGCTACATATGATCAATTAATTAGAGCTAAAATTAAAAAAGTGTGGAAAGATTCTAATGGAAATGAAATAACTAGTATATGGATTAAAGATGGACAAAGAGTTCCAGCAAATACTAGTGGAGCTAAAGAAGAAAAATTAAATACAGATTACATAGTTTTAAAATTTGAAAATGATACTGATGGAAATAGATTAACTGACATAGCGAATCCAGAGCAAGGAAAGTGGATAAAAGGAGCAGATGCAAATTTAGGTGCTGATGGTGGATATTATTACTATTACGATGTAGTAGCACCAAAAGCTAAGACGGGAAATTTATTAGAAAGTGTTACATTGTCACAAAATACTCCAAATGAGTATAAAGGATTAAAATTTGATGTAATTGTTGATTCAGAAGGTGTTCAAGCAGCTAATGGAGCAGTAAGTGATTCTTGGACAACTGCACCTCAAGCTATAAAAGATTTAGGTGCAGGAATTAATGCTCATAAATAATTAATATATAAATTTATTTATAATAATGGTGCAAGGAGTGAAAAGGATGAAAAATCTAATAAAATCCTTTTTATTTACCATGACATTCCTTTTAATAGTATGTAAACCAGGGGTTGCAAGTACATTTGCAACCCCTAATATTGAATTACAGGGAAATGCTAATGGTATAGTATTCATTCAGGGAGATGAGCCTTTTTTATGGTCAGATAATATGCTTCCAGGGGATAAATTTGAGAGAAGTATTTTATTAAATAATAAGTATGATAACTCTTATAAGATTTTTATGAGAGCTGAACGAGTTAGTAAAAAGGAAGATTATGATTTATTAGAAAAAACAAAACTTAAGGTTTTATATGATGGAGATTATATATATGATGGCGCTATTAGTGGACAGAATGGGTTAGAAAACAATATTTACTTAGGTGTAGTAGAGCCAGGAGAATGCAGAAAGCTTGAAGCATTTGCTGAATTTCCAGGATCAGAACTTGGAAATGAATATAAAAATAAAAAATGTCAAGTTGATTGGATTTTCACTGCTGTTAGAGTAGGGGAGACGGATAATGAAAATATTTCAGGTGGTAAGGAAATAAACGAAGGTAATATAGATTCTAATAAAAATAATATTAAAGATATAATTAAAAAAATTATAGTTCCTAAAACTGGAGATAGTAGTTTGATTTTATATTTTATAATTTTTTCATTATGTTCTATTGTTCTTTTAGTTTTAAATAATAATTTTATAAAAAATAAAATAAAGATTTTCAAAAAAGAGGAATGATTATGAAAAGAAAAAAAGGAGTAGTTAAAGTTTTCTTTGGAGTTTTGGCAGTAACTAGCATTATATCTGTAACAGTATTTGGGGAAAACTTTATTTCGCTAGATAGTATAAAAAATAAATTTTCACTAGGAAGTATAGAAACGGAAATTACCGAAAAATTTGATGCTCCAAATGAATGGAATGGAAGCAACATAAATAAGAAGGTTTCAATTAAAAATACTGGGAAAAGTAGTGAACTTATTAGGGTTAGTTTAATACCGAGATGGGTTGATGAAAATGAAAATCCTTGGGCTGGAGATTCAAATCTAATTCAATTAAATTTAAATGAAAATAATTTAGCTAGTTTGGATAAAGATAATATTGATGATTTATGGGTTGATGGTAAGGATGGTTATTTTTATTATATGGCAAAATTAGAAAGTGGAAGTGTGACAAAAGAATTATTAAAAAGTGTAGAAATAAAAAAAGATTCTATACAAAATTCTTTAAAAGAAAAATATAATGGGAAAAAGGTTAAGGTGGATGTAAAGGTAGAAGCAATTCAACCAAATAAAGATGCTTTAATAAAAAAGTGGACAATAATAGATAAAAATATAGAAAATAAATTTTTAGAAATTTTAGGTGAGTAGTTAGGGGGGAAGATTTATGAAAAACATAAGAAAATTTTTAGGGGTATTCCTTATAATAAGTTTAATTATAACCTTCCCAGTCTTAAACGTAAGTGGTGTTGAGAATAGTGGAGTTAAGGATGAGTTCAATGACATTGGTAATGGAAGTGAAGGGAAAATATGTAGTTATGATGGTACAGAAATACTTAAAGAGGCAACACAAAGTCCAGATGAAAATGGTAATTATGAAATAACTTTAACTGTAAAAGGAAAGCCTAAAAAAGTCACTGAACCTGTAGAATTATTATTAATTATGGATGCTTCTAATAGTATGTACTATGATATGGATGAATTAAAAGCGTCTATGAATTCTTTAGTTGATAATGTTATTGATAATATTCCTAATTCTAAAATTGCAGTTGTGGCCTTTGGTACAGAGGTTAAGGAAGTCTTTTCATTTAATGATAAAAATAACTTTATTTCAAAGGAAGAGTATAAAAAAGCTATAAAAGATTCTTATAATTCTATAACAGGAATGGGAAATACCAACATAGAGGGTTCTTGGAGGCTAGCTGATGAAATATTTAAAAAAGAACTTAATAATAACTCTACTTCAAAGAAGAATGTTGTTTTCTTTAGTGATGGGTATCCAAATATAACTAATAATGGAAGCTTTGCTATGGGGTATATAGCAAGAGATAAAGGCTATAGTGATGAATATTGCAATCAGTTTTTAGATAATAAGGATTTTTGGGATGGATACAATTATAGAATAAAGAAAAAAGATCCTGAATATGAGAAATTTATAATGAGTGATAAATCTGATGGTAATTATAAAAGTATAAATGAATGGGCTTTATATGAATATAAAAAGTTTTTGAAAAATCATCCTAATACCAATATTTTTTCAGTTGCATTAATTGATAATATCACTGAAGTAGAGATTAAAGATATTGCAAAAGAGCTTTTAGGAGAAATGCAAAACTCTGGATACTTTACTATAGATTCTAGAGAAAGTGATAGTAAAAATGAAAATAACAAAAAAAGTTTAAAAGAAATATATGATAAGATTGCAAATAATATTATATTAGATAAAAATATGGCTAAAGGATTAAAAATAACAGATGTTGTTTCTAAAGATTTTAAAATTGTAAAAAATGGTTCTTATGATGGGAAAAATTCTAAAGTAATAAATTTAGAGAATAATTCTATTATTGATTTAGAAGAAAATATTGAAGGAAATAAAATAAGTTGGGATAGAGGAAAAAATACAATTGATAGTACAGATGGAATTCAATTTAAGTTTAAAATAAAACCTAAAAATGAATATTGGGGAACTGGAGAAAATAAGGTGCCTACAAATGACATTGCTACTATTAACTATAAAAAACCAAATGAAGAAAATAAAATTATAGAAGGAATATTTAATGTACCAACAGTATCTATTCCATATAAATTAGGAACAATAAAGGTTACTAAGAAATTTTTTGATGAAAATGGTAATGAAGTTAAGATTGATGATAAAAAGAATTATATTGTTTGTATAGATGGTGGAGATTTAGGAAAATACTATCTAAAAGTTGATGGAAACGGAAATACTAAGATTTTAGATTTCTATATGAGAGATAAAAATACCGATATATCTAATAACAATGATAATAAAAAAGGATATTTAAAGGTTACAGAAGATTTAGAAAATAAAAGAGTATATACGGTTAGTGAAATTAATACTATGGATTCAGAAACTAAATCAATTTTAATAAATGGTTCCCCAGGAAATACTTTTGAGTTAAATATGAAAAATAATAATATTGATATAGTAATAAATAGCATTATAAAAAAAGAAAAATACTTTCATGATAGTGATGAAAAGACTAATGACTTTGGAACAATAAAATTAAGTTAAATTTAAAAACTTTCTACTAAAAATATTTTATTATTTTAAGTGGAAAGTTTTTTTATTGCAGTTTACGCTTAAAAATATGCAGTTTACGCTTGGAAAGTAGAAAAAATTAATTTAGAAGTTTATTATATTTAACAGAAAGTTTTCAAATAATTACAAAAATAGAAAAAATATTGATGGATATGTATTTGAAATGATATGTTTAATATGAATTATTGAAAGATTGAGTTAATTATTATGATTTACGTGGCTTGTTAACATTATTAGGAGGGAAAATATGTTGAATATAGCTATATGTGACGATGAAAAAATTCAATGTGCTATAGTAAAAAAGATGATTTCAAAAATATGTGCTAAAAATAATATGGAAATAAGTATTGATGAATTTAATTCGGCAAGTGAATTAATTAATATCTACAATAGAAATATTAAGAAATATAGTATAATTTTATGTGACATAATCATGGATGAAATGAATGGAATTGAATTGATTAGGAGAATGAGAAAAATAGATTCATCATTTCAAGCAATAATTATAACTGGAAGTAATGAATATGTATTTGATGGCTATGATGTTGGAGCTTTAAATTATCTTATGAAACCAATTGATTCTAATAAATTAGAAAAAGAATTTTTGAGAGCGATTAAAAGTTTGAATTATGCTAGCCCATCAACATATACAATCAATATAAATGGGAAAATAAGTTTTATAGATTTATCTTCAGTTTTATTTTTTGAAGTTAATAATAAGACTATTACAGCTAATCTAGAAAATAAAAATATAGATTTTAGTATGAAAATAAAAGTTTTAGAAGAAGAATTAGAAGATAAAAATTTTTTAAGGTGCCATAGAAGTTATTTAGTAAATATGTCTCAAGTTGAAACTATATTACAAAATAAAATTATGCTTAAAAATGGGAATAGTATTCCTATTGGAAGATGTTATAAAAAGAATTTGAAAAAATATATATTAGAAATGATTAATGGTATTTAATAGTATGCAATTTAATTATTTTACTAGCCTTTTATACAGTGTATATATAGTTTCATTAGGAATTATGTTTTTTTTTAAGTTAAGGAAAAAATTAACCTTAAAAAAGAGAATTTTAAGTGTAGGCTTTATAAGTGTACTTGTCTTATTTATGAATTTAAATTTTAAAATTAATATTTTTTATTGTATGGCTGAGACAATAATAATATTTTCTATTATACATCTTGCTGTAATTAATAAAGTATTTGTAAGTTTAACAATAACATCAGTATATTCGTTAGCTGTATATTTAGCTAGATACATAATTTTTTTAATATACTCCATAATGTTTTTTGACTTGAAAATATTAAAAGGTTTGAATGAAAGATTATTGATGATATTAATTTGTGTTATGTTAATAGGATCAATTTTGTACATAAAGTATTTACTTAAAATTGCATTCTCCAATAAGGTAATTACTATAAAAAATTATACTAGATTTACTATTATTTTAGTAATAGCGGTTATATTATCAGTTAAATTATTTGATAGTATAAAAGTAAGCAGTATTCATATATATAAAGCCTGTATAATTGCAATCAATATTACAATATATTTAGGAGTAGTATATTCATGTGTATATAGAAAATATAAAGAAAAAAAATTGGAGTCTAAGCTAAAATTATTAGAAAATCAATTAGATTATCAAAAGTATTATTATGAAAAGGTAATTGACAACTATTATGATGGAAAAAAATTATTGCATGATATAAATAATCATATGAGTGTAATAAAATATTTTTTAGAAAATGAAGATTATAAAAGTATGAGTGAATACATAAATAAATTAAGCGAAAGAATTCCTAATAGTAAAAATAGTAATATTTGTTCTAATAAAATAATAAATGCTATATTTCTTGAAAAAGCTAGAATATGTAAAGAAAAAAATATAAATATAAGTTTTGATGTATGTGTTAACTCTGAATTAGATATAGATACTATAGATATTTGCACAGTATTTGGAAATTTAATAGACAATGCAATCGAAGCATGTGATAAAAATGTAGGAGAAAAATTTATTAAAATAAGTACACGAGTTTGTTTGAATCAATTACATATAAAAATAATTAACTCTAAAGAAAATAAGATTAAGAAGCAAAATGGGAAGTTTTTAAGTAGTAAAATTGATAGTAATAATCATGGAATAGGATTAGAAAATGTTAAACAAGCAGTATACAAAAATCAAGGAGATATTGAATTTAGGGATTTTAAAAATTTATTTGATGTAAGTCTATATATGAAATGTATAAACTGAATATTAATTTATTAAGATGATAATCATAAAAAAATTACTGTTTTTATGTGTTTACTTAATTAATTTACAAAATATACTGTAAAAATGCCCAGTTTTTAGATAAAATATAGAATATATAACAAATTATCTCACAAATAAAAATATGGAGGAAAACTATGAAAACTGGAAGAAGAGTTAAAAATCCTAAAAAAACTTCTTCTAATAGAAGTAAATATAAGGTTCTAGATATTTCAATAATAATTTTAATAATAGCTTTAGCATTAGTTATAGCTGTTGGAACCATAAGGGATAAGAAGACTTTAGCTAAAAATATGGAAATTTACAGTGCAGATTCAAGTAATAATTCTGAAAATAATGAAAAGCAAGCGACCACACCAAATCCTTATGAAAAAATAAAGAAAGGTGAAGAAGTTAATATTTTAGTTTTAGGTAACGGCGTAGGACTTAGTGAAGGAAAAACAGATGAAAGTGGTAATTGGACAAGTAGTCTTTCTAAATGGTTAGAAGAAACATATAAATCAAAGGCTAATATAACAAATTTATCACAAGATAAAGCTACAGTTAAAGTAGGTTTAGAGGAACTAGAGAAAAATAAAGATAATTTTGATTTAGCTTACATAATATTTGGTGAAGATGATCAAAAAGCACTTAAACCTAATGAATTCAAAGAAGATTATGAAAAAATAATTAAGAATTTAAAGGAAAGAAATAAAAATATCTCTATAGTTCCTATAATAGAGAATT
The DNA here is from genome assembly GCF_030222355.1 of Clostridium sp. UMB9555A. Lineage (NCBI taxonomy): Bacteria > Bacillati > Bacillota > Clostridia > Eubacteriales > Clostridiaceae > Clostridium > Clostridium sp. UMB9555A. Next base: position 137,717 of record NZ_JASORQ010000003.1, on the reverse strand, counting down.
CTCTTAGAAAGAAGAATGAATACACAAATATAATTGAAGACATTGGAAAAGCTAATGATTTAAAGGTTTTAGATATGGCTACAGTATTTACAAAGGATCCAGCCCCTTATGCTAAATTAACAACTAAGGGTGGAATATATCCAAATAATGTAGGATATAGTCTATATTTTTCTAATATAAAATCTTTAATAGAAGCTAATATAGCAGCTTTAAATTAATATAATTTATATTTTAGAAAAGATTAAGTTTATAGGGAAATTTAATAAAGCAAAATATCTTTTAATAAGTGAATTATAAATATCACATTTATAGTATACTAATTATTCTAGTTAATAAAGAATAGTTAGTATATAAATGTGATATTTTTTTATTTAAGTAAAATTTAATTTTTATAAGGATATTAAATTTAAGATGGTTAAATATTTACTTTTTTATTTTGTATTTAAAAGGGTTATTTTACTTAAATATCCTTTAAAATTGACTTTAAATGCTTTGGAATGATAATATACTTAGGTAAATTTAACATATTTATAAAGTAATTAGGGGTTTTTGTTTGTATGATGTTAAATTAACGTAAGGAAAGTTGGTGAATTTTATTAGGGATTTATTAAATGAGAATAATATAATTCTCAAGGCTACGGCTTTTAACAAAGAAGAGGCAGTTAGGTTGGCTGCGGAACCTCTTTTAAGAGAGGAAAGTATAACAAAGGAATATGTAAAGGACATTTTAGAGAAAATCAATGATTTAGGACCATACATGGCAATTATGCCAGGGGTAGTTATTGCTCATTCTAGACCAGGTGATTATGTTCTTAAAGATTGTATTAGCATGCTTACTTTAGAAAATCCAGTTGAATTTGGTCATGAGGATAATGATCCAATAGAAATAATTTTTGTTATTGGAGCAAAGGAGAATACAGGTCATTTAGATGCTCTACAAGATTTAGCTAGGGTTTTAATAAATGAGGATTCTGTTAATAAAATTAAAAATGCTCAAAATAAAGAAGATATAATGGAGCTTTTTATGTAATTTATTAAACTTTTAAAAAAGCAACTTATAAAATATTTTAAATTAGGATATTTTATAAGTAATATTTATTTGTAGATAAATTTTAAGGGATGAATTGACTTCTAAGGGTATAACTATTAAAAGAATTTCTTGAGATTTAAAGCTATTTATATACTATGGAGAGGAGGGGATGTAGGTGAAAATTATGACTGTATGTGGATTTGGAGTTGGAACAAGTTTGCTTTTAAAAATGACAGTTGATTCAATTCTTGAAGAGGAAGGAATAAATGGTGAGGTTGAAGCTATTGATATGACTTCAGCATGTGGAAATTCTGCAGATTTAATTTTAACATCAAAAGAAATTGGAGAAGAGATAGAAGGGCAAGTAAGTGGAAAACTTGTTTATATATCAAACTTTATGGATAAAGAAGAAGTAAAGGAAAAGATTTTAAAAGCTATAAGAAATTAAGAAAAATATTGTGTTTATTTTAAATAGCTTTTATTTTGGATTTATCATTTTATAGAGAAATCACTAAGCATTAAGTTCATAATAAATTTATGTATGCTGCGATAACTCTTAATTTGTATGAAATCAAGGAAAAATTAAATTAGATTAAATAAAAAGGAATTATTAAAAATGAAAGAAATATTAGATTTTTGTGTAAGTTTTTTTAGAAATCCAGCTTTATTTATGGGGCTTGTAGTAGCAATTGGTTTAATACTTCAAAGAAAACCAATAGATGCTATTTTAAAAGGCATATTTAAAGGAATAATAGGAATGGTAATTCTACTTAAGGGGGTAGATATAGTAGTTTCTTCAATTACTCCTTTAGCTAATGCCTTTTCAGGATTATTTAACACTCAAAGCAATAGTACATTAGGAGATTTTAATGTATTTTTAGGTCAGTATGGAAGCTATGTTGGATTAATACTTCTTTGCGGATTTGTAATCAATATAATCATTGCTAGATATACAAGATTTAAGACTATATACTTAACAGGAAATATATTATTTTGGTATCCAATGCTTTTCTTAGCAGTTGGTATTGAAAATAATGTAAGTGGATTAAAGTTATTCATATTCACATTAATTATGTATATTTTAGTTATAACAATATTCCCATATATATTAAGAAAACATGTTAAGTATGTAACTGGAAATGATAGTTTTACTATTGGACATACTGCTTCAATATATTGTTTATTAGGTTCTTATATAGGAAAACTTGTTGGACAAAAAGATAAAAATATAGAGAATTTAAATCTTCCTAAGTCTTTAAGTTTCTTTAGAGATACAAATATAACAGCGGCAATAGTTATGTTTATAGTTTATATAATAGTTGGTTTATTTATAGGAAAAGAAAGTAGAATAGCTATATATGGAAGTGAGCCACTTATTACTTATTCTTTAATTCAAGGAATAACTTTTGCAGCAGGTATGATAATACTTTTAACAGGGGTAAGAATGATCTTAGGAGAAATAATACCATCATTTAAAGGTATAGCAGATAAATTAGCTAAGGGTTCAATTCCAGCTTTAGATATTCCTATGATATTCCCATATGGACCAAATGCTTTATTAATTGGATTCATAATAGCACTTATAACAAGTATAGGTACTTTATTCTTATTAGGAGCATCAGGGGTATTAACCTTTGCTCTTATACCACTAGTGGTTGCATGTTATTTTGATGTTGCCCCAGGAGCTATCTTTGCTAATGCAAGAGGTGGATGGCCAGCAGCTATAATTACAAGTGCCTTAGGAGGAATAATTCTAATGGTATTAGCAGCTATTTCTTTAAATTTAGTAAGTGGAACTGTAGGAAACTTCATTCAAACATATGGAGGAAATGAATTCTCAATATGGGTAATAATAGGTGACTTAGTAGGAAAGCTTTTTAGCATATAAAATAAAAGAGTTTAATTTAGAGATTAATATTATATAAAGTATCTATTATATGTAACAAATAAATAGGACTTTATAAAAATAACTTTTGATAAAACTTACAAACAGTATGAAGAGAAATATAGTAATTCTCATAATATGTTTGTAAGTTTTATTTTTATATTTTTATACAGGGTTACTTTTCCTTTAATTATGTTGAAAAGATTTATAATCTTAAAAAAAGTATGATATTATAGTAATTATTAAAAAGGAGGAGGGTACTTATGGAGAATTTAAAAGGAATAGTATTTTTTGATGTAGATGGCACATTAATTGATTGTGGTAAAGGGTTATATAAACCTTCAAATAAAACTAAAGAGGCAATTAAAAAATTAAAAGAAAATGGATATTTAACAATTCTTGCAACAGGACGTCCAATGAGCTTTGTTGATGATGGCTTAAAAGAATTAGAGTTAGATGGATATATAGCATCTAATGGAACATATATAGAATTAAATAATGAAGTTATTCTTAATGATGATATAAAATTAGAGAAATTAAAAGAGATAATGGATTATTGCGTTGAACATAATATTAACTTTATTTTAGAAGGACAAAAAACAAGTTATGTTTTAAATAATGATGTGGCTAAAAAAATGGTAGAAAATTTTTCACTTCCAGAGGAAAGTTTTACTGGTGATTGGACAGAAGAGGAGCTTTCAGCAAATAAGCTTGTTATTGTTGATAATAATAAGGATGATTTTAAAGACATATTTGAAAGATTTAAGGATGAATTTGTATTTATGCAACATCCAGGACATTCATCTTATGATATGTATAGAAGAGGATGTACAAAAGCCCATGGAATAGAACATTTAATAAAGGAGCTAGGGTTAAGTGATAAGGATACTTATGCCTTTGGAGATGGAGAAAATGATATAGAAATGTTCCAAAGAGTTAAATATGGAATAGCAATGGGAGAGGCCCATGAAACTTTAATACCACACGCATATAAGCAAACAGAAAATGTTCCAAATGAAGGAATATATAAGGCCTTATTAGAACTAGGATTAATATAATAAAAATTATGAAGTGCGTGTATAAAAATAATTTTTTATAAAACTTACAAACAGTATGGAGAGAATATCTAGATGAGCTTTAGAATTTAAATTATTACGGAGAAGATATTACGTTAAGAAGCTTAAACTGTTCGAAGCGAAGCAAGTTTTGAAGCTTTAGTAATATCTTTGGAGTAATAATTATAAATTCTTAGAGAAATCTAGTAATTCTCGGAATATGTTTGTAAGTTTTATTTTATATTTTGATATAGCTCTGTCAGTCCTATTATTCTATTTTAGAAAAAATGCTATTAAGTTCTTTAGCTAAATCTTTTACTCTTTCTAATTCATCTGGTGAAAGAGAAGAGATTTTTTCCTCAAGATGCTTTTTGGTTCTTTCTCTTTGTTTTAAACAAAATTCATGTCCTTTTTCTGTTACTCTAACTCTAATAATTCTTCTATCATTAGGATCTGTAAATCTTTCAACTAAATTTTCTTGAATAAGCTTATCTATAATTGGAGTCATATTTGATTTTGATATAGATAGTTTTTTAGCTATTTCTGAAACAGAAGCTTCTCCACCGCAATGTAAATGAAATACAACCTTGGCATGTGATGGCGGAATAGACAGCCTTTTAACAATATCATCATGAGTAAATACTTTTCTATTTAAACACAATAATAATGTGTAAAGTTCTTCAGTAGCTCCCATTGAATTTTCTATGGTATTCATTTTTACCTCCTATTGTATTAAGTTCATAAATTTTAGTTGATGTATAATATAATAAATGAATAAATTTTAAAAGTTTTTAGTATTGTAGCAAAACACTTTATATTATAACCACATATAACTATTATACACCAAAAATAGTTATTGACATAGAATAGTTATGAAAATATAATTAATATTAAAATATAACTATTTATAAAGCGATAGATTTGAAAAATTTTGTTTTAGTAAGTATTGATTTTTTAATATATTTTTAGAATTAACTTAATTTCAAAGACAATACAAATTTAAAACATTATAAATTAAAAAGAAAAGAGGGAAATACATGTCAAAGCTAATTAAATACTTAAAACCATTTACGGCATCAATTTTAGCTGTTATAGTACTTCTTTTTGCTCAGGCAATGTTTGATTTATCTTTACCAGATTATATGTCAAACATAGTCAATGTAGGAATTCAGCAAGGTGGGATAGAAAATGCTGTTCCAAAAGTAATTAGTAAATCAGAATTTGATAAACTGACACTTTTTATGAGCAAAGATGAAAAAGAAAAGGTAGAAAGCAATTATACGTTGTTAGATAAAGGGACTCTATCTCAAAGTGATTATGATGAATATGTAAAAGATTATCCAGCCTTAGAGAAAGAGAATATTTATAAATTAAATACTAAGGATAAGGAGATAATTAATGAATTAAATCCTATTATGGGTAAAGCAATGATAGTTGTAGGTGGAATTGAAGAAAAAGGCCTACAAGGAGTAATGGGAAATTCAAATCTTACAGGAACTTCTGATAATTCAAAGGCTAATATGGAAGCCAATGCCCCTAAAGAAGGGCAAATACAAGGAATGCCTGCTAATACAGATCCATTCTTTATAATTAAGAATATGCCAGAGGCACAAAAGAATGATATGCTTAAGGAAATTAATGAGAAATTTGAAAAGATGCCAGAGAGTATGGTTACTCAAACAGCAGCTACTTTTATTAAAGCTCAATATACTGATTTAGGCATGAATATAGAGAAGATACAAAGCCAATACATACTAAAAACTGGAGGGATAATGATTCTTTTAGCTTTTGGAAGTATGATTGCAGCAGTATCAGTAACATTAATAGCCGCAAGAGTGGCAGCAGGATTTGGAAGAAATCTTCGTAGTAAAGTTTTTGGAAAAGTTGTTAGATTTTCAAATGCAGAATTTGATAAGTTTTCAACAGCTTCCCTTATAACTCGTAGTACAAATGATATTCAACAAATACAAACTCTTATGGTTCTGCTTCTTAGAATAGTTTTCTATGCACCTATCTTAGGTCTAGGAGGTATTTTTAGAGTTGTAAAAACAGATACTGGAATGTCATGGATAATAGCTGTAGCCCTAGCTGCTATACTTTCTTTAGTAATAGTTTTATTTGGACTTGCTATTCCAAAATTCAAGTTAGTTCAAAAACTTGTTGATAAACTTAACTTAGTAGCTCGTGAATCACTTACAGGAATGTTAGTAATTCGTGCCTTTAATACAGAAAAATATCAAGAGAATAAGTTTGATGGAGTAAATAAAGATCTTACTAGAACCAATCTTTTTGTTAGTAGAATAATGGGTGGAATGATGCCACTTATGATGCTTATAATGAACCTTATAACTATTCTTATAGTATGGGTTGGTGCTCATAATGTAAATGATGGAGTTATGCAAGTTGGGGATATGATGGCATTTATTCAATACACAATGCAAATCATAATGGCATTCTTAATGATATCTATGGTATCAGTAATGCTTCCAAGAGCATCAGTTTCAGGTCAACGTATAGCTGAGGTTTTAGAAACTAAAGAAAGCATAAAAGACCCTGAAAAGAATGATGAGTTTAATAAAAATAAAAAAGGATATGTTGAATTTAAAAAGGTTTCATTTAAATATCCTGGTGCAGAGGAATATGTTTTAAAAGATATTTCATTCACTGCAAAGCCTGGTGAAACAACTGCCTTCATTGGAGGAACTGGTAGTGGTAAATCTACTTTAGTTAATTTAATACCACGTTTCTATGATGTTACAGAAGGTGAAATCTTAGTTGATGGAACAGATATAAGAAAAGTTTCTCAACATGATTTAAGAGAAAAAATAGGTTATGTTCCTCAAAAGGGAATATTATTCTCAGGTACTATAGAAAGTAACTTAAAATATGGTAATGAAGATGCACTTTTAGAAGAATTAGAAGAGGCTGCAAATATTGCTCAAGCTTCTGAATTTATAAATACTAAAGCCTTAAAATATGCAGAGGAAATTTCACAAGGTGGTACTAACGTATCTGGTGGACAAAAACAAAGACTTTCAATTGCTAGAGCTTTAGTAAAAAATCCGGATGTATATATTTTTGATGATAGTTTCTCAGCTCTTGACTTTAAAACAGATGCAGCTGTTAGAAAAGCTCTTAATGAGAAAACATCACATAGCACAATGCTTATAGTTGCACAAAGAATAAGCACAATTATGGGAGCTAATCAAATAATCGTACTTGATGAAGGTAAGATTGTTGGTAAGGGAACTCATAAAGAACTTCTAGAAAATTGTGAGGTTTATAAGCAAATAGCTTTATCTCAACTTTCAAAGGAGGAGCTAAGTAATGAGTAAAGAAAGAAAAGGCGGAATGGGCGGCCCAATGGGTAGAATGGGTGGAGGTCCAAGAGCCGTTGAAAAAGCAAAAGATTTTAAAGGAACAATGAAAAAGCTTGGGGTTTATTTAAAACCCTATAGTTTATCTATAGCTATTGTAATATTATTTGCTATAGGAAGTGCTGCCTTCTCAATTGTAGGACCTAAGATTTTAGGTAAAGCTACTACAAAAATATTTGAAGGTTTAGTTCAAAAGATATCAGGGGTACCAGATGCTTCTATAGATTTTGGATACATTGGAAATATAGCAATGATTTTAGTAGCTCTATACTTAGTAAGTTCATTATTTGGGATTATACAATCTTTTATAATGTCAGGAGTTGCTCAAAAGGTTTCTTATAACTTAAGAAAGCAAATATCAGAAAAAATGGATACTTTACCTCTTAATTATTTTGATACAAGAACAAATGGAGAGGTTTTATCAAGAATTACAAATGACGTTGATACAGTGAACCAAACTTTAAATCAAAGTTTATCACAAATAATAACTTCAGTAGTTACTTTAATTGGGGTATTAATAATGATGTTCTCAATAAGTTGGATTATGACTTTAGCAACATTTATAATACTTCCAGTTTCAATGGTTCTTATATCTTTAGTTGTTAAGAAGTCTCAAAAATACTTTAAATCTCAACAAGAATACTTAGGTCATCTTAATGGTCAAGTAGAAGAGGTTTATGGTGGACACAATATAATGAAAGCTTTCAATAGAGAAGAAGCTTCAACTAAAGACTTTGATGAATTAAACAATACTTTATATAAATCAGCTTGGAAATCTCAATTCTTATCAGGTATGATGATGCCAATTATGTCTTTTGTAGGAAACTTAGGATATGTTTTAGTTTCAATACTTGGTGGATGGTTAACAATTAAAAGTGTTATAACTGTTGGGGATATACAAGCATTTATCCAATATGTACGTTCATTTAATCAACCAATAGCTCAGATGGCTCAGGTTGCAAATATAATGCAATCAACAGCAGCGGCTGCTGAGAGAGTATTTGAATTCTTAGATGAAAAGGATGAGGTTAAAGATCCAGTTAATTCAGTAGATCCTTCAGAAATAAGAGGAGAAGTTGAATTTGAAGATGTTCACTTTGGATATAACCCAGATAAGATAATAATAAATGATTTCTCAGTAGATGTTAAACCAGGGCAAAAGGTGGCTATTGTTGGACCTACAGGAGCAGGTAAAACTACAATAGTTAAATTATTAATGAGATTCTACGATATAAATAGTGGAAGCATTAAGATTGATGGTCATGATATAAGAGACTTTAAGCGTGCTGATTTACGTAACTTATTTGGTATGGTTCTTCAAGATACATGGTTATTTAATGGAACTATAATGGAGAATTTACGTTATGGAAGACTAGATTCAACTGATGCTGAAGTTAAAGAAGCTGCTAAGGCGGCTCATGTTGATCATTTCGTAAAAACTTTACCAGATGGATATAATATGGTCTTAAATGAAGAAGCAAGTAATATATCACAAGGACAAAAGCAGCTTTTAACAATTGCTAGAGCTTTCTTAAAAGATCCTAAGCTATTAATACTTGATGAGGCTACAAGTTCAGTTGATACTCGTACAGAGCTTTTAATACAAAAAGCCATGGAAAAACTTATGGAAGGAAGAACAAGCTTTATTATAGCCCACAGACTTTCTACTATACGTGATGCAGACTTAATCCTTGTTATGAAGGATGGAGATATAGTTGAACAAGGAAATCATGAAGAGCTTCTAGAAAAAGGTGGATTCTATTCAAGTCTTTACAATAGCCAATTTGAACAAAGTAGTGCTTCATAAGAAATATAAACTTTAAAATTTAAGATTATGAGACTTTAGAATAAGTTATTTTAAATTAGAGTTCTATAGAAGTATGTAATAAATTATTTAGGTTAAATAGTGTTAAAAAGTAATTTTTCTTAAAAATAGTATAAATAAAATATATGAATAATGTAGCTGATATGAATTTTTAGAATTTTAAATTTGTATCAGCTATATTTTTTATTTTAAAGTAGCCTATTTAATTGAAAGTAAGTTACTAAATTAAAAGTAATTAAAGTAAGCTATTAATTTAAAGTAACTTATTTACTTTAAAGCAAGTTATTTAATTTAAAGAAATTTATTTTAAGATAATTTTTAAATAATTAGTTTGATAGATATAATTTTAGTTATTACATAATGCAAAGAATCTAATATGATATAATTATATTTAGCTGAGAAAAATAATTATTAATAGCTTTTATTGCCTAGGTTTTTATTAAATAATTTTAATTAAAATAAGGTATTAAAAGTGAATTTTGTGAGGTTTTTTATGAAGTTTAGGTTTTTATATGTTGGTGATAAAATCTTAAGTCATAGAGAAGAGGGACTTTTTAGGGTTTTAAATTGTGAGGAATATTCTTCAAATAAAAAGGTTTTAGATTATAAAGAAATTTGTAATAGAAAAAAATATAAAAATGGATTTAGTGAAGAGAAGTTTAATAGGATTTATCTAAGTAAAAGAGGTTCTGTAATTAACTTTTATTCATTAGGAAGTAAAGAATTCAATGAAACTTATTTAAATGATACAAATAGGTTTAAGGATTTACTTGATTTAAATAAAAATAGTGAAAATGAAGAGATTAAAATAATTTTTTTTGATTTACTTAATAAAGAAGCTAATAAGGATGAATTGTTTATAACTTCATTTATGAATAAATTAGGTAAAATTTCAAAGGATATAAATTGGGACAAGATATTAATCATATTTAATGAAGAGATTATATTTAATAAAGTTACTAATATAGATTCAAGATTTAGGAAGTGCTCTTTAGTATTAAATAATTATGATGTTAATTTAAATGAGTTTATTCATATTTTAATAGATTTCTTATTATTAAAGGATGATTTAGTAGATAAATGGTCTGAATATAGAAAAAAAATAGCTAACTCTAAATTAACTCTTGGAAAGGTTAAGGGGGTGGATTTTTCAGGAGAGGTAATTATGAGGATTTTAGGGGAGTTTTCTAAAATACAGAGAGATAATTTATTTAAATTAATATTAATGAGCAAAGAAGGAGTAAATTTAAATGAAATAGCTCTTATAGAGGATGCTTTAAAAGAATACATATCCTTAGATTCTAAGTTGATAATTAAACAATTAACAAAGGATTTTTTTAATGATGAAGTAAGATACATACTCATTTCTAAATAAAAAGAATAATAATTTTATAGGTGAAAGTTCTTAAAATGGCTTATAAAGCTGTTTTAAGGGCTTTTTTTAGTTTTTAATAAATTTTGATTTTGTTAAATATTTAACTTAAATAACTTAAATAATTATTTAAAAACTTAAATAAATTGTTTGAAAAGGGCAAGGCTTGTACAATAATTCTTGTGAGAAGAAATTTCGACAAAAATCAACATAACTTTAAATGTTAAAAAAAACACAAAATAGGAGGAAGGTTAGTAATGTTAGAAATCATTCAAAAAACACTTACTGATAATGCAATCATAGGTGCAATATTTTCATCAATAGCAATTATATTCTTAGGATTTTATATTAGAAAAAGAAATATATTAACAGGGGCTGCATCTAAAATATTAACTAAGGTTGTATTAACAGTTGCAATTCCAGCATTAGCATTTACTTCATTCATGAAAGATATTAATCAAAAAGAATTACATGAAGGTATTAATATTCTAATATGGGGATTTGTAATTTACATATTATTAATTGTATTAACAAAGTTTATCTTTGCAAGAGTTAAAGGGGACAAGCAAGATGTATTTAGAGTACTTACTATATTTGGATCAACAACTTTCTTTGGAGTTCCAATAGTTAAAGCAGTTTATGGCTCAGTTGGAGCTATGTACTCATCAATATTTAACATAGCATATAGAGTTTTCTTATATTCATATGGATACATTAAAATGTCAGGTGTAAAAATGGACAAAGAAAACATGAAGAAAAATTTAAAAGAAATGTTATTAAACCCAGTAATTATAGCTACATTCTTAGGATTATTTATATGGTTATTCCAAGGTATGTTACCACAAGTTCAAATAGGTGATAAGAGTTATGCATTCTTAAGAATAGACCAAACATTACCTTGGTTATATAAACCACTTACATACTTAGATAAATTATGTTCACCACTTGCATGGTTAGCTATAGGTATTACTTTAGCAGAAGTACCATTTAAGCAAGCTGTAGGACAAAAAGAACCTTGGGTTTACAGTTTAATAAAAATAATATTAGTTCCAGTTATAAACTTAGGATTATTAGTAGTATTAAATAAAACAGGTATATTACCAGTTTCATTTGAAGGAATGGCTACTACAGTTATCATGTTAGCTACTCCAACTGCTACAGTGGCAGCAGCTTACGCAATAAGTTTTGATAAGGAAGCTTTATTAACATCAAACTGTTCATTACTATCAACAGTGGTTGCCGTAGTAGCAATGCCATTCTGGATAGTAATATTACAAATAATCAAAAACATAGGATTATTCGCTTAATAATATAAGCACTTAAAAACTAACAAACTTTTTAAAGCTAAAAACATATTTTTCATATTAAATATAGTTCAATAATTATTGAATTTCGTGGAGAATTTCTATTCTTTATTCCATAGATTCAGCTAAAGCTCAAAAACTCGCTTCGCTTCAAACAGTTTTCGCTTCTTAACGCTGAATCTATTCCATAAAAAATGAAATTCTAAGCACTCATTCAAATATTATTTCACTTATATTTAATATGAAAAATTTAATTAGAAATTTAAATTAAAAGGATAAATAGAGATTTAAATAAAACAAAAAGATGGGGAAAAGAGGAGGTTTTTCGTATGATAAAATTAGTATGTTATGGAGTTAGAGAAACAGAGGTACCATACTTCCATAAGTTAAATGAAGAGTTCGGATATGATTTAACTTTAGTTGAAAAAAACTTAAACCATGAAAATGTAGAGGAAGCTATAGGGGCTGAGGCTATAATGGTAAGAGGAAACTGTATGGCTGATAGACAAAACTTAGAACTATTAAAGAGCAATGGTCTTAAATATGTTTTAACTAGAACTGTTGGATTTGACCATGTTGATTTAGATGCTGCTAAGGATTTAGGATTAAAAGTTGCTAGAGTACCAGGTTACTCACCAAATGCTATAGGAGAATTAGCTGTGAGTTTAGCTATGATGCTTTTAAGACATACAGCATACACTACTAATAGAACAAGCAATAAAAACTTTGTAGTAGATGGATTTATGTTTAGTAAAGAAATAAGAAACTGTACAGTTGGAATATTAGGAGCAGGTAGAATCGGATTAACAACTGCTAAATTATTTAAAGGACTAGGAGCTAAGGTTGTAGCATATGATGTATTCCAAAGTGATGCTGCTAAGGAAATAGTTGAATTTATGCCTTTAGATGAAGTTTTAAAAGTTTCTGATGTAATATCAGTACATATGCCATATATAAAAGGGCAAAATTATCACATGATAAATGAAGAATTCATATCAAAAATGAAAAATGATGCTATTATAATCAATACTGCAAGAGGAGAATTACAAGACATAGAAGCTATAGTAAAAGCTCTTGAAGAAGGAAGATTAGGTGGATTTGGAGCTGACGTTTTAGAAGGTGAATCAGCAGTATTCTTCAAAAACTTAGAGGGACAAAAGTTAGAAAATGAATCATATGAAAAATTAATAAGCTTATATCCAAGAGCTTTAGTAACTCCTCATATGGGTTCATATACAGATGAGGCTTTAAGAAATATGATAGGAATATCATATGAAAACTTAAAGGAGTATTTAGAGGGAAATACTTGTAAAAATGCAATAGCATAATAAATAAAGTAGCTTTAAATTACTTTAATTAAGGTTAAAATTAAATAAGTTTACTAACAAAAGAAGTATATCAATAATTATGTTCTTAAGAAAATATAATCTATATTTTCTAGAGATATAAATTATGATATACTCTTTTTTTATGAGATTTCTTGAGTTTAATTTAGAACTAAAATATATTTAAAAATCAAGAAAACCTTAAAATTATTGGTCTAGAAAAAAGATTAGTGAAAAGTTAAAAATAGAATTGGAGTAATCTTTACAATATGATATAATTCCTTCACGGTGGTGAAAAATATGAAAGTAAAATTTGAAAATAAAATATTATTATGGGCTATACTTATAACTTTCATTCCACTAGCATTATCTTTTACTTTATTTATAGAAGATAAGCTTTCATATATGGATGAAGATGTAAGAAATACCTTAAAAGAAACTGCTTTTAGTATAAGTGAGATTCCTTTTGTTCAGGAGGATCTTAATAATGGAGAAATAAACTCAAGAATACAAGAATATACCAAACATTTTATTGAAGCTATAAATGATGTTGATATTATTGTTGTTGCTGATATGCGAGGGGTTAAGTACTCTCATTTAGATGAGAAGCAAATAGGACAGGTATTTGTTAATGAGGATAAGAAAGAAGTTTTAACACAAGGAAGTAGTTATTATTCTTTGATGAAGGGTTCTATGGGAGAAACCTTAAGATGGTTTCAACCTGTAATGTACAATGGAAAACAAGTTGGTTTTATTATGGTAGGTAAGTATTATAATGAGATTCAACTTTTAACTCATAAGACTTTAATAAAATATATGGGGCTTTTTATTTTAGTTTTTTTAATTACTATATTAATATCTAAACTTTTTGCTAGAAAGGTTAAAAAGGCGATTTTGGGAATGGAACCAGAAGAAATTGCTGCCTTATATAAAGAAAAAAAGATAATATTAAATACGGTAAGTGAAGGTATTATTGCCTTAAATAAAAACAATGAAATAACAGAGATAAATGATAATTGCTATAAGCTTATAGATGGGTTTTCAAAGTATAAGGTATTGAAAAAATTATTACCTTATATAGAAGAAAATAAAACTGTAGAAATGAAAGAAATTATACTTCAGGGGAAGAAGGTATTTGTAACTATACAACCTATTATGAAGAAGGGTGAATATTTAGGTTCTGTAATAACTTTAATGGATAGAAATGATATTAGAAAAATTGCAAAAGAGATAACTGGAGTTGACGAGGTTGTTAAGAATCTAAGAGCCAATGTCCATGAATTTAGAAATAATCTACATGTAATTTTAGGATTAATTCAACTAGGTGAATATGAAGAAGCTAGAAAATACATATTAAAAACTCAAAAGGTTCATGAAAATAACTCTTTAAAATTTTCAAACGTAGAGGATTATTACGTAAGAGGATTACTTTTAAGTAGAGAGTTAGTTGCTAAAGAAAGAGGAGTAAACTTTGTCTTAACAGAGGAATCATTTTTATTTGGAAATCATAATTATGTTGATTCCTATGATATTGTTACTATTTTAGGTAACTTAATAGAAAATGCTTTTGATTCTTGTGTATATTCAAGTATTGAGAACAAGGAAGTTGAGGTTACTTTATATGAAGATGATGAAAAGATAGAGATGCAAGTGAGAGATAATGGGAAACCTATAGATAATAATATAAAGGAAAGAATATTTGAATTAGGAGTTTCCTCAAAGGGAGAAGGAAGAGGAACAGGATTATCATTAGTTAAGAATAGAGTTGAGCTTTATGATGGTTGTATTGATATTGAGGAATTCAATGAAGAGAAAATATTTATTATAACTATTTTAAAAGGAGAAAAGTAATGGAAAAGAAGATACTTATAGTAGAAGATGATCCAATGGTGGCTCTTATTAATAAAAGATTTTTAGAAAATATGGGCTTTAAAGATATATTAGGACCAGTACAAACTGAGGAGGAAATAATAAAGGTATTAGATAAAGAAAACATTGATTTAATTCTTTTAGATGTATATCTTCCTAAAAAAAATGGTATTGATATATTAAAAAGTTTAAGATACAAGAAGTATTTAACTGATGTAATAATGATAACTGCTGCCAATAGTGTTGAAGAGGTGAAGAGAGCCTTTGCTTATGGGGTAACTGATTACTTAGTTAAGCCCTTTGAATTTGAAAGGTTTGAGGAGGCTATAAATAAGTATAAGCAAAAAAATAATCTTTTAAATAAGAGAGAGGCTTTAAGTCAGCAGGACATAGATGTTATTTCAAAATCTTTAGAGGAAAAGATTGAATTACCTAAGGGATTAAATCAAAAAACTTTAGATAGAATAATGGAGTTTTTAAAAGAAAATCAAGGAAAGGTTTGGACACTAAGAGAAATAGCCTATGAACTAAAAATAAGCAATGTAACAATAAAAAAATATATGGATTACTTAGAGGATGTTAAAAAGGTAAATGTAACTTTAACTAGTGGGAATGTTGGGAGACCAGAATATAAATATACTTTAGGTTAGTAGTTATAGTTTACTAATGTAAATCAAAAGATTTAAAAAAATATTATTGATTTATGATGAATTTGTAAAGAATACTAGAAATAGCTCTGATTTTACCTATAATTTGGTATAATTGGAGCTATAAATATTTGTGGAGTAATACTTTTAATTTAAAAAGAGCTAAAGTTATTGAAAGGTGGAAATAAAAATTGAGGTATAACAAAAAATATCTAAAACCTATTAGTTTAGTGATTATATTAATCTGTATAATACTTTTTATCAACCTAATAATTTCAGGGAATTCCACAATTTTAAATTATTTAAAAACTAATTCATCTAAATACATTTATATAACATCAATAACAGGAGAAAACAATGAGAAGGCAGATGTATATAAATCAAATAGTGATTTGGATTCAACAGCTAAAGACATTATTAACTCAATTAATGGCGAAGTTGAGAGTGTGCAACAAAATACAGAAGATGGTGATAATAGTATAGCAATTTTAACAAATGATGAATATTGTTTAATTTATATTTCAGAAGATAAAGAGGTTCTTATACAAGTTTCAAGTAGAAAATATGCCTATACAACGGACAAGAGTCCCTATAATGCTTCTAGTGGAACATATGGTTATTATAGAAGTTACTATTATTCAAGGGGCTATAAAAATGACATAGATGACTTTAGTAGTTCTAATTCAGCATATAAAAATTTTGATGGTAAAAAAGTTGATTTTAATAGTTTAGATAGCTACAATAATTATTCTTCAAGTATAAGACAATCAAGTATTAAGAGTCGTTCCTCATCTGGTGGAGGAATAAGTAGTGGGAAATAAATGGTGAAGGAGTTGAGAATATGAATTTATTAATTGAAATTATAAATATTTCAGTTTATTCAACGCTTGGTATTTTACTTATGATTGCAGGAATTTTTTTAATTGATTTAATTGTACCTTGTCATTTTCCAACTGAAATAAAAAAAGGGAATCAAGGGGTTGGATGGTTGAGTGCTGGTTCATTTATAGGAATTGGTATTATTTTACGTACAGCAATTATGTCACCTACTACTCAAGTAATGAAAGAAAGTATGATGAATGGAATTCTAAATAGCATTTTATATTTTATATTAGGCATTTTATTTTTAATGTTTGGATATACAGCACTTAATTTTGTAAATAAACGTTATAATTTGAACGAAGAAATTGGTAATGGAAATGTGGCAGCTGGTATTATGGTATTTGGAATTTTTGTTGGATTAGCCTTGGTTATAAGTGGAGTTATTTACTAATGAAAAAATATGGTTTATTAATGTTTACTACACTTATTATTTCTGGATGTTCAATTTGTTATGAATTAATAATAAGTGCAATAAGTTCTTATTTAATAGGGGATAGTACACTTCAATATTCAATTACAATAGGACTTTATATGTCTGCAATGGGACTTGGAGCATATATTTCAAAATATATAAAAAATAATTTGTTTAACTGGTTTGTTTTTATTGAAATTGCTGTGGGAATTGTTGGAGGAACAAGTGCTCTTGTTTTATTTTTTTCTAACCTTTATTTAGAAACCTATCAAATTGTAATGTATATAGAGATTATAGTAATTGGAACATTGGTTGGAGTTGAAATACCATTATTAACAAGAATTATAGAAAGTGATAATGAGAACCTTAGAGTTACTTTGTCATCTATTTTTAGTTTTGACTATATAGGAGGGCTTATTGGCTCAATTGCATTTCCATTATTATTACTTCCCCAATTTGGATATTTTGCAACAGCATTTTTTATAGGGTTTATGAATATAATTGCAGCTACTATGATTGTTTTTAAGTATTATAGTTACATTAAAAATGGATATATATACAAAATGTTAGTTGTAATATTATTAGCCTTTATGACTATAGGTATGTTATGTTCTGATAGTATTTCTTATAAAATTGAAAATGGTCTATATAGAGATAGGGTTATTTTATCAGAGCATACAAAATATCAGCATATTGTTGTTACAAAGCATAAGGAAGATTTAAGGTTATATATTGATGGAAATATACAATTTAGTTCTATGGATGAATATAGATATCATGAGGCTCTTGTACATATACCAATGGCAGCAGCTGAAAAAAATGATAATGTGCTAGTCCTTGGCGGAGGAGATGGCATGGCAGTTCGAGAGTTATTAAAATACGAAAATACTAAAATTACTCTTGTTGACTTGGATGAAGAGATGATTTCGATTTGTAGGGAGAATGATAATATAAAAAAATTAAATAGAAATTCATTATCTGATGAACGTGTAAAAATTATTAATCAGGATGCCTATGAGTTTTTGAAAAATACAGATGAAAACTTTGATGTAATAATAGTTGATTTACCAGATCCAAACAATGAATCATTGAATAAGCTTTATACAAATATTTTCTATAGATTGTGTTATCAAGCCCTGACAGAGGATGGAATTATGACGGTTCAGTCAACAAGTCCTTATTATGCTACAAATTCCTTTTGGTGTATTAACAATACATTGAAAAGTGAGAACTTTTTTGTTAAACCTTATCATTTGCAAGTTCCCTCTTTTGGAGATTGGGGATTTAATTTAGCTTCTAAAAAGGAATTAAATAAAAAGCTTGTTATTAATGTAGATACTAAATATCTTTCAGAAGATAATATTGATTCCCTTTTTATTTTTGGAAAGGATGAAATTCCAGAAAAGGATGTTGAAATTAACTCCTTATCAAAGCCTTCATTACTTCATTATTATTTAGAGAGTGTTAAGAATTGGGACTAAAATATCGTTAAGATAATATAAAAAGAAAGTTATTTAAGTTAGAGATTGCTTCTTTTAAAGTAGGTAGAAAAAATACATGCCAAAATATACTTTAAAAGGAGTATTTTATTTGTAAAAATAATTATTAATTGAAATAACATTATACTCTATAGAAAGCAATTATGGTGTAGCCATGAGCTTTATTTATAACATGAGTATTTAATACATAATTAAAGTTATATAATTATATTATAAATACTTATTAGGAGGGGATAGTGTGGAATACAATAAACACAGATACTTAGGATTTTTAGGGTTACTTTCATTAATAGGACTCAAGGGATTTACAGGAGGAAATGCCCTATGGTATATTTTCTTTCTTAATTTCTTATGGTTTACACTTTTTTATGAGAACAGTTGGTTATATATAGGATCTCCCTTTAAAGTTCATAAATAAAATATTTGAAAAATCTTTTGTTTAGGGTAGATTTTTAATTTAAAAGGAGACTAAAAATAAGTTTTGTAATTTTTCTTTGGGGAAACTATACTATAATTAGATGAAGATGCAAATCATATACATTTGCATATGAAAAAACATACGAAAAAAATAGGTGGGGGAGAAAAAGGATGAATAGAAAAAAGATTGTTGCTAGTATTTTAACGACCTCTTTATTAGTTACATCGCTGGTTGGGTGTGTTGGATCAAATAATAAGGCTAATACAAGTAGTAATGATTCAAAAGTTCAAGAAAGTGTTGAAAATCAAAGTGATTTTAATGATTTAAGAACTTATGTAGGAAAGACTTACAATGAGGTTTCAGAAAATAAGGGAACTGGAAATGAAAATATAGAAGAGGTTGAAGGAAAGAAAGTTATTGTTTCCTCAAGCTATTCTACAAGAATGTTTAATTATAATGCAAACTTAATACTAGAACTTGATGATTCAAAAAATGTAAGTGCAGTAAGTGTTCATTTTAAAGGTATAGGGCCAGAAAATATATTAGAAAATATAAAGAAGGTATTAGGTGAGCCAAAAGTTAGCAAGGATAAAGAAAATGGTGATTCTAAAGTTTATTCATGGGAAAAAGATGGATACCAATATAAGCTTTCACAAGTTGGAGAAGAGACTATAATCACTGTAAATAAGAGTGCTATTTAATTTATTTCATTTTTAATATTTAAAAATAAGAATAGCATGTATCAGTATTAATTTTAGATAGAACTTTAATTATGACTTAATGGCTATAAAGTAAAGAGCTATCTAAAATAAAACCTAAAATAAAATTATTGTAGAAATGTAGAGAATTAAGAGGTTTATAGTTTTAGACTATAAATTTCTTAATTTTTTTATGCTTTAAAGATAATAATTCTAATAAAATAAATAATAGTTTATTAGAATTATTTTTATTTTAGAGGGTTTTTAAAAATAGTGCAGGATATGGCTTAATATACAGAAAACATATTGAGTATTAGGCAAAATAAGAAATTTCAACTTTAAATCATAATAAATGAGTCTTTATTAATTTTTACAAATACCTAGCTTCGGAGTAGCATGGGGGTAAAGGTTAGGATAAATTTAATCCAATATCTTTAATATAAAAATTTACCTATGCAATAAAAAATAAGGAGGGGTTTATATGTCAAAACACCATAGAATAAGTCATTGTGATGCAGAACATACAATGAAAATAGAAAAAGAAAAAATGGCCGAAGTAAGAAAAGAAGAAGAAAAAATGGCTAACAAAGTTAAATGTCATGAAAAATGTTGTGGTAAATAATTAAGTTCATAAACCTAAAAGTCAAAGCATGTTATGTAAGGATAGAGATAAATTTATTAAATAGTAAATTAATCTCTATCCTTATTTTTTTAATAAGCAATGAAAATTTAAGAGTTAATTAATTGAGATTTATATATAAAATGAATACTACACTAATTGAAATTAGAAAGTTCCACAAAATTTTGTTATTGATATTTTAATATATGATATAAAAATAAATATAAAATTAGTGAAATAAATTTACTTAAATCGGAGTAAAATATAAAGAACATATTTATGTTAATAAATTTTAATAGTAATATACCATTGATTTATGCAAATATTTATGATAAAGTTTTAAAGTGTTTAACAAACTTTGTTTCCATATGAGGGAGTAGTTAGCTCAAGTTGAATGAGTGATTAAGTCAACAAATTGATCAAAGGGTTTTGGTCTGGCTTAATCTTAAATAGCGAGACTTATATGCAGTTTTTTGCTGCATATAGGTCTTTTTTTATAAAGTTTTTATAAGTAGGAGGATATATTATGAGTATTTTATCGATTGTTTTAACTGGTTTTGGGCTTGCTATGGATGCTTTTGCTGTGTCAGTTGCTAAGGGAATAACCCTTACTAGAGTAAAAGCTAAAGATGCATTAAAAGTTGCTTTATTCTTTGGGGTATTTCAAGCAATTATGCCTTTAATAGGATGGGGAGCTGGAAGATATTTTGCAGATTATATAAAAGCCTTTGATCATTGGATAGCATTTATATTATTAAGTTTCATAGGTGGAAAAATGATTTTTGAAGCTTTTAAAGAAGAGGATGAAGAAAAAGCTGAGGTTGCAGTATCAATGGAAGTTAGCAAAAATAAAGAGAGGGAATTTGCTAATATGAAACGTAAAGAGGAGTTAAGTGCTAAAAATCTTACAGTATTAGCTATTGCAACTAGTATTGATGCCTTAGCAGTTGGTGTTAGTTTTGCATTTTTAGGTATTTCTATAGTTCAAACTATAATAATAATTGGTATTATAACTTTTGTTTTATGTTTTTTAGGAGTAATAATAGGTGAAAAATTAGGAGATATATTCAAAAACTATGCTGAAATAGTAGGAGGAGTTATATTAATTCTTATAGGTATAAATATATTGTTAGAACATACAGGAATTATTGAAAAGTTATTTTCTTAGTATCATAATTAAGTTAAGGATATATATAACTTTATCTTAGGTTTAAACTTAAAATCACTATTTTTTAAATAAGAGAAAAAATATTACTTGTAATAATACATTAACAAGTGATATAAATATATAGGTAGATTTTAGAATAATAATTTTAATTAAATATATTTTTGTTAAATATGGTTTAGAGTTATAAACAACTAAGGAGGTAATTTATATGTACGTTGCATTTGGAAACAGAGTGTTAGATAGTGAGGACATAAAAAAAGAAATAGAACTTAATACTGATGCCAGAGTTGTAAGTGATTTATGTAAGAGCTCAAAAAGAGAAGATATAATTGCTTTTAAGTTAAGCATAGATATGGATATTTTAAGAGGTCTTATGAAAGAGAATTCTGATCTTAAAGATTTAAATGATGAAGAGTTATTTGAAGATTACTTAGATTTAGCAGAAGAGGTTGCTGGAATGATATTTGAATACATGCCAGAAGATGCTATATTAGATATAAGATCATATAAATGGGATATGTCTTACGATGATATAAAATTAATAATGGTAATGGCTCATGAAGATCTTGGAATAGCTAAGGTTAATGATGTTATGAAGAGATTATTAAGACAAGTAGATTAATTTTAAATCATTTATTAAACTTTTAAATTAATTTTTATATGTTAAGTTTTATATGAATTAGATAATTAAAATCTATAAATGTTATTTGTTTTTCTAACATTTATAGGTTTTTTTATTGTGTTTTTAATAAAGAAATTCATGAAATACTTATTGGAAATACTTTTGGTTGTAGAAAAAATATAAAATTTAGTATAATAAAATTATTAATTTGTTGTAAATAAAAATTTAAGATTAAATGAAAGTTTTAATTCATGAAATTTTTATAAGGACGATTAGTTAAAATATTTTAGTGATTTAGTAGGTGATTAAGATGAAACTTTTAAGTTTAAATACGGAAATACTAGGGTTTGATACTTCTTCTGAATTTGCAAAAGAATTAAATTTAAATGAAAAAGACCTAGTTTTTACAAACAGAAGAATATATGAAGGAAGTTTTAAATCTTTAGATTTAAAATGTAATTATGTATTAAAGGACAAATATAATTTCAATGAACCTAATGATGAAATTATAGATGAAATTTTTAAAGATATAAAAAATATAGATTTTAATAGAGTTATAGCTATTGGTGGGGGATCAATTCTAGATGTAGGTAAACTTTTAGCTTTAAAAGACGTAAGTAGTACAAAGAAACTATTTAAAAGAGAACTTCCTATAATAAGAGATAAGGAGCTTATTATAGTTCCTACAACTTGTGGTACTGGTAGTGAGGTAACAAACATATCTATTGTGGAAATAAAGAGTGAAAATACTAAGTTAGGTTTAGCAGTAGATGAACTTTATGCAGATAAGGGAGTTTTAATTCCTGAACTTTGTAAAACAATGCCTTATAAAGCTTTTGTGTATAGTTCTATTGATGCATTAATACATAGTATAGAAGGATTTTTATCTCCAAATTCTACTCCATACACAGATTTATTTGCCTTTAAAGCAATTGAAATGATTTTAAGTGGATATAAAGAGATAATAGAAAAAGGTGAAGAATATAGAAATACTATAATGGATAAATTTTTAATTGCAAGCAATTATGCAGGAATAGCCTTTGGAAATGCAGGAGTTGGTGCAGTTCATGCCTTATCTTATCCTTTAGGAGGAAAATATCATGTTCCTCATGGAGAAGCAAATTATCAATTTTTAATGGCAGTATTAAATTTCTACAAGAAAAACAATGGTGATGGAAAAATTAGCGAATTAACAAAATTAATAAGCAGTATTATAAATGCAAAGGAAGAGGATTGTTATTTAGAGTTAGAAAACTTATTAAATAATCTTATTAGAAGAAAGAATTTAAAAGAATATGGTATGACAATTGATGAAATTGAAAAATTTTCTCAAAGTGTAATGAAAAATCAACAAAGATTACTTAAAAACAATTATGTATCTATGGAAATAAAAGATATGGAGGAAATTTATAAATCTCTATATTAGGAGGCACTATGAAAGTTTTTAGGATGATTTTAATTGCTGGAGAAGTTTTGCTTGTAATTTTGTTGCTTTTAGGTATTGTGTTTAAAGTAGCTGAATGTGAAAAGAAGGATAAAAGCACCAGTAATATTAAAGAACAATATATTAAATTGGATGATGAACAACAAGAAAAATTACTATATTGTAGTATTATCAGATAGTAATTTTAAATAGTTAATGGGAAGGAGAGGTACTTGTGGTTTTAGTACTTACATTTATTTTATTTTTAATGATATTTTTAATAATAGTAGATTTCTTTGCTATATTATTTAGACTTACAGGGGTGCCAATAGAAAAAGCCAGATTTCAAGTTACATCTCTTTTAACAGGAACAGGTTTTACAACAAAAGAAAGTGAGATAATAGTTCAGCATCCTACTAGAAGAAAACTTGCTATTTGGCTTATGGGATTTAGTTATGCCAGTACAGCTACTATTATATCTTTTGCAGTAAATATAATAACTAGCAGTGTTATAGATGTAGGTTCCATAGCTGTAATTGTTCTTTTTATTATATTTGTTTTGTTTTTTCATAAAAGTTCTTTACTAGAAAAGTTTGAAAATAAAATTGAGAAATTTATTGTTCAATCTAAAATTTGGGACAAGATTAATTCAAAGCACTTAACTTTAATAACTAATACTAAAGGCTTTGGTGTTTATGAAATATATCTTTCAAACAAGGCAACACTTATTGGAAAAAGCATAAGAGATAGTGATCTTAAATCAAATGAAATAGAAGTTTTAAATATAGATAAAGGTGACAAGTTTGTTAATTTCCCTACTCCTGACTATACTTTTGAGGTATGTGATAAGGTAACAGTGTATGGGAATGTAAAAAATATAAAAGCTATGTTTAAGCATATAAATGAAGTTAAATAATAAAATGGGCATGTATCAAAATAACTTTTTATAAAACTTACAAATAGTGTATGTTTGTAAGTTTTATTTTTTATATTTTAGATACAAACCCATTTTTTATTATTTTATAGCCTAATTAGATTCTTAAGTTATTTAGATTTTTAATCATTTTATTTAAAACTTCATCGAAAAATATAAGTTCCTCATCTTTTAAATCTTCTAATAATAACTTAAAAAATCTATTACTTACTTTGTTTAAAATATTAAGTGTTTCATTAGCAGAGGGAGATATGTATAATCTAAATATTCTTTTGTCTTTGTCATCTTTTTTTATTGATAGCATTTCTTTTTTTAATAAGCTTTCTATAGATCTTGAAATTAATCCTTTAGAAAGACCTGAAAATTCGACTATATCCTTTGCAGTATTATATTCTAAATTTTCTTGTAAGAAAACTAATATTTCAAATTCATTATGCGTTAATCCCAAATCATTTAATGTTGGTGAAATAAATTTTTTATATGTTTTTTTTGCTTTAGTAAAAGAAACTAAAAAAGCATTTCCATTAGGATTAAGAGCTTTTAAATCCATTAACCTTCCTCCTTGAATAGTTCAATTGTAAACTTTATATAAATTATACCTTAAAATGGTTTATAAGTAAACTATATATTTTTCATTTAAAGCATATAATCATTATACATATGAAAATATACTTTTTTAATAACATTTTGCAAAGTTTAATGTATAAAAGATTAATATTTTTTAATTAAGTTAATAATATAAGGATAAAATAGTAAAAATTTACTATAACATATTATATAGATTTATTTAGGAGAGGAAAAACATTGGAGTTTAAAAATAATAAAATTAAAGATTATATTCTCTTATCAACATACATAATACTTTTAATATTCTTTTTTATAAATATAAAGGATATTATAAACTTTCTTTATAAGTTTTTAGGAATACTAAAGCCTTTTATATGGGGGATAGCCATAGCTTTTATTCTTAATATTCCAGTGAAATTAATAGAAAGACACTTAGGGAATGGTAAGTTTTTTAAAGGGATGAAAAGAAGCTTTTCTATAACTTTAACATTTCTTGTCTTTATATTAGCTATAACATTATTTATATTATTTGTAATTCCTCAATTATTAAGTAGTATTTCAACTTTAATGAATAGTATTCCAGAATACCTATCTCAATTTGAAAAATTTTTAGAGGCGAATGCAATAAATAATTCACAGTCAAAAGTTATGATGCAAAATATAATTAATGAGTTACTAAATATGTGGAAAGAAATATTAAAGGTAATAAGTCAAATAGTAGGCACCTCCTTAGGGTATTTATTAGACTTTACCCTAGGAATAACTTATGGAGTAATAAATTTCTTTTTAGCTTTAGTTTTAGCCATATATATGCTAGCAAGTAAAGAAATCCTAATAAGTCAACTAAAACTTATAATATATGCATTTTTCAATAAAAATAAGGCAGATAGGATTATGGAACTAGGAAATATGTGCAATGAAATGTTTTCTAAATTCATATTAGGGCAGTGCACAGAGGCCCTAGTTATAGGGATTTTATGCTTTATAGGGATGATAATTCTAAAAATGCCATATGCTTTATTAATAAGTGTAGTAATTGGAGTAACAGCATTAATACCTGTCTTTGGAGCGTTTTTAGGTACAATACCATCAGCTTTTATAATACTAATAATAGATCCTATTAAGGCTATTTGGTTTATTATATTTATAATAGTACTTCAGCAATTAGAAGGAAATTTAATATATCCAAGGGTTGTTGGAAACTCTATAGGTTTATCTGCTTTGTGGGTTATGTTTGCTATGATAGTTGGAGGAAGTTTATTTGGAATAATAGGAATGTTAATAGGAATTCCTATCTTTGGTGTAGTGTTTAAAATCTTAAAGAGAGTAGCTAATAGGAAGATAAATGAAAAGGGAATTGAAAGAAGATAATTTAAGATATTCATTTTAAAGCAGTTTATTATAAATAGGCTGCTTTTTTTATTTTGATTTTTTTAAGGAGGTATAATAAGGGGAAATTAATAAAATGATAAAATTAGATAACTAAACTTACTAGTTTGTTAAAATGTTTATATTAGAGATAGAAGTTTTAAGTATATGTTTTTCTGTAAAAAACAATTGTGTTGTTATGATACACATAGAAAAATGGAGTATTTAAGAGGAAATGTAATCAAATTATTAAGAAACTTGCAATAATTTGTTAAGAAGAAGTTTGATTACAAGTAAAAATGTATTTATAATTAAAAATGTGTTAACGAAATAATAAGTTTAATGATAAATTCATATAAATGATAATTTGAATGAGGTCATAATTAAAAGAGGGGGATCAATATAAAATGGCAGAAGCAATTAAATCTACTGATTTTGAAGTAGAAAAAGGCAATGGACGATTAAAGCATCCAGCAGGACTATACCTTTTATTCTTCACAGAAATGTGGGAAAGATTTAGTTACTATGGAATGAGAGCTCTATTAATGCTTTACTTAACAGCATCATTTGTTACTGGTGGATTAGGATATGATGTATCTAGTGCCGCTAGAATATATGGAGCTTATACTTTTTTAGTTTATTTTACACCAATAATTGGTGGAGAAATAGCAGATAAGTTTTTAGGACAGAAAAAATCAATTATGCTTGGGGCAGCAGTAATGATTTTAGGTAACTTAACTTTATTTGGATGGCAAACTAGATGGGCTTTATACTTAGGATTAGGGTTCATAATAGTAGGAAATGCTTTCTTTAAACCAAATATATCAACAATAGTTGGTCAATTATATGAAGATGGTGACAAGAGAAAGGATTCAGCATTTACAATATTCTACATGGGAATAAACTTAGGATCTTTAATAGCACCAATAATATGTGGATTATTAGCAGAAAACTTTTTTGCTACAAAATCAGGAGAAGTAATACTTCACTATGGATTTAGATACGGATTCTTAGCAGCAGGTATAGGTATAATATTAGGAGAAATTATCTTCATAACTTTATCTCCAAAATACTTAGCACATGTTGGTGAAATTAAAAGAGAAAAAAATAAAAAAGACGTTGCAAAAGAAAAGAAACCTTTAACTAAGCAAGAGAAGAAGAGAGTTGCAGTTATATTAATACTTGCGTCATTTGTTGTATTCTTCTGGGCAGGATTTGAACAAGCAGGTACTACTTTAACATTATTTGCTGAGAATGCAACTAATAGAAGTTTATTTGGATGGACAGTACCAGTAGCATTCTTCCAATCTATAAACCCATTATTTATATTAATATTAGCACCATTATTCTCAAAATTATGGTTTACACTTGCTAACAGCAAAAGAGGGGATTTATCAATCCCAACTAAGATGGCTATGGGTATGATAGTTTTAGGATGTGGATTCTTATTAATGGTTTTCGCAACTATGTCATTAGGTGGAAATGTTGAAAATCCAGCAGTTAAAGCTAGTATGTTCTGGTTGGTAGGAACTTACTTATTTAACACAATGGGAGAACTTTGTTTATCACCAATAGGACTTTCAATGGTAAGTTCATTAGCACCAGCTAAATACGCTTCATTATTAATGGGTGTATGGCTTGCTAGTAACGGAGTAGCAAACTACTTATCAGGATTCATAGCATCATTTGTTGAAAAACTAGGAGCTTTAGAACTATTTGGTTCAATAGCTGGAGTAAGTATAGTATTAGGTTTAGTACTATTACTATTAAGCAAAAAGATTACAGCTATGATGGAATAAAATGATATTAAAATTAAATCTCTTTAAGAAGATTTGAATAATTAAATTAGGATATTTAAGTTTTATATAAGAAAAGACACATTAATAAAATAATGTGTCTTTTTTGTATTTTAAAAAAATTTTATTTTAGTTAATTTAAGTTAAGTATTTTTTAAACTCTAAAATATTCTTCATCTAAGTATAGAAGCATTTCTTCAGTTATAGGAACTGGCAATCCTGCATAGTCTGAAAATCTTTGGATCTCATCTTCTTTTTCTTCTTTTTTTAGCTCGTGATGATGTTTAATTTTTTTGCCAGCTTTCTTTTCAAGGTCTTTCCACTCTTTATAAACTTTTACTAAATCTTCTTTTAATTTATTATCGCTCATAAAAAAACATCTCCTTAAATAAATGTATTATTGTAATATTCTTCTAATTCAAGTATTTCTTTTTCTGTCAATGGTGTATCAATTTTAGCGAAGTCAGAAAAATTCTTTGCTATAAGTTTTCGTTGCTCTTTTTCTAATTTTTTAAAATCATGATTTAATTTTAATTTTTCAAAAAAGCTTTTTTCAGAAACTCTCCATTTAATATAGAGATCTAATAGTTCTTTTTTAAATTTTTTATCTCCCATAAAATTCAACTCCTTCTAAAACCTATAATTATATTATATAATAAAAATATATATTTTAAAATATTGAAAATAAAGTGAATTTTTTGTTAACAAAAAATATGGAATTTAATTTGTAAAAGATAATATTTCCAAAATATTTATTGAAAAAACTATATATCATATAAGTAGTTACTTATATGATATATAAAGAAATAATTGTTTACTAATGAAATTTAGAGGCATAAAATTTTAGTGAGGTGATATAAAATGAATACATTAAATGAGATTTTATCAAAAGAAATTGAAGAGTTTAGAGAAAAAGGACATAAGTTTTTAAATAAAGAAATGACCGTTGGTGAATTTAAAAAGGCATCAGGAGGTATGGGAGCTTATGCACACCGTGGAGGAAAAGAATTCATGGTGAGATTAAGAGTTCCATCAGGAGTTGCTGGATTAAACTTATTAAAGGAAGCATATAATTGGGCTAAAAAATATAATTTAGAAAAAATACACTTAACAACTCGTGAAGCAATACAATTACATGGAATATCAATAGATGCTGTATGCGACATAATGCAAGAAGGGTTAACTAAAGGAATATACACTAGAGGCGGTGGTGGAAACTTCCCAAGAAACGTAGCTTTAAATCCTTTATCAGGAGTTCAAATAGGAGAAACTTTTGATGTAACTCCTTATGCACTAGCATCTAATGCACATTATATGAGTAAAATATATACTTATAATTTACCAAGAAAAATTAAAACTGCATTTTCAAATACAGAAGAGGATTCAGCACATTGCACAGTTACAGACTTAGGATTTTTAGCTGTTGACAACAATGGTAAGAGAGCATTTAAACTTTACATAGGTGGAGGATTAGGAAGAAATCCAAGAACATCAGTGGAATTTGATGAGTTAATAGATGAAAAGGACGTATTATATTGTCTTGAAGCTATGACTAATTTATTCGTAGCTGAAGGAGATTATAAAAATCACGGAAAAGCTCGTATAAGATATATTGTTGAGAGAATGGGTGAAGAAGAGTTCAAAAACTGCTTTAGAAAACATTTAGAAGAAGTGAAAGCTAAAGGTGGATTAGACCTTAAGGTTGAAGATATAAAATATAGTAAAAAAGGTGAAAAAACTAATATAAAACATGAAAGATTAATACCTCAAAAACAAGAAGGATTATATACTGTTTTATTCCACCCAGTTGGAGGACAATTAAGCTTAGATGTATTAAAAGAATTAATAGAAAAAATAGAGAAAATAGAAGAAGTAGAAGTAAGATTAGGTATGGATGAAAATCTGTATGTAAGAAACTTAAATGGAAAAGAAGCTGAAGCTATCTTAGAATTTACTCAAGGTAAAGGAGGAGAGACTTTAGCTGAAAGAAGTGTTTCTTGTATAGGTACACCAATATGTCAAATGGGAGTACTAGAAAGCCAAAAAACTTTAAGAGAATTTGTAGAATTATTAAAAGAAAATTCAATTAAAGAAGGAACATTACCAAGAGTTCGTTTCTCAGGATGTCCAAATTCTTGTGGTATGCATGAAATAGGAGATATAGGATTCGCTGGTAAAAAGAAAAAAGTTTGTGATGTTTTATCAAATGTATTTGAATTACATTTTGGTGGAAAATTAGGAATAGGTGAAACTCGTTTAGGAGATTACTATGGAGATATACTTCAAGACAAGGTTCCAGAATTCTTAATTAAGGTTGCAAAGGCTGTAGAAGCTAAAAATTCAACTTTTGAAGAGTGGATTAAGGATAATAGTGAAGAATTTAAAGCTATAGTTAAAGAATATAATGTATAGTTGTTAATAAAATATTTACAAAATCCAAAAAAACTTAATAAATAAGTTTTTTTGGATTTTTTTGATTTTTACTTAAAATTCCTTTCAAAGGGCATATTTAAATACTTTTTTAGTTCATTTTACTAAAGTTTTTGTTTAGTAATACTAAGTATTTTATTTAGTTTTTGTTACCGAAATATTAACGCTGCCCTTTGAAGATAGCTTGAGGTAAGGGTTAGAAAGAATTTGCTATAGAAAAAAATAAAATGGTGATATATAATAAATTCAAAATTTATATTTATGCAGTAAAATAAGTTGTTTAAAGAAAGGATTGATGTTAGGGTTGAAAGAAAAGATATGCCTTTATGGTTTTAATAATCTTACTAAGACATTAAGTTTTAATATTTATGATATTTGTTATGCGAAAACAGAGAGAGAAAAGGAAGACTATATAAAATATATAGACGAGCAATATAATTCTGAACGTCTTACAAAGATTCTTTGTGATGTTACAGAAATGATAGGTGCTCATGTCCTAAATATTTCAAAACAAGATTATGAACCTCAGGGAGCTAGTGTAAATGTTCTTATAACAGAGGAGGCATTACCAGTAGCACTAATTGACCCATCATGTAATAAAGGAGAACTTTCATATTTGGAACTTAGGGATAGTGTAGTTGGACATTTAGATAAAAGTCATCTTACAGTTCACACTTATCCAGAATTTCATCCAAATAACGATATAATTTCTTTTAGAGTGGATATAGATGTATCTACTTGTGGAAAAATATCTCCATTAAATGCTCTAGATTACTTAATCGGAAGTTTTGATTCAGATGTAATAACTATTGATTACAGAGTTAGAGGATTTACTAGAGATGTTGATGGTAGAAAATGCTACATAGACCATGATATAAAATCTATTCAAGATTATATAGATGGAGAGACCCTAAAAAAATACGATGCTATGGATGTTAATGTTTATCAATCTAACATATTCCATACAAAGATGATGCTTAAGGATATAGTTTTAAATAACTATTTATTTAATTCTGATCCATATGAATTATCTCCAAATGATAGAAGAGAAATAAGAGATAGAATATCAAAAGAGATGATTGAAATATACGGTGGTGTAAATATTTATTAAGAAAAGGAGGGATTTCTGTGAAAAGACTTTCTCAAGAAAATGCTCCTATTTATGAAGCATTAAAATGGTACAAGAATCAAAGAATTGTTCCTTTTGATGTACCAGGTCATAAACAAGGAAGAGGAAATACAGAATTAAGAGAATTTTTAGGTGAAGATTGTGTTTCAGTAGATGTAAATTCAATGAAACCATTAGATAATCTTTGTCATCCAACTTCTGTAATAAAGGATGCAGAAGAATTAGCAGCTGAGGCCTTTGGTGCTGATAAGGCATTTTTCATGGTTAATGGAACCACATCAGCTGTACAAGCCATGATAATGAGTGTTTGCAAAGATGGAGATAAGATTATAATGCCTAGGAATGTGCATAGATCTGCAATAAATTCTTTAATAATAACAGGGGTAACTCCTGTGTATATAAATCCAGGAATTCATGGTAGACTAGGAATTTCTCTAGGAATGGCAATGGAAGATATAAAAAAAGCCATTAAGGAAAATCCAGATGCTAAGGCTATTTTTGTTAATAACCCAACATACTATGGAATTTGCTCTAATTTAAGAGAAATAGTTAAGTTAGCTCATGAAAATAATATGTATGTCTTAGTTGATGAAGCTCATGGAACTCATTTTTATTTTGATAAAAGACTTCCAGTATCAGCTATGGAGGCAGGGGCAGATATGGCAGCAGTTAGCATACATAAAACAGGAGGCTCATTAACTCAGAGTTCTATGTTGCTTATGAAGTGTAATAGAATTAAGCCAGATTATGTGAGAACAATAATAAATTTAACACAAACAACTAGTGGTTCTTATTTACTTTTATCTTCTTTAGATATTGCTAGAAGAAATTTAGCCTTAAATGGAGAAAAAATATTTGAAGAGGTTGTTGGAATAGCTGAATATGCAAGAGAAGAAATAAATAAGATAGGTGGTTATTACGCTTTCTCAAAAGAAATAAATAATGGTGATGATATTTATGATTTTGATGTAACTAAGCTTACTATAAACACTTTAGAAACTGGACTTGCTGGAATAGAAGTTTATGACATATTAAGAGATGATTATGGAATTCAAATAGAGCTTGGAGATGTGGCTAATATTCTTGCCATAATATCAGTTGGAGATACTAGATATAACATTGAGAGATTAGTTTCAGCTTTAAGTGAGATTAAGAGAATTCATGAAAAAGATAAAAAAGATATTTTTGACCACGAATATATAGATCCTATAGTTAAGGTTAAGCCAAAAGAGGCTTTTTATGCTGATAAGAAGAAGATTCTTTTAAGAGAAAGTGAAGGATTAATTTCTGGAGAATTTGTAATGTGTTATCCACCAGGAATTCCAATACTTGCCCCAGGAGAGCTTATAACTAAAGAGACTATAGACTATATTGAGTATTCTAAGAAAAAGGGAAGTTTAGTTACTGGCCCTGAAGATATGGAAATTGAATATATAAATGTTTTAGATTGTTAGGAGGAATTTAAATTATGGAATTATGGTACACAGAAGAACATACAGACAAGGTGCGTTTTTCAATCAAAGTAGATGAACAACTTTATAGTGGAAAGAGTGATTTCCAAAGAATAGATGTTTTTAAATCTCAAGAGTTTGGAACTTTCTTCACATTAGATGGACTTATGATGGTAACAGAAAAGGATGAATTTATTTATCATGACATGATAGTTCATGTTCCAATGGCTACAAATCCTAATATAAAAAATGTACTAGTTATAGGAGCAGGAGATGGTGGCACTGTAAGAGAACTTACAAGATATGAAACTATAGAAAAAATAGACATGGTTGAAATTGATAAGTTAGTTGTTGATGTTTGTAGAGAATATTTACCTCAAACAGCTAATAAATTAGATGATCCTAGAGTAAGTTTATTCTTTGAAGATGGATTAAAGTTTGTACGTTCAGTTGAAAATAAATATGATTTAATAATAGTTGATTCAACAGATCCATTTGGACCTGGAGAAGGTTTGTTCACAAGAGAATTTTATGGAAATTGCTTTAAGGCCTTAAAAGAAGATGGAATACTTGTAAATCAACATGAAAGCCCATACTATGAAGAGTATGCAAGGGGAATGAAGAGAGCTCATAAGAGAATAAAAGAATGTTTCCCAGTATGTAGAGTTTATCAAGCTCATATACCAACTTATCCATCAGGACATTGGCTATTTGGTTTTGCATCAAAAAAATATGATCCACTAAATGCTGATATAGAAAAGTGGAATGATTTAGGATTAAAAACTAAATATTATAATACTGATTTGCATAAAGGATGTTTTGCATTACCTAATTATGTTAAGGAGATGCTAGAGAATGTTGATGAATAGAAATGTAAGTACTTTTATAGGGTGTGAAGCTGAATATGATGAATCAAGCATAGTTGTATTTGGAGCTCCTTTTGATTCAACAACTTCTTTTAGACCAGGTACTAGGTTTGCAAGTCAGGTGATGAGAGGAGAGTCTTGGGGATTAGAAAGCTATAGTCCATATCAAGATTTAGATCTTTATGATTTTAATATTTTCGATGGAGGAGAAATAGAGCTTCCTTTCGGAAATTCAGAGGGAGCATTAGCTTTAATAGAGGATTTTTCAACTAAGGTTGTTGAAGATGGGAAAATACCAGCTATGATAGGTGGAGAGCATTTAGTAACTTTAGGGGCATTTAAAGGAGTATTTAAAAAATATCCTGATGTTCATATAATTCACTTTGATGCTCATGCAGATTTAAGAGAAGATTATTTAGGTCAAAAATTATCTCATGCTACTGTTATACATAGAGTTTGGGATTTAGTAGGAGATAATAAAATATTCCAATTTGGAATACGTTCTGGTGAAAAAGAAGAATTTTTATGGGCAAAGGATCACGTTTATACAAATAAGTTTAATTGTGATACTTTAGATTATGCCTTAGAAAGGGTTAAAGATAAACCTGTTTATGTAACAATAGACTTAGATGTTTTAGACCCATCTGTATTCCCAGGTACAGGAACGCCAGAACCAGGTGGAATTCAGTTTAATGAACTTTTAAATTCAATATTAAAACTTAAGGGCTTAAATATTGTGGGATTTGATATTAATGAATTATCACCACAGTATGACCAAACAGGAGCATCAACGGCTGTGGCTTGTAAAGTTTTAAGAGAGATGTTATTAGTAGCAAATAACAAATAGAATGATTTTAAAGCTAGATTAGTATTAGATAAATTTAGGATATGTATTAAAAAACTAGTTAAAATTAAAACTAGTTCTTAATCAATTCAGTTAAGGGTATATTTAGAGATTTTTAAAGTGAATTAAAATTGAAATTTATGTAAAATATATTTTTAGCTAAATTTAATTTAGAATTCTTAGATATTTAAATATAAAAAATAGAACTGTATCAAAAGCTAATAAAAAATTTCTTAAATTAATGAGAGAGAGTATTTAGTAACTCTTTCAAAAATAGTCTTAGAAATTTTTAAAAGGTTAATTTGATACAGTTCTTTTTGCGTATTTATCTAATAAAGTAAAGAATTAAAAGTGCTTGAATTGCTATTATTAAAGGAATACCTATGGTAAATTTTGCATGTTTTGTTTTATGACGAAAGACATGCATTCCCCATAATGCTCCAATTCCTCCTCCTATTATAGAAACGCCTATTAAGGTATCTTCACTTATTCTCCATTGATGTTTTTTAGCTTTTTGTTTATCTATATACATTAGAATTATTGCCACTAAATTTATTACAATCAAATAACCTACAAAAAGTTCTTTCAATAATTACCCCTCCTAATTTATTTCATTAGTATTTATTATATGGTTCTCAAATTAATTATAACTTATTTATGTGGAAAGTTATTATTAATTAGTAGATAAATATAAAATTTGTGTATTATAAAGTATATTTTACACATTTTTAGTCATATTAAAGTTAATTTAAACGTATACATAATATGAGGTTATTTTATTTTAAAGGGGGAGAGCTAATGAAAAGTAAAAAGATTATTGCTACACTTGTTGCAAGTTTATTTATTTCTAATATGGGAGGATATTTAGTAAAAGCTAATCCTAATGTAAATCATAAGCCAGTTGTTGTAGAGGATAGACAAGCTATTATTGAAACTGCTATTCCACAATCAGAAATGACAGCTAGTGCAACTTCAGAAGAGGGCCAAGATCCAGCTTCAAGTGCCATTGATGGAAATATAAATACTATGTGGCATACAAAATGGAATGGTAGTGATGCACTTCCACAGAGTTTATCAGTGAATTTAGGAAAAGCTAGAAAGGTTAGTTCTATAGCTATTACACCAAGAACAAGTGGAAGTAATGGATTTATAACTAAGTACGAAATTCGTGCTATTAATAATGGGGTGGAAGCTTTAGTTGCAGAGGGAACATGGGAAGAAAATAACTTGGTTAAAACTGTAACTTTTGATTCTCCTATTGATGCAGAAGAGATAAAAATAACTGCAATTCAAGGTGTTGGTGGATTTGCTTCAATAGCAGAGTTAAATGTTTATGAGATCAAAGGCGAAGTTGATGAAATTGCTAACTATGGAAACTTAAAAATAACTAAGGAGGAAGAAAGGGTAAATATAACTGGTGATTTAGAAAAATTCTCCTCACTAGATGAAGGAACTATAGTAACTAGATTTAATATGAATGATACCTCAATTCAAAGTTTAATTGGTTTAAGTGATGGAAATAAAGCAAATAACTATTTTTCACTTTATGTAAGTGGAGGGAAAGTAGGATATGAGCTTAGAAGACAAGAAGGAAATGGAGATTTTAATGTACATCACAGTGCAGATGTTACTTTAAATAAAGGAATAAATACTTTAGCTTTAAAAATAGAAAAGGGAGTAGGGGCTAAGATATTTTTAAATGGTTCTCTGGTTAAAACTGTATCAGATCCAAATATTAAATTTTTAAATGCAATAAATCTTAATAGTGGATTTATTGGTAAAACTGATAGAGCAAATGGGCATAATGAGTACTTATTTAGAGGCGATATAGATTTTATGAATATTTATGATAAACCAGTAAGTGATAATTATTTGTTAAGAAAAACAGGAGAAACTAAGGCTCCATCAGAGGATAGTTTATTACCAGATGATGTTTATAAAACACAACCAGTAGAATTATTCTATCCTGGATATTTAGAATCAAGAGGATATAGAATTCCTGCCTTAGAAACAACTAAAAAAGGAACGGTTTTAGCTTCTATAGATGTTAGAAATAATGGCGATCATGATGCTCCTAATAATAATATAGATGTGGGTATAAGAAGAAAAGAAGTAAATGGAGAATGGGAAGAAGGAAAAGTAATATTAGATTATCCAGGTAAATCAGCAGCTATAGATACTTCCCTTATGTCAGCCACCATAGAAGAGAATGGAGTTGAAAAAGAGAGAATATTTCTTATAGTAACTCATTTCCCAGAAGGTTATGGATTCCCTAATACAGAAGGGGGAAGTGGATATAGAGAAATTGATGGAAAATATTATTTTATATTAAAAGATACTCAAAATAATGAATATACAGTTAGAGAAGATGGAATTGTTTACGATTCAGAAGGAAATCAAACTGATTATGTAATGAAAAATGATAAGACTCTTCTTCAAAATGGAGAAGAAGTCGGAAATGCTTTACTAAGTAATTCTCCACTTAAAGCTGTTGGAACAGCTCATATTGAAATGATTTATAGTGATGATGATGGTAAGACATGGAGTGAACCAGAGGATTTAAATCCAGGACTTAAGAAAGAGTGGATGAAATTCTTTGGAACTGCACCAGGAAAGGGAATTCAAATAAAAAATGGAGAGCATAAAGGTCGATTAGTATTTCCAATATACTATACTAATCAAAATGATTTCCAATCAAGTACTGTAATTTATAGTGATGACTTTGGTGAAACTTGGAAGTTAGGAGAATCTCCAATAGATACAGCTTCTGTAAGTTCTGAAACAGTTTCTTCAGGAACCCAGTTAACAGAGTGTCAAGTAGTTGAAATGCCAAATGGACAACTAAAATTATTTATGAGGAATACTGGTTCATATACAAAAATTGCAACTAGTTTTGATGGAGGAGCAACATGGCATGATGAAGTTCTAGAAGATACTTCTTTAAGAGAGCCTTATTGCCAATTAAGTGTTATAAATTATAGTGGAAAAATAAATGGTAAAGATGCAATTATATTCTCAAACCCAGACGCAAGTAGTAGAGTAAATGGAAGTGTTAAGGTTGGCTTAATAAATGAGAATGGAACTTATGACAATGGAGAACCAAAATACGAATTTGATTGGATTTATAATAAAACAGTTAAACCAGGTTCATTTGCTTATTCTTGTTTAACAGAGTTACCAGATGGAAATCTAGGATTATTCTACGAAGGTGAAGGGGCAGGCAGAATGGCATATACTGAGTTTGATTTAAATTATCTTAAGTTTAATGCTTCTGAAGATTCACCAGCAGCTACAGTTCAGTCAATTGAAAGTTTAGATAAAGATTTAATTTATAATGCTGGAGATGAAGTTTCAATAAAAGTAAACTTCAATCAATTAGTTAGTATCATAGGAGATAGAAAAATAACTTTAGATATAGGAGGAGTAGATGTACCATTAAATATGGTTAATTATGAAGGGAAAAACTCGGCTATATTTAAAGGAACTATGCCAGAAGGAATTAATCCAGGAATTTATGAAATAAAGCTTAAAGAAAATAATGCTTTAGAACTTAATACTGTTTATAATAAAGTTTCAACTTTGAATGGATTAGATAATACAGGAATTAATGTACAGATTGGTGAAGTAAAAACAACTGTTGGAAATTCAACCATAAAGGTTAATAATGAAGTTCAAGTTGGCTCAGCATTTGATGCTATATTAGGAATTGAAGGATTAAATGGAGATACAGAAGCGTATTCAGCAGAATATTTATTTGAATATAATTCAGAAGCATTTAAATTAAATGAAATTACTTCATTTAATGATTCTTTATTTGTAAAGAGTAAAGAAGTTGAACCTGGAAAAGTTAGAATATTATTAACTTCTTTAGGTAGTGAAATAGAAAAAGATTTAGATCTAGTAAAAGTTAACTTAACCCCAAAGATTTCTTCTGAATTAGAAGTTTTGGGAGTAACAACAGCTTTAGTAGGAGCTGGAGATGGAAATACTCATGACTTAGAACTTTCAAGTAAGGAAGTTAAAATCAATGAAGAAGCTTCAGGAGAGATAGTAGTAAATCCAGTACAAAATTTTGAAATTCCAGAAGTAAATAAGAAAAATGTTAAATTAACATGGAATGCTCCAATAACAACTGAGGGGTTAGAGGGATATGTAATATATAAAGATGGAAATAAATTAACAGAAGTTCCAGCTGAATCTACAGAGTTTGTGGTTTCAAAATTAAATAGACATACTATTTACAATTTTAAAGTGGCAGCTAAATATTCAAATGGAGAACTTTCAGCTAAAGAAAGTAAGACTATTAGAACTACTAGGTAATGAATAAATTTAAAATTAAATGTAAATAAGTAAAAAATAAGTAATATTATGTAATGTAAACGAATATAAATATTTATGTAGATTATTAAAGTAATCATACATTTTATGTATATAAAAAAAATGAAATGTTTGGGGGAGAAATTTTATGAAGAAAAAAGTAGTAGGTATGTTATTAGCCGGTGCATTAATGGTAGGAGCAGTTGGATCATATGCTTGGTTCACAGACAGAGAGACAGTAAATGGGGATATAAAACTTACAATGGGTACATTGGATGTTAAGGTAGATTATAATGAAAGAGAGTGGTCTGTTGTAGATCCAGATTC
This sequence comes from Clostridium sp. UMB9555A, assembly GCF_030222355.1. Classification (NCBI taxonomy): domain Bacteria; kingdom Bacillati; phylum Bacillota; class Clostridia; order Eubacteriales; family Clostridiaceae; genus Clostridium; species Clostridium sp. UMB9555A. The sequence goes on along the minus strand of NZ_JASORQ010000003.1, from coordinate 98,258 downwards.
AGAAATATTAGACAAAGAGCCAGGTAGAAAATTTGTAAATGTTAGACCAGGAGATTCTTTTAAAAGAGAACTACTAATAAGTAACAACGGAACTTTAGAGCAAAATGTAACAGTTAAAATTAATCCAGACCTATTAAACCATGAAATAAAACCAGGTGTAACTATTGATGATATGTTTAATTTAACTTTCACAACTGAAGAATCACCATATTCATTAGGACAAACTGAGGACAGTTTCAAATTAGATTCAGTTGAAACTTCAGTTGAAAATAGCATTGGAGGATACACTAGTTCAAGAAAAGTAATCCTTAACTTAGAAGTAGATCCAACTACAGGAAATGAATTAAATGCAGAGGGAACAGAGTATAAAAATGTTATTAATTTAAATAACATTAAAGATGCTGACGGAAATAAAATTCCATTAATCGTTATAGATGCTCAACAAATCAATCAAAAATAATATTGTTAAAATAAAAAAACAGAGTCTTAGGACTCTGTTTTTTTATTTGTAATTAAGGGTTAAGGATTTTAAAAGTTTATAATTTTAATTTGAATATAATATATTTAAATTAAAAAGCTTATTTATAATTTGGTTTGAATTTTTTTAGTCTTAAGGCATTTAATAATACTGATACTGAACTAAAGCTCATGGCAAAGGCACCTATCATTGGATTAAGTAATGGGCCTCCAAATATATGAAGAACTCCCATTGCTACTGGAATACCTAAATTATTATATCCAAAGGCCCAGAATAAGTTTTCTTTTATATTTTTCATTGTTTGTCTGCTTAATTGAATAGCACCAACAACATGTAATATATCGCCTTTCATTAGAACTATATCAGCAGATTCCATAGCTATATCAGTACCTGAACCTATAGCCATTCCAATGTCAGCAATAGCTAAAGCTGGAGCATCATTTATTCCATCACCAACCATAGCGACTTTTTTGCCTTCATCTTGAAGATCTTTAATTTTTTCTGCTTTTTCTTGAGGAAGAACTTCAGCAATAACTCTATCTACACCTACTTCTTTTGCAATAGCCTTAGCTGTTTTTAAATTATCTCCTGTTAACATTACTACTTCAAGTCCCATTTTTTGTAGGGTTTCTATAGCTTTTTTACTTGTTTCTTTAACTGTATCGGCAACGGCTATTATACCAGCTATTTTTTCATCAATAGCAATAAACATAGGAGTTTTTCCTTTTGAAGCTAGTTCTTCAGAAGTCGCTAATAAATTTTTAATATTTATATTTTTATCTTTCATAAGTTTATAGTTACCTAATAAAATTCTTTTATCTTCAATAGAACATTTAATTCCTTTACCAGGTATTGCTTCAAAATTTAAAACTGTTTTTAGAGTAAGATTTTTTTCTTCAGCATCTCTAACAATAGCTTCTCCAAGAGGATGTTCTGAACCTTTTTCTGCTGAGGCAGCTAATAAAAGCAGTTCATCTTTTGAGATATTTTCACAAATAATATCTGTAACCTTAGGCTTACCTTCAGTTATTGTTCCTGTTTTGTCGAAGACAACAGTATTTAAGTTTTGTGTGCTTTCTAAAGCTTCACCACTTTTAATAAGTATTCCATTTTCAGCTCCCTTACCTGTACCAACCATAATAGCTGTTGGGGTAGCTAAACCTAAAGCGCATGGACAAGCAATTACTAATACAGATATAAAGATTGTAAGTGCAAAAGTTTTACTTTCACCAGAGAAATACCAAGCTAAACTTGCAACTACTGCTAAAGATATTACTATAGGTACAAAATAACCTGAAATAGTATCAGCTAATTTTGCAATTGGAGCTTTTGATCCTTGAGCATCTTCTACTAACTTAACTATTTGAGAAATTACAGTATCTTTACCTACCTTTGTAGCTTCATAAATTATTCTTCCATTTTTATTTATACTAGCTCCAAATACAGTATCACCTATATTTTTTTCGGAAGGAATACTTTCTCCAGTTAGCATACTTTCATCAATTGATGTATATCCTTCTACAACTTTACCGTCTACAGGTAGTTTTTCACCGGGTTTAACAAGTATTAAATCACCAACTTGAACATCATCAATAGATACAATTTTTTCTTTGCCATCTACAAGTAGAGTAGCTGTTTTAGGGGCTAATCCCATAAGTTTTTTTATTGCATCAGAAGTTTTACCTTTAGTTAAAGTTTCTAAGTATTTACCTAAACTTATTAATGTAAGTATTGTTCCAGCAGATTCAAAATATAACTGCATAGCATAGTTATTATCTCCCATATAAATGTGATATATTGCAAATAAACCATAAACATATGCAGCACCAGCTCCTATAGCTATTAAGGAATCCATATTAGGACTTCTCATAAATAAATTCTTAAAACCATGTATGAAGAAATCTCTACATATGAATATAACCACAGTTGTAAGAAGCAATTGAATAAGTGCAAAGTTTAAGGGATTATGCATTGGATCTATTATATTAGGTAAATGAAGGCCAACCATATGTCCCATTGAGATTATGAATAATGGAATAGTGAATATTGCTGAGCCAATAAGTCTATTTTTCATTCTTTTAGTTTCATTTTCTTTTGCTTTTTCATGTTCATCTTCTTGAGATGCATCTAAAAGTTTATATCCTAATTTTTCTACCTTTGCTTTTATATCATTAGTAGAAAGTTTATCTTTATCGAAAGAAATATTAAGGGTAGAATTTGCAAAGTTAACATTAGAACTTTCAACACCATCCATTTTACTTGTTACTTTTTCAATTCTAGCTGCACAGGCTGAACAAGTCATTCCTTCTACCTTAAATGAAGTAGACTTATTATTTCCTTTTAGTTCAAAGCCTAATTTTTTTACTTTTTCTTTAATTTCTTTTAAGGAAATTTCATCTTCATCATATTCAACTTGAAGACTTTCATTAGCAAAATTAACAGTTGCATTAGAAATACCAGATAATTTATTTAAAACTTTCTCAATTCTAGCCGCACAGGAAGCACAACTCATTCCAGAAACTTTGAAAGATTCTTTCTTTAAGTTTCTAACTACTGAGAAGCCAAGCTTATTTATTTTTTCTTCTATTTCTTTAAAGGAAATTTTATTTTCATCAAACTCTAAGTTTAATTTTTCAGTTGCAAAATTAACATTAGCTTTTGATATACCATCTATTTTACCTAGAACTTTTTCGATTCTAGCAGCACAAGCGGCACAACTCATACCTTTTATTTTAAGTGATTTATTTATCATAAAAATTATAGCTGCTATATTCCCTTGTTATAAAGAAAGGAATAACAGTTTTCCTCCTTTTAAATTTTTACCTCCCCTAGGGGGTGGTTGTGATTCAAATATACTCTTTGATTTTTCTTTTGTCAATAATAAAGTGATAAGTGTTATCAACGAAATTAAAGGTTTATAGTAAGTATTTTTAATAATATAAACTTATTTTGGCTAAAAAATAAAAACTTATTTAAAATTAGATAATTATTAATAAAAAACTAAAAAAATCACAAGATAAGAAAAAGAAGTTAATTTAGATGAGGTGAGTATATGAAAAAGTTACTTTACATTACAGTAAACTCAAAGCCAGAAAAGCTTTCATCAAGTAAGACTATTGGAAGAGCTTTTATAAGTAGGTTTGTAGAGTTGAATCCAGAGTTTGAAATAGAGGAAGTTGACTTATACAAAGATTTTATTCCTAGATTAGAGCATAAGCATTTTTCAGGAAGAAGCTCTGTGGTAGATTGCGAGAATGCCAGTATAGATGCAAAGACAAAGGAAGAAGTAAAAAGAATAATAGAATTAAGTGAGCAATTTAAAAGTGCAAATTTATATGTAATAGCAGCCCCTTTATGGACATTATCTTTCCCAGCACCATTAAAGGAGTATATAGATTGTGTTGTTCAAAATAAAATAACAATAAAAATAACACCAGAAGAAGTAAAAGGATTATTAGATGATAAACAGAGGGAAATGGTTTATATACAATCTTCAGGTGGAGAAATTCCTTGGCTTACTAGAGGCGTATTTAACAAAGGTTTAAATTATGTTGAAGATGTAATGAAATTCTTAGGAATAAAAAAATTCCATCAATTATTAGTGGATGGAACAGGTTTTAGCATAGAAGAAAAGTTTAAAGCTGAAGATAAGTCTGTTGAAAAAATAGATAATGTAATAAAAGACATACATTTTAGTAATAAAGGTTAAAATAAAAGTTTTTTGTTTGGTTAAGAAAATTTCATATGAAAATTAAATTTGGTTATATTTAAATATTGATTTTTTAGGTTCATAAATATTTTTAAGAGAATTTATCAAAGAGATTTATTAATAAAACTTACCGGTACATAACATATTAATTGTAAGCTTTATTCATGATCTTTGATAAATTCTTTTACTTTAAATATAAGGAAAAGTATTTTAAAGATAAGGTTTCTAAATTCAAAAGAGAACGAATGTTTGCATTTATTACTTTTATATGTTATACTTAACTCTCAGCTTGTGGGTTTAAATGCTGAAATTAGAATATAGAAATAAATTATTTTTATAATAAAATAAAGTTTAGAGTTTGTTCTCAGGTTTAAAAAGGTATAGAAGAGAGATAAAATATTTAAATTACAATATGGTAAATTGTAATTCACTTCGTAAAGAGGATTTTCACTTCAATAGGTACAAAATTATTTTATACTAATGTTTTAAAATTTCTAAAAACATGATAAATGGTATAAAAACATAACACCTAAAATATTCTTAATAAATCCAGTAAAAAATTTAAAAGTATATTATTAATTCAGGACAGTTTTACATCATAGGACTATTTATATTTAAGATTTATAAAAAGGTACTGCGTGAAAAATTAATAATATGTATTTTCATATATTATAGCTAATTAAAGTTGATTTAGAATGATATTTGATTAGTTTAATTTTTGTTGAAAAAAATAGAATATATTCATACTTAGTTGTTAACTCAAAAGAGAAACTAGATGATTTTTAATACTTACAATTAAACCTGTGAATTAAAGGGAAAAAATGAAAATTTTGATATATAAATATTAAATTATGTCTATAATTTAAGTGAAAGTTGAATTCTCTATATAGGGAGAATTCATTTAAAATTTAAATAAAAAGGAGGATAAAAATTTGTTAATATATAATATTTGTAATGAATTTAGTAAAAGTAAAAAGAATAAAAGAAGAACAAGTAAAGATGTAAAGAATATTTTAAAAGAGGCAAAAAATAAATAGATATTATTATGTAGAGCACTGTTTTATATAATGGTGTTTTTTTATTATTTTAAGTACTATTTTAAAAGTTAGTAATGATAGTAATATAGCTATTAAGATGAACTAACATAGTATTTAGGATTTAATAAATTATATGAAATAAATTTTAGGTTAAACAAATTAAAATTTGAATTTAACTTAAAATCGTGTTACAATGAACTAACAACTTTTTAAAATAATAAAAGTTGTCAGAAGAAAAGGGGGATTTGTATGATAGAAATAAAAAATGTATCTAAACAAATAGGGGACAGAAAGATACTAGATAATATTTCTTTAACTATTGATAAAGGAAGTCTAGTTGTTTTAATAGGTTCTAGTGGATGTGGTAAAACAACTACTTTAAAACTTATAAATAAGTTAATAACACCTACTTCTGGTGAAATATTTATAAATGGGAAATCTTTGGCGAAGGAAGATCCTATTGAATTAAGGAGAAATATTGGATACGTAATTCAGAATAATGGATTGTTTCCACATTTAACAATAAAGGAAAATATAGAGCTTATTCCAAGACTAAAGAAAGGCAAAGATGTTGAAAAAATAGAGCAGACAACTTTAGATCTTTTAAATATGGTTGGATTAGATCCTGAAATTTATTTAAATAAGTATCCATCAGAGCTTAGTGGAGGACAGCAACAGAGGGTAGGTTTTGCAAGAGCTTTTGCTACAGATGCTGAGATAATTTTAATGGACGAGCCTTTTAGTGCTTTAGATCCAATAACTCGTACTTCACTTCAGGAAGAGCTTTTTACTATCCAAGAGGAACTTAAAAAGACAATTATTTTTGTTACTCATGATATGGATGAAGCTTTAAAGATAGCAGATAAAATATGCATAATGAATGGAGGAAAAATAGCTCAATATGATACTCCAGAAAATATACTTAGAAATCCAGCAAATGATTTTGTTAGAGATTTTATAGGATCAGATAGGGTTTGGAATAATCCTGACTTCATAAAGGCAAAGGATATAATGATAAAAAATCCTGTATCTGTTAAAGGGACTAGAACCATATTACAGGGAATCGAAATAATGAGAAGTAATAAGGTCGATAGTTTATTAGTTATTGATAAAGAAAATGTACTTAAAGGTATTGTTACTTTTAAAGATATAAAAATTACAAATGAAAAATCAAGAGCACTTTCAGAAATTATGAGTGAAAATCCACTAAGAGTTAACGAAGATGATAGTTTAGTTGATATTTTAACTGTAATGAATGAAAACTCAGTAGGATTTATACCTGTTGTTAACTCAGAAGAAAAATTGGTAGGGCTTATAACAAGAAGTAGTTTACTTTCAATATTAAGCGACCAATTCTTAGACATGGAGGTGAATATATTTGAATAATTTATTACAATATGTAATTTCACAGAAAACTCAAATATTAGATTTATTAGTTCAACATATATATTTAACAATTACGGCTATAGGAATAGCTATATTAATAGGAGTTCCCTTAGGAATTCTTGTTTCAAGGGTCAAATTTTTAAGAAAGCCTATAATAGGATTTGTAAACTTAGTACAAGCTGTGCCTTCTATGGCCTTACTAGGATTGCTTATTCCCATATTAGGAATAGGGAGTACACCTGCAATCTTTATGGTTGTAGTATATTCATTGCTTCCAATAGTTAAAAATACTTACACAGGAATTTCTGGCATAGACCCAGTAGTATTAGAATCTGCTAAGGGAATTGGTCTTACTAAGAACCAAAGTTTATTTAAGATACAATTACCATTAGCATTGCCAATAATAATGTCTGGTATAAGAATATCAGCAGTTACAGCCGTAGGGCTTATGACTTTAGCAGCCTTTATTGGTGCTGGTGGACTTGGATACTTAGTATTCTCAGGAGTTCAAACGGTAAATAATAATATGATTTTAGCAGGAGCTATACCAGCTTGTATTTTAGCCTTGATAGTTGACTTTATTTTTGGAAAAATAGAGGTAGCTGTTACACCAAAGGGATTAAGTAATGATAACAAAAAGAAAAATACTTTTGTTCTTAAAGTAATAAGTGTAATAATGATAATAGCTATTTTATTTATGGGAATTTCATCATTTATATCAAGTAAAAAAGATAAAGTGGTTATTGGATCAAAAAACTTTACTGAGCAACTTATTTTAGGAAATATGTATGCAGATTTAGTTCAGGCTAAAACAGATTTACAAGTTGAAAAAAAGTTAAATCTAGGAGGAACATCAGTTGCCTTTGGAGCACTTGAAAAAGGTGATGTTGACATGTATATTGATTATACTGGAACATTACTTGTTAATGTTATGAAAGAAAATAATATTGATAATAGTGTGGATTATTATAATAGCATAAAAGAAAATATGAACAAGGAACATGGGTTAACAGTAATGGAACCACTAGGTTTTAATAATACTTATAATATAGCTATATCAAAAGAATTAGCTGATAAGTATAAAATAAATACCATATCAGATTTATCAAAGTACAGTAATGAATTTGTATTATCTCCAACTATTGAGTTCCAAAATAGACAAGATGGTTTAGTAGGATTAAAGAATTACTATGGCATGGATTTCAAAAATGTTAAATCTTTAGATGGAAGTCTTAGATACTCAGCATTATCAAATGGGGAATCACAGGCTATAGATGCTTTCTCAACAGATGGACTTCTTAAAAAGTTTGATTTAAAAACTTTAGAAGATGATAAGAAATTCTTTGTAAATTATAGTGCAGTACCTATAGTTAACAATAAAACTTTAGAAAAATATCCACAATTAAAGGAGATTTTAAACTCTTTAAGTGGTAAAATCAATGAAGAAAAAATGATTGACTTAAACTATGAAGTAGATGTATTAGGTAAATCACCAGAAGAGGTTGCTAAAGCTTTCTTAATTAGAGAAGGTTTAATAGAACAATAGTGAGTATTTATTATATGTTAAATAAAGATTATAAGAAGCATATTAGGATTTATATAAGTCTTAATATGCTTTTTTTATTGCTTAATTTATAATTAGTATAGTTTTTAGTGAAGGGGTGTTTAAAGAATATTATTTTAGAAAGTTTTTTAAATAAAACCTAACTTAAAGAAAAAATAAAAAAATTTGAAACTTTTTAGCTACTTAAAAAGACTAATGTATGTAGACATCGATGTTAAAGTTTTTGCTAGGAGGGGAAAGATGGAAAAAACCATGAGTATATCATATCTAGATATAGATAGAAAAAATAAATTAAATGAAATTAAGTTAATAAAAGAATCAATGAAAGGAAATAAAGAATCCTTTGGAATCCTTATAAAAAAGAATAAAGAATACTTATATAAAATGGCATTTTTATATGTTAAAGATGAGCAAGATGCCCTTGAAGTTATACATGAAACCATATATAGAGCCTTTTTAAATATTGAAAAATTAAAAAAAGCAAAGTTTTTTAACACATGGATTACAAGAATTTTAATAAATGTATCAATTGATTTCCTTAAGAAAAAAGGAAAAAATGAAATGTTGGATGAAAGTACACCAATAATAAAAGAAAAATGTGAAATATCCACAGAGGAAAAGTTAGATTTATATAATGCAATAGATTTATTAAATGATAATTATAAAACAGTAATAATCATGATGTACTTTAATGATATGAAAATAAAAGATATCTCAAAAGTTATGGAAATTCCAGAAAACACAGTTAAAACTTATTTGAGAAGAGCAAAACAAGCTTTAGGTGAGGTTTTAAAGGAGGGCTATTTAAATGAATAAAAAAGACTTAGATAAGATAAATTTACCAAATGATTTAGATGATGTTATAGATGAGGCAATAAATATGGCTCATGAAGATAAAAAGAAAAATAAAATAAAAGGTAAAGGGTATAAGAAAGTATTTAAAACTATTGCTGCAAGTGTTGCTATAGTTATTACTTTAGGAATTGGGACAACTACCTTAGCTCAAGGAATTTCTAATATAAAGATTATGTTTGAAGAAATTCATGACAATATTAAGGGAAGTGGATCTTCATTAAAATATGAAACTGAAATTAATAAAACAGTTAGTAATAATGGAATAGGAATAACAATATCGGAAGCAATTTATGATGGTCAGTCTTTATATATAACTTATAAAGTTGAAAGTAAAGATGCTTTTAAATATATAAAAGATGATAAGTTCCCTAATGTAGTTAATAATCAAATGTTGCCATTAGCAGATATTAAATTAAGTTTTACTGATGAAAAGATTATTGAAAGAAATGGGAGAATAGAAGGGAAGTTTATAGATGATCATACGTTTATTGGTGTGGGACAATATGATTTAATAGACTTAAAAAAGCCAATACCAAATGAATTTGAATTTATTACTACTATTAATGCTTTAGCTATTGAAAATATGAGTTCATCAGATGATGAAGGTCAAGTATTTAAAGGAAATTGGGGATTTAAAATCCCAGTAAAAGTTGAAAAGTCTCTTACAAAAGAGATAGATATTAATGATGTAAATGAAAGAGGATTGGGGATAAATAAAATTTATAATACACCATCTGAGATAAAGATTATAACAAAACACACAAAAGATATGGAAATTATGAGTTGTATGCTTTATGTATTTGATGAAAATGGAAAAATGATTTTAATAGAATCAGATAAATGGTATGATGATTACTCAGTTGCTACAATAATTAAGGATGATAGAGATTTTCATAAAATAAGAGTAGAATTTTGGAGTGAAGTTGTAAAGGGTGATGAAGAAAGAGCTAATGTAGATAAAGACATTATAATGTATTCAAAAGAAATAAATTTAGACAATTAATTTTATATGGTATTAAAGATAAATGGATAGTTTGATTAAAAAGTATATTTATTTAGAGCTAGTTTATTAGATTAATACTGAAAAAATATATAAGCTATGGTTGAAAAGAAATATCTATCATAGCTTATTTTTTTATGTAATATTTACTATGATATTAAAGAAAATAAAGATTATAAAAACTTTTGAAAAGGTTTAATGAAAAGGTTGACACTACATATACGTATATGTTAGTATAAAGCCATAAGATATACGTACAAGTTATGGAGGGAAAAAGATGAGTAAGTTTGAAAAAGATGCAAAGTTACTAACAGAGTACATAGGCGGAAAAGAAAACGTAGCTGCAGTTACTCACTGTGCTACAAGAATGAGATTCGTTTTAAATGATACAAGCAAAGCAGATGTTGAAAAAATAAAAGCTATTCCTTGTGTAAAAGGGACTTTTACTCAAGCAGGACAGTTTCAAGTAATAATTGGACCAGAAGTTGCAACTTTTTATAATGATTTTGTTGGACAGACTGGAGTATCTGGAGAAAGTAAGGAAGAAGTCAAGAAGGTTGCTAAGAAGAATATGAATATAGTTCAGAGAGCAGTTGCAGGCTTAGCAGAAATATTTGCTCCATTAATACCAGCTATCATAGTTGGAGGTCTTATATTAGGATTCCGTAATGTAATCGGAGATATGAAATTATTTGAAGGTGGAACTAAGACTTTAGTTGAAATTTCTCAATTCTGGGCAGGAACACATAGTTTCTTATGGTTAATAGGAGAGGCAATATTCCACTTCTTACCTGTAGGAGTTGTTTGGTCAATTGCTAAGAAAATGGGAGCAGATCAAATGCTAGGAATAGTTATTGGTATAACTTTAGTATCTCCACAATTATTAAATGCATATAGTGCAGGTAATGGAGCCGCTGCTCCAGTTTGGGACTTTGGATTTGCTCAAGTTCCAATGATAGGATATCAAGCACAAGTTTTACCAGCAATCATGGTTGGATTCACTTTTGTTTACTTAGAAAGATTATTTAAGAAGATTACACCAGGTCCTATACAAATGATAATAGTACCATTTTTCTCAGTAATTCCAACAGTATTATTAGCACACACTGTTTTAGGACCTATAGGTTGGAAAATAGGTAGCGTAATATCAGGAGTTATAGTAGCAGGCTTAACATCATCATTTGGATGGTTATTTGCAGGAATTTTTGGAATGATTTATGCACCATTAGTTATAACAGGATTACACCATACTTTATTACCAGTTGATTTACAACTTATAAGTGATATAGGTGGAACATTCTTATGGCCAATAATTGCATTATCAAATATAGCTCAAGCATCAGCAGTTTTAGCTATGATATATGTAAATAGAAAAGATGAAGATGAAAAACAAATATCAATACCAGCATGTATTTCAGGATATTTAGGGGTAACTGAACCTGCAATGTTTGGGGTTAACTTAAAATATTTATACCCATTCATAGCCTCTATGATTGGAGCAGGAGTTTCTGGTATGTTCTCAATGGCAATGGGATGTATGGCAAACTCAGTAGGAGTTGGTGGATTACCAGCAATCTTATCAATGCAATCATCTAGCATGTTAATGTATTTAGTTGCAATGGGAATAGCAATAGTTGTACCATTCGTTTTAACAATAGTATTCTCAAAGACAAAATTAGCTAACATGGCTTCAAAATAATATAAAAAGGTGGGGGTAACTCCACCTTTTGCTTATATAGATTTTAGGTAAAATAATACATGAAATACTAGGTAAGATCTATTAAATTATGGATTTAAATATAACTAAAAATTATATTTAGAATTTAACAAGAGTTGACAGAAAGAGTAAATTAGAATATATTTAAAATAACTTATACGTACAGGTTGTGTGAGGTGTGAATTATGAAAGATTTTAAGAAAAGTGTTGTTTATCAGATATATCCAAAATCATTTAAGGATTCAAATGGAGATGGTCTTGGAGATTTAAGAGGAGTAATTGAAAAATTAGATTATCTTAAATCTTTAGGAGTAGATTATATTTGGATGACTCCATTTTATGTATCTCCTCAAAAAGATAATGGATATGATATAGCAGATTATTATAAAATTGATCCTAGATATGGAACTATGGAAGATTTTGAAGAGCTAGTTAAGGAAGCTAAAAGTAGAAATATAGATATTATGCTTGATATGGTTTTTAATCATACTTCTACAGAGCATGAATGGTTTCAAAGAGCTTTAAAGGGCGAAGAAAAATATAAAAATTATTACATTTTTAAAGAAGGAAAAAAAGGAGAACCGCCAACAAATTGGATTTCAAAGTTTGGAGGGAATGCTTGGGAGTATGTTGAGGAGCTAGGAGAATATTACCTACATTTATTTGATGTTTCACAGGCTGATTTAAACTGGGATAATAAAGAATTAAGAGAAGAAATTTATAAAGTGGTGAATTTTTGGATAGATAAAGGGGTTAAAGGATTTAGATTAGATGTTATAAATCTTATTTCTAAACCAGAAAAATTTGAAAATGATTATGAAGGTGATGGAAGAAGATTTTATACTGATGGACATAGAATACATGAGTATTTAAAAGAACTTAATGAAAGAACTTTTGGTAAAGATGTAGAAATAGTAACTGTTGGTGAAATGTCATCAACAACTATAGAAAACTGTATAAAATATTCTAATCCTAAGGAAAAAGAATTATCAATGGTATTTAATTTTCATCATTTAAAGGTAGATTATAAAGATGGCCAAAAATGGTCTTTAATGGATTTTGATTTTATTGAATTAAAAAAACTTTTTAATAATTGGCAAAGAGGAATGATTAATGGAGGAGGCTGGAATGCTGTTTTTTGGTGTAACCACGATCAACCAAGAGTTAATTCAAGATTTGGAGATATAAAGAAATACTTTAATGAATCTTCAAAAATGCTAGCCACTTCAATTCATATGATGAGTGGAACTCCTTATGTATATCAAGGAGAAGAAATTGGAATGACAAATCCAGGTTTTGAAAGTATTGAAGATTATAGGGATGTAGAATCAATAAACTATTTTAATATTTTAAAAGAAGAGGGAATTGATGAAAAAGAAATAATGGAAATCCTTAAGAGCAAATCAAGAGACAACTCAAGAACTCCTGTTCAATGGAATGAAGAAAAAAATGCTGGGTTTACTACAGGAACTCCTTGGATAAATATTGCTAATAATTATAGAGAAATAAATGTTGAAAGAGCTTTAGAAAATAAGGATTCTGTATTTTATCATTATAAGAAACTTATTGAATTAAGAAAGAATGAAGATGTAATAGCCTATGGAGATTACATTCAGCTTTTAGAAGAGCATCCTAAAGTTTATGCTTATGAAAGAAATTATAATGATGAAAAGTTACTTGTTATAAATAACTTCTATGGAGAAGAGTGCTTAGTAGATTTATCAAAGGAAATTGAAGGGCTAGAAAATTATAATAAGAGTATTTTAATATCTAATTATAAGGATAGTACATTAGATTTATTAAATTTAAAGTTAAGACCATATGAATCAATAGTTTATAAATTAGAAAAGTAATATATAATAATTGAAAAATTTTAGGCTTAAATAGTATAAAAGATATACTTTGCGCATCAATTATATATTACAAATTAAGAAGGGGTTGTATTTTAAATAAGGTGCAACTCCTTTAATTTTTTGAAATTCACTTAAAACGTACTATTATGTTAAAATATAATTGAATTTTAATGTTTATAGGTAATAATAAATATTGAATTATTTATTATTAAGAAAGTTTTAAAAGTAGTAAAAGTTATAATTATAGGTTGGGGAGAGTTTAAAATATGTCTAGTAAGTATTTAAAAATATATAATGATATTGTTGGAAAAATAGATAGTGGGATTTTTGAAGCAAATACTAAATTGCCTTCAGAATCACAACTTATGGATGAATACAATGTATCTAGAGATACTGTAAGAAAATCCTTAAATTTATTAGAGCAAAATGGGTATATTGAAAAATCTAAAGGTAAGGGATCCTTTGTACTTGATATGAATAAATTTGATTTTCCTGTGTCAGGTATAAAGAGCTTTAAAGAGATTGAAAATAGCTTAGGAAAAGAGTGCGAAACTATATTAGAGGAATTAACATTAAAAAGTCCTAGTGATAGCCTTATGAAAAAACTAGAGGTTTCTCCTAATAAATATATTTGGAGTGTAGTAAGAGTTAGAAATATAGATGGTGAAAAGATAATCTTAGATAAGGACTATTTAAATTCAGAGTTTGTTCCAAGACTTACAGAAGAAATATGCAAGGATTCTCTATATAAATATATAGAGGGAGAATTAGGATTAAAAATAGCCTATGCTGAAAAAGAGATAACAGTACAAACTGCTACTGAGGAAGATCAAAGACTATTAGATTTAAGAGGATATGATATGGTAGCTGTGGTTAAAAGCTATACCTATTTAGAGGGAAGAAAATTATTTCAATATACAGAGTCAAGACATAGACCAGATAAGTTTAAGTTTGTAGATTTTGCAAGAAGATAGACTTAAAATGGTGATGAAGGCTATATCAAAATATAATAATAAAACTTGCAAATATTATAAAAAGAGTAGTTAGATGAGCTTTAGAATGTTTGTAAGTTTTATTAAAAGTTATTTTGATATAAGCCTTTTTTATTTATTATTTTAAATTAAAAAAATGAGAGCACTTTATGTACTCTCATTGACTAAATAATGTTTAACACCTAAAATAGCAAAGGAAAAAGTTTCGATGTAGTAAAGGCTAATTTAGGAAAGCCACTTAAGTATCAAACAGTTTTAAAAAAAGTTAATAATGTTTACAAATTATTTATAAAACTTTTTGCATTTAATGTCAAATAAATGGAATTAAATAATTTTAATATTTAAGCCTATATTTTGAAATTAAATATATTTTACCCATTAAATAATTATTTAAATAAGGAATGTATACATTTTACATTAACAAATTTTTAATATCCTAAGGTTAATGTAATTTTTGAATTTCCATTTACAACTTCATCAGGTGAAATACTTTGCTTAGTTACAGATGGCCCTTCACCAACAAATTCTCCTATAAGTCCTAACTGATTAAGAAGTTTTTCAGCAGATTCTTTAGAATAGTTTTTGAAGTCTGGAATTATAACATCACTATTTAAGTTTGAACTATCACCGGCTATTAAGGTTATTTTTGTATCAGGAGATATTGGATAGCCAGGAGCAGGATTACTTTCAACTATAAATTCACCTTCACCTTCTATTTCGTAAGATATACCTAACTCTTTTAGCATGCTTGTAGCATCATTTGTAGGTAATCCACGAACTTCAGGAATTATAATAGTTTCTTTTTCAGGAAGTTTTTCATCTAAGTGGAATTCTGTTAAATCTATATAGTTAAATATATTTTGGAATAGCATTCCAGCTAAAGGTGCTGCAACTCTACCACCATAATATTCTCCATTTTTAGGATTATCAACAGATACCATAACAGATATTTGTGGATTATCATAAGGAGCAAAACCAACAAAGGAAGCCACATATCCTCCACCATATCCACCAGTTTCAGGATTAACTTTTTGGGCAGTACCTGTTTTACCAGCAACTCCATATCCTTCTTTATAAGCTCCTTTGGCTGATCCATTTTTTACTGCGTTTTCTAGTGCTAATTTTATTTGATCAGCAGTTTCTTTGCTTATTAAATTTTCTGTTTTTTTAGGTACAAAGGTTTCATCTATAACTCTATCATTATTTTCATTTATATAACTTATTTCTTTAACAACATGGGGTTGAATTAATGTTCCACCATTGGCAACGGCATTAACTGCAGTCATGAATTGAATTGGGTTAACAGTATTAGTTTGACCAAAAGAAATAGTTGCTAAGTCCATATCTGTTATATTTTCTGTTTTCTTAACTATTCCAGGAGATTCACCAGGTAAATCTACACCAGATTTTTTACCAAGACCAAATTTTTTAATATACTCATTTAATTTTTCAGCACCTAATTTTTCTCCTAAATTCATAAATCCAACGTTACATGAATTTTGTATTATTTCTTCAAAGGTTTGAGTGCCATGTCCACCTCTCTTCCAGCATTTAATGAATCTATCACCTTTTTGGAGACCACCACTACAGGTATAGGTTTCATCCTTACCAGCTACCCCTTCTTGGACAGCAGCGGAAGCTGTTATTATCTTAAAGATAGAACCAGGTTCGAAGGAGTCTGAAACAGATCTATTTCTCCACATTTTTTGAATTCTATCTGAGGAAGTATTTCCAGAAAAATTTTCAGCCCCATCATAAGGTTTATTTGGATTAAAGTCTGGTTTGTTAGACATAGCTAAGATTTCACCATTGTTTGGATTCATTATTATTACTGATGCTGCATCAGCATTATGATGTACTAAACCTATTTCAGCGATTTGTTCAGCAAAGTATTGTAATTTTTCATCAATTGTTAAGACTACATCTTTGCCATCTACAGGGGCTGTAAATCTAGAAATAGTATAAGGATATTCAGCACCGTCTTTAACCATCTCAGTTATTTTTAATCCAGGACTTCCAGATAAAACTCTATCGTATTTTAGCTCAATACCATTTAGTCCAACACCGTCAGAGTTAGTAGTACCTAATACATGAGAAAGAAAATTATCATTAGGATAGTATCTTTGAGTATCTGGAGAAACCATTACTCCTGGAATTTCTAATTCCTTAACTTTATCAGCTTTCTCCTTTTCTATTCTTCTAGCAAGGATTGCAGCACCAGCAGGAGCTCCAGAAGGAAGTTTAAATTCTAATTTTTTTAAAACTGTATCCTTATCCATTTCAAGAACCTTAGAAATTTCTAAAGCTAATTCTTCATTAGTTTTTCCAGTTTTCTTTGTATAAGATCTAATTGCATTTAGGTTGAAGTCAACTCTATAAACGTTAGAACTAACAGCAAGCTCATTTAGATCTCTATCTAGTATTTTTCCTCTTCTTGCAGATATTTTAACTTCGTTTGTCCATTGTTCAACAGCTAGTTCTGCATATTCAGGTCCTTTAACTATCATTACATAAGATAATCTAATGCTTAGTATAAAACACATAATTATAATAAATGCTAGGATAAACGAAAGTCTTTTTCTTATTATGGCCATATCTCTATATGATCTTTTCAATATTAAATACCTCCTCCAAAAAAACTTATCTATACATAATATTAGTTAAATAAGAAATTAATTATAAAATTTAAAAAAAAGCTTATTTAAAATAAAAGTTTATTTTTATGTGTATAGTAAAATTTATAATAATTTAATGTTAGTATTTAAAATATTTTAAGTATTGAATAAAAAATTATAGAGGCAACAAAATGTAAATTCTTAAAAATAAGGTAGAGATTAAAAAGGATTTTGTTTATTATTTACATATAAGGTTTTTAAATACTATGGTGTATTTTAATATTTTAAAATAGTAGATATATTAAAAAGTGAAATATTAGGGTGCTATATTAGA
This sequence comes from Clostridium sp. UMB9555A, assembly GCF_030222355.1. Lineage (NCBI taxonomy): Bacteria > Bacillati > Bacillota > Clostridia > Eubacteriales > Clostridiaceae > Clostridium > Clostridium sp. UMB9555A. Next base: position 80,718 of record NZ_JASORQ010000003.1, on the reverse strand, counting down.
AAATAAAAGGGGGAAGAGCAGAGTTGGAGCATACTAAAATTAAGAATATTAATTTATCAAAGAGAAGAAAAAAGATTTTTAGAAGAAGACTTATATTTTTAATTAGTATTATATTGATTATTTGTGGGAGTATTTTCTTTGTTTTTCCTAAAATGAATAGAGATGAGAGCTATAGAGATGCTTATAAAAAGAATATTTCAAGTAGAGAGTTAGAAAAAATGAGGCAGGAATTAGATATAAAGGAAGTTGATTATAAATGGGGAAGCGGGCTTAAAAAAGGGAATTCACCTAAAAGATTAATTATTCATCATTCAGCAACGGATTCACCAGAAACTCCAGAAGATATTCATAAGTTTCATTTAGATAATGGATGGAGTGGAATAGGATATCATTTTTATATAAGAGAGGATGGGACAATTTATAAAGGTAGAGATGAAAATGTAATAGGAGCTCATGCAAAAAATGCAAATTATAATACCTTAGGAATATGCATTGAAGGAAACTTTGAAAAAGAGGGTTTAAATGAGGCACAAAAAAATTCACTTGTTAAATTAGGAACTTATTTAAGCTTAAAATATCCAATAAAAGATATACTTCCACACAGGGAAGTTGTGGATACTTTATGTCCAGGCACACTTTTTCCAATGGATAATATAAAAAGTAGCATTATTGAGGAAATAAAGAATATGTGATGATTATATAGTGAAAATTAGATTTTATAAACTAAATAGGAAATTGACATGAAAAAGTTTAAATGGTAATTTATAGATATAATTTAATAAAAATTCTTCAGGGCAGGGTGAAATTCCCTACCGGCGGTAAAGCCCGCGAGCTAGTTTAGCATGATTCGGTGAAACTCCGAGGCCGACAGTAAAGTCTGGATGAAAGAAGAATATCTAATAAGTTATCTTTTTATTATGTTTTATATGCATATTAAATTGATTGTTGTGCATTAGAATCTTTAGCTCTGAACATTTTTTGTTCAGAGCTTTACTTTTTATACTATTTATATTGGTATTAATTATTTTGAATTGGTTAAAACTTTTATTTTTAGAAATATAGAAATATATTTAAAGGATTTATTAAACCAATTAAAAATTTTATTAAACCTAATATTCTTAGATATATTAATTAAAATTTTAAGATTCTATTTAAATAACTTCAATTACTTGGATAACTAATAAAAGCCCTGAGTTAATTAAAACTCAGGGCTTTTATTTTTTATTAGGTACTTCTAAAGAAGAATTTGGAAGGAGAGGATAACTTGGATGAATTTTTTATGAAAAAAGCTTTGGAATTAGCTAGAAAAGGAGAGGGATATGTAAATCCAAACCCTTTGGTAGGAGCTGTTATTGTTAAGGATGGAGAAATAATAGGACAAGGATATCATGAGTTTTTTGGAGGAAATCATGCTGAAATTAATGCTATTAATAGTTCTATTAAATCTACTGAGGGAGCAACAATATATGTTACCTTAGAACCTTGTTGTCACTATGGTAAAACTCCTCCATGTGTAGAAGCCATAATTAAAAATAAATTTAAGAGAGTAGTAGTTGGAACCTTAGACCCAAATCCTTTGGTATCAGGAAAGGGTATTAAAATTTTAAGAGAGTCAGGCATAGAGGTTAAGGTAGGAGTTTTAGAAAAGGAATGTATTAGATTAAATGAGATATTTAATTTTTATATTAAGGAAAATAGACCTTTTATTGCACTTAAATGGGCAATGACCTTAGATGGAAAAATAGCAACTAAGGAATTTAAATCAAAATGGATAACTAATAGAAAATCAAGAGAGTTTGTTCATTCCTTAAGAAATAAATATAGTTCAATAATGGTTGGAATAAACACTGTTTTAAAGGATAATCCAGATTTGAGATGTAGACTTAATAAAAATAAAGAGTTAGAAAGAAAGCATTTTAGGATAGTACTTGATAGTAAATTAAGAATTCCTTTAGATTCAGAAATATTAAAAAATCAAAGTGAGTCAAAAACCTTAATTTTTACAACAAATAAAAAAGATAAGATAAAAATTGAAAAATTAAAAGATAAAGGTATAGAGGTAATAGAAGTAAATTTAGATGAAGGAAAAATTAATATTAATCAGGTTTTAGAGTGTTTAAAAGAAAAAAATATTGATTCAGTTCTTATTGAAGGAGGAGGAAATTTAAATTTTACTTTTTTAGAAAATAAAAAAGTAAATAAGATATATGCCTTTGTTGCACCAAAAGTTTTTGGAGGGAAAAATGCTATTACTCCTGTTGAAGGGGAAGGAGTAAGCAATGTCTTAGATGCCTTTGAATTTCCTGAAGTAAATTTGAAGACCTTTCATAATGATATTTTAATTGAATGTAACCTTAGTTAATAGAAAAAGGAAGTGAATAATATGTTTACTGGTATTGTGGAAGAAATAGGAGAAGTTATAAGCATAGATAAAAATGAAAAATCATCTTTACTGAAAATAAGAGCTAATAAGGTCTTAGAGGACACAAAGATAGGTGATAGTATATCAACAAATGGAGTTTGCTTAACTATAACAACTAAGGGAAAAGATTATTTTACTGCATATGTTATGGGGGAAACCTTAAGAAAAAGTAATCTTGGAAATTTAAAAAAATCAAGTAAGGTGAACTTAGAAAGAGCCATGAGTATTAATGGCAGATTTAATGGACATATAGTAACTGGCCATATTGATTCCACTGGAGAAATAATTTCTTTTAAAGATGAGGGGGAAGCAATATGGGTAGAAATTAAAGTTTCATATGAGTTAAGCAAATATATAGTTTATAAAGGCTCTATAGCTATTGATGGAATAAGTTTAACTATTGCAGAGGCTAATGGGGAAAGGTTTAAGATTTCCATAATTCCTCATAGCCAGGAAGAGACAACACTAACTAAAAGAAAAATTGGTGATTTAGTAAATATAGAATGTGACTCTATTGGTAAGTATGTTGAAAAGCTTTTAGGCTTTAAAAAACATAATAGAAAGAAAAAGTCTGTTTTAACAGAAGAGTTTTTAACTATTAATGGGTTTATTTAAATTATATTTTAAAATTTAATATTTATTTTTATATATTGTTTTAGATCAAGTTTAATTTTACAAAGTAGATATATTTGCTAATAAAAAAATAGCTAATAATTTTAAAAATTCTTGAAAGGTGGTGTTGGGGATTTTTATCTCCTTAAAAATATGAAGAAGTTTAATTTAATAGAAGAGGCAATAGAAGATATAAAAAATGGGAAAATGGTTATTGTTATTGATGATGAGGGAAGAGAAAATGAGGGGGATCTAGTTATGGCTGGAGAACTTGTTACTGGAGAAAAGATAAATTTTATGGCCACTTATGGAAAGGGTTTAATATGTGCTCCAGTAAGTGAGAGTATAGCTGAAAATTTAGGATTGAATCCTATGGTTTCACATAATACAGATAATCATGAAACTGCATTTACAGTCTCTATAGACTATAAAGATACAACTACAGGAATATCAGCCTTTGAAAGGGCTCATACAATTAAAGAATTAATAAATGAAGAAAGTAAAGCAGAGGATTTTAGAAGACCAGGACATGTATTCCCTTTAATAGCTAAGAATGGTGGCGTTTTAAAGAGAGCTGGGCATACAGAGGCAGCAATTGACTTAGCAAAGTTAGCTGGATTAAAAGAAGTTGGGGTAATCTGTGAAATAATGAAAGATGATGGAACTATGGCTAGAACTGATGAATTATTAGAATTTGCAAATAGTCATAATATGAAAATAATAACTATAGAAGATTTAATTGCTTATAGAACAGAAAGAGATAATTTTGTTTATAGAGTTGTTGAAACTAATATGCCAACTAAACATGGAGATTTTAAGGCTATTGGGTTTATAGATAAACTTACAGGAGAGCATCATGTGGCTTTAGTTAAAGGAGAGATAAAATCAGAGGAGCCAGTATTATTAAGAGTGCATTCAGAGTGTTTAACTGGAGATGTTTTTGGATCAAGAAGATGTGATTGTGGAGAGCAATTTCATAGAGCTATGGAAAAAATAAATGAAGAGGGAAAAGGAATATTACTTTATATGAGACAAGAAGGAAGAGGAATAGGTCTTATAAATAAGTTGAAAGCTTATAAGCTTCAAGATGAAGGATTAGATACTGTAGAAGCTAATATAGCCTTAGGATTTCCAGAAGATCTTAGAGATTATGGCGTTGGAGCACAAATTCTAAAAGATTTAGGTGTAAGGGAAATAAGGTTAATGACCAATAATCCTAAAAAAATAACTGGCTTAGAGGGATATGGACTTAAAATAGTAGAAAGAGTACCTATAGAAATAAAGTGTAATGAGGAAAATGAGTTTTATTTGAAAACTAAGAAAGAAAAAATGCACCATTTAATAATGCAGTAATTTTATAGAGTTATTTAAAATTTTAAATTTAAAGATAGATTAAAAGTGGATAAAAAAGTATCAATATTAGATACGAAGAATTAAAAAAATACTTGAAGTATAAAAATGTTTAAAGGAGAGATTAGAATGAGGATTTTAGAAGGAAATTTAATAGGTCAAGATAAAAAGTTTGCTATAGTTGCAGGAAGATTTAATGAATTCATTGTATCAAAGCTTATAGATGGAGCTTTAGATGCTTTTAAAAGACATGGAGTAGAGGAAGAGAACATAGACCTTGCTTGGGTTCCAGGAGCTTTTGAAATACCATTAATAGCTAAAAAGTTAGCTAAATCAGGAAAATATGCCGGAGTTGTTTGTTTAGGAACAGTAATAAGAGGAGCTACCAGTCATTATGATTATGTTTGTGGAGAGGTATCAAAAGGAATAGCTAATGTAAGCTTAGATACTGAAGTACCAGTTATCTTTGGAATCATAACAACTGAGAATATAGAACAAGCTATAGAAAGAGCCGGAACTAAAGCTGGGAATAAAGGGTTTGATGCAGCTATGGCAGCCATTGAAATGGCAAATCTTTTAGAGAATATATAACTTTCCAAGTTAAGCATATAAGTTCAAGTTATAAAATTAAAGATTCTATAACTTGAACTTATAATTAAAAGTATTTATCTTAAAATTAAGAATAACTATTTAAATAAACTTAGTGTTAAAGTTTGTTTATTTAACACATAAGTTACAAGGATCAGATTTTCCTTTATTTATAGCTTCATTAAGGCTCATGCCAAGGATAGAAGAGCTTCTTTTTAAGGCTGTACAATCTTTGCTATAGTGATAGCTTTTACCGTTTGGAGTTACATATACAATAGAATGGTTTTCATCTTTTAATGGCGTTGCTATACCGTTAGAATCTATTTTCCAACCATCAATAATTGTGTTAGTAACCATCTCACCAGAACTATTTAAATAGTACCAAGTACCATTGTCATTTAGCCAGCCAGTTTGCATAACTCCGTTAGAATTTGAATAATACCATTTAGAATAGACTTTATACCAACCTGTAGCCATAGAGCCATTGTCGTTTAAATAGTACCAAGTACCATTGTCATTTAACCAACCAGTTTGCATAACTCCATCAGAATTTGAATAATACCAGTTAGAATTAACTTTATACCAACCTGTAGCCATAGAACCATTGTCATTTAAATAGTACCAATTGCCATTATCATTTAGCCAGCCAGTTTGCATAATTCCGTTAGAATTTGAATAATACCAGTTAGAATCAACTTTATACCAACCTGTAGCCATAGAGCCATTTTCATTTAAATAGTACCAAATACCATTATCATTTAGCCAACCAGTTTGCATAATTCCATTTTTATAGAAGTACCATATTCCATTTGTATTAATCCAACCTTCTTTAGAAGATTTAATTAAATTTTCATTTTTTATGTTATATGAGTTAGATAAATTTAAGTTTGATACTTGGATTTTCGAATTAAGTGTTTCTGCATTTACATTGATTGTATATATGCTTGAAGATATTAGTCCAAGTGTTAATACAATCGATGTTATTTTGTGATTGATTTTCATAATATTCCCCCTAAAACAAATTGTTTAAGTAAATTATACTAAAAAACAGAAAATTTTGGATGAATATTATTGAAAATATAATTAATAATAAATTAATTAAATATTATCCCTCCAGAATCTTAACATAAAAAGTTCTGTTTCTTGGACCATCAAAGTCGCAGAAATATATATCTTGCCATTGACCTAGGATTAATCTACCTCTATGTAATATTAATTGCTGAGATACTCCAACTGTAGAACTTTTAAGGTGGGAATGTGAATTGCCTTCAAAATGTCTGTATTTATGATCATTAGTTGGATAAACTTTTTCAAATCCATAAATTAAATCTTTAACAACATCAGGGTCTGCATTTTCATTTATTGTTATACCGGCAGTAGTGTGTGGACAATAAACAACTACAATTCCATTTTCAATATTACTATTTTTTATATCTTCTCTTATATAAGATGTAATTTTACTCATACTTTGAGGTGTATGAGTTTCTAGTGTATGTTTAAAAAAATTATTCATAAAAACACCCCTTTAAATCTTACTATATAAACATTATATAATATTTTTAAATTTTAAATAATATAATATTCTTAGGTTTAATATTAATAAATGTGGATAGAATGGCATATGAAGAACTTATATTGGAGGAAGTAGTATGTTTGATTTCATATTTGATAAAGAGGACAAAAAGATTAAGGGAAGAAACTTTTTAGATGAGAGAAATTTTATAGTGTTGTTTCTTTCACAGATGTATTTATAAAATAATTATTTATTTGAAATTTTTTAAAATGAAGTAACAATAAGAAAGATAGAAATGTTATTATAGCGATATTTAAACATTGAAAAAATGCGTTAAATATTGATAAATTATTAGTATAAACTACTAATTAGTTTATTAATTATTAAAAACGCATTTTTTTTCTGTTTTTATTAGGAAATTAATTATTTGTTAATAAATTATAAAGATTAAATAAACAAATTTTCCACACCTGTTGGTATGGAATAACTATACACTTTTTTAGGAGGTGTAGAAAATTAAGAAAGGCAATTGGAAAAAGGAAGAAGAGTTAAAAGTTGTGGAACTTTTTTACTTGGGATATACAGCAAGAGAAATTGGAGCAGAGATAGACAGAAGTAAAGAAGCTGTTCAAAAGAGAATACAATTTTTAAAACTTAAAAATGTTATAAACGAAGAAGATAAAAATTATCTTGTTTTAAAAAATAAAAATAGTTTAAGGCTTTGGGAAACATATCCCGAACGAGTTAAAAGAGAAATTAATAGAGCATTAAACCACGAAAGTAATAAATATATTACTGGGAGCAATTTAGAAAAACAATGTAAAAGTGCATATGAAAATTATAGCGGTGGTAAAAGACTAAAAAAAGAAACAGAAGATATGGTCTATCCGAGTGATATGCCTAAATATATAAAAACAATAGTTTAGAGAAGGGAGGTATACAGATGGCTTATAAGATACCTTTTACTAAAGAGCAAAAAGACAGATTGAGTGAAATTGGTAGTAAAAAGAAAATCCAAAAAGCGGGTTCTGTTTTAGCTTATATTACAAAATATGCAAATAAAGAAACTGGATATTTAGACGTATCAATCGAAAGATTACACGCTAAGTATGCTGAAAATAAGAAAAAAATAGTTAATGGGAAAAAGAAAGCTCAAATTTCTTTAACTTACTTTAAAAAATTAGCAGATTTGTTAGTTGATAAAGGAATTTTAAGTATAAAAAGAGAAGGTAAATTAAAATTTTATGGTATAAACTACTTTTCAAACGAAGAAAAAGAAGATAATGATAATGATGATACAAAAGAAGAAAAAGTACAAGATGATTCAAGTGATGAAGGGTTGCTAGAGAAATTAGCAAAAACTTATAAAGGGGTAGAGTATAATGTTATAGCAACAAAGAAGCAATTAAAAACAATAGCAAAGGCTTTATTAGTAGCAAATAATTTAAATTCTAATTCAGTTCATGACAAATGTGTCCAATGGCTAGTTTTTAAAAAAATTAAAAATAGTTTGCAAAGGATTAATCTAGTTGGGGCTATAAGGTATATAGAAACAATACTGTATGAAAAATTAATTGAGGTACAAGATGATAATTTTAATGTACCAATGTGGCTATATAATAATATTGAATTGCCAAAAGTAAATTTCACACAAAGAAATTACAGCAAAGATGATTTTGAAAAATGGGATAAAGAATGGCAAAAAGATTTATGGAATGGTACAGCTTTAATTTAATACATATAAGTCTAACAAGGAAGGAGGAAAAAGTATGAGGACAATAAGAAGTGAACTTTTAAAAATAAATTCAACAAGAGCTTATTTAAGGGGAGATATTTTTTATGCAGATTTGCCCGACCAAAAAGGTTCAGAGCAAAATGGATTAAGACCAGTTGTTATAATTCAAAATAACTTAGGAAATAAATATGGAAGAACTCTTATTGTAGCACCAATAACATCACGAGATAAAAAAGATTTACCAGTACATAGTGAAATTTATAATAGCTTAGAAAAAGATTCTACAATTCTTTTAGAGCAAGTAACTACGATAGATAAAAATAAGGTTAAAGAATTTGTAGGTCATTTAACAAGAAATGAATTAAAAAAATTAAATATAGCTTTAGCAAGAAGTGTTGGCTTAATGGATTTAAACTCTTTGGAATTTATCCTATAATAGGAGATTAGCTTATGAGTAAAGAGTATTTACACATGAAGGAATGTCCTTATTGTAAAAGTGATGAAGGATATTTTTTTAGAAGTTCATATCGAGGGACATATCATGAACGTTATAACTTTAATGGAGAAATAGCTGAAGAAAGTGGAGATATACATGATCATGCTACTTATAAGCAAGGTAAGATAGCTTATTGTAGAAATTGTGGTGAAAAATTATTTAAGGTGGATAACAGTTTAGAGTTTTATGTTGACATTGAAAATAAAAGGCTAAATACAATATAAAAGTGTTCCCGAGGGACACCAAATAAAATTATACTTAGAAATGAAGGGAGAATGGTAAGTATGAATAAGAAAGTAAAAGCCATAATAGAATTTATAAAGGTACATAGAAAAGAAAGTATAGGAGTAGCAGTAGCCTTAGGAATAGCAGTTATTGGAATAGGCGGATATGCTATAAATAGTCATTATTCTAAAAATAATATAGAAAAAAGTAATATAGCTTTAGCAGAGAAGAAAGAAGATACAACTAAAGCAGATGAAAATAAGGAATTAGATAAAGAAAACCAAGAAGAAACTACAACAGAAAGTGATGTAGTGGTTGAGGAAAAGGAAGATGGAACTTTAGTAGTTAAAGACAAAGAAGGCAATATCGTTGCTGACAGTAGTAAAGGTGATGATGTAACAGTTAAACCTCCAGTTATAGCTGAAAATACTAAACCGAGTGAACCATCAAAACCTAGTGAAAATAAACCAAATAATTCAACTGGTGGAAATACTGAAAGTAATCAAACACCACCAACAAATAATGAAAGTAGTAATAATAACCCTGCCCCACCAGTTGAAAACAAACCAGTAGATAAGCCTAATAATGAGAGTAGTAACAACAATAAACCACAAGATAAACCGCAAGAACAAGTACCAGCACCAAAGCCACCTACTGAAAATAAGCCAGTAGAAAAGCCACAAGAACCAGTTAAACCTCAAAGAACATGGGAATATCAAAGTGCTATGTCAAATGAGCTTTGGAGTTTATTCAATCAGTATAGACAAGAAAATGGATTAAATGCTTTAACTTGGAGCAATAAATATAATGGGTGGGTAAAACAACATACTGAAGAAATGGCACAAAAAGAAAGTGCTTTCCATAAGTTATATCCTGAAGGTGGACAAGTAACAGGATTAAATGGAGCTAGTATGACTGCTAGTAAGATATTACAACAATTTAAAAATTCACCAGCACATGATGCTAATTTATTAGATGATGAGTTAACAGAAGGTGCTTGTGCAGTATATAAAGATAGCAATGGAGTATATTACTTTGTTATAGGATTTGATTATTAATATAGTTTTCTCCTTATTTAATTTAATATAGATTAAAAGGGTCTTAGTTAATACTAAGGCTCTTTTTTATGTTTAAGTTTTTAATAAAAGACAATTCAAGGGAATTACTCATTATGAGTAATTTTCTTTTTATATATATTAAAATTTTTTTAGGAGGGATTTCATGAAGATATTCAAGAAGTCAAAAAAGTTATTTAAAACACTTGCTATGATGTTAGCAATGTTAATTATTGCACCGAGCCTTGGTGTATTTGCAGTTGAAATTAACTCAACTGATGGAGAGTCATATTTAAAATATGATTCTCCAACGTGGGGGAAGGTGTTACCAATAGGAAATCATAGGTACTATGCACCAGATTTAAAGACATGTTATTGCTTAAATACTGGAGCATTAAATCCAACAGGACAAGACTATACTGAGGAAATAAAGGTTGATAAGGGAATAGAAACTATTCTTTACTGGGGTTATCCAGCTAAAGATGGTTCAGAATGGGGAATATCTGCTGATGAATATAGATATTGTACTCAACTTGCAATATGGTCTTATCAATTTGAAGCTGGAATAAGCCGTGGAATGGATAGAACAAGACTTAAAAATGGAACTGTTTCAGTAAGTAGATTAAAACCAGTAATAGATTTTCTTGTAGAAAAAGCTCATAATAGAGAATTACCAAAATTTTTTGAGATTACTCCAAGTGAAGTTAATGCAACTGAAAATGGTGATTATCTAGTGAGTGAACCTATAAAAATAAAATCAGACTATTCATTTTCTAATGCTAGAGTATCTGTAAAAAGTACAAGTGATCCTAGTTTAAAAGATAGCATTAAAGTAATGGATATGAATGGTAGTGAAAGAAATTTATTTAATTCAAATGAAAGCTTTAAAGTGTATATTCCTAGAAATGCAAAAACAGGCGAACTAAATATTTCTATAAAAGCTATGGTTGAAATTCCTTCAACAGTTGCTTATAAAACACCACAAGCTGGTAAACAAGATATGGCAGTTGTACCTTTAGAAACAACACCACAATCAAAAGATAATATAACTGTAAGATGGACAGGTTTAACTGGAAACTTAAAGGTTATTAAGACTGGTGATAATGGAGAGCTTTTAACTGGAGCTAAGTTCCAATTAAAAGATATGAATGGAACTGTAGTAGGAGAAAAGACATCTGAAAATGGAGAATTAACTTTTACGGATATAATGGATGGTGAATATATTTTAGAAGAAGTTGAAAGTCCAAAAGGATTTTTAAAGGCAGAACCAGTTAAGGTTACTATAAGAGCTGGAGAAACGGCTGAAATCAATATTGTTGATACTCAAATAAAAGGTAGAGTAGAAATAACTAAGATTGATGAAGAAACTGGAGAGCCACTTGAAGGTGCTGAGTTTGAGATGGTAAAAGCAGATACTAATGAAGTTGTCGAAAATATGACTACCAAAGAAAATGGAAAAATAACAAGTGGATTACATCCTTTTGGAGATTACATTGTAAGAGAAATAAAAGCTCCCAATAAATATACTTTAAATGGTAAGGAGTATCCAGTTACTATTAGTGAACATATGCAAACTATAGAAATTACTCATGCTAATAGAATAATTAAAGGAAGAGTTGCGATAAATAAATTCGATAATGAATTTAATGACCTTAAATTAAAAGATGCTGAGTTTACTATATACGATAAAAACGATAAAGAAGTCGATAAGCTTATAACTGACGAAAATGGCTATGATGAAAGTATAGACTTAAATTATGGCGATTATTATATGAAAGAAACTAAAGCACCAGTAGGACACAAGTTAAGCGATAAAGTATATGACATTCAAATAAGAGAAGATAAAAAAGTTTATACTTTTGATGTTCCTAATTATGTAATAAAAGGGTCAATACAAATAGTTAAAGTTGATAGTGAAAATGAAGAAAAGCCAGTTGAAGGTGCTGGATTTGATGTTGAGGCAGTTAAAGTTGATGGTATAGAAACTGGAACTGTTGTAGATCATGTTGTTACAGATAAAGATGGTTTTGCGTTCACTAAACCACTTAGATATGGAGAATACAAATTCATTGAAACTAAAACTCCTAATGGATATTGGCAATCAGACAGAGAATATCACGTTAATATAACAGAAGATAATAAGATTTATGTTAAATATGTTAAGAATGAACCTATTAGAGCTAAATTAAGAGTAGTAAAAACAGATTCTAAGGATAACACACCAATTGAAGGAGTTAAATTCCAGATTAGAAATACTGATACCAACGAGCTTGTAACATTCAAAAACTTTGTTGGAATATTACCATTACCAACAAAAATATTAACAACAGATAAGAACGGAGAAATACTAACTCCACAAAATTTAGAGTATGGAAATTATGTCCTTGAGGAAGCAGAACCAAAAGAAGGCTATGTTGGTATAGAACCAATACCTTTTAAAATCGACGAGAACGCTCCTTTAGAAGATATTAAGGATTTAGGTACTATTTATACTATTAAAGTATCTAATGAACGTATAACAGGTGATGTTGAACTTTTAAAAGTAGATAGTGAAACTAAAGAACCTTTAGCAGATGTTAACTTTAAATTTACTTGTATAGATGGATTTATGAAAGACCAAACTTGGGATTTAACAAGTAATGAAGATGGAAAAATAAACTTAAAAGGTTTAGAACATGGAAAATACATGGTTGAGGAAGTAAGTACATTGTGGAATTACGTACTTAACAAAGAGCCATTATACTTTGAAATAAAAGAAAATGGTCAAGTAGTTAAGCTTGAAATGGAAAATAAAAAGATAAGAGCTAATGTAGAGCTTATCAAAATTGATGAAGATACTCAAAGACCATTAAAAGATGCGGATTTTGAACTTTGGAATGGTGAAAAGCTTGTAGGAACTTACACAACTAACCAATATGGAAAAATTAGTTTAGAAGGCTTAGAAGCTGGAAATTATTATTGGAAGGAAGTTAAAGCTCCAGAGCATTATATTTTAGATGAAGATAAGGCTTTAAACTTTGAAATAATAGAAGATGGTAAAACTGTAACAACAACAGTTGAGAATAAAGTTCAAACTGGAGATGTTGATTTTACTAAAACTGATGTTACAACTGGAGAAAATATTGAAGGTGCTAAGATAGAAATAGTCGGATTAGAAGAACACAATAAGCACATTAAATTTGAGTTCGATTCTTCTTTAGAAGGAAATAAATTCAAACTTCCAGTAGGTAAGTATCAGTTCAAAGAAATACAAGCACCTAATGGATATGAACTTTCAATAGAAGTTGGAACTTTTGAAATTAAATACGGAGAAATAACAAAAGCTAACTTAAAGAATGAAATAACAACAGGAGTTTTAGAGTTTACTAAAACAGATGTTGCTACTGGAGAAGTTTTAGAAGGAGCTAAAATTAAAATAGAGTGCTTAGAAGGATTAGATCAAGGAAAGATTATAGAATTTACTTCTAGCAAGGAAGGAAATAAATTTAATCTTTCAAAAGGTAAATACAGAATTTCTGAAACACAAGCTCCTAGTGGTTATGAATTAACTACAGAAACTGGTGAATTTGAAATAAAAGAGCATGGACAAGTTATAAAATGTAACTTAACAAATAAAAAGTTTGAAATAGTTAAAACTGGTGGAGCATTTAATGTAAATATGATGTTACCACTTGGCTTAATTTTAGTAGTTGGAAGCGTAGGAGCTTTAGCATTTACTAAGAGAAAGAGAGCATAATGTTAAATTTATAGGACTAACTAAATTTATTAGTTAGTTCTTATTTTTTAGTTTTTAGGGAGTATAAAATAGAGCTGTAATCCCTTACTACTCCCTAAAAATATAAATGAGGTGAATGTTATGAATGATGAACTAAATTTATTTATATTTGTGGTAATAGTTTTTTGTGTCATATGTCTTATTTGTCAAATTGGACATGAAATATATTTAGAAATAATTGATTCTAAAACAACTAGCCATATAGAAAATGGAATTATTATTGATAAAAAAGAAGAAGTAAATCAAGCACCAATTCTTATAGGTACTAATATTTTTTTAAATTTCAATAGTCAAGAATATTTAATTGTTAAATGCAATTATAATACATATGAAATAGAAGCAGATTCAAATGAATATGATATTGGAGATGAAGTCCAATTACAAATAAAAGAATATAAAGATAAAGTTATTTCATTTTCAATTATTTAATAATTAAATGGAGGAATAATTATGAAAAAGAAAATTTTAGGATTATTAGTAGTTGGAGCATTAAGTTTAGGATTAGTTGGTTGTAGTGGAGTTTTAGAAAATAATTTAGCTTCTAAAAGTTTAGATGAAACTAAAAAAAATTACGTAGTTATTAATTACTCTGGAGGAAAGAACGTTGATGTTTGGACTTTGGAAAATTTTAATGTTCAAACTTTAATTAATTCAATTAAATGTGAGTTTGTTGATGATAATGGAAATAAGGTATTTGTTTTAGATGACGTTTTAGTTATTGTGTGCAAGGATGATAAGGAATTTAGTAAATATAAAGAATTTCATGAAGCAATAAAGGAGTAGAGCAATGAAAGTTGTAATTATACTAGGAATATGGATGGTAAGTTTTTTATTTTATTTATCTTTATTTAGAGTAGCTTCAAAAGAAGATAAATATTATGGAGCAAGTTTAGAATAAAAGTGTCCACGGGGAATACTTTTTTATTGGTATTAGATAAAGAAAGTTTTATAAGGGGAGAGTAGGATATGAGAAGTGATTATTTTTTAGAATTAGAAAATATTCAATTTGAATTAAGTAAATTAATGTTTAGAAGGTTAAATGCTGATGAATTAGAATACAGGAGATATTTAATTTCAAAAATAGAAAGAATATCTAAAGAGATAATGAGGTTAGGTAAGAAGAAAGAAGTTTATAGGTTAGAAGATAAGCTTAAATCATTTATGATTAATTATAATATTAATATTTATTATAAGTTATTTATATTAAATAAAGTTGGATAGTGGTAGTTATGAGGAAGTCATTAATTATTTTATGTTTAATAGGAATTATTTTAGTAGCATTATCATTAACTTTAGATTATAAATCAGAGAAGATTAAAAATGATTTAATAGAGAGCTATAAGATTAATTCTGAAGAACAAGAACTTAAAAATGAAGATAATCCAATAGAACAGAATATTGATAATGGTAACAGCAATATACAAGCAAATAAAAAAATTAATAGTAGTGTTAATACTAAAAATGAAAATATAATTGGGATTTTAAAAATTAGTAGTATTAACTTAGAAGCTCCAATCATATTAGGTGAGGAAAACTTAGATTATGTTGTTGCAAAGTATAGAAATAGTCCAAGCTTTGGAGAAAGTGGGAATGTAATTCTAGCTGGACATAACAATATGAAAGGTTCTATATTTAGAAGTTTACATAAATTAAAAATTGGAACAATAGTAGAAATTCAAAGTAATAATAAAGTATATAAATATAAAATAACAGAAAGAGAAATTGTAGAACCGAATAATTCGAGTTTACTATCACAAGATTTAAGTAAAAACGAGATAACATTAATAACCTGCACTAATCATGCTAAACAAAGATTAATACTTAAAGGAGAGTTGATTTAAAATGAATACTTTTATATTTTTAGGATTAGATTTTTTAATCCTTTTTTTATTAACAATAGTATTAGTTAAACTTGAAAATTATGAGTTTAGAGTTAAAAGGGAGCAGTTATGATAGATAAGAAAGTTAATGAGATAGCAGAAAGTATTTTTAATGAAAAGAAAAAGGTTTTATTATATTGCTCCAATATTTATTAAATTATAGAATTTTAAAAATTAATAATTGATATTAATAAGAAAGTAGGGAAAAGAATGAATAAAATAATTTTAGCTGGAAGATTAGTAAAAGAGCCAGAGCTTAAATTTCTTGATGGAAGTGGAAAGGCTGTTGCTAGATTTACTATAGCAGTAAATAGAAAGACTAAAGGAAAAGAAGGAAAAAGAGAAGCTGACTTCTTTAATTGTGTTATATTTGGAAAGTTAGCAGAAGGTATTACTAAGTATGCCAATAAAGGACAAGAGATTGTTTTAACAGGAGAAGTTAGAAATAGAAGTTATGAAGATAATGATAATATAAAAAGATATATTACAGAAGTATATGTAAGTGAATTTGACTTGTTTGGAAATTATAAGAAAGAAGAAAATAATAACATAGATTATCCAGAAGAATTAGATGGAGATATACCGTTTTAAAGTGTCCCTAGGGAACACTTTTTTAGATTGGGGGTGATTAAATGAAATCAAAGAATGAAGAAGTTAATTTATCTAAAAACTTAAAAGAAAATAGATTAAAGAAAAATCTTACACAAAGAGAATTAGCTAAGAAATGTGGATTAGATTTTCATACTATAAGTCTAAATGAAAATAAAGAAAGAAACTCTAGTTTTGAAATTATATTAAGACTAGCATTAGGGTTAAATATATCATTAGAAGAATTATTAGTAGGATAGGTGTTCCACGTAGACACAAAATGACAGGAGGGAATTTTCATGGATAGAATACTAGAAGAGTATTTAGAAGAAGCTATACAAAATATTGGAGAGAATATAAAGAAAAGAAGAAAAAGAAAGAAATGGACACTTAAACAACTCTCTAAGAAAAGTGGACTAGGGATAAAGACAATACATGATATAGAGAGTGGGATTAATAAACCAACAAAAAATACTCTATATAGATTATCTAGGAGTTTTGGAGTAACTATAGATGAATTAGTTTATGGAAAATAAAAATGAGAAATGTGTATTCAGTTAGTTTTAAAAAATCGGAAAAAGAGCTTAAAGAATTTGCACTAACTCATGATGAATTTTCAAAATATATTAAAGGGTTGATAAAAATAGACAAAGAAAAAACAGAGAAGATATTTACTGATGAAGAAATAAAAGAGATAAATAGATTAATAGAAAAGAAATTAAAAGAGAAAAAGTGTCCCTAGGGAACACTTTTTTTATTGATAGTATTAATTATTTAAGAGCTTATAAATCATTATGAAAAGTGTCCACGGGGAACATTTTAAGGAGGAGAAAAAATGGATGATAAATTAAAGAAAAGAAAATATAGATTAGGATATGAGTATACTTTTACACCTAGAAAATCATTTAAGCATAAAGATGATGCAATAGATTCAATAAGTATAACTATTTTATTTAATATTTATGATAAAGCTGGTAATGAAATATTATTTGAAAGTAAAGGTGGGGAATTTACAGAGCAAAAGATAAAGCTTGATGGTATTGGAGAATATTATTTATTTGAACTATTAGAATGTTATATTTTCGATAAAGATTTATTTCTAGGTGAATATTCATATAAGTTTTTTCCAACGCCCCAATTATTAGATAGTGAATATATATTGATGTTTAAGATTTCAAAGTTTACAAAGGATGTTATTTTAAAGGCTGGCTTTTCAAAGTCTATAGAAATAGAAGAAGATGAATTTAATGAAATATTTGAAAGAAATTTAGGGGTTTTCAAGAATAAAATTAGTATTAAAAGTTATATAACACAAGAAGCTGATGATACAGAGAATATTTTTGACAAATTAGTTATAGGGACTGGTAATAATGGATTTTGATACAGTTATGAAACTTTTTCTTATAAACTGCTTTTATATGATATTTTTAGGAATTGAGGAACTAATTTTTATTTATCATTTGTCAAGAGAGGGCGATGAAAAAGAGAAGTATATTAGTCTACTTTTAATAAATGCATTTTTTTCATTTTACAGTAGTTTTACATTAAGTTATATAGGTATTTATGTAGCAGGATTAACAATGTTAAAGACACTAATAATATTAGTAAGAAAAAGAATGGAAAAGGATAATATATTTTAGTATAAGAAATGTATTTTATGTATCTTTTTTATATTATATATATGCCACTAATACTCCTGTGAATCAACTTTTTTTTCTGAGATAGCAACAAAAAACAAATTAATAAAAGTGTCCACGGGGGATATTTTTTATGAGGTTATATTTTATTAAACAACTGAAAATATAATGTAGCGTAGTGGAATTATAGTTGAAGGCGTTAGCTCCAAGTGGGTGAGGGAGAAAGTGTTTTCTCCCTATAATATTTAAACAATGGGGGAGGGTATTGATGATATATAATCAAATTATTAAATTTTTTTTGACAATGATTATGATAAGTACATTTTTTATATTTGAAAAATTTGAGTGTACTGTTGAGTAGTGTGATGAAAAGAAAAAGACATCATTTAGTTTAAAACAAATTTCAATTTTATTAATGTTAATATCTTTAATTTATTCTTTAAGGAAAGGAAGTTATATATTTGTATATATCTTTGGATTGGAGATGTTATTTAAATTAGTAATATTATTTGTGAAAAAAAGATGGGAGGAATTTATATATGTTTTAATGAGAACTATAATATATATCTTACTTTTATATTTATGTAATGAAATAATTTTTATATTTATTAATATAGTATATTTTTAGTATTAAATTAAAAGAAAAAGTCTCCACGGGGAACATTTTAAGGAGGGAATGTAAATGAGTTTAATAAACAAACAGACAGGTCAAAAAGCTAGAGAAATACTAGAAGAAATGAACAAAAAAGAAAAAAACAATTTAAAGAAAAGAATATATAGAATAGATCACTATTATTTTGATGATTCTAAGGTGAGTAATAGGGAATGTTTATTAATAGAAATAGATAAGACAGTAGAAGAATTATCAGAAATAATTGTAGGAATTGAATTTAGATTAGATGAATTAGTTGGTGGAAATATAGAGATACAATTTAATCATCTTTTAGAAATATTGGAAAAGTTATTTGAAGCTAAGAATGTGAAAGAAGAATATAACTATGTATTACAGAAAACTGATTTAGAGCATGAGGGAGAAGATGTTAATAGTTATGCAACTAAATATGATTTAGAGAATGTTGAAGTAATAAAAATAGATTTGTATTTTAATTGGGAATATAATTGTGAGGATAGGTATAAAGAAATTCTTGAGAAGTATTCAAGTGAAGATATAGATAAAATCCTTTTAAGTTTTAAAGATGAATATGAGAAGTTAAATGAAGAATTTAAAGAAAGTCTAAAGTTAGCTGGAATATATATAGGAAAGAAAGTATCCGCTGGGGATACTTTTATTTTGAATGATCCAAAAGGAGAATTATTTTTTAATAATAAAAATAATGATACTTTGCAAGTTGGTACTGGAAAAGCAATTCATAAAAATGATAAAAAATAATTATTTATATAGGAAAATAAAAAGTGTTCCCTGTGGACACTTTTATTTATAAATATTTATATTAGGTGTCCCTAGGGGACATTTTTTTTATTGTAATTTTATTGAAGGGGGTGATTAATCATGAGTGCTAGAAGAAAAGATAAAGATAGCTTCAATAAAAAGCTAGTGGCTAAACTTCTTGAAATTCAAGGTAAAACTTATGAAGAATGGATTGAAGAAAAACATAAGGAATTTTTAGACAATGAAGATGCAGAAAATCAATTATTAGCAGGATTAGATACATTAAAAGAAATAGGAGGAATTTAGTATGTTATCAAATATATATGTTTTAGATGTCTTTACAAGTTTAAATCAAATAGGTGTAGACCTTTTAACAAAATCCCAAACATTAGGATGGATAAGTTTAGCTTTATCATTAGCAGTAGCAGGTTTTGCATGGATATTGGGTGGAACTGATGGTATGAGAAAAGCTAAACCAATAATCATAGGTGGAATAGTTGGATTTATATTAATTATGGGAGCTAACGCTTTTGCAACATATTTCAAAACAACTGTTACATTTTAATTTTAAGACTAGGATATATATTCCTAGTCTTTTAAATTTAGATTAAGGTAGGTGTAATATGAGGTTTTTGAAAAAAATATTTAGAAAAATAAAAATTTATTATAGTACAGATGATGAAACAAATAGAGAAATTAAGAAAGCGAAATTCTTAGCTAGTAGAAAATTTTCACTATTCATAACAATAGTGTTAACCATAGTAATTACATTGATAAGTAATATTATTGCTAATGGATTAGATATAGTTTTTTCTAGTATAAAAGGAAAAGAGAAAGCTTTTAATTTTTTAGAAGCTATATTTTATTTTGAATTTAATAAATATTGGTATGTATATATATTTACCTATATAATGCTAATTCTAATTATTATAAAGATTCAATTTAGATTAAAGACTTCTTTTAGAACAATAAATGAAGGACAAAAAGGAAAGTGTAGATTTTGTTCCTTATTAGAGATAGAAGAACAATATAAATCAGTACCAAAGAAGGAAAAAGAATTTGAAGGAAAAGGTGGAGTTGTAATTTCAAGTTATGAAGATAAAGTTTTTATTGATGAAGGAGATGTAAATAACTTAGTAATAGGGACAACAAGAAGTGGTAAAGGAGAACTATTTTTATTTCCAACCATAGATGTTTATTCGAGGGCTAAGGTTAAATCTTCATTAATAATAAATGACCCAAAAGGGGAGTTCCTTGCTTCAAGTAAAGATACTTTAGAAAAAAGGGGATATAGGATAGAAGTATTAAACTTAATAGACCCTAATAATTCAATGAGTTATAATCCACTTCATTTAATAGTAGAAGCTTATTTGGAAAAAGATTATGGGGAAGCTCAAAAACTATGTAAGTCATTAACTTATTCTATGTACTATAAGCCTAATGTTAAAGATCCGTTTTGGCAAAATTCTGCAATGAGTTTAGTTAATGCTTTAATATTAGTAACTCTTGAAGAATGTTATAAAAAATATGGTGAAGAAGAAATAAGAAATAGGGTAACAATGTTTACTGTTGCTAATATGCTTTCAGAATTAGGTTCAGCTTATGATGAAGATGGTAATAATGAGTTGGACAAATACTTCCGAAATTTACCTTCAAATTCAATTGCTAAAATGCAGTATGCAACAAGTAACTTTGCTAAAGGTAGTGCTAGGAGTGGTATTTTTTCAGTTGCTATGACAGAGTTAGAAAAATTTACAATGGAAAAAATAGCAAAGATGACTTCAAGAAATTCAATAAACCTAAAAGATTTTGGGTTTATCAATAAGAAAGATGATAGACCAATAGCATTATTTATGATACTTCCAGACTATGATAATTCAGATTACTTTATAGCTTCTATGTTTATAAGGCAACTTTATTGGGTCTTATCAAAAGAAGCAACTTTAACTAAAGGTGGAAAATGTGAAAGAGAAGTAGTGTTCTTAATTGATGAAGCTGGTAATATGCCACCAATAGAACAATTAGAAGTTATATTGACAGTATGTTTAGGAAGAAATATAAAATTTACTTTAGTAGTACAAGCTTTTTCACAAATAGAAGAGAAGTATGGTAAAGATAAAGCGAAAACTATAATAGGGAACTGTGCAAATAAGGTATATATAATGACTACAGAATATGATACCGCAGAAGAATTTTCAAAGCTTTTAGGAGATAAAACAATAATTAATATATCAAGAAGTGGAGAAATAACAGATACTACAAAACATTATACAGAGAGTGTTGATTCCGAAAGATTAAAAAATCCTAATGATTTAATGCTATTAAAAATGGGAGAAACAGTCGTTACAAGAAATTTAAAAAGAGAAGATCAAAAAAGAAATAGAATAGTTCCTAATCCTATTTTTAATAGTGGAAAAACAAGTATGCAATATAGATATGAATATTTATCTAAGTGGTTTGATAACAATAGCTCTATTGCTGATGTAGAAATACCATCTTTACATAAAGATGTAGATTTAAATGATTTAATATTATTTGAAAATATAGAACCATTAATAATTGAAGAACAGAGCATTGAAGATATTAAGCAGGAAGAAAAAGAACGTAAAGTTCATTTAAATGAAATATTCTCTCCAATGGAAATTAAAGAAATAATTGAATTAGTTGAAGCTAGATATAAGAAGGGAAAAACTAAAATTAATTTAGATAGTACCTTTGATGATTTAGAAAAGGCTTGTAAAGAAAATAATGATAACAAAGAAATTAAATCCTTTGTTGATAAAGGATTTGAATATATAAAAGAATTAGAAAGGAAGTGAAGTAATGAGCAATATAGAATTTCTAAAAACACTAACAGAAAATAATGTTTTGGAGCTTGTAGGAATATTTAGTTATGGGCTTAGATATTTAGGGTGGATATTAATTCAAGGCTTAGTTAAGCTAGTAGATGGTTTAGAAAATGCAGTTAGTACAATTTATAATATAAATAATTTTTTTGAAACAAAAGAAGTAGTACACTTTCTTGATAATTATAAACCTGTACTTTGGACTATATTTGCAATAGCATTAGCATTTATAGGTTTTCAGATAATGTTTCAAAGGAAAAGAGATAAAGGACAAATACCAGTAAATATATTAATATCAATAACTATAATAGTAGGATTACCATTTTTAATGACAGAGTTAAATAAAGCAACAAAACTTATAGTTGATAATAATATTGGAACATACGAATCAAGTGCTAAGGAAATAGTAAAAGGAAACTTATCAGATTTATACTACTTAGATAGTGTGGGATATAAATTATCAGATAAGAAAAATAATATATTACTAGATAATATTATGAATATAGATATAAATGAAAAGCTAGAACCTAATGACTTAAAAGACCCTATGTATAAAGACGCTTTTAAAGAAAAAATAGTGGAAAATAGTAATGGAGAGTTAGACTTAGTAAAGCTTGATAAAAGCTTTTTTTCCTTTTTAGATGAAGATTATTATAGATATAATTTAAACTTTATGGTGGTTATAGGTTCACTTCTAGTATCTATAATAGCAATGTTTTGTTCATGTCTGAAAATAGGAAGAATACTTATTGAACTGGCTTTTAATAAAATATTAGCGACAGTTTTAGCTTTTAGTGATATAGGTACAGGTAAAAAGCTTAAAATGGTTGTTGAAAATATATTATCAATGTTTGCTATTTTAATTTCTACATCAGTTTTACTAAAACTATATGTGGTATTTACAGGTTGGCTAAATAGTCCTGATGTTGCTATAGAAAATCAAGTTGTTAAATTACTTGTACTTGGAGCAGGTTCATGGGCAGTTATAGATGGTCCTAATATAATTGAAAGAATTTTTGGAATAGATGCAGGTATTAAATCAAGTTGGGGAGCTGTAGTTGCTGGTATTGAAGGAGCTAAGATGTTAGGTAAGGGAACTAGAAGTATGTTTAGTGCTGGAAATAAACTTTACAATGGTGGTAAAAGTGCTTATTTAAGTATGCAAGACGGTTTTAGCAAGTTAAAGGATAATACTAATTCTAAAAATGTATCTGAAGGTTCTAGTAATATTAAAAATAATATTGATGGAAAAATGAGTAGTAATCCTAATATGAAGAATAATTCAGATATGAAAAATAATTCTAATATAAACTCAAATAAATCTAACAAAGATGGCAACTCAAGTTTAAATAAAAATTCTAGTGAAACACCTAATATAAATAACAAAAATAATATGGGCGTAAATAAAAATGGAAATAGTGAAAAATCTAACTTAAATGGTGGAAGTAGCTTAAATGGCAAAGGTCAAAGTTCTAAAATTAATGAAAAAAATAATTCCAATATAGGAAATGGAAACAATCAATCAAGCTTAGGAGAAAAAGAAAAACTATTAAAAGAAGCTATATTGAAAAATCAAAATGGATCAGCAACTAAGGGACAAGGATTTGATGGAGCAAAGGATATAAATAATGAGAAAAATAATAAATTCAATAAAGGTATAAATCAAAATTCAAACTCGATGAATAAAGGCTATGGACAAGCTAATAAGTTCAATCAAAATGGAGTAAATGGAAACAAGCTTAATAATAGTAGTATAGGAAGAAATAACAATTCTTCTCAAAGTAGAAAACTTACTATAAGTGATAAAAGTAAGTTTAATATAAAAAATAATAATGGAGGTAAAAAGTAATTATGATTTTTAATATTCCTAAAGATATAAATGTAGAAATGAAGATATTTAATACACTATCATTCTTTGATATAGCTTTTATAATTGTATTTATGGCTTTAGCAAAAATATTAAGTCCTTTTGTATATACACGATTTATAATTGTATATTATATATTTTGTTTCTGTTCGGCTGTATTTTTAACATCCAAAAGTATTAGTAATCCTAAAAGGAGAAATTTTCAGAGCATATATTTAGCTTTTATAAGAAATAGAAACATATATCGTAGATTAAAAATAGATAAAGAGTAAAAGTGTTCCCTGTGGACACTTTTTCTTTTTACTATTATTTTTTAGGAGGAATAGTATGTATAAAAAATTTGATGATATAAAAATAGGAGAAGAAAAAAAGAAGCTAACAAGAAAAGAGAAGAAAGAGTTAAAAAAACAACAGAAAGAAGAACGTAAAAGGAAAAAGGAAGAAGCTAAAGCATTAAAAAAAGAAAAAAAGAACTTACCTAAAATAGATAAGTTTATTGTAGATAAGATGGAAGAAGTAGATATAACAGATAATGAATTTATCAAAACTAAGAGTGGTTATATGAATATATATCAAGTTAGTGGAAAAGATGTAGATTCATTATCTTTAGATGAGCAAGAAGATTTAATAAGAAACTTTATGTTTTTCCTAAGAGAATTTATTCATGATTTTAAAATAATAATTATGAATTTCCCAGTTAATACAAGTGAACAACAAACATATATACAAAAAAGAATAAACAAGACTAATAATGAACTATACAAAATAATGTTAAATGAAAAATTAGAAAAACTTATAGAGCTTGAGAAGACTAAAACTAATATAGAGTATTACATCATGGTATTTATTGATAAGGAAGATTCGGTAAATGATACATTAAATAACTTAATAAGAAGTACAAATAAAGATATTCATTTAAGTGAAATAGATTTAGAAAAGAAACTAAAGGTATTATATAAACTTAATAACTTAAATAGTAAGATACTTTAAAGGAGATATATTTATGAAGAAATTAGATTACAATCCTAATTTAATAGATAAAATTCAACCATGTGGGGGAATTATATTTAAAGATAATTATATTAAAAAGGGTGATGGCTATGAAGCTTGTATAAATATTTATGATTATCCTCATGAAGTTAATTATTTTTGGCTGAAGGGCTTAATTAAAGAATTAGATGATACTGTAGTAACTATTGATGTTGGAACTGCAAATAGAAATGAGATATTAAAGAAAATAGATCGTTCAATGAAAGAACACGGTTCAAGAATTGAGGATAGTAGAGATTATACAACAGCGATAAATTCAAATAGTGAGTTTGGAGAATTATCAGCATTAACAGATGATATTGTTAACAATAGTGAGATAATGAAGTACATTGTTATAAGAGTTTTTGTTTGGGACAGGACTTTAGAAGGGCTAGAAAATAAAGAGAAAAATGTATTAGAAAAACTAGAAACTTTAAAATATAAAGGGGCTATTTTTATTAATGAACAAGAGTATGAATGGAAGTCAATGCGTTTACCAATGTCAAGACAAGAGAAGTTACCGAATGGAATTATAAAGCAACCTATACCAGCTTTAAGTCTAGCAGGTGGGTATCCTTTTGATTTTATAGAGTTAAAAGATAAAACGGGTATGCCTTTAGGAACAACTAGAGTTGGTGGAAGTGTAATATTTGATTTATTTACTAAAAACTCTGTAAGAAAATCATTTAATGCACTTATTTTAGGGGTTACTGGTGCTGGTAAATCTACACTATTAAAAAAATTAATGAACAATAATGTTATACTTGAAGATACAATAAGAGTTTTAGATTTAACAGGAGAGTTTGGAGGAACTATTGAACGATCTGGTGGAAAAATAATAAAGTTAGATGGTAGTAATGGAATGATAAATCCATTTCAAATTTTCGCAACTATGATTGATACGGACACAAACGAGATTTTGGAAGAACAATCATATATGTTCCATATAAATAAATTATCAATGACTTATAAATTCTTAGCAGAAGGGTGTTCAAGTGATGAAATTAGAGAGTTTGAGAACTTAGTTAATGATTTTTATATTGATTTTGGTATCAAAAGAGAGAACTGTACTCAATATAAAGTGAAGGAATATCCAATAATGGAAGAATTCTTGAATTTTATAAAGAAACAATTGTATAATGATGTAGAAAAAGAAGAATTAAGAACTAACTTAACGGCTCAAAGACAAGAAAGAATTGAGCGTATAAAATTAACAATTGAAAATGCAATAAACAACTATAGTAAATTATTTAATGGATATTCTACTATAGAAGATATGTCATCAGAAAGAATATTAAGTTTTGAATTAAGAAACTTATCTCAATTTGATAACAGAATATTTAATGCACAAATGTTTAATATATTAACTATGCTTTGGAATGGAGCATTAAAACAAGGTATTCAACAGAAGAAATTATTTGATAATGGAGAAGTTACATTAGATGAAGCAGTAAAATATATTCTATTTATAGATGAAGCTCATAAGTATATAAATTCAGATAATGAATTAGCAGTAGACTATTTTATAACTTTTGAAAGAGAAGCTAGAAAGTATTTTGCAGGTCTTGTTTTTGCAACACATAGTATAAATGATGTTGTTCCAGAAAGTTCAGATAAAGCAATATTAGGAAAGATAAAAACATTATTTGAATTAACTCAATATAAGTTTATAATGCAACAAGACAATAATGCAAAGAAAGCTTTAGAAACAATATTTGACGGTCAATTAAATGAAAATGAAATTAATACAATTCCAACCTTTGGACAAGGTGATACAACATTAATAATAAATGGTATGAATAATATAACATTCCATGTTGAAATTTCAGAAGAAGAAAAAATATTATTTGAAGGAGGAGTATAATGTGGAGAAGAAAAAGTTAATAATAGGTGGAGTAATACTTGGGGTATTAGTTGTTGGAGGTACTATATTTGCATTAAATAAAGGAAAAAGTAATAAACAAGAAGTTGCAAAAGTAGAAACAAGTAATAATAACGTTATATCAGAGCAAAATGATGAAAATAAAGGGCTAAGTGATGAAGAATTAAAAAAGAAATACTATCTTTTAGAGAATAGTAATATTTCAGTAAATGATAGAGTAGAAGCTTCAGAAGTTGCTAGAAAATTTGCAAAGGACATGACAGAATTTGATATAAATGACCCTAAGAAAAATGAAGCAGAAGCTTTAAGTCTAGTATCAACAGATATAGATAAAGAAGTTCAAGGATACTTCATGACTTTAGGTCAAAGTAAAGAAATAAAAGAAAAGAAAATAACAAAGATAAGAAGTGAAGAAAGAAATAATAAAGATGATAATGGATATATATATATTTATGTTACTGTAGCCTATGACAGTATAGATGAAAATAATGAGAAGAAGCAAGATTCAAAATCATATAAGATGCAGTTATTAAAAATAGATGGTAAATATAAAGTAACAAGTTATAAAGAGTATTAAAAAAAGAACCAACTTAGTTTTAAGTTGGTTCTTTTTATATGTCTTTTTTTAGGTAGGTGATTATTTGAGTAAAAAAATAATAAAGAAAATAATTGTTACTATAGGTATATCTAATTGTTTAGTTTTTTTCTTGGCTACTATTATTATGATAGGAGTTGTTGGGATAGTTGGAGAAAGTAATAAGAAAAATTATTCTAACATAACAGATATAGGAGCTATGGGAGTACCTTTAGAATTTGTTCCTTATTTCAATGAAACGGCTGAATTAGTTGGTATTCCTAACTGGGTTTTATGTGCCATTGCAAAACAAGAAAGTGATTTTAATCCTAATTGTGCTTCGCCAGACGGTGCATATGGAATAATGCAACAACAAAAATTTGATTTTGGTGGTGGAGATATATTTAAGTATTATATGGATTATGGGTTAGCAGATTTATATAGACAAGTAGGATATAGTTTTACCGATAGTGATAATATGTGGGATATATTTTTAACAGATGCGAGAGCACAAATTATAGCTGGTGGATTTGAAACAATGTATTATGCTAACTATGTTTTATACAGAAAAGGAATTATTGGCGTTCAAAAATTTAATAATGTAGAGAATATGAAGCTGATAGATTGGAACGCTAGTGAGAATGACCCTAATTTCAGAGAGATATTACGAAGGATATTTGCTTGTTATAATGGAGGACAAGGCTACGGTATGGAAGTAGATTTAGATAAGGCACAAAACAATTATCCTAACAAAGTTTTTCAGTATGCAATGGAATTTAGAAATGCAGGTATTACTGGAAGTGGAACAGCAGGAGATAATGAAATAATTGAAAAGGCTATTGAAGCAGGTATGAAGTGGGTTAGTAAATCTCCATATGTTTGGGGCGGAGGTCGTAATCAATCTGACGTTGATGCAGGACGATTTGATTGTAGTTCATTAGTTCACTATTGCTATGCAAGTGCTGGAGTGCAACTTGGTGATCGTTCAAGTGTAACTACTTGGACTTTATTAGAGTTAGGTAGAGCAGTTTCACCATCAGAAATGAAGCGTGGAGATTTATTATTTTTTGATACTGCGGGAAGAAATGGACACGTTGGAATATGGCTCGGAGATAGTAAATTCCTGAATGATAGTTCAAGTAAAGGTGTTAGTATAGGCGATTTAAATTCGCCTTATTGGAGCAGTAACTTCAATGGAAATGTTAGAAGGGTAGTAGAATAATTTTTATAAGGAGATGTATATATGTAGTGAATTGAAATATTTAAATGAAAATATTTTGTAGTAATTATATTTAAATGTAATGAAAGGAGAATGATAATATTGAAAGAAAAGATACTAGATTTTCAAAAAAATGTTGAAAGTAAGTTTAAAAAGTTCAGAAGAAGTAAGAACCAATCCTTTATTTATTTTGGTGCAACATCAATAATAATTTTAGGAATGGTCTTTTTTTTAACTTCAAATAGAATTTTTAATCAAGATTTTTTTGTTAAAAGTACAGTCTTGAATCAAGAAATATTATTTGAGAACAACAATATAAAGATACTAGATAGAGAATATAATCCTAATACTGGAGTATTTGAAATGTTTCTTAACATAAAAAATAGCAACCCTAATATTGATAAACCTATAAATATTTCATTAAAAGAAAAGAACAATTTAGATGAAAGCATCTCATGTGAGTTAATAAAAGTTGGTATTGATGAGTATGTTATTTACTCCGAATTACCTTTAGATTGGTCAGCAGTTTCTATTAGTGTTACTTCTTCTGATAAAGAAAATAGTTTAGATGAAGTTATAAAAATTTATTCAGATAGAAAAGATACTAAAGAAAATAATAACTTAAAAAATGAAAGTGTTAATGGATATAAAGTTAAATTTATAGATTTGGAAATAGAAAGTTTTAATAGTAATATTTCAGAAATAGATAAATTACTTGATGAAAAAAATACTACTGAAATTAATTTAAAGAAAATAAATAGTGAACTTGAAGAAGATAAAAAGTACCAAACTGAAAATGAAAAGCAAGAAAGTGATAGCAAAATTAATTCTAATAAAAGTTCTATAGAGAAAGTTAATAAGGAAAAAGAAGAACTTAATAAGCAGAAAAAAGAGCTTCAAAATAAAATTAGTAAGCTTAATCAAAAGAAAAATGACCTAGAAAAACATGAGTAAAACCTGCGTGTTTTATGTGGATTTTATGTGTTTCATATGTGGTGAACCTGCGTATTATGATGAAATTGTGATATCGTTGAAACACTAGGCTTTGCCTAGTCTAGCACCTTGTGTGATAGCAGTTTCTCCTTATGCCCTTTAGTAAGAAGTAACAGGTGGTAAATAGTAACATAGAGAGTAGAAACCCAAAAAATATTTTTGTTAACTTTTTTTATAAAAAGTTTGCGACTAGAATTTTAAAATTAAAATTTTAGTCGCTTTTAGTTTAGATTTATTTATATAAGGAGGTACAGATGAGTGATATTTTAATAAGAGATGTACCAGAAGATATTGTTTTTAAATTAGATGAATTAGTAAAGAAGAGTGGAGCAAAAAGTCGGAACGACTTTTTAAAAAGACAATTAGAATTAATGTCATCAATAGAAGAGTTAAAAAGAATTGAGGGGAATTATTCTTATTTAATTAAAAAGCTTGGAAAGATAATAGAATATAATTCAGCATTAATGGAAGTATTGTCAGAAGAAATATTGGGTGAAAATATAGGAGATATAATTTCAAAAAGGAGTAAAAGTATATGGGAAGAATAAGAAAAGATTACATGGTTTCTGAAAAAAATTTAGAGTATATAGAAGAAGTAAAAGAAAAAAATGATTTCAAATATTCTAGTGAAGCTTTAGATTTAATAATAAGAGAGCATAGAGAAAATGAAAAGATGTCTATTAAAATGCTTAGAGAATATTTGGCTAATGAAATATCAGAAGCTTTAAAAGGTGAATTTAAAATGCTAATGAAGGTGAATAAATTTACAGATAAAAATACACAAGTGATTATAGAAATGTTAAATGGTATGTTCATAAAAGAAGAGTATGGAAAAATAATAACTACTAATGAGGAAGTTTGTAAAGCCTTAACTATTGCAGAAAATACTGTTGAAGAAAGAATAAACAAAAATTATAAGAAAGGAAATAGGTTATATTAACTATGGGAAGTCCGGGAATTGTTTATAAGTTAAGGTTTATAACTCCACAAGAAGGATATAATTTTGGAAGCTATATTGACTATATGAACAGAGATAAAGCAACAAAAAAACACCATGATAATGATTATGCTAGTTTTAATGATTACATGGGTAATGCAAAAAAGAAAGGTTCTTTATTCACAAGAGATAAAGATGAATTAAATGAAAAAGAAATAGAAAGCTTAAAAAATGCTTTTACAATTGCACAAAATAGGGGAAGTAATTTATGGCAAGATGTATTTAGTTTTAATAATGATTGGTTAGAAGAACAAGGGATTTATAATTCTAAAACTAAAGTTTTAGATGAAGAAAGAATACACAAAGCTATAAGAGCAACCATGAATACCTTAGAAAGAAAATGTGGATATAAAGATTTAGTTTGGTCAGCTTCATTACATTATAATACGAAACACATTCATGTTCACGTAGCAACAGTACAATTTAATCCAGATGAACGAGGGAAAAGAGAGTACAAAGTTTTAAGAGCAATGAAAAGTAGTTTTGCTAATTCACTATCTGATTTTAGTAAAGAGTATAAAGAAATAAATGATATAATAAGAGAAAGATTAGTTGATAATAGAAAAAAATATGACTTAAAAAAAGATAAAATGATGAAAGAAAATGTAAAGGAAATAATTAAATTACTTCCAAAAGATAAAAGACAATGGAACTATAATTATAATTCTTTACAAGAAGTAAAACCATATTTAGATGAAATAACAAGAAACTTTATAGAAGATAATTTCAAAGAAGATTATAATTTGCTAGTTGGAAAATTAGAAGAACAAGAAATTAAACTTAAAAATATGTATGGAGAAAAGAATACAAGTTTATATAAATATTATAAAGAAAATAAAATAGAAGATCTGTATACAAGAATAGGAAATGTTACTTTAAAGCAAATAAAGGATTATGTATATGAGAATGAAAATAAAAAGTTTATAAATTCTAATAAAGAGCTAATAGTAACAAGTAGAGCATTAAATGAAATAAAAAAAGCATTAAGGAAAGATTTTGATAGTATAAAAAATATGAATGAATATGAAAAACTACAAAATGAAATTGAATATGAAATTAGATAGGGAGGAAAAAATGGATGAGTTAACAAAATATTATACATTACCTTTAGTTGAGTTTTTGAAAAATTATAGAACTAAAAAAGGAGAGTTTGAAATCCCATTAAAAATATTTGTTTTTAGAGAAAGAGCGACTGAAATACAAGCGAAATATCAAATTATAAATTTATTAGAAAAAGCTAAAAATGAAAAATTTGAAATATTTGCATATTTTGATTATAATTACTCTAAAATTATAATTAAGGAGTTGAGATATATGAGAAAAAGTTTTTATGTAGAATTTCCGTATATGAAAAGAGAAAAGTATTTTCCATTTTTGTTAAAGTTAGAGGAATTAATATCATTGGATGGTATGATATGTTTAGCTGTAAATAATGTTCCAGGATATTTAAAATCAGCTTTTATAATTGAATGTGTAGATAATGAAGAAGATAAAGTAAAAAAACTTTTAGAAGAATTTAATTTAACATCAAGAGTTGATAGAGGACTTGAAGAAGTTATAAGGGAACTAAAGTATAAAATGTGGAATATAAAAGGTTTACCACCATATGGAAAAGATGAACTAAGAGAAGCGTATAGAAGTATGTTCTTTTTTTCTTCTAATGAAGAACTTGAAAAAAAAGGATATAAATTGGAGGTCGAATTAAAAAGAAAACAAGTATTTATTTCATATAGTCATAAAGATAAGAATATAGTTAGAACATTTGCAGATGAATTAAGAGATACTGGGATTAATGCTTTTATTGATGCACGATCAATAGATTATGGAGAGAATATTTTAAAATCAATTATGGAGGGAATGGAACAAAGTGATTTAAACATTATATTTATAAGTAATAATTATAAAGAATCTAACTATGCAAAAACAGAGTTATATAATGCCTTTAATGGAATTATACAAAGAAATTCTAATTGGATAATAGTTAAATTAGATGATGTAAATCCTGATGATGTTATTTTTGGATTGGGAGGATATAAGTATTTTGAATGGGAGAATAACTCGAATGAATTAATAAATGTTATTAAAAATAAATTAAGAAAAATATAGATTAGTATAAAAGAATATTCAATTGAATATTCTTTTATTTTTTTATGGAGGAATTTAATGTTTGATAATTTAGCTTTAGTTGAGAAGATATTAAGCAAAAATGAAATAGAAGTTTATACATTAGATACAAAGGAAACTATAACTTTAAAAGTTGAAAATTATGAAGTAGAAGAATTAAAAGAACTTTTGGAAAATGAAGAAATGATTATCGTTGTATATGATAAGAAAAATAAAACTATTAATAGAAGTATAAAAGAATTTTAAAAATCGCCCCTGGTGTTTTATTCAAAAACACCAGGGGCGATTTTAATAAATATATTTAGATGAGTAAATTTCTTAATAAGAAATAAAAATTAATCTAATTAAAAAACATTCGTTTTTATATTAGATTTTCACCAGGATATTTTTTATTTTTATAAATTTATCCTGGTGTTTTTTATTGAAAAAGCGAATGTTTTTAGAAGGGAGTTAAGAAAGTGGCTTATAAGAAAAAAGAATATAAAATTAGTAAATCACAAGAAGAAAAAAGAAAGGAGATAGATTTACTTGTAAAACAAGCAGATGAAAAAATAGATAAGGTATTTAGTAGTCCTAATGACTTAAAAGAATATATTTCTTTTATGGCTAAGTTTCACAACTACTCTTATAGAAATTCAATTTTAATAGAAACACAATTTAGGGGAGCAATTGCAGTTGGAAGTTTTGCATTTTGGAAAGAGAAAGGATATTCAGTAAACAAAGGTGAGAAGGGAATAAAAATATTAGTTCCAACAAAACTTGGAGATAGATTTATAGCAGAAGATGGAACTATAAAATTAATAAGTAAGGCTAGTGAAAAAGAAAAACAGTTAATAAAAAGTGGGGAATTAGAAATACTAGAAGGAGCTATTAAGTTTAAGCAAGGGTATGTTTTTGATGTAAGTCAAACTAATATGCCATCAAGTGAATTACATAAAATATTTCCTAATAAATGGCTTGATGTAGATGTTAAAAATTATAAAGCTTTTTATAAATCACTAGAAGATGTGGCTAGTAAAATAGGGGTTAAGATAATAGAGCCTAAATCAGAGCTTGGATTAGTTAAAGGTGTTAGTTATACATCAACTAGGGAATTAGCTTTAAATCCTAGAAATTCAGAGTTACAGAATATTAAGACTTTAATACATGAGTTAGCACACGCAAAACTTCATACTGTAGAAACAAGAGATAACTATACTAAGGCAGAGAAAGAATTTCAAGCTGAAATGGTTGCATTATCAGTAAGTAGTTATTTTGGAATTAATACAGAAGAATATTCACTTAGATATTTAAGTGAATGGACTAAAAATGCAACCTTTAAGGATAAAGAAAAATTATTAAAAGAAGTAAGTACAACTGTAAAAGAATATGTAGAGATAATGGAAGATAGCTTAAATGCAGAAAGGGAGTTAACTAAGGAAAATGAATTAGTTAACTCCCTTTCTGATAAAAATATAAAAAATGAAATTGAATTAAATTTAGAAATGGAGGGAGAGATGGATTTTGAAAGTGAAAAATTTATAGAAATTAAAGATGAAAATATAAAAGAGTTTTTACGAACAGATAAAGTAGTAATTCATGAAGTAAGTAAAAGTGAGTTAGAAGAATTTGTTGATAATAACAAATCATTTATTTGGTTTAAAACAGAGAAGGGGAAGGAGATTAATTCAGATGTTTTCACTAAAGAAAATCATATAGTAGCAGTTAAAGAAAATGGAGTTTATAAAGATGTATATATTAGAAAAAGCTATGATTTAGAAAATTTAATATATGTAGATGATAAGAAAAATTTGTATAGAATTAGCAACAAAGAAAATGACATTGAAATAGAACATAAAAAGTTAAATAATTCAATTAATACGGAGGGGAACATGAAGAAGTATAAATTAGATAATGATATTTCAGAGAAAATAAGAAAGCATGAATTATGGCTTGAAAGTAATAAAAGAAATGGAGAAAGACTAAATTTAGAAGGAAGAGATCTAAAGGGAGTTAGATTTTTAAATGTAAATTTAAAAGAAGCTAACTTTAGAAATAGTGATTTAGAAGGAGCAATATTTTTTGCAAATTTAACAGGTGCAAACTTAGAAGGAACAAATTTAAAAAATACTAAATTTATAGGTTCTAATATAAAGGATATGATTATAGAGCCAAATAAGCTGGAACGAATTAATTTAGAGATTAATGAAGAGTTAGAATTTCATAATAAGATGAATAAGACTTTAAAAATTAATAATAAAGAAAAAAATAAATCTAAAGAAAATAATTATGAAATGGAGTTTTAAATTTATATACGTAAACAATATACTCGTAAATGAAAATAAAATATAATAAGAAAGAAAGTATATTACTTGAAAAATATTATAATATAGTATATATTATTTATAAAACAGTATAATTTAAATTAAATGTCCTAATTTATCAAATGTTCGTTCCTAATTGGATAGAGCAAAAAAGAGAAAAGAGTTTAAACTTTTTTCTCTTTTTTTATTCATAGGGTAGTTTTATAGTTATTAATAGCACATCTTTTGTATTATCAAATTTACTTTTTATCCAAATAAAAATATTATTTATAATATATACTCCAGTAAAGATTTCATCAAGTTTTGGATTTCTATTTTTAATATAGAAGCCTTCAATTAGCATACGATTTTGTTCTTCCGTATCATCTGAATTTAGTTCGCCCCAATCATTTTTACAAAACTTAGATAGTATAATATCAATTTCTTTTTGTGAGAGATAATTATTTTTTATTAGATTTTTAATACCGATACTCATATTTGTAATTGCCTTCATAGTAGTTGCTCCTTAAAAATATATTTTATTTTTTTATTAAAAGGTGTCCTCGGAGGACACCTTTTAAATTTTAGTATTCATGTGGAAATAGAACAGTTATTATTAAGGTATCTATTGTATAATCATATTCACTCATAATCCAAATCTCAATATTTTTCATCAATTTATATACCCCCATAAATCTATTATGTAGTTTAGCGTCAACTTCTTTGATTAATGAGTTTTGAAGTTCAGTATCTTCTTGACACAAATCACCCCAATTATTCTCTAAAAACTTAAAAAGTTGAAGTTGTAAATCAAATTCGTAAATCTCTTTATTTTGTAGTGCATTGCTAACTCCATGAGTTAATAAAATAGTTTTTTTCATAATTCTAAATTCCTCCTTGATAAACATTACCAAACAGGCTATAATATAAGTATAGCAATTTTTTGGGTGTTGCCTGTTAGGGTAATGCCTTTTTTATTTAATTTTGATTGTTAACAATTCTAGTTATTTCAGATAATTCTTGATTAGTTAGATTTTGAAAATATCCATGTCTGCAAGATGTACCTTTTAGAGCAATTAAGTTCTTATCAAAATCTATATCTAAATAATCACTTATTCCATAAATATTTTCTTTGATTTTATAAATAGTTAAATTAATTTTTTCAATGTACTTAATTTTCATTTTTAAAATCTCCTAAAGTCTATATTTTAAAGTTTAGCTTCTTCAAGTTAAAGCCTTCTTTTTTCAAGTCTTTCTCTTTCCTTAGAACTTTCAAGAAGTTCCTTCATTAAGATTTCTAAAATTTCATTATTCATAAAAATTCTCCTTTCAATAAAACACTAGCGTTAAACACTCCTTGTTGTTGTTTTTTGATAATCCTAAGACTACACATAGGAGCGAATTGTAAAGGAAAATGGAGCAAAAATTTTTAGCTGCTATGAAAGGAGAGAATAGCTGATAAAAATTTTTGTGGAATAGCTTTACAATTTTAGCGTATATGTGATAGGCTAGTGACACAAAAAACAAAGATTATTTAGAATTACGCTAGTAATTATTTCATTGTTTAAATAAAAAAATATTTTAGATAGTTGTAAATAAATTTATAAGAATGATATTATATAAAAAGCTTAATGTTAATAAAAATATAACTATATGATAAGTTTATTAGGGGGAGATTTTATGAAGAATAAAAAATTACTTATAATTCCATTTGTTATTTTTACTATTTTTATTGTTGGACTTTGCTCATATGAATTTTATATAAAAGATATTAATACTGATGAAAGAAAAATAAAAGTAGGATTCTATGAATATTATCCCTATTATTATATTAATAATAGGGGTAGTTATTCTGGTTATTATAATGATCTAATGAAGTTAATTTCTAAAAATTTAAATGTGAATTTTGAATATATTAATTGTTATGATGTACCAAATGGATTAAAAATGTTGGAGAATGGAGAAATAGATTTATTGTTTGGAGTTAATAAATCTAAAGAGCGAGAAGAAAAGTTTTTGTATACAAATCAGTATATAGGGAATGAAAACTGTGAAATTTATACCAATAAAGATATTCCTTATGGTGAGATACAAGATTTAAATGGTTTGAATATGGGATATATAAAAGGCGATGAAAGTAATGAGTGGATTTTGAATTTATTTAAGGATAAAGGAATAAATGTAAACTTAGTTTATGCTAATTCTTATAATGAATTAAAAGGATTTTTATATGAATCAAAAGTAGATTTTATTGTATATAACAAAGAAAGTAAGTTAAATTTAGAGAATAGAAAAGTAAAAAGTATTCTTGATTTTTCGACTGGTCCTGTTTATATAGTATCTAATAAAAATAATAAAAAAGTTATTAACTTAATAGATAAAGTTTTAAGTGAAAATAGTTACTCTAATTTTAGAAAGGATAAAAATTTATATAATAAATATTTCAATCAATATAAGAAAGTTTTATCTAAAAGGAACTTATTAATTTTAATTTTTATTTTAATTTTAGGTGCGATAATCGGAAAAAGAATAAAATTAAAATTTTTTTTTAGAAGAAATAAAAAAAATATCTTAAATGATTTAAATAAAGGGAATTTTATTTTATACTATCAACCTATCGTTGATCCAAAGAAAAATTTAATTGTAGGTTTTGAAGCTTTATTAAGATTAAGACGTAATGGACAAATATTAACACCCTATTATTTTTTGAATGATATAGAAAAAAGTAATATGATGTCAGAAGTATCATTATCAAGTTTTAAGAAAGTAATATCAGATTACAAAGTTATAAGCAATTATAATAATTTAAAAAATAAAAAAATTTATATTTCATTTAATTTATCATTTAAAGAGATAGAAGATTCTAATTTTTTGAATAAACTAATAGAAATTGCAGTAAATAATAATATGCCTAATAATTCTATTTGTTTAGAAATTGTAGAAAAATTTACTTTAGAAGATATAGATAAAATTAAAAAGTCTTTGGAAATTTTGAGATTGCATGGATTTTTAATAGCTATTGATGATTTTGGAGTAGAATATTCTAATTTAGATTTATTAGATAAAATAGATTATGATATTATAAAATTAGATAAATATTTCATTGATAATATAAATTCAGAAACAAATAAAAAAATAATAGATTTCTTGTCACAAATATGTAAAGTATCTAATAAGAGAATTGTGTTTGAAGGTATTGAAGAAAAGGATCAATTTGATATAATTAAATCTTTATCTTATGAAAAAATGTATATACAAGGATATTATTTTTCTAAGCCAGTAGATATTGAAATGTTAAAAAAATTAAAGTTATAATTAGATATTTTATGATAAATATTAATATTTAGTTCAAATACTAGTTTTGTTATTAAAATTTTGTTGAATTAGAATTTAATATTTAAGAATAAATTCCTTGTGTTAGTTCCTTTCAGAAATGAGAAAAAAGCTTTATTCTTTACATTAAATTAGAATTAGTTAAATATTTAGACAGAATATGTTAATTATTAAATTTCTTGAAAAATAATTGAAAATAAATTTAAATATTGCAATGTGGTATAGATCTTAAATGAGAGTTATGAATATTATATGTAAAATTATATTTATATTAATAGGCTTTTGCATTGGTTACATATACAAAGAAATAAAGAGTGAAAAAAATACTGTTCCTATAGAAAGTGTTAAAAATGAAGTCAATAATAATTTAAAAGAAAGAACAAATAAGTCTTTTGAAAAAAGGCAGGAAAGTTTTGAAGAAAAAAAGAACGATTTAAAAATTATTCGGAAAGGTATGTTAGAAAATGGGGTTTGGGGGATAGTAATTCAGAAAGAATAGCTTATACTAATATAAAAAATATATTGAGCAGTATAAAAATGAATTGAATTTAGGAAATTATAAAGTAGAATTAATACCACATGTTTCTTTTAGAGAAATTTTTAAGAGTTCTAATAAAAAATATTAAAAAGAAAATTTAGAAAAATTATCTATGTATCATGTAGATATAGTTTTAGTAGATTCAATATGGGGAAATCCATTAATAGGTATAGAGATTGATGGAATTACACATAAAAATGAAGAACAAATTTTAAGAGATACATTCAAAGATGCAATTTTTAGTGAAAATAATATCCCATTAATTAGGATACCTATTAATGAAATTAGTAATAAAAATTACATAATATATAGCATAAATGAAAAATTGAGATATGTTAATAGAGCTTGTCCAAAGTGTGGAAGAAAAATGATATTACAAAAGAACTCTGGTATTGGAGAAAATTTTTTAGGATGTACTAATTATAGTTGAACTTATGGTGAAAAATGTAGGTGTAGTATTAGCGTTAAATAAGTTTAATTATTTAAGTTGGGAGAAAACACTTTCTCCCACACCCACTTGGAGCTACCGCTTTCAATTATAATTCATATTCATTTCATTATAGTTTCAATTGGTAAATACTATTAGATTATTTATTATTTTTGATATAAAATATAAATGAGAAGAATTTTTACAAATAAAAATATATCACTTCGGTTTTTATTTAATTCTTCCGTACAACTTAATATTATAGACATAAGCGTAATGAGAGAAGGTAGTATTGCCTTCTTTCATTATTTTTATATTAAAGTTACATTTGTCCTACTATTTAGGTCGTTTGTGCAATTAAGATTTATTAAATACATTTATATGGTATTATTTAATAAATTAGTCACATAAAACATTCAATTTCCTTTGGTATGCAACGGAAAAATTATGAAAACAAAGAAAGTATTAAATGTATTTTGAATACTTTCTTTGATATTAGAACTTAAAAATATATAATTTCAAGATTTTCATTATTATATGTTTTTTATACTATTAATAGTGTTGTTTATTAAATTTTTAATAATTAAATTAATTTATGAAGTAGAATAAGTTAATGTAAGCAGTATTCATTTGTTTCCTTAAGATATGTATTACAAAATTAATCGTAAATCAGAAGAATGTATTCAAAAGATTTTTGAATACATTCTTCATTTTTTACTTTATTGAATTTAATAAATCTTTTAAATCTATTGGACTGTATGAACTTAGAAAATTTTTAGTATCATCAGATATTTTTATATTATCTTTTCTCATTTTATCTATTTGTTTATATAGGGAACTTAGAGAACTTTCTATATTTTTTAAGTTTTGTATAAGGGTTATATTTTCTTTAAATTCTGTTGTAACATCTTTAGGAGCATTAGCCTTTAGTTTAGATATTTCATCTTTTATACTATTTAGCTTATCTGCATATTTATTTTCTAATTCTTTTTCAAGTTCAATTCTTAATTGTCCTTCAAGTTCTTTTCTTTCTTCATTAGTTTTCTCTAGGTTAGAATTTAATTTATTTTTTAGAGTAGAGTTTTCTTGGATTAATTTTTCTCTTTCTTTATATTCAAGTGCTTTTTCTTCTTCAACTTTCTTTAATTTATTTTTAAGTTCAATGGCTTCATTTTTAGATAAGTTTACATTTGAGTTTATTAATTCTAAAATAACTTTCTGATTATATTCACTTAGATTAGCGAACTCACTAGCATTTGCTATTGTTAAGTTACCTTTTTCAAGTACATTTTTTAGTTCGGGAATAAGACTACTATTAAATTTTTCATATCTTCCAACTTGGGTAGGGGATAGTTTTAAATCATTGGCGATAATTTCTCTTACTTTACCAGTTACTTTTTCACCATTAGCTTTTTTTATTTTATATAGTTCTTTTAATCTTTGAACTTGTTTAAGTTTTTCAACTTCTGTTAATTCTCTAGTTTGTGCATTAGCTTGTATAAGAATTATTTCAGCGTCTGTGTCATTAGCTTCAATTACTTTACAAGGAACTAAAGCAAAAGTTTTATTTCCTTCTTTAACAAGTTTACTAAGAGCAGTATATCTTCTTTCACCACTTATTAATTCAAATTGACCATTATCTAATTTTCTAACAACTA
The DNA here is from genome assembly GCF_030222355.1 of Clostridium sp. UMB9555A. Classification (NCBI taxonomy): domain Bacteria; kingdom Bacillati; phylum Bacillota; class Clostridia; order Eubacteriales; family Clostridiaceae; genus Clostridium; species Clostridium sp. UMB9555A. The sequence continues at coordinate 39,683 of NZ_JASORQ010000003.1, read as the reverse complement.
GGTTATGATTTAATCCATTCAATTTTATATCCTCGGCAAGTTCTTCTACATCTACTATGTCATAGAAGTTTTTCTCATTCCTTTTTATATTATCTATATCTATGTACTCAACTTTGAAATTGTCCTTAGCTTCAATTTCTTCAACCTTTTTCACATTTTTTGAAATTTTGTTTAACATTCCTTCACTTATTGAAAATTTTTTACTCATTTTATTAACTCCTTCTACTATAAATTTTATTATTAGGTGTCCCTAGGGGACACCTTTAATTATTAAAATATTTCATTACTTAATTCTATGTAATTTAAACTAGCCCTTGCTTTCTTTGAAGAAAAGACAACTGGACATTCTTCAAAGGTACTTTCAACAACTTTTACATTTTGCTTAATAGTTGTATTAAAGACTTTATCACCTAGTATATTTTTAAGTTCTTGTTTTATTACTTTATTTACAGTAGTAGCAGAGTCCATTGTAATGAAGCAACCTTTAAAATTTAGACTTGGATTAAATTCGTCTTTTATTTCTTCTATGCTATCAAGTAGGTATTCTAATCCGTCTAGTGCGAACTTGTCTATTTTTATAGGTACTAAAACATCATGAGAAGAACAAAGAGAATTTACAGTAATCATATTAAGAGCAGGTGGACAATCTATTAAACAGTAATCATATTCATCTTTTATGCTTTCTAAAGCTTTTGATAATCTATTTTGTTGACTACGGCTAACATCAAGTAGTATTTTTCTTTCTGCAAAAGCAAGGTTAACATTAGCTGGTAGTATATCAATATTTTCAAAATCAGTTTTCTTTATTACCTTATGTAAATCTAAATTCTTGTTTAAAAGAACATCAGCAATTGATAAATCTTCCATGCTATAGGCTTTAAATAGCTTTGTTAAGTTAGATTGAGGGTCTAAGTCTACAAGTAATACTTTCTTTCCATTTTGGCTTAAACAAGCTCCGAAGTTTGCTGTTGAAGTAGTTTTGGCAACTCCACCTTTAATATTAAAAATTGATAAGTTTTTCATCATAAATTCCTTCTTTCTTTTATAAATTTTATTTTTATGTCATGGTGTCCCTAGGGGACACCTAATAATTACTTTTTAAAAATTTCTATGTATCTGACTTTACGAGGAACTAATAAGTTTCCTTGTTTAACTAAATCTTCATAGCCCTTAGTTACATATTTTATAGTAAAGCCTTTAAGTTCGGGAATATCTTTAATTTTAATATCTCCCAATAAATCAACTCTAAGTTTAGCACCATTAGTAAGTTTATTAAATTGAGGTGCTAAGAATAAATTATATTTTTTATTGACCATATAGATACCTCCTTCAAGTTAAGTAAACATTAGCGTTAAACACTTCGTGTTGTTGTTTTTTTGTTGAGCCTAAGACTACACATAGGAGCGAATTGTAAAGGAAAATGGAGCAAAAAATTTTAGCTGCTATGTAAGAATGGAATGGCTGATAAAAATTTTTGTGGAATGGCTTTACAATTTTAGCGGATATGTGATAGGCTAGTGCCACAAAAAAACAGTAACTTAAAAAGAACTAGCCTAAGCTAGTTCTTACTTATTTGGTTTGTTAAACTTTATTAAAGTTTATGGGTGAGCGGAGCGAGGGCAAAGCCCTATTAATGTAAGACATGATCTTTTTAAATTGGTATATTCAAATATATATTCAATAAAAAACAAATTAATTGTCTATTTCCTATGAAAATTAATATAGAATTAATAAATTTTAGGTGATAATATTTCCTTAAATTATAAAATATGGAGGAGATACTATGAGAATATTTATAGGAATAGATATAGGAAAGGAATATAATTATGCGTCTTTTTTGAATAATGAAGGAATGGAAATAGATAAAAGATTTAAGTTTAAGAATAATCATTTAGGGTTTATAAGCTTTAAGGATAACATAGATAAGTTAACCTATGATTGTAATTTTAACTATGATGATGTATTAATTGGATTTGAGTCTACTGGACATTATTGGATAAATACAGATTGGTTTTTAACAGAAAAATTAAATATTAAAACTGTTATGGTTAGAAATGATGCTGTTAGGCATACTAGAGCTTTAAATTCACAAGGAAAAGGAAAAAATGATTCACTAGATAGTAGAACAATAGCAGAATGTTTAAAGAATGGATATTACTTTGATGTCCAAGGAAGAAAAGAAGATTATATTGTATTAAGACGTCTTACAAGAGAGAGAACTGAGTTAGAGAAAGAGATAGCAAGATATAAAAATAGATATAGAGCATGGCTAGATGTCAATAATCAAATATTTTTAGAAAACTTTTCAAATGTTTTTTCGACAGGAGCATTTTCACTATTAAAAGTATATCCATCACCTTTAGATATAATACAAGATAGTTATTTAGAAGTAAGAGAAAAGTTAAAAGAAGTAGGATATAACAGAACCAATAATACTTTCAAAATTTATTATGAGGAAGCTAAAACATATAAAAATATTATTAATGGAATAACTTATGCTGATAGATTAGAAATAAATGAGTACATAGAAGCTTTAGAAATGTATATGAAGAAAAAAGAAAGTTTAGATGAAAAAATAGAAGCATTGATGAATTTTTTAGAAGGCAAAGTGTATACTTCCTTATCAGAAGTTAAAGGTATGCCAAAAGCACAAGTTGCTTCACTTTTAGCTGAAATAGGAAATGTAAATAATTTTAAATCAGCTAGACATTTAATTAGTTATGCTGGACTAAATGTTCAAGGCGAAGGATCAGGAAAGAATAAAGGGTATTCTTGGATAAGTAAAACAGGAAATAGAAGGATTAGAAAAGAAATTTATGTAATTACATTTACTTTAGTAAAACACAATGATTATTTTAGGGGGCTGTATTGTTACTATAAAAGTTATAAAAGACCAAATGAGAAATCAAATAAAGAAATGCTGATTGCTTTAGCTTGTAAAATATTAAGAGTTATATATGGAATGCTTAAATATAACGTAGAGTTCGATTTAAATGAAATGCTTAAAAATTATGACTTTAGAAATATAAATAAAGAAAAATTTATTGATGAATTTTTAGGAAGTAGCGAGAAAAAACAAAAAATAATTTCACAAGAAATAGAAGATATATTTTTAAATAATAGAAAAAGTAACTAAAAAAGTGATGATTAAAGATATTGGACAAACCTACTAATAATAAGGATTTAAGGAGGAAAGAACAATGGATAATTATATAATCTAGTTATAATATATACCTAATACTTATATATAATAAAAATTTAAATTGAAAAGTACATTAAAATTTAATATAATTAACAATGTAATGTAGGTGGTACAATATACTTAAAGTTTAAATTTGGAAAGATAGAATAAACCACATTACACCATAGAATATATTAAGCGGAATAACATTTTAAATGAACTCTCTAAGTTGTTATATGGTAAATAGGAGTGTGTGCTAATATATTCATTTAAAAGGTGTAAGAGCGTACATTGTTAATTTTAACAAATGTAGGCTTTTACATCTTTTTTTAAAATTTAAGATGTAAAGGTCTATTTGTCGTGAGAAAATTTAAGTTTTAGTTATATAAATTTTGAAAAATTAAGAGTTTTTTTGAATTAAAATATGTAAAATGAAGAAAGTCTATGAAAATAATAGCATTTAGGATGTAGTTAAGTTTAATTAAAGGAGTATATTGTAATTATTTTTTGTAAATAATAATTAAAGATTATGTAAGAAAAATTTACTAATATATGCTAATATGTAATTAGGATTATTATTTATGGAGGGATTTATTATGTACACTATAATGGCTATCAAAATATCACCTAGAACTGTTGCAGCACCAAGAGTTCAAGAAATACTAACTAAATATGGTTGTATAATACATACTAGAATAGGCTTACACGAAGCTACTGAAAATACATGTTCAACTTCAGGTCTTATTCTTTTAAACCTTACACCAAGTGCTGAGGAAGAAATAAAAAATTTAGATAATGAATTAAATTCTTTAGAAGATGTAACAGCTAAATTATTAAACCTTTAATAAGATTAAAAAAGGGAAGGGATCAAAATAACCATCTATAAAACTTACAAACCGTGTGAATAGAACTTTTAGTAGTTCTTAGAATAGGTTTGTAAGTTTTTTTGTTTTTAATAAAGTAATTTTTAACTATAAATTATCATTAAAAATAATATACTCAAAATTTTCAATGATTTAGTAAATAAATTACATGTAAACGTTAATTGACAAATGTTAATATTAAACTGTAAGAAAAAGGTTATATTAATATACATGACTTTAAATGTTTAGATTGAGGGAAATGGAGGAGAAATTTATGGGTGAGTTAAAGGGAAGAGTTACAATACCAACTGATTCTAATATGAAAGAAGAAATAAAGAGTATTATAGATAGATGGGGAGCTGATGCCTTAAGAGATTGTGATGGTACTAAGCTTTCTAAGGATATAGTTGACTTAGGGGTTAAGCTATATTCTACATACCTAACAGTTAGAAGTGATCAAAAATGGGCTAGTGAAAATAAAGATGAATTACAACAACTTTACTTAATGTCAGAGCCTGTTATTGCTAAATCAGAAAAAACTGAAATAAAAATATTAGCTGGATATTATTCTGAGCAATTTGAAATAGATAAGGTTCATGATGAAAAAGAATGGTGGGAAGTTATAGATAGAACTACTGGTGAAGTTGTAGATCCTTCAAAATGGAATTTTAATAAAGAGAGTGAAATTTTAACAGTAGAAGAAACTGCACCTTATCATGAATATACAGTAAATTTCTTAGTTTATATGATTTGGGATCCAACTCAAATGTATAATCATATAACTAATGATTGGGGAGATAAACCTCATGAAATGCCATATGACTGTAGACAAGCTAAGACTAGTGTACATGTTAAAGAAGCTTTAAAGAAATGGATTGATGAGAATCCAGAAGTAGATGTAGTTAGATTTACTACTTTCTTCTATCACTTTACATTATGCTTTAACGAGGTTGCTAAGGAGAAATTTGTTGATTGGTTTGGATATAGTTCATCAGTGAGTCCTTTAGCTTTAGAGCAATTCGAAAAAGAAAAAGGATATAAATTAAGACCAGAAGATATAGTTGATGCTGGTTATTATAATTCAACATTTAGAGTGCCAACAAAACAATATAAAGATTTCATAGATTTTCAATGTCAGCATGTTTCAAAAATGGCTAAAGAGTTAGTGGATTTATGTCATGAAAATGGAAAAGAAGCAATGATGTTTTTAGGTGATAACTGGATAGGTACAGAGCCTTATGGAAAGTATTTTCCAAGCATTGGATTAGATGCAGTGGTTGGTTCAGTAGGTAATGGAACAACTATGAGAATGATAGCTGATATTCCAGGAGTTAAATATACAGAAGGAAGATTTTTACCATACTTTTTCCCAGATGTATTTAATGAAACAGGAGACCCTGTTGGGGAAGCAAGGGAGAATTGGTTACAAGCAAGAAGAGCTATATTAAGAAGTCCACTAGATAGAATAGGATATGGTGGATATTTAGGACTTGCAGTTAAATTCCCAGAGTTTGTTGAGCAAGTTGAAAAAATATGTGATGAATTTAGAGAAATTCATGAAACTATAAGAGGAACTAAGGCATATACAACCCCATTTAAGGTTGGAGTATTAAACTGTTGGGGTAAATTAAGAAGTTGGCAGACTCAACAAGTAGCTCATGCTCTTTGGTATAAGGAAATATACTCATATGCCGGAATTGTTGAATGCTTAAGTGGTATGCCTGTAGAAGTAGAATTTATTAGTTTTGATGATATATTAGAAAATGGAATTCCAGAGGATATTGGAGTTATTATAAATGCTGGAGATGCTTACACTGCTTGGAGTGGTGGAGAGTATTGGAAAAATCCTAAATTAGTTTCTATGATTAGAAAATGGGTTCATAATGGCGGAGGATTCATAGGAGTTGGAGAACCAACTGCAATACATTATGAAAATAAATTCTTCCAGTTAGCAGATGTTTTAGGAGTTGACAAAGAAGTTGGATTTAGCTTAAGTACTAGAAAATATAATGAATTAAATCCACATCATTTTATAACAGAAGAAATTGGTGAAAAAGCTATTGATTTTGGTGAAGGGATGAAAGGCGTTTATGGAAAGGGTGATAGTTACCAAGTTTTAAGAATGGACTTTGGTAATGAGCATTGCTTAAAGAATAACTTCAGAGGAGATACTACTTGTGCTGTAAACACATATGGAAAAGGTAGAAGCGTTTATTTTGCAGGATTCCCATATACTCCAGAGAATTGCAGAATTTTATTAAGAGCAATTTATTGGGCTGCAAGTAAAGAGGATGAGATGAAAAAATTCTATGTAACTAATATAGATACTGAGTGTGCTGCCTTCTTAGAAGTAGGAAAAATGGCTGTAATAAACAATACTCAAGAAGAAAAAATTACAGATGCATATATAAATGGTGTTAAGGTTGAAACTTTAACTTTAGCTCCTATGGAAATAAGATGGTTAAATATAAATAAATAAGCTTTTTCTTTTAATTCCCTTATATATATAGATCCTTAGTGAGTTTTTCACTAAGGGTCTTTTTAGATTTTATATAATTTTTGTAAAAATTAGGAAAATAAAATATTTAGCCTAGGAAGTTAGTTTCAAAAAAATACCATATATGATAAAATGTTAAAAAAGAATATAGAAATTATACTAAGGAGTGAGGAAAATAATAAAGAAAATAACAAATACCTTAAGAGGAATATCAAATTTTCTTAGAAAAACTTCTATTAAAAATAGACTTATAGCATCATTTTCTGTAGGAATAATTTTTTGTAGTAGTATTTTAGGCATACTCCTATATAAAAAGGCTACCAATGCATTGAAGAATAATGCAATAAATTATTCGGAAAATATGCTTTCTATCATGAGTGAAGACATTTACAAAAATAAAGAATTCTTAGAAAGAGCATCTATTGAATTATCAATGAATGAAGAAATAGCTAATAATCTTATAAATTACAAATTTATGGATGGAAAAGAAAAGAATGAATTTTTAAAGTATATGAATGATTACTTGTCTAAAAAACTTTCTCTTTTACCTAATCTAGCAGAGGTTGAAATAATATCAAAGGATTATGAAGTCACTTATATGCAAGGCTTTAAATATTTTAAGAGAGAAGATATAGAAAGATATGCAGATGAATCTGAAAATGGACTATTTTGGTTTTCTACAATTTTAAATAATGAACCTCACATATGCATAGTAACTCCAGTAAAACAGGATAACAGTATTGTGGGATATGTTTTTATGGCTATAAAAAGTGAAGTTTTTGCTTCTTCTTTTTCTCTTTTTAATATTGGTAAAGGCAGTGAAATTTTTATAATAGATGATAAGAATAACATAATAATTTCTGAAAATAATTTAAATAGTAATTTTATATTAGAGGAGCCCGATTTAAATAAGTTCCTTAAAAATAAAGGGGCTAAGGATACAGCAAGGAGTATAGTGGTAAATGGAGAAAATTATGTAGCTACATATAGAAAATTAAAGGGATTTAATTGGTATATAGCTTCAATGACCCCTTATGATTTTATAAATGCTGATATTCAAAGTTTAAGGAAGGAAATGACTATAATAGGATTACTTTTCACTTTAGTGGTATTAATATTTTCATATTTTCTATATTCAAGTATTAAAGTACCTTTATATAACCTTTTAAATAAGATGAAAAGAGTATCTGAGGGGGATTTAAAGGTTTTAGTAAATGATACTTATGAAGATGAGATTGGTGTTATTTCTGATAATTTTGATTCTATGTTAAAAAGAGTAAATGAATTAATTGAAAAGACTAAATTACAAGAAGTTGAGAAAAGGGATTTAGAGATAAGGATGTTACAGGCACAAATTAATCCTCATTTTCTCTTTAATACATTGAACTCTTTAAAGTGGACAGCCTTAATGAATCAAGATTATACAGTAAGCGAGGGGCTTAGTTCCCTAGCAGAATTATTAAGAAATACTATTATAGATAAAAATGAGCTTGTAACCATTAGAGAAGAACTAGAGAATATAAAGAATTACGTTGTTATTCAAAAGATAAGATACGGTAATTCCTTTGATGTTCAGTATGAAGTAGATGAACTTTTATTAGAAAATAAAGTTATAAAGTTTATCTTACAACCAATAGTAGAAAATTCAATAATTCATGGAATTGATGAAAATAAGGAGAATCAAAAGATTATTATTAAAATTATGTCAGAGGAAGAAAATATTTTAATATCGATTAAGGATAACGGAAAGGGGTTTAATAGTAAAGAAAAGGTTAAAGATAATAAACTTTCAGGTATTGGATGGAATAATGTTGATGAGAGGATAAAGTTAACATTTGGATTAGGTTATGGGACAACTATTTACAGTGAGGTGAATAAAGGAACTATTGTTAAAATAGTAATTCCTAAGAGTATATAGGGGGAATTTTTTATGTTCAAGGTTATTATTGCTGATGATGAAAAAATAGTTAGAATTGCTATGAGAAATATAATAGACTGGGAATCTCATGGGTTTAATATAGTTGGATTAGCTCAAGATGGCTCAGAAGTTCTTAATATACTAAATGAAAATTGTGCTGATCTTATTATAACGGACCTTAAAATGAAAGGATTAAATGGAATTGAATTAATTGATAAGCTTAAAGAAAAGAATTTTAGGGGTAAGATACTTGTTCTTAGCAATCATGGAGAGTATGAATTAGTTAGAGAAGCAATGAAAAAGGGTGCAGATGATTATTTATTAAAAATAACTTTAAGACCAAAGGAACTAGAAGATATAATTGATAAATTTAGGGAGAGTTTAGAAGAGAGGAAAGAGGAAGAAGAGAAAGAAGCTCAGTTTAAAAATGAATTTGATAAAACAAAAAAATTAGCCGAGATTTCTTTGTTAAAGGAATATTTAAAGGATGATCTATCTTATGAAGAACTTTTAAATGAGTTTCCAAAGATTAATTTTTTAGATGATAATTGTGAATATTATATCGGTGCCTGTATTTATATAGATAATTATAAAAAGATTTATGAGGAAAAAATTAAGGATAAAAATAAATTGGCCATTACTATAGAAAACATAATAAAAGAAGAATTTAGTGTAAATGGGGTTAAGATTATCCCAATAAATAATCATAAGTATATTTTTATATCTAAAATGGATTTTAATAGTTTAAAGATAAAAACAATAAATATACAGAATTTAATAATGCTTTATTTAAATATTAAAGTTAGTGCTGTCTTAATAAAAAGGATAGAAAGTGTAAAAGGCTTAAAAGAGAGCTTTAAAAAGGTTGAGGAAATTCTTAGCCTAAAGTTTTATGGAAAAGAAAACTTTTTAATAATAAGTGAAGAATTTTTAGGGTTTGGTGATGCTATTAAGCTTAGAAAAGAAGTAACAGATGCCATTTTAGAGAATATAGAGTTAGGAGAAATTTCTGCTAATAAGGAACTTATAAAAGAATTTGCTAGAAGATGTTCTAATATGAATGTAAAACCTTCGGCTTTAATAAACTATGTAAATTTTATGTGCGAATTAATAGAGAATCATGAGTATGTACAAGATGATTTAAATTGTATAAAAGAATTAAAAGGAAAGATATTAAAGAGTGATAACATAGAGGAATTAATAAATAATTCAACTATTTTAATAGATTACATCAATCAAAGATATATAAAGAGCAAAGAGCTTAGTTATAAAAAAGAGGTTAATGAGATTATAAAGTTTATAGAAAAGAATATTGATAAGAGAATAACATTAGTTATGGTGGCTAATGCTGTGAATTTAAATGAAAGTTATTTAAGTAGAATTTTTAAAAATGAAACAGGAAAAAATCTTATGTATTTTATAAACGAAGTAAAGATGAAAAAGGCTAAGGAATTATTAAAACAGCAAGATACTTTAGTTAAAGAGGTTGCTAATAGTATTGGAATGACAGATCAGTTTTATTTTAACAGGGTTTTTAAGAAGTTTTATGGGGTAAGTCCATCTAAGTTTAAAAAGGATTATAGTAATAAAGTTTTGTCATAAATATAGATTATTTTTATTTTGGATTGATATTGTAAAAAAAGTACATGTTTAAGTAAAATCCTTATATTCAAAAAAATTCCAATAAGAAGTATTATAAATATGAGAAGAAAATGTTTACAAGAAATGAGTAAGGGTATTGGAGGAGAGAGTTTATGAAAAGAAAATTAGTTAAAATGCTAACTGTTGCATGTGTTACAGCTATAGCTGCTTCTGCATTTGTTGGATGTGGAAATAAAGAAGAGGCACCAAAAGATAATGAAAAGCCATCAACTGAACAAGCTGAAGGTTCAGGAGAGAAAAAGGTTTTAGAAATAGCTGTTTTTGAAGGTGGATTTGGTAAGGATTACTGGGATGCTTGTATAGATGCCTTTGAAGCTGAGCACCCAGATGTAGAAGTTAAGATGGAAGCTAATCCTAAAATAGGTGATATTATAAGACCTAAATTATCATCAGAAAATACACCTGACTTTATATACTTAAGTACAAATGACCCATCAGGTATAGCTAATGCTTTAATAAAGGATAAAGCTTTAGTAGATTTAAGTGATGTATTTGATAGAGAAGATCCAGATAATCCAGGACAAAAATTAAAAGATAAAATATTACCAGGATTTTTAGATACACCACTTACAACTCCATATGGAGATGGAAAAGTATTCTTAGCACCACTTTACTATAATGTTACAGGTATGTGGTATAACAAGGCTTTATTCAAAGAAAAAGGATGGGAAGTTCCAAAAACTTGGGATGAGTTCTTTGAATTAGGTAAGAAGGCAAAAGATGAGGGAATAGCTCTTTATACTTATCAAGGACAAGCGCCAGGATATAACGAGGCTGTAATATTCCCAATGTTAGCTAGTGCAGCTGGAGAAGAAGCTGTAGAAAAGATATTCAACTATGAAGAAGGTGCTTGGAAAGATCCAAATGTTAAAAAAGCATTAGATGTATTCCAAAGAATGGCTGATGAGGACATGGTTCTTAATGGAACAGTTGGTATGACTCATACTCAAGCACAAGTTGAATTCTTAAATGGAAAAGCATTATTCTTACCATGTGGTAGCTGGTTAGAAGGAGAAATGAAAGATGCTATACCAGAAGGATTTGAGTTTGGATTTATGGCTCCACCAGCATTTAAAGAAGGGGATACTCCATATGTAACTACTACAATAGAGCAAATGTATATCCCAGCTAAATCAGATCAAGTTGAATTAGCAAAAGAATTCTTAGCATTCCAATATACAGATGCTATGGTTCAAAAGAATGCTGAAATAGCTAAGGCTGTAGTTCCAGTTAAGGGAGCAGTTGAAAAAGCTAAATCTTCATTAGATGCATCAGGATATGAATCTTATAAGGTTGTTGAAGAAGGTGTTAAACCAATTCCACTTTCATTTAAACCAACAAACTCTAAACTAGATTTTAGAAATGATAGTTTATTTGGACCAGTAGGAAGTATCATAAATAAAGAATTAACAGTTGATGAATGGATTAATAACTTAGAATCTGATTCACAAACTCTTGCTAAAGAAGTTGTTGAATAATTATTAAGATAAAATAAAATTTATTGAGAAGGAGAGGAGGTTCTTCTCCTTCTTTAAAATTATAGGGGGTGAAATTTCATGAACAGTAATAAAAGAAAAATATTTTTAGCAATGTGTGTGTTGCCTGCACTTATACTATTTACAATATTTATGTTATACCCAATTGGAAAAGGTTTCATGATGTCTTTATATGAATGGAGTGGGATTTCAGGAGAACCAGTATTTGTGGGGTTAGATAACTTTAAAGCACTTTTAAATGATAGATATTTTAAGGAAGCATTTGGGAATACATTTTTCATAATAGTTTTATTTCCAGCAATAACAATAACCCTTTCTTTATTCTTAGCTGTAGTAATAACTCAAAGTAAGTTAAAAGAAAAGAATTTCTACAGAGTTATACTATTTTTCCCAAATATATTATCAATGGTTGTTATAGGGGTTTTATTTACATATGTTTATGACCCATCAATAGGAATTCTTAAAGCATTTTTTGAAATGATAGGACTAGATAAGTTAGCAGGTCTGGCATGGCTTGGAGATTCAAAATTAGTTCTATGGGCATTAGTTATAACTATGGTATGGCAAGCTGTTGGTTATTATATGGTAATTTATATAGCTGGATTAGATGGAATATCACCTTCACTTTATGAAGTTTGTTATTTAGAAGGAGCTTCAGCTTGGCAAAAGTTTAGATATGTAACCTTACCACTTTTATGGGATGTAGTTAGAGTAACCTTTGCATTCTTTATTACAGGGGCACTTAACTTAAGCTTTATATTTGTAACTGTAATGACTAAAGGTGGACCAAATGGAAAATCAGAGGTTTTATTGACATATATGTATAAGCAAGCCTTTACAAATTCTCAATATGGATATGCTATGGCAGTTGGGGTAACTATATTTGCCTTTGCTATGATCCTTGCATTAATAATAAATAAGCTAAGTGATTCTGATGCAAGGGAAGAAAAGAGAGTAAAAAGATTACAACAGAAAGGAGTGAGATAACATGTTAGAAACTAAAAAGAGAAAAAATGTAGGTTTAGATACTGAGAACAAAACTAAAAAAGTAATATCTAATACATTATTAAGGATTATATTAATAGCTGCAACTATTTTAGTTATAGTGCCAATTATATGGACAATAATGTCTTCTTTTAAAACTACTAAAGAATTCTATGCAAGTCCATGGGCTTTACCAAAAAGTTTTGGGTTTGCTAACTATATGACTGCATTTACAGAAGCTAACATGGGAGCTTACTTCTTTAACTCAATATTAGTTACTATAATAGCTATGGTTTTATCACTATGCTTAAGTGTACCCGCATCATATGTTTTAGCTAGACAAAAGTTTTTTGGATGTAGTTTTATAAAGAATTTATTTATGGCAGGATTATTTATCCAACCAGTATATATTATAGTACCTTTATTTACAATATTAGAAAAAATGAAACTGTTAAATAATTTATTTGCACTAGCTCTTGTATATGCAGTGCTAAGCTTACCTTTCTCAATCTATATAATGAGTGGATTTATGAAGGGGATTGCAAAGGATTATGAAGAGGCAGCAATGATAGATGGATGTACTAATCTTCAAATATTAACAAAGATAGTAGTTCCACTAGCTAAGCCAGGTATTATAACTATAATGATATTCAACTTTATGAATTATTGGAATGAATATGCTATGGCAATGACTTTCATAACAGATGCAGATAAAAAGACATTACCAGTAGGATTACAAAACTTAATGGAAGTTCAAAAGTTTGCAACTGACTGGGGAGCATTATTTGCAGGATTAGTTATAGTAATGGTACCTACAATGGTTATATACTCACTAGTTCATAAGAAGTTAACAGAAGGTGTTAATATTGGTGGAGTTAAGGGCTAAATTTATTAGCATTTAAAAAAGAAAATAATATTATTAAAATAAGAGCAGATGTCACTTTTAGTGAGATCTGCTTTTTAGTTAAAATAAAATTAAAATTTAAATTTACAATAATCAGTATAGTTATTTAGAATTTTTGCTATATAATTAATTAGTGACTTTAAACTAATAATTTAAGGTTTGCCAATTAGACTTAAAACTTAATAATGAAATTTTGATTTAAATGGAGGTAATAATTTGAAGAAAATAGTTAAACCTTGGGTTGCTACCTTAATTATTTTAATAGTAGCTTTTTTGGTGTATTTTTTTGTTCCAACTGCTAATAGTAAAATAAATCAGATGATATTTTATTTAAGTAGTATGAATTTAGATATGATAAAGGAATATATATTATCTTTTGGAATATGGGCACCTATAACATCATTTTTATTAATGGTACTTCAATCTGTAATAGCACCAATACCAGCTTTTTTAATAACCTTAAGTAATGCAGCTATATTTGGATGGGTTAAGGGTGCTATATTATCATGGAGTAGTGCCATGGCTGGGGCAGCACTATGTTTTTATATAGCAAGAGGATTAGGAAGAGATGCAGTTGAAAAATTAACTAGTAAATTTGCCTTAAAGGATATAGATGGTTTCTTTGAAAAGTATGGTAAACATACTATACTAATAGCAAGATTGCTACCTTTTATATCTTTTGACTTAGTTAGTTATGCTGCAGGACTTACATCAATGAATTTTTGGTCATTTTTCATTGCTACAGGTATTGGACAATTACCTGCCACAATAGTATATTCTTATGTTGGTGGTATGCTTACTGGGGGAGCACAATTACTTATGAGTGGACTTCTAATTTTATTTGCTTTAAGTATAGCAATATATGTAGGGAAAAAAGTTTGGAATGAGAAAAGAGGTAAAAATGACAAATAAGGAACTAAAGAAAAATTTAGAGGGTTGTGTTAATTGTGGACTTTGCTACAAGGTATGTCCAATGATGAATACTTTTGGAGATAGTCCTAAAAACATATTAAGAGATATAGATGAGAATAAAATAAGTTATGATGAAATTGCATATTCTTGTATGCTTTGCAATGCATGTACTGAAGCATGTCCAAAAGATATAAACTTAAAAGAGATGTTTCAAAATTTAAGAATAAAATCTTATAGAGAGAATTTAAAAAATACTAGCAAGAAATTTAATTTAAAGGTTGTTCAAAATCATCAAAAAGGTAGTTTTTCTAAGTTTTTAACATCAAAAAATAATAAGAAGAAAATAAAGAGAGTGTTTATTCCAGGGTGTAGCTTAAGTGGATATAATAATGAAATTATTTTTAAAATAAAGGACTACTTAATAGAAAATTTAGGAGAAGTAGAGATACTTCTAAAATGTTGTGGAAAACCTTCAAAGGATATTGGAAACTTAGAATTATTTGAAAGCAATTTAAATGATATAGAGAATAATCTAAAAATCAAGGAAGTTGATGAAATAATAGTAGCCTGTGAAAATTGTTATAAGACTTTTGGATCAGCTTTTAAAGATATTAAAGTAATAACACTTTGGGAAGTTATAAATGAATTTGGAGTGCCAAAGGAACTAAAAAACAAATATTCAGATTTAAAAGAAGAATTTGCCCTGCATGATCCATGTCCTATAAAAAAAGAAGAACAAATTCATGAAGCTGTTAGAAGCATACTTAAAGATTTAGGAATTAAAATAGTAGAATTTGAGAAGAATAGAAGTAAAACTGAATGTTGTGGTTGTGGAGGAATGGTAGGAGTTACAAATAAGGAATTATGGCTAAGTCAAAAAAATAAAAGAGCTAATTCTACAGAGTGTGAAAATATAGTTTCTTACTGTGAATCCTGCGTAAATACCTTTAAATCTTCAGATAAAAATGCACTACACATATTAGACTTTATTTTTAATGAGGATGTTATTAATGGCAAGGCTAAAAGTCAAAAGAATATAAGCACAATTAATCAATGGATAAACAGAATTAAATTAGCAAACAAAGTAGGAAAAGAGAGTTAATTTTAAATTGTGGTAGGAACTACTATATAAGCTTGGGGAACCTTGTACTTTTAGGTATATTCATTAAGGAGCTCCCATTCCTATAAGTGGAGAGTAGTTCACATACTTATCTAATAAAAATAAAAGCAAATGAAAGATTAAAATAGAGGGAGAGAAAAATAATGTTAGATACTTATGGAAGAAAGTATGTAAATCCAATAATAGATTTAGGTGCTAATACATTATTAAAGTTAAGATTAACACCAAATGGGGTTAGTATAATAGCTCTAATTATAGGAGTTTTGAGTTCTATATTTCTTTATTTCGATAAATTGATTTTATCAGTGGTTTTTCTTTGGATATCAGGATACTTAGATTCTGTTGATGGTGCTATGGCAAGAAAAAAGAATTTAACTAGCCCCTTTGGAACACTTTTAGATATAACCTTTGATAGAATTGTTGAACTAAGCATAATATTTGTCTTAGCTTTAAAATTTCAAAATAGTAGATTATATCTTTTAATATTAACAATGATGATTTTAATATCTATGACTATATTTTTAACAGTAGGAGCTTTAGC
Source organism: Clostridium sp. UMB9555A (assembly GCF_030222355.1). Lineage (NCBI taxonomy): Bacteria > Bacillati > Bacillota > Clostridia > Eubacteriales > Clostridiaceae > Clostridium > Clostridium sp. UMB9555A. The sequence goes on along the minus strand of NZ_JASORQ010000003.1, from coordinate 23,605 downwards.
TCAAAATAATGGTATGAAGTCTTTTAGATACCAAGCAGGACTTGCAGAAAGGTCAGAAGGATTTATTTGTTTTTCACTTATGATTTTACTATCATCTATAAAATTAAATTTAGTTACAAATATATTTTCCTTAATAATATTTATAACCATAATACAAAGAGCTTTAGAGGCTAAAAGGCTTTTAAAATAAAATATAATTACAATGTTTTTAATAAAATATTAATAAAGTGCTGAACTATATATAATACAATGTTAAGTGGATTTACATATAATTAATAATATAATAGGTGTTTAAAAGACTTTATTTAATTAAATTAAATAAAGCGAGATGTATTTGTATAATAAATGGATAAAGATACATTCTGTGTTAAGTGTAAGTTAATTAATTAATTGAATGTTAAATTTAAAAAAATATTATGATATACTAGATTTGTTCAATAAAAATTCATAATGAGAACCAGGAGATGAAATACGAATGTTTAATTTAAATCCTAAAGACGATAAATTTTATGATATGTTTATCGATGAAGCAAAAAATGTAGAAAAAGCAGCAGTAATATTAAGTGAAGCCTTAGGGGATCTTGAAAATAAAACAAGCCACGTGGCTAGAGTTGAAGAGTTAGAACATAAAGGAGATGAAATAGTTCATAGACTTATAGAAGAGCTAAATAATTCTTTTATAACTCCTATTGATAGAGAAGATATATTTTCTATAACAAAAAGAATGGACGATATTTTAGATTCAATAGAAAGTACTATGCATAGATTCACTATGTTCAACATAAATGAATCAAAAGAAGGTGCTAAAGTTTTAGGAAGTTTAATAGTTGATGCGTCAAGAGAGCTAGTATCTTTAATGGAAGAATTTAAACATATGAAAAAGAAAAATAAAGAAATTACAGAGAGAGTAATTTCAATAAATAAAATAGAAAATAAAGGAGATATTTTCTATAGACAAATGATATCAGAATTATTTGCTGAAGATGGAAAAACTCCAGTTCTTGATATAATAAAATGGAGAGAAATATATAAATTCTTAGAGGCAACTTTAGATAGTTGTGAGGCTGTAGCCAATATAGTTGAGGGAGTAGTGATGAAGTATGTCTAGTACTTTAGCTGTAACAGTTGTTATTATTCTCTTAACATTAGCTTTCGATTTTATAAATGGATTTCATGATACTGCAACGGCAGTTGCTACATCAATTTCCACAAGAGCTCTTTCACCTAAGGCTGCCATAGCTTTATGTGCCGTATTTAACTTTGTTGGAGCATTTTTAGGAACTGAAGTTGCTAAAACTGTGGGAGATGGTATAGTAGATCAAAATAAAATACCTCTATGGGTTATTGCAGCAGTTATATTAGGAGCTATTATATGGAATCTTATTACTTGGTATTTTGGAATTCCAAGTAGTTCTTCTCATGCCTTAATAGGATCATTAATAGGTGGAGGAATAGCTTATTCACATTCAATAAACATAGTAAGTTGGGGAACTCTTTTTGATGAAGTAATTCTTTGGCTTATATTATCACCAATTATAGGTCTAATAGTTGGATACATATTTATGATTTTATTAAACTGGGCCTTAAGAAGATGTAAACCAGGCCCTGTAAATAGAATTTTCTCAAAATTACAAGTGGTTTCAGGAGCACTAATGGCTTTAAACCATGGTGGTAATGATGCTCAAAAATCAATGGGTATAATTACTATGGCACTTTTAAGTGGAGGATTTTTATCTACTTTTGAAGTACCAACTTGGGTTATAGCTTTATGTGCAATTGCAATGGCAACAGGAACTTCAATAGGAGGACAAAAAATAATTAAAACAATGGGAAGTGGAGTTGCTAAATTAAACGCCGTTAATGGATTTGCAGCACAAACTGGGGCAGCAGGAGTTATAGGAATAGCTACTATGTTCCATGCACCTGTAAGTACAACTCACATAATAACAACTACCATAATGGGAGTTGGAGCTTCTAAAAACCCTAAAGCGGTTAAGTGGGGAGTTGCTAAGAATATAGTTTGGGCTTGGATATTAACAATCCCAATAAGTGCATGTATAGCTGCTATAGTAGTTGAAATATTTAAATTTGTATTATAGTTTGAAAAAGTAAGTATATAAATATAATAGAAAATTTTAATTAAAGATTAGATAGAATTCTAAAAAGAATTTCTATCTAATCTTTTTTATTTATTAAAAAAATAAAACCACCTATTTTCAGGTGGGTTTAAATTATTTTATATATTAACTTATTTATTTATTTCATTTACAGGTTTCTTTAAGAATCCTATTATTAGAGCAGCTACAATAGAGCCTACTAATATTGATAGAAGATATAAAAGAGGATTTCCTTCAACTACTGGAACTACGAATATTCCACCATGAGGAGCTGGTAAACCTATTTTAAATACCATTGATAATCCTCCAGCTATAGCTGAACCTATAACACAAGCAGGTATAACTCTGAATGGGTCAGCCGCAGCAAATGGAATAGCTCCTTCAGTTATGAAAGTTAATCCCATTATATAGTTAGTAGTACCAGCATCTCTTTCATCTTTAGTAAATTTATTTTTGAAGAAAGTAGTTGCTAAAGCTGTAGCTAAAGGAGGTACCATACCACCAGCCATTATAGCAGCATGTGGATAGTAGTTTCCAGAAGCTATCATAGCTATACCAAAAGTAAATGCAGCCTTATTTATAGGACCACCCATATCTATAGCCATCATTCCACCTAATACTATTCCAAGAAGAACTAAGTTTCCAGTTCCCATGTTTTGTAACCATATTGCTATGTTATTATTTAAAGCAGTTACAGGGCCAACAATTACTAAGTACATTAAGGTACCAGTTATTAAGATACCAAATAGAGGATATAGTAAAACAGGTTTAATACCTTCTAATGATTGAGGTAATTTACTAAATATTTTCTTTAATAATACAACTACATATCCACCAAGGAAACCAGCGATTAATCCACCAAGGAAACCAGATCCACTGTTAGCAGCGATTAAACCACCAACCATAGCAGGTGCAAATCCAGGTCTATCAGCTATACTTGATCCAATGAATCCAGCAAGAACAGGAATCATAAGGAAGAAAGCATTTCCTCCACCAATATCTTTTAATAATTTAGCTATTGGATTAAAAGTAGGATCATTTATTTCAGCTGAGTGAATACCAAACATAAATGATATAGCTATTAATATACCACCACCAACAACGAATGGTAACATATTTGAAACACCATTCATTAAGTGTTTATAAAATCCTCTTCTTTCAGTCTTACCAGAAGATTGATTAGAAGAATCTCCAGAATGAGAATAAACTGGAGCAGAACCACTTAATGCTTCGTTTATTAATTCTTGTGGTCTTTTCATAGCTTGAACTACAGGAACTATTACAACCTTTTTACCATTAAATCTAGCCATTTCAACTTGTTTATCAGCTGCAACTATTATACCGTCAGCCTTATCTATGTCTTCTTGAGTTAATCTATTTTTTACTCCTGTTGAACCATTAGTTTCAACCTTTATATGTACATCCATTTCCTTAGCAGTTTTGTTAAGTGAATCAGCAGCCATATAAGTATGAGCAATACCAGTTGGACATGCTGTAACAGCTAAGATATATTTTTTATTTGAATTATTTTCTGATTCATTAGAATCTTGAGTTTCATCAGATTCTTCATTTTCTTCAAATTTATCAAGAAGAGAAATAACTTCTTCTGGTGTTTTAGCATTTAAAAGTCCATTTTTGAAATCAGGATTCATTAAAAGTACTGAAAGTCTAGATAGAGTTTCTAAATGCTCATCATTTGCTCCAGCTGGAGCAGCAATCATAAATACTATATTAACAGGTTCACCATCAAGTGAATCATAATCTACACCGTATTTGTATATACCAAGAGCTAAAGATGCATTTTTTACTGCCTTTGTTTTAGCATGAGGAATTGCTATTCTTTCGCCAATACCAGTAGAAGATAAACTTTCTCTCTTTAAAATCTCTTCTTTATAAAGATTTTTATCAGTTAACTTTCCAGCATCCCATAAAACATCAACTAATTGATCTATAACTTCATTTTTGTTAGATGCAGCAAGGTCAAGTTTTATTGTGTCAAGACTTAATAATTGAGAAATTTTCATATTTTAAACCTCCTCATATCTTTCAATTTTTATAATTGGTAATAATTTATTGACATCTTCAGCAAGAGCTAAATCTAAAGAAAATGCACTAGCACTTCCTGAGGCTATTCCATTTTTGAAGGAAGCAATTAAATCTTTAGTTTCAACATATTTTGCTAAGAAACCTCCTACTAAAGAGTCGCCAGCTCCTACAGAATTTTTAACTTCTCCTTTAGGGGCGTTTCCTTTGAATACACCATCCTTAGTTATTAATAGAGCTCCATCTCCAGCCATAGAGATTATTACATTTTCTGCTCCAAGAGAAACTAAATCTTTTCCATATTTAATAAGTTCTTTCTCAGAATTTATTTTTACATCAAATATTTCTTCAATTTCATGATTATTTGGTTTTATTAAAAAAGGTTTATTTTTTATAGCTTCTAAAAGAGCTTTTCCAGAAGTATCAACTACAACCTTTACATTTTTCTTAGAAACTCTTTTTTGTATTTGAAGGTATAAATCTTTAGGAAGAGTAGATGGAATGCTACCTGCAAGAACTAATATATCTCCTTCTACTAATTGATCCAATCTATTAAACAGTGAGTCTAATTCTTCAGATGTTATCATTGGACCAGCACCGTTTATTTCTGTTTCTTCATTAGATTTAATTTTTACATTAATTCTTGAATCACCTTTTACTTTTATAAATTCTGTTTTTACCCCTAAAGAGTTTAGATTATCTTCAATGAACTTACCAGTAAATCCACCAAGGAATCCAAGGGCTATATTATCTATTTTTTGATTTCCTAAAATTCTTGAAACATTAATTCCTTTTCCGCCAGGAAACTTAAAATCTTTACTTGTTCTGTTTACTTTTCCTAGCTCTAAGTTTTCTACATCTATTATATAGTCAATAGATGGATTAAGAGTAAGAGTATAAATCATTAAATATCAACCACCTTTATATCAGTTTTTTTATCATATGTATTATCTTCAGGTTTTTCGTTTGTTATTATTACACATTTGTTAATATCAGAGAATTTTATTGTTGAAATCTCTCCAAATTTAGAGTCATCAGCTAATACATAAGCTTTTCTAGAATTATTTATTGCACATTCTTTTAATATTGCTTCTTCAGTATCTGGAGTAGTCAGTCCATAGGTATGATGAACTCCGTTAGCACCAATAAAGCATTTATCGAATCTAAATTTTGAAAGACACATTAATGCATCACATCCAGTTATTGCTTTTGTAGAAATTTTAATATTTCCACCTATTACATAGCATTTAATATTTTTTTGGATTAATGTATCTATATGAGATAAGCCATTACTTACAACAAGTATATCTTTTCCCTCTAAGTAATCGATTAATTCATATGTTGTAGTGCCTGCATCTACAAAAATACAATCGCCATCTTCTATTAAAGAAGCTGCATATTTTGCTATAGCTCTTTTTTCGTGAATGCTTTTGGATGATTTCTCGTTGTAACTTAATTCTTTTGAGACATTAGCCAATGATTTAGCACCACCGTGAACTCTTTTTAATAGATTTATAGATTCTAAATAACTTAAATCTCTTCTTATAGTTGATTCAGAGCTTTCAGTAGCTTCAAGCAATTCAGTTAGGCTAACGAAACCTTTTAGTTTTAATAAGTTTAATATTATCTCATGTCTTTTTTCACTTAACATAATAACCTCCTAAAACCTTGTAACTAAATTATACAACCAAAAACAATCAAAATCAATAAAAAACATTCAAAAATTACAAGGTATTATATTAAAAATTTTAATTATAAAATATTTTGTGATTGAATTTGGCTTTTTATGAGTTATTCTATAACTTATTATAAAGGAAAAAGATAATTTATTAATACATTCTTTAATTAAGATAAGTATAGATTAAAATAAATATAAAGTTTGGGTTAAATATTCTAGACATTATTTAGTTAAGATAATTGTAAACTTAAAAATTAAATTTTATAGTGGAAGAGAAATAATAGCTAATTTAGGAATAATAAAAAATTATGTTTTAAGGATAAAAATAAATTAGAAGAAAAGATTTGGTAAGTTAGAAATAGAGAGTAGCTAAATAAACATTTAATTATAATTTAAAAGCTGAAAACATATAAATTAATAAGGTCTAAATATTTTAAAAACAAGAGGTGTTTATATATGTTAAATAAATCAGATAATGAAATTTATATTATGGCGCCAGGTGAGGGAAATGTTTTAGATTATATTGTTTTAAATAAGGCTTTTAATTTAGAGGATTTAGAAGATATAATTAGTTTAAATTCACATAATGAATTTTTCTTTTCTCCCGTTAAGGGGGAAGTTATTAATATTTCAAAGGATTATGGATTTATAGAGATAGGAATGAAAGAGGGAGTTAATATAATAGTAAGCACTCATATAAATAAGAATATAAAAGCTATTGAGCCTATGGTTGATATTGGTGGAAATGTTTTAACTGGTCAAATACTTATGTATTTTGAAAAGGAGAATGACTGTCATATGCCAATTACTGTAGCAATAAAAAAATCTAATTTAATAAAAAAATCTATAAAATCAACAAATAGGAATATAAATATAAATGAGTATATAATGAAATTAAATTTGATTTAAAATATATTTAAGTAATAAAAAGAAGTTGTATTAAATACAACTTCTTTTTATTATTCTGCTCTATATTCAAATTTTTTAATTAATTTTAAAGTATAGATTCTAATAACTGACATAACTGGACTTCCAAGTATCATACCTATAGGACCATATATAGCTCCTCCAAGGGTAACTCCAAGGATTACTAAAAATGGGCTAAGTCCAACTCTGTTTCCTATAAGCTTAGGATCTAAGTACCAAGCATCAAATTGTTGTAATATGAAAAGATATATTAAAACAATAACTGCTTTCATTGGGCTTATAAATACATTTATAAAGAATCCTACAACCATACCTATAAATGGTCCGAAGTAAGGAATCATATTAGTTATACCAACTACCACTGATAATAAAAGGGCATATTCAGATTTCATTATTGTTAATCCAATAAAGGCTAGTACACCTATTATTAAGGAATCTATTGCTTTTATTCCAACATAAGTTCCTATTTTTTCATTAAGTATCTTTACAAATTCTAATATTTCGTTTCCAAGATCTTTACCAAAAACAATTCTTGTAACCTTACTACTATGGGCTAAGAATTTATCTTTATCTACTAAAACATATATGGAAATTAAGAATCCAAATATCCAGTTTATTATAGAACTAGTTAAGCTTATGGCAGCATCTAATAACCAGTTTGATAGTACTGTAACCATAGACCCAATAAATGTTATTAGTTTATTAGTATCTCCATGAGGTAAATAAGAGTTTATTCCTTCAGGAACTTTAAAGCTTGCCATTATTTCTGTAAATAGGTTTTGTACATAATTAGTAAATGCAGGTATATTATCTATTAATTCAATTAAACTTGTATATAATTTAGGTAATAAATAAGTTGCTGCTAGTGAAATTGATGTTACAAATATTAAGTAAGTTATTACTATACTAATTCCTCTTGTTAATTTAAATTTTTTGCTAAATAAATTTACAATTGGATTTAATATATAGGCAATAATAAATGCTAATAAAAAAGGTAATAGTACTGCTAAAATCGTATGAATAGCAGACATAACACTAGGTATATTATCTATTAACTTTATTGATAGATAAGATACTATTATTACTAATACCATTTTTATATATGATTTATTGTTTCTAAAAAATTTATTCAATATTTACCCTCCTTCTCTATAAGATTTAACATTTAATAATATAAATTACTCTTTGATTATATGGTTTTAAAATTAATTTATCAAATGAGAGTTCATGTTATATAAATATAATAAATGAAATTATTTTATGTAAGTTCTAAGAATTTATTAAGAATGAATTCTTTAATTAAATGTTAAAAATATTTAGAGTTATTGATAAAGATATGAATTGGTTACATAATAAAATAAATATAAAAAATATAGGGGGATTTAAATTATGGAGACTAAAGAACTATTATTAAATGAAAGTAATGAAATGATAAATGGAATTTATGAAAGACTTCAATCATTAGAAAGTTTAGATTTAAAAAGTTTAGATAAGAATAGGACAATGCTTTTAATAGTTGATATAAATAAAGGATTTGCTAAAGCAGGAGCTTTATATAGTGATAGGATAGAGAAGTTAATAAATCCAATAAGTAATTTAGCAAAGTATGCTTTAAATAAGGGGATAAGAGTTAAAGCTTTTACTGATTATCATACAGAAGACTCAATAGAATTAAGAGCATACCCTAAGCATTGTATGAAAGATACAGATGAATGGGAACTTGTTGAGGAATTGAACTTAGAGGGAATAGAAGTTATAAAGAAAAATTCAACAAATGGGTTTTTAGAGGAGAATTTCATATTAAATAAAGAAGAGATAGACAATGTAATAATAGTAGGAGATTGTACAGATATATGTATTTATCAATTAGCTATAAGCTTAAGGGCAGAGTTTAATAGAGTTAATAAAGATGGAGAAATATATGTACCAAAAAAACTTGTAGATACATTTGATATGCCTATGCATAAAGCTAATTTTATGAATTATGTATTTTTAAACTCTATGCTTGATAATGGTGTGAAAGTTATTGAAGATATTATTTTAGATTAGGAATATAAATTCTTTAGTAATTTAATATAAGTATTTTTAAGTAATTATAAGTTTTTTTATAGGTGATGGAGTTCGCCATTAAATACTTTATGCTAATGACTCCTACGCAATATAAGTTATATGTTTATATAGCTTATATTGTGTAGGAGTTATTTTTATGCTTAAGAATTATTAATATCAATGAATGGAGAATATAAATGATTATTGTGGATATGTACCACTTCGTATGGGATTACTTTAGTTTTCTTTGGAAGAGTTGCAACTCATTTTTTGGGAGGATCAGCAGGTATGGAAAGAACTGGAGTATAGGAACCTCATATTGATTTATAAAAAAATACACTTTTAGGATTTCATATCGGTTAAAAGCTACTTTGTTTTAAAAGAAACTTAATTTTAAAATTAAATTCGCAAATAACCTGTAGAAAAATTATATGAAGTAAAAATCTTGACTTTTGATTTTGAAATTATTAACTGTTTATAATATTTTTATAAAGTAAATTGAGAGGTGATTTTTATGGATATAAATTTAGAGGCTTTAGTAGAAGATAATAGAAAATATACAAAAGAAGGACATGTAGCTACATATATTCCGGCTCTTGCAAAGGTAAATCCAGATCAATTAGGTGTTTGTATTTATGATTTAAAAGAAAATAGAGAGTTTTCAGCTGGAGAATATGACGTTAGATTTGCAATTGAAAGCATATCAAAGGTTCCTACATTAATATTAGCTATATTAGATAATGGAATAGAAAAAGTATTTTCAGAAGTTGGAACAGAACCTTCTGGATTTGCTTTTAATTCAATTATGAATATGCAAATAAATCATAAAAATAAACCATCAAATCCATTTATTAATGCAGGAGCTATTAAAGTAGTATCTTTACTTAAGGGAAAAAATGATGAAGAACGTTTTAAAAGAATTTTAGATTTTTATAGAAAGATTATGAATGATGATGAAATTACTTTAGATACTGAAATATATTTATCAGAAAGAGAAACAGGGGATATAAACAGATCTCTTGCTTATTATATGAAAGGTAATGGAATCATGGAAGGTGATGTTACTGATATTTTGGATTCATATTTTAAACAATGTTCAGTTTTAGTTACAGCTAAGGATTTAGCAAGATTAGGTGCTGTATTAGCTAATGAAGGGGTTATGCCTTGGAATGGTGAAAGATTATTTTCAATAGAAACAGCCACTGTTGTTAAATCACTAATGACTACTTACGGATTATATGATGAATCAGGAGCTTTTTCAGTTCATATTGGACTACCATCTAAAAGTGGTGTAGGAGGAGGAATACTATCTTCAGTTCCTAATAAATGTGGTATAGGATTATTTAGTCCAGCCTTAGATGTACCAGGAAATAGTGTTGCTAGTATGAAACTTCTAAAGGAAATAGCAGATAAATTAAAATTAGATATATTTAGATAGAAGTTTTTAAATAAGTAAATTAGGTTTAAGTATGTTTAGAGTGATTAAAAATCTAAATATATTTAAGCCTATATTTTTTTAGATTTTAACAACTATTTTATAGGTTAAAGAATATTTAATAGTGTAGACATTAATAAGTAGGTTAATATTTATTTTATATTTAATAACATACTTTATATAAATATGTTGTTTAAATTAATTTTAAAATAAAAATATTCTAATATGAATTAAGACTAAATATTTTAACATTTATTTAGCATATCTTATAATAAGTTCATTTAAAGTATTTGAGGAGTTTATTATGGGATTAACTTTAAGTTTTAAAGATATAATTATAAGGTTGTTATTAGCAACAATAGTTGGAGGTGTTATAGGTTATGAAAGAGAGTATCATAATAGAGCTGCTGGATTTAGAACACAAATATTAGTTTGTGTAGGCGCAGCTATAGTTTCTTTAATAGAAATAAGATTAGGTCAGGATGTGTTCGAAGCCATAAAAGATAATTATTATATAAGAAGTGTAATAAAAATTGATTATGCTAGATTGGGAGCTCAGGTCATTTCGGGGCTTGGTTATGAGGAAGTTTTGAATGGTATCATATAGGGCGAAGTTAGTATTAGTCAGGTTTTAAGTTGTATTTAAGAAAAAAATAAATATGAAACCAATTGGTAAATATAAATATCATTTATATTTATATTTAAGTTAAAATATTTTAAGTGATTTAAACTTATTTTGATACCAAAGTTAAATTTAAATTCATATTTTAGTAGTATAACATTTATTTTATATTGAGGTTAAATATGTTAGATATATATATTCAACTAATTAAATTAGCAATAGCTTCAATTATTGGATTAATAATAGGATTCGAAAGGACTAGAAGGAAAAAAGCAGCTGGAATAGGAACATTTTCTATAGTATGTATAACATCTTGTTTATTGACACTAATATCTATACATGGATTAGGTGAAGGAGCAGATAAGTCAAGGTTAATAGCCAATATAATTACTGCAATAGGATTTGTTGCTGGAGGTGTTATTTTTACTATTAATGATAGAGAAAGAATTGAAGTAAATGGGGTAACTACTGGAGCAGAAATTTTTTGTGTAGCATCTTTAGGTATCGGAATAGGACTTGGTCTTTATGAAATAGTTTTAACTGTTGTGATATTGGTTGAGATAAATATAGTAATAGCCATGTGCATAAAAAAATATTATAAACGTAAGCAAGTTAATAAATTTAAGAAATGCAATTCTAAAGAAGAGAAAGTTATTAATGATTTGAAAACTTAATAAAATAAGACTATGTTAGCCCTCTTTGTGATAAATATGGCATAAAAACAACCACACCTTAGACTTTTCAATACATTTTAAGAATAAACTGAGTATTATTAGGGAAGAGATAGAATCACTTTCTAATGAATTAAGTTCTGAAATAAGGACCATGCAATACATTATTAAACACCATAAGAAGATTAAGGATTTTGAAAATAAATATATGGCTTGCGTAAATAAAATGAAATCTTTAGAATTTCAAAAGGGCGAAATGATTGCAGATTATATAATAAATGGTGTGGAAAAGGAGGATGACTTATGTCTGAGTTAGAGAATAGTAAAAAGAATAAGCGAGGGAGAAAATCTAAATATACAACGGAAGATTTAAAGGAATTTATAGAACACTACATTAGGAATACTAAAGTTATAGGGCAAATAGATGCTTCTAAATTAGCCAGATATGTTGAAGCTACTTTTGGCATAGATTTTGATTATCGTTACTTCAACCGAAATAAAGAAATAAAAGAGCACATAGAAGAGTTAAACCATCTTTATGTTACTAAAAGAGATGAAGAATCTAAAGAAATAATGCTAACATTCAATCCAGATAAGCTTGTGGATACCTACAGGAATGACCCAATGATGCTAAAGCATCATCTTAGAGGATTTAATACTAGATATGAGGAGATAAGCGAAAAAGTCAAGGAATATAGGGAGCAATGTCTAATTAATAAGCATGAGATACAAAAATTAAAGTAATTCTAAAAATAACATTAAATCTCATATCGAACGTATGACTGAAAGACTTAAAAATGATTAAAAATCTCCTTGTTAAAGGTATCTGTCTTACCATTTTCTATGTTATTTATTAAACCTGGCGATACATTTAAGAGTTTGGATAATTCTTGAATAGAATAGCCTTTTTCTTTACGTTTTGACCTTATTAAATTCCCAGCATTATTTATTAATTTACTCATTAATTACACTCCTCACAACAAATATACATTTATATTATGGACAAGTATTATGAATTGTATAACTTAAAAAAGTAAATTTTCATGCATAAAAGATAATAAGCATATTTGGACCATTTCTGAGTATAAATCACGATTTTGTGATATTAGATTTTCAGTCTTAATTAGATTATGTTTATCAATAAACTTAGATATGTTAACTAGAATAAAATCCTTTATAGTTATTTGTCTTTCAGGAGAATTGTTATTTAATAAAGAATTAAAAGTGTTTAATTTCATTGAAATTAAGTTTTCAACTTTTTGATTTTCTGACTTGTTTTTATATTTATCTATATCCTTATTAAGACGGTCTATTTCAGCAAGTAAAGATTCTTTTTCATTAAGTAGGTTTTGATTTTCTAAGGAGACTTTATTAAAGTTTTCTTGAAGAACAGCTAATTGGTCTGTAAGCTCTTTGTTGATTAAATTAACTTTCTCAATATTGATAGTTTCATCAATTTCTATAGATTCAGAAGAGTTTTTAATATCAATATATTCATCGATTAATTCATCAGAAATTTCATAGGTTTCATTGAAATTTTCTTTTATTAAAGAGTAAATTTCTTTATCAGTACAATTATTTAAGTTTTTATCTAGAGAGTTATTATTTTTTATTAAAGTAATGAGTGAATCTATATTAAGCTTTATCTTTTCTGAAGTTTCAAGATTAGTTTGCTCAAGTTTTACTTCTTCTAAATTTTCTTTGTTGTAAATGTTTGGTGTTTTCGATTCTTTTATTGAATTAATTTCCTTTCTAATTTGCACAGAAATATTATCATAAAGATAGAAAGGAAGTTTTTCTTTGTCTCTTAATAAATAGGTTACTTCTTTAGTGCTTTTACATTGTAACAATTTATTATATATATTAACTTCCTCATTTGAAAGAAAATTTATAATTATTATGGCTTTTAAGCAAATAGATATATAGCTTCTACAAGAATTAAAGTTATCTTCAGATAAATTTAAAGATGAAATAATATCAGATTTATTTTTCTAATAAATTTGTTTATTTCATTTGGTTTTAAATTAATAATTTCTGAAAACTTTTTGTCTTTTAAATATTTTATTACTGAATGAAGATATGGATTTTTACTCATTAAACTTTCCTTTATAATAGTAATATCTATAATATATATGTTTAGTGTTTAATAAATAGTATATAAAAACATAACTGTTTAAATTTGTTATACCTATTAAAACAATATTTAATATTATTATGATAAAATTAATATAAGATTAAAAATAAAGGAGATTAATTTATGGCAAAGCTTACACTACAAGAATTAGAATCAACGCTTTGGCAATGTGCTGATATTCTTAGAGGAGAATTATCAGCTGCTGAGTATAAAGATTATATATTTGGAATGTTATTTTTAAAAAGATTAAATGATGAGTTTAATGAAGAAAGAGAAGAGAGAAGAAAAGAGTTTTTAGAAGATGGCTTAGATAAAGAGGAGGTAAGAGAACTTTTAGAAGACCCTAGTATTTATGAGACTTTCTTTGTTCCAGAACAAGCTAGATGGGAGAAACTTAGAAATTTAACTTTAAATATAGGACCAGAATTAGATAAAGCATTTAAAGCTTTAGAAGACGAACCTAAAAACTCAGAACTTGTGGGAGTTTTAAGCACAACTAACTATAATGACAAGGAAAAGGTGCCAGATAAAAAATTAGCACAGCTTTTAGTTTTATTTAGTACAGTAAACTTAGCAAACTCAAACTTAGAATCAGAAGATATGCTAGGGGATGCTTATCAGTATTTAATAAAACAATTTGCAGACCAGGGTGGTAAGAAAGGTGGAGAATTCTATACTCCTACTGAGGTTGTTAAGGTTATTACAAATATTTTAAAACCACAAGAAGGAGATAGAATATATGACCCTACATGTGGTTCAGGTGGTATGCTTATTCAAAGTATAGAGTATGTTAAAAAGCATAGTGGAAATCCTAAGAATTTAAGTTTATTTGGTCAAGAAATAAACCTTTCAACTTGGGCAATCTGTAAAATGAATATGTTATTCCATGGAGCAAAGGGAGCAGATATTCAAAAAGGTGATACTATAAGAGAACCAAAGCATACAGAAGGTGGAGCATTAAAGGTATTTGATAAGGTATTAGCAAATCCACCATTCTCACTTAAAAACTGGGGAGTAGAAGAAGCTTCACATGATGCTTTTCATAGATTTGCTTATGGAATACCACCAAAGTCATATGGAGATTTAGCTTTCGTTGAACACATGTTAGCAAGTTTAAATATGAAAGGTAAAATGGCATCAGTAGTTCCTCATGGAGTTTTATTTAGAGGGGCAGCAGAAGGTAAAATAAGAAAAGGATTCATAGAGAATGATTTAATAGAAGCGGTAATAGGACTTCCACAAAACTTATTTTATGGAACAGGAATACCAGCAGCTATACTAGTACTTAATAAAGCAAAATCAGAAGAAAGAAAAAATAAAATATTATTTATAGATGGAAGCAATGATTTTATAAAAGAAGGAAACAAAAATAAATTAAGAGAAGAAGATATAGAAAAAATAATAACTGCATTTGATGAGTTCGAAGATGTAGAAAAATATGCAAATGTAGTAGAGTTAGAAACAATAAAAGAAAACGAATGTAACTTAAATATAAGCAGATATGTTGATACAACTGAAGAAGAAGAACCAGTAGATATACAAAAAGTAATAAATGAAATAAAAGAGTTAGAAGAAGCAGAAGTAAAAACAAAAGAGAAACTTAATGGATACCTAAAAGAATTAGGATTTGATGTTCTGTAAGGCGGTGAGTTAATAAGTGAAAAAAGAAACAAGAGAAGGCTATAAAATGACTGAGTTAGGAGAGATACCTAATGAATGGAAAATACAGTATATAGATAATGTGGCAAAAAGATATTCAGGACATACTCCTAATAAGCAAAAGGAACAATATTGGAATGGAAATATTCCATGGATATCATTAAAAGATACAAAAAAATTAGATAATAGATATATTGAGAATACAGAAGATTATACGACTGAATTAGGAATAGAAAATTCTTCGGCAGTAAAGCTACCTAAAGGAACAGTCGTTTTATCTAGGGATGCAACCGTTGGAAAAGTAGGAATAACAAAATTAGAGCCTATGGCGACAAGTCAGCATTTTATAAATTATGTTTGTGGAGAAAATATAAATAATTTATATTTATATTATTATTTATTTAGTAAAAAGAAGTTGTTTGAAAGAATTGCAATAGGCAGTACTATAAAAACTATAGGTTTAAGTTTTTTTAAAGATTTTAAAATAGCATTACCAACTAAAGAAGAACAAGAAAAAATAGCATCTATATTATCAACTATAGATGACCAAATATATATTACAGAAAGACTAATGAGAGAAAAACAGAAGTTAAAAGAAGGATTAATGCAAAAGTTTTTACAAAAAGGGATTAAAAATAAAGAGTTAAAGAAAACCGAATTAGGAGATATACCAAAATCTTGGAGAGTATTAAAATTAAAAGATTTAGGTAAAACATATTCTGGACTAACCAATAAATCAAAAGAAAACTTTGGTCAAGGAAAAGCATATATTCCATATAAAAATATTTTTATGAACTCAAAAGTCGATGAGAAGTATTTAGAGTATGTTGAAATATTAGATGGGGAAAAGCAAAATAAGGTTAAAGTTGGAGATATATTTTTTACAACTTCATCAGAAACACCTGAGGAGGCTGGTATGAGTTCAGTACTGTTGAATGATATTGGAGAACTATATCTAAATAGTTTTTGTTTTGGATTTAGGTTAAATGATTTTAATACACTTAATCCTAAATTTGCAGAGTATTTGTTAAGGGGTAATTTGGTAAGAAAATACATATCTCAAAGAGCTCAAGGCTCAACTAGATATAATATTTCGAAGAATACAATACTAGATATGAAATTACCGATACCTCCGATTGAGGAGCAAGAAAAAATATATTCAATATTAAGGACATTAGACCAAAAAATAAAACAATATCAAAATAAAAAGGAAAAATTAGAAATTTTAAAAACTGGATTAATGCAAAATTTATTAAAAGGAAAAATAAGAATTTATTAAATTATTTTTTATTATATTAGTTAATATTATAAAAAAATAATATTTAGCCAGTGAAAAAATAATTTATATATAAGTTGTTAATTAGAAAATCGTATATATAGTGATATATACTTCTACTATTAAACTAAACCACCCAATTCAAGGGGGGTTATAGTTTGAATTTAAATCTTTTATCAATAAATATTATTAAGTGGTGGTGTAACGATGATAGAAAAAATAAATGAACTGAAAGAAATTTTATCAAAATATGAAACTATGGATATACTTGGTTATATTGCAACGAAATTTATAACATTCTCAAATAATAAAGATGATTTTGCTGATAATTCTAATATATTTAATAAGACAATTTTAGATTCACCTTATAAGCAATATATTTATTTAGCTGGATTATTAATGAGCACTGATTACAAAAAAGATGAAGATAGTAAAGAAGAATTAATCGAAGATGAAATGAATTCATTTGAAGAAATAGAGAAAAAGTTAAAAAGTATAACAGAT
Organism: Clostridium sp. UMB9555A; assembly: GCF_030222355.1. Taxonomy (NCBI): domain Bacteria; kingdom Bacillati; phylum Bacillota; class Clostridia; order Eubacteriales; family Clostridiaceae; genus Clostridium; species Clostridium sp. UMB9555A. The sequence goes on along the minus strand of NZ_JASORQ010000003.1, from coordinate 6,490 downwards.
GACTATATGAAATTTTTTATTCCAGAAGATAAGAGTATAGAAGAATTACAAAACTTAAATGATATGGAAAAGAAAAAAAGACAGATTTCAATGCAAGTTTTTTTATCATATTTTAATACAGACATATTAAGATACGAAGAGCAGATTATTGAAAGATTAAATTTATTTGCTAAACCATTTGATAATATTTTGGTTGAGGAAATTGGAATAAGTGTTTCTGAATTTATAAGTTTTTATGAATTCATTAGAAGTGGTTTTTCAAAAAGTATGGAAGAGAGTAAAGGTGGATATTCAAAATTTGTTCAACAATATCAAAAACTAATGCAGAAAGTAGAAATTAAATCTAAATCTAATGTTGAAGAAGCATATGAATATATGTTGAATCAAGCTAAAAGTTTTAATAAAGAAAATTTAACAAAGATGAATGATGTATTCATTGTTTATAAAAGCGATATAATTAAAAAATATGGAGAATTAAAAGGAAATAAACTTATAGAGTTATTTTCTTTACAAAGAAAGTCAAGAGACTTTTTATATTACAATAAAAATAATGTTTTTGAAGACAAGCCGTTATGTTGGATTGATGAATATAGATTGTTTATAGTCAATCCTAAAATAGTACTATCAGCTATATATAAATATGTAATATCTTTTTTAGAAGAGTTGGACAACAAAAATAAAATAAAATATTACGAAGCGAGAGGAAATAAGACAGAAGAATTAACATTAAATTTATTTAGAAAAATATTTGGAGAAGAAGCTGAATATTATAAATCTGTATGTGAAATATATGGTTCTGAAGAACATGATTTGTTAATTGAATATAAAGAAGAATTATTCATAATTGAAATAAAAAGTTCAAAAACTAAAGCACCTTTATTTAACCCTGATAAAGCATACAAACGAATAGTAGACCATTTTAATTCAAAATCAGGAATAGGGGGAGGTTATGAACAGGCTAATAAGTTAAAGAAGTTTATATTAAGTAGTGAAGACGTTACGTTATATAAAGATAAGGTAAATCCTTTTAAATTATATAAGAAAAATTACAAGAAAATATATACTATTATAATAACTTTAGAACAGTTTGGTCCATTAAATATAAACATGAGTCCATTACTATCATTAGGGGAATGTGATGAATACGCTTGGTCTTGTAATCTATATGATTTAGAAAATTTGGTTGATATGTTAATTTATATGGAAAAAGGGACCGAAGATTTTATTAATTATATAAATTGGAGAATATCTAGGCATGATAAATTTATAGCAAGTGATGAACTAGAAGTATTAGAAGTTTATTTTTCAAAGGATAGATTAGAAGAGAATGAAGAATATATTTATGTGCCTACTTTAGAATATAATCTAATAGATAAAATATATTTTGAGAAACATGGAGTCACATATAAACATCCAAATTTTAAAACTAAGAATATATTTAAAAAGCAAATAATAGGAAGAAATGACCCCTGTCCTTGTGGAAGTGGTAAGAAGTATAAAAAATGTTGTTTAAACAAATAATTAATTAAGTCAGAGGGATAAAAATGATATTATTAGGGAATGAAGAAACCTTGGTTGAATTACCAACAGTTGAGTATTTAGAGAAGAATTTAAGGTATTCTTTTATTCATGGTAAAGATTTAACTCCTGAAAGTGGAGCAAGAGATTCTTTAGCTGATGTTGTTTTAGTTGATAGATTAAGAGAGGCTTTAAGAAGACTTAATCCATGGATGAATAAAGAGAATTTAGATAGAGCAATTAGACATATTTCTAGAGCAGATAATCTAGGAAGTGGTTTATTAGAGATAAATGAAAAGATATATGATGCATTAGTAGATTTAACTTTTACTGTTGAACAGGATTTGTTTGGGAACGGACAGAAAAAGCCACAGACAGTTCATTTTATAGATTGGGATGATGTTGATAATAATGATTTTTTAGTTGTCAGGCAGTTTGAAGTTCAAACTCTTTCTGGAAAGTCTATATTTCCTGACATAGTTATTTTTATTAATGGTATTCCAGTAGTTGTTTTAGAAGCTAAATCTCCTTTTTTAGAAAAGGGAAATAATGAATGTATTGGAAAAAAACAAGCTTATGAACAGTTAAAAAGATATATGAATGCTAGAGATGAATCTTTAGGTGAAGGAGCTCCAAAGCTATTCTATACTAATTTTTTTACTGGAATTTTAAATAGATATAATGCTTATGTTGGAACTATAAGTTCAAGTTATAATTACTATTTAGAATGGAAAGACCCATATCCATTTAAACTTGAAGAAGTTGAAGATTATAAAAATTGTGGACAAAATATATTCTTACAAGGATTTTTAGAAAAGAAAAATCTTTTAGATTTGATGAGAAATTTTATAGTTTTTGAGGCAGAAGATGGAGTTGTAATTAAAAAGGTTTGTAGATATCAACAATTTAGAGCAGTAAATAAAGCTCTTAATAAAATTAAAAATGGAAAAGATAAGATTTCAAGAGGTGGAGTTGTTTGGCACACTCAGGGGTCTGGTAAATCTTTAACTATGGTTTTCTTAGCTAGAAAAATTAAGAGAACACAAGGATTAACAGATTCTACAATAGTTGTAGTAACAGATAGAATTGACCTTGATAAGCAAATAGCAGGAACTTTTGAAAGAACTTTAGGTAAAATAACTACTCCTGTTAGAGCTGATAAGATTGATAAAATGAAAAAATTATTATCGAATCCTCAACCACAAATTATAATGACTACTATTCAGAAATTTCAAAGTGAAACTGAAGAAAAGGAAGTTATGCTTGATGGAGAAAGATTAACTCAAAAATATGCTGTTGAGTATCCTGTTTTAAGCACAAAACAAAATATTATTGTATTGGCTGATGAGGCTCATAGAAGTCAATATAAGGACACAGCAGCTAATATGAGAAAGGCATTACCTAATGCTGTTTTTATTGGATTTACAGGTACTCCAATAGATAAAGAAGATAAATCAACACCAAGAACTTTTGGAGGATATATAGATAAATACTCTATTAAACAAGCCGTAGATGATGGTGCTACTGTTAAGATTGTTTATGAAGGTAGAAGACCAGACTTACAAGTAATAGGTGAATCTTTAGAAGAATTATTTGATGAAGCTTTTTCAGATAGAACTGATGAAGAAAAAGAAGCTATTAAACAAAAATATGCTAATAAAAAAACTATTGTTGAATCAGAAGATAGAATTGATGAAATTGCTAAAGATTTATTAAAACACTATAAAGAACAAATACTTCCTAATGGGTTTAAAGCACAGATTGTATGTGTATCAAGAGAAGCTTGTGTAAAATATTATGATGCTTTAAATAGACATATGAAAGAAATATTAGGTGAAGGATTTGAAGCTCAAGTAATATTCTCAGGAGATAATAATGATAAACCTCACTTAAAAAAGCATTTTACTACAAAATCAGAGCAAGAAAAGTTAATAAAAAGATTTAAGAAACCTATAAATAAGGACAAGTTAACATTTTTAATAGTTAAAGATATGTTATTAACAGGATTTGATGCACCTATTGAACAGGTTATGTATCTTGATAGACCACTAAAAGAACATACTTTACTTCAAGCTATTGCAAGGGTTAATAGAACATCAACAAGAGAAGTTGAGAGACAACTTGAAAATGGAGAAATAGTAAAAGAAAATATTACAAAGCAATGTGGATATATAGTAGATTATTATGGGATTTCAAATTACTTAGAAGATGCTTTAGCTATATTTGATAAAGAAGAATTAGGTAAACCTATGGAATCTTTAGATGATTTATATAATGAAATGTTATCTTATAGAGAATCTATAATGTCTATGTTTAGAGGTGTGGATAAAAATAATTTAGATGCTCTTGTGAATAAAATTGAGCCAGAAGATAAAAGAGCTGAATTTGAATTAATGTATAGAAAATTCTCAGGGGCAGTTGAAAGTCTTTTACCATCACATGTTGATACAGAAATATTAAATGATTTGAAATGGCTATCATATATTAGAGCGGCTGCTAAAGCTAAGTTTAGTCCAAGTGAATCAATAGATATTGCTGATTGTGGAGAAAAGGTTAGAGAAATAATAGAAACTCATTTAAAATCACTAGGAGTTAGAAGTTGGATTGAACCAATAACATTATTTGAAAAAGATTTTAAAGGTAAGATAAACACTCTAAAATCAGATGAGGCTCAAGCATCTGCTATGGAACATGCAATTAAGCATACAATTAATATTAGAAGAAAAGAAAATCCAGTTTATTATGCTTCTCTATTGGAGAGACTTCAAAAGATATTAGATGAAACAAAAAATGATTGGATTGAAAGAAAAATAAGATTAAATAAGTTTATTAAGAATCATGTTGAAGATGGAGCTGCTAATGAGGCTAGTGATTTAGGGCTAGATGAGAAAGAGTTTGCGTTCTTTAAAGTAGTAAAAAAATACTTAGAAGATGGTGGAGAAGAATTCATAGCTAAGGAAGAAAAAGCTTGCTACATATCTGATGAAACAGTAGAACTTTCTAAACAAATAGCCAAAGATGTTAGAACTGTAGTTGAAGATGTCAGTGGAATTGACTGGGTTACTAATCCTTCAAAAACTAATGATGTTGAGAGAGGAATAAAGCTTATGCTAATCAAAAAGTATGCTAAAAAAATTCCTAGGGATGTTAGAGAAAAAATAATAGAACCACTTCTAAACTTAGCTAAGATACATTTTGAAGTAGTTTAATTATATATAATTCTAAGCAGAATGATTAAAATCTGAGGTAGAATATGAAAAGTAAAATACAATTTGGAACAAAAGAAATAGAATTCAGAATTGAATTTAGAGATAGAAGAACTATAAGTATTTCTGTAGAGCCACCTAAAAATATTTTAGTAGTTGCTCCTATTAATACTTCTGAAGATGAAATTAAGGAGATAGTTAAGTCAAAAGGAGCTTGGATAGTACAAAAGCTTTTTGAATTTAGACATATACAAGAAGAGAAAGTTAAAAGAGAATTTGTTAATGGCGAATCATTCATGTACTTAGGAAGAAACTATTCACTACAAATTCATGTAGATGAAACTTTACAGAATAATTCATTTGTAAAATTATTTAGGGGAAAGTTTCATGTTTACGTAAAGGAAAAAAATGATGAAATAATAAAAAAGGCTATGGAAGAATGGTATAGAGAAAAAACTGAAGAACAAGTTGCCAAAAGAATAAAATACTATCAAAGATTCTTTAATAAAAAACCAATAGCTATAAAAGTTAAAGAACAAAAGAAAAGATGGGCTAGTTGTACAAGTAAAAACGAACTGTTATTTAACTGGAGATGTGTAATGGCTAAATCAACAGTTCTAGACTATATAATTGTCCATGAAATGTGTCATATGTATTATATGAATCATTCTCGTGAATTTTGGCAATTAGTATCTTCAGTAATGAGTGATTATGAAATTAGAAAAGATTGGCTTAGAGATTATGGGATAAGGATGGATTTATAATAACTAGAAGTAAAGTAATTTAAGGAGATATGAGTATTTATGAGTAAAAATAAAACTAAAAAAACAAAATATACTAGTATAAATTTGAATTTAGATAATGGGTTAAACATAGCATTAGATATTGATAAGGATGTAGCTAGTAAAATAAGAAAATTTACTAAAATGAAGAATTTAAACTTAAATCTTTCAAAGGTTAATGATGTATATAGGTATTTAATTTTTGGTGATAAAACTAAATTATATAAAAAAGAATTAGAACAAGATTTAGAGGTATTTGGTAAATCTAATTATAAAGATAGAAGTACTAAAGAAAGAGAAGAATATAAGAATATTGTCTTATTACTTGAATCTCCTCATAGCGATGAATATGACTCTAATAGATTTGCTATAGCGCCTGCTCAAGGAGAAACTGGAAGGCTTATAGATATGAACATTTTAACTGTATTAAGAGAATTGAAGGAATTAGAAAAAGATTTGTTTTCTAATGAAGAAAATAAATATAAGCTAATAATATCAAATCCTATACAATATCAAACATCATTATATATGTACCATAACAATAAATTAGAAGGTAAATATAAAACTTTAAGAAATAGATGTTGGAAAAAAATATGGAAAGAAGAAAAGATTAAAAATGAATTTAAAGAAAGAATGGATAAATATAAACCAGAACTTATAATAAATGCATGCACAAGTGATTTACAAGATAATGTTACTAAGTTTTTAAAAATAAATAATTTTAAAAATATATATACTTCATATCATCCAAGTTATTGGAAAGGGTTTAATATAACGAAAGAAGATTAGTTTCAGATAAATTTTATTATTTATATATATGATTAAGTAAATTTATTAGGTAATTAAATGGAAGTTATATACAACATCTATAAATAGCATTTTATTTATGAACTCAAGTGTCAAAAACAAAATGCACTTTTTAATTACAATTTCTTTTATAGGTTAAAAATAATAATTAGTAATATATTTTAATAATATCCTATA
>NZ_JASORQ010000039.1:0-293 GCF_030222355.1 Clostridium sp. UMB9555A | reverse complement strand
TTAATTTATTAGGTGAAAGATTTAAATAAATATGCTTTGGAGTATAGAAAAGTTGTTAGGTATGCTCTTAAAGAAGGACTTGCAATTTATAATAACAACTTATCAGAATTATATATAAATCATGAGATTGTAAAGAAACTTTTAGAGAAGGATAATTTTGATTCAGTTAATGGAAAATTATCAATTTGGAGAAGTTTAAAATGGATAGAAGTTTACTCTAAAAATAGATTTATAAAGAAGGTAAAAGTAGAAAAAAAAGTTATAAATGTAATAGCAATTAATGTAGAAATATT
>NZ_JASORQ010000038.1:0-298 GCF_030222355.1 Clostridium sp. UMB9555A | reverse complement strand
TCAATAACTCCTGTAATCTTAATATTTATTTTAGGCATATTCTTAAAATCACTATTTATAAAATCTATCGCTTTAGGTTATTTACTTCACTTAGTAGGAGATACCTTCTCAGAAAGCGGAATAAAGTGGTTTTTACCTTTCTATAATAAAGATATTAAAATGCCATTAGGTATTATAAGATATAGAACCGGTGGCCTAAAAGAATATGTTATACTAGGAACAAGCATTGTAATATTAATGCTAGAAATACAAAAATTTCATTTAATAAACTTATTTTCAATATAGGAGGTAATATGAA
>NZ_JASORQ010000037.1:0-315 GCF_030222355.1 Clostridium sp. UMB9555A | reverse complement strand
TGGTGATCTGCCAGGGAATCGAACCCTGGACACCGTGATTAAAAGTCACGTGCTCTACCGACTGAGCTAGCAAATCACATTTTGGCTGGGATAGCAGGATTCGAACCTGCGAATGACGGAGTCAAAGTCCGTTGCCTTACCGCTTGGCGATATCCCAATATGGGGTGAGCGACGAGACTCGAACTCGCGACACCCAGAGCCACAATCTGGTGCTCTACCAACTGAACTACGCCCACCATATGGTGTACCTTAAGGGATTCGAACCCCTGACCCACGGCTTAGAAGGCCGTTGCTCTATCCAGCTGAGCTAAAGAT
>NZ_JASORQ010000036.1:0-346 GCF_030222355.1 Clostridium sp. UMB9555A | reverse complement strand
CTATCTAATTCATTAATTAAATTATGAAAATCAGAAATAAACATTTTACTTACTAAATTTCTAACATTTTCGGCTATGGCAACCTTAGGTCTAGCTTCTTCTATAATCCTTAGTGCTTCAAATAGCAGCCCGGATTTTGTTTCACCTTTAATTATTCCTTTACAGCTTCCAGCTAAGCTTATATCAGTGCATGGGAAGCCATAAGTTATAAGATCTATATCTTTAAAATGTGTTCCATCAACCCAATTAACATCCCATAAATTCTTAGCTTCAGATAACCTAAAAAGTTTACTATAGGCATAACTTGCATACCTATCCTTTTCACAATAATTAACTATCTCATGTT
>NZ_JASORQ010000035.1:0-355 GCF_030222355.1 Clostridium sp. UMB9555A | reverse complement strand
TAATGTGTTGTTACCGGGACCATAGGTTAATGTGGCGAGGCTCTGCATAGGGATCTTAATTCGGTGACATAGTTATCTTGTTCTTTTTTTATTAAATTGGACAGGATAACTATGTACATTTTGAGGGTACTCGGAATCTAATCATTAAAAACTTAAAAAGTCAATATATAAATTAAATGTAAATTTGAATTTATTTAGATATTAATAGATTTTATAAGAAGTAAAGTGATGGTGAAGTAAGATGAATAAGAGAAAGTGTACCTTATGTAAGAATTTTGATAAATATAAAGAATTCAATTGTATGTATTTTAAGATAAAGATAGAAGATCCTGAAGTAGCAACAAAATGTACTAAC
>NZ_JASORQ010000034.1:0-360 GCF_030222355.1 Clostridium sp. UMB9555A | reverse complement strand
GAACCTTCCCCATCACGCCTCAGCATTATGAGAGCGGATTTGCCTACTCTCACTGCCTAAACGCTTAGACTAGCATCCAATAGCTAGCACACACTATCCTCCTGCGTCACGCCATCGATAATAACGATGGTAGTGGTACTGGAATATCAACCAGTTGTCCATCACCTACGCCTTTCGGCCTCGGCTTAGGTCCCGACTAACCCTCAGCGGACGAACCTTCCTGAGGAAACCTTAGGTTTTCGGCCTGTGGGATTCTCACCCACATCTCGCTACTGATGCCAACATTCTCACTCGTAACCAGTCCACCGCTCCTTACGGTACGACTTCAGCCCGGTTACGACGCTCTCCTACCGCTTGAAC
>NZ_JASORQ010000033.1:0-427 GCF_030222355.1 Clostridium sp. UMB9555A | reverse complement strand
AATATAAGCTTAAAACAAATAAAAAATATAGTAAATAAATTAAAAGATTTAGGTTTACTTATTATTGAAAATGTAAAAAAAAGAAACTGTTATTTTCTGCCATTACCCAATAAATTACCCAATAATGAAAACATTACAACCCCTGATACAACAAGCATAGAAGGTAATAAAGCTACTCCTAGGTATATTAGGAATAATAATATAGATATAGATTCTAATAGTAACTCAAAAGAATTTAATGCAGACATGTATGAAAAATGTACAAGTCTTGTTGATGTTAGAAATAAAGTTAAAGAGTTACTTAAAGCTGCAAGAGTTAAGAGCTCTTGGATTAAGAATAAGGTTTTAACAAAATTAAGTGAAAACTATAGAAATATAACTGTTAAATTTTTAGAGAGTTATATTAATACAGTCATTGAGAACACTA
>NZ_JASORQ010000032.1:0-440 GCF_030222355.1 Clostridium sp. UMB9555A | reverse complement strand
GGAGCTAGCCCAACCCTTGTAACTGGATCTGATAGTATTCCTAAGATTATTCAATGTAAGGTTAGAAAACTTACTCCTTTAGAGTGCTGGAGACTTGTAGGATTCACATCTGAAGATTACTGGCTAGTTAGAAAAGCTCTTGAAGAACAATTTTATAACGGGAAAGACTGTACTGATACGCAAATGTAATAGTATTGTAATCCAGGTAGCAGAAAGTATAATTGAAAGCCTGAAAGGAATATTATATTAATTAAACGAGGTGAGAATATGGGTGAAATATTATTAGAATTTCTAAAAGAAACTCGTATTATAAATAGACAAGCTAAATTATTAATAGAAGATAAGAATAGTTTATCTTCTTCTGATAAAGAAATGTTGAATAAAATTATATTAAACACATCTAAATCTTTAAGTAAGTTAGGTTCAGAAATTAATTTATG
>NZ_JASORQ010000031.1:0-900 GCF_030222355.1 Clostridium sp. UMB9555A | reverse complement strand
ATCTTTTACATCATTTTTAGTAACTGCTTCTTCATCAATATTAGGTTTATTTTCGTTATTAATATTCTTGTTAGGAATATTTTCAGAAGTTATATTACTAGGTTTAGTGGCCTTAACTCCATTTAAATCAAATTTTTCTACAGGTTTTTTATTGATATTTTCATTTGAGCTAACTTTATTTTTTGTATCTTTAACCCCGTCTATATTTTCTTTTGGATTATTAACATTCTCTATATCTTCAGGCTTATTATTTTTTAAATTATCGTATTTAGAACCTAAGAAATCTATAGCTTGTGCTACTTTTCTGTCTTTGTAAAGACTTAAATTTCCCTTTGTATATTCTTTAGCATATTGAGCTTTAGTTATTAAATTATCTCCTATGTCATACGCTCTATCCATAGCTGGATTTACTGCATATTCCTTTGCAATATCAGCACCTTTATCTAGTGGTTTAGCTCCAAACTTAAATGCTCCTGTTGTTCCTGGAGCAATTCTATTTTGAAGGTTTATTAACCCATTCATTAACTGTTTTCTAAAGGCAATAACCATGATCCAACAAGTACATTGCATTAAAAGAGCTATTATTAAATTAGCTCCCCATGATTGAAACATTGTAAGTGTAACAGTATCTACAAGGACCAGTAATGCTAATACAAAGCTACTAACAATTATACCGAGCTGAGTTCCTAAATACTTTCTTGCCATTCCTTTTATAATATTTGTACCACCAAAGAAAGGCACTATGGCAATAAGCATAATAAATGGTAGTAGTAATATTAAAAGAATTGACATAAGTTGAAATCCTATTTGTATCATTCCTACAGCTATTAAAATAATCATCTTTATTAAAGTTATTACGAATAATACACATACAGATACTAACTTAGTATTTATGCCATT
>NZ_JASORQ010000030.1:0-966 GCF_030222355.1 Clostridium sp. UMB9555A | reverse complement strand
CCTAAAGCGATAGATTTTATAAATAGTGATTTTAAGAATATGCCTAAAATAAATATTAAGATTACAGGAGTTATTGAATGAAGAAAACCCCTATGCTTAAATATTGTACTTAAGGGATATGAGATTATCTTTAATCTTCTTCCAATAAAACTATTTGGAGTGTCTAGATCTGGAAGTAGGCTCCCCAAGCCCACTCCCGTTAATGTTAAAATTGATAACTCATTGCTTAGATATAAAGCTGGTATTGCAACATTTAGTGATGTTGATAAATGTGTTTTATATAGCATGATTAGCTCCCCTTCTTCTTAAAGTTTTTGCTATTTCCTTTCTTAATGTATTCTAATTTATTTTCTAAATGCTTTTCTTTAGATTTTATATCCTTATTACTTACTCCCATAAATGATTTTACTCTCTCAACCCTTTCTTTAGTTGATACTTCTTTAATCTGTTTTTTATCTGGAGATTTTTCTTTTTGTTGTCCATTATTTTTGATATTTTCAACTTTCTTAGTAGATTTTTTCTTAATTTCTGTAACTTCTGGTGATGAATCTACTTCTATATTTTCTTTTGCTTCAGGATTACTTTCAGTATTCTTAGAACTTATATTATTATTCATTTTTTCTTTGTTTACTTTAATATCATTTTTAGCTTTATTTATAGCTTCAACAGATTTTTCTTCCACTAAATCTTCAGGAATTTCAGTAACACTTGTATTACTACTATTACTATCATTATTTTTCTTATCTGCAGATGTATTTTCATTTTTTAGTTCATTTAGATTTTCTTTATTTATAGTCTTTTCAGGAGTTTTTATTTCTTCTGGTTTTGTAGTTATTTCCTCATCTTCAGAAATAGTTTTATTTTCTTTACTTCCTGGACTTTTATCCTGGATAGTTCCAATATCATTTCCGTTATTTTTAATGTTTTCATCTATAGTTTTAGGAGCTATATCCTTATTTTCTATAG